>NZ_CP051626.1:0-1389042 GCF_012844365.1 Brevibacterium sp. 'Marine'
GAGTCGGCAAGAGTCCACATTCTGTGGAAAACTATGTGGAAGTCATGCACAGGTGTGGATCACGCCAGAACGAATTTTTGAAAGCTGAGGAAATGTGACGGTGTCGAATTCCAAAAATGAGCTCATCAGCCGTTGGCGCACGGTGGTCTCAAACCTGGAAAAGGACCCGGACCTCACGTCGCACCAGAAGGGATTCCTCTCCCTCGCCGTGCCCAAAGCCCTCGTCGACAATGCCCTCGTCCTCCTCGCCGTGCGCGACGAACACACCCGTCGCACCATTGAGACCCGGCTGCTCGGCCCTCTGACAAGGGAGTTCTCCAAAGTCCTGGAATTCGAGGTGACCTTCGGCTTCGTCGTCGATCCGGAACTCGACGTGCCGATCCGCTTCGAAGATCTCATCGGAGAGCCGACCCCGGGACCCCAGGTCCCCATCGATCCGGTCACCTCCACCTCGGTGACGGGAACACCGGAACCCACCCCCGCCGAGGCGGCCGAACCGGTGCGACCGACCCCGGCCGATCATTCGACTCCGGAATCCGCCCAGCCGAACCAGGGCCAACCAGGTCAGAGCCAGCCCGCCGCGCAGCCTCCGAATACTCAGATGCCGCAAGCGCAGACATCTGCGCCGCCGGCGACGCAGATGCCCACCGAGCAGCCGCAGGCTCCGGCCGAATCGGAGATGACCGACCGTGAGATGAAGATCGCCGAGGCGACCGCCGCCCCGATGAGCCCGCCCGTCGATGCTCCCGGCGTCGCCCAGCTCAACCCGAAGTACACCTTCGACACCTTCGTCATCGGCGCGTCCAACAGGTTCGCCCACGCTGCGGCATTCGCCGTCGCCGAAGCACCGGCCAAGGCCTACAACCCCCTGTTCATCTATGGGGACTCGGGGCTGGGCAAGACCCACCTGCTCCATGCGATCGGCTACTACGCGACTCAGCTGTTCCCCGAGATCCGGGTGAAGTACGTCTCCAGCGAAGAGTTCGTCAACGACTTCATCAACACGATCGGCTCGTCGAAGACCTCGAACGCTCTGCGCCCGGCTTTCCAGCGCCGCTACCGTGAGGTCGACATCCTCATGATCGACGACATCCAGTTCCTGCAGGGCAAGGATGCGACCGTCGAAGAGTTCTTCCATACCTTCAATGCTCTGCACAATGAGGCCAAACAGGTCGTCATCACCTCCGATCAGCCGCCGAAGATGCTCAAGGGCTTCGAGGAGCGGCTGCGTTCCCGATTCGAATGGGGTCTGCTCACGGACGTGCAGCCGCCGGATATGGAGACCCGGTTCGCGATTCTGCGCCGCAAGGCCGCAGCCGAACAGCTCGACGTCCCCGATGATGTCCTCGAATACATCGCCTCCCGGGTGTCGTCGAACATCCGCGAGCTCGAAGGCGCTCTCATTCGCGTGACGGCCTTCGCCAACCTCAACGATCAGCAGATCGACGTCTCCTTGGCAGAGACCGTCCTCAAGGACTTCATCACCCCGGATGACACCCCTGCCGTCTCGGCCGCGGACATCATGGGCCAGACCGCTGCCTACTTCAGCCTCACTCTCGACGACCTGTGCGGAACCTCCCGGTCCCGAACGCTGACCACGGCCAGACAGATCGCCATGTATCTGTGCCGTGAACTCACCGACCTGTCTCTGCCGAAGATCGGACAGGCCTTCGGTGGACGCGATCACACGACCGTGATGCACGCGAACAAGAAGATTCGAACTCAGATGGCTGAAAGACGGGCCGTCTACACGCAGGTCACCGAACTCACAAACCGCATTAAACAACAGCACCGCCTATAGAAGACGTCATACACATCTGTGGATAACTCTGGGGACAATTGCTCACAGCTGGGGACAGACCGGTGGACAGAACTGCTGCGCGGGTGGAAAGATGTGAACTACATGCTTGTGTTTACCCAAGCGCCCACCGACGCCTCCGTCGCGGTGCACATGGCATCCACAAGCCTATAGTCGGTCAGAACCCTTGATTACTCTGGGGTAAGCGGCACTTATCCACAGTCTCCACAAGTGCTGATACTTCTACCAAGTGAATTCAACTCTCAAGAGGGCGACCGCCACCGACTGCTGCGGTGGATGAGCTTCGAGCTCGGGGTCTCGAGTTCGACACAGGTGCAGAGCTGCCGAATATTCGAACACAGGATCTCAAGTGATTCTCGAATGCGAGATTCACTCTGCTGGCAGCCCTTGGCAGCCCTTTTCGGCCGGCACTCCTGAGGTGGGCACAAATCGGATAGGCTGTGTAAAGTTTTCCGAGCAGTATCGAGCCTGTGACTCGCAACCCGGAATCTTGTGCCAGATGCCCAGTGCAGGTCGGGTGGCCACCCCGAAGGAGTAAAGTGAACGCGGAAGCATCCCCCTTGAAGTTCAAAGTCAATCGCGACGTTCTCGCTGACGCTGTTGCCTGGGCGACCAAGACTCTGCCCAACCGTCCTTCCGCTCCGGTCCTCACCGGCATCCTCATCACCGCCGAAGCAGGCGGCACAGTGCGCCTGGCTGTCTTCGACTACGAAGTCTCCTCCCGCGTCGAGATCGTCGCCGATGTCGCCTCCGCGGGAACTGTGCTGGTCTCCGGTCGTCTGCTCGCTGACATCTCCAAGGCGCTGCCGAACCAGGAGGTCACGCTCGAGCAGATTGATGCGAAGGTCGACGTCACCTGCGGCTCCTCTCGCTTCTCGCTGATGACGATGCCTGTGGCTGAGTACCCGGCACTGCCGCAGATCCCCGACGACTCGGGCACCGTCTCTGCCGGTGAGTTCCAGAACGCCGTCTCACAGGTCACGATCGCGACCTCGAAGGACGACACCCTGCCGATCCTCACCAGCGTGCGCGTCGAGATCGAGGGCGAGAAGGTCACGATGCTCGCCACCGACCGCTACCGTCTGGCCGTTCGCGAATTCACCTGGAACCCGGGCCGCCCCGACGTCTCGGCCGTGGCCCTGCTGCGTGGGCGCACACTCTCCGATGTCTCGAAGTCCCTCGGCGGCGATGTCACGATCGGTCTGAGCACCGATGCCGGCAAGGACCTCATCTCCTTCACCTCGGCGGGCCGAGTCACCACCTCGCTGCTCATCGAGGGCGAATACCCGAAGGTCCGGTCGCTGTTCCCTGATTCGGTTCCGATCCATGCCATCGTGGAGACCGCTGTGCTGCGTGAAGCCGTTCGCCGCGTCTCGCTCGTGGCCGAACGCAACACCCCGCTGCGCTTCGAGGTCACCGACGGCATGCTCACCCTGCATGCCGGCACCGGTGACGACGCTCAGGCCTCCGAAGCCGTCGAAGCCACCCTGCAGGGCGACGAGATCACCGTCGGATTCAACCCGCACTACATCGCCGAGGGCCTCGCCGCTGTCGAAAGTCCCTATGTGAACTTCTCCTTCACACAGCCGATGAAACCGGTCATCATCTCCGGGCAGAAGGAACTCGACGGACCCGCCGACGAGTCCTACCGCTATCTGCTCATGCCCACGCGCATCTGAATGTGGATATCCCGACTCTCCCTGCGTGACTATCGGTCGTATCCCGAGCTCGACCTCGAGTTCTCACCCGGAGTCACCACATTCGTGGCCGACAACGGGACCGGGAAGACCAATATCGTCGAGGCGATCGGGTACCTCGCTCATCAGCGCTCCCATCGGGTGGCCTTCGACGCTCCGCTCGTCCACGAGGACAGACCGGCTGCGACCGTGTCCGCACTGGTCAACCGGGATCAGCGGCACGCCACCGTCGAAGTGACCATCCAGGCCAAAGGCGCCAACCGGGCCCGGGTCAACCGCAATGCGGTCAAGCTCAAAGACATCCTCGGCCTCGTCTCCTGTGTCGTCTTCGCTCCCGAGGACCTCAGCCTGGTGCGCGGGGAACCGGCCGAACGTCGGTCCTGGATCGACACCCTCGTCGTGGCGCGAAATCCGCGTTTCGCCTCGATCATCACGGACTTCGAACGGGCACTCAAACAGCGCAATGCTCTGCTCAAACGACTCCGTGAGGACCGCGATCCCGGCCTCGAGGCGACACTCGACATCTGGAACATGGCCTATGCGGACTCCGCGGCCGAGCTCGTCTTCGGCAGGCAGCGGATCCTCGCCGATATCGTCGAGCCGCTGCAGACGAACTTCGCCTATATCGCCGCCGACGCCCGACTTGAGCGGCAAGGTGCTCATATCGCCTATGACTCGCGCATCGACTACTCGCAGGCCGATTCCGCTGCCGACTGCAGAGAACTGCTTCTCGCGGCCCTCGACCGCCGCCGGACGACGGAGATCGAGCGCGGTCTGACCCTGCACGGACCCGGTCGCGATGACCTGTCGCTGATGATCGGAACCCATCCGGCGAAGGGCTACGCCTCTCATGGAGAGACCTGGTCGCTGGCGCTGGCCATGCAGCTGGCCGGATGGGATCTGCTCTCCGCCGATGCCGGAAGCGCCTCCGAACAGCCGATCCTCGTCCTCGACGACGTCTTCGCCGAACTCGACACCGGCCGACGTCAGCGTCTGGCCTCGAGAGTGACGTCGGCCGAACAGGTCTTCATCACCGCAGCCGTCGACTCCGATCTGCCCGATGGCCTCGAGGGAATCCGGATCGACCAGTCCCGACTCCTGCAGAGCAGCACATCATGAGCGGCATCGACCGGGACTACTCCACTCCCGTCGCCGCACTCGAAGCCCTCGACCGGGTCCGGCGGATGGAGGTCACCGAAGCGAAATTCGTCCGCAGCCGTCGCCGCTCCCGCCTGCGCGGCGAAGTCGTCTACTCCGGATCGGGCAGGGACGGCCGTGACCCGAAGACGGTGTCATCGGTGCTCGGTTCGCTCATCTCCGATCGCGGCTGGTCGTCCTCACTCGACATCGGGAAGGTGCTCGGCCGATGGCCCGACCTCGTCGGACCCCAAGTGGCCCAGCACGCGACTCCCATCGACTTCTCTCCTCCGCTGCTCGTCATCGCCGCGGATTCGACGACCTGGGCGACCCAGCTGCGGGTGCTCAGACCGACGATCCTGCGCAAGCTCGAGGAGGGACTGGGCTCGGCGACGATCACCGAGATCGAGATCAAGGGACCCCAGGGGCGCAGTTTCAAACGCGGCCGACGATCGGTGGCCGGCCGCGGCCCCAGGGACACATTCGGGTGAAGCGGACAGCCGCCTCGGCGAGATTCCGGGAAGCGACCCTGCATTTCTGAGAAGAACCCCGTGCATTTCTGAGAAGAACACAGAAGGCCTCAAACGGCCATAGGCGCTCCCTGACCTGTCCGGGGGTACATCTGCGGCACGAAAATTCGGGAAATACGCCTTCACAGGCCGCTTACGGGCATTTCAGCGTGCGGCGCGGTAGAATGGGGAGCTGATAGCGACCATCCGAACAAGGAGTCATATGACGACCGAGGATCAGCCTCATTATGATGCCGGCGACATCACTGTACTCGAGGGTCTCGAGGCAGTCCGGAAACGACCCGGCATGTACATCGGTTCGACCTCGGAACGCGGTCTCCACCACCTCGTTCAGGAGATCGTCGACAACTCCGTCGACGAGGCGATGGCCGGCTATTGCGATCATATCGAGGTCACCATCCTCGCCGACGGTGGCGTCCGCGTCGCCGATGACGGCCGTGGCATGCCCGTGGCCATGCACCCCACCGAGGGCAAGCCGACCGTCGAGGTGATCCTCACGATCCTCCACGCCGGCGGCAAGTTCGGTGGCGGCGGATACGCCGTGGCCGGCGGTCTTCACGGTGTGGGTTCGACCGTCGTCAACGCACTGTCCGAACGACTCGCTGTCGAGGTCAGACGTGACGGGTACACGTGGACGATGGACTTCGTCCAGGGCGTGCCCACCGGCGAGCTGCAGCGCGGAGACGCCACCGACGAGACCGGCACGACCGTGACCTTCTGGCCCGACGGCTCGATCTTCGAGACCACGGACTTCTCCTACGAATACCTCCGTGCGCGCTTCCAGCAGATGGCCTTCCTCAACAAGGGTCTGAAGATCAGCCTCACCGATGAGCGCCACAACGAGGTCGATGACGACGACGTCCAGATCGACGAGGACGAAGCGACCGAGTGGAAGCCGCGCACCGTGACCTACGAATACGCGAACGGCCTGCTCGACTATGTCGAATACCTCAACTCGACGAAGAAGGCCGATCTCGTCCACCCCGATGTCATCGTCTTCGAAGCCGAGGAGGGCGAACAGACTCTTGCACTCGAGATCGCGATGCAGTGGACGACGTCGTACAACGAATCCGTCCACACCTACGCCAACGTCATCAACACCCACGAGGGCGGCACTCACGAAGAGGGCTTCCGCACCGCACTGACTTCGCTGGTCAACGCGTATGCGAAGGAACAGAAGCTGCTGCGCGACAAGGATCCCAACCTCACCGGCGATGACATCCGCGAGGGTCTCACCGCCGTCATCTCCGTCAAGCTCGGCGATCCCCAGTTCGAGGGTCAGACGAAGACGAAGCTCGGCAACTCCGAGGTCAAGGGCTTCGTCCAGCGCGTGGTCCGTGACGAACTCGGACACTGGTTCGAGTCGAACCCGGCCCAGGCCAAGGACGTCGTGCGCAAGGCGCTGCAGGCTTCTCAGGCACGGTTGGCCGCCCGTAAGGCGCGTGAGGCCACTCGCCGCAAGGGACTGCTCGAGTCCTCGGGCATGCCCGGCAAGCTCAAGGACTGCCAGTCGAAGGACCCCTTCGTATCCGAAGTCTTCATCGTCGAGGGTGACTCGGCCGGCGGCTCGGCGACTCAGGGCCGCAACCCGAACACCCAGGCGATCCTGCCGCTGCGCGGAAAGATCCTCAACGTCGAAAAGGCTCGACTCGATCGCGCCCTGGGCAACAACGAAGTCCAGGCGATGATCACGGCCTTCGGCACCGGCATCGGTGAGGAGTTCGACCTCGAGAAGCTGCGCTACCACAAGATCGTCCTCATGGCCGACGCCGATGTCGACGGTCAGCACATCACGACACTGCTGCTGACGCTGATCTTCCGGTACATGAAGCCGCTCATCGAACACGGCTACGTCTACCTCGCCACCCCGCCGCTCTACCGCATCAAGTGGTCGAACGCCCCGCACCAGTTCGCCTACACCGACAAGGAGCGCGACGGACTGCTCGAGACCGGGCGGGCCGCAGGCAAGCGACTGCCCAAGGACCTCGCGATCCAGCGCTACAAGGGTCTGGGTGAGATGAACTACGAGGAGCTGTGGGAGACGACGATGGATCCCGACCACCGGCTGCTCAAGCAGGTGTCGCTGGACGACGCGATCGTCGCCGACGAGATCTTCACCGTCCTCATGGGCGATGACGTGGATTCGCGTCGCCGCTTCATTCAGGAGAACGCGAAGGACGTCCGCTTCCTCGATATCTGATCATCCGTCCTCACCGGGCAGCCGCCTCGGTGAGGGTGGGAGATCGGATGCACCGCACCCATTCTTTGCACGCACCAATCGCCGCCGCACACGGCTGAGACCCAGCCGGACACGGTACGAACACAAGGGAAGAGCCCACATTGGCCGACGAGAACGATATCGGAACAGAAATCAACCGGATCGAACAGGTTGATCTCAACCTCGAGATGCAGAGGTCGTACCTCGATTACGCGATGAGCGTGATCGTCGGCCGTGCCCTGCCCGACGTCCGCGACGGGCTCAAGCCCGTCCATCGCCGCGTGCTCTACGCGATGTTCGACGGCGGCTACCGCCCCGACCGCAACTTCTCCAAGTGCTCGCGCGTCGTCGGCGACGTGATGGGTCAGTACCACCCGCACGGCGACACGGCGATCTACGACGCCATGGTCCGCCTCGTGCAGCCGTGGACGATGCGCTACCCGCTCGTGGCCGGTCAGGGCAACTTCGGTTCCCCGGGCGACGACGGAGCGGCGGCACCGCGTTATACCGAGTGCAAGATGGCGCCCCTGGCCATGGAGATGGTCCGGGACATCGAAGAAGGCACCGTCGACTTCCAGGACAACTACGACGGCCGCAACCAGGAACCCATGGTTCTGCCCTCCAGGTTCCCGAACCTGCTGGTCAACGGCTCGGCCGGCATTGCTGTGGGTATGGCCACGAACATTCCTCCGCACAACCTGCGTGAGGTCACCCAGGGTGCGCAGTGGCTGCTGTCCCACCCGGAGGCGAGCAAGGAAGAGGCTCTCGAAGCCCTCCTCGGCATCATCAAGGGACCCGACTTCCCGATGGGCGCGACGGTCCTCGGCCGCAAGGGCATCGAGGACACCTATCGCACCGGTCGCGGCTCGATCACCCAGCGAGCAGTCGTCGAAGTCGAAGAGATCCAGGGCCGCACCTGCCTCGTCGTCACCCAGCTGCCCTACATGGTCAACCCGGACACCCTGGCCGCGAAGATCGCCTCCTACGTCAAGGACGGCAAGGTCGCCGGCATCGCCGATCTGCGAGATGAGTCCTCGGGCCGCACCGGTCAGCGACTGGTCATCGTGCTCAAGCGCGATGCCGTGGCCAAGGTCGTGCTCAACAACCTGTACAAGCACACGTCGCTGCAGGAGAACTTCTCCGCGAACATGCTGGCCCTCGTCGACAGCGTGCCGCGCACGCTGAGCATCGACTCCTTCCTGCGTCTGTGGGTCAAACACCAGATCGAAGTCATCGTCCGTCGCACGCAGTTCCGTCTGCGCAAGGCCGAGGAACGCGCTCATATCCTGCGCGGCTACCTCAAGGCCCTCGACGCCCTCGACGAGGTCATCGCCCTGATCCGCCGCTCCCCGTCCTCGGACGAGGCGCGGGCCGGTCTGATGGAGCTGCTCGAGGTCGATGAGACCCAGGCCAATGCGATCCTCGACCTGCAGCTGCGCCGACTGGCCGCCCTGGAGCGTCTGAAGATCCAGGAAGAGGCCGAGAAGATCGAGCAGCTGATCGCCGAGTACAACCACATCCTGGCCACCCCGTCTCGCCAGCGTGAGATCGTGTCCGAGGAACTCGACGAGATCGTCGAACGCTACGGAGACGATCGCCGCACGAAGATCCTCGCCGGGTTCGACGGTGACGTGTCCATGGAGGACCTCATCCCCGAGGAGGAGGTCGTCGTCACGATCACTCGCGGCGGTTACGCGAAGCGGACCCAGACGCACCTCTACCGTGCCCAGCACCGAGGCGGCAAGGGCATCAAGGGCGCCGCACTGCGCGGTGATGACGTCGTCGAACAGTTCTTCGTCACCTCCACCCACAACTGGCTGCTGTTCTTCACGAACACCGGCCGCGTGTATCGCGCCAAGGCCTATGAGCTGCCCGAGGGCTCACGGGACGCCAAGGGCCAGCACGTGGCGAACCTGCTCGCCCTCCAGCCGGGCGAGTCGATCGCCCAGGTGCTGTCGATCCGGGACTACGAGGAAGCCGACTTCCTCATCCTCGCCACCCGTTCCGGCGTGGTGAAGAAGACCCGCCTGAGCGAGTACGACTCGAACCGCACCGGCGGTGTCATCGCCATCAACCTGCGCGAATACAAGGGTCAGCCCGATGAACTGGTCTCGGCCCGCATTGTCGGCGCCGATGACCATCTGCTGCTGATCTCGCGCAAGGGCATGTCGATCCGCTTCGCCGCCGATGACGAGTCGATCCGTCCCCTGGGCAGGGTCACCGGAGGCGTCACCGGCATGAAGTTCAAGGAGGACGACGAGCTGCTGACGATGGACGTCGTCCGGCCCGACACCTATGTCTTCGTCGTCACGGAAGCAGGGTTCGCCAAACGCACACCGGTCGACGAGTACCGCCTGCAGGGCCGTGGCGGCCTGGGAATCCGGGTTGCGAAGATCACCGAACAGCGCGGAGACTTGGTAGGCGGGCTCATCGTCGAAGACGGTGAGGAGGTCCTCGTGGTCATGGAGCGCGGTAAGATCGTTCGGTCGAGCATCGATGAGGTTCCGGCGAAGGGACGCAACACCATGGGTGTGGTGTTCGCGAAACCGGGCAAGAAAGATCGTATTATCGCAGTGACCCGTGGGCCCGAGGCCGAGGTCGAAGACGAGATCGAAAGCGAAGACGATGCCGAAGTCCCGGAAGGTGAGGTCGCAGAGCCTCAGACCGGCAACGAGGATGTGGAAGAGTGAGCGATAGCAAACAGCCAGGCTCAGGCAAGATCATACGCACGTCGAGCGGCTCGACCCGTCTGACGGCCGGCTCGTCGAAGTCGGACGAGAAGTCGGCCGCGGCAAGCGGTTCAGGCTCGAACTCCGGGTCGGGAACCGGCGCGAAACAGGGATCCGACTCCGCTCGCGGCTCTTCGGGACCCGACAGCCAGAACGCGACCGTCGTCGCACCTCCCGCACCGAAGGCTTCGCCGAAGCCCAACCGCGCTCCCTCTGCCGGGTCGACGCCGTCGGCACACACCGGATCCCAGGGATCGGGTACCCAGACCGGGTCTCAGGGATCGGGCGCTCCCGCTGCCGGATCTCAGGGATCGGGTTCCCAGGGATCGGGCGGCGGCAACCGCAGCGCCACCTCGGTGATGGGAAATGCTGCGAACACCGTCCGCGCCAGCTCCGGCGGCGTGAAGATGGGCGTGAAGAACATGGTCGACAACGGGAAGGGCAAGAAGAAAAAGGGCCCCCGCACCGTTCGTCTCACCGTCTCCGCCGTCGACCCGTGGTCGGTCATGAAGATGTCGTTCCTCATGTCCGTGGCGATCGGGATCGCCACCATCGTCGCCTTCATCGTGCTGTGGGTCGTGCTGCAGGCGACCGGTGTGATGAGCGGCCTCGAATCGACGATGAGCGAGCTTGCCGGCGCCGAATCGGCCGAGCGGATCATCGGGATCTTCGGCTTCGGCCGAGTCGTCGCAGCCGGCTTCATCATCGCGGTCATCAACATCGTGCTGATGACGGCGCTGTCGACCCTGGCCGCGTTCATCTACAACATCGGCTCCCTCATCGCCGGCGGATTCAGCCTCACCCTCACCGACGACTGACCCCTCCCCTTATTGCTACCTGACGGCGGCCCAGCAACCTCGCGCAAGGTTGCTGGGCCGCCGTCAGGTAGCAATTGGAGGGTGTGAGAGGGGTCACTGGGCGTCGATTTGTGTTTAGCTGCGGTCGATGGGTATTGTTTTACTTCGGGTTCACCCGATAAGGGCCTATAGCTCAGGCGGTTAGAGCGCTTCGCTGATAACGAAGAGGTCCCTGGTTCAAGTCCAGGTAGGCCCACGTCCTGTCACAACAGGATTTCCTTTCGAGGAGGATCATGAGAAGATGGATTCTCAGCGGTCTCACTTTGGTGGGACTGGGAGTGTTCTTCGGGTGGCGGCACCGTAACCAGGGTGCCCAGGCCGAATGGTCCGAACACACCGACTCGGTGTGAGGGTGTGAACCCATTTCGGGGGTATGGCGCAATTGGTAGCGCATCTGCTTTGCAAGCAGAGGGTTAGGGGTTCGAGTCCCCTTACCTCCACTCGAGTAGTTTTGAGACAGCACTCGTAGAACGAAGGCTCCGAACCGATTGCGGTTCGGAGCCTTCGTCGTCGCGAAAACCTATCAGGCGCGCCAGTACCCGAGGTAGCCGTCGATGAGGCCGTCGTAGGTATGCAGGCTGCGGTCGCCGTTGAAGTTCTGGTGCCACACCTGACCTTCGTAGTAGATGCCGATATGGCCGTAGGCGGTGGTGTTGTCGCCGTCGCCCCAGACGAGGATGTCGCCGTTCTCGAATTTCTGATCGGTGTGCCAGGTGAAGCCGTTCGCCTTCATCTTGTTCCCACCGGAGCCGCCTGCCTGATAGTCCACGGCATTGCCCCACGCTCCGTGGTCGACGCCGTGGACTTCTTCGAGTGCCCGGGAGATGAGGCTGACGCATTCTCCCTGATAACCGCCCTGTGAGTTCGCCAGCGACCGGCCCTTGTAGTGCTGGAGGAAGTCGCCGATGTTCGAGAACTTCTTCTCCGCCTCCGGATTCGCCGAGGCGGTGCCGGAGTCCGCCGCCGAAGCCGAGTTCTCGGTCCCTGCGGAGGCGGCGGGCGGTGCCGCCGGCTGGGCGGCTGAGGCGATCGTACCGGTGCCGAGCACGACCGCGGAGGTGATCATCGCAGCTGTCATGGTCTTCGTGGTGACGTTCTTCAGAGTCATTCTCTTCCGTTCGTTCCGCTTGACTGTGTGACTGGTACTGACTTGCCAGGAGACGAGCCGCCTCGGTGACGGGTCGACTCCTCTGCCGACGCTAACAGCGCCGAGGTGAACATCCGCTACGTCGAATCGAAGAGAGAATGAACTCCACTGCGACATCGACGCCGGCCGCCTCCGTCTACAGTGAGTCCATGAGACCTCCGCCGATCCCGATCCCACCGCGGTGGATGGCGGCCGCGGTCGCCATCGGCCTAGGCATCGCCGGTGCAATGGGAGGCTGCTCGGCGAACGCATCGCCGCCGTCGACACAGGCGTCGGGAGCACCGTCGCTGCCGACGTCAGGAACCTTCGACTATCAGCTCGGCGGAACCTATGACTCGCTGCCGGATCAGCAGGGTCGGATCGATATCGTCGTCCGCGACGCCGGTGCCGCACCCCTGACCGGGGCCTACTCCGTCTGCTACGTCAACGGCTTCCAGACCCAACCCGACGAGGCTGCGGATTGGCGAGACTACACGGATCTGCTGCTCCACGATGCCGCCGGTGACCTGATCGTCGACCCCGATTGGCCGGACGAACACATCCTCGACCCCGATTGGCCGGACGAACACATCCTCGACCCCTCGACCGCAGACCGACGATCCCAGATCCTCGACATCATCGGCCCCGTCATCGACAGCTGTGCCCAATCCGGATTCGACGCCGTGGAGATCGACAATCTCGACACGGCCGACCGATTCCCCGACATCGACCGAACCGGTGCCCTGGAACTCGCGGCCGCGTACGTCGACCGCGCCCACACCAAGGGCTTGTCGATCGCGCAGAAGAACGCCGCCGAACTCGCCGACGCCGCTCATACGCAGCTCGGCTTCGACTTCGCCGTGGCCGAAGAATGCGCCGCCTTCGACGAATGCGCTGCGTACACCGAGACCTACGGCGATCGTGTCCTCGCCATCGAATATCCCGACACCCTCGCCGAGGCGGGGCTGGATTTCGCGGACGCCTGCACCGTCCCTGATCGCCCACCGCTGATGATCCTGCGCGACCGCGACCTCGTCGCAGCAGGCGATCATGGGTACCGATACGACACCTGCTGAGAAGACCGAGCGAGCAGTGACGAAGATCGCCGTAGTTTCGGGTTCTCCCCACTGTCGGCGCGAAACGGGAATACGTTAGTCTGAGATGCTGTTGACACCTTCGTCTGCGCGTCGATTCGGCATCTGCGTGCGACCTCCGCCCACATCCCGGGCCCCTCAGACACATCCGAACGGAGCACCGTTTTGTCCAGCGACAGCTCACCCGCACAGGCGCAGACATCCCAGCACGAGACCATCGACCCGGCCGGCATGCGAGTCATCTGGCTGCTGCTCGTGGCCGCCTTCGTGGCCATCCTCAACGAGACGACGATGGCCATCGCCATCCCCGAACTCAACAAGGCCCTCGACATTCCGCCGGAGCTCGGACAGTGGCTGACCAGCGCGTTCATGCTCACCATGGCCGTCGTCATCCCGACGACCGGTTTCCTCCTCCAGCGCTTCACCACGCGTCAGATCTTCTTGGCCGCGATGATCCTGTTCTCCACCGGTACGCTCATCTGCCTCGTCTCGCAGGGCTTCCTGCTGCTCCTCATCGGACGGATCGTCCAAGCCGCAGGAACCGGCATCATGATGCCCCTGCTGATGACCACGATGATGAACGTGGTCCCGGCGCATTCGCGCGGTCGGATGATGGGTCGAGTCGGCCTTGTCATCTCGCTGGCCCCGGCCATCGGACCGACGATGTCGGGCATCGTCCTCGATTCGCTGGGCTGGCGCTGGCTCTTCGGCATCATCCTGCCCATCGCGCTCATCGCACTGGCACTCGGCGCGAAGTGGATGACCAACCTCGGCGAGTCGACGCACGCCCCGATCGATGTCATCTCAATCGTTCTGTCCGTGTTCGCCTTCGGCGGCATCGTCTATGGCCTCAGCCGGTTCGGCGGAGGCCACGGCGGTGAGGCAGGCGGCGGATCGACGAGCACCCTGGCGTGGGCGACGATCGGCGCCGGCATCGTCTTCCTCGCCCTCTTCGTGTGGCGCCAGCTCGTTCTGCAGAAGGGCGATCGCGCCCTGCTCGACCTGCGCGTGTTCAATTCGCGCAACTACGTCTTCTCGGTCATCATCATGGCCGTCGTCGCATTGTCGATGTTCGGTACCTTCTCCCTGCTGCCGCTGTACTTGCAGAGCGTCGTCGGCCTCGGCGCCACCCAGTCGGGTCTCGTGCTCCTGCCTGGGTCCGTGCTCATGGGCCTGCTCGGCCCTGTGATGGGTCGGATCTATGACGCCCGCGGACCCAAGACGCTGCTCGTTCCCGGCACGATCATGATCGCGTCCTCGATGTTCGCGTACTCGACGGCCGGAGTGGGCACGCCGATCTGGCTGCTCATCATCATCCAGATCGTCATGTCCCTGGGCTTGGCGGGTTCGTTCACTCCGCTCTTCTCTGCGTCGCTGGGGTCGTTGGACCGTCACCTGTACTCGCACGGTTCGGCCGCGCTCAACACCCTGCAGCAGGTTGCGGGAGCCGCCGGTACCGCGCTGCTCATCTCGATCTACTCCGCTGCATTGCACGCCGGCCAGGCCGACGGCAAGTCCGTCCCCGAGGCGGGAGCCCCCGGCGGCCACGCCGCGTTCCTGCTGGCGACGGTCATCGCGATCGTCCCCGTCGTCCTCGCGTTCTTCATCCGCAAGCCCGAGGATCAGGAGGACTATCCCGCCGAGGTGGTCGAACCGACCGAGGCCAGCCCCGCCGAATGACGGACCCGATGTCCTCGACCGAGATCCAGCCGGACGTGCGGGTCCGCGGGGCCAGGGAACACAATCTGCGCAACGTCGATCTCACCGTGCCCCGGGATGCGCTCGTCGTATTCACCGGGGTGTCCGGGTCGGGCAAGTCCTCCCTGGCTTTCGGCACCCTCTTTGCCGAGTCGCAACGCCGCTACCTCGAATCCGTCGCCCCATACGCTCGCAGGCTCATCGATCAAGCAGGGGTCCCCGATGTCGATTCGATCACCGGAATGCCGCCGGCCGTGGCCCTGCAGCAGCAGCGCGGCGGACGCAGCGCCCGCTCGAGCGTCGGCAGCATCACCACGGTGTCCAGCCTCGTGCGCATGCTCTACTCACGGGCGGGACGGTACCCGGAGGGGCAGTCGATGCTTTTGGCCGAGGATTTCTCGACGAACACCGTCGAAGGTGCCTGCCCGGAATGCCACGGAATCGGGCGGGTCTACGAGGTGCCCGAGGACAAGATGGTCCCCGATCCGACGCTGACGATCCGGGAGCGCGCCATCGCCTCCTGGCCGAAAGCCTGGCACGGTCACCAGCTGCGCGATGTGCTCGTCGCCCTCGGCTACGACGTCGACGTCCCCTGGCAGGACCTGCCGCGCGAACACCGTGATTGGATCCTCTACACCGAGGAGACTCCGCACCTTCCCGTCCACTCCCGGCTGACGCTGGACGAAGCGCGCGAAGCGATCGCAGCAGGTGCCGAACCAACTTATTCGGGCACCTTCGTCGGTGCCCGCAAATACGTGCTCGACACGTTCGCGAACACGAAGAGTACCGCGATGAAGCGGCGCGTCGCCGAATTCCTCAGTGCCGGTCCCTGCCCCGTGTGCCACGGAAAGAAACTCAGGCCTGACGCTCTGTCGGTGACGATCGCCGGTCTCGACATCGCCGAATTCTCCGCGCTGCCGCTGCATGAACTCATGTCCGTCCTTCGCGATGAGGTCGCCTCGGCGAAGGCGGCTACGGAGGCCGACGATCACCCGGCGACGGACAAGCTCGCTGCGTTCGTCCGCCTCGGCGAGGGGCTCATCGATCGGCTCCGGCCGATCGTCGACCTCGGGCTCGGGTACCTCTCACTTGATCGGACCACACCGACGCTGTCCGGAGGTGAGCTGCAGAGGCTGCGGTTGGCCACCCAGCTGACCTCGGACCTCTTCGGCGTCGTCTACGTGCTCGACGAACCTTCTGCCGGCCTCCACCCGCAGGACGTCGACGCCCTGCTGGGCATCCTCGACGGGTTGAAGGACCGCGGGAACAGCCTCTTCGTCGTCGAACACTCCGTGGACATCATGCGCCATGCCGACTGGCTCGTCGACATCGGACCCGGCGCCGGCGAACGCGGCGGAGACGTCCTCTACAGCGGACCTACGGCAGGTCTTGCCGACATCGAAGAATCCGTGACCAGGGGTTATGTCTTCGGCGGACGCGGACTCGAACCCCACGAACACCGGCAACCGCGAGGTTGGATGAAGCTTGCGAACATCCGCCGCAACAATCTCCACGACATCAGCCTCGACCTGCCGCTGGGCTCACTGACTGCCGTCACCGGAGTATCGGGGTCGGGCAAGTCCAGCCTCGTCAGCCAGGTGCTCCCTGCCATCATCGGCGACCGACTGGGCACCTCCACCACTGCTGACGAACCGGCGTCCGATGATGACGAACTCCTGCTCACCGACGAACCCGAGGAGCTTGAGGGCACCGTCACCGGGGAACTCACCGGGATCCGACGGGTGGTGAGCATCGACCAGAAACCCATCGGTCGCACGCCCCGGTCCAACGTCGCCACCTATACGGGTCTGTTCGACCATGTGCGCCGACGCTTCGCCGATACCCCGGAGGCCCGGGAACGCGGATATAAGCCCGGCCGGTTCTCCTTCAACGTCGCCGGTGGACGATGCCCGACCTGTGAAGGCGAAGGATCGGTCATGGTCGAGCTGCTGTTCCTGCCCTCGGTCTACACCGAGTGCCCCGACTGCCACGGCACCCGCTTCCAGTCGAGCACCCTGGAGATCCAGTGGCGCGGACGCAATGTCTCAGAGATCCTCGACATGAGCGTCGAGGAGGCCCACGACTTCTTCAGCGGCGAATTCGACATCATGCGCTCCCTGACCGCACTCATCGACGTCGGCCTCGGCTATCTGCGCCTCGGCCAACCCGCCACCGAGCTCTCCGGCGGTGAGGCGCAGCGGGTCAAACTCGCCAGCGAACTCCAGCGCTCGCAGCGCGGTGACACCCTCTACGTCCTCGACGAACCCACCTCCGGACTGCATTGTGCGGATGCCGACCGGCTCGTCGCACACCTGCAGACCCTCGTCGACGCCGGCAACACGGTCATCATGGTCGAACTCGATATGCGCGTCGTGGCCGTCGCCGACCACGTCGTCGAACTCGGCCCCGGCGCCGGCGACGACGGCGGCCGGGTCGTGGCGACCGGCACCCCCGCCGACATCGTCGACGCCGGGCAGGGGCCGTCTGCGAAATACCTCGCCGCGGCACTCTCCGGACCACGGTGACTTGAGGACTCCGGTGATCTGAGGACTCGGATCAGGCGGTCAGATTACTCGTGGTGCGGCGGTAGGCGTTTGGGGTGATGCCGGTGGCCGTGCGGAAGTCGTTCGTAAGGTGGGATTGGTCGGTGTATCCGAGATCGGCAGCGATGACGGCCAGTTCCTCGGTGGGGCGGGTCACGAGGGCGAGGGCGACTTCTTGGAGGCGGATGCGGCGACTGAGCCATTTCGGACCGTGGCCCAGCGTGTCCAGGCAAGCGCGCTGAATGGTTCGCTCGCTCCGTGCCAACCGTTCCGTGAGCGTCGTGCCGGTTCGGTGGTGGATTCGCTCGCGCAGTTCGTCCAAAACATCGTTCGCCAAGAGGCCCGTCGAGGTCAGGGCACGTTCCGCGATGGCCCGCTGGACTGCCTCGTTCGCCGCCTGCGCCCGCTCAGCGGGGTCGGTGTAGGCGGTGATGCGCTGCATGAACGCATGCAGACGGGGGCCGAGTTCTGCGGTGAGGGGCACAGTGGCGTCGGCGACCTGAGCAGGAGTGAGGTCGCTGAGCACTGCCAGTCCCGCGGGGCGAAGCCGGATTGCGAATACTCGGCCGAGACCGCCGATGGTGCGTCTCCAGGCCCCGCACTGCACCCCGGTGACCACAAGCGGCGCGGGCACCTCGCCTTCTTCGATGCTGACGGTGACTGCGGGCAGGTCGATGATCGGCTGATCCAGTCGTTCGCCGTCCTCCAGCGCCCAAGAGACATGCCAGTATTGATCGATCATCGCCGAGGCGGCGGGGCTGGGGTCGATCCAGCCCGCCTGGTAGCGAGCCAGCCGCTCGGGGTAGAGCACGCCAGATCGCTCGGAGGTGGCGATTGGGCGCTTCCTCGCGTCACTGGACCGGGTCATGATTCCATTCTTCCAGGCTGCACCAGTGGACTGTCGCTTTTCTCCTATCGGACTCGCTGTTGGCCGGTGAGACTTGAAGCATGGGAAGCACGAATTACACCGGCACGTTCATCCAGGTCGCAGACGACTGCCCGACAGGTGCAGCGGAGCAGCCCCCGGTCGGGGTTAAGGCTCCGACTGCTGCAGCTCTCCAGTACGCACTCATCACCGAGCACCCGTACCAGTTCACCAGCGATGATGTGGTGTTCGAGGTGTACGCCACCCGCCAGGGAATCCCAACCGAGGAACGAGCGGAAGCGCGTCAGGCGTTCTTCGCCAAGGACCAGCCGTGCCTGCGATCTTCCCCACTGGGCAAACGCTACGGGTGGGGAATTCACCATGATGCAGATGGCCGTGTCGCTCTAGTGCCACTCGGTTCTGACGTGTACCGGTCCCTCGCCGCCGATCCGACGGTGAAGCAGCTCAAGGCCATGCGCTCCAAACGCGCTCGGTGACCTCGGGCACACGACCTCATCCCGCCAGGCCGTGAGATCCCCAGAAACAAGCGGATCCCGGGACCTTCCGCAATTGTTGGAGGCGTCTAAGTCTCAGTTGTGCGTAGACACACCCGATTCGCGGCGGGAAGTCTTGAAGCATGCCCACAGCAATCCTTCGCCGTATCGCGATCTGCCTGCTCTTCGCCGCACCCGCCGTGGTGCTGCGGATCAGCGGCATCGAGCTCGCCCCGGTCCTCGAACTCCTCGCCTTCGGCGCCGCCATCGTCGCGGCCGCCTTCCTGCTGGCCTGGGCCGCCGAGGCGGCGCAGAAGGACATCTCGGGAGCCCTCGCGATCGCCCTGCTCGCCCTCATCGCGGTCCTCCCCGAATACGCCGTGGACCTCTACTACGCGTTCCGATCCGGATCGGATCCGGACTACCTGCACTTCGCGGCGGCGAACATGACCGGATCGAACCGTCTGCTCCTCGGCTTCGGCTGGCCGCTCGTCGTCATCATCGCCCTGCTCGTCGCGCGCCGCATGGCCAAACGGACGAAGTCA
Source organism: Brevibacterium sp. 'Marine' (assembly GCF_012844365.1). NCBI lineage: Bacteria > Bacillati > Actinomycetota > Actinomycetes > Micrococcales > Brevibacteriaceae > Brevibacterium > Brevibacterium sp. 'Marine'. The sequence goes on from NZ_CP051626.1 coordinate 19,353, forward strand.
CCCGTCCAACATTCCCTGCGTCTCGACTCGGGCAGCCGGATGGATATCGGCTTCCTCGTCATCCTCGGCGTGATCGCCTTCGCCATCCCGCTGCTCGGCAGCATCCCCATGTGGTTCGGCATCGGGCTCGTCCTCATCTTCGCCGCCTATCTGTGGCGGGCCGGACAGGCCGCGGGAGATGACGACGAGGAGTTCGTCGGCGCCGCGGCCCTCATCGTCGCCATGCCGCAGAAGGCCCGCCGGATCACAGTGGTCACCATGTTCGTCGTCTCAGCCGCGATCATCCTGCTCTCGGCCGAACCGTTCGCCGAGGCACTCGTGGCCTCGGGTGAGCGCCTCGGCATCGACAGCTACTTCCTCGTCCAGTGGCTGGCCCCGCTGGCCTCGGAAGCACCCGAGTTCATCATCGCCGCGATGTTCGCCGTCCGCGGCATGGGCGGGGCCGCCATCGGCACGCTCATCGCCTCGAAGGTCAACCAGTGGAGCCTGCTCGTCGGCTCCCTGCCGATCGCGCACTTCGCCGGTGGCGGCGGCCTCGGGCTGCCCCTGGACGGGCGGCAGATCGAGGAGTTCACGCTCACGGCCACGCAGACCATCCTCGGCGTCGCGATCATCCTGGCTCTGCGCTTCCACTGGGCACCCGCGCTGGGACTCGCCGCGCTCTTCGGACTGCAGTTCTTCGTCACCGATACGTCCGGGCGCTACATCCTCTCCGCGATCCAGGCGGTGCTGGCGATCGTGTTCCTCATCCTCCACCGTGGTGACATCCTGCCCACGCTCGCCGCTCCGTTCCGCCGTCCCCCGCGAGAGAGTGCAGATGAGACCGTCGATGACAGTCAGATGCACACCCCCGCCGAGGCGGACGAACCGAAACGCGAATCGATCGTCGGAACCGCGCCCGACCCGAAATCGGCCGGTACCCGCGCGTAGAATGACCATCATGCCGCGCCCCGCTGTCACTCGCATGGTCGAGGATTACGTCACCCTCATCTGGAAGGCCTACGAATGGCCGGGCGGTCGTCCCGCCACGACGGAGATGGCCGAGCAGCTGGGAGTGACCGCCTCGACGGTATCGGCGAACCTCAAGAAGCTCGCCCGCGACGGCTACATCGACTACGAACCCTACGGGCAGATCGTGCTCACCGACGCGGGCCGGCAGATCGCCGTGGAGATCGTCAGGCGTCACCGGATCGTCGAGTCCTACCTCGTCGAGGCCCTGGGCCTGACCTGGGATCAGGTCCATGACGAGGCGGATCGGCTCGAACATGCCGTGTCCGATCTCGTCCTCGAACGGATGAACGCAGCGATGGGAAGTCCGCAGCGCGATCCGCACGGGGATCCGATCCCCGACGCCGACGGACGCACCGCCGAATTCCCGAGCCGGCGTCTGCAGGAGACAGCACCGGGTGTCGAGGTCGAGGTCGTCCGGGTCTCCGACCGTTCACCCGAGCTGCTGCGCTATCTCACCGATCGGGGAATCGTCATCGGCACGAAGCTGCAGGTGAGATCGATCAGTTCGGCCGCCTCGTCGATCGCGGTGAGCATCGGGGATGAGAGCATCGAACTCGCCCTCGACGCGGCCGACGCGATCCGCGTCGGGCCCGGTCTCGGCTGAGGACCAGGCGACCGGTCCGACACCGGCATCGCCGCGTGCATGGGGCTCGAGTCTCTCAGCTTCCACCACGCGTACCTCAAACGACAACGCCCGGTCGGCTGCGAATGACTCGCAGCCGACCGGGCGTCGTCTATTGCTCCGGACTCAGACCGGGGCGCGCACGGGATCAGGCGTGGACGCGGATGAGGTGTTCGTTGGTGAACGCCTGGAACGCCCACTGAGCGTTCTCGCGGCCGTAGCCGGAGCGGTTGATGCCGCCGAACGGGTATTCGGGGCCCGACTCCATGTGGGCGTTGATCAGGGTCATGCCGGCGTTGATCTTCTTGCCGAACTCCTGACCCTTCTCCAGGTCATCGGTCCACACCGAGGACATGAGGCCGTATTCGGTGTCATTGGCCAGACGCAGAGCATCCTCTTCGTCCTTGGCGCGGTAGATCATCACGGCCGGGCCGAAGAGCTCGTTGCAGCCGAGGTCCGAACGCGGGTCGATGTCGGTGAGCACGGCCGGGGACATGAACCAGCCGGGACGGTCGAGCTTCTTGCCGCCGGTGCGCAGTGTCGCACCATCGGCCACGGCCTTCTCGATCATCTCGACGATCTCGTCGCGAGCGCCTTCGGAGGACACCGGTCCCATGCCGACCTCGGGGTCGTCGAAGTCGGAGATCTTCATGGCTTCGACGGCCTTGACGGCTTCGGCGACGAATTCGTCGTAGAGTTCATCGACGACGATCATGCGCTTCGGCGAGGTGCAGACCTGGCCGGCATTCGCCAGGCGCAGCCCGACGAGCTTCTGCGCCACCGACGGCACGTCCTTCGAGTCGAGGACGACGGCCGGGTCGTTTCCGCCGAGTTCGAGGACTGCGCGCTTGTAGTACTTCGCGGCGATCGCAGCCACGGACGCACCTGCACCCTCGGAACCGGTGAGCGAGAAGCCCTTGACGCGGAAGTCCTTGAGGACCTCCTCGGCGTGGGAGGAGTCGAGGTAGATGTTCTGGTACACGCCCTTCGGCAGCCCCGCCTCGGTGAGGAGGTCCTCGAAGTACTGGGAGGACTTCGGGCAGATCGACGCCTGCTTCATCATGATCGTGTTGCCGACCATGAGGTTGGGCAGCACGAAGCGGGCGATCTGGTTGTAGGGGAAGTTCCACGGCATGATGCCCAGCAGCACGCCCAGCGGCTGGTGCTCGACATAGCTGCTGGCGGCGCCGGCGGCGGCCAGGTGAGTCGTGGACAGGTGGGTGGCGGCGTTGTCGGCCATCCAGCGGGCGGTGCGGGCGACCTTGTCGACCTCACCGAGTCCCTGCTTCTTGATCTTGCCCATCTCACGACCGATGATGTCGGTCATCTCATCGGCGTTCTCATCGACGAGATCGGCGAACTTCCGCAGAATCGCCGCGCGCTCATACAGCGGCGTCTCCTTCCACGCCAGATGTGCCTCATGGGCACGATCGATGTACGCGGGAATCTCATCGACGGGTACGGAGGCGAACTCCTCCTCGACTTCGCCGGTGTTGGCATTGGTGAGCGCGAACTTGCTCATGGAACGTCCTTTCACGGGTTGACGATCTGTGCCCTGTAACAAACTACAGTCTCGCGCCATTCCGCGACACTTGAGTCCATCCCTGGGATTACCATTCATCCATGGAGAGAGTGACTGGAATCGGCGGATACTTCCTGCGGGCGGCCGACCCCGAGGCGATGACGGCCTGGTACCGGGATGTCCTCGGGGTCGACTTCGGGGATCACGGGCTGTGGCAGCAGCCGGCGGGACCGACCGTGATCGGACTCTTCGAGGCCGACACCGACTACTTCGGGACTCGACCCGACGGCCGGGACCGGCAGCAGACGATGCTGAATTTCCGTGTCGCCGACCTCGACGCGATGGTGGTGCAGCTGCGCAATGCCGGCGCCGAGGTGGCTCCTGAGACCGAGGATATGGACGGGATCGGCCGGTTCGGCTGGGTCACCGATCCCGAAGGGAATCGGATCGAGCTGTGGGAACCGAAGGATCAGGGCTGAACCTCGGTTGAGCTGGGACTACCGGGCCGCCTCGGCGACGGCGGGTTGACTGCGATCATCGATCAGACGGCGCTTGACTGCGAACGACAGGACCGCGGCGATGGCGCACATGGCCGCACCACCCCACCAGGCGTAGGTGTACTCACCGAAGGCGTCGCGGACGACACCGGCGCCGAAGGCCGCGACCGCGGCGCCGATCTGATGGGCGGCGAAGACCCATCCGAAGACGATCGTCCCGTTCTCACCGAAGATCTCCCGGCACAGGGCGGCTGTCGGCGGGACGGTCGCGACCCAGTCGAGGCCGTAGACGACGATGAAGAGGATCATGCTCGGATGGACCGTGTCCGAGAGCAGCCAGGGCAGGAGCAGCAGGCCGACCCCGCGGAACGTGTAGTACGCGACGAGGAGTATCCGGGGATCGAATTTGTCGGTCAGCCACCCGGAGAACACGGTGCCCACGATGTCGAAGATCCCGACGACCGCGAGCAGGCCGGCCGCCGTCGACGCGGGCATCCCATGGTCGTGGGCCGAGGGGATGAAATGGATGCCGATGAGTCCGTTCGTCGTCGCGCCGCAGATCGCGAAGGCGATGGCCAGAGCCCAGAACGAGCGATGACGGGCGGCGAAGAAGAGGCCTGCGAAGGCGCGTCGGGTGGCGTCGGTGCCGCGGCGCTCGGCGGGCGTGGTCGGGGCGGACTCCGCCGTGGTCGGGGTGTCGCCCTCAAGCTCGGTCTCGTCGTTGAAGTTGGTCGCGAGATCCGTGCTCGCATTAGCCGCACCGTAGGGCAGGACGCCCAGGTCAGTGGGATGATCGCGGAGGACGAACCAGACCAGCGGCACGGCGGCCATCGCCGCGATGCCGATGAGCAGGGATGCCGGCTTCCACCCCGTGGACTCGGCGATCGTCGCGACCGGCGGCAGGAAGATCAGCTGACCGGTGGCCGATCCGGCCGTGAGGATGCCCATGACCAGCCCGCGGCGGGCGATGAACCAGCGATCGGCGATGGTGGCAGCGAAGACGAGGGCCATCGAACCAGTGCCCAGCCCGATGAGCACTCCCCAGAATATGAGCAGCTGCCACGACGCGGTCATGAGCACGCTGCCTCCGGCGCCGAGGGCAACGAGAGCCAGAGCCGCGGCCACGACCTGGCGGATGCCGAAGCGATCCATGAGTGCCGCGGCAAAGGGGGCCGTGAGTCCGTAGAGCAGCAGATTCACGCTCACCGCCAGGGACATGCTGCTCATCGACCACCCGAAGTCCGCGTGGAGCGGAACCATGAGTGCTCCGGGAGCAGCCCGGAATCCGGCGGCGGCGAGCAGGGCGATGAAGGCGACGGCAGCGACCCACCAGGCGGGGTGGATGCGGCGGTGCCTCCGCTGCGCGGGTGGAATGGTCGACATCGATCCCTCGAACTTTCTTCAAAGAAGTTATACTGGGGGAAGTATAAGCAGACTTCTTCGAAGAAAGGTAGTCGAGATGGCTTTGCGTTCGGATTGGTCGCAGGAGTTCTGTCCGGTGAAGCGGTCCCTCGACGTGCTCGGCGATCCGTGGGTGCTGCTCATCGTCCGCGACGTCCTCCACGGTCGGGGGCGATTCGATCAGCTGCGGGAGAATCTCGGAATCTCCGAAGCCGTCCTCAGCCGTCGATTGTCCGGGATGATCGAGGCCGGACTGCTGACGAAGGTCGACTACGCCGATGGGGCGCGGACCCGGCAGGGCTATGCGGCCACCGAGGCCGCCGCCGATCTGCTGCCGATCCTCCAGCAGCTGTCGCTGTGGGCAGAGAAGCACACCGACCTGCCTGCCGGCGGGGGCCATATGGGACTCATCCACGAAGCCTGCGGGCAGGAGACGACTCAGGGTGAGGTGTGCAGCGCGTGCGGTGAGACTCTGGTTCCCGAACAGATGACCTGGGTCAAGCCCTGGAAAGACACTCGCGAGCGGTTGCAGCCGGCCGGGACCCTGAGCTGAGCCCTGACTGGGTTCATCCGGTCCGGAGTCAATGGTCGGTGGGCTGGGATCAGCAGGCCGCCTCGGCGAGGATGGGCTCTGATCGCCGTGCCCATTTCCGTTCGACGCCGATTGCCACGGCCACCACGACGAGTGCAGCGAGCGCGAGGACGATGGCGGCGATGACCGTGGAGGGGAAGCCGAACCCGGCGGCGATGACCCAGGCACCGACGGCAGGTCCCACCGCGTTGCCGACATTGAAGGCCGAAGTGTTGACGCTGGCGGCCAGGGTCGGCGCCTGAGTCGCGATCTGGAAGACGCGGGCATTGAGCGCCCCGGCGATGGAGAAACCGCTGGCGCCGACGAGGACGATCATGATGACGGCAAGGATCGCATTGTCCGCGACCAGCCATAGGGCGCCGAGGCTGAGCGCCAGAGCCGTGAGGCTGCCGACGATATTGCCGAAGATGTTCCTGTCGGCCAAGCGCCCGCCGACGACGACACCGACGAAGGCACCGACGCCGAAGGCCGCGAGGACTGCGGGAACGAGGTCCGCGGGCAGGCCGGCCACCTGAGTGAGCAGCGGGGAGAAGTAGGAGAAGGACGCAAACACCGAAGCCTGGAACAGCGCCGTCGTGCCCAGGGCCAACCAGATTCGGGGTCCCCTGAACGCCGCGATCTCGGCACGCAGTAGAGCTCGCAGGCTGGGGGCCGCCTCGGCGGGAGCGGGCGACTCTGCTTCGTCTGGGTCGGTGGACTTCGCTGGGTCGGTGGACTTCGCTGGGTCGGTGGACTTCGCTGGGTCGGCGGACTGCGCGCTCGACCGGGTGGCCACGGCGATGAGGACGGCGGCCAGCGCGGTGACGACGGCGACCGCCCAGAATGTCGAACGCCATCCGAACTGGGTGCCGATCCACGTTCCCATCGGCACTCCGACGAGGTTGGCCACGGTGAGTCCGCCGACGAGGCTGGCGAGGGCTCGGCCCTGCACGGCGGCGGGAGAGATGGCCGAGGTGTGGACGGCCGCGACGGCCCAGAACCCGCCGCAGGCGAAGGCCGACAGCACCCTTGAGACCATGAGCAGTCCGTAGCTCGGTGACAGCGCTGCAAGGATGTGGAGGGCGGAGAAGCCGATGATCATGACGATCATCGTCGCCCGCCTGGGCAGGGTCAGCGTCAGCAGCGTCATGGCCGGCGCCCCGACGATCATGCCGACGGCGAAACCCGTGATGAGCAGGCCCGCCTGCGGGATCGTCACGCTCAAGTCAGCGCTCAGGGGTTCGAGGATTCCGGCGATCATGAACTCGCTGGTGCCGAGGCAGAAGATCACGGCGGCCAGGAGGTAGACCGGGGCGGGGACGCGGGGTCTGAGGGAAGGCGGTGCTGAGGCGTTCATCGGGTTCGGCTGCCTTTCGTCGAGGTGCCCGGTGCACCTCCGGGCTCGAGAGTGGCCTTGCCGGCCGGAGTGCACAGTCCTGCGACGAAGGCTCGGGACTGGGCGAGGACGTCCTCTGTGGCCATGACCCGAGCGGCGATCCGCAGGCCGGCGAGCACGCTGTGGATGAGTGGGGCATGGATTCGAGGGTCGATGTCGTCGAGGATGTGGCCTGCGGTCTGACCTCGTTCGAGGATGCCCGAGTAGGTGTCGAGCCACGCGTCGCGGTCCGCATCGAGGATCGAGCACACGGCGTCGACGTCGCGACCGAGTTCGGCGGCCGTGTTCGCCGACAGACACCCGGTCCGGTTCTCGTCGTTGCACTGCTGCTCCAGTGCGCCCCCGAGGCGGTGCATGAGCAGGATGGGCGCGGGCTCGAGGCTGTGGTCGAGTTCCTCCCTGAGCGGGATGCCCGTGGCCGTGTAGTCACGCAGGGCGCGAAGGAAGACGGCGTCGAGGCTGTCGAAGGTGTTGTAGAAGCTCGAGCGGCCGATGTTAGCGCGCTCGCAGACCAGTCCCACATCGGTTCCCGCATAGCCGTGCTCGCTGAACACGGCGATGGCGGCATCGATGACCGACTGCTCGTCGAAGCTCTTCTTCCTGCCCATATGACGAGCCTAAAGTATTTTGGACAACTGTGTCCAATAATATCGGATCGACGGTCTCGACGTCAGTGACTCCGGTCCGGCTGCGGCCGGCGTTCCGGCCGATCGCGGCCCAATCAGGAGCCGAGGATGCAGAACTCGTTGCCCTCGGGGTCGGCGAGGACGACCCAGGGTTCGTCTCCGGTCTGACCCACATCGACACGGCGTGCTCCGAGATCGAGGAGGCGGGCCACCTCGGCGTCCCGATCATCGGGCCGGAAATCGAGGTGGAGTCGGTTCTTCACGACCTTCTCTTCGCGGTCGATGCCAACGATGATTCCCGGCAGGCGATCGGGGGTCTGCCGGATCTCGATCTCCGTGTCGTTCTCGTCGACGATCACCCAGTCGAGCGCCCGAGCCCACCAGCGCCCGAGCGTGAACGGGTCGGGCGAATCGATGACGATCTGTTCCCATTCCAATGACATGGCCTCACCTTTCGCCGGTTGTCTCGGTCGTGTTGTCAGGCCCCGACGTCGCCGAGGTGGTGCCGGACTTCGTGGAGTCCGTAGAGCGTGAGTGAGGCGACGGTGAAGGCATGACCGTCGGAGCGGAAGCCGCGCCGGTCCCATTCCTCCCCGCTGACCTGGGACAGGAGGCCGGCATAGGACTCAGCGGCCGCACGCAGGGCGGGGGCCACCTCGGCGGGAATCTGATGGGCATAGTCGGAATCGACGGCGACCGCATCGCCGTCGAAGTTATCCAGGGTCGGGTCGGTCTCGGCCAGCATGCGCTCGGTGCGGCGGCGGAATTCGTTGAGAACATCACGCATATGGGCGGCGTACTCGACATCGGACCACCGGTCGGGGCTGCGCCGTTCGGTGGCGTCATCCCTGGTCAGGACCGTCTGCCAGGTGGCGGCCGCCTCGGCGAGGGTGGAGGGAACTCCGGTCGGGTCCTCGGTGCCGGTGAAGCCGCACTCGGAGCAGCCCCCGGCGAGGACATCGGTCCAGTCGCGGGTGTCTGGGCTGATCTCGCTCATTCGCTGTCCTTGCCGCTCGTCTTTGCGCCGCTCGACTTCTTGTCGTTGAGGATCTCGGCGAGCACCGTGGCCTGGCTGATGTCATCGCGCTTGGCCGCGGTGAGCAGGGTCAGAGTCCCCGTCCGTGCGAGCTCGCGCAGCTCATCGAGGGCCTGCGCGGCATCATCGTTCTTCAGTTCCTCGCGGAAGCGGCGGGCGAACTCGTCGAACTTCTCCGGGTCGTGGGAATACCATTTGCGCAGCTCGGTCGAGGGCGCGACGTCCTTGACCCATTCGTCGAGCTGGGCCTTGTCTTTGCTCACCCCGCGCGGCCAGACGCGATCGACGAGGATCCGGGTCCCATCGGACTTCTGCACGTCGTCGTAGATGCGGCGGACCCGGACCTCGTGTGCGCGGCTCTTGGCGGAGCTCTTCTTCTCGGACATCGGCAGATGCTCCTTTCGCTCGCTTCCCTTCGAGTGTACGACGGGGTCATGGCCTCCGTGCCTGTCGATCTCAGGGGTGCCTTTCGACCGACGCACACATCGTGGCCAATCGCGCCTGGTGAGGCGTAGACTCCGAGACGTAGGTCACCTTGGTGTCCCGAGGTGCACCGCGCCGAATCCGCGAGCGGAGGAGATGATGCAGTGACCGTCTGGCAGCAGGCATTCCCCAATGGGAAGAGTCCGCAACGGGTGCTGGTTCCGCCGTCGCCGTCTGCGATCTTCCTCGTCCTCACCGTCCGCCCCGGATTCGAGAGCACAGTCAAGGACTTCCTGTCCGAGATCGCAGGGCTCACCCGAACGGTCGGCTTCCGCTCCCGCGAAGACGACCTCAGCTGCGTCACAGGCATCGGCGCCGACCTCTGGGACCGGATGTTCACCGCGCCCCGACCGTGGGGTCTCCACCCCTTCATCGAACAGCGCGGAGACGTCCACACGGCACCGTCCACTCCCGGTGACCTGCTGTTCCACATCCGCGCTCGCCGCCCGGACCTGTGCTTCGAACTCGCCCGCCTCATCGGCGACGCGCTGCAGGGCGCCGTCGACGTCGCCGACGAAGTCCACGGCTTCCGGTATTTCGACGAACGCGACATCCTCGGCTTCGTCGACGGCACCGAGAACCCCGAGGATCAGGGTGCCGTCGATGCCGTGTTCCTCCACCCCGATGACCTCGCCGAGGATTCCGCACTGGAGTCCGTCTCGGATTCCGCCGAGGTGGGACCCGATGTCGCAGCCGCCGCCGGGGCAGGAGCCGAGGTGGGAGCCGTTCCCGGCGATGGCGCCCCGGGATATCCGGGAAGCACCTATGTGATCGTTCAGAAATACACGCATGACATGTCCGCCTGGGGCGAGCTCAGCGTCGAGGAGCAGGAAGCGGCCTTCGGGCGGCACAAACTCTCCGACGTCGAGTTCGCCGAGGAGGACAAGGCCCCGAACTCGCACCTCGTGCTCAACTCGATCGAGGACGAGGACGGCAACGACCGGGAGATCGTGCGCGACAATATGGTCTTCGGATCCGTCGGATCAGGGGAATACGGCACCTATTTCATCGCCTATGCCGCGGACGTGACTACGACCGAGCGGATGCTTGAGAACATGTTCATCGGAGATCCGGTGGGCACCTACGACCGGATCCTCGACTTCTCGAACGCGGTGACCGGCGGGCTGTTCTTCGTCCCCTCCCAGGATTTCCTCGACGATCCCGACGGGGAACTTATCCAGGCGGGACTCGGGATCGGTGGAGCCGCCTCGGCGAAGATCGACGGACCGGACAGCGACGGCGGATCGGACGATGACTCGGTCGCTGACGACCCGACCCACAGCGATGACCCGACAGACGCAGACCCCTCAGCACCCACGGACGGCAGCCTGGGAATCGGCAGCCTGAACAGGAGACGACAGTGAACAATCTCTATCGCGAACTCGCCCCCATCACCGGCCCGGCCTGGGCGGAGATCGAGGAAGAGGCTCGGCGCACCTTCAAGCGCAATATCGCCGGTCGGCGCATCGTCGACGTCGAAGGGCCGACCGGCTTCGAGACCTCCTCGGTGACCACGGGGCATATCAAGGATGTGCAGTCCTATTCGTCGGGTCTGCACATTCGACAGCGCATCGTGCAGGAATTCGTCGAACTGCGCGCCCCCTTCACGGTCACACGTGAGGCCATCGACGATGTAGCGCGCGGCTCCGGCGATTCGGACTGGCAGCCGGTCAAGGACGCGGCGACGACGATCGCCCTGGCCGAGGACCGGGCCATCCTCCACGGACTCGACTCCGCAGGCATCGGCGGCATCGTCCCGAACTCGTCGAACGCGGCCGTAACCCTGCCCGATGCGGTCGAGGACTATGCGGACGCGGTGGCGCAGGCGCTGTCCGGTCTGCGCACGGCCGGTGTCGACGGGCCCTACAGCCTGCTGCTGTCCGAGGCCGAATACACGAAGGTCTCCGAGTCGACCGACCACGGTTTCCCGATCCGCGATCACCTCTCACGCCAGCTCGGTGCCGGGGAGATCGTCTGGGCGCCGGCTCTCGAGGGCGCCCTGCTCGTGTCCACCCGCGGCGGCGACTACGAACTCCACCTCGGCCAGGACCTGTCGATCGGCTACAGCGGCCACGACAGTGAGACCGTCGACCTGTACCTGCAGGAGACCTTCGGCTTCCTCGCGCTCACCGACGAATCGAGCGTGCCCCTGCACCCGTGATGAGGCCGCCTTCACTCGTGGTCAGGTCGCCTTCACTCGTGGTGAGTCTGTCGGAATGACCGACGAGCCGCTGGCGTGCAGGCTTCTGCCCCCACTACGGCGCGGAGTTCGACAGCGTCCACGTGACTGAAGACGGGTTCATCTGCCTCCTGCATCGGGTTTCGTCCACTTCGTCATCGAGTTCTGATCCAGTCATCGAGTTTTCTCTCGATGACTGGATCAGAACCCGATGACTCATTTGGAGGGAGTGGAAACGGCGGACTCGATGGACTCTCCACGTTGCTCGGGCGGAAACACGTGAGTTCGCTGGGAAGACTGCTGTAAGGGATGTTGTCGCAGACCTCGTGGTGGAAAATGGCTTTGCCGGGCCCTCGGTACTCTCCCGGGGGCAGATAGAGCGCACAGACGAACGGACAATGATGACCGCAGAAGCACCCGACCCGGACCACACGACAGGACTCAGCGCCAGGCGGACAGCTGCCGGTGCTGGGATCGGGGCGCTCATCGGTGCCGGCTTCGGACTGCTGTTCCTCGTCCTCAACACCGTCCAGTTCTCGACCCTGGGGCGCACACTCGTCATCACGGTCGGCGTCATCGTCTTCGCCGGCATCGCGGTCCTCGCGGTCCGCGGACTGCTGCGGAAACGTGGTGGGGGCGGCCGTCTCGGCGCATCAGGGGAACGCGGTCGTCGGGGACCGCCGTTCGGTCGCGCCTACTGGATCATCGTGCTCATCGAGGCGGGCCTGCTGTTCGCCGGAACCCGGCTGCTGGCGAGCCTCGGCCACTCGGAACTCGGAGTGGCGTGGGTGGCGGTGGTCGTCGGCACCCATTTCTTCGCGCTCGGCTGGGTGTTCGGGCTCGATCGCTTTCATGTGCTCGCCACCGCCGTGACCCTCTGCGGAATCGGCGGGTTCATCGCCTTCTTCGCGGCGGCTCCGGCGTTCATCCCGGTCATCAGCGGCGTGATCTCGGGCTTCGTACTGCTCGCCTTCGGCGTGTGGGCCCTGACCCCGACTGAGCGGTAGAGCCCGGCACGCATCGAGTTTTGTTCGGTTCGTCATCGGGTTCTGATCCAGTCATCGAGTTTTCTCTCGATGACTGGATCAAAAGTCGATGACTCCCCACGTTGTGGCTGGGCCGGGCGGACCCTCACGTCGCTTCGCGTGCGCTCGTGGCCGCTCGGCGGGCGCCCGGCAGGTGGTGGTGGCGCCGGATCAGCCCTCGGCAGGAGCGTCGGGCGCCCCGGCACCGTCCTTCTTCAGCGGCTGCACGCGCGGCGGTGGGAACTCCGGAGCCTGGGCGGCGGGACGGGCCTCCAACCCGGCGAACACCTCGGTGATGGCACGATCGAGCTGCGGATCGTTGGCGGCGAAGAGCTGACCGGGATCGTGCTCGACCTCGATATCAGGCTCGACGCCATAGTTCTCCACACTCCAGCCCTTGCCCTCGATCCAGAAGGCATAGCGCGGCTGCGTCACTCCGGTGCCGTCGACGAGATCGTAGCGACCGTCGATGCCGACGACTCCGCCCCACGTGCGCACGCCGATCACCGGGCCGATGCCCTTGGCCTGCACGCGAGCGTTGATGATGTCGCCGTCGGAGCCGGAGAACTCATTGGCCACGAAGACCACGGGCCCGCGCGGAGCATCCTCGGGGTCCCGGTCCATCTGGTCATAGCTGCGCGCCGCACCCCACGCGACCACCTGGTCGGCGAAGCGTTCGGCCACCAGAGCACTCGTGTGTCCGCCTCGGTTGAACCGCACATCGGCGATGACGCCCTCGCAGGCCATGGCCTGTCGCAGATCCCGGTGCAGCTGTGCCCAGCCGTACGAGGTCATGTCCGGCACATGGACGTAGCCGATGCGGCCGGATGACTTCTCGGCCACATACTCCCGGCGGGAGCGCACCCAATCCTGATAACGCAGCTTCTCCTCGGTGGGCAGCGGGATCACGGCAACCGTGCGGTCCTTGCGACCGCGGCGCAGAGTCAGCTCGACGATCGTGTCCGCGGCCCCCTGCAGATGAGCGGCGGGACCGGCCACCTCGTCGACGGGCTGACCATTGACAGCCACGATGACATCGCCGGGCTGGGCTCCCACACCGGCCTGGCGCAGCGGTGACCTTGCCTCCGGTTCACTGCTCTCACCGGGAAGGATGCGAGAGATCGTCCAACCCTCAGCGCTCCGCACAAGATCCGCACCGAGGAATCCGAGCTTCTTCGACGCATCTCCGAGCCCAGACGGCGGGCTGACATAGGCGTGCGAGGTGTTGAGCTCGCCCACGGTCTCCCACAGCACGTCGACGAGGTCGTCATGAGTCAGCGCCTTCGCGGCCACAGCACGCCAGCGCAGGGTGACCGACTCCCAATCGACGCCGTTCATGTCCTCGCGCCAATAGTGGTCGCGCATGATCCGGGAGTTCTCTTCGAACATCTGCAGCCATTCGGCCCGACGGTCGAGCTCGAACCGCAGACGCGAGACGTCGACGGAGATGTTGTCATCATCGTCGGCCTCGACCTTCCGGTTCGCCGGGACCACGCTGATCGCATCGTCGCTGCGCACGACGAGCAGTCTGCCGTCTCCGGAGATCGCATACTCGTCGGCCTTGTCGACGACGGTGGTGACCTTCCGCTTGGCGAAGTCGAAGTACTGGATGACCTCGGCGGGTTTGTCACCGGCATCTCCGGCCCGTGCGGTGCCGAGTTCACCGGCTTCGACGTCGCCGGTGCGCAGCCAGACGAGACCTCCCTCGGCGGCTTCGAGATCCCGGAAGACCCCCGAGGCGACCGGGAACGGCACGATGCGCTCCTCGGCTCCCTCGAGTTCGACCTCGACGGTGGCGGTCGGTTTGTCCCCGCGACCGCGCTCGGACTTCGCCTCCTCGGTGACCTCGCTGATCGCCCATCCGCCGGCGCTCGGTCCGAACGGTGCGGGCTCATCGGCAGCCAAGGGCAGCAGCCACGGTCGGGTGACGCCGTTGAACGACAGATCGAAGGAATGCTGGTTGTACGAAGGATCGAAGGTGCGATCGGAGAGGAACGCGACGAACTTCCCATCACGGGTGAACGTCGGCGAGAAATCATTGAACTTGCCCGTCGTCAGCGGCTGCGCCTCGCGATCCGACTTCACCTCGGCGATCATCAGCTGTGCGAGCAGCTCCTCACCCTGCGTCGGCTGCGACCACACGAGGTACTTCCCATCGGGTGAGAACCGTGGATCGCGCGCCTCGCCGTGTCCCGAATGCCCGACCAGACGCGTCCGTCCGTTGCCCACCTCGACGGTTCGAATCGACCCGTCGTGGGAGATCGTGGCGAGCATCTTCCCCGCCGGATCCGCCTGCAGGTGCAGGACCCGTCCCAGGGCCCCGGCCCCGATTCGCCGAGGCGGCTTGTCCCCGGTCACGGACGCGACCTCGATCGCGTCCTCCTCTTCGACATCCGTGACGTACGCGGCAAACCCGGTGTCCCCGAGGATGAGAGGTTCGCGGGTGCGGATCGACGAATCCGCGCACAGTGCCCGGGCCGGGCCTTCGCGGTGGGCGAGCCAGAAGGTCTTGCCCCGCCATTCCACCACCGAGGCATTGCCTTCTCTGTCGGGGCTGATGTGGTTGAGCCCGGTCTTCGGGTCCAGGGTGAGCGGCTGCACCTGAGTCCCCGGCAGAGTCACTTCCAGGGTGCGGACGGCCGCATCGAGGCTGTCGAGGATCTTGATCTCCCCACGGGAGTGCCAGACGATGCGGGTGCCGTCGGTCGTGGCGTCACGGACATAGCCGGTGGCCTCGGACTGGTGCGTGAGCTGGCGTGGTTCGACCGAGAGATCACCGGAACTCGCCGAGGTGGCCAGTCCGTCGACGATCCACAGGTTCGCCTGCTCGTCGGCATGGTGGGGGAAGGTCGCGGTCCGGTCCGAGGTGAACACGAGCGAATCGCCGACCCACAGCGGATCCGTCAGCGAGGCATCATCGTCGCGCAGCAGACGCTGCCACCGGGCGCCGGACCCATCTCCGATGCCGGCAGCGTTCGCGTTGCCGACCCGGTCGAGCCACAGCCTCGGCGCGGTCCCACCCCGGTAGCGCTTCCAGTGCGCGGGCGGACGGGAGAACGGCGTCGACAGAGCGGTCACTCCCGTGTGGTGCCTGGCCAGACCCGAGGCACGACCGAACGACAGCCGATCGATCTCACCGTCGAGGCTCACGGACTTCACGACATGGTTGCGGACCTCGAACTCCCCGGCATTCGCGCCGACGAGGACATGGGCGGCATCGGCCCACCCGAGCATCGTCATCGTGCTCGACCCCAACCAGGTGAGCCGACGCAGGGACCCGGTGGCCACCTCGGCGACCATGAGCTCCGGCTGGCCCGTGCGGAAGGACACGTACGCGACGTGCGCTGCGTCGGGCGAGATCCTCGGCGACCGGACCGGCGCATGATCGGAGGTCAGCCGCCAGGCGCGGCCGCCGGCGGACGGAACCAGCCAGACATCGTCGTCGGCGGTGAAGGTGATGAGATCGGACTGGATATGGGGATAGCGAAGATAAGTCACGTGACCCACATTACAAGCTCGACTGTGCGGCGACCGCGGGCCGGAACCGATGCCCAGGCAACTTGCACCCGGCAATAGAATGGGCACATGCCATCTCTGACTTCTGTGCTCACGGACCGTTTCGCCGCCGCCCTCACCCAGGCCTTCGGTGAGGACTTCGCCGGACGTGACCCCGTCATCCGCAGCAGCCAGTTCGCAGATTTCCAGGCCAATGTGGCCCTGCCGTTGGCCAAGGAGCTGAAGTCGAAGCCGCGCGACATCGCCGCACAGATCGTCGAAAACCTTGACCTTCAGGGCGTGTGTGAGACCCCGGAGATCTCCGGACCCGGGTTCATCAACCTCACCTTCACCCCCGACTTCCTCGCCTCGACCCTCGAAACCGGGGATGCCGCGGCGGCACCGGTCAACGACGCCCCGCAGGCCGTCGCCATCGACTATTCGGCCCCGAACGTGGCCAAGGAGATGCACGTCGGGCACCTGCGCACCACCGTCGTCGGCGACGCCCTGGCCCGCACCCACGAATTCCTCGGCAACACGGTCATCCGCCAGAACCACATCGGCGACTGGGGCACACCGTTCGGCATGCTCATCGAGCACCTCCTCGATGTCGGAGTCGACTCCGACGAGGCTTCCGAAGTGTCCGAGAACCCGAACGCCTTCTACCAGGCGGCCAGGGTGAAGTTCGATTCCGACGAGGCCTTCGCCACCCGTTCCCGCGCCCGCGTCGTCAAGCTCCAGGGCGGCGACGAGGAGACCCTGGGCCTGTGGACGACGCTGGTCGGCTACTCCCGCGACTACTTCAACCGCATCTACTCGCTGCTCGACGTCACGCTACGTGATGCCGACCTCGCCGGAGAGTCCACCTACAACGACGTGCTCGCCGAGGTCTGCGACGAGCTCGAGGCCAAGGGCCTGGCGACGATCTCCGACGGCGCACTGTGCGTGTTCCCCGAGGGTTTCACCGGCCGGGAAGGCGAACCCCTGCCGCTCATCATCCGCAAGTCCGACGGCGGCTACGGCTACGCAACGACCGACCTCGCCGCCGTGCGCAACCGGGCGATCAACCTGGGCGTGAACCGAGCTCTCTACGTCGTCGGCACCCCGCAGGCCATGCACTTCGAGATGGTCTTCACCGTCGCCCGCGCAGCCGGCTGGCTGCCGGAGAGCTTCAGCCCCGAACATGTGAAGATCGGCAATGTGCTCGGGTCCGACGGCAAGATCCTGCGCACCCGCTCCGGTGCGCCGCTGCGCCTGGCCGAACTCCTCGAGGAGGCCGTGACCCGGGCGAAGACGACCCTGGCAGAATCGCACGTTGACTTCACCCCCGAGGAGGCCGACGAGGTCGCGCGCATCGTCGGCATCGGTGCGGTCAAGTACGCCGACCTCTCCGTCGCCCACGACACTTCGTACACCTTCGACCTCGACCGGATGCTCGCCCCCATCGGCAACACCGCCCCGTACCTTCAGTACGCCGGTGCCCGCATCCGCTCCATCGGCCGTAAGGCCGAAGCCGAAGGCGTCGACGCCTCCCAGGTCGCGAACGCCGCGATCAGCCTCGGCGAGACGGCCGAACGTGAGTTGGCCCTGTCGATCCTCGGCTTCGCCGATGTGGTCACCGAGGTAGCCGCCGGGTCGACGCCCCATCGCCTGTGCACCTACCTGTTCGATCTCGCCCAGGCATTCACCTCGTTCTACGAGCAGTGCCCGGTGCTCATCGCCGAGACCGAAGAGCTGCGCGCCTCCCGTCTGCGGCTCTCGGCGATCGTGCTCGAGGTCCTCCAGGCCGGTCTCGGGGTGCTCGGCATCCGCGTTCCCGAGCGGATGTGAGTTCGCCTCACCGGCCCTCCGCGAAGAGGATGCTGCCCTGGATCGTTCTGGGCATCGTCATCCTCGCCCTCAACCTGCGCACCCCGATCATCGCGCCGACGGCGATCCTGCCCGCCATCCAGGAGGGCACGGGATTCAGCGCGGCCGGGCTCGGTCTCCTCACCGGCCTGCCGGTTCTGCTGTTTGCTCTGGCCACGCCGTTGGCGGGGAAGTTCATCACCCGCCTCGGGGCCGAAGCCACGGTTCTCGCATGCCTGTCCGGCGTCCTGCTGGGCACGGTTCTGCGGTCGCTCGGCCCACCTTGGCTCATGCTCGTGGGCACCGGCATCATCGGTGTGGCGATCACTCTGGGCAATATCGTCGTGCCCGTGATCATCCGCCGCGAGGTCCCGTGGGAACAGGTGTCCTTGGTCACCGGCCTGTACTCGGCGATGATGAACGTCGGGTCGATGGCCACTCTCATCGGCACCGGCCCGCTGGCCGCGGCCTTCGGCTGGCGCTGGGCTCTGGCCGGATGGGGCGTTCTCGCCTTCGCAGGCCTCGGTTTCTGGATGGTCCTCATCCGCGTGCGCGTGCGCCGAGAAGGGGAAGCCGCCCGCGCTGCCGCGGAGGCCGTCGATTCCGCTGACGACGCGTCCATCACCGAGGCGGCCCCCGCCGCGAAGCAGTCGTGGGCCGAGGCTCCGGCCTCTTTCCGGTTGATCATCGCCCTGCTCATCATCACATTCTCCGGCCAGTCGACCGCCTACTACACGACGACGACGTGGCTGCCGAGCTACCTCGGCGACACCATCGGGCTCGCTCCCACTGCCGCCGGAGGCACCGCGTCCCTGTTCCAGATCGCGGCGATCCTCGGTGCCTTCGGAGTGCCGCTGCTGGCCGTGAAGTCGAAGCCGTGGGTGCCCGTGGCGATCGTCGCGGTCCTCTGGCTGTCCCTGCCCGTGGGGCTGCTGGCGGCACCCGGCGCCTACTGGCTGTGGGCGACCACCGGCGGCATCGCCCAAGGCGGCGGGTTCACCGCGATCTTCTCGATCATCGCCCGCACCGCCGGCAGCGACGCCCAGACCGCGTCCGCCTCGGCGCGCGTGCAGTTCGGCGGCTACCTCGCAGCGACCCTGGCCCCGCCGTTCGCCGGCTGGCTCAACACCGCGACCGGCGGATGGACGGCACCGCTGCTGCTCATCCTCGCCGCCACCCTCGCGTTCACGATCACAGGGCTCGTGGCAGCCCGCCGGGCCGGCGGCTTCCCCCGCAGCGGACGCGAGGTCCTCGACCCCGAATAGTCTATTGCTACCTGACGGCGGCTCAGCAACCTCGCGCCAGGTTGCTCAGCCGCCGTCAGGTAGCAATAAGGATTCAATGCCGATAGAAACGACGAGGCGGCCCACCTTTTGGTGGGCCGCCTCGGTGACTCAGTGCTTGGCGTCGGAGCCTTCAGCGGACTCCGAAGCCGGCTTCGGAGCGGGAACCTCGTCCGCGGCCTCGGCCTTGGTCGACGGCACGGCGGTCTGCGAGACCTCGGTGGCGGCGGCCTGACGCGAAGCCGGGGTCGAACCGACCGGACGGGCATCGGCGGGACGGTTGTTCGGCAGCGGGGTCGACCAGGGATCTTCGACCGGCTGGGCCTTCTTCCACACGTAGTAGCCGATTCCGGCGGCCGAACCGATGACGAGTGTCCACACGAGTGCGGCCTTTCCGCCGCCGGACTTGCGAGCGGTGTCCTTCTCGATGCGCTTGCCGGCGTTGGCGAGGGCCTTGCGAGCCTTCTTCATGGCCTTCTTGTCCCCGGTGAGGCGGACAGCCAGGTCATCGATGAGCTTCGGGGTCTCGGCAGCGGACAGCGAAGTCGCGGCATTCGACGCGAACTTGCCGGCGCGTTCGGTCGCTTCGGGACGGTAGGACTCGAGCTTGTCGGCCCAGTTGTGGACCTGATCATTGGCCTTGTCGGCCAGAGCTTCGACCTGCGGACGTGCCTTCTCGGCGAACTCTTCGGCCTTGCCTGCCAGTGCCTCGACCTGGGGGCGGGCCTTGTCGGCGGCCTCACGCAGCTTCGGGGCTGCGGTCTCGCTGGCATCTGCCAGGACTCGGAGTGACGTCTGCTTCGCGGAATCGAGCTTCGAAGTGAGCTGATCTCGAGTGGGCTTCTTCGACATAAACTGTTCCCAATCCTTAGATGTCGGTGGTCAAGGTGATCACCGACCAGTCTACGGCCTCGGGGCAAACCTGGGGACAGCGGATGTCATCGAATTGTCTGCGGATCGCCTGACAGGTTGGGCAACGGACCTGGTGCGAAACTGCATTCACCGCCTCGGCGTGGAAGAATGAAGTCATGACTACAGCCTCAACGCATACCGCAGTCCTGCACACCAACCACGGGGACATCACCCTCAACCTCTTCGGCAACCATGCCCCGAAGACCGTGGCCAACTTCGTCGAACTGGCCCAGGGTGAGCGTGAGTTCACCGATCCGTCGACCGGCGAGCCGACCAAGCGCCCCTTCTTCGACGGGCTCGGCTTCCACCGCATCATCTCGAACTTCATGATCCAAGGCGGCTGCCCACTGGGCACCGGCACCGGCGGACCCGGCTACACCTTCGATGACGAGATCCACCCGGAACTGCAGTTCGACCGCAAGTACCTGCTGGCCATGGCCAACGCCGGCAAGCAGATGGGACGCGGCACCAACGGCTCGCAGTTCTTCATCACCACCGCCGAGACCCCCTGGCTCAACGGCAAGCACACCATCTTCGGTGAGGTCGCCGATGAAGCCGGTCAGAAGGTCGTCGACGAGATCGAAGGTGTGCGCACCGCTGCGATGGACAAGCCGGTCGAGCCGGTCGTCATCGAGAAGGTCGACATCACCGCGAAGTGAGTCACGGTCCGCAGAGGACCACTGAGTACCATGGTGTGATGGACACACCTGAGGAGGGCTCGGCACGGGAAACCGGCCGGGCCCTCTCTGCATCCCCGCCGCTGATCACCCGCACGCTCCTCATCGTCACCATCGTGGCCTTTCTCGCGGAGCTCATACCCGGCCTCGACCTGCTGCGGCGGCTGAGCTTCGTTCCCGCGCTCACGCTCGACCAGCCGTGGCGGGTCCTCTCGGTCGCACTCGTCCACGAGGAGCCCTCACCGTTCCACCTGCTGGCGAACATGATCGGCCTGTTCTTCTTCGGATCCTTCGTCGAACGAGCCCTGGGACATTGGACGTTCCTGACCGTCTACATCATCGGCACCGCCGGCGGTTCGGCCATGGTGCTCCTGCTGGCCGACCCCTTCAGCGTCGACTGGGTGACGAACCACATAGGTGCGTCGGGCGCGGTGTTCGCGATCGTCGGCGTCCTCTTGGCTCCGACCCGTCGACTCGACCGGAACATCGCCGGGGTTCTCGTGTTCGTCGCGCTCAACTTCGGCTATGGGTTCCTCGTCCCGGGGGTGTCCTGGGAGTCCCACCTCGGCGGGCTGATCACCGGATTCGTCCTCGGCTGTGCGGGGCTGCTGGGACCACAGCGATCGCGGACGCTGGTGTTCACGGCGAGCTCGGTCGGTCTGGTGGTGCTCATGGCGCTCGGTGGGGCGTGGAAGATGGCCGGCCTCGGGCTGTGAGCGCGGACCGGGCTCCGGTCCCTGTCTCGGTCTCTGAGTTCGAGACGATCGGCAGCTGCGGAGAGCTTCCTCGGCACTGCCAGGCTTTTACCAGACAAAAGCCGATCTGTGTGCACTCTGCAGTGGAAAATTCTTTGTCCACAAGCTCTATCCACAAGGTGGATAACTTACATGCGTGTGTTTAGCCAGGTCAGAGCCCTGAAATAAGTTTTCCACAAGCGACGCACCCGGCTTGGGTATAACTCGATGCTTGTGGATTGTTGACGCGGGACTGCGAGTGCCGAAACGCGTAGGGACCCGGTGAATGCAGATTGTCTGGTCCATCCGCGGTGATTCCGAGCTCGGAATCACCGCGGATGGACCAGACAATCGACGCGCGTGCGGCCGGGACCGGCTAACGCCAACGTGTGGACATGATCAGACCCGCCACGAAGAAGGCGAAGCCGATGAGGATGTTCCAGTTGCCCCAGGCCTCGACGGGGAAAGCGCCCTGGGTGATGTAGAAGGTGACGAGCCAGATCAGGCCGACGAGCAGCAGGCCGATGAGCACCGGCAGGAACCAGCTCGGATTCGGCTTGATCGTCTGCTGGCCCGAGGTCGAGGTGTAGCTCGCGGTCTTGCGTCCCTGCGGCCGCTTGGCCGGATTGCCCGAACGGGACGTCCGCTTGGCAGCCGCACCTTTCGAGCCGGTTGTCTTGGAGCCCGATGATTTGGAATCAGAGGCCTTCGAGTCCGAGGTCTTCGACGTCTTCACACCCTTGCCCGACTTCGCATCCTTGCTCGAGTCGGACTTCTCGGCCGACTTCTCGTCCTTGGCCGCCTTGTCCTTCTTCCCGACGGCCGCGGTCTCGGAGTCCTTCTCGGAGCCCTTCGCAGAAGCCTTGTCGGAGTCCTTGCTCTCCGCGTCCTCGTCCGCGGAATCGTCCGTCAGATCGTCCGCAGCGGATTCGGTCGCATCCGATTCTTCGTCAGCAGCCTCGGCGACATCGGTGTCGAGCGATTCGGTCTCGAGTTCCTCGACCTCGGCAGCCTCGACCGCTTCAGCGGACTCGGCCTGCTTCGCCTTGGCCGCCGACGAAGTGCGAGAAGTGCGCTGGGGGCGTCCTTTGGACTTGGCCACAAGTACTCCTTTGTCGGTCGACCGTCGTTGGGTCGCCGAATGAATGGTTGGGGACGATCGCAGACCAGTCTACTCGGGGCGGGGGTCACAGTGAAAAACTCCGACTACCCTGAAAGCGCCCCGAGCGCGCCCCGAACGATGATTCCCATAGGATAAAGTGCATAGGGGTGTCCCCGCCTGTCTTCTTCGACGGCCCCCGACAATGCAGTGACAGTCACGGAGCAGAAGTGGTGAATAGTTCCTCCTCGGGTAACGAGCCGGGCGTGAATCCGCCCTCGCGACCCACTATCCGTCCTGCTCAGAGACGGATGTCCACCTCCCACTCTGCCGATCAGCAGGTCGGGCACTCTGCCGGTCGGTCCGCGGACGACTCCGCTGCCGCCGGCGACCAGCCGCTGCCCAGCCGACGCGAGCTGCGGCGCAGGGAAGCCGAAGCCGCCGCAGCCCAGGGCGAACCGACCGCCGTCTACTCAGACGCCCCGCCCGTCTACGAACAGCCTCAGCCCACCCACGCCCAGCCCACGCACGCCCAGACCACTCAAGCCATGCCCGCGGTCCCGCAGGGTCACGGCGGACAATCCACGCAGGGCCGCCTCGGCGAGGATCAGCCCCAGAATCGTCCCGTAACTCGACGCCGGCGCCGACGTCAGCCGGCGGAGAAGGAACCGCTCGGCCCGATCCGCGGGACCGTGCGCACCTTCGGCGAACTGTGCATCACGGCCGGACTCGTCCTCATCCTCTTCGTCGTCTGGCAGCTGTGGTGGACGGACATCCAGGCCAACCGCGACAACGAAGTGCTCGCCGACGAACTCACCCAGGACTGGGCGAATCAGGACCCGAACGAACTGCCCGACGATCCGGACGAACCCGTGGTCGCCGAACCTGTGGGCAAGAACGAAGCCTTCGGCATCTTCTACATCCCGCGCTTCGGAGACGACTACTACCGCACCGTCGCCGAGGGCGTCGACCTCGAACCCGTGCTCAACCGGATGGGTGTGGGCCGCTACCCGAACTCGGCGATGCCCGGCGAGGTCGGGAACTTCTCCGTCGCCGGTCACCGCGTGACCTACGGCAAGCCGTTCAACCAGATCGCGAATCTGCGCCCGGGCGACGAGATCATCGTCCAGACGAAGGACGGCTTCTACACCTACACCTTCCGCAACTTCGACATCATCCTCCCCGATGCCGTCGAAGTGCTCTCGCCCGTGCCCGACGCACCCGACTTCAAGGGCAAGGACCGGATCCTGACGATGACGGCCTGCAACCCGATGTTCTCCGCCCGGGAACGCTACGTCGCCTACGCCGAACTCACGGACTGGACGCCGGCCGGCAACGGAGCGCCCGACAGCATCAAGGACTCGAAGGCCTACGACAAGGTCAGCAAGAACGGCGGTGCCTGATATGTACGCATTCATCTGGCGGATCCTTCCGGGCAACTGGGTCGTCAAACTCATCCTCGCCCTCATCCTCATCGCGGCGGTCGTCCTCCTGCTCATGCAGTACGTCTTCCCCGTGATCGCCCCGTATATGCCCTTCAACAACGCCACAGTGACCGAGACCGGACAACAATGACCTCAATCCTCGTCATCGACAACTACGACAGCTTCGTCTACACGCTCGTGTCCTATCTGCGCGAGCTCGGCGCCGACGTCGACGTCGTCCGCAACGACGACATCCCCGCCGCCGAGGTGGCCGCCACCGTGGCCGCCTATGACGGCGTGCTCCTGTCCCCGGGTCCCGGCGTGCCCGCCGAATCCGGAGTCTGCCCGCCCCTGCTGTCCTGGGCGGAGACGACAGGCATGCCCGTGTTCGGCGTCTGCCTGGGCCATCAGGCCCTCGGCGAGGTGTTCGGCGCCGAGGTGACCCACTCACCCGTGCTCATGCACGGCAAGACCTCGGTCATCACCCACGACGGCGAAGGCATCTTCTTCGGCTGCCCGAGCCCGCTGACCGTCACCCGCTACCATTCGCTGGCGATCGTCGACGAGACCCTCGACCTCGAGAAGTTCGCCGTCACCGCCCGCACCGACGACGGCATCGTCATGGCCATCGAACACCGGGAGAAACCCCTGTTCGGCGTCCAGTTCCACCCCGAATCCGTGCTCACCGAATGCGGGTACCTCATGCTCGGCAACTGGCTCGAGGTGTGCGGTCTCGACGGTGCCGCCCAGGCGGCGGCGGGCATGTCCCCGTTGGCGACCGCGATCGCCTGAGAATTCCCGCCGATCCCTGGTCTCAGGGTTCTCGCCGAGGCGGCCGATCGTTATGATCGTGAGCACAGTGATCCCTGTGCGCAGACGATCCGAATTCGCGCCGGGGTCCGTGCACGACCGTGAGTGCCGTGCACGAGAGACGAACAGGAGCAGCGACGATGTCAGAACCGACCTATCTGCGCGAGGAACCGTTCACCGAACTCACCGTCATCGAGGTCCCGGCGACTCCGGCAGCAGTCGTCGAGGCCCGCGAAGTCCACATGTCCGACCTGCCTGAGCTCTTCGACGCCACGTTCTCCGGGCTCTTCCCCGTGCTCTCCGAGGCGGGCCTCGAACCCGCAGGACCGGCCTTCGCCCTCTACACCCGGCAGCCGAGCGAAACGGTGGATCTGCAGGTGGGGATCCCCACCTCGGCGGGGCTGAAGAGCGCGGAGCCGATCGCCGGTGGGCATATCGTCATCCCTGCGGAGCTGCCCGGCGGATCCATGGCCGTGCGCAGCCACCTCGGCGGATATGACGGGCTCGGGGAATCCTGGGCACAGCTGCTCAAGGACGCGGTGGCGGCCGGGCATCGTCCGGGATTGCCGTTCATCGAACTCTATGTCACCGAACCCAGCCCCGAGGCGGATCCCGCCGATATGCGCACGGACCTGTTCCTCACCGTGGATTGAAGAAGGAACCGCGTCACCGACACTCACCGGAGACGACAGCGGACGGGCCAGTCGATGACTGACCCGGCCGCCCGGCGTTCGAAGGGTATGCGGCTCAGTTGCCGATGATGCCTTCGGACCAGTTGTCGAAGAGCCCTCCGCCCATCGAGTCCTTGTCCTTATCGTCCTTATTGTCCTTGTCGTCGTCTCCGTTGTCTCCGTCGTCGCCGGGTGCGGTCGGGATGCCTCCGGGGACCGAGGGAATCGAGGGCGACGGCTCCGGCGGCTTCTTGGCCACCTTCACGGTGATCTCCGAGCCCTGCTTGACCTCGCTGCCGCCGGTCGCGGACTGTTCGAAGACCTTCTTCTCATCGTGTTCGTCGGTCTCGACCTCTTCGGTCTTGCACGTGAGCTGGTACTCATCGCCTTCGAGGGTCTTGCAGGCCTCCTCGGCGGTCTGGCCGGTGACATCGGGGACCTCGACCATGCCCGAAGACACGACGAGATCGACATTCGAATCGACATCGACCTCCTGACCGTCACCGGGCTTGGTCTCGATGACCACGCCCTTCTCCACATCCGGGGAATTCTGAGAGATATGGGTGCCGGCCTGCAGACCCGCGTCATTGATGATCTTCCGCGCCTGCTCTTCGGTCTTTCCGGAGACGTCGGGGATCGTCACGGACTCGGGGCCGGAGGAGATGATCAGTTTGACCACGCTGTCCTTGTCGACCCTCTGACCGCCCGGAGGATCGGTTTCGATGGCCTTGCCCTTGTCGACTTCCGAGCTGTACTTCTCGTCCGTGTCCACGCGCAGACCCTGGTGGATGAGGGCCGCCTCGGCCTCGTCTGCGTCCATATTGGCCACATCCGTGACTTCGACCTGAACGATCGGTTCGGGTTTGTTGATTTCGTACACCCACAGGGCCACGGCGGCCAGGGCGAGGAGGACGAAGATGCTGCCGATCCAGACCCACGCGCGCGAACGCTTCTGCGGCGGCCGTTCCTCCTGGTTGGTCATGATCGTCGACACCGGTCCGGTCTCGGGAGCGGCATCGGCCTCGTTGGCATGGGCCATCGGGGCGGTCATGGGCGGGGCCATCATCGGATACGCCTGAGTGGCTTCGACATCGTCTTCGAAGCTCATGGGACGGCCGTCGCGGGCGGCGAGCACGTCCTCACGGAAGGTGTAGGCATCCTGGTAGCGGGCGTCGCGGTCCTTGAGCAGAGCGTGGAGGAGGAGCCGGTCGACGGCCGGTGGGATGTTCGAGTTGTAGAAGCTCGGCGGCTGCGGAGTCTCTCCCACGTGTTGGTAGGCCACGGCCAGCTGGGAATCTCCGACGAACGGGGGACGACCGGCCAGCAGCTCGTAGAGCAGGCAGGCGGTCGAGTACAGGTCGGAGCGGGCGTCGACGACTTCGCCGCGGGCCTGCTCGGGGGAGAGGTACTGGGCGGTGCCGACGACCGACTGGGTCTGCGTCAGCCCCGAATTGTCCTTGAGCGCTCGGGCGATGCCGAAGTCCATGACCTTGATGTCACCCTCGGGGGTGAGCATGACGTTCGCGGGTTTGATGTCGCGGTGGACGATGCCGTTGCGGTGGGAGTACTCGAGCGGGGCGAGGACTCCGGCGATGACGTTCAGCGCCTCGTCGACGGTGAGTGTGCCGTGCTCGTTGAGGACTTCGCGCAGGGTCTGACCCTCGACGTATTCCATGACGATGAACGGCACGGACACCGACGAGCCGCCGGATTCGACGAATTCCTCTTCACCCGAATCGTAGACGGAGACGATTCCGGGATGGTTGAGACCGGCCGCGGACTGGGCCTCGCGCTTGAGCCGAGTATGGAACGACGGATCGCGGGCGAGATCGGAGCGCAGAAGTTTGATGGCCACGCGACGTCCGAGACGGTTGTCGACGCCCTCATGCACTTCCGCCATGCCCCCACGGCCGAGGAGCGCACGAACTTCGTAACGCCCCGACAGCACCTTGGGTTCACTCATGTATGTCCTCCGCTAGTCTCACCCGTTCGGTGGGTTCGTTCTCACCCGAACCGGGTCGAGTTTCAGTATCTCAAACTCTTCGTTTCTCGTACTCGCTGCTCGGTATCGTTCAATGTCTACTCATTGCCATTGTTCCCGCCTGAGTTGCCACTGGCGTCCGAGCTGTTCGCGTTGCCCGACGACGTCGAATCGCTTCCGGACCCAGTGCCGGACGAGGACTCACTTCCCGAGGTGTCGGCGGAATCCCCGGAACTCGATGAGTCCGACTCGCCCGACGTCTCCGAGGAACCTTCGGAGCCCGAGTCGGTCGAGGTCTCGGAGTCCGAGGAAGAGCCCGAGTCCGAATTCGACTGGCTTCCCTCGGAATCGCTGCCGGAGTCCGATTCACTGCTGCTCGAGGAATCGGAGTCCGAGTTCGTCTCGGAGCCATTGCCCAGACCCGGATCGGAACCGGAATCCGAGGCCGGCTCCTGCGGCTCTTCGGCGGGACCGGCGGAGATGTAGAGGGTCACGGTGTCGCCTTCTTCGAAGGTGTATCCGTTGTCGCCCTCGCCGACATCGGCGACCGTTCCGGCGGTGCGCTCCGAGTTGATGTCGGTCGTCTCGACCTCGAGGCCTTGGTTCTCGAGGTTCTGCGTCGCCGAGGATTCCGTGAGTCCGATGTAATCGTTCGGATCGATCTCGATCGTCTTCGCCGCCTCCGACGTCGGTGCCGAGGTGGACGGTTCCGGTTCGGGTTCGGCATTGCCTCCGCCGAGGAAGAACCACAGCAGGGAGCCGACGGCGATGAGGGCGATGATCGCAAGGATCCAGATGAGGACGCGGCCCTTGTTCGAGGGCTTGTCCTTCTCCAGATCCTGATTCTGCGGATCGTTGGGATCGATCTGTCCCGTATTCGCCGCAGCGGCTCCGGCACCGGCGGCTCCAGCGCCGACGATCCCGGCGGCGGCCCCGTTCGGGTACACCTGGGTCGCATCGTTCGAGGAGGTGACGGGCAGGGTCTTCGTCGTGGCTGCCGGCTCCGGGTTGTTGAAGACCTGGGTCAGGGCTTCGGACGCTGCGGCCCCGTGCCGCATCTGCGGGACGAGCTCCTCGGCTCCGGCGATGTCCCCGGCCGAAAGCGCCTCGGCGGCCTTGGCGACCTTGAAGGCATCGGAGGGTCGACGTTCGGGCTTCTTCTCCAGCAGGCAGTCGACGAAGCGGCGCAGCGGTTCGGAGACCGTGTCCGGCAGCGGCGGGTGCTGCTGATTGACCTGGGCGATGGCGATGGCCACCTGCGAGTCTCCGGTGAAGGGACGCTGACCGGCCAGGGCCTCATAGGCGATGATGCCGAGTGCATAGAGGTCGGAACCGGGCCCCGACCCCTTGCCGGTGGCCTGTTCGGGAGCGAGGTACTGGGCGGTTCCCATGACCTGCCCGGTCTTCGTCAGCGGTGCCTGATCGGTGACCCGGGCGATGCCGAAGTCCGTGATCTTGACCCGGAAGTCCGGAGTCATGAGGATGTTGCCGGGCTTGATGTCACGGTGGATGACACCCACCTTGTGTGCGGCACCGAGGGCGGCAGCGGCCTGGGTGACGATGGAGAGCGTATCGGTCTCGGACAGGGGCGCGCTGCGTTCGATGATGGCCGACAGAGCCTCACCGGGCACGTATTCCATGACGAGATAGGGCGAACCCTGCTCGTCGCCGTAGTCGTAGACGCCGGCGATTCCCGGGTCGGAGACCCGACCCATGTTCTGGGCCTCGGCCCGGAACCGGGCGAGGAAGGTCGATTCGGAGAGGTACTCGTCCTTGAGGATCTTCGCCGCGACCTCACGGCCGAGCACGGAGTCCACACCCTTCCAGACCTCGCCCATGCCGCCGACGGCGATGCGGGAGGTGAGTTTGTAACGGTTGCCCAACAGGGTGCCTTCGACGGGTCTCATTTCTCGACCACCGCTTCCATCATGTTCTTCGCGATCGGCCCTGCGACCGTCGCACCATAAGCTTCATTGCCCGCGTTTCCGCCGTTCTCGACCACGACCGCGACCGCGACCTGAGGGTCGTCGGCCGGGGCGAAGGAGATGAACCAGGCATGGGGTGCCGCGCCCTTGGCGTGCTGGGCGGTGCCGGTCTTCGCTGCGACCTTCGTATCGCCCATCTTCGCCACCGAAGCGGTGCCGTTCTCGACCACACCGGTCATCATGTCGGTGAGCTTGTCGGCGGTATCTCCGGATACGGGACGCGACATCTGGCTCGGGCGGGTCTCGGAGATCGGCTCGAGGGTGTTCGCATTGAGCACCCGGTCGACGAGCTGAGGCTTCATCATCTTTCCGCCGTTGGCGATTCCCGCGGTCATCATCGCCATCTGCATCGGAGTCGACCTGACCTCGTACTGGCCGAGCGAGGACTGAGCCAGCTGCGGCGGATTGAGGTCGGACGGGAAGGAGGACGGGGTGACGCCCAGGGGGATCTCGAGGTCTTCGCCGAAGCCGAACTTCTCGGCCTGCTCCGCGATCGCGTCCTCCCCGAGGTCCATGCCCAGGGAGGCGAAGGAGGTGTTGCACGATTCGGCGAGCGAATCGGCCAGGGTCGGCTTCCCCCCGTTGCGGCAGGCACCGGGATGCGAGTTGCCGATCGTCGCCGTCGTCTGCGGCAGATCGAGCGTGGCAGGCCCGTTGAGCTGCGAATCGGGCTCGTAGTCGCCGGATTCCAGGGCGGCCGCCGCGACGAGGACCTTGAACGTCGATCCGGGCGGGTACAGGTTGCCGCCGATCGCACGGTTGTAGGCGGGCTTGCCGTCGGCGGCTTCGAGGTTCTTGAAGGCCTGGCTGGCTTCGGTCGAGTCATGGCTGGCCAGGGCGTTGGGGTCCCAGCCCGGGGTCGAGGCCATGGCCAGGATCTTCCCGGTCTTCGGGTCGAGTGCCACGGCGGCGCCGTTCTGGTTGCCCAGTCCGTCCCATGCCGCCTGCTGCACCTTCGGGTCGATCGTCAGCTCGACGGCGGCGCCGCGAGGCTGCTCACCGGTGAAGAAGCTGCCGACTTTGTCGTAGAACAGGGCGTCGGAATCGCCGGAGAGGTAGTCACCGGCGGCGCGTTCCATCCCCGAGGCCCCGGACACGACGGAGTAGTAGCCGGTCAGCGAGGCGTAGGCGCGCGGATCGAGGTTGTCCGAGCCGTATTTGCGCTGGTACTTGTACTTGTCGTCGACGGGCTCCGAATAGGCGATCGGTGTGCCGTCGACGAGGATCGGACCGCGATCACGGGCCAGCTGGTCGAGGATCCGCCGGTTGTTCAGCGGATTGTTGTTCAGCGAATCCGCGGTCACGTACTGCACCCAGCTCGTCGACCCGAACAGGAGCGCGAACATGACGAATCCGACGACGGCGATATGCGTCAATGGCTTCTTCATCGTTCACCTCCGGTGGGTCGTTGGTCGGTGGCATCGGAGTCGGTGGGTGCCTCACCGCGGGGCTGTGCGCCCGCGGACGGCAGGTTCGTCGTCGGAGCTTCGCCGTCGAACGCACGGTCATCTGCCGGCGGCAGGTTCGTCGTGGGGGCATCCTCGTCGACGGTGCGCGCCGAGGCGGCCGAGTCCTCGGCAGGGGCGCCCGCGGGAACGGGCTGCGGATCCTCGGTGATGGTGAGCACTCCGGTGTGGAATTCCTCCACGGGGCGCCGGGCATTGTCCGAGATCCGCAGCAGCAGGGCGATGATCATCCAGTTCGCGATGAGCGAGGAACCGCCCTGAGCGAGGAACGGCGTGGTCAGACCCGTCAGCGGAATGAGACGTGTGACGCCGCCGACGACGACGAAGACCTGCAGGGCGATCGTGAACGACAGGCCCGTGGCCAGCAGAGTGCCGAAGCCGTCGCGCAGCTGCTGAGCAGTGCGGATTCCGCGCTGGAAGATGAAGAGGTAGCACAGCAGAATGACGAAGAGGCCGGCCAGGCCGATCTCCTCACCGAAGCTGGCGTAGATGAAGTCGGATTCGGCGTAGGGGACCATATTCGGTCGGCCCTCACCGAAGCCGGTGCCGATGAGTCCGCCGTTGGACATGCCGAACAGACCCTGCACGAGCTGGTAGGAACCACCGGGAGTCTTGTTGTACTCCTCGGGAGTCAGCGCATTGAGCCACCCGGACACACGCTGGTCCACATGGGAGAAGAGGAACGTCGCCGCTACCGCACCGGCGGAGAAGAATCCGAGGCCGAGGATGATCCACGAGACCTTCGAGGTGGCCACATAGAGCATGGCGACGAAGAGGCCGAAGAAGAGCAGCGAGGTGCCGAGGTCGCGTTCGAAGACGAGCACGCCGACGCTGGCGACCCAGGCGACGACGATGGGTCCGAAGTCGCGCAGACGGGGGAAGCGGATGCCGAGGATCTTCGGTCCCGCGGCGACGAGTTGGTCCTTGTAGGTGACGAGGTAGCCGGCGAAGAAGATGGCCAGCAGGATCTTCGCGATCTCACCGGGCTGGAAGGACAGGGGGCCGACGCCGATCCAGATGCGGGCGCCGTTGATGGTCTTGCCGATGCCCGGGATGAGCGGAAGCACGAGGAAGACCAGGGCGGCGAAGCCCGAGACATAGGTGTAGCGGCGCAGCCAGCGGTGGTCGCGGACGACGAAGATCACGGCGATGGCCAGGCCCACGCCGAGTGTCATCCACACCAGCTGGGTCATCGCCGAACCGAGGTATTCGTCGCGGCCGAGGTCGACGCGGTAGATCATGGCCAGGCCGAGGCCGTTGAGCAGCACCGCGATCGGCACGAGCACGGGATCGGCGTATTTCGCCTTGATCCACACGATGATGTGGAGGATGACGCCGAGTGCGGCCAGCCATGCGGCATAGCCGTAGACATTGGCCGGGATGGTGTCTTCGACACCGAGGCCGACGAGAGCGTAGGCACTGGTGGCGACGGCGATTGCCAGGATCAGGAGACCGAGCTCGGCCAGCCGGTAGGTTCTGGGGCGCGCGGTCTGCGAGGGAGCCTGGTTCATCACTGCGACTCCCGGGTGATGGCGTCACTGGGATCAGCGGACTTCGAATCCGGAGGTGAGGGGGCCGGGTCGCTCGGACTCGTCGAGTCCTCGACATCGCCGGACATGCCGGAGGAGCGATCGGATTCCTTGCGCAGATTGTCGATGATGCGATCGGCCTCATCGCGTGAACCGGCGGGAATCGATCCGCGCAGACGGTCCTGGGAGTAGCTGTTGAGGCTGCCGACCTCGATGTCCGTGGTGTCGACGAGGCGACTGAGCTCGATGGGCCCGAGCGTCGTGTCGAGGCCGCGGTAGAGGGAGACCTTGCCGTCGTCATCGGCGACATAGTACTGGTGGCTGACGTAGTTGTACGCGAAGAATCCGCCGACGGCCAGCGCGACGATCACGATGGCGGTGATGATCCATCCGAGGTAGGACCTTTTCTCGACCTCATCGTCGAGGTCGGCCTCCTCGTCTGCAGCGGTGTTCGTCCGCAGCTGCTGAGTAGTGCCGTCGCGAGCTTCGACGTCCTCGCCGTCCACGGTCTGGATCGGTGCGGTGTCGGCGGACACGTCGTCGTCGGCGAAGGTCTCATGGGCTTCGGTGTCCACGGCCGCCTCGGCGTCGGGGTTCGCACCGATCGCGGCGTAGCGGGGGTTGAGGTGGACGGAGCCGACGGACACGCCTGCGGTGGTCTCGACCTCGCCCTCGAGGACATCGCCGACGACGACGGTGACGTTGTCGGCTCCGCCACCGGCCAGGGCCAGGTCGATGAGCTGTCGGCAGGCCTCGTCGGGGTCGGAGACCTCTTTGAGCACGCGAGTGATGTCGTCGATGTCGGCGAAGCCGGTCAGACCGTCCGAGCACAGCATCCAGCGGTCGCCGACCTGGGCCTCGCGCAGGGACAGGTCGAGATCGGGGGAGGCCCCGACGTCGCCGAGGACCTTCATCACGACCGAACGCTGCGGGTGGGTCTCGGCCTCCTCGGCGGTGATCCGGCCCTCGTCGACGAGCATCTGCACGAACGTGTGGTCGTGGGTGATCGGCTGGAGCTTGTCGTCGCGCAGCACATAGCCGCGAGAGTCCCCGATATGAGCGAGAGCGAAGCGGTTGCCGGGGGCACGCAGAACGGCGGTGACGGTGGTGCCCATTCCGGCGAGTTCGGGCTGCTCGCCGACGCCGCGGCAGATGCGGTCGTTGGCTTCGAGGATCGAGGTGCGCAGGAGTTCGAGGGCGTCCTCGCCGCCGGGCTCGTGATCGAGTTCGGCCAGACGGGAGACGGTGATCGCCGAGGCGACATCTCCGCCGGCGTGACCGCCCATTCCGTCGGCGATGAGCAGGAAATTGGGTCCTGCGTAGCCGGAGTCCTGGTTGTTCTTACGCACCAGCCCGGTGTGAGACCGGGCTGCCGAACGGAGAGTGATGGTACCGCCGGTCGTCACGATTGGGTCTCCAGGGTCGTATGTCCGATGGTGATCCGGGTGCCGATGGCCAGCTGGATGGGTCCGGTCATGCGTGAGCCGTCGACGATGGTGCCGTTCGTCGATCCGAGGTCTTCGAGCATCCAGGCCCCGTT
Source organism: Brevibacterium sp. 'Marine' (assembly GCF_012844365.1). Classification (NCBI taxonomy): domain Bacteria; kingdom Bacillati; phylum Actinomycetota; class Actinomycetes; order Micrococcales; family Brevibacteriaceae; genus Brevibacterium; species Brevibacterium sp. 'Marine'. Next base: position 53,176 of record NZ_CP051626.1, read on the forward strand.
CTTCGCCGAGATCCGCGCATGATGGCTGGAAGCGAAGTCGTCATTGATGATGATCGTGTTGTCGGGAGCCCGCCCGAAGGTCACAGGCGCCCCCGAGAGCATCAGCGTCTGCCCGGCCAAGGGGCCGTCGGTGATGCGGATGGTGCCCGGATGGGCGTGGGCGACCGGAGCGGCCGCCGGACGAGGTGCGGGAGCCGGACGGGACGGTGGCGGCGGGGCGGACTTGGAGCCGCCTCGGCGAGATTTCCGTCCGGCGCGGGCCTTCCGCGGGCCGAAGATGTCGCGACGGAGGACTCCGGCGACTCCGAGGACGAAGAGCCAGAGGATGATGAAGAATGCCAACCGGAAGACGGTGACGGTGAATTCGCTCACTGGGCGTCCCGCTCGTTGTAGTGGACCTCGGCCTCGCCGGCGAGGAGGACATCGCCGTCGGACAGGGTCGCCGATGTCAGTTTGCGTCCGTGCAGCAGTGTGCCGTTCGTCGAACCGAGGTCGTTGGCCACGGCACGGTCACCCTCGACGACGATCTCGAAGTGACGGCGCGAGACGCCGGGATCGTCGATGACGAAGTCCGAGCTCGACGAGGAACGGCCGAAGGTGTTCGTGCCCTGGCGCAGCATCTGCGTGCGACCGTCGATGGTCACGCTGGCTTCGATGCTGCGAGCGGGGGCCGGTGCCGGTGCGGGACGGGCGCCAGAGTTCTGCCGGGGTGCCGCGGCCGGGGTCGAACGGGCGGGTTCCGGGGAGCGGCGCGGGGTCACGGGCCGAGACCCGGAGTTCGGGGACTCGCCGACGATCGGATTCGCCCGCGAGATCGGGTCGTAGCCGCCGCGGTTGGCCGGCTGAGCGGCAGGAGAGCCGTCGGGACGCTGGGTCGAGGACACGACGCGGTACATTCCCGTGTCGAGGTCGTCGGCGAGAGCGAATTCGACGGAGACGGGACCGACGAAGCTGTAGGCCTGTTCGACGGCGTGATCGCCGACGACCTGGCGCAGATCGGAGCGCAGCTCGGACTCGAGGCCGGAGAGCCGGTCGTGGTCGGTCTGCGAGAGCTCGATGACGTAGTGGTTGGCGGTCAGGGTGCGACCGCGGGAGACCACAGCGGCCTTGTTGTCGGCCTCACGGCGCAGGGCTCCGGCGAGCTCGACGGGTTCGACCTGGGATCGGAAAGCCTTCGCGAAGGCGCCGTTGACGACGTTCTCCAGCCCCTTCTCGAAGCGATCGAGTAACCCCATGGCACCTCCTCATCAGGTGTTGCCGTTGCCGGACGAACTCTTCGCCAAGCGTCTCCGAGTGCTCTGACCAGGTGGTCCTGATCACGTGCACTCTGGGCACATCAACACCCAATCCTAACGCGGTGAGGCTCTCAACTCACGTCACGCGTGTTCGCAGGGCGAAGCTGTGCCGGGATTCCCTGCGCGCGTCCAGGGAAGATCGAGGGAGTGCACGCGGTGCAGGTGGGCCCGTGTGCGGGGCGAGGGTGGGCGGCCGCGTGGGGTGAGCACGGGCCGAGCGGGTGCGGCCGTGTGTGGCGAGGGCGGGCGCTGGGAAGGCTGAGGACGTGGGACTGCGAGGGGCGAGGGCGTAAGGTCGCACGGGGCGAAAATGTGAAGGTGGACACGTTTGGGCGGTTTCGGCTTCCTCGGTTTTCGGTTTCGCCGTCTCCGATGCTAGAGTTTTACCTTGTTCGCGCGAGTGGCGGAATTGGTAGACGCGCTGGCTTCAGGTGCCAGTGGCCGCAAGGTCGTGGGGGTTCAAGTCCCCCCTCGCGCACAGCGAATGACAAGCCCCTCACCGAGTCCCGACAGGGTCAGGGTGAGGGGCTTCGTCGTGCCTGCGGTCGGTTGAAGAGGGGTTCGGCGGCCGTCGAACGCGAAATGGTACAGGTTTCTTCGAACGGCTCAGGGAACAAAGCGAGCCCTTCGAAGGAACCTGTACCAAAACTTGCGAAAGGCCCAGTTTGAGTTGAGCAGCCCTGTTTCAAACATGGGCTGTTCAACTCAAACTGGGCCTTACGCAATGCGTGGGGCGTCGGTGAGGTCGGGAGCTAGGCGCGCTCGTAGATGCGGGCACCGCCCTTGATCCCGGCGAAGCGGAACGGTCCCGCGGTCACCTTCGGGGTCGTGACGTCCTCGGCGCTGGAGAGTTCGGTCGCATGGAGCGCGCGATAGGCGTCGATGGACAGCGGCACTCGGGCGTCGAGCGCCTCGGTGACGGCCTGTCGGCGCGAATGCTGCTCGTAGCCGGGGACGACGCGGGTGGTGAAGAACTCACCGACGCTGCCCGATCCGTAGCTGAAGAATCCGATGCGCCTCCCCGCGAGATCCTCATCGTGGTTGAGCAGCGAACACAGTCCTGCATAGAGCGAAGCGGTATAGGAGTTGCCGAGGCGACGGTTGTACAGGGTGCTCGTGGCCAGCCCGGTATCGCGCGGACCAGTGGCAACGGAGTTATCGGCACCGGCGGCAGCGGCCGGCCCCGAGGCAGCGTCCGAGTTGGCGGCAGCTGTGCCAGAACCGGCAGCGCCCGCGCCGGCACCCGCGACGATGTCCGTCTCGAGATCCTCACCGGTGAGCCCGGCGAGGTGGACCTGCGCCTTCTTCGCCATCTTCGTGAACGGCTGGTGGTAGAGCACGCGGTCGATCTCGGCCATGGCCGGTCCGCCCTGCGCGGCCAGATCGGTCCACGCTCCGGTGAGCGAGTCGAGGTATGCGGTGACCGACAGTGCCCCGTCGACGATCGCGGTCGACGAATCGTTCGGACGCCAGAAGTCGTCGACATCGGCCGAGTTCAGACCCGAGACCGGTTCGATCTCGAGCAGCTTCGGATCCGCGGAGACGAGCATCGCCACGGCACCGGCGCCCTGAGTGGGCTCACCGGGTGTGTCGAGTTCGTAGCGGGCGACATCCGAGGCGATGACGAGCACCCGCTGGCCGGGAGAGCGGGTGACGATGCCGACGGCGGCCTGCAGCGCGGCCGTCGCCGAATAGCACGCTTCCTTGACCTCGACGACGCGCATCTGCGACGGCAGGTCGAGCAGCGAGTGCACGGCCATACCGGCGGCCTTCGACTGGTCGATCCCCGATTCGGTGGCGAACAGCAGGGTGCGGATGCCCTCGGAACCGCTGCGCCGGATGATCGGCGCGGCGGCCGCGGCCGCCATCGTCACGACATCCTCATCGGGAGCCGGGAAGCTGAACTCGTCCTGGCCGAGGCCGAGGCGGAACTTGTTCGGATCGGTTCCGTTCGCCGCGGCGAAGTCATCGAGACTGACGACATGATGGCTCGTGGCCAGTTCGATGTCATCGATGCCGATCGGTGCAGTGCCCGCAGCAGTGTGTGATGTCATGCGGCCTCGCCGTCCTCTCGCTGAGCGGCGGAATCCCGCTCTGCCTCAGCCTTGCGTTCCATCTGACGGTGAGTGTCCATCAGCTCACCCGGGTTCGTCTGCGCTGCGAGCAGAGAGAGCTCACCGCACAGCACGGTCGCGGCCATGAGCGCGGCCAGGCGACGCGAATTCGCTCCCGGCTCACGATCCTCACGGCAGCCGAGACGCTCGAGCGCCTCATCGACGTGCGGCAGATCCTTGCCGTTGCCGACGGTGCCGACGATGAGGTGCGGCAGCGTCGTCGAGAAGTACAGGCCTTCGGGGCGGTTCTCCGCATAGGTGATGCCCTGCGAACCTTCGACGATGTTCGCCGCATCCTGACCGGTGGCCAGGTAGAAGGCGAGCAGCATGTTCGCATAGTGGGCGTTCGCCGAGCGCAGGGCTCCGGCGATCGTCGACCCGACGAGGTTCTTGCGCACGACGAGTTCGACGATCTTGTCCGCGCTCGTGCGCAGGCGACGCTCGACGACTTCGTGGGGCAGGACGATCTCGGCGACGACATTGCGTCCGCGCCCGAGGATTCCGTTGACCGCGGTGGCCTTCTTGTCCGAGCAGTAGTTGCCGGACACCGAGCCGTAGTCGAGGCCCAGCTGCCAGGACAGGATGGTGTCCATGAGCGAATCCGAGGCCTGGGTGACCATATTGTGGCCCGAGGCGTCGTTCGTGCGGAAGGCGAAGCGGACGAAGAGCAGGTTCCCGACGATCTCCGGATGGATCTCGATGAGCCGGCAGTGGCCGGATCCGGCTTCGACGACGGATTCGAGTTCGCGGGTGCGGTGACGGATGGCCTGCGCGGCCGCCTCGGCGCCGATCGCGGATTCGGCGACGAACAGCACGGACCGGGTCATCCGCTCATCGACGATGACGGTGCGGATCCCGCCCTCGATCTCACGGGAGATCGACGCCCCGCGGCCGACGGAGGGCCACAGCGGGGTCTCGTAGGTTGCCAGGGGCACGGCCACCTCGGTGTGGGTGCCTTCGGGAGCCAGCGCTTCGCCGCTGACCCGCAGGGGACCGACCCATGTGGTGGGGATCCCGGTGATCGTGGTCTGCTGATTCACAGCTGATTCCTCCTCGAAAGGACGTCGGATCGGTGCGAGAGCGCGGTGACGTCGATTCCGCGCAGGCGGGCGAACTCGCCGAGGCGGCCCCGCGTGAGCAGGTCCGTGGCCGTGAGGTCCGTGGATCGCTGCGCCCCGAGCAGGGCGAACAGAGCCGAGGTCTGAGTCTGCCAGGTGTGCACGAGATCGACGAGCCCGTCCGGACCGTGGTCGAGCACGGTCTGCAGGAACGTGCCGGCGACGCCGACGGCGCGAGCACCGCAGGCCAGTGCTTTCACGACATCATAGGGGTTGCGCACGCCGCCGGAGGCCAGGAGCACGCGGTTCGAGACGCCGTCGCCCATCGTCGTCTCGGTCGTCCACTCGGCCGGGGCGTCGAGCAGGCAGGCCAGGGCCGACTGGCCGAAGCCGGTGAGCATGGAGAAGTCCTCGGCCGGTGCGCGATCGTTCTCGATGCGCAGGAAGTCGGTGCCTCCGGCTCCGGAGACATCGGCGTACTGGACCCCGATATCGGCGAGCAGTCTCAGAGTCCGGCGGCTGAGTCCGAATCCGACCTCCTTGACGACGACGGGCACGGGGCAGGCGGCGACGATGTCCTCGAGTCCGGACAGCCAGGTGGAGAAGTCGCGGGTGCCTTCGGGCATCGCGGTCTCCTGCACCGGGTTGATGTGCAGCTGGAGGGCATCGGCGTTCAGCAGCTCGACGGCCCGTCGGGCATCATCGGCGCTGCGACCGGCACCGAGGTTGCCCATGACGAAGCCGTCCGGGTTCTCCTCGCGGATGACGGTGAAGCCCTTCGCTGCCTCGGCGTCGTCGAGGGCCACGCTCATCGATCCGCAGGCCATGGGCAGACCGGTCTCGGCGGCGGCGATGGCCAGGTCCCGGTTGATCTTCGCCGTGGTCTCCGTGCCGCCGGTCATGCCGTTGACGTAGAAGGGCGTCGGCCAGGTCCACTCGCCTAAGTTCACCGTGAGGTCGACGCGGTCGGGGTTCGTTCCCGACAGGGCGTGGTGGACGAATTCGAGGTCGTCGAAGTCGGTCCGCCGCGGCCCTTCCGTCTGCTGCGCCGAGGCGAGGCGAACATGGTCGTCCTTGCGGGAGGCTCGTGAGGCCTTGGTCTCCGGGGTCTCGACCGATGCCGGGGTCTCAGAACTCATCGATCTCGCCTTCCTCTCGGTGGGCACCGAGGTCCAGGGGTCGGATTCCGGCGGCTTCCCAGCCGCTGAGAATGGTCTGTGCTTCGGTGTGTGCTTCGGTCCGTGTTTGAGCGAGAGCGATTCCGCAGTCGCCGCCGCCGGCGCCCGAGGGCTTCGCTGCGGCCCCGTGGGTTTCGGCGATCTCGCACAGGTCGTGCAGGGCCTCGGTTTCGATGAGGCTGCCCGTGGAGTCGCTCAGTCGCCGCAGCAGGGCACGTACGGAGCGGATCGTGGTCAGGCTCGCCTCGGCATCGTCGGCGTCGAAGGCCGCCACGAGATCGTCGACGAGGGTGTGCGACTCGGCGGCGAAGGACTTCAGCGGGCGGTGCCTCTCCGGCGCCGGCGTGTGGACGCGTGTGACGAGATGTTCGGTCGACGCCGGTGATCCGGTCCAGCCGACGAGGAGGTCGAGCGAGCTCGGTGGGGTGACCCGTCGGGCCGAGCAGCCGGCCCATTCCGAGCAGCTCATGGCGGAGACGACCCCGTGGGCCTCGCGGTGATCGTGCAGGGCGGCACGGTCGGGGGAGGAGTAGCGGATCCAGCCGCCGAAGGTGCTGGCGGCGAGATCACCGCCGGAGGCCTTCGTGGAGATCGCGATGGTCGAAAGTACCGCGAGTTTGAAGCGTTCGGTCAGGGTCAGCCCGAGTCGATAGAACTCATCGAGAGCGGCGATCGTCGCCACCGTCACCGCCGCCGAGGAGCCGAGTCCGAACTTCCGGCCGTCTGAGTCATTGAGTTCGCTGGAGATCTCGAGATCGAAGTAGCGGGGGCTGGCACCCCGGCCGGAGCGCAGCTCTTCGACGGTGGAGATCGCCGAGAGCACGTAGTCGAAGGGACGCTCGTCGACGATGATGTGCTCACCATCGTCTTCGCGCCGCCACACGACGGGAGCCTGACCGTATTCGCTCGAATGGATGCGGCCGGCGCCTTCGCTCTCGGTCAGCCGGACGGTGATGCACCGGTCGACGGCGATGAGCACGGCCGGCTGTCCGGGTTCGACGACGGCGTATTCGCCGGCGATGAACAGCTTGCCGGGTGCCCGGGTCTCGATCATGCCCGGCTGCCCTCACCCGCAGCCGGGTTCACTGCGTCTGCGGGCGGGACTGCGTCAGCGGCGGTGAGCAGGTGGGCTCCCGGGCCCGGTCCGACGACGCGAACGTCGCCGAAGCCGGAGAGCTTCTCGGCCAGTGCCTCTGCGTCTGCGGGGCGGACGATGACGGCGACGTTCGGGCCGGCATCGGCGGTCGAATAGGCTTCGATTCCCGACTCGCGGGCGTCGGCCACGGCGTCGAAGATCGCGTGGCTGGTCGGATTGAGGAACCGGATCGGCGGCACGGTGGACTGGATGAGTCCGTGCATGCGCAGGGCGTGGGATTCGGTGATTTCGCCGATGCGGGTGAAGTCCCCGGCCGCACAGGCGGCGACCATCTGCTCGAGGTAGTCCTCGGTCGAGGACACCCAGCCGGAGTAGAAGGGTGAGGTGGCGGCGGTCAGGCGCATCGCCTCGCGGGAGGACACGGCTTTCCTAGCCCGGTTGACGGTGACGATGATCATCCGCATATCCGGGGCGGGCACGGTCTCGGCGAAGGAGGAGGCGTCGTCGCCGGCGTGCCAGACGGCGATGCCGTCGGGAATCGAGCGGCAGGCCGACCCCGAACCGCGGCGGGCCAGCCGGCTGAGATCGCGCGGTGCGAGATCGAGGTCGAAGGCTGCGGCGGCGGCCGTTCCCAGAGCGGCGAAGCCCGACGCCGAGGAGGCCAGACCGGCACCCGTGGGCACGGAGTTGCGGGACCGGACGAGGACCCGGTCATCCCGTCCGGCCAGGGCGCGGACATGGTCGAGGAAAGTCGAGATGCGGTCGGTCTGGCCGGGATCGGCGAGTGCGCCGTCGAGTTCGAGGACATCGGTCTCGGCGTCCGGGGCGGGCACCACGGTGGTCGTGGTCTCGAAGTGGTCCAGCGTCAGGGACAGACTGCCCGCAGCGGGCAGGATGAGCTCCTCATCGGCCTTGCCCCAGTACTTGACCAGGGCGATGTTCGGGTAGGCCCGCGCCGTCGTCGTTCTCATGTCGGTCTGACCTCCGTCGTCCAGGTGCGGGGTGCTCCCGCCTTGCGCAGGGCCTCGGCGAGCTCTTCGGCCGAATCATCGTCATCGGCCAGGGCCAGCACGCAGCCGCCGAGTCCGCCGCCGGTGAGTTTGGCGCCCCGGGCTCCGGCCGCGGTGGCGGCAGCGACGAGGGAATCGAGGGTCGGGGTCGACACACCGAGGCTGCCGAGCAGTCCATGGGCTTCGTTCATCAGCGTGCCGATCGTCTCACGATCACCGGAGCGGATGGTGTCGACGGCGGAATCGGTGATTTCGGCAAGACGGTCGATCATCCCTCCGATGCGCACAGGATCGGCGTCACGGCGAGCACGGACCCCTCCGACCGCCTCGGCGGTGGACCCGTGATGACCGGAGTCCGCGAGGACGAAGACGAGGCGCTGACCGACGTCGATGGTCTGGGCGCACCCGGTCTGGAAGCGGATGGGGGCGGGTTTGGCCACGGCCCAGGCGTCGATTCCGCTGGGTCGGCCATGGGCGACGGTTTCGGCCGCCTGCACGATCTCGTGGAGGGTGTTCTCGTCGAAGACCGTCGCATGCAGGTTCGCGACCGCGCGGGCCACGGAGGTGGCCACGGCTGCACTCGAACCCAGGCCGCGGCTGTGGGGGATCGCCGAACGGATGAGCAGCTCCACCTCGGCGTCGGGGTTCCCCACGGCTTTCAGTGCGGCGTTGAGACCGGCGACGACGGGGCCCATCGGCTCCGGAGCGGTCTGCGCATTTCCGGAGAACAGCTGGCTCTCGATCCGGGTCTCCTGATGCGGGGACCGGCGGATATCGGTCTGGACTCCGAGTCCGTGCAATGGCACTGCGACGGCCGGAGAGCCGTAGACAACCGCGTGTTCGCCGAACAGGATCGCCTTTGCGTGGGCGAAGCCCTGGGACGTGCCCTGGGCGGGTTCGGTCTGAGAGGAATTGTGCATGCAGGATGGTTTCGGAGTCTGTGGATTGATTTCACCATCATATGCCGTACCCCCGCCCATCCCGAAGACGAGGTGACGTCCGTCTCAGGTGAGTCCGGCGAGGTAGGCGCGTTCGGCCGGGTCGGTGGTCAGGTCGAGAGCCCGCCGACGTGCGGTGGCCGCCTCGTCTGTGCGGCCGAGGCGAGTGAGCAGATGAGCTCGCAGCACCCAGGCAGGTTGGAAGGCTTCGAGGCGTGATGAGACGTCATCGAGCGCGTCGAGCGCCGCCAGCCCCGCCTCGGGTCCCTCGACTTCGGCGAGGACGGCCGCCCGCGAGACCGACCCGCCGAGACTTGGTGCGATCTGCCCGAGGTCGTCGTGGAGGCGCAGCAGCATCGGCCAATCCGTGGATCCGGTGCGGATTCCGGCCATATGGAGGAGTTGGATGGCCGCCTCGAGCCCGAATCGGCCGACGTGTCCGCAGCGGTGGACCTCGACGAGGTGGCGCTCGCCCGCCTCGGTGAGGGGTCCGTCCCAGCGGTTCGGGTCTTGGTCGGACAGGGGGACGAATCGTCCGTCGCCGCTGCGACGAGCGGGGAACCGGGCGGCTGAGAGGTGGATGAGGGCGGCCAGTCCGTGGGATTCGCCGTCGCCGGGGCACAGCTGCGCCACGAGGCGCGACAGGTACAGGGCTTCGCCGATCATGCCCTCGCGCGGCTGCGCGGCCGCCTGAGCCCATTCGATCGCGAAGGCCCCGTAGATCGTCTCGTGCACATCGGGCAGGCGGGACTCGAGGTCGAGGCGGTCGGGACTGCCGAAGGCGACGCCGAGACCGGCGACCCGCTTCTTCGCCCTGGTCAGACGGGCAGAGACGGTGGCAGCGGGCAGAGCCATGGCCGCCGCGATCTGTTTTGCCGTCATCCCCATCACCGCCGAGAGCATGAGCAGCGACCGGGCGGGAGGATCGATGTCCGGATGCGCGCAGGCGGCGAGGAGTTCGAGCCTGCGGTCGGGCAGGGCATCGGGATCGTGGTCGGCGGGATCGGTGCCGGACCCGCTGCTGCCGTCGATGCTGTCGATCGTCTCCTCGTCGAGGGCGGTCGCGGTTCGTGCCGCCGCCGATTTCCACACGTCCCGGCGGGCGTTGAGCGCCACCCGGTAGAGCCAGCCTTCGGGATTGGCCGGCGGACCTTGTGCCCGCCACGCGGTGACGGCACGTTCGAGCGCGGCCGACAGCGCATCCTCGGCGCCGGAGATGTCGCCGTCGGCAGCCGCGATGAGCGCGATGATCCTGCCCCAGCCGTCCTGGGACAGGATCATCGCGCGATCGGCAGGCTCTGCGGATTCGGTCATCGGCGGGTCATCGACGTTGCCCATTCATCGCGGCGGCCGGTTCACGCTCGTGTCCACTCGCCCGCGATGCAGGACGTCGCGGATCGGCGAACTTCGATCGTGCCGTAGGCCGTTCCGGGGAACTTCTCCGCCCAGGACAGTGCCGCTTCGCGATCGGGGACGTCGATGACGACGACTCCCGCGAAAGCCTCCTTGGCGGCTGCGAACGGGCCGTCCTCGATGACGACCTCGCCGGTCCTGCGGGTGACGGTCACGGCCTCGGTCTGCGGCTCGAGCATCTCCCAGGCGACGAAGACGCCCGCGGAGTTGAGCGCTGCCGCGTAGTCGTCCATGAGCCGCATCATCTCCTGGATGGCTTCTTCGCTGGGTTGAGGCCCGTCGGGGGTGAGTTCCGGGGCGTGGAAGACGAGTGCATAGCGCATTGTTCTGCTCCGTTCTGTGTGCGGCGGCCGGATTTCGGCCGCTTACAGACAAGACGATCGAATCGACGTCGATTCGACAGCTGTCCTCAGAATATCCCCGAAGCGATCACGACGGTGTCGAGGAGGCCAGCGCGGAGGAGGTCAGCGCCGTCACTGCCGCGCGCACGAGTTCGCGTTCGGGTGCCTTGCCGTCGAGATGATGGTGGATCGTCCATCCCTCGATGAGCGCATCGACGGCGTGGGCCGCGTCGGGGGTGAAGTGTTCGGTCAGCGCGGCCGCGCTGATGCCCATCCACGAGGCGGCGAGCTCGGCGGAGTCGGGGGAGCTGCGGCCATAGGAGTAGAGCTCGAAGATTCCCGCCATCTCCCGAGGGGAGGCGAAGGTGTCACCGCAGATGATCTCGACGACGGCCTCGCGCGCCTCGGCGGTGGTCGCCGCCTCGTGCAGACCTGCGCGGTAGCGGCCGGAGAGTCGGTCGACGAGCCGACGGAACGCCTCGGTGATCACCTCGTCGATGCTGGCGAAGTGGTAGGTCATCGACCCCAGGGGGACGTCCGCACGTGCTGCGACGGCGCGGTGGGAGACCCGGGCGACGCCGTCGTCGAGGATGAGCTCGAGGGCGGCCGCGATGATCCGTTCCCGGCGGCCGGGGTCGTTCGGCGCCCCGCTGCGTGCGCTCATTCGGCCTCCTTCGTCGAATCCCCGTGCTCAGTCCGTGCGGGCGGTTCTCGGTTCCCGAGACAGAACTGTCAGCTGTGACAGACGGACAACAGAGAGTGTACATTTGTACACCGATCGATGTGTGTACATCCGTACACCGATTCGAGGGCTGTCCGCCTCAGCACCGTGCACACCGAGAAGGAGATGATCCGATGACCGAACAGCAGGCGTTCAGGAAGTCGAGCACGAAGCCGACCCCGGCGACGGATCGCGCCTCGTCCCTGCGCGCTCGCCGTCTGTCCCTGCTCGCCCTCTTCTTCCTCCCCGGGATCACCATCGCCTCGTGGGTGACCCGCACCCCGTCGATCCGTGACGCCCTCGACGCGAGCACGGCACAGATGGGCCTCGTCCTCTTCGGACTCTCCATCGGGTCGATGCTCGGAATCCTCGCCTCCGGGCCGCTCGTCGGCTGTTTCGGGGCGCGACCGATCGTCGGCATCGGCACGCTCGGAGTCATCGCGAGTATGCCCATCATCGGCCTCGGCGCCGCCTGGTCGCAGTCGTTCATCGTCGCCGCAGGTCTCGTCGTCTTCGGACTCGGCATGGGCACTGGAGAGGTCGCGATGAATGTCGAGGGGGCGGAACTCGAGAAGCACCTCGATCGCCCCTTCCTGCCCGGCCTCCACGGCTTCTTCAGCCTCGGCACCGTCATCGGCGCGGTCATCGGGATCCTCGCCACCGCCGCCGACTTCCCCGTTCTCGTCCACCTCCTCCTCATCGGCATCCTCGGCGTCGTCGTCATGGTGCCGGCGATGCGCCACGTCCCCGCGGGGACGGGTCGGAACGCCTCCGCGGAAGGATCCCTCGCCGAGGCGGCCCCCGGTTCAGGTCCCGAGTCGAGTCCTCGGCCGGCTCGTACCGCCTCGGTGTGGAGGGACCCGCGGCTGATCGTCATCGGTGCGATCGTGCTCGGGATGGCGCTCGCGGAGGGCACCGCGAACGACTGGCTGCCGCTGGTCATGGTCGACGGGCACGGCTTCGACCCTGCGCTCGGTTCGAGCATCTACGCGATCTTCGCGGCGGCGATGACGATCGGCCGATTCCTCGGCGGCGGCATCGTCCAGCGTTTCGGTCGTGCGAACGTGCTCTTCGTCAGCGCCGCCTTCGGCTTCGTCGGCATCGGCTCGGCCTCCCTCGTCGACAGTCAGATCGTCGCCGCTGCCGCAGTGCTCCTCTGGGGGCTCGGGACCTCGCTCGGCTTTCCGGTGGCACTGTCGGAGGCAGGCGCCTCGGGCGCGCAGCCGGCCAATCGGGTGGCCGCTGTCTCGACGATCGGCTACCTTGCGTTCCTCGTCGGACCGCCCGCGCTCGGTCTGGTCGGGGACCACTGGGGGCTGCGGACGGCTCTGCTCATCCCCATGGGCGTGCTGCTGATCGTGCTCGCCCTCGCGCCGCTGCTGCGCCGCGAACCCCGGCCGGAACCTCAGACGAGCCCGGTGTAGACCGATCCCGGGTTGAAGATGTTGTCCGGGTCGAGGGCCTGCTTGATCCGGTGGTTGAGCTCCATGACGTCCTCGCCGAGATAGGGCGCGAGCCACGGTGCCTTGAGTCGGCCGACACCGTGCTCACCGGTGATCGTCCCGCCCAGCCCCGTGGCCAGGTCCATGACCTCGCCGTAGGCGATCTGCGCGCGCTTCTGCTGGTCCTCATCCTTGGGATCGAGGACGAGCAGCGGATGCGTGTTGCCGTCGCCGGCGTGCGCGATGACGGCGATCGTCACCTTGCGTTCGGCCGCGATCTTCTCAATCCCGAGGACCAGGTCGCCGAGCTTCGGCAGCGGAACGCCGACGTCCTCGAGCAGCAGAGCACCCTTCTTCTCCACGGCCGGGATCGCGATCCGGCGGGCCGTGACGAAGGCTTCGCCCTCGTCGGGGTCGGCAGTGAGATAGCACTCTGAGGCCGAGTTGCTGTTGCAGATCTCCTCGATGATCTTCGCCTGCACAGTGCAGTGCTCGCCGGGTTCGTCGGACTGGATGACGAGCATGCCCTCGGCCTCACGGTCGAGCCCCATCTTCAGCTCGTCCTCGACGGCGTTGATCGAGGGCTTGTCCATGAACTCGAGCATCGAGGGTCGCATGGCCTTCGCGATCTCGAGCACGGCGTTCGTGGCATCGGCGAGCTTCGGGAACATCGCGACGACGGTCGTCGGGGGCAGCTGGGCGGGAATGAGCCGCAGGGTCACCTCGGTGATCACGCCCAAGGTCCCCTCGGAACCGACGAAGAGCTTCGTCAGCGGCAGACCCGCGACGTCCTTGAGCCTCGGGCCGCCGAGTTTGACCGCCCGACCGTCGGCGAGGACGACGGTCATCCCGAGGACGTAGTCCGTGGTCACACCGTACTTCACGCAGCACAGGCCGCCGGCGTTCGTGGCGATATTGCCGCCGATCGAGCAGAACTCGAAGGACGAGGGGTCCGGCGGGTACCACAGGCCGTGTTCGGCCGCGGCGGCCTTGACCTCGGCGTTGAAGGCACCGGGTTGGACCGTGGCCATGCGGGTGACGGGATCGATGCTGATCTCGCGCATCGTGTCCAGGGACAGCACGATTCCGCCGGCGATCGCGGAGCTGCCGCCGGACAGGCCGGATCCGGCGCCGCGGGGCACGATCGGGACCTTCGCCTCGGCGGCGATGCGCACGACCGTCTGCACATCCTCGGTGGAGGTGGCTCGGACGACCGCGACCGGCACCCCGGCGTCGGGGTCGTTCGCGCGGTCCCAACGGTAGGCGTCCATCGAATCGGGATCGGTGATGACGGCCGTGGCCGGCAGGGCGGAGGTGAGAGCGGAGACAACGTCCATGTTGCGTATCGGCCTTTCGAGCGGAGTTCGGCACCCGGATTCCGCTCTCGACGTTACCAGGATCACGGTCGCCCGCGGCGGTCGGCTCGGGGCGCGGACAGGGCGCGCTCGCCCGGTGCCGCACAGCGTCGCGGCGGACCGAGCCGCAGGTCGTCGCGGCGTAGGCTGAACCCATGACCCTCAACCCCGATCGGCTCCCCGCGGCCTGCGTGCTCGGGACGCTGCCCGGCGACGGATTCGAGGGGACTCGGATCGGCATCGTCGATCTCGACGCGAGAGGAGCGGAGATCGGCCGGTTCGACCTCGCCGAGGCGGCCCTGCCCGAGTTCGTCCGTGACCGTGAGGACGCGGCCGGGGGAGGTCCGGGCGGGGAAAGTTCGAGCGGGGAAAGTTCGAGCGGGGCGGCTGCACCCCCGACCCGCTGGGTCTTCAGCGACACCCCGAAGTGGTATCCGTCGCTGTTGGACGCCGGGGCGAGTCTTGAGCGCTGCCACGATCTGCGCTTGGCCCATGCGATCCTCGCCCGCTCCGAACTCGTCACCGCACCGGAGGCGGTGCGCGCCGCCGTCGACTGGGATGCCGCGCCCGCCGACGCCGCCGCACCCGAACGGGCGGCCGCTCTCTTCGACGTCGATGCCGGACGCGGATTCATCCCACAGGTTCCGCACGACCTCGAGGCGGCCCTGGCCGAATACGTCCGGCAGACGGCGGCCGTGGACTCCGCGAGCGATCCGGGGCGGCTGCGGCTGCTGCTGGCCGCGGAATCGGCCGGAGGGCTCGTCGCCGCAGAGATGCGCGCGGCAGGTGTGCCGTGGGACGAGGCCGAACATGATCGGATCCTGACCGAACTGCTCGGTCCCCGACCGATCCGCGACGGGAAGCCCCAGAAGATGCTGGCCAAGGCCGAGGAAGTCCGAGCCGCACTCGACGATCCGCGGGTCAACCTCGATTCGCCGAACCGGCTGCTCGCGTCCCTGCGCAATGCCGGCATCAACGTCGCCTCGACCTCGAAATGGGAGCTGCAGACGAGCGACCATCCGGCGATCGCGCCCCTGCTCGAGTACAAGAAGATGGCGCGGCTGCTGAGTGCCAACGGCTGGCATTGGCTCGATGAATGGGTCGATGAAGGTCGGTACAGGCCCGTCTATGTGCCCGGCGGAGTCGTCACCGGGCGCTGGGCGGCCAGCGGGGGAGGGGCCCTGCAGATCCCACGGCAGCTGCGTCCGGCCCTGCGCGCCGACGATGGGTGGCGGCTCGTCTCCGCCGATGTCGCCCAGCTCGAACCCCGTGCGCTCGCCGCCATGTCCGGAGACCGGGCGATGGCGGAGGCCGGTCGTAGACGTGACCTCTACTCCGGGCTCGTCGACGCCGGGATCGTCGCGACCCGGCAGGAGGCGAAGATCGCGGTGCTCGGGGCGATGTACGGATCGACGACCGGGGAGGCCGGGGCCTTGGTGCCGCGTCTGCGGCAGAATTTCCCCGCCGCCATGCACCTCGTCGATTCCGCCGCCGAGGCGGGACGAGAGGGAGGAGTCGTGTCCACCTGGTTGGGCCGGACCTCCCCGCCGCCCGGCGAGGGGTGGCAGAGACTGCAGAGAGCGGCGAACCGCTTCGACGCCACCGGCGCCGACGAGCAACGGGCCCGGCGGGCCGCCGGCGACCAGGGACGATTCACCCGCAACTTCGTCGTCCAGGGCACAGCGGCCGAATGGGCGCTGGCCTGGCTGGCCGATCTGCGGCTGCGCCTGGCGCGGCTGCCGGAGATCGATGCGGCATCAGAGGCGGCCGCCTCGGGGCCGGTCTTCTCCCGGCGAGCCCACCTCGTCTTCTTCCTCCACGACGAGGTCATCGTCCATGCCCCGGCCGAGCAGACCGATCAGGCGGCGGAGGCGATCAGGGCGGCGGCCGCCTCGGCGGGGCGACTGCTGTTCGGGGATGCCCCCGTCGATTTCCCTCTCGACCTGAGCATCGGTGAGCGGGCGCTCAAAGAATAAGTCCATATGCATGGAATAGACTGCCGGCCGCAAGCGCTGGACGATGTGGCCCAGCTACGGATACGCAAGTCCAAGGAGATCACATGAGCATCAGCGTCAAGGCACTGCAGAAGACGGGACCGGACCAGCCGTTCCGCGTGGCCACGATCGACCGCCGGGATCCCCGACCCGATGACGTCGTCATCGACATCAAGGCCGCAGGCATCTGCCACAGCGACATCCACACCATCCGCAACGAATGGGGCGAGGCGCACTTCCCGCTCACCGTCGGCCACGAGATCGCCGGCGTCGTCGAGGCCGTCGGTGCCGACGTCACCGCGTGGAAGGTCGGCGACCGCGTGGGCGTGGGCTGCATGGTCAATTCGTGCGGCGAGTGCGAGGAATGCCGGGCCGGTCAGGAGCAGAACTGCCTGAACGGCAGCGTCGGCACCTATAACGTCGGAGACGTCGACGGCACGATCACCCAGGGCGGGTATTCGCAGAAGGTCGTCGTCAACGAACGCTTCGTCTGCCGGATCCCCGACGCCCTCGACTTCGACGTCGCCGCTCCGCTGCTGTGCGCGGGCATCACCACCTATGCACCGCTTGCCCGCTGGGGTGCCGGTGAGACGAAGAACGGCGCTCCCAAACAGGTCGCCGTGCTCGGACTCGGCGGACTCGGCCACATGGGTGTCCAGATCGCCGCGGCCATGGGCGCGCAAGTGACCGTGCTCTCGCGCACTCTGCGCAAGGAAGACGATGCGCTCGCCCTGGGTGCGACGCGGATGCTCGCGACCACCGAGGAGGACTTCTTTACCGACCACGCCGGCGAGTTCGACCTCATCCTCAACACGATCAGCGCCGACATCCCCGTCAACCGGTACCTGCGGCTGCTCAAGCCGCGCGGGGTCATGGCCGTCGTCGGCCTCCCGCCCGAGAAGCAGGAATTCTCGTTCGGCGCCGTCATCGGCGGGGCGAAGGCGATCGCCGGATCGAACATCGGCGGCATCGCCGAGACCCAGGAGATGCTCGACTTCTGCGCCGAACACGGCATCGCCGCGCAGATCGAGACGATCCCCGTCACCGAGGCGGACGCCGCCTACGATCGGGTCGTGGCCGGAGACGTGCGCTTCCGCGTCGTCATCGACACCGCCACCTTCGACGACGTCGAGGCCATCGCCTGATTCGTCTCCGCTGACATGCTTCGGCTGTGAGGGGCCGGGCGTGAGACCGCAATGGTCGGGGTGATTCCCGCAATCGATGCGGGAATCCCTCGACCATCGTGCCGCAGACGGGCACAATGAGACCGGGCCGAGGGACAGGGGAACGATGACGGGTGCGAGGCGACAGCTGCGGACGGTGCCCTTGGCGCTGCTCATCCTCTACACGATCTTCATCGGCCTCGTCACGCTCACACCCAACCAGTTGGACACCGGTCCCGGCTCATTCATCGCCGGACTGCTCGAGTTCCTCGCCTCCCACCGAGCGACCGCGTGGATCGACTACGTCATCCTCGAGAAGCTCGCGAATGTCGGCATGTTCATCCCCTTCGGCCTGCTTGTGGCCCTCCAGTGCGGACCTCACCGCTGGTGGGTCGGCTGGGTCGCGGGCATCGCATTCACCTGCCTCATCGAGGGCACGCAGGCGACCCTGCTCTCACCCACGCGTTACGCCACGATCAGCGACCTCGTGACGAACAGCCTCGGCGCCGGCATCGGAGCGGTGGCCGGACTCATCGTGATGACGATCTGGCCGCCGAGGATGGACCGGATTCCCGTCGATCACGAAGTCCGGTGAGAGATCCTGGGGTTCGGTGAGAGCCGGGCCATATCCGCATCTGAGGATGTGCCCAGGATTCGGCCGTAGATTTGGCGGTGATGACCGATCGTGATCAGCGCACAGTCGGTGCGCCGCTGGCCCTTCTCGTCCTCTACACCCTCTTCATCGCCGCCATCACGCTGACCCCGCAGCAGATGGGCACCGGCCCGGACACTCTCATCGGGCACGCACTCGACCTCTTCGCCGCTCACCGGGAGACCGCCTGGCTGACCTATGAACGGGTCGAGAAGCTCGGCAATGTGGCGATGTTCATTCCCTTCGGCTTCCTCGCGGCTCTGCACTTCGGGCGCCGACGGTGGTGGCTCGGATTTCTCGTCGGCGCGGGTTTCAGCGCCGGCATCGAGATCTTCCAAGGCACCGTGCTCACACAGACTCGCTTCGCCACGCTCAGCGACCTCGTCACGAACACTCTCGGCGCCGGCATCGGCGCGCTCCTCGGCCTGTGCTGCCTGGCTGTATGGCCGAAACGGTCGAGGAGGAGAGACTCCGAAAACGAGCTCGCGCTGGTGTAGGTCCGATTACGACAGTCCCGGGCGCCGATCTCCCAGCCCTCAGCGGTGCTCAGGCTCTTCGAGGGCCGCGATGCACCGGCCGAGCGCCTCGGTGACCATCGTCCGAGTCTCATCGTCGAGCGGTGAGACCATGCGGGCCGTGACCACTTCGACGCGGGAGACGGCCTGATCGAGCACCTCAACGCCGGCCGAGGTGAGACGTGTGGGCAGGACGCGACCGGAGTCGGCCGTGGCCGGCCTCGTGATCAGTCCCCGTTCCTGCAGTCCGCGCAGCAGCGTATTCATCGTCTGCCGGGTGACGAAGGCGCCGCGCGCGAGCTCGGAATTCGACGCTCCCGGCCGCCTGCGCAGCTGTTCGAGGCAGTTGTACTGAGGGGTGGTCAGCTCCAGCGGCCGCAGCGTCTCGTCCATCGTCGACCGCAGCGCCGTCTGCAGATGCTTGAGCTGATAGCCCAGCAGCGACTCGAGTTCCACCGGCCCATCCCCGGTTCCCGCAGTGTGATCCTTCGACCCTTGACTCATGTAAGTATTCTGACATACATTCGTCTATGTCAGAATACTGACATTGAATGATGAGGGGATTCACGTCGGGTGGCGGGGTCCCGGAAGAGAAGGAGAGCAACATGGATGCCTCAGGCACCGCACCGCAGGTCGACTCAGTCAGTGGTCCGGACTTCATCGCCTTGCAGGTCCGCGACGTGGAAGCGTCCGCGCAGTTCTACGAAACCAGGCTCGGACTCACCCGTGCTCCGGCCGCCCCGCCCGGAGCGGTCGTGTTCACGACCTCACCGATCCCCTTCGCCGTGCGCGAGCCGCTGCCCGGCGTCGACCTCGACTCCGGTGACCGTCCGGGAAACGGGGTGGCGCTGTGGCTGAGGTGCGATGATGCGCAGGCACTGCACGATTCCCTCGCCGAGGCGGGGGTGGAGATCCTCCGGGCGCCCGCTCCCAGCCCCTTCGGGCTGACCTTCGCGATCGCCGATCCCGACGGTTATGCGGTGACGTTCCACGACGCGGGGTGATCAGCGCAGCGAATCGACGATCTTCGCGATCCGGCGATCACGGGTCTCCTCGGCCTTCGCCGAGGTCACCTGTCGCACATGCTCCTTGCGCTTCGACGGAGCGAGCGCATCGAAAGCCGCGCGGACATCGGCGGCGGCGAGAGCTTCGGCGAGGGAATCGGGAACCGGGGTCTCCCGGTTCGAGGTGTCGTGCGTGAGCGTCACCTCGTGGGTCTCACCGCCGGCGACGCCGATCTTCTCCCGGTGCTCCTTGGCCAGCGGGAGCAGATACTTCCCACCCATCACCGCGGTCGTCGACGGATAGGAATAGCCTGCGATCGTGACGATGACCGGAACCCGCTTGCCCACGCCGAAGCCGAGCACGATGTCCTCGGGAACCTCGATGCCGACATTGTTGCCGAGTGTCAGGAGTTCAGTGGTGAACGTGACCATGGGGCCTCCTCGGTGAGCGGTCGTTCACGCCTGAGCGTAGGCCGATCAGTCCTCGTCGACAAGGTCGGGATCGGATTCGGCGGTCGAGAAGGTCGGCCACCAGCAGCGCACCCGCTTCGCGTAGTCGCGGTATTCGTCACCGAAGCGCTCCAGCAGGTCGGTCTCCTCGTGCGGGCGGATGAGCCAGTTCCACAGCAGTGAGCCGATGAGCGCGTACACGACGACGAGCCACGAACCGATGAGCAGACCCATCGCCACACCCTGGACGATTCCCGCGATGGCCATCGGGTTGCGGACGAAGGCGTAGGGTCCGCGGGCGACGAGGTGATGGGCCATCTGCGAGGGCAGCGGAGTGCCGGAGCCGAAGTTCGCGATCGCCCGCGCCGACCACACGCCGATGACGCTGGAGACGGCGAGCAGGGCGAAGCCGACGACGACCAGGAGGATCGGGAACTTGTAGGCGAGGTTCCACCGGTCTTCGAAGGCATTGATGATGACCGGGATGATGATGAGGAAGACGCCCCAGAAGACGACGATCTGAACCGTGGTGTGCACAAGCAGGCGGGAACGCACCCGCGTGTGGGAGCTGTGGAACGCAAAAGGCCCGATGAGGAGCTTCTCGGAGGGAATGCGGCCGACGATCATGAGCACCCCGGCGAGGAGGCTGCCGAGCGCGGCGAGGATCATGAGCACGGCACCGAGTCCCGCCTCGGTGGTGGCGGTGGCATAGATGACCATGGCCAGCGCCACGAGCACGGTCCAGCCGGTGGCGATCCACACCGCCCAGCGGACGTTGAGCGCGGCCAGGGCGGAGGCGATGACGAAGAGCGGGATGTCGACGATCGCGATCAGCAGCGGATTGATGCCGCCGAGCGTCGCTGTCGCCACCCCGGGAATCATCGCGGTGCCCAGCCACCACGCCGCTCCGGCGAGGGCCTGGAGGGCGAAGTACATGCGGCCGTGGAAGATGCGCAGTCGTTTCTTCGGTTTGTTCACTTCGGTGAGATGTCGATTCATGTGTGCACCGTCCCGCGGATGCAGACGGACGTGGCTCCGCCGACCCAGATCTCGTCGTCCTCGGCCGTGATGGAGACGACTCCGGAACGACCGAGGGCGGTTCCCTGGGTGGCGGTGTAGCTGTTCGGGGCCAGGTTCTCACCGATGAGCCATTGGGCGACGGAGGCGTTGAGGCTGCCGGTCACCGGATCCTCGGCGACGCCGACTCCGGGCACGAAGGCGCGGATCTCGTACTCGTGCTCCGACCCTTCCGGGTGGGCGCCGAGGACGCCGAGCTTCGCATCGGGAATCGCCGAGAAGTCGGGGGTCAGCGCGAGCACCTTCTCGGCGTTGGCCAGCCGCACGGCCGCCCAGCCGGGGCCGTTGTCGGCCCACTGGTGGCCGAGGATCTCGGAGCGGTCGACGCCGAGGGCGACCGCGATCTGATCGACGTACGCGTCGTCGAGCGGACCCGAGCGCAGGCGATCGGGGGCGGCGAAGGCGAGGGCCTCGGAGGGTTCAGCGGCGGGGTCGGTCGGGCCGCCTCGGCGAGGGGTTCTGCGGATGTCGACGAGCCCGGCACCGCATTCCTGGACGATGCGGTCCTCGTGCTTCGGGGCGCCTCCGGCGTCGAGCCAGGCCGCGGCCGAACCGAGGGTGGGGTGGCCGGCGAAGGGCAGCTCCCGGTGCGGGGTGAAGATGCGCAGGCGGTAGTCGGCCGCGGGGTCGTCGGGCGGGAGGACGAAGGTGGTCTCGGACAGGTTCGTCCAGTTCGCGATGCGAGCCATCTGCGACTCATCGAGGCCATCGGCATCGACGATGACCGCGACGGGGTTGCCCTGGAAGGGCACGGCAGAGAAGACATCGACCTGGGCGAATCGGCGGTGCTGTGACAATGACACTCCTTCGCAAGATGCGGACCACGCGGCGAGCGGGGGATTGCGCGGGCGCTTCTCACAGTGTAAAGGCCCAGGCCGGAGCGTTCGTGGATTGGCCCCCGGCGGCGCGGGGATGTCATCTGCGGCGCGGGGGTGTCAGCTGCGGAGAGCGGGGTGTCAGCTGCGGAGGGCGGCGGAGATCCGCTCAGGCGACAGTGCAGCATCGATGGCCAGGTGAGCCGCGCCGAGGATTGCGGCATCTCCGGCCGCACGCGACGGTGCGATCGTGAGGTGCTCGGTCGACAGCGGGATCGACCGTGCGTAGACGACCTCGCGGACCCCCGCGACCAGATGTTCGGCGGCCTGCGCCATGGTTCCGCCGATGAGGATGAGTGCGGGATTCATCAGGCTCACACACGTGGTGAGCACCTCACCGAGGTCGCGCCCGGCCTGGCGGACGGCCTGAATGGCCTGCAGGTCCCCGTCCTTGGCGAGGCGGACGACATCGCCGGGCGTAGCAGCGGGAACCCCGGACTTCGTCAGGTCCCGCGCGATCGCTCGACCGGAGGCGACTGCTTCCAGGCACCCGCGGTTGCCGCACGCGCAGGGGATCTCCGCGGCACGGGAGAGTGCGACATGGCCGATATCGCCTGCCGCACCGTGCGAGCCACGGCGCAGGGAGCCGCCGGAGATGACTCCGGCCCCGATGCCCGTGGCGACCTTGACGAAGATCAGGTCGGATGCTTCGGGCCAGGCCGCAGTCTGCTCGCCCAGTGCCATGATGTTGACATCATTGTCGACGAGGACAGGAGCCGAGAAGGTCTTCTTCAGCGCTCCGGGGAGATCGAAGCGATCCCAGCCGGGCATGATCGGAGGATTGATCGGCCTGCCCGTTGAGTACTCGACGGGACCGGGCAGACCGATTCCGATGCCGACGACCTCGCCGATGGTGCGCCCGGTCTGCTCGAGCAGTTGGAGGGCAGTGGTGGTCATCCAGTCGACGGCGTCCTCAGGGCCGGTGGAGATGGCTCGTTTCGCGCGATGATCGGCGAGCAGCTCACCGGCGAGGTTCGTCACCGCGATCCGCGCATGTGAGGCCCCGAAATCAGCGGCGACGACGACGCGGGCCCGCGGATTGAAAGCGAACTGCGAGCTCGGCCGACCACCGGTGGAGACTGCATCATCGACGGGAGCGATGAGCCCCAGACCAAGCAGCTGTTCGATCCGGTGCGCCACTGTCGGGCGAGACAGGCCTGTCGAGCGAACCAGTTCCGCACGAGTCCGCGGTTGACTGTCACGAAGCAGCTGAAATAGCCCACCCGCATGGGACAGGTCGAAAGTGTGCGAATCGGTCGACAACGTCATCCGTTCAGTAAACCACATTGCGACTTCTGAGCTGTCCTATGAATACTTTTGAAAAAGCATTGACAAAAGGCGTGATGCAGACAACATAATGGTGCATGGTCAATCTTGCTCATGCGGTTTCGCAGGCCCCTCGAATAGGTCTCCTCGGCGGCGGGTTCATGGGCCGCGTCCACAGTCGAGCCGCTCGATCAGCCGGAGCCGTACTCGACAGCGTCGCGGCCTCCAGCTCATCGAGAAGCGCCGAGGTCGCCGCCGAATTGGGATACTGCCGCCCGGCACCGGCCTCCGAGCTGTTTGAGCGATCGCTCGACGCGATCCACATCTGCACTCCCAATGACGTCCACGCCACGCAGTCCCTGCAGGCGCTTGACGCGGGATCGAACATCATCTGTGAGAAGCCCTTGGCCACTGATTCGACAGCCGCGCGTGCCGTGTTGGCCCGCGCCGACGAGGTGGGACTGCTTGGGACCGTTCCATTCGTCTACCGCTACCACCCGATGGTGCGTGAAGCCCGCGCCCGATTCCGCGAGGGTCAGGCCGGGACTCTGCTGACCGTTGACGCCGGATATCTGCAGGACTGGCTGCTCGGCTCCGGCGACGAGAACTGGCGCGTCGACTCCGCACGCGGCGGCCCATCGCGGGCCTTCGCCGATATCGGCTCCCACCTCGTCGACCTCATCGAGTTCATCGTCGACGACCGGATATCATCCCTGGTGGCGACGACGAGAACCGTTCACCCCCGCCGAGGCGGCACCGCAGTGACCACGGAGGACACCGTAGCCGTGACCGTCGAGTTCTCCGGCGGCGCCGTCGGTTCCCTGTTGGTGTCCCAGCTGGCTCCCGGACGCAAGAACGGGTTGACCGTGGAGATCGCCGGCACCGAGGCGAGCATGCGCTTCGAGCAGGAGCGGCCCGAGCAGCTGTGGTTCGGCAAGCGCGCCGACAGCCGGCTTCTCGTGCGCGACCCCGACTCTCTGTCCGCCGATGCCGCTCGCCTGTGCATGGTCCCGGCCGGCCACCCGCAGGGATACCAGGATGCATTCAACGCCTTCGTCGCCGACTCCTATGCGCTCTTTGTCGGTGATCAGAGAGAGGGAGTGCCGATGCTGTCCGATGGTCTGCGCGCCCTGCTCATCACCGAAGCTGTTCTGAAGTCTGCCGAACAGCGCTCGTGGGTCGAGGTCGAGTCGTTGTGATCATCATGGGAGCACAGACATGAGCGCTGCAGGGCCGGTCCGGCCGGTGCTCTCGGCTGCCGGGATCACGAAAGGCTTCTTCGGAGTCGAGGTCCTGCACGGCGTATCGCTTGAGGTGCACTCCGGAACTGTCCACGGTCTCGTCGGTGAGAACGGAGCAGGAAAGTCCACTCTGATGAAGATCATCGCCGGCGTCTACCAGCGGGATTCCGGAGAGCTGCGGATCAACGGCGAACTGGTCGACTTCTCCCATCCGGTCGAGGCCGAACGAGCCGGAGTCGCCACCGTGTTCCAGGAGTTCAACCTGCTGCCGGATCGCACGGTCGCCCAGAATGTCTTCCTCGGACGCGAACCGCATAAGTGGGGAATCGTCGATGTCGCTGCGATGAAGCGGCGGACCCAAGAGCTCCTCGACGAGCTCGACGTCACCGGAATCACGCCCGAAGCGAAAGTCGGCTGGCTGACGGTGGCCGAGCAGCAGATCGTCGAGATCATCAAAGCACTGTCTGTTGATGCGAAGGTCATCTCGATGGATGAACCCACCGCGGCGCTGTCGGACAACGAGGTGGCTGTTCTCTATCGCGTCATCGACACTCTCAAAGCCAAAGGTGTCGCGATCATCTACGTGTCGCACAGGCTGCAGGAGATCTTCGACCTCTGCGATGAGATCACCGTGTTGAAGGACGGGTCCCTGGTGGCCGGCAGACCACGACACGAGTTCGATCATGCGAGCTTAGTGCGGGCCATGGTCGGTCGACCCATCAGTGCCTTCTTCCCGGATCCCGAAGCGGGGACGACGATCGGAGAACCGTTGCTGGAGGTCAACGGCGGGGGAAACGAACAGCTTGAGAGCATCGAGCTCGAGCTGCGTGAGGGGGAGATCCTCGGTGTCTCCGGTCTCCAAGGCTCGGGTCGGACCGAACTGCTCGAAGCGCTCTTCGGAACACGGCCATTCACACGGGGCACGGTTCGCCTGTCCGGAAAGACCGGGCGGATCAATTCCGCGCGGCAGGGTGTCCGTCAGGGTCTGGCTCTGGTCACCGAAGATCGCAAGGGCACAGGTCTGGCGCTGTCTCAATCGATCGCAGACAACGTGCTGTTGGCCATTCGTGCGGTGTTTCCGTCGAGAACTGCCCAGGTGAAGTCGGAAGTGCCGACGATACTCGAATCGCTCGAGATCATCAGCCGGGGACTCGGCCAGGAAGCGCGGGCACTGTCCGGAGGCAACCAGCAGAAGGTCGTCCTTGCGAAATGGCTGGCGACCTCACCCCGGATCGTGCTCCTCGACGAACCGACCCGCGGGATCGACGTCGGAGCCAAAGTCGCCGTCTACCGACTGGTCCGAAGCCTGGCGCGCCGCGGAGTGGGCGTCATCCTCGTGTCGAGTGAGCTTCCGGAGGTCTTGGGTTTGGCCGACAGGATCCTGGTGATGGCCGATGGGCGGATCGCCGGGGAGTTGCCTCCCGGTTCGAGTGAAGAGGAGGTTCTGTCGATGGCGACCGGAACCGAAGCCCAGGTGGTGACAGGACAGTGAGAACTCGACTGCGTCGTCTCGACACCACCGCTCTGGTCTATATCGCCTTGGTCATCGTGCTCATCGTCGCTGCGATCCTCGTCTCCACAACCGGTCGCAATCTCTTCAGTCCCGGAAACATCCGCGACATCCTCACCGGGATGAGCGTGCTCGGTTTCGTGGCGATCGGACAGACTCTCGTCATCCTCGGTGCTTCCCTCGACCTGTCAGTCCCCTACGTCATGAGCCTGGCGAGCCTGGTCGCTGCCCAGACCATGGACGGCAGAGATGGGATGGTGATTCCCGCAGTGCTGCTCACCGTGGCCATCACGGCACTCATCGGGCTGGCCAACGGGCTCTTCGTTTCGGTGCTGAAGATCCACGGCTTCGTCGCCACCCTTGGAGTCGGGTTGATGCTCAAGGGTTACTTGGACACGAACTATCAGGGCACCGAGGGTGAAGTCCCCTGGTCGTTCCAGCTCTTCGGCGCCTCGGGTATCGGTCCGGTCCCGATTTCGACGATCGTCATGCTGGCCTTGGCTGCTCTCGTTGCGTTCATCCTCGTACGCACGACGTTCGGCCACCACCTCTTTGCCTCAGGAGGCAACGCCGAGGTCGCTCGGCTCTCGGGAGTCCGCGAACGCCTGCCGATCATCGGGGCGCACATCGGCAGTTCGGTCTGTGCAGGATTCGCGGGGCTGCTGTTGGCCAGTCGGCTGGGCGTCGGCAGTCCGACCGTCGGCTCACAAGGCACCTACGATCTGCTGTCCATCGCCGCGGTCGTGCTCGGCGGCACAGTCCTCATGGGTGGGCGAGGATCGATCTGGGGAACCATCGGCGGAGTCGCGATCTTCGCAGTCCTCGACAACCTCATGAGCGTCATGCAGTTCAATCCCTTCCTCAAAGATGTCATCCGCGGTCTCGTCATCATCGTCGCCGTCGCACTCTACGCGCGGCGCAGAATCATCGCCCGCCGCATCAGGTTCGCCCACGCACCGCAGGGTCCGAACATCGCCACCAGGAACCGCGCCGGAATCGAGACTCCACGAACTGACAACCTCGTCGAGAGGGCGGCCGTCACCGGAGAGGGGAGCAAGGCGTGATCTCCTCAACTGCGCACCCGCAGTCTGCGCAAGCACAATCCGCGCTTTCACGGTCGGGGCGGGATCACCTCGGTGTCGGGGAACGGATTGCCGAACTGGGACGGCGAGCACTCGATCCGAAGGGGATCGTCGTGGTCCTCCTCATCGTCATTCTCCTCGCCATCGTCGTGCTCAACCCGAGCTTCGCCGAGCCCGGTTCGCTGATGCGGTTCATCCAACGGGTCGCACCCATCGCAATCGTGGCGATCGGACAGTATTTCGTCATCGTCAGCGGAGAATTCGACCTGTCGATGGGAGCCGTCGTCACTGCTCAGGTGATGACCGTCGGCCATCTCGTCGGAGTCGATGAGTCGAAGACCGGTCCGGTGTTCGTCGTTCTCATCGGGATGGCCATCCTCGTCGGACTGGTCAACGGATTGGCTACGACTCTGCTGCGCGTGCCCTCCTTCATCGTCACCTTGGGCACCATGCTCATCATCCACGGGGCAATCATGTGGTGGACCGGAGGCGTGGCGACGAGCAATCCCGCCGAGAATTTCCGACAGATCGGCCGAGGCGGGTTCGAGGACATTCCGCTCATCGATTTCATTCCCTATGCGGTACTTATCCTGGCGGCAGTGACTCTTCTGGCAGTGTGGCTTTCGCTTCGTCCCTTCGGCCGTACTCTGGTCGCGATCGGAGACAATTCGGCAGCAGCGACCTTCGCAGGCACCCGGGTATGGTGGACCAAGACCTCGGCTTTCGTGATCTCGTCGTTGTCGGCCACTGTCGCCGGCGTCCTGCTGGTCGGTTTCGCCGGAGTGCATCCCTCGGTCGGGCAGGGCTACGAATTCACAGCGATCACTGCCGTCGTCCTCGGCGGAGTGGTCCTCGGCGGAGGCCGAGGCACCGTCCTCGGCGCTCTCACAGGTGCGTTCACCTTAGAAGCCCTCTTCACTCTGCTGAACTTCACCACGGTTCCGGCAACCATGCGCGATGCGATCCAAGGCGCGATCATCATCGCCGCAGTCGCCTATTCGGGAGTGGTCTTCGCCCGACGGCGCAGACGCGGCCGGGCCCCGGCCTCGACGAACTCATTGACCACCTCGGCGGAGACAACTCCGTCGACCCCACCGGCCGGCGGCGATGGTGCCGTACGGCAATGACAGAGGAGAACCCATCATGAGAACAGGACTGAAACCAGTGCTGAGGACGGCGGTCGCGCTGGTCGGTGCCTCCGCGCTCATCGCTTTGGCCGGGTGCACAACCGACCCCACGGTGGAACCCGGCGGAGGCGAGGGCGGCGGAGAGGACTCCTCTGAGGAGTGGTTCGATCAGAAGCTCTATGATCGCCAATTCGAAGAACGCGACGTCGTCCCCGAAGGACCGGAGGACAAGCCGTACCTGCAGATGATCAACCCTGAGATGGGCGACACCTCGGAATTCAAATCCGAGGGCGGGAAGAAGATGTGCTTCGCCAATGCCTCGATCTCGAACCCCTGGCGGCAGACCGGTTGGATCACTATGAACGAACAGCTGAAGGATCTCAAGAAGAACGGTGTCATCACCGAGATGGAGACCCGCGACGCACAGGACAACGACGACACCCAGATCGCCGACATCGACTACTTCATCTCGGAAGGCGACTGCGACGGCTTCATCATCTCGCCGAACTCGACCTCGGCGATCACCCCTGCCGTTGAACGCGCCTGCAAGACCGACAAACCCGTCATCGTCTTCGACCGAGGTGTGGAAACCGATTGCGCGGTGACATTCATCCATCCGATCGGCGGCTTCGCATGGGGCATCGACACTTCACAGTTCCTCATCGACAACCTGGAGAAGGGTGACAAAGTCGTCGCACTGAGGATTCTGCCCGGCGTCGATGTGCTCGAACAGCGGTGGGCGGCAGCCGAGAAGCTCTTCGGCGAAGCCGATATCGAGGTCGTCGACTACTTCACCGAGGGAGACCCGGCCGAGATCAAGAAAGTCGTCTCCGATGAGCTCGCCAAGGGCGACGTCCAAGGTGTGTGGATGGACGCCGGTGACGGCGCCGTCTCCGCCGTCGAAGCCTTCGAGGACGCTGGACAGGACTACCCCGTCATGACCGGAGAGGACGAGCTCAGCTTCCTGCGCAAATGGAAGGACACGGACATGACGGCACTGGCTCCCGTGTACTCGAACTTCCAGTGGCGGACACCTCTGCTCGCCGCCGAGATGATCTTCAAGGGTGACGAGGTGCCGACCGAATGGGTGCTGCCGCAGAGCCCGGTCACGGCCGAGGACCTTGACGAATACCTTGATCGCAACAAGGGAATGCCCGATGGGCACTATGCGAAGTTCGGCGGCGAGGACCTGTCCGGATTCCCTGAGGTGTGGCAGGACAGGGTCATTCCCTGATCAGTGAGAGACGAGTCGAGCCGGATCATGACACGTGAGATCGGGGTCAACACCTGGGTGTGGGTGTCACCGTTGACGACCGACCGCCTCGGTGAGTTCGCCGGCCGTGCCCGCGATTTCGGATTCGACCTGCTCGAACTTCCTGTGGAGGCGCCGGGGGACTGGGACCCCGGCGCCGCCGCCGAGGTGGTGGCCGAATTCGGTCTGGGTGCGCGGGTCGTCGGGGCGATGGGGCCCGGTCGGGACCTCATCGACCCGAGGTTCCGACCGGATACGCAGGACTACCTGCGGCACTGCGTTGAGGTGGCAGTCCAAGTCGGTTCGCCGACTGTGGCCGGACCGTTCACAGCAGCGACCGGCAGGGTGTGGCGGATGGATGCCGGGGAACGGACCGCTGTGGTTCGGACGCTTCGGGAGGCTCTGCTCCCTGTGGCCGCGTTCGCGGCTGAAAGGGACGTGACGATCGCTGTGGAGCCTCTCAATCGCTACGAGACGAGCATCATCAACACCGTCGAGCAGGGGCTGGACGCATTGGACCCGCTGTTGGGTGAAGGCGTCGGTTTGGCACTGGACAGCTACCACCTCAATATCGAGGAACGATCTCCGGCCGCTGCGATTCGAGCCGCCGGGGAGCACTGTCGAGTCGTACAGGTCTGCGGCAACGACCGGGGGCCGGTGGGCGGCGATCACACGGATTGGGCGGCGTTCTTCGATGCACTCGACGACATCGACTACCTCGGACCGCTCACGGTGGAGAGCTTCACCGGCGACAATGACACGATCGCCGTGGCTGCTTCGATCTGGCGGCCGTTGGCAGAGAGTCAGGACGCACTGGCGCGTTCGAGCGCCGAGTTTCTCACCGCGCTGCAGCGGGCGCGGGCACGAGCACACCACGAGGACCACTTACCTGGTCACGACAACTCATCCGATCACGACCATCCAGCTGGTCACGATCGATCATCAGGAACTGCAGAGGAGCAGCCATGACCGACAGCTCTCATCCCGTCACTCTCTTCACTGGACAATGGGCCGATCTTCCGTTCGAGGAGGTAGCGCGCCTAGCTGCCTCCTGGGGCTATGACGGCTTGGAGATCGCTTGTTCCGGCGACCATCTCGACTTGGTTCGGGCCGATGAGGACCCCGCGTATCTGAAGTCGAGGCTCGAGGTCCTCGATCGGTACGGGCTCAAGGCGTGGGCGATTTCGAACCATCTCGCTGGTCAAGCCGTCTGCGATGATCCGATCGACTTCCGGCATCAGGCGATCGTCAGGGACTATGTGTGGGGAGACGGTGTGGCGGAGGGAGTGCGGCAGAGGGCGGCCGAGGACATGAAGCGCGCTGCCCGTGTGGCGCGGCGTCTTGGAGTCGACACGGTCGTCGGATTCACCGGTTCGAAGATCTGGCCCTATGTTGCGATGTTCCCGCCTGTGCCTGCGTGGGTCATCGACGAGGGGTATGAAGACTTCGCGAATCGGTGGAATCCGATCCTCGACGTCTTCGACGGTGAAGGGGTCAGGTTCGCCCACGAGGTCCATCCCTCGGAGATCGCCTATGACTATTGGACAACAGTCCGGTCGTTGGAGGCGATCGACCATCGCGAGGCGTTCGGACTCAATTGGGATCCCAGCCATCTGCTGTGGCAGGGAATCGACACCGTCGGCTTCATCACGGATTTCGCCGATCGCATCTATCACGTCGATTGCAAGGACACTCGGCTGCGGCCGTCGACCGGCAGAAGCGGAATCCTCGGTTCTCATCTGTCCTGGGGCGATCCTCGGCGGGGGTGGGATTTCGTCTCGACCGGCCATGGCGATATGCACTGGGAGGACGCGTTCCGGGCGCTCGCCTCGATCGGATACGACGGACCGATCTCCATCGAATGGGAGGACGCTGGGATGGACCGTCTCCACGGCGCCGCCGAAGCGGTCGACTGGATCCGCGAATTGCTGTGGAAGCGACCGGAGACCTCGTTCGATGCAGCGTTCTCGAATCAATGAGGTCCCTTGAGCAATCGACCAGGTGATGCTTTTCAAGGCTTCGAAGCGCCCGACCTCCCGAACGATGGACGCCGCAACCTCCGGAACCATGGGCGCACCGACTTTCCGAACCATGGGCGCCGCGACCTCCGGAACCATGGGCGCCGCGACCTCCCGAATCGCTGAGGAGGTCCTGAGGGTCCTGCTCAGGAGCGGTTCGTACACTGGGCCGCTATGGACTTCAAGCAGGCAACGGCGACGTGGTGGGACGCCATCACCTCGGGCTTCGGGCGGCAGGACGGGCTCGAACTCGACGTCCTCGGGCTCGTGCTCGTCATCGGAGTGCCCCTGGTCGTGACCCTGGCTCCGGGGATCTGGAGGTTCTTCGGACTGTTCGTGACCTTCGTCCACGAACTCGGTCATGCATTCGCCGCCCTCATGACGGGACGCGTGGTCAAAGGGATCTCGCTGAACTTCGATCACTCGGGGCAGATGAACTCCTTCGGCCGGGTCGGCTTCTCCGCCAC
Organism: Brevibacterium sp. 'Marine'; assembly: GCF_012844365.1. Taxonomy (NCBI): domain Bacteria; kingdom Bacillati; phylum Actinomycetota; class Actinomycetes; order Micrococcales; family Brevibacteriaceae; genus Brevibacterium; species Brevibacterium sp. 'Marine'. The sequence continues at coordinate 84,830 of NZ_CP051626.1, forward strand.
ATGGGCGGGGTTCTGGGGATATCCGGCCCCGGGCGTGCTCGGACTCGTCCTGGCCACCTCGGCGGTCTTCGGTTGGGCCCCCTTGGCCCTGTCGATGGGCGCGCTGATCCTGTTGGTCGCGCTCATCTTCATCCGGAACTTCGCGGGCGCCGTCATCGCCGTGATCACGGCGATCGCGGCGCAGCTCGTCGTCGTGTTCCTGCCTCTGGAATGGATCTCGGTCTTCGTCGCCGCACTCGGCACGGCGCTGACGATCGGGTCCCTCAAGGATCTCGTCAAGGTCATCCGCGTCCACACTCGCAGGCGCCATGTGCAGCAGTCCGATGCCTATATCCTCGCGCAGGGCTCGGCTCTGCCCGCCGGTGCCTGGCTGACGCTGTTTGCGCTCGTCATCATCGTCTGCGCGCTCGCCACCGCGCGGGTGCTGTACACGGCGGTGTCGGTCGGCGCAGTGTGATTGTGCGTCAGTGCCGGGTGGCAGAATCGGAGTATGGCCCCACTTCCGAAATACTCCGCGATCCTCTTCGACTGTGATGGAGTCCTCGTCGACTCCGAAACCATCACGAACGGTGTCCTCCATCAGATGCTGCAGGAGCTCGGTTGGCAGCTGAGCGCCGACGAATGCATTGCGCGCTTCGTCGGCAAGATGCTCCGCGACGAGGCTGATGTCATCGAAGAGCACACCGGATTCCGCATCGACGAGGAGTGGATGACCGAGTTCCGGCGGCGGCGCAATGCCCAGCTCGAGGCCTCTCTCCAGGCGATTCCGGGAGTCGTCGATGCCGTTGAGCGCGTTGCCGAGATCTACCAGGGCAGGATCGCCTGCGCGTCGGGAGCGGATCGTCCGAAGATCGAGCTGCAGCTGCGCAAGATCGGCCTCTTCGATGCCTTCGAGGGCCGGATCTTCTCCGGCATGGAGCAGCCGAATTCGAAGCCCGCCCCCGACGTCTATCTCGCGGCGGCTGCTTCCCTGGGCATCGACCCCGCCGAGGCGGCCGTGATCGAAGATTCCCCCACCGGGGTGATCGCCGGCGCTGCGGCCGGATCCCATGTGCTCGGGTTCTGCCCGGATTCCCCGGTTCATCAGAGTGCGGACACGCTGTTGGCTGCGGGTGCTGCCGAGACATTCAGCGCGATGGGGCAGCTGCCCGGTCTATTGGCGGAGTAGGTGCCCGGCTCGTGCGGGTGGCTCTTGGCCGGAGACAAGAGTGCATCATCAAAGAACAGCAAACAGTAGTGAATATTAGAAAGAATCTTTTTGTAATAGAACTGTGACATTCATTCCTTCCCTTTGGAGGTAGAATGGAAACAAGGCATTCACATCGACGTGAAAGGCGGCGAGACCGATGAAGGATCCTCAGGATCCGGGCGACAGCGGCCTCGAGCATGCCTCGAATGAATCAGTCTCCGGTTCGCCCGCGACTTCGGCGGACCCTGCTTCGTCGCCTCAGGTTCCTCTGGTCGGCCCCGACTCACCCCGTCGTCTCGACGTCGACCCTGATTCGCCGATGGCTGTGGTCGTCAGCCTGACTCAATTGAGTACGGGCGTTCGTCTCGCTGAGCTCCAAGCCGTTGCCGGGCTGTTCCTGTCCGATGCGCTCGAGAAGCTCCGCTATGCCTTCGGCGACGAGATCTACTACCACGCGACATTCACCGAGACAGTCGGCCGCTTCATCACAGCACGTGATGGGCTGCTGCCCGAAGAGGACGACTTCGTGGACCCCTGGAGGTCCACCGGTTTCGTTCTCGAAGGTCGCCCTCTCGACGAGTCTGATGGTGACGCCGCCTCCGCAGGTGCTGCCGCCGACGATGGGGCCGAAGCGGACGATGCTTCAGACGGTGGTGCCGACGTCGCTGCCGACGAGGTCGATGAATCGCACGATGCCGCTGAAACGGGCACCGATGGAAGCACCGATGGAAGCTCCGATGATGCTTCCACAACCGAGGAGAGCATCGTCGATCAGTCGCAGCCTCCGTCGGCGAGTTCGCTTCCGAACTTCCCCAAGTTCGGGTTGCACAAGTCCTTCAACAGCTGGGTCCACGACCTCGCCACCCGCGAGGAGATCGCCGAGCTGACCACGGTCCTCGGCTCGTCGAGCGACGGTGCCTACAACGAGATCACGAACGCCGTCACACTGGCATTCGGACTGCCGAAGTTCCTGCAGCGCTGCCTGGCCGGTGAGTTCACGATCGAGCACGTGCTTGCGGCGACCCGTGCCATCAAAGATGTCGCATTCGAGTATCTGCCGCGCCTTGATGCCTACCTGGGTGACCGCCGTGCCGATATCACCCTGGAGACCTTCAGGAAGTCGCTGAATCTCAAGATCGCGGCGATCGTGCCGGTCGACGACAGAACCGAACTGGCCGAGAAGCGCCGCCGAGTCGACATTATGACCTACCCCGACGGCACCGCCTCGGTGACTCTGTCCGGACCCGCTGTGGAACTCAATGCCTTCTACCTGCGCATCGAGGCATTCGCCCGAGCGATCCGCAACGGCAACATCTCGGCACTCACCGATGAGAACATCGCCGGCCTCGAAGTCGCCGATCAGGACAGCATCGCCGCTCTCATGTTCGATATCGCCACTCGGGCAACCCCGCAGATGACCATCGCCGTGACGACCCACGACACCACGACCGGTGAGACCACCACCAAGGAAGTCGCACTCGAGACCGCCGCCGACGCGGACCCCGCAGCTCCGATCACTGCAGCCGCGGTCGACCGCACCGCGCAGGCAGCGCAGCGTGAAGCCGAAGAGGCGGCGGGCACCGGCGCCGACGTGAAGACCACCATCAAGCTCGTCATGCCCACCCACGGACAGTGGGTCCGAGAGCAGGCCAAGATGATGGTGACGGTTCCGTATCTCACCGCGGTGGGAAAGTCGGAGCTGCCGGGAACATTCTCGGACGGCACACCGGTGCCACCCGACGCGGCACGGGCACTCGCGGGTGAGAGCCCCATTTGGCACCGGCTCCTCACCGATCCGGCTACCGGGACGCCGATCGATGCTCGCTCACGCAGTTACCACATCCCTGCGGACGTGCGCGCGCCCTTGGTCGGCAAATGGCAGTCCTGTTCTGCTCCGGGCTGCACTCGCAGGGCAGAGACTTCAGAAGTCGACCACATCATCCCCTTCGACCATGCCGATCCGGCCCGGGGCGGTCAGACGACGTTCGAGAACCTCCACCCGCTGTGCAAACCCGACCACCAGGCGAAGACCGACCGCCGGTTCTCGGTCCGAATGACCGAGGACGGGGCGGTGGAGTATTCCTTCACTCGTGGTGTCGTCGCACGAATGTATCCGCCGGACAACCCGATCAACGCCGAGCATGCCCGTCAGGTGGAGAACCATGCCCACCTGCCGAATCTGCTTGACGACCGGAATCCCGGCACCGCGGAACAGCTTCGTGACAACGGCCATCCGAGTCCAGCGGCACGGCTCGAGAACTCGGGTCCATCCCGTCACTCCGAGTCAGGGGACTCCGGACGAGGGGACGAGTGTGCCCCGACTGCCGGAGTCGAGCGTGTGTCGATCGCTGACGCAGGCGAGGCGCCTCGCCGGTCGCAGAAATCGAAGCCCGGCCGAGGAGTGGAGTGGAACAACTACTGGGACTCCGGGGATCCGCCACCGTTCTGACGACAGCCAGTTGTGCAAGAGGCCCCGGCCGCGCGCCTTCGCAGACGGCGACCGGGGTCCGACCTCAGTTCCCGTCCTCGGCGATGAGGCGGCGGACGTCGTCCTGGCTGCGGACCTCACCTTTCTGCGCGGCGTCGATGACCTTCTCGTGCTGCTGTTCGGTGACGACAGGAACCTCTTCTCCGTTGCAGTCGATGATCTTGCCGTCCTTGACGGTGTCGCCCTCCGTGAGGATCGCCTCGTTGTCGATGAGGCGCTGCAGCTCTTCCTTGCGGATGACTCGCCCCGTGCCGGCCACGAAGACCGACCGGTCCGAACGATCCTTCGTCTTCACGCCGATGTGGTTGAAGACGAGGTTGAGCAGCACTGCCATGAGGGTGGCCGAGGAGATTCCCGAGTGGAGGATGATGCCGACCCAATTCGGGAAGGCGTTGTAGAAGTCGGGTTCGACGACCGGGATGATGCCGAAGGCCAGCGAGACCGCCACGATGATCATATTGAGGTTGCCCTCGTACTCGACCTTCGACAGCGTGCGGATGCCCGACGCGGCGACCGTGCCGAACAGGACGATTCCCGCTCCGCCGAGTACCGGAGTCGGCACGGCGGCAACGACTCCGCCCATCACGGGCAGCAGGCCGAGGACGACGAGGATCGCGCCACCGGCTGTGACGACGAAGCGTGACTTCACGCCCGTGATGGCGACCAGTCCGACGTTCTGTGCGAATGCCGACTGAGTGAAGGAGTTGAAGACCGGCGACACTGCCGATGACAGCATGTCGGCGCGCAGACCCGAAGCGATGCGCTTGGAATCGACCTTCGTGTCGACGATCTCTCCGACGGCGATGATGTCCGCAGTGGTCTCGGCGAAGGTGACGATGATGACGATGAACATCGAAATGATTGCTGCGGCCGAGAAAGTCGGCATACCGAAGGCGAACGGCTCAGGGAATGCGAAGACGCCGCGATCGAGCACATGGGAGAAATCTGCCCAGCCGAAGATGAGGCAGCCGATCGTGCCGACGACGATGGCCAGCAGAATCGACAGACGGGAGATCACGGCGACGGGAATTCTGCTGAGGATGAGCACGATGGCCAGCGTGGCCACGGCGATGAGGATATTGCGCATGCTGCCGTAGTCAGCGGCCTCGGCGTCCCCACCCATGGCCCAACCCGCGGCGACCGGCATGAGTGACAGACCGATCGTCGTGATGACCGTGCCGGTGACCACCGGCGGGAAGAACTTCACGATGAGCGCAAAGGCCGGGGCCACGATCAATCCGATCACCGAGGCGACCAGCACCGAACCGAAGACCGCAGGCAGGCCATCGCCACCGGCCAGAATCGATGTCATCGTCGCCACGCCGGCGAACGACACGCCCTGGACCAGCGGGAGCTGCGAGCCGAAGAACGGCACACCGACCGACTGCAGGATCGTTGCCAGACCGCCCATGAACAGACAGGAGGCGATGAGGAGGCTGATGCCGTTGCCGTCGAGGCCGGCCGCATTGCCGATGATGAGGGGGACCGCGATGATTCCGCCGTACATGGTGAGCACGTGCTGCAGCCCGTAGGCGAAGGAGCTGCCGACGGAAAGTCGTTCGTCCTCCGGGCGGGCCTGCTTGCCCTTGACCGCGGTCTTGCGGTCGCCGCTGGGTGATTGATGGGATACCGACATTTATCTCTCCATTGAGTACGTCCTCGGGGGCGAAGACCTCACTGTGACTGACCGACCTCAGTGGCCGGTGTAGCGTGCGAGCGGGCATCGATTCGACCGAGGGATCGGTTGCATAATTCCGTTATGCGAAAGGAAATTTCCTTATCGTAAAACTTTAAAGGAATACCATTTGGCCCGCAAGCCATTTTAGTGACCCGTGGCACATGCTAGAGTTCACGGCAGTCGTGTACTCATCCCTCGACAATCTACTGATCGTTCGCTCAGCTCGATGGTCTTGAGCCATCGTACCGCTTCACCGACCAGTGGGTACAGCCGAAGATTCCCGATGGGATACCGACCGGCGGAGCAGCAGACGCCGGAAAACCTGAGCTGGTGGCGTCGGCCCCAGTTCTGTCGCCACTGACCGATGGTGCGCGCTCGACGCGCACGGTTCAAGAGTGAAAGGCGACACGATGACCGACAGCAATGGAACCGGCACACCGTCCGGCGAGAACCCTTCGACAGACCGACTGTGGCTCCGTGATCCGCTGGCCGTCCACCTCGGCGCCGGTGTCGATCCGAACCGGGCGGCGCGGGGAATCGTCGTCGATCGGGCCACGGGAACTATCGTGGAACTCGTCCCCGCTGGGGGCGAACCCACGGCATACGGAGCCGAGCGGACCCCCGGGGCCGAACGGACCCCCGGGGCCGGCGGGACCGCTGGTGACGCGGCTGCCCTCGACATCGTCGACGCCTCAGCGCACGTCATCACACCAGGTCTGATCAATACTCATCACCACTTCTATCAGACGCTGACCCGGGCGTGGGCGCCTGTCGCAGACCTGCCGCTGTTCGGGTGGCTGCAGAACCTCTACCCGGTGTGGGCCAGGCTGACCCCGCGTGCGCTCGAACTCGCCACGACCGTGGCGATGGCCGAACTCCTCGAATCCGGCTGCACGACCGCGGCCGACCACCACTACCTGTTCCCCACCGGCATGGGCGAAGCCATCGACATCCAGGTCGACGTCGTCCGGAGACTCGGCATGCGTGCCATGCTCACCCGCGGATCGATGTCCCTGGGCGAGGAGGACGGCGGACTGCCCCCGCAGCAGACCGTCCAGGATTCGGAAGTCATCCTCGACGATTCCCGCCGACTCGTCGAGATCTACCACCAACGTGGACCCGGCGCACAGATCCAGATCGGCTTCGCTCCCTGCTCCCCGTTCTCCGTGACCACCGAGCTCATGCGCGAGTCCGCCGCACTCGCTGCGGAACTCGATGTCCGCCTTCACACCCACCTGGCCGAGACCATCGACGAAGAGGACTTCTGCCGCGAGACCTTCGGCCTGCGCACCGTCGACTACCTCGAATCCGTCGGCTGGCTGGGGGAGCGGACCTGGTTGGCGCACGGTGTGCACTTCGACGATTCGGAGATCGGCCGCCTCGGCTCCGCCGGCGTTTCCGTCGCCCACTGCCCGACCTCGAACATGCGGCTGGCCTCGGGCATCGCCCGCGCCGTCGAACTCGAGGACGCCGGAGTCAACGTCGGACTCGGCGTCGACGGATCCGCATCGAACGACGCCTCGAACCTCATCCGTGAGGTCCGGCAGGCTCTCTGCATCCAACGCCTGCGCTACGGCGCCGAGGCTGTCACCTGCGACCGTGTCCTCGACTGGGCGACGAAGGGGTCGGCTGCGGCTCTGGGCCGCGACGACCTCGGCACCATCGCCGTCGGCAAGCAGGCCGACCTCGCGATGTTCCGCCTCGACGGTCTCGCATTCTCCGGTTCGCATGACCCGATCCCCGCGCTCGTCCTCTGCGGCGCGGAGAAGGCCGACCGTGTGATGGTCGGCGGTCAGTGGCGGGTCGTCGACGGCCACGCGATCGGCGCAGACGGACATGCCCTCGACAAGGAGGCCCTCATCGCCGCGCATCAGGAGGAGGCGCGCCGCCTTGTCGCGGGGTGAGGTCCGCGGCGGCTGAGTGGAAGTCGGCGGCCTCCTCGGCGGTCCCTCAGTCCTGAGGTCTGCGGAACACCTCGCGCAGGTGGTCGCCGGTGAGGAAGTCGCCGACGCCGATCATGACCAGGCTGAACACGATCTGCTCGGTGATCATCCAGACCGGATAGAGGCCGGGGATCGCGGCCATGACGAGGGTGATGACGGGGAAGATCTGGGTGAACAGGCGCAGGCGCTGGTACCCCCAGTAGAAGCCCTTGGTTGCGCGCCAGAAGAAGTAGAAGAGGGTCACGGTCATGCCGAGGACGACGAGGGTGCGCATCCACACGGCGAACGGCACCGGTTCGCCGGCCCTGGCGATGAGCACTGCGTAGATCACGGCTCCGAAGCCGAGCATGAGTTCGAACACGAGCAGCCAGGTGATCCACGCGAAGGCGCGTTTCGTCTTCGGCTGCTCGAGACCGTCCGAGGGCACGACGATGCCGGCCTTCCTGCCGCCGGCGAGGCGGTCGATCTTCGCAAGCAGGTTCTCCAGGGCCATGCCACCAGGCTAGCGGGATTGTCGGCTCCGGAGCCGATTTTCGGGGCCCCAGGACCCTGTGTGCGGGAACATCAATCGAAAGTTGGGGATGGAGTTCAATCCTGTGGGTCAGGAAACGGCGCCCGCGCGCTGATGAAGTGGAAGCATGAAGAAGATATTCAACGCAGCGTTCACGTACATGATCCTCGGTGTCCTCTCGGGACTGTTCTACCGCGAGTTCACCAAGGCCAACGACTTCCCCTCCGGTGAGTTCACGCAGCTCGGCCTCGTCCACACGCACTTGCTCACGCTCGGCTTCATCGTCCTCCTCATCATCCTCGCCCTCGACAAGGTGTTCGGGCTCTCCGGCTCGAAGCTGTTCTCGTGGTTCTTCTGGCTCTACAACATCGGCGTGGTCCTCACTGCGTCGATGATGGTCTGGCACGGCTCGCTCACCGTCCTCGGTGAAGAGTCGAATGCCATGATCGCCGGAATCGCCGGCCTCGGCCACATCGCCCTGACCGTCAGCCTCGTCCTGTTCTTCCTCGCCCTGCGGACGAAGGTCGTGGCCGACAAGGGTGCGGCCGATGAGGCCGTGTCCGCAGGTGCGGAGGCGACGTCGCTGTCGCGCTGACCGGCACACCGTCGCCGAGGCGGTTCCGCAGCGTCGCCGTCACACGATGATCGGCTGCTGGAGCTCGACGATCCATCCAGCTTGGTCGGAGTTGTCAGCGGTGTTGTCGTCACCGGTCTCGAGGTAGACCTCGCGGCACGGGCCGGTCAGGGAATATCCCTGACTGATGCACCACTCGGAGAGGTGCTGCCAGCTGGCGCCGATGCGGCTCATCGACCCCTCGTGGATGAGAGTCGCCGCAGTGCACGACTTCAGCTCTGTGACCTGCAGACTCTCAATTTCCTGAGCTGATTCCGTGCGATAGCCGCAGGTGACCTCGGTTCCGTGCCCGGCGTCGGAGTAGATGCCGACGCCGGCTGCGTGTCGAATCCCCGCCTCGGCGAGGCGGTCGGCAACACTGCCGAACAGCGGTCCGATCTCGGAAGTGTCGAATGGGGGCTCGCCGAGAACGACCGTCTGTCCGAGGACTCTCTCGGCAGGCAGTTCTTTGATGATGCAGTCCGGGTGGTTCATGTCAGTCCCTTCAATGAGCGCCATGATTCTGTTGAGGCGCGGCAGCTGCGCCACCGTATAGCTGCGGTGTCCGGTGAACGGGTCGACCGAATCAGGAGCCAACAGATCCATCGACTCATAGTGGCGGAGCATGCGCACCGATACCTGCCCCAGCTGCGCGAATTCACCGATCCTCATGTGCTCTCCTCGTTGTCGTCATCGACAGTCCACCACCTGTCACGGTGTCAGGTTCAAGAGCATTCGCCGCTGGTCTCACCTCTGTTCGAGGAATCCGCGCAGCAGCTTCTCAGTGCCTTCCGCATGCTGTGCGGCGAGATCGGCGGCACGATCAGGGTCAGAGGCGAGTATTGCGTCGACGATCTCTCGGTGCTGATCGCAGGAGTGTTCGACGTTCGTATGGATGAAAGGGATCCGGTCGAGCAGGGCGTTGACCCGATCGCGAGTGCTCGCCGAGGCGGAGATGAGTGATGGCATGTGCGTGAGTTCGGCGATCATGAGGTGGAATCTGGCATCGAGCACGCGGAACTGTTCGGCGGAGGCGAACACCGTACGGCAATCCGTCTCCGCTGCCGTCAAGGCAGCGACCTCGTTCGGGGAGAGGTCTCGCTCGGCGACGATGCGGGCCGCAGCTGTCTCGAGAATCAAGCGAAACCGGACGGCATCATCGAGCTCGCCGGGGTCGATCCGCTCATCGGTGTCGGCGGACGGCAGTCGGGTCACAAAGGTGCCGCCGTAGCGACCGCGACGGGACGTGACGATGCCCGCAGTCTGAAGCTCGATGAGCGCCTGCCGCAAGGTCGCCCGCGAGACCCGGACCTGGGCGGCGAGTTCGCGCTCGGCCGGCAGTTTGTCGCCGACGAGGTACTTGCCGAGACGGATCGCTCGCAGAAGCTCCGCAATCGTATGTTCGAACACATTTCCGCCGCGCACATGCTGGCCTCCCGGGCGGGGTTGGCTGCCCGCGGTCCCTGGGCTGCCCGACTCTTCTGCTTCGTCCAAGTCTGCCTCCTCTCCTGGTCTCGCAACTCAACTCATCTTCGTCGATTCTGCCACCCTCGCGGAAAATCCTTGACAGATCTCTGTGAGACAGATTACATTCGTCACAGTTTAATGGTCTGGTACTGATCCATTGGACGTCCGTTCGACCACGACGAGCTCGACACTCACGAGAACCCCAAGGGGCAGCCATGAGCAAGAACATCGAATACGGCAATGTCGATGAGCACTACCTCGAGAAACGACAGCTGAAGAAGGGCGCGGCCGGCTGGATCCTCCTCGCGGGACTCGGCGTCGCCTACGTCATCTCCGGAGACTTCTCCGGCTGGAACCTCGGGTTGGCCGAAGGCGGCTGGGGCGGCCTGCTCATCGCCTTCCTCCTCATGGGACTCATGTATGTGTGCATGGTCTTCGGCCTCGCCGAACTCTCCTCCACTCTGCCGACCGCTGGTGCCGGCTACGGCTTTGCCAGACGAGCGCTCGGACCGCTGGGCGGATTCGCCACCGGCATGGCGATCCTCATCGAGTACACGATGGCTCCGGCCGCGATCTCGACTTTCATCGCCGGCTACGTCCAGGCGCTGGGCATTCTGCCCGAATCGGTGCCGATCTGGACGATCTACCTAGCCGCTTACGCGATCTTCATCGGGATTCACCTGTGGGGCGTCGGCGAGGCGCTGAGGCTGATGTTCGTCATCACCGCCGTCGCAGTCATCGCTCTCGTCGTCTTCGTCGTCACCGCCGTCGGCCACTTCGATGCGAGCAACCTCTTCGACATCGAGCCCACCGGCGCCCTCGGGGCATCGGCATTCATGCCGATGGGCATCTCCGGCCTACTCGCCTCCCTCGTCTTCGGAATCTGGTTCTTCCTCGCCGTCGAAGGGGTACCGCTGGCCGCCGAGGAATCGGCGAACCCGAAGAAGGACATGCCGCGCGGAATCATCACCGCCATGGTCGTCCTCGTCGTCTTCGGCGCACTCATGCTCCTCCTCGTCCCCGGCATCGCAGGCGCCTCGGCGATGGGGGCCTCGGACAATCCGCTGCCCGAGGCGCTGCGCACGATCTACGGTGAGAATTCGGTGATGGCGACTTTCGTCAACTGGGCGGGTCTGGCCGGACTCATCGCGAGCTTCTTTTCGATCATCTTCGCCTACTCACGTCAGCTCTTCGCGCTCTCACGCGCCGGCTACCTGCCCAAGTGGCTGTCCCTGACGGGCAAGCGCAAGACCCCGGTCCTCGCCCTCATCGTCCCCGGCACGATCGGCTTCATCCTGGCGATCGCCGTCGACGGCAACGGGGGAGTCCTCCTCAACGTCGCAGTATTCGGGGCGACGGTCTCCTACGTCCTGCTCAACCTCTCCCACATCCGCCTGCGCTTCAAGGAACCCGACCTGCCCCGCGGGTACCGCACCCCCGGCGGCGTCGTGACCACCTCGATCGCCCTCGTGCTCGCCTCTGTGGCTGTCGTCGCCACCTTCTTCGTCGACATCCTCGCGGCCGGAATCGCCGCCGGAGTCTTCCTCATCGCGCTCGCCTACTTCTGGTTCTACTCCCGCCACCACCTGGTCGCGAGCGCCCCGGAAGAGGAGTTCGCACAGATCGAAGCCGCCGAGAAGGACCTCAAATAGTCCGTGAGACCCACCGTGCACCGCCCACCATTCCACCCCGTACAGCAAAGGACCGACGCATGACCGAGATTCCGGTACCCACCTCGCCCACCTCACCGCAGAGAACCTCCCACGGGTCGATCCAGGCCGAACCGCTCACCGTCGACGAGCTCCGCCGGCTCGCCGTCGCGGGCACGATCGACACCGTGGTCGTGGCCATCACCGATCACATGGGTCGCCTGCAGGGCAAGAGGCTCGGCGTGCAGTTCTTCCTCGAAGACGTCATGGACCACGGCTCCGAATGCTGCAACTACCTGCTCGCCGTCGACGTCGACATGGACACCGTCGACGGCTACGAGGTCTCTTCCTGGGAGACCGGCTACGGCGACATGGTGATGAAGCCCGACCTCGCGACCCTGCGCCTCCTGCCCTGGCAACCGGGCAGCGCGATGGTCAACTGCGACCTCCTGACGACGACCGGCGCCGAGGTGGCGCCCTCCCCACGTCAGATCCTCAAGCGCCAGCTCGCCCGCCTTGCCGACCATGGGCTGAGTGCCCATGTCGGCACCGAACTCGAGTTCATCACCTTCGATTCGAGCTATGAGGAGGCCTTCGCCTCGAACTACACCGAGGTCACGCCCTCGAACCAGTACAACGTCGACTACTCCCTCCTCGGCACCGCCCGGGTCGAACCGCTGCTGCGCGATATCCGCAATTCGATGGCCGGCGCAGGGCTCTTCGTCGAAGGGGCGAAGGGCGAATGCAACTTCGGCCAGCACGAGATCACGTTCCGCTACCAGCCCGCGCTCAAGGCCTGCGACGACCATGCGGTGTACAAGAACGGAGCGAAGGAGATCGCGGCCCAGCACGGGAAGTCGATCACTTTCATGGCCAAGTACGACCAGAAGGAAGGCTCCTCGTGCCACATCCACCTGAGTTTCCGTTCGACTGACGGCGACATGGTCATGGCCGGAGACCGCGAGCACGGGTTCTCCACTCTCATGGAGCGGTTCATCGCCGGGCAGCTCGCCTGCATCGAGGACTTCACGTACTTCTTCGCACCGAATATCAACTCCTACAAGCGCTTCGTCGAAGGTTCGTTCGCCCCGACCGCGGTCGCCTGGGGCTTCGACAACCGCACCTGCGCCTTCCGCGTCGTCGGCTCGGGGCCCTCCCTGCGCGTGGAATGCCGGGTCGGCGGGGCCGATCTCAATCCGTACCTCGCCACCGCGGCTCTCATCGCGGCGGGACTCCACGGGATCGAGAAAGGCCTCGAACTGCCCGCGATCACGGAAGGCAACGCCTACACCGCGGGTGCCTCCCGACTGCCCACCACACTCCAGGGTGCCCGCGACCGGTTGGAGGGCTCGCAGATCGCCGAGGACGCGTTCGGCGACTATGTCGTCCGCCACTACGTCCATGCGGCCGACATCGAACTCGAGGCCTACAACGCGACTGTCACCGACTGGGAGAGGCTCCGTGGCTTCGAACGACTCTGACCCCGTCATCGCCATCAGCTGCTATATGCAGCGAGCCCAGTGGGGCGTCTGGGACACCGAGGCGGCGCTCATCCCGGGCGACTATGTGCGCATGGTCGCCGCGAGCGGCGGGATCCCCGTGCTCCTGCCGCCCCACGGCATGACCCCGGCCATCCTCGACCGCGTTGATGGCCTCCTGCTCGCCGGGGGCGCCGATGTCGGCGCGGAGGAGTACGGTCAGGATCCGCACGAGGCGACCGTGTCCCATCCGTTCCGCGACTCGAGCGAGATGATGCTCCTGGCGGCCGCGCGGCAGCGCAGCCTGCCTGTGCTCGGCATCTGCCGTGGGATGCAGGTCATCAACGTCGCCGACGGAGGAACCCTGATCCAGCATCTGCCGGAGTCGCTCGGACATACCGACTATCAGCCGGCACCCGGCGTCTACGGCGAGGTCACGGTGACTACGGAAGCCGGGTCACTGGCCAGGGAGATCCTCGGCGAGGCGACCATCGCACCCTGCTATCACCATCAGGGGATCGACCGCCTCGGCGCAGGTCTGCGGGCGACCGGACGCAGTCCCGAGGGACTCGTCGAGACCATCGAACCGGACCCGGCTGTGAATCAGACAGGAGATCCGACTGACGGGGGATGGCTCTTCGCCGTCCAATGGCATCCAGAACACGACCCCGATGACGACCGAGTCGTCCGTGCCCTCGTTCAATCAGCACGACGACACGTGACAGGCAGAGGAACAAGGAGAGCACCGAATTGAGCACTTACACGGTCATCAACCCGGCGACGGAAGAGCCGATCGCCGAGATCGAACTCGCCGACATCGAACAGACGGACCGGGCGATCGAGAAGGCGGCGCGAGCCTTTGAGACCTGGCGTGCCGTCGCTCCCGCCGATCGCGCGAGGCTCCTGCGGCGCTTTGCCGACAAGGTCGACGCGGCAAACGAAGAGCTCGCGCGGCTCGAGGTCGCCAACGCCGGACACACGATCGGGAACGCCCGATGGGAGGCCGGCAACGTCCGCGATGTCCTCGAATACTATGCGGCGGTGCCGGAGAGGCTCTTCGGGCGGCAGATCCCTGTCGATGGGGGAGTGAACATCACCTTCGCCGAACCGCTCGGCGTCGTCGGCGTCATCGTCCCCTGGAACTTTCCGATGCCGATCGCCGGGTGGGGCTTCGCTCCTGCCCTGGCAGCCGGGAACACCGTGGTCCTCAAACCCGCCGAGATCACGCCGCTGACCGCGATCCGCATCGGCGAGCTCGCCCTCGAAGCAGGCCTGCCCGAGGGCGTTCTGCAGATCATCCCCGGCAAGGGATCGATCGTCGGGGAGCGCTTCGTCACCCACCAGGCCGTGCGCAAGGTCGTGTTCACCGGATCCACCGAGGTGGGCAAGCGGATCATGGCCGGCTGTGCAGCGCAGGTGAAGAACCTCACTCTCGAACTCGGCGGGAAGAACGCGAACATCGTCTTCGACGACGCCGATGTCGCCGGTGCCGCAGCCGCCGCCCCGGGCGGTGTCTTCGACAACTCCGGCCAGGACTGCTGCTCCCGATCCAGGCTGCTCGTCCAGCGCGGGATCTACGACGAGTTCATGGCCGCACTCAAATCCTCCGTCGGGTCCTTCGCCTGTGCGGACCCGAGCCGCGAGGACACGGACATGGGTCCGCTGGTGACCGCAGCGCACCGGGATAAGGTCGCCGGCTATGTGGCTGCCGCCGAGGTGGCCTTCACCGGCTCTGCGCCCGCCGGCCCGGGCTTCTGGTTCCCGCCGACGGTGCTCACCCCGCCGGACACAGCAGCCGCGGACTTTCGGGAGGAGATCTTCGGCCCCGTGCTCTCGGTCGTCCCCTTCGACACCGAAGCGGATGCCCTGCGCATGGCCAACGACACCGATTACGGACTCTCGGGTTCGATCTGGACGAACGACCTCGACCGGGCGATGCGGGTCTCCCGCGGCGTCGAGGCCGGCAATCTGTCGGTGAATTCGCACTCATCGGTCCGCTATTCGACCCCCTTCGGCGGGTTCAAGCAGTCGGGACTCGGCCGCGAACTCGGTCCCGACGCGGTGTCCGCGTTCACCGAGGTCAAGAACGTCTTCTTCGCGACCAGGCCGGCGGGTTGACCTCACCGGCGGCATCGGCGCGCTGACTTCATCCCTCTCAACACACCCATCACGACATCAGGAGAATCATGACCACTGCAGCAACACGACTGACAGACAAGATCTGCGTCATCACCGGCGGAGCCTCAGGCATCGGACTGGCCAGCGCCCGCCGGTTGACCGAAGAAGGTGCGAAGGTCGTCATCGGCGATCTCGACGAGGTGCGTGGACCGGAGGTCGCCGATGAGCTCGGCGGGCTCTTCGTCCGCGTCAACGTCGCCGACGAGGAGGATGTGAAGAACCTCTTCGCGCGCACCGTCGAGCACTACGGTCGGGTCGACGTCGCATTCAACAACGCCGGCATCAATCCGACCGATGACAACTCGATCCTCACCACTGACATCGCCGCCTGGTCGAAGGTGCAGACGGTGAATCTCACGTCCGTGTACCTGTGCAGCAAGTACGCTCTCGAGCACATGGTCAAGCAGGGCTCGGGGTCGGTCATCAATACGGCCTCCTTCGTCGCACTGATGGGCGCGGCGACCTCGCAGATCTCGTACTCGGCGTCGAAGGGCGGGGTGCTGTCGATGAGCCGTGAGCTCGGAGTCCAGTTCGCGAAGGACGGCATCCGGGTCAACGCCCTGTGCCCAGGGCCGGTGAACACACCGCTGCTGCGTGAGCTCTTCGCCTCGGACCCGGTGCAGGCGCAGCGCAGGCTTGTCCACTGCCCCGGAGGACGGTTCGCCGAACCCGAGGAGATCGCCGCCGCCGTGGCCTTCCTCGCCAGCGATGACTCCACTTTCGTCAACGCCTCGTCCTTCACCGTCGACGGAGGAATCTCATCGGCCTACGTCACCGCGGAGTGAGCTCACCGCCGAGGCGGGGCTCGGGCCCGATGTCGGTGACCCACCCGCCGGGTGACAATGGTGCCATGAGCAGTGATTCCCAGGGCCGAGTGCGCATCCTCGCCATCGAGCACGAACGCGGTACCGGGCCCGAGCGGTTCGGGAAGTGGCTGGAAGAAGCCGGCGCCGAGGTGGTGGTGACTCGGCCGTACCTCGGCGAGGTGATCCCGGAGCTCGGTGCGTTCGACGCCCTCATCGTCCTCGGCGGGTCCGCAGGACCCACCGAGGACGCGGAGAACCACTGGTTCCCCGAGGTCCGTGACCTGCTTCGCCGATCGATCGGCGGGGAGTTCCCGAGCCTCAACATCTGCCTCGGCGGGGAGATGCTTGCCGTGACAGGCGATGCTCCGATCATCCGGCGGGCGCACCCGCAGATCGGGATCTACGAACTGGGTGCCACCTCGGCGGGGGAATCCGACCCTGTGTTCGGCCCACTGGCCGGCGGAGGGTCAACCGGTGCTGGGTCAACTGAAGGAGAGTCGCTGCCGTCCGTGCTCTTCCATCAGGAGGAGATGGCGCTGCCGACCGGAGCCGAACTCCTCATCACCGGTTCCGACGCCCCGGTCCAGGCCTTCCGCCTCGGCGAATTCGCGTGGGGCACTCAGTTCCATCCGGAAACCGATGCCACGCAGATCTCTCGGTGGCTGGACGGCAACGACCTGGCCCTGCCAGCCGGCAAGACCGAAGACTCGATCATCGCCGAGGTCGAAGCCCACGATGCCGCTCTCGTCGACAACGGGAGGCGGCTGGCTCGGTCATTCGTCGCATTTCTCGAAGGCCGACGTGAGGCCGAGGCGTCCAGACCGGATGCGCCCTTAAATATGTGAGAAGCATGTGAACAAGAGGCTTTATCTGAGCGAAAGCTGAAAATCAGCCTGGCGGTTGTTACGTTGATCACGGGAGCCGGTCCCGGACCAACCCTCCGGACGAAACGCGACTTCGCGCCCGCAGATATGACTTCACTACCCGAACATCTCGTCCAAGCCGCCACCGGGGCCGACCTCGCAGCCCAGGCCGACCTCGCCGCCGCCGGAGTCGACGAGGCCATCGAATCCTTCCTCGGTCCCGCGGCACAGGCCTTCAGCAGCATCGTCTTCTTCGAGCTCCAGATCGGCTCGATCGGCATCCCGCTCATCGTCGTCTGGCTGATGGCCGCCGCCGTCGTCCTCACCGTCTACCTCCGCTTCCAGCCGCTCACCGGACTCCGCTACTCCGTCGGCATCATCCGCGGTCGCTTCACGCGCAAGACCGACCCGGGCCAGGTCTCGAGCTTCCAAGCGCTCGCCACCGAGCTCTCGGGCACCGTCGGGTTGGGCAATATCGCAGGCGTGGCCGTAGCGATCACCATCGGCGGCCCCGGTGCCGCACTGTGGATCATCATCTTCGGCTTCTTCGCCATGACCGTGAAGATGGCCGAGGCGACCCTCGGAGTGAAATACCGGCAGATCAACGAAGACGGCACCGTCTCCGGCGGTCCCATGTACTACCTGCGGTCCGGGCTGGCCGAGATCGGTCGGCCCAAGCTCGGGAAGTTCCTCGCCGGGTTCTATGCACTCACTGCCGTGCTCGGCGTCATCGGCGCCGGCAATCTGTTCCAGGCGAACCAGGCGGCCGCGATCATCGTTCAGGCCACCGGCAGCGACGACAGCTTCTTCGCCGACAAACTCTGGCTCATCGGCGCGATCATCGCTGCCCTCACCGCTCTGGTCATCCTCGGCGGGATCAAGAAGATCGGACAGTGGACGTCGAAGCTGACTCCGCTCATGGCGATCCTCTACTTCGTCTCGATCATCGTCATCCTCACCCTCAACGCCGGGCAGATCCCACACGCCTTCGCGCTCATGTTCACCGGAGCCTTCAGCTCCAGCGGAGTCGCCGGTGGCGCCGTGGGTGTGGCGATCGTCGGCATCCAGCGTGCGCTGTTCTCCAACGCCGCCGGAATCGGCTCGGCAGGTATGGCCCATGCCGCCTCGAAGACGACGAAGCCGGCCACCGAAGGGTTCGTGGCGATGTGGGAGCCGCTCATCGACTCCGTCATCATCTGCACCCTGACCTCGCTGGCCATCATCACCACCGGTCTCTACACCGAAAGCACCGAGGACGGAATCGGCCTGACCGCGCAGGCCTTCGGCGCGGTGTCGAGCTGGTTCCCCTACCTGCTCACGATCGCCGTCGTGCTCTTCGCCTTCTCGACGATCCTCGCCTACGGCTATTACGGGCAGCAGGCGCTGGGGTACCTGACGAAGAACTCGAAGGCCGCTGACAAGGCCTACCAGATCTTCTGGATCCTCGCCGTCATCGTCGGTGCTTCGATGTCGCTGGACTCGGTCATCGCCTTCTCCGACGCGATCTTCTTCCTCATGGCCTTCCCGAACCTGCTGGGCATCTACTTCCTTGCCCGGATCCTCCGCCTCGAGATCCTGCGGCTGCGTAAGAAGATCGACGCCGGTGTGATGAAGGAGATCACTCCTGTCGAGCTCCAAGTCGGAATGGGCGATCACGAACCCACGCCGGAGCAGATCAGGGCAGCCGAGGCGGGACGCAGGCGCAAACGCGACAAGCTGCGCGACGTCCGTGACACCCTGCGTCGGAAGAAGCTGGAACGCAAGAAGGCCGCGGACTGAGTCCGCGGCCTTCGGGCCTTTCCGTCTCAGGCGACGGCACCGCCTCGGTGAGGGGTCACTTCCTTGCCACTGAGGTCAGTCTTCGGCCTTCTTGAGTTTCTGATCGGTGTTCGTGTACCTGATCGAATCGGCGGTGGATCCGACGAGCCCCATCGTCACACGCAGCAGACCGGGTTCGACGTCGTCCATGGGCGGAGGCGTCTCCGGCCCGAGGGTCAGCGACTTTCCGTCCTTCGTCGTGGCGGTGATCGACCCGATGTAGACAGTGACATCGCCACTGAGCGTCATCGTGTCGGCCTTCGTCACCAGCCCGTATTCCTCGTCCGGTGGTTTCACGGTGAGTGAGAAGCCGGTGATCTTGATCTCATCGGCTTGGATCTTCAGCACGACGATGGACCCGCCGTCAGCGGTGGGCACCGAGACGAACGAGATTCCCTTGAGACCCTTGAACGACAGGCCCTCAGAGCCCATAGCGGCCGGAGTCTTCGTGAAGATCGGCGCCTTCGTGTCCATCTGTGCATCGGACGGGAACTCGCCGTTGCCCTCTTCCGAATCTTCATCCTCGGTCGGGTCGTCGCTGGGCTCATCGAGTCCCAGACCACCCGGGTCCGTGGGCTCATCGGAGGGTTCCTCGGTCGGCTCATCGCTCGGCTCATCCGTGGGACCCGGCGCGGGCAGCGACGGGTCCGACGTCGGCGGATCGCTGGGCTTCACCGGCATTCCGGGCGACAGGCTACCCGCGGGTGCGGGGTCCTGGTCCTCTGACTTGGCGGAATCATCGTCATCGCAGGTGCCCACGAGTGAGCACAGCGGTGACGAGTGGGCGGCTGCAACCGAACCCGCCCCGAGAGTCGTCGGGAGGATCAGGACAGCTGCCGCCAGGATTGAGGCCGTGCGGCGGCTGGGTACCCTCATGCAGTCTCCCCCTCAGCGGCTTCGGACTCCTTCGGCCCGCGCGGTCCCATCCATGCGACCACGAGGATCGCCCCGATGGTGGACAGCAGCATGCCGATGATGAACCCGCCGAGGTTCACTCCGATGAGTGAATAGACTGCGAGGACGAGGCCGATGATCCCGTAGAACACATGGTGCGTCGGCCGGAAGATCGACAGCAGAGCGAGGACGACGATGGCGATCGGAACGACCGTCGCCTGCAGTCCCTCGATGCCGAATTGGATCTGCATGTTGCCGAGGTCCAGCTGGCCGGAGAAGAACAGTTCGATTCCCCCGAGGACGGCCATCACACCTCCGATGAAGGGGCGCTGCCGACGCCAGTGCTTGAATCCCTGACGCTTCTCGGCGTCTTCGGTCATCTCGGCTCCCTCGCTGGGGTCGGCCTCCCCCGCCTCCGGCGTCGGGGCGGCGAATTCCGCCGTCTCGACGCCGGATTCGGAGGAGCCGCTCTGCTCTTCGGCGCGTCGGCTCCGACGGGACAGCGCAAGCAGGCTCGTCTTCTGCACGGTTGCCTCCTGTTCGGCGGCCTCCCGTTCATCGGTCGGCTGCCCGTTGGCTGCTGAGTCCCTCATCAGTCGCACTGCTCAGATCCGTCGGTGAGCTTCAGCGACATGTCCTTGAGCGTGAAGACCGAGGCCGTGGTCGACCAGGAGTCCTGCTTGAGGTCCTTGATGGAGATGGTGTCGGAGTCCTGGGCGAAGTCGCCCTTGCTTCCCTTGGCTTTCGTGTTGACGTCGGAGGCATCGACGCCGATGCGGATGTTCTCGAACTCCGCGTCTCCCTTGAGACCGGTCATGCCGATCTGCAGATCCTTCGCCGAGGCGGGGGTGCCCTTTCCGCCCGCCTTGATGAGGACGCCGACCTTGCCCAGAGGAGTCTCCTGGACGGCCGACTGGCAGAGGTTCTCCAGGGTCGCATCCTTGATGTTCGCGGTGACGACGGGGTGCTTGCCGCCCTCGGCGTCCTTGGCGACTCCGCTGTACTGGGAGAACCCGGTTCCCTCGAGCTGCGACGAGGAGATCTTGAACTGTGTGCCGGAGATGGCGAACGAGACCGGGACTGCACCCTGGGCCACCCCGCCCATGAGCATCGCTGAGACGACGCCTGTGGGAATCGCGACCATGGCGATGCGACCGGCGTGAGATGAGACGAGCCTGCGGATGAGGCTGGGATTGCGGAACTTCATTGATCCTCCTTGACCACCGACAGCACGGCCGGCATCAGCGTGTGATGTAAGTTACTACGGGGTGTTACCCGACAGTATCGCGGGTGAAGTTTGAGCGTCAACATCTTTTGTCGACGGCATACTCGCGGGGCAGCGTTCGGGTGGCCGTGCGCCGGTGGGCAAAGCCTACCTGTCAGCTCCGATTGTGCGACATCATCCCAGATCAGATGATGTGTTCGGAGCTTTCGAGGCGACGGACGAAGCCGTCTTCGATGGCCCCGGAATTCAAACCTGGATGACGGGAACCGCCTCGGGGCAGGTCGTGAACAAAACTTTCAAAACTCAGCTTTCAGGGCTCAGCGGCGGATACCGGAGTCGGCGCGCTCAGCGCACCGGGGCATCGGGGCCGAGCGGAATGCCCAGACCCCACCACAGGAAGAACAGCAGGCTCCAGCTGATCGTCATGCACACGGCCAACGGCAGCGTGTGCGAGGCGAGCGTGCCGATGCCGGCGTTCTTCTGATACTTCTGCATGAAGCCGAGCGCGAGGATGAAGTACGGACTCATCGGGGTGATGGCCGTCGACCCCGAGTCGGCGATGCGGAAGATCGCCTGCGAGGTCTCCGGCGGCACCTCGAGCAGCATGAGCAGCGGCACGATGACCGGAGCCATGATCGCCCACATCGCCGAGCCGGAGGTGATGAGCACGTTGACGACGGAGAGCACGAGCAGGACGAGGATGAACACCACCCAGGTCGGCAGGCCGAGGCCGGTGAAGAGTTCGGACACGGACACCGAGACGAGCATGCCGATGTTCGTCCACTCGAAGTACTCGAGGAACTGGGCGATGGCGAAGAAGAGGACGAGGACCCCGGCGATCGATGCGATGCCCTGCCCCATGAGCTTCGGCACGTCGGACCAGGTCTCGATCGTGCCCTCGCGGAAGCCGTAGACGATGCCGCCGATGCCGAAGAGCAGAGCGATGAGGAACGCGATTCCGGTGAGGAACGGGGACTCGCCGAAGGGTCCGTCGCCGCGCAGAGGCGCTCCCTCGGGGACGACGAGGACGACGATGGCGATGACTGCGGCGATGACGGCGAACATCGACCAGCGCAGAGCCCTGCGCTCTTTGTCGGTGATGACGAGGTCTTCGTGCTCGGCATCCTCGTCGGCGTCGAGGTTGTCGCGCTTCATGAGCACGAGCTCGGTGACGATCGTGATGACGACGGCCAGGAGGATGGAGCTGGCGATGTTGAAGTACCAGTTGCCGATCGGGGTGACGATGTAGTCGGGGTCGATGATGTTCGCCGCGGCAGTCGTGATGCCCGCGAAGATCGCGTCGTTGGGAGTCGGGATCGGGCTGGCATCGTAGCCGGAGGCGATCGAGGTGTAGGCGACGATGACGCCGAGGACGGGGGAGCGTCCCACGGCCTTGAACACCATGCCGCCGAGCGGGACGAGGATGACGTAGGCCGCCGCCGAGGCGACGTGGGAGACCGTGCCCATGAACGCGACCGTGAAGACGATGAGTCCGGCCGGGACGCGGGCGATCGAGACCTTCATCGCCGTCGAGAGCAGGCCGGTGCGCTCGGCCAGGGCCACACCCATGATGACGACCATGATCGTGATGAGCGGCGGGAAGGTCCGATAGGCGTCGAGTGCGGTGCTCACGGCCATGGCGATGCCGCTGCCGCTGAGCAGATTGTTCACCGGGGTCCATTCCCCGGTGCCGGGATCCTCGACTCCTGCGCCGGCGAGGGAGAGGACGAGGCTGAGTACGGCGAGGATCGCCGCGAGGATCCAGAACAGCCAGAAGGGGTTTGGCAGCTTGTTGCCGACGACTTCGATGACGTTGAGGGCGCGGATGACCAGCGGCAGCTTCTCCTGCTGGTCGGTCTGCGGGGTATCGGTGGTCTGAGTCGGTTTCATCGTGAGCTCCTGAGAGTTCAGGCGGGATTTTCGGGCAGGGTCCACCAGGGCACGGTGATTGCGGCGCTGGAATCGGGTGATCTGTGGTGGGGTGTCGGCCGGGCGGCCGGTCAGTGAGAAGCGATTGTCACAGTCTCTGCAGCTCCTGACAGTAGGCGACGAGTCGGTCGATGACCTCGCCGAGGATGTCCTCCCCGGCCGCGGCCGTGGCGGTGCGTGGATCGCCGAGGACGCCGTTGTCGGCGTAGCGGTCGAATGTCACCGCGGTTGACGGTGACTTCGTTCGGGAGAGTCGGGCGCGCGGGTCGAGATCGTCGAGCCGGGTGGCGCCGGGGTTGAGGTGGCCCGAGTCGACGAGGGATTCGTCGATGGCGAGCATCTGCGAGGTCTCGGACTCTCCGCAGTGGCCGCTGACCTCGGTGCGGGGAAGGGCGGCGGTCGCCTCGGTGGCCAGGGCGGAGACCGGGGCATAGGCGAAGACGAAGTCCGGATGAGTGGCGAGCAGGGACTGCTGGACCACTCCGAGCGCGGCGAGGTTGCCGCCGTGACCGGTGATGACGAGGAGTCTGTCGAAGCCGGCATCGGCGAGCTGGCGCACGATCGAGGAGACGAGGTCGACGAACAGCTGCGGGCCGATGTTGATCGTGCCGGGCAGGAACCGGTGGTGCGGGGAGACGCCGTAGTCGATGCTCGGCAGGACGAAGGCGCTGCCCGCCCGAACCTGATCGCCGTCGGCGCTGTCGCGGAGCCGGTCGACGACGGCGCGGGCGACGTGAGCGGCGCGGATGGTGTCGGTGCCCAGGGGCAGTCCGTCACCGTGCTGTTCGCAGGCGCCGACGGGAAGGACGAGCAGGCTGTTTCGATCCTTCGCGAGTTCGACCTCCAACGAGGTGAGTTCGGCGTAGTCGCGGATATGCGGGCGGATCTCGGAGATCACCGGGCGGCTCATCGCTGGGGTCCTGCGATGGTGTCGGCACTGCCGTCCTTGATGGTGTCGTCGGTCCAGTCGGCGAGGACGGCGGTCTTGATCGCCTCGAGGTGCTTGCGGGTGCGGTGAGAGGCTTCGAAGCCGTCGCCGCGACGGATCGCATCGAGGATGTCCGCGTGTTCGTCGTGGTCGCGCAGGCGGTCGTAGCTCGTGCGTGCCGCCTGCTGGGTCCGCGAATGGATGGCCAGCAGGGACACGAGCATCTCGTGCAGAGCGCGGTTGCCCGAAGCGCGAGCGAGTTCGACGTGGAAGTGGCCGGCCGGGACCGCGGTCTCGACCTGGAGGGCATTGTCGAGCGCGGACTCCATGGAAGCCACGGCATCCGCAGCCTGGACCGTCGCTGCGAGCTCGGCGATGCCGGGTTCGATGGCGATGCGGGCATCGAGGAGTTCGATGGCCGCTGCGAGGTCGACGGGCACATAGTGCGGGTTGTCGAGGATGCGGCGGTTGATCGCTTCGCGGACGTAGGTGCCCGAGCCGTGCTTGAGTTCGACCGAGCCCGTGGCTTCGAGTCGGCGCAGGGCCTCTCGGACGGTGGGTACGGTGACCTCGAAGCGTGCGGCGAGGACCTTGGCCGAGGGCAGGGTCTGCCCGGGCTGGAGGTTCTCGGTGCGGATGGTGTCGACAATGTCGCGAGTGAGGCGTTCGACGAGTCCGACGGTGGACGTCATGGTGCTCTCCTTCAAGTGTTTAAGTCATCTAATCACTTTAGGTTAGGATGTGTCAACGGTCACCTTTGGGGTGGCCCTGGTCGGTCAGTTCTGGGTCGGGGCTGGTTGGTCTCTACGAGGTCGGCCCCTGCGTTGCGCCCGGATGGCTGCGGAAGAACTCCCAGACGGTCGCGGTGGCCGAGAAGTCCTTCGTGACGTATCCGCCGCCGCTGTAGACGACCTCACCCGGCCAGACGTGGCCGCCGTCGGCGACGGAGTAGAGCTCGACTTGGGCATCGCATTGCGTCCATTGGGTGCGCACCACGTCTTCGCCCTTGCGTCCGACCTGACGTTCGGTCGTCGTCGCGCAGCCCGATGCCTCCGCCCAGGGCTGGATCCATTCGCGCACTCCCGGATAGTCCTCGCCTTGGCGGTGACCGCCCTCGTAGTGCATCGTCGCGTCCCCCGTGCCGTGGATGGCGAGCATCGGCGTCGGCGTCGAATAATCGCAGCCCTCTGTCGACTGCGGATAGTAGGCACCGGCGACGGGAGCGAACGCGGAGAAGCGATCGCGCAGGTGACAGGCGAGAACGGAGACGAATCCGCCGCCGTTCGACTTGCCGGTGGCATAGACCCGATTGAGGTCGATGCAGTGCTCGGATTCGACCGAGTCGAGCAGATCGGCGACGAACGCGACGTCGTCGGCTCCGCTGGCGTACGGGGCTCCCTGCCAGGAGCGCTTGCCGTCATTGAGGTCACCGTCGGGGAAGACGGTGATTGCGGGCAGGGTCGGCAGGCCCGTGTAGTTCTGGAATTCGGCGCCGTCGGAACCGTTGCCGTGGAATCCGAGGACGAGCGGCAGGGGAGTCGCGGTCTCGTAGCCGCGCGGAATGTTGATCCGATAGCTGCGCTCGCCGTCTGCCGTGGAGATCGTCCTCTCGTCATTGCCGGGCTTCTGTTCGGTGCCGCAGCCGGCCGAAGGGACGGCCGGTGCGGTTCCTGCCATTCCCGGGGCCGCAGCTGTGCCTGTCAGCAGGGTAAGGCTCGCGGCGGTCGCGAGCAGGGCGGTCGTGATGCGTTTCGTCGTCGATGACATCCTCAGTCCTCTGATCGTCGGTGATCGTGGTGAGGACTCTAGCACAAGTCATCAGATGACTAGAAGAGTCAGCGGTGCGGTCATCGCTCCGGAACCCGCAGCGGGGAGGCGTTCGACTCAGGCCCCGTGGGGCGAATCCCCTTCGATGGTCGACCAGTTCGCCCGCGTCAGGGCGACGGCCTGCGCATGCTCACCGGCGCGAACGGCGGTGATGATCTCGGTGTGCTGTTCCGGCGAGGCTGATCCCTTCACCGATTCGAAGTGGAGGTACTCCGCGCGGCGGAGGGTGGCGGTGACGACCTCGAGGTGATCGGGGATGAGGGGGTTGCCGGATCGGTTGAGGGCCACCTCGTGGAAGTCGTCGTCGGCGGCGATCGCCGCTTCGGCATCGCCGTCGGCAAGGGCCGCGTGCAGGCGGTCGTTGGCCCGCTCCATCAGGTGCAGCGCGGCCTCGTCGAGGCTGGGGAATGCGAGGTCGAACGCCAGGGCGTGGAGTTCGGCGGCGATCTGCCTGGCCGCCAGGATGAGCTCCGGGTCCTCGGGGGCCACCCGAGTCATCCGCCCGGGCTCGGCGACGACGAGCCCGGCCTGGGCCAGGCGCTGCAGCGCCTCCCGCACGGGGGTCCGGGAGACCTGCAGCCAGGCGCCGAGCTCCTGGTCGCGCAGCTGCTCGCCCGGGGCGAGCTGACCGCGGACGATGGCATCGCGGATCGAGCGGTAGACGTCATCGCGCAGCAGAGTGCGGTGCGCCACCGGTGAGTCCGTGGGGATCGGCACGCTCGGCCCTTTCATTCTCGGAGTTCGCTCTCGTCGCAGCTCGTCGGTGGAGGCCTCTGATCGGTGCCATCGGCTGAGCTGGGCGACGCGAATGGTCTGTGCTCATTGTATGCACGGCCAGAATGCAATATATTGCATATTGCACGTTGCGATCCAGGACACACCGACGCAGGGGGCACGCCTCATCCGGCACGCCTCGTCACCGGACACACCCTGTCCGCTCGGAGTCAGTCGGCCGCCACCGCGGCCGCGGTTCGCACCGGCACCGTCGGGGAGCTGTCGAGCACCGTCGCCCGGAGAGCCCCCACCGCCCAGAGAACAGAGGACACCATGGCCATCACCGATTTCGAACGCTACCCACTGACCTTCGGCCCCAGCCCCGTGCACGAACTCCCGCGACTGAGCGACCACCTCGGCGGGGCCAGGGTCTGGGCCAAACGCGAGGACGTCAACTCGGGACTCGCCTTCGGGGGCAACAAGACCCGCAAACTCGAGTACATCGTCCCCGACATCCTCGCCTCGGGGGCGGACACTCTCGTCTCGATCGGCGGATACCAGTCCAACCACACCCGGCAGGTCGCGGCCGTCGCCGCTCACCTGGGGCTGAAGGCCCGCCTCGTGCAGGAACGCTGGGTCGACTGGGAGGATCCGGGCAATGACAAAGTCGGCAATATCGAGCTCTCCCGCATCATGGGCGCCGACGTCCGCCTCGACTCCGCCGGATTCGACATCGGCATCCGCTCGAGCTGGGAGAACGCACTGCACGAGGTCGAAGAGTCCGGCGGCAGGCCCTATCCGATCCCGGCCGGGGCCTCGGAGCACAAGTTCGGCGGGCTCGGGTTCGCGAACTGGGCGTATGAGGTCGCCGCACAGGAGAAGGAGCTCGGCGTCTTCTTCGACACGATCGTCGTGTGCACCGTGACCGGGTCGACGCATGCCGGCATGATCGCCGGCTTCGCCGCCCTCGAAGCCGCAGGCGGCCGCCCCCGCAAGGTCATCGGCATCGATGCCTCGGCCACGATCGCCAAGACCCGCGACCAGGTGCAGCGGATCGCGAACACCACGGCCGACCTCATCGGGCTCGGCCGCGAGATCACCGCCGACGAAGTCGACATCCGCTCGGGTTGGGAAGGACCCGCCTACGGCATCCCCGACGATTCGACCGTCGAGGCGATCCGCACCACCGCCCAGCTCGAAGGCGTCATCCTCGACCCCGTCTACGAAGGCAAGTCGATGGCCGGGCTCCTCGACCTCGTTGCTGATGGCACGATCGGCAAGGATTCGACCGTCCTCTATGCCCACCTCGGTGGGCAGCTGGCCCTCAACGCCTACTCCTCGATCTTCTGATCGGGACGACGCCCATCCCACGACGCAACCACCCCCTTGAGGCGGGACGACGCCCATCCCACGACACAGCCACCCCCTTGAGGAAGGATCGATGAGATGACGACCGCACACGGATCTCAGCCCCCGCAGGACGGCGACCACGAGCAGGATCGCCACCAGTTCGAGACCTCGATCCAGGTCAGCCCGCCCGGCACGAACGACAGACCGCTGCGGGCCTCGGCCTCGGGGGAGGACCGGGTCCTCGACGAGATCGCCCAGCGCGTGCTCTGGCTGGCCACGTCGATCATCGACCGGGCCAATCGGGGGCGGGAGAACCCCGATGGGGTCAAGGTCGGCGGCCACCAGTCGTCCTCGGCCTCGATGGCGGGCATCATGACCGCCCTGTGGTTCGCCCGCCTGCGCTCGATCGACAGGGTCTCGGCCAAGCCCCACGCCTCACCGGTCCTCCACGCGATCAACTACCTCCTCGGCGATCTCGCTGAACACCATCTGGACACGCTGCGCAGCCGCGGAGGACTCCAGCCCTACCCCTCCCGGACGAAGGACCCCGACACCGTCGACTTCTCCACGGGGTCGGTGGGCATCGGCGCGACCGCCCCGATCTGGGCCGCACTGTCCCACCGCTACGTCTCCGACCGGTTCCCCGACACCCCACGGGCCGGGCGCTTCTATTCGCTGCTCGGGGATGCCGAGATGGACGAAGGCGCGGTATGGGAGGCCATCATCGACCCCGAGGTGCGCACCCTCGGCGAGATCGTGTGGATCGTCGACCTCAACCGGCAGTCCCTCGACCGGGTCATCCCCGACGTGCAGATCAAACGCCTCCAGGGCATGTTCGCCGCCGCCGGCTGGCAGGTCCTCACTTGCCCGTGGGGGCGCCGCCTCGAGGCCGTCTTCGCCGCCCCGGGCGGGCAGGCGCTCAAAGATCGGCTCGTCTCGATGCCCAACCCCGAATACCAGCGGCTCCTGCGCGCTCACCCCACCGAGGTCCACGACCGTCTCCTCGCCGGCCTCGACGAGTCCGCGGCCACGGCGCTGCGCGCGGTCATCGACCCGTTCTCACCCGATGAGATCGCCTCCCTCATCCGCGACCTCGGCGGACACGACCTCGGGCAGCTCGTCGAGGCCTTCGAGGCCATCGACGACGACCGACCCACCGTCGTCTTCGCCTACACGATCAAGGGCAAGGGGCTCGCCACCGAGGGCCACCCGGGCAACCACGCCGCCCAGCTCACCGAGGCGCAGATGCGCGACCTCGCGGCCGCCTCGGGGATGGACCTCGACGATCCGTGGGTCCGCTTCGACCCCGACACCCCGGCCGGGAGGCTCTGCGCCCAGACCGCAGAGCGCCTGCGCCGCGAGGACCATGAGACCCACACCGTCGCCGAGGTGCCCGCTGAGCTGGGATTCTCCCCGCGGCCGACGATCTCCACCCAGGCCACGCTGGGTCGGTTCCTCTCCGACCTCAAGCACGTCGCCCCCGAGGTGGCCCGCCGCGTCGTCACCGTCTCACCGGACGTGGCCACGTCGACCAACCTCGGCGGGTGGATCAACAAGACCGGGATCTGGTCCCCGGCCGGGCGGGAGGACTGGTTCTCCGATGACCGGGAACGAGTCCTCAAATGGCAGGAAGGCTCGCGCGGTCAGCACATCGAGATGGGCATCGCCGAGGTCAACCTCGTCTCCCTGGCCGGTGAGCTCGGGACGACCGGGAGCCGGTGGGGACAGCCGCTGCTGCCGATCGCGACGATCTACGATCCGTTCATCAACCGCGCCCTCGAACCGTGGACGTTCAGCCTCTACGCCGGTGGGCGCTCGATCATGGTCGGCACGCCGTCCGGAGTCACGCTCGCACCCGAGGGCGGGGCACACCAGTCATTCAACACGCCCTCGGTGACTCTGGAGATCCCGGGCTTGACGAGCTGGGAGCCGGCCTTCGCCCAGGACCTCGAATGGACCCTGCTCGAGGCGCTGCGCGAACTCGCCGACCCGCACGGGGATTCGGCGTACTTCCGCCTGACCACCAGGCCCGTGGCCCAGGAGCTCGCCGCAGTGCCCGAGGATCCGCTGCTGCGCGAACGCCGCCGCGAACAGGTCATCGCCGGAGGCTACCGGCTCTCGGCCCGTCCGGCGGCCGAGGATGAGGTCACGCTCGTCGGCGCCGGTGCGATCATGACCGAGGTCATCGCGGCTGCGGCCCGACTGGAATCCTTGGGCGTGCGGGCCGGAATCGTCTGCCTGAGCTCGGCGTCGAAGGTCTTCCGCTCCGTGCAGGAGCGCGGACGGGTGGGGCAGAGCCGCCGATCGGCCATCGCCGACGAACTGTTCCCGGCCGCGCATCCCGCGCCCCTGGTGACCGTCCTCGACGGACACCCGCACACGCTGGCCTTCCTCGCCGGAGTGCGCGGGGATCGCACCCGCAACCTCGGCGTCACGGAATTCGGTCAGGCCTCCTCGGTGAGTCAGGCACATGCGCTCCACGGAATCGACACGGACTCGATCGTCTCTGCGGCGCTCGACCTCGTGGGGCGGTGAGGTCTGCTGCGCCGGTGAGGTCTGCTGCGGGTGGGCGAACGGGTCCGGTACCTCGTGCCGGAGCCGATCCCCACACCGCGGCGGCTGATTCGTGAGCGTGCCGCGGCGGCTGTTCGATCCACGTTGAGGGCGGTTCGGATTTCGTCGTGGTTGATTCGGAATCCGCACCTCCTCGGCGAACACGTCGGGCACGATCCGGCACTGATGATTCCCCCAGGTTCCGGCACTTGTTGCGCGGGTCACGTGTTGATAGCGTGTGAGACAGGCATACGCAATCCGTCGATTCCGACGGCGAACAGGTATGCGATTGCTTAAACGGCGCCAACAGGCGCCCGAAGTCGAAGGAGTCTGGAATGAGCAATGTAGGCAGTGCCGCAGGCGGCTACCGCGTCGAGAACCCGGCCACCGGTGAGGTCGTCGAGACATTCGACAATGCCACCGATGACGAGGTCCAGCAGGTCCTCGAATCCGCACACAAGGGCTACCTGAGCTGGCGCGAGAAGACGATCGAGGAACGCGCCGCGATCGTCAACAAGGTCGCCGCTCTCTTCGGCGAGCGCAAGGCCGAACTCGCCGAGATCATCGCGGAGGAGATGGGCAAGCCCACCGCCGAAGGTGAGGAAGAGGCCGAGTTCTGTGAGGCGATCTTCAACTACTACGCGGACAACGGACCGAAGTTCGCCGCCGATGAGCCGATCGAATCGATGTCCGGAGGCAAAGCCTTCATCCAGCGCCGTCCCGTCGGTGCGCTGCTGGGCATCATGCCCTGGAACTTCCCGTACTACCAGGTCGCCCGCTTCGCGGCCCCGAACCTCGTGCTCGGCAATACGATCATCCTCAAGCACGCGGAGATCTGCCCCCGCTCCTCGGCGAAGATCGCCGAGATCATGAAGGAAGCCGGCATCCCCGAAGGCGTGTACTCCAACATCTACGCCACCCATGAGCAGATCGAGACGATCATCGCCGACGACCGCGTCGAAGGTGTGTCCCTGACCGGCTCCGAGCGCGCCGGGTCCGCCGTGGCCGCCACCGCCGGCAAGTACCTGAAGAAGGCCGTGCTCGAGCTCGGCGGCTCCGACCCCTACATCATCCTCGACACCGATGACATGAACGAGGCCGTCGACACCGCGTGGGGCACCCGCCTGTACAACACCGGCCAGGTCTGCAACGCGAACAAGCGGATGATCGTCATGGACGACATCTACGACGACTTCGTGTCCGGTCTGACCGAACGTGCCCAGTCCTGGGAGAAGGGCACCCCCGCCGAGGCGGGCGACGGCAAATACTCGCCCCTGTCCTCGCGTTCGGCCGCCGAGAACCTGCGCAAGCAGCTCGACCGCGCCGTCGAGCAGGGTGCGACCCTCGTCGGCGGCGAGCTCGCCAGCGACGGTTCGGCCTATGTCTCACCGGCCGTGCTCACCGGAGTCACCTCGGAGATGGACGCCTACCGCGAAGAGCTCTTCGGACCCGTGGCCACCGTGTACAAGGTCACCAGCGATGACGAGGCACTGGCACTGGCCAATGACTCGCGCTTCGGCCTCGGCGGCGCCGTGTTCGCCAAGGATTCCGAGCGTGCCGCGAAGCTCGCTCAGCGCCTCGACGTCGGCATGTCGAACGTCAACACCCCGGCCGGTGAGGGCGCGGAGATCCCGTTCGGCGGCACCAAGCGCTCGGGCTTCGGCCGCGAGCTCGGCCCCTACGGCATGGACGAATTCGTCAACAAACGCATGTACTACGTGGCTGACTGAGAGGGGTTCGCCCTCCGCGGTCGTCGAGAAACGGGCTGGGTGTCGAGAAACGTGTGTGCGCATGCGTTTCTCGACACCCAGCCCGTTTTTCGCGCAATGGTGCGGGGGCGGTTCAGCTCTCGAAGTCCCAGCTCGCCTCGGCGGGGAGGTCGGGCATCGGCCAGTCGGGTTCCGGTTGGAAGTCCGGGTAGGCGGAGTCGAAGGGGAAGCGCCAGGTGCGGACATCCTCGATGGCCGAGTCCGCGGCCGCCCGTATGCGCTCGACCTTCTCGTCGGAGAACATCCCGGCTGAGCGTGCGAATTCGAGTTCGTCCTCATCCTTGAGCCGGTAGGTGCCATCTGAGTCGACGACGATGTCGAGGACGTGGTCGGAGGTGAGGATGCCGCAGTCGAAGCGGGTGAAGGGCTCCTCGAGGTTGACGTAGAAGGAATCGCGACGGGGAGAGCCCGGGTTCTCGAAGAACCACACCGAATAGTCGGCTCCCGGCTGGAAGACAGCGACGACGCCCGGCCCCTGCCACCGTTTGAGGCCCTGTGCCCGTGGGGCACCGAAGCGGGCGGGTCCGTCAGCGGTGCGGATTCCCGAGCCGTCGGCGAGCACATGATGGAGCATCCTCGTCCCCGACTCCAGCCAGACGGCCAGGTGGTTCTCGTCGTCGGCGATGACCGTGACGGGGCGCTGGTCGTACAGGCCTGGGTGCGCCGGGTTGGTGTAGGTCCACAGGATCTGGTCGCCGCGACTCCAGCGTGGGGCCGCGGTCGAGGACAGCGGCTGGGATGCGGGCGGACCGTGTGCGTCACTCATGGACAGCATTGTCCCGAACCGAGGTGAGAGCGACCCGAGTGCCGACCGACGGCGACCGGTCAGCCGAAGATCGCGCGCAGGGACACGAGTCCGATCGCCCCGATGGCTGCGGCGGCGGGCAACGTGATCACCCAGGCGAGGGCGATCGGCTTCATGAGATTCCAGTTCGCGGCGCGGTTGACGAGCCCGACACCGAGGATGGCGCCGATGAGGATGTGCGTGCTCGACACCGGAAGTCCGAGCACCGAGGCGGCCATGACGACACCCGCGGCGGAGAGTTCGGCGGCGAAGCCCGAGGCAGGATGGATCTTCGTCAGCCCCGTGCCGACCGTCCTGATGACATTGCGGCCGATGAACCACAGGCCCGCGACGAGGGCGATGCCGCAGGTGATCATGGCTGCGGCGGGCACCCCCGCCTCGGCGTTGATCTCGTTCGTCCGCAGCACGTCGAGGATCGCCGCGAACGGGCCGATCGCATTGGCGATGTCATTGCTGCCATGGCTGAACGCGAACGCCGATGCCGTGAAGACCTGCATCCATGAGAAGAGGAGGAAGGTCGATCGTGACAGAGTCTGCTTCTTCAGCGTCTTCGTGAAGATGAAGACCGCCATCCACACGCCCGCACCGATCATCGCCATGATGAGGAAGTTGCCGACGGAGCTGATGCCGAGTTCGAGGTTCTTCAGTCCCTTGAACAGCAGCATCGATGAGATGACGATTGAGCCGAAGGCCGCCAGCAGCGGCACCCAGGTCTCGAGCGCGCGGTGGGAGTTCAGCCCCGAGCGCTCGGTCTCGATGGCCGCCATGCGGCGGAAGTAGTCCGATTCGAGTTCGTCGGGGTCATAGTCGGGTTCGTTGATGAGGACGGCGTCCCTGGTCATCGCATTGGTGTAGGAGATCTGCTGGATCTCGTCGAGGCGTTCGAGGGCCTTCTTGTGCTCCTGCCGCAGCTCCGCCTTCGCGGTCTTGATCTCGCGCAGCTTCGCATCGGCTTCATCGTTGTAGACGAGGATGTGTCGTCTGATCGCGCCGAAGAGCACGAAGGCGACCACGCCGCCCAGCGCCGGGGAGAGCACCCAGGAGATCGCGATCGTGCCGATCCCGCCCCACTGGACCATCCCCAATCCGCCGGTGCCGGTGACGAATCCCAAGGTGAGGGCGGCACCGACGATCCCTCCGATGATCGAATGGGTGGTCGAGACCGGCCACCCCATCTTCGTGGCGATGAGCAGCCAGATCGCGGCGCCGAGGAGAGCTGACATCATGATGAAGACGAAATCGAGGGGATCGACGTCGATCGCGCCGAGGTCGACGATGCCGCTGCGGACGGTGTCGGTGACCTCACCGCCGGCGAGGACGGCACCGCTGACCTCGAAGACCGCTGCGACCATGAGCGCCTGCTTCATGCTCAACGTTCCGGCGCCCACCGAGGTGCCGAAGGAGTTCGCCACGTCATTGCCACCGATGTTGAAGGCCATGAACGTGCCGAAGACGATCGTCGTGATGAGGACGAGCCGGTTGGACCCGGCTCCGACGAAGTCGAACGACCACAGCGTGAACGAGACCAGGGTCGCCGCCAGCATGAGGCCGAAACAGATGTGCCACCAGCGGTCGGGGCCGAGGAAGCGTGGTCGGGGCGTCAATCGAGGGGAGGAATCTGCGAGGGTGTCGTTCGTCATCGTGTGTTCCTGTGTGCGGGTGCGGGAGGGGTATGCGCGGGTCCGTCCCAGGAGAAGTCGGACGGAGTCCGCCAGCAGTCATCTTCGGCGCTGCAGATGACCGGGTGATGAAGCACGGTCGACGCGGACGCGTACAGTCGCTCAGTTGGCGGAGTCGACCGGCTCCTATACTGGTGCCAGGCGGCTCGGTCGGACGGCCGTGGAGCGAGACTGTGGAGGGAAGCATGCCGATCACCGCGACGATCCTCGAGGTCGCCGGCGTCGACCCCGATCGGCTTGCGATCGTCGGTGGGGACGGACAGCTGACCTACTCGCAGCTCGCCGAGGGCTCGCGGACGATGTTCGCCGCCGTCGACGCCCTCCACAGTGCCCAGACCGACCCACCGAGTCCTGCTCCCGAGACCCACGGCATCCCGATCACGGCCGTCAGCCTCACCTCGGCGTTCGAGACCTCCCGCATCATCGCCGGCCTCGCCGGCTTCCGCGCAGTCTCGGCCACGATCGATCCCCGCTGGCCGTTGAGCCACCAGGTCGGAGTCATCACGACCACCGGCATCGGGCTTGTCATCAGCGACTCGACCCACCTCGCCGAGGCGCTCGCCGCCGCCGGCTGGACCGGGACCGTCATCACCGCCGCCGACTTCCGTGCCCGCGAAGCCGCCATCGATCCCGCCGACACCGCACCGCCGAGCATCCGCGAGGCGTCCGAGCCGTTCCTCATGCTCTTCTCCTCCGGCACGACGAGCAACCCGAAAGCCTTCATCAAGACCCGACAGCAGTACCGCGACAACGTGGTTGTGTCCTCGGCCCACCTCGAACCCTTCCCCGGAGTGGCCACCCTGGCGCCTGGTCCGGTGTCCTACAGCCTCACCCTCTACGCCGTCATCGAATCCCTCGCCACCGGCGGCAGCGTCCACGTCGCCGACGACTTCGACCCCTTCACCATGGGCTCGCGCATCGCCGACGAAACCATCACCCGTGTCGTCGCCGTGCCCGCCGTGGTCAAGGCCCTCGCCGAGGCGGCCCGCCGAACACCTGAGAACTTCCACGGTCTCGACCTCGTCGTCACCGGAGGAGCGAACCTGCCCGCCTCCATCCGCTCGGCACTCGCCGACGTCCTCCCCGACACGCGTTTGATCAGCTACTACGGTGCCGCCGAGATCGGATTCATCGGCGACAGTCGTGATGGCGACGGCACCTGGATCTCGATCTACGACACCATCGGCGTCGAGGTCCGCGACGATTCCGACGCCCGCCTGCCCGACGGAGAGATCGGCACGGTCTGGATCAAGGCCGCCGCCTGCTCGGACGGCTACGTCACCGGCACCACCGGCGCTCAGCTGCGACGCCCCGACGGTTGGGCCACGGTCGGTGACCAGGGGCGGATCGAAAACGGACTCCTCCAACTCGCCGGACGGGCCGGTGACATCGCGATCACCGGAGGGCACAAGGTGTCCCTGCCCGAGATCGAACGCGCCTTCGAGGGATTCGACCGCGGTGATCGGCACTCGGGGCAGGGCCGCCTCGGCGAGGTCTGCGCGATCGCGCTGCCCGACGACGGTCTCGGCAGCATCGTCGCCCTCGTCATCGAACCGGCCTCTGTCCCCGGAGGTGGAGTCGGCACCTCGGGCACGCCCGACAAAGCAACACTGCTCGACCATGCCCGGGCAAAGCTGGCCCCGCAGTTCGTGCCGAGGCGGTTCTACGTACTCGACCGGCTGCCGCGGACCGTCGGCGGGAAGATTCGACGCCATGAAGCCGTTGACCTGGTCATGAGCGGAAAGGCACAGCGGCTGTGAACGCCTCCCGGAGCAATCGGCACCGGACGGACGGCGTGCGCGACGTCATCATCACCGGACTCGGCGCCATCACCCCGAGCGGTCAGGACCCAGAGACCCTCTGGGAATCCGTGCGCACCGGCACCAGCGCCATCGACGTCCTCGCAGGTGAGCGGTTCGATGACCTGGCGGTGCGGATCGGCGGGCAGATCACGGACTTCGACGCCGAGGAGGTTCTGCCCCGGGCGCTCGCCCGTCGGCTCAGCCCCGTCCAGCACTGGGCGATCGCCGCGGCCGACCAGGCGCTGCGCGCAGGCGGCATCGAATCAGAGGCCGAGGACCTGCCCTGGGATCGTGACCGCACGGCCGTGATCGCGGCCACCGGCTCCGGACCCGTCGACGCCATGCAGGCGGCGACGCGCCGCCTCGACGCCGACGGCCCCAGGTCGGTGCCGCTGACCCTGTCCATCCACGGTGCACCGGATTCCGCGGCGGCGCTGATCAGCCAACGCTTCGATCTGCGCGGGCCCGGGCAGGGAGTCTCGGCGACCTGCGCCTCCGGGGCGATCGGCCTCGGCGAGGCGATGCGTCGCATCCGCCACGGCTACGCCGACGCCGTGCTCGTCGTCGGCATGGAAGACTGCCTCGGCCCGGTCAATCTTGCCTCGAATGCGAACATGCGCGCGCTCGCCGCCGGATACGAAGACGATCCGACCGCCGCCAGCCGTCCCTTCGACCGGGGCCGCAACGGCTTCGTCATGAGCCAAGGTGCGGCCGCGATCCTCCTCGAATCCGCCGACTCGGCGGCCTCACGTGGGGCGACGCCGCTGGCCGAGCTTGCCGGATTCGGTGCCGCCAGCGATGCCCACCACCCGACGAATCCGCATCCGGGCGGACGGGGCGCCGCCTCGGCGGTGGTCCAGGCTGTGAGCGATGCGGGGCTGGAACCCGGCGATATCGACCACATCAACGCCCACGCGACGGGCACACCGGCCGGCGACCGAGCCGAACTCGCCGCCTTCGACGCAGCCCTGGGGGAGGCCGGACGGACGATCCCGATCTCGGCCACGAAATCGACGACGGGGCACCTCCTCGGCGCATCGGGGGTCGTCGAGGCGATCATCGCAACCCTGACGCTGCGGGATCAGACGCTGCCCCCGACGCTCAACCTCGACGACAACGAGTTCCCCGAATGGGATATCGTCGCAGGTCACGCCCGTGACATGAGTGGTGGGCAGGACCTCGCCGAGGCGGTCGTGGACACCGTGCTGTCGACGTCGTTCGGATTCGGCGGGCACAACGGGGCGATCATTCTGCGCCGACCACACGACCCCTCGACGAAGGAGAGACGATGACCGACCGTGAGACCCGCGTGAGCGAACTC
Organism: Brevibacterium sp. 'Marine'; assembly: GCF_012844365.1. Taxonomy (NCBI): domain Bacteria; kingdom Bacillati; phylum Actinomycetota; class Actinomycetes; order Micrococcales; family Brevibacteriaceae; genus Brevibacterium; species Brevibacterium sp. 'Marine'. The sequence goes on from NZ_CP051626.1 coordinate 122,307, forward strand.
TCTGCGCGGTACTTACCCGACGATGTGCTGGAGAGATTCCGCGAACGAGCCGACGTCTATGATCGGGAGAATCGATTCTTCGACGAGGATCTCGCCGAACTGGGGGAACTCGGCTATCTTCAGCTGTTCGTCCCGCAGTCGCATGGCGGGCCGGGGCTGAGCCTGTTCGAGGTCAGCCGACTGCAGCAGCGGCTGGCAGCGGCGGCCCCGGCGACGGCGCTGGCGATCAACATGCACCTCATGACCACCGGAGTGGTCAAGGCACTGGCCGATCGCGGCGACGAGGCGCTGAACTGGGTGTTCGACGAGGCCATGGCCGGTGAGATCTTCGCCTTCGGCATCTCGGAACCGTCGAACGACTGGGTCCTGCAGGGTTCGACCACGGAGGCGGTGCCGACGGCCGACGGCGGATTTGAGCTGACCGGGGTGAAGATCTTCACCTCGCTCTCGCCCGTATGGACGAGGCTCATCGTCCACGGTGCCGTGGGCTCAGACGAGCTCGTCTACGGGTTCATCGAACGGGATGCGCCCGGGATCACGGTCTCCGATGACTGGGATGTGCTGGGAATGCGGGCCTCGCAGTCGCGGGCGACGATCCTCGACCGCGTGCCGATGAAGCCTGAGCGGGTCTCACGCGTCATCCCCGCCGGCAAGCACCCCGACCTGCTCACCTTCGCGATCACGAGCAACTTCCAGCTGCTCATCGCCGCCGTCTATGCCGGAGTCGCGGCGCGAGCGCTCGAGCTGGGCGCCGCCGGACTGCACAAGCGGAAGTCCGCGAAGGCCGGCGTCACCTTCGCCGAGGTGCCCGAGGCCCGGACGCGCCTGGCCGATGCGCATCTCGACTTCATGCCCGTGACGGCGATGATCGACACCTACGCTCGGGACTTCGATGACCTCATCGACCACGGTGCCGGTTGGCCGTTGCGCCTGGTGGGGGCGAGGATCAAGTCCGCCGAGGCGGCCCGCCGAAACGCTGAAACCGCACTGATGTGCACGAGCGGCAGTGGATTCGGCAACAAGCACGAACTCTCCCGCCTCTTCCGAGATGCCACGGCCGGGCTCTTCCACCCGCCGAGCGCCGATGCCGCCCGTCCGATGTACGCGGCCGCTCTGCTGGATGAGTGACTGAGGCGCTCGACCTTCGCCTCGAAGCGCGCCCTCGGAATCGATCGGCCCGAACGTCAGCGAACCGGGGTGTGGAACCGGAAGGCTATGCTGGCAGAGATGACCGAACAACGACGCTCTCCCTTCGCCCTACAGCCGGGAACGGTCCCGCCTGTGCTCGTCGAACGGCAGTCCTTCATCAACGATTTTGCCTATGCGCTTGACAGCGGTCACGGCGCAATGGGGCGATCCACGCTCGTCACCGGTGAATCGGGTATGGGGAAGAGCACCATGCTCACGGTGTTCGAGGAAGTGGCGACGTCGCGCAGCTGGGCCACCGTGCATCTCCCAGGTGGAGCCGGGCTGGTCGAGCGATTGGCCGAAGCACAGATTCCTCGATTGCTCGACGACGAGGGGCACGGAGTCCTCATCACGGTGGACGATATCGATCGGGCACCGTTGCCGGACCTGGAACAGGTGGCCGGTACGGTGGCGGACGCGTTTGCCGAGGGCATTCCTCTCGCGCTCGCGTTCACCGGTCCCGCCGACGCAACGAATGCGCTGTTCGCGGCGGACGCGATTCCCTACTTGGCGCGGTCGGCGCGAGTCGATCTGGAACGGTTGAGCGACGACGGTATGCGACTCTTCGTGTCGACAGCGCTCGCGGATAGCGGAAAGTCGATCACCGAGGGTGCCGTCCGCCGCCTTCTCGAAGCGGCGGACGGCAACCCCCGTCGTCTTCTGGCCATCGCCGACCTGGCGTGGAAGCACAGCGGAGACCGTGCGGAGATCTCGGAGGAAGACGTTCGTGCTGCCCTGCCCGAGGGCAGCCCTCAGAGCTCGGGCAGCAGTGAGACCGGGTTCTCGATGCAGTCGGCGACGAAGGTGAGGAACTCGCTCGGCTCCTGACCGTCGCACGCCCGGTGGTCGAAGACGAAGGACAGGTACATCACCTTGCGCACCGTCAGCTCACCGTCGACGACCCACGGGCGGTCCTTGATCCTGCCGAGACCGAGCATGGCCACCTCGGGGAGGTTGATGATCGGGGCCGAACCGTCGACGCCGAAGATCCCGTAGTTGTTCAAGGTGAACGTGCCGCCGGTCAGCTCAGACGGATCGAACCTCCCCGAGGCGGCCTTCCCGACGGTCTCGGACACGGAGTCGCGCAGCTGCCGCAGGCTCATCTCGCCGGCCCCGTGGACGACGGGGACCATGAGCCCGCGCGGGGTCTGCGCGGCCAGGCCGAGGTTGATGTCGCCGTGGGTGACGATCTCACCGGCGGCCGTATCGATCGACGAGTTGATGATCGGGTACTTCTTCAGACCGGCCACGACGAAGCGGGCGACGAGCGAGAGCAGCGAATACTTCTCACCCGTGCGGGCCTCGAGCGCCTTCTTCGTCGCCAGCAGCTCGGTGGCGTCGACGTCGAGCCAGATAGTCGCTTCGGGGATTTCCTGCCGCGACTTCGTGAGGCGTTCGGACACGACCTTCCGCAGCCCCGTGATCGGGGTGCGGGTATCGCGGTCGCTCTGGTCGGAGCTCGCAGCAGTCGAAGGTGCCTTCGCCGGTGACGTCCCCGCGGGGACGTGGGCAGCGGCACCTGCCCCGGACTCGATCGCGGCCGTGACATCAGCCCTGGTCACGACCCCGCCGGGGCCCGTGCCGGGCAGGCTCTTGGCACTGATGCCGTGATCCTTCGCGAGCTTGCGCACGAGGGGAGACGACACAGGGGAGACGTGGTCGCTAGCAGCCGCCGATGGGGCTTCTGCCGGCGGCTGCGGAGGAGCATCTGGAATGACGGTCGGAACAGCGGGCGCCGCAGTCGGTGCGGCGGTAGATGTCGCAGCCGGTGTGGCCGCGTGCTTGCCGCCGAATGAGCGCTTCTTCGCCGGCCGGGTCTTCGGCTCCGAAGTGCCGTAGCCGATGAGGTTCGCGCCGCTGGAGTTCTCCGTCGACGAGCCGGATTGGCTCACGCTCGCAGGCGTCCCGCCGTCACCCTCGTCACCCGCACCCATCTCGGCCCCCGCCTCGGCGACGGTGAGCAGGGCCTGACCTGCGCTGACGGTGTCCCCGGCGTTCGCGTGAAGGCTGACGACCCGCCCGGCGTACGGGCAGGGGAGCTCGACGACGGACTTCGCGGACTCGACCTCGACGACCATCTGATCGACGTGGACCTCGTCCCCGATCTCGACCTTCCAGGAGATCAGCTCCGCCTCGGTGAGCCCTTCGCCGAGGTCGGGGAGGATGAACTCTCGCGTACCCGTATTCACGTCAGCACTCATCACAGCTCCCAATCCCAGGACTCGAGCGCATCGAGTACGCGTTCGACGGTCGGCAAGTAGAACTCCTCGAGCTTCGGCGACGGATAGGGCACATCGAATCCGGCGACCCGCAGGATCGGGGCCGACAGATGGGTGAAGTTGCGTTCGGTGAGGCGGGCGGCCACCTCGGCGCCGTAGCCGCCGAACTGCGCGGCCTCATGGATGATCGCCGCGCGCGAGGTCTTGCGCACCGATGCGGACACCGTCTCATCGTCGAACGGCGAGAGCGTGCGCAGGTCGATGACCTCGATGGACAGTCCGTGCTCGGCTCCGGCCTCAGCAGAATCCAGTGCCGTCCGCACGGTCGGACCATAAGCGAGCAGAGTGGCGTCGGTGCCCTCGCGGATGACCTGCGCCCGATTCATCGGCGCCGTCGTCACAGGCAGGGACAGCATCTCCTTCATCCAATACCGCGACTTCGGCTCCATGAATACGACCGGGTCGTCAGAGGCGATCGACTCGCGCAGCAGCGAATACGCATCGGCCGGATTCGACGGCGTGACGACGGTCAGCCCCGGCGTCGACGTCCAATAGACTTCCGAAGAATCCGAGTGATGCTCGACTCCGCCGATGTCGCCGGCATAGGGGATCCGGATCGTGATCGGCAGGCTGACCCGGCCCTTCGTCCGGTTCCGCATCTTCGCCACGTGGGAGACGATCTGTTCGAAAGCAGGGTAGGCGTAGGCGTCGAACTGCATCTCGACGACAGGTCGCATCCCGTTCATCGCCATGCCGATTGCGGTGCCGATGATGCCGGACTCCGCAAGCGGGGAATCCCAGACGCGGTTCGACCCGAATTCGGCCCGCAGACCTTCGGTGACACGGAAGACCCCGCCGAGGCGGCCGACATCCTCACCGAAGACGAGCACGGTGTCGTCGTCGGCCAGGGAATCGCGCAGCGCCTGGTTGAGTGCCTTCGTCATCGTCACCGAGGACGGGGCGGGGGCGGATGTCGCCTCGGGTGCCGTGACGCTCATGCGCGGCCTGCCGCTGCGAGTTCGGCTTCGACGACCTGCTGCTGTTCGGCAAGGGCCGTGCGCGGGGTCGCATAGACGTGGGCGAAGAGTTCGCGCGGGTCGATCTCGGCCTCTTGGTTCATGGCCTCGCGGACGGACGCGGCCAGGGTCTCAGCCGCCTCGGCGACCTCGGCGACCTTCGCATCGTCAAGGGCCTCGGACTGGCGCAGATACTTCTCGAGACGGTCGATGGGATCGAACTGCTTCCAGTGCTCGACCTCTTCGGAGTCGCGGTACTTCGTCGGATCGTCGGAGTTCGTGTGCGATTCCATCCGGTAGGTGAGGCACTCGATGAGGGTCGGACCGTCTCCGTTCCGACCGCGCGCCAGCGCCGCGGAGACGGCGGCGAACACGGCGGCGACGTCATTGCCGTCGACGCGCAGGCCGGGCATTCCGTAGCCGGCGGCCCGGTCGGCGAGCATCGTCGCGTTCGTCTGCTCCCGCAGGGGAGTGGAGATCGCGTACTGGTTGTTCTGCAGGACGAACACCGTCGGGGTCTGCCACACGGAGGCGAAGTTGAAGGCCTCGTGGGTATCGCCTTCACTGCTGGCGCCGTCGCCGAGGAAGGTCAGAGTCGCGGCGTCCTCGCCCTTGAGCTTCGCGGCCATCGCGAATCCCGTGGCGTGCAGAGTCTGCGTCGCCAGCGGTGTCGCCGAAGGTGAGGCGTGATATTCCTGCGGATCGAAACCGCAGTGCCAGTCCCCGCGGAAGGCGGCGAGGATCTCGGCGACGGGCACTCCGCGTGTCAGCAGCGCTGCCGAGTCGCGGTAGGTGGGGAACAGCCAATCGTTCGGGGCCAGCGCGGTGGTGGCCCCCACCTCGGCGGCTTCCTGACCTGCCGCAGAGGGGTAGGTCGCGAGTCGACCCTGCCGGGTCAGGTGCGTGACCTGTGCTTCGAACCGGCGGACGAGGACCATCTGCCGGTAGAGACCGGTGAGGGTGGCATCGCTGGGGATGCGCAGCCCCTCGGTCGGAGTGTCGGTGAGCCGGCCATCTGCGCCGATGAAGCTGATCGGCTGCAGCTGGGGCAGTGAGCGGCCTGTGGTGGGAACGTCAATGGTCATGACCCCATGGTGGCGTGAGCGGGGTCACGATTCCACGGCTTCAGGGCAGGTGCGGACGGGCGGCCAAACGTGTCGCGAACTCGGGACGAAGGGACCGGTTCCGGCCGGCCGAGTGGACGTTTGGCTGGATGGTCAGATCTCGCCCCAGCGATATCCGCGAGAGGTGAAGGCCTCCGCGATCGCAGCCTTCTTGCCCTCGATGTCTCCTTTGAAGGCCTGATGCCCGCCTTCGGTGACGACGACGAGCTTGCCGTCGGCGAAGTACGCGGTCGAGAACGAGGCGCGGGAGATGCGCAGCGGGTGGTCGTCGTCTCGGCCGATGGTGATTCCGTGTTCGTCGACGATCAGGGGAGTCGTCGAGGCGGCGATGAAGAAGGCGGCGATGAGTCCGAGTGCTCCGCCGATGATCGGTCGGGCGATGACGACCCACGCCTGGTCGAAGCGGCTGAGCTTCTCGATGACGTCCCCGAAAGGAATGGGAAATGTTGCGGCAAGCGATCCGAGGGCCGGAAGGAAGAAGCCGAGAGCCACGCCGATGCCGATGCAGACGAGGCCGATGACGACGACGTCGGTCCGACTGAGCGCGAAGGTCTCAGCGGCGTGGGGCTGCTGGGTGGAGGAGTCGTTCTTCTGTTGGGGCTGATCCATCATGTGCTCAATCCTCGAAGGCGTTTTCGGTACTCCATGATACCAAGGTGGAACACATGTGTTCCACAAGTAGACTGCTCTGTATCGTTCGCAGAGTCAGGGAGGGGTTGTGCCGGTGCAGGGAATGCGTCGATTGGGCCGAGAGGCACTGGTCAGCGAGGCACTGACCCACCTGGCCGCGAACCCGCAAGCGTCGATGATCGAGCTCTCACAGTCGATCGGCGTCGGTCGCACCACTCTTTACCGACATTTCAGTGATCGGGAGGCTCTCGTCGGCGCGGCGGCGAGGCTCGGCGCCCGGCGATTCGGTGAGGCGGTCATGAAGGCCCGTCCCGGCGAAGGGGCCGGGCTGACTGCGCTCGAACGGATCTGTGCGGAGCTGTTCACTCTGCCCGATGTGCTCACCCTGCTCTTCGCCGACAACCCGATCATCACCGATGAGACCTTCGCCGAGGCGGCCGCCGAGTCCAGCACGAGCGCTGAATCTGCGGGCGATGAAGATGATCCCCTCGAAGCCGTCATCGCGAGAGGGCAGGCGGACGGGTCCATCGATGAAGGAGTGCCGATCGGATGGGCGGCAGCGTTCGTCTACCTCACCATCGGCTCCGGACACCTCTACAGCGTGAGCGTCGGCGTCGACGATCCGACCGCGCGCGCCCAGTCTCTCGAGCTGACCATCAGGGCGGTGCGGAAGACCCTCGCCTCGTCAGGGGCTGAGCGCTGACCAGGGCGTGAACGCCGACCGGGTCCGCGGCGCTGCCTGCGGTACCGCCGATTCCCGAAATGTGATCTCGGTAAAGCCGCGGAGCCATGCCGGGTCGGTTCTGGGGCGGACGAGGTCGGACTTGTTACCGTTATTGCTTCAGTTCATCCTCGGCAGGAGCAGTGCGTGTCTACTTTCTTCGACAGTCCCGAATTCCACGGTATGGCAGCGGGCGGCAAAATCAGCCACAACCCCGGCATGGACGATCGGATGATGCGGGAGCTGGCGCCGTTCCTCAAGGCCGAAGGCGTCGACATCGACGATCCGAATGCGGACTTCACCGAGGCTGAGTTCCATGCAGCCATGGAGAAGGCGCAGGGGGAATACAACCGTCGCCTCTTCACTCCGGTCGGTGCCCATCGCGGGCTGGCGCTGGGGAAGCTGCGGTCCTTCGCCCTTGCCTTCGCCGACGGCGACATCAAGCGCGCCGAGGCTGTTGTGGCCTCCCTGCCCTCCGACCCCGAGGACTTCAACCCGAGCGTCGCCCAGGTGACCGGGGCGGCGATGGGTCTGGTCGACGAATGGTTCACCGATGACACCCACGGACCGAAGCTCGGCGGAGTGATGGCGCCGAAGTGGCCGGCGAAGAAGTCCCGCAACGCAGCCCGCGACATCCTGGCCCTGGCGCAGAAGGGACGCGTCGTCGACAGTCTCGACCGCCTCATCACCATCAACAGCGGACGTCCCGTCCTCGAAGGGTCCATGCTCGCCGCGGCCGCGGCGGTCGTACGACTGGCCAAGCGGGACAATGTCTCAGCGGAAGAGGTCGTCGACGATCTCATGCCTCTCGACGGCTATCCCGAGCCGGTCGCCGGCGCTTACAGCCCCGCCGACCGCGTGACCCACGAAGTCCAGGACGCCCAGGACGGCCCTGCCGCAGAACAGGACCTGCCGGAGTGGCTCGGCGGATCGAGCGCCGAGGCGAGCGCACAGGCGAATCCCCACGCCGACCGGCAGGGCGTCGACGAACGAATGGACGCGGTCGAGAAGACCGTCTACGAGATGCCGCTCTACCAGCGCTTCCGCGACTGGCTGGCCGAGACCTACGATGATGTCGACGAGGACTCAGAGGTCTTCGACATCGCCCACCTCCTCTTCTGCATCGCCGTGTCCTCCCGCGCAGATATCGACGAACCGGAGGGAATCGACGACCTCCTCGACGTCCTTGAAAGCTTCGCTGTCGACGGACAGGAGGAATCCGAGAAGACCGATGGCGAATCGCCTTCGACTGTGATCTTCCTCGACAGCCTCGAAGCTCTCGACAACTATCTCCGCTTCCGCATGGACACAGACGATGCTCCCGAACGCTGGAACTCCGCCCGTGCCCGAGCCGAGGCCGCGAGCATGCGCACAGACCCGCTGCCCTCGGCCCTGATGGCCGCAGTCGAAGCCAACGCTCTGAGCGAGGAGCAGCTCGCGCAGCCGTTGTCGGACAACCGCCTCGTTTCTGGTGTGGCCGGCATCCTCGAATGGATCGGCGACTCCCGTCAGGTGACCGGAACGGGGCGGGTGAAGCGCGCTGATATCGCCGAGGCGGCCGGACAGTTCGGCATCGACGCCGTCGGTGTGGCCTCGAACGCCCGGTACGAAGACGGCGTGAACTATGCGCGCAGCGCCGATGAGGTGCCCGTCCTCGAAGCGATGTGGGCCGTGATGCAGAGTGCGGAGATCATCGAGATCACCGGGACGAAGGTCCGGCCCGCCGGTGCTGCCGACCAGTGGCGCTCAGGCGAGGTCAGCGCGGATGCGGCGCTGCCCGTCATCGGCGCGTTCATCTACGAGCGCCTGTTCGACGTGATCAACCTCGTTCCCGGAAACGACTACGGCGCCCCGGCGATCACGATCGCTCAGCGCCTCATCGAGATCATCACTCCCGACGCCGCGCCCGAACGCCCCGAACTCGACATCGACGAGGTGCGCGCTGATCGGATCTCCATATTGCTGGCAGACGAGCTGCAGGAGCTCATCGAGCTCGGGCTCCTCACGAAGACCGATGGCGCGATTTCCGTGGAGCCGATGTACCGGCGCATCGTCGCCAGTGCCGCGCTCATGCTGCTCGCCGGGCCGAGGGAATAGAACGAGGCAAACGCCCCGATTCCGCTGCGACGGCACCTGCGCCGATTCCGTGCAACTGCGGAAATGTCGGCACCAGACTGTTGTGCACTCCCGATCCCCGGGTTAGGCTAGCCTATGAGAATTACGCAACGCTGGTCTTTCCTAAGGTAGTTGACACGCTGGCTTGAAGTGGTGGATCGGACGTCGGCGGTTCTCTCTGTTTCACGTCATGAAGCCCTCGGCGCAAATTCCGGCGCCGGGGGCTTCGCGCTGTCAGAAGTGAGTGCCCTGTCGGGCGGGACAATCGCGGCCCTCACCCCGCGCCGGGGCGATGTCCCTCCGCCTCGTCGAGGATGAGCAGCGAACGGGAGGACACGACGCCCGGGACCTCGTGGATCCGGCGCAGTATCACCTGGGACAGGGCTGTGTTGTCCGGGGCGTTCACGGTGACCAGGGCGTCGATGTCTCCGCTGACGGCTTGGACCTTCTCGACGAAGGGCAGAGCGGCCAAGTCCTCGCGGACCTGTGGCCAGGGGCGCTCGCCGATCTTGACGACGACGACCGCGGTGACTGTCATGCCGAGAGCCTCGCGGTCCACCTCGGCGGTGAATTTCCTGATCGCCCCCGATTCGATGAGGGTGGTGAAGCGCTTATGCGCGGCGGAACGGGAGATGTGGACGCGTTCGGCCAGCTGACGCACGCTCAGGCGCGAGTCCTCGACGAGGGCGGCGATGATGCTGCGGTCGATGTCGTCGAGGTCGAATGCCACGGGGCGCTCCTTCACCGTTGATGTCTGCGTCTTGCCTGCGACCTCTGCGTTCAGCCTGCCCGGATGCACTCGCGCGCAGAGGCGGCGATGCGCACCGGGAGGATCAGTCGGTCTGCGTCCCATTCTAGGGCCCCGCCTCGGCGGGTGGCGGCCGCGCATCGAGGCCCTGTCGTCGACGATGGGGGAACCGCCTCGGCGAGGGAATCCGGCGTTGTCGAGGAGTCCGACGTACTGGACAAATTCTGTCGATCGTTCGTACAGTAACGGAGATATCTGTGGTGCCTACCACGTACCATGGGTGATGGACATGGCCGGTTCTTACCTGGACCCGGTCAACGGACGGAAATCAGCCACCTGTAGATTATGAGACGAAAGTCTCACGCAGCTGGAACTGCTTCACGAACCTAAGGAGTCATCCTTGAAGATCGCGGTGTTGGTCAAAGAGGTCCCGGATACCTACGGCGACCGCAAGTTGAACTTGGAAACCGGGCTTGCCGATCGCGGCGCCTCGGAAGCCGTCCTCGATGAGATCGGTGAGCGTGCCCTCGAGGTCGCACTGACGCAGAAGGACTCCGACGGCGACACCGAGGTGACCGTCATCTCGATGGCGCCCGATACCGCGACCGCCACGATCCGCAAGGGTCTGGCCATGGGTGCCGACAACGCCGTGCACGTGGCCGATGAGTCGCTGGGCGGTGCCGATCTCGGGCTGACCGCCGAGGTGCTCGCCGCTGCTCTGCGCCGCGGTGAGTACGACCTCGTCGTCACCGGCAACGTCTCCACCGACGGCAACGGCGGCATGATGCCGGCGATGCTCGCCGAGCACCTCGACTACCCGCACGTGACCGGCCTGACGACCGTCGAACTGGAAGGCGGCAAGGTCTCCGGCAGCCGTGCCATCGAAGGCGGCAAGCAGCAGGTCTCGGCCGAGCTGCCCGCTGTCATCTCCATCACCGAGGCGCTTCCCGAGGCCCGATTCCCGAACTTCAAGGGCATCATGGCAGCGAAGAAGAAGCCCTTCGAGGTCATCAGCCTGGCCGATCTCGACATCGATGCCGAGGACCAGGCGACCGCCCGTTCGATCATGGTCACCGTCGCCGAGAAGCCGCCGCGCGAGGCCGGCGAGAAGGTCGTCGACGAAGGCAATGGCGGAGTCGAACTCGCCGAATACCTCACTAAGAACCGTCTGGCCTAAGGAGAATCGCACATGTCAGAATTCCCGCAGGATTCCATTCTCGTCGTCCTCACCGCCGATGCCGAAGGCCAGCTGGAGAAGCCGGCCGCCGAACTGCTCGGCGGTGCCGCTGAGATCGGCTCGCCCGTCGCCCTCGTGCTCGCCGCCGGCAGTGCCGACGCCGCTGCCGAGAAGGCCGCCGAACTCGGTGCCGTGGCGACCCTGACCGCCGCAGCCGTCGAGGGCAACCTCGGCACCGCGGCCGTCGATGCCGTGGCCGCAGCCGCGGAGCTCACCGCGCCCGACGCCGTACTCGTACCCAATACCCTCGACGGTCGTGACATCGCCGGCCGCTATGCCGTGCGCAGCGGGTCGGCCGTGTCCGTCGACGCCATCGGACTCGAACGCGACTCCGAGGGCATCGTGGCCGACCACTCCGTCTACGGCGGCGGCTACACCGCCTCGTCGGCCCCGACCTTCGGTGCCCCCATCGTCACCGTGCGTCTGGGCTCGATCGAGGCCCGTGCCGAGGCGCAGTCCGCGAACACGCAGGCCCTCGAGGTTGCCGATTCCGGTAAGCGCTCGGCTGCGATCGATTCGTTCGAAGCTGTTGTCGAAACCTCCTCGCGTCCCGAGCTGCGCGGTGCGCAGAAGGTCGTCTCCGGTGGTCGCGGCGTCGGTTCGGAGGAGTCCTTCGAGCTCGTCGGCGAGTTCGCCGATACCCTCGGTGCTGCCGTCGGTGCCTCCCGCGCGGCCGTTGACGCCGGTTACATCGCCCAGTCCCACCAGGTCGGCCAGACCGGTGTGTCGGTGTCCCCGCAGCTCTATGTGGCTCTCGGCATCTCCGGTGCGATTCAGCACAAGGCCGGTATGCAGACCTCGAAGACCATCGTCGCGGTCAACAAGGACGCTGAAGCCCCGATCTTCGACATCGCCGATTTCGGTGTTGTCGGCGACCTGTTCAAGGTCGTTCCCCAGGCCATCGAATCACTGAACGAGAACAAGTCCTGATATGGCCACCTATTCCAGTTCGCTGCGCTCGGGTCTGCCCCGGGTCGAAGGCGGAGACCCCTGGCCCCCGGAGGGCACCATCGGCGAACCCTTGGAAGAGGGTGCGTCGTGGCTGCCGGAGACTGCCGAGACGGAGGAACTGGATGAAGGTTCCTCCGTCGAGGCGGTCGAGTCCGATGTGACCGACGCCGAGGATTCGACGGGGACCGTGGCTTCCGCCGAAGCCGAAGAGCCCGTTGAGGATTTGGTCGAGGAGCCCGTTGAGGCAGTTACTGCGGCCGAAGTTCCGCTGCGCCGCGGACTGCCGCGCGTCGAAGGTGGAGAACCCTGGCCCCCGGAAGGTCTCGCTCCTGCTGGGGTGAAGGCCACCGGTGCGTCTGCCGCGCCCGCCGCGTCGGCCGAAGCGCCTGCTCCCGCCGAGCCTGCGGTCGAAGACGACGCTTCTGTCGAGGATTCGACAGAGGAATCGGTGTCCGTCGAGTCGGATGAAGAGTCCTCGGCTGCCCCGGCTGCCGCAGCTGCAACGGCCGGTGCCGGAGCTGCGGCTGGCGCTGCCGTTGCCGCCTCTGAATCTGCTCCCTCCGCCGAGGTTCCGCTGCGCCGTGGTCTGCCGCGTGTCGCCGGTGGAGATCCTTGGCCGCCGGAAGGTTTCGCGCCCGCCGGAGTCAAGGCCGCAGGCGGTTCGGCTGCCGGCGCTGCTGCTCCGGCAGTGGCTGTATCCGCGCCCGCCGAGACCGCCGCGGAGGAATCCGCTGCTCAGACCGATTCCGCCGAAGCCGCTCCGGCTGACACTTCGGCCGATTCCACCTCGGAGTCCTCGTCCGCTGCTCCTGCAGCAGCCGCCGCGGTCGGCGCCGGTGCTGCCGGTGCCGGTGTGGCCGCAGCTGCTGCTGGCGGCTCGGGCTCTGGAGAACTCTCCGATGTTCCGCTGCGCCGCGGACTTCCCCGCACCGCCGGGGGAGACCCCTGGCCGCCGGAAGGCTTCGCACCCGCACGCGCTGCCAAGCCGGCCGCAGGCTCGGCCGCCGCTTCGGCTCCGGCTGAAGAGAAGGCCGCTGAGGCCACGTCGACCGATGCTGCATCTGCCGAGGCCGGCAAGCCTGCCGAGGATGCACAGTCGACGACTGAGGCGAAGCAGGATGCAACGCCGGCTGCCGCCGACGGATCCGGTGAGAAGAAGCCCCAGGGTCGACGCACCGGAATCGGTGATGTCGGTGCCGGTGCGGCAGCCGCAGGTGCGGGAGCCGCCGCCGGTGCAGGTGCTGTGGCAGCGGGAGCCGCCTCGGCGTCGGACACGTCCTCCGACGGAGCCGAGAAGAAGCCCGCTCAGCGCAAGCCGATGGCCAAGCCCGCGGCGAAGACCACGGACAAGCCTGCCCAGCGCAAACCGATGGCCAAGCCCGCCGCGAAGGCGGACGACAAGGCTGCGGCACGCACTGCGGACAAGCCGGCCGCGAAGACGGCGCCGACTGCGAAGGCCACATCGTCGGGTTCGGGCAGCACCGCCTCGGCGAAGCCTGCAGCGAAGAAGGAACCGGTCATGATCGGTTCGAAGTCGCTGGGACAGTGGTCCAAGCTCGTCGGACTGGGACTCGGCGGACTCATCGTCGCGGCCGGGATCCTCATCCTTGCCGCCCGCGGTGTCACGACCCTGCCGGGCGTGCCGGAGTTCCTCGAGCGCTACCCGGGCGAGTATCACATTCCGGACTTCGTCGATCCCGGGTTCCCGGGGTGGGTGCGGTGGACGCACTTCCTCAACCTCTTCTTCATGGTGCTCATCATCCGGTCGGGTCTGCAGGTGCGTCACCAGCAGAAGCCGCCGGCGTTCTACACTCCGAAGAAGGGTGGGAAGAAGGTCAGCATCAACCTCTGGCTGCACACGGGCCTCGACCTGCTGTGGCTGGCCAATGGTGTCGTCTTCGTCGTGCTGCTGTTCGTGTCCGGGCATTGGGCGCGGATCGTGCCGACCAGTTGGGAAGTGTTCCCGAACGCGGTCTCGGCGATGCTGCAGTACGCGACGATGGAATGGCCGATGGAAGAGGCGTGGGTCAACTACAACGCTCTCCAGCAGCTGATGTACTTCATCGTCGTGTTCATCGCGGCTCCGTTGGCGGCGATCACGGGTGTGCGGATGAGCGAGTGGTGGCCGAAGGATGCTGCGAGGCTGAATAAGTTCTACCCGGCGCCGTTGGCTCGGGCGATCCATTTCCCGACGATGCTGTTCTTCGTGTTCTTCATCCTCGTCCACGTGTTCCTCGTGTTCACGACCGGGCTGCGGCAGAATCTCGGGTACATGTTCGCGGGTACGAATGTGCTCGGTTGGGCCGGGCTCATCTGGTTCCTCGTCGCGATGGTCGTGGTCGTGGCCGGGTGGTTCGCGGCCAGGCCGTTGCTGCTGGCTCCGATCGCGAACCTCTTCGGACGCGTCTCGAGCAGGTAGGACAGACACTCATCACTCGGCCGGTCAGGCCGAGATGGACGGCGATCAGGCCCTGTCGGATATTGAATCCGGCAGGGCCTGATCGCTGTCCTTTCGCATTCCCGACAGAAATCTCTTGACCGGGGATTGCGATGACCTTAGTGTTGAATGCAACTGGGTTGCAATAAATGCAACTTTGGGAATCTCAGCCGCCCACCACATCGGAGAAGACAATGAAGTCGGACCTGGCTCCAGAGGACAATGACGCAGCGAAGACGAGGCCGTCATCGTCCGAGCACCCCACACTCGAACAGAAGCGGACGCTGCGACGTGTCGTCTCGGCCAGCTTCGTCGGCAACTTCGTCGAATGGTTCGACTACGGGGTATACGGCTATTTCGCCACCACGATCTCGCTCGTCTTCTTTCCCAGATCCGAAGGCAATCTCGCTCTCCTGTCGACCTTCGCGGTCTTTGCCGTGTCCTTCGTCGTCCGTCCCATCGGCGGCTTCATCTGGGGGCACATCGGGGACAAGATCGGACGTCGCTCCGCACTGTCCGTGTCGATCCTCATCATGTCGGTCTCGACCTTTGCGATCGGTCTGCTGCCGAGCTTCGCGGTCGCCGGCTTCCTCGCTCCGGTGCTGCTGCTCGTCGTCCGCCTCGTCCAAGGATTCTCCGCGGCAGGCGAATATGCGGGCGCTTCGGCGTTCCTCGTCGAATACGCACCACCGCGGCGACGCGGACTGTACGCGGCAGTGGTTCCCGCCAGCACGGCGACCGGCCTGCTGCTGGGCTCCGTGCTGGCCGCGGTGCTGTCCTCTGCCCTCACCGACGTTCAGCTGGAAACCTGGGGTTGGAGGCTCCCGTTCTTCCTCGCCGCGCCCATGGGACTCATCGGCCGCTACATCCGCACCCGGCTCGAGGACACCCCGGCCTTCCGTGAGCTCGCGCAGCAGGACGAGGTCATCAAGGCCCCGGTGTTCGCGATGTTCCGTGATCACTGGCGTCCGCTGCTCATCGCGATGTGCGCGGTCCTGCTCAATGCTGTCGGCTTCTACGTCGTCCTCACCTACATGCCCACGTATCTCACCACGGAACTCGGCTACGGGGCGACGGAATCATTCATCGCCACGACCATTGCTCTTGTGACCTACATCGGCTTCATCCTGCTCACCGGTCTGGCCTCCGACCGGTTCGGGCGCAAACGGATGCTCACCATCGCCTCCATCTGCTTCATCGTCCTCACGGTGCCTGCCTTCATGCTCCTCGATACCGGAAGCTTCGCCGTCGTCGTCCTCATTGAGATCGCCCTCGGGGCCATGCTCACGCTCAACGACGGCACCCTGCCGAGCTTCCTCGCGGAGATGTTCCCGACCAGGATCCGCTACACCGGATTTGCCGTGAGCTTCAACGTCTCGAACGCGCTGTTCGGCGGTACGGCACCGTTCATGGCCACTCTGCTCATCGGGGTGACTAACTCGAACCTGGCTCCCGGCTGGTACCTCATGGCCGCCGCGGCCGTCTGCTTGGGCGCCGTCATCTGCGCCAAGGAGACCTTCCACAAACCCCTGCGCGAAGTCTGACGAGCGCAGCCGCCACTATCACAGCTCGCCCGACGCGCAGCTGTCAATCACACGCGGCTGTGCCCGACGCGCAGCCGTGCCGAACGAATAGGAGAAAACGATGACCACCTTCGCCGACAACGCCTCCGTCGCCGACCTGGAGCGAATCAAGGTCCTGCACAACGGGTCGAAGACACCACTGACGTTCTCCGACGCGGAGATGGAGCGCAGGCTGACCGGACTGCGCTCGATCATGGCCGAGAAGGAGCTCGACGCCGTGATCCTCACCTCGTACCACAACATCAAGTACTACTCTGACTTCCTCTTCACCTACTTCGGCAGGTCCTATGCCATGGTCGTCACACCCGACGACACGGTCACCATCACCGCGAACATCGACGCCGGCATGCCCTGGCGGACCAGCTACGGCGAGAACATCGTCTACACCGATTGGCGTCGGGACAACTACTGCTTCGCAATCCAGGAGGGATTGCGTCAGCGCGGAATCGGCAATCCCCGCCGCCTCGGCGTCGAGGACGACAATCTGCCGCTGGAGAACCGCAACCGGATCCAGGGTGCATTCCCGGACGCAACGCTCGTCGACGTCTCCCACGAGGCCATGCGCCAGCGGATGATCAAGTCGGCCGAGGAGATCGAGGTAATCAAGCACAGCGCTAGAATCGGCGACCTCGGCGGCGAGGCGATCAGAGAGGCGATCACCGAAGGGATCAGTGAATACGAGGTCGCTCTCATCGGCACCGAGGCGATGGTCCACGAGATCGCGAAGACCTTCCCCGACCAGGAGGTTCGAGACACGTGGGTGTGGTTCCAGTCGGGGATCAACACCGACGGCGCCCACAACTGGGCGACCACACGCAAGGTCCGCAAGGGTGACATCCTCAGCCTCAACTGCTTCCCGATGCCGACCGGCTACTACACGGCACTGGAGCGCACACTCTTCTACGGTCAGCCCGATGAGCGTTCGCTCGAGCTGTGGAATGTCAACGTCGAGGTGCATAAGCGCGGCATCGAACTCATCAAGCCGGGCGCCGTGTGCAAGGACATCGCTGCCGAGCTCAACGAGATCTATCTCGAGCACGGGCTCTTCGCCAACCGCACTTTCGGCTACGGGCATTCCTTCGGCGTGCTCAGCCACTACTACGGGCGCGAGGCCGGGCTCGAACTGCGCGAGGACATCGACACCGTCATCGAGCCGGGCATGGTCATCTCCATGGAACCGATGATCACCATTCCCGAGGGGCAGCCGGGCGCCGGCGGATACCGCGAACACGACATCGTCGTCGTCGGGGAGGACGGATCCGAGGACATCACGAAGTTCCCCTTCGGCCCCGAGCACAACATCATTCGGGCCTGAGGCCGCGCCGCCGAATATACTCACACCATGTCCCGACAATCGCCTGACAACCCACGCCGCGGTGCCTCGGTCATCGAAAACACCGTCGCAATCCTGCGCTGTTTCGCGCCGGACCGACAAGAGCTCGGTGTCACCGAGATCGCACCGCGCGTGGGGTTGCACAAAAGCTCTGTGTCGCGCATTCTCGCCTCACTCGAGCAGGAGGGGATCGTCGAACAGGCTCCGTCCAAACGGTATCGACTGGGGCTGGGGATCATTGCGATCGCGGGACCGCTGCTGGCCGACCTCGATGTACGCCGAGCAGCGTATCCGATTCTGCAGGCACTCACGCGGGCCACGTCTGAGACGAGTGCGCTGATGGTATGGGACGGCGCCGAGGCGGTCACCGTCGAACAGGTGCCCAGTCCAGAGCCGGTCAAGCACACGTCCAGCCTGGGGTCACGGTATCGGACAGAAGGCAGTGCCTCGGTGAAGGTATTCCGCGACGCCGGCGACGGCCCGGATCGCGCCACCGGCACCCCTTATGCCCTCAACGATGCCGAGACCTCGCCGAACGAGGTCGGCATCGCCGCGCCCGTGTACGACCATCGCGGCGAGGTGGTCGCGGCCGTCCTCATCGCCGCACCGAAGTTCCGTACCGATGCCACCCGCATCGCCCAGCTCGGCAATCAGTGTGTGCAAGCGGCGGAGCGGGTCTCGTTGCGGCTTGGTGGCTCAGAGCGGTAACGACGCTCCGGTGGGAGCTCAGCCAGCCGGGCGCGTGGCCACGTGGCGGATCGTGCGGATGATCATCAGCACCAGCAGGACGATGCCGACGTAGCCGTTGATGACGTAGACGATGTTGACCATCTGCGAGAACGGCAGGATGAGGCCGATGATCGTTCCGAGGACTGCAAGGGCGATCGTGACGTACTTGAACTTCTTCGTCTTGTCGTCGAAGAAGCGCGAGGAGACCGTCCACAGCAGCGGAATGGCCGTCGTGTAGATCCCCGCGAGGATCATCACGGAGATGAGGGTCCCGATCCACGGCCCGAGGCTGCTGGCGAGGACGAGCATCGGGATCTCGGCGTCGAAGACCTCGCCGATGTTCGCGAGCAGCCCGAGTCCGACGACCATGCAAGCCAGAGAGAAGGCGACGCCGCCGACAAGGCCGCCGGCCGTGGCTTCACGCCGGTTCTTCACGGTCTGGCCGAGGGCGGCGAGGAATGCTGCGAGCCAGAGCATGCAGAACCCGACATAGGACAGCCCGGAGAGGAACCAGTTCGACGATGCCTGGGTGACGTCGAGGCTCGGCAGGATCTCGACTCCGGTGGAGATGCCTTCGGGGTCGCGCATGATTCCGTAGACGCCGAGGGCGATCGCGACGACGACGATGACCGGGCCGATCTTGCCGATGACGTCGACGAGGCTGGTCAGCCCGAACCACACGGTGGCGCAGACAGCGACGGCCAGGGCGACCCCGCCGATGAACTTCGACAGTCCGTAGTGCTCTTCGAAGACCGCTCCGGCGCCGGAGATCATCACGGTGAAGGACAGGAAGACGAAGAGGATCGAGAAGTAGTCGAAGAACGTGCCGAGGTATCTCCCGCCGTAGTAGTGGAACACGCGTGAGGGCTTCTCGAACTGCTCCCTCCTGCCCGCGAGGAAGAGTTCGACGGCGACATAGGAGATGAGCACGAGCACCAGAAGGCCGGTGCCGAAAACGCCCCAGAAGCCGTAGGACGCGTAGTACTGGAGGATCTCTTGGCCGGTGGCGAATCCCGATCCGATGAGGAACGCGATGATCGCCCCGGCATAGGTGATGACTCGCAGGATGCTGGTCTTCTCGGTCGAGGCCAGATGGGCGGCAGTGGAGGTGTCAGTCATGGAAGTCCTTCGTCGTTGAGGGGGTGAGGTCAGAGTTGCTGCTGGTCAGACAGCCGTATAGGCGTTGTCGACAAAGAGGTGTGTGCCATTCACGAACGAAGCCTCGTCGCTGGCGAGGAAGAGTGCGGCGTTCGCGACCTCTTCGGGAGTGCACATCCGACCCTGCTGCTCAGCCAATGCTTCATCGGAGACGTCGACACCGAAGCGGGTGAGTTCCTCGACCTCGCGCTGGCCGTGTGGAGTCTCGATGAATCCGGGGCAGACGGCGTTGCAGCGAATTCCGCGATCGCGGAATTCGACGGCCAGCGACCGGGCGAACATGTGGACTGCTCCCTTGGTCGTGTTGTACAGGACCTCGTTGGGAGTCGCGGCCACGGCAGAGATGGACGATGTGCACACGATGGAGCCGCCGCCGGCATCGAGCATATGGGGAATGACGGCGCGAGACATGAGGAACATGCTTCGCACATTGATCCCCATCAGACGATCCCAATCGTTGACAGAGGTCTCGAGGAAGGGGCTGATGACGATCGTGCCTGCGTGGTTGAAGAGCACATCGATGCTGCCCAGCGATTCGGCCACGTTCGAGACCGCGGTCTGCACCTGCTGCTCATCGGACACATCTGCCGGGGCGAAGAATGCGCTGAATCCCTCGTCGCTCAGCTCTTCGGCAACTTCTGCACCTCGACTGCCAGGCAGGTCGATGATGCCGACCGCGGCCCCTTCTCGAGCAAATCGCTGGGTAGCGGCGAGTCCGCAGCCACCGGCTCCGCCGCTGATGATTGCAGTCTTTCCTGCGAGTCGATCGGTCATCGTGGGTCTCCTTCTAATGTGGGTTCTCGGTTGTCGATGGTGGCCTCGAGTGCGGCATCCTGGGCCTCGAGCTTCTTGGCGTGCGGGACGGCGATCCAGATGGCGAAGCCGATTCCGACGACTCCGCCGATCAGCTTGCCGACGATGATCGCAGCGACCATGTTCGGCTGAAAGTTCGCGGAGAAGGCCAGGTGGTCGCCGAACGTGAAGGCGGCGCATACAGCGAACGCGATGGCGACGACCTTGTCGCGAGCGGGCATGAGGGGAATGATCCGGAACAGTGCCAGCACATTCGCCGCTCCGGCCAAAATGCCCGCCGCACCTTCTTCGCTGAAACCGAGTCGATTGCCGACGGCGGTCAATGGCTTCGTCAGCCAAGTGCGGATGGCGTAGACCATTGGGAAGGCCCCGGCGAGCATGATGCCCACGGCGCCTGCAACTTCCAGGGCACGATACTGGTCTTGCTGATCGGCAATGATGGGCGCGAGCGGCCACTGCCCGAATACGTCGAAGACTCCGGTGAAGTACTGGACCACCGAAGCGGCGAGGGCCAGGCGGATGATGATGTCGAGGACTCTGCCGAACGTGATGAATGCCCGAACCATGAAATCGGTGACGAAACGAAGGCCGAGTGCCAGCAGTCCGACGAAGATGATGATTGGAATCATGTTGAGCAGGATGTCGGTCATAGGCATGTCGAAAGGCTTTGTCGAAGCCGCCGAGGTTGAGATCTCGGTACGAAGAGGCACCTGGGTGTATTGGAGTACGAGGACGATGATGAGAATCGAGACCGGCACTGCGAGGAGTCCGGCCATGATTCCGAGAGCCATGTACTTGTGGTCGCGCTTGCCGAGCATTGCCAGACCGACCGGTATGACGAAGATGATTGTCGATCCTGTGATGAAACTGACGACGAACGCGAAGATCCATCCTGCATGGCTACCGGCGGTCTCGGCCGCCAGATGGTAAGGACCCAGGTCGGGGGCGATGACCAGACCAGCCGCGATTGACGGA
This sequence comes from Brevibacterium sp. 'Marine', assembly GCF_012844365.1. Lineage (NCBI taxonomy): Bacteria > Bacillati > Actinomycetota > Actinomycetes > Micrococcales > Brevibacteriaceae > Brevibacterium > Brevibacterium sp. 'Marine'. The sequence continues at coordinate 143,284 of NZ_CP051626.1, forward strand.
TCAGAATGCATCCATGCGTAGAGCGGGCCGACAACCGTGGTGATGATGGTGCTGAGGATCGGGATCAATGCCATGATCCCTGCCACGGGTAGGAAGATCGGTCCGATGGAATGGATGCCTTCTTTGAACTCTCTCCCGAAGCCCCTGTCGTCATCGAATATCGATGCGATGGCTCCGATGATCAGGAAGATCATCATGATCGCGATGACTGCCTGGCCGATAATCTCCATTGATTTCTCCTCGGTCACGCGTGCTTTCGCACGCAGATACACAACTGATACATCAGTCAGGCGATTACGTTATCCGCAAAATGTGATCAAATCAACACCGGGGAAAGACGTCTCGTCTGGAGGCCGTGGAAGACTCGCGCCTTTGAGTCAGGGCGCGTTGTGTGTTCGGCGCCTGACGACTAGGTGACTGCGGGCATGTGAGTCGAGGGCTTGAGGCGGAAGCTCAGTTCCAGATGGAGTCTGGCCCAGTGTGGGGCGGGGGCGGCGCCCAGTGCGCGGTGAGGGTCAGCGCAAGGTGGAGCGGACGGTCTTGTCGAACTCGCGGACGTGCTCGGCGGCGCGGCCGGCGACGGCCTCCTCGTTGCCGTCGAGGATCGCCTCGAGCAGATCGATGTGCTCGCGGATATGGGTGACGAGATCCGGGATCCCCGGGATGACCAGACACCAGATGCGGGTGGCCAGATCGTCGAGGCGGATGAGGGTCTCCGACAGGTGCGGGTTGTCCACAGAGCTGTAGATGAGGCGATGGACGTCGAGGTCGCGCTCCATGAGAGTGCGCTGCTCGTCGGTCGCCTCGAGTGCCCTGAGGTCGGCGATGGCGGCCGTGAAGTCCATGCGCCGCTCCGGGGTGAGGTTGCGTGCCGCGCGCCTGGCGGCGATCGGTTCGAGAGCCTCGCGCATCTCCGAGATCGTCGACAGATCGGTGAGGTCGACATTCGTGGCGAAGGTCCCGCGTCGCGGATACGACACGACGAGGTGATCGCGCTCGAGGCGTTTGAGGGCCTCTCGGATGGGGGTTCGCCCGACGTCGAGCTCGGAGCTCAGGGCCGCCTCGTTGATCGGATCGCCGGGAGCGATGTCGAGCATGATGAGCCGGTGCCGCAGGATCTCATAGGCGTGATTCGCCAAGGACGTCGTCGGTGACGTCGCATCGGCGGATGTGCTCATGAGAAGACTCCTCAAACTCTTTGCGGACAACGTATTGCGTCGGCTGGATTTCTCTGCCTACACTACAGGAACGCATCTGATATATTAGTTGCTGATCAGCCGGGGTCGGCTGATCAGCACCGATCGAAGGAGATCCATGACAGAGCAGCTCGCGGCCCCTGCCGTCGATGACACCGCCACGCCCGATGCCTCGGCGGGCGCTTCCGCCGAGACCTTCCACAGCCGTGAACCCGTCGAACTGAGCACTTCGATCGCCGAACTCGATCCCTCCATCGCCGGCTTCATCGACGCCGAACTGGCCCGGCAGCGCGAGGGCCTGGAGATGATCGCCTCGGAGAACCACACCGCCGCGGCAGTCATGGAAGCTCAAGGATCGGTGCTCACGAACAAGTACGCCGAGGGCTACCCGGGCCGCCGCTACTACGGTGGCTGCGAACACGTCGATGAGATCGAACGCATCGCCATCGACCGCGTCAAGGCCCTCTTCGGCGCCGCATACGCCAACGTCCAGCCGCACTCCGGTGCTCAGGCCAACGCCTCGGTCATGCACGCCCTCATCCGTCCCGGCGACACCGTCCTCGGCCTCAACCTCGCCCACGGCGGCCACCTCACCCACGGAATGAAGATCAACTTCTCCGGCCGCCTCTACTCGATCGTCCCCTACGGCCTCGACGACACCGGACGCGTCGACATGGCCGAAGTCGAACGCCTCGCCCAGGAACACCAGCCGAAGCTCATCGTCGCCGGCTGGTCGGCCTACACCAGGCAGCTCGACTTCGCCGAGTTCCGCCGCATCGCCGACTCCGTCGGTGCCTACCTCATGGTCGACATGGCCCACTTCGCCGGACTCGTCGCCGCGGGCCTCCACCCCTCACCGGTCCCGCACGCCCACGTCGTGTCCTCGACGACGCACAAGACACTCGGCGGCCCCCGAGGCGGCATCATCCTCACCAATGACGCGGACATCGCAAAGAAGATCAACTCCGCCGTCTTCCCCGGTCAGCAGGGCGGACCCCTCGAACACGTGATCGCCGGCAAGGCCGTGGCCTTCGGCCTGGCCGCCACCGACACCTTCGTCGACAAGCAGAAGCGGACCCTGGCCGGGGCTTCTGAACTCGCCCGCCGCCTGACCGAAAGCGATGTCGCCGAGCGCGGGATCTCCGTCCTCACCGGCGGCACCGACGTCCACCTCGTCCTCGTCGATCTGCGCAACTCGACCCTCGACGGAGCCCAGGCCGAAGATCTGCTCGCCCAGATCGGCATCACCGTCAACCGCAACGCCGTGCCCGATGACCCCCGACCGCCGATGGTCACCTCCGGACTGCGGATCGGCACCCCGGCGCTGGCCAGCCGCGGCTTCGGTTCCGCAGCCTTCGTCGAGGTCGCCGACATCATCGCGCAAGTGCTCAAGGCCGGCACCGACGAGAACGGCGCGAGCCCGGAGATCATCGCCGAACTGAGCGCACGCGTCACCCGACTCGCGAACGACCACCCCCTGTACCCCACCCTCACCGAGATCGGAGCACGCTGATGGCTGACCAGCTTCCCGAACACCCCGACTTCCTGTGGCGCAATCCGGAGCCGAAGAAGTCCTACGAAGCCGTCATCGTCGGCGGCGGCGGACACGGCCTCGCCACCGCCTACTACCTGGCGAAGAACCACGGAATGACGAACATCGCCATTCTCGAACGCGGCTGGCTCGCCGGGGGCAACATGGCCCGCAACACGACGATCATCCGCTCGAACTATCTGTGGGACGAATCCGCCGCGATCTACGAGAAGTCCCTCAAGCTCTGGGAGCAGCTGCCCGAAGAGCTCGACTACGACTTCCTCTTCTCCCAGCGCGGCGTGCTCAACCTCGCCCACACCCTCCAGGACGTGCGCGAATCCCAGCGACGGGTGAATGCGAACACGCTCAACGGCGTCGACGCCGAATGGCTCGACCCCAAGCAGGTCAAGGAAGTCTGCCCGATCATCAACATCGGCGACGACCTCCGCTACCCCGTGATGGGCGGCACCTATCAGCCGCGCGCCGGCATCGCCAAGCACGATCACGTCGCCTGGGCCTTCGCCCGCAAGGCCGACGAAATGGGTGTCGACATCATCCAGAACTGCGAGGTCACCGGCATCGAACGCATCGGCGATCAGGTCGTCGGCGTGCAGACGAACCGCGGACCGATCGCCACCGAGAAAGTTGCGTTGGCCGTGGCCGGGGACTCCTCGGTGCTCGCCGACATGGCCGGGATCCGCCTGCCGATCCAGACCCATCCGCTGCAGGCACTGGTCTCCGAACTCTTCGAGCCCGTGCACCCGACCGTGGTCATGTCCAACCACGTCCACGTCTACGTCTCCCAGGCGCACAAGGGCGAACTCGTCATGGGCGCCGGCGTCGACTCCTACAACGGATACGGTCAACGAGGCGGCTTCCACGTCATCGAGGAACAGCTGGCCGCCGCGGTCGAGCTCTTCCCGATCTTCGCCCGCGCCCATGTGCTGCGCACCTGGGGCGGCAACGTCGACGTCACCCTCGACGCCTCACCGATCGTGTCGAAGACCGAGGTCGACGGACTCTACGCCAACTGCGGCTGGGGCACCGGCGGCTTCAAGGGAACACCGGCGGCCGGCTTCACCTACGCCCACACCATCGCGAACGACGAACCCCACCCGCTCAACGCCCCATTCGCCCTCGACCGCTTCGAAACCGGCCACCTCATCGACGAACACGGCGCCGCAGCCGTGGCCCACTGAGCGGAAGGAAAGAGACACCGACATGCTGCTCATCCACTGCCCGAACTGCGGGCCACGCGACGAAACCGAATTCCACTACGGCGGACAGGCCCACGTTGCCTACCCCGAAGACCCGTACGCCCTGACCGACAGGGAATGGGCCGAGTACCTCTTCTACCGTGAGAACAGCCGCGGTGCCTTCGCCGAGATGTGGAGCCACAGCGCCGGCTGCCGGAAGTGGTTCAACGCCGTCCGCGACACGGCCACCTACGACTTCACCGCGATCTACCCGATCGGCTCGCCCCGTCCCGACACACAAGGAGAGGTTCGATGACGAACACCACCCGTCTGCCCGGTGCCACCGGCATCGACACCACCCGCCCGATCGACTTCACCGTCGACGGACAGGCCTACTCGGGCTTCGCCGGTGACACGATCGCCAGCGCGCTGATCGCCGCCGGCCGCATCGACTGCGGCAACTCGACCTACCTCGGACGCGCCCGCGGCATCCTCGGCGCCGGCGTCGAGGAGTCCAATGCGCTCGTGCGCGTGCACTCCCGGTTCTCCGGAGACGTCTCCGAGTCGATGCTGCCCGCCACCCGCGTCGCCATCGCCGAAGGGCTCGAGGCCGACTACCTCGCCGGGCTCGGCATCCTCGACCCCGGCCAGGACGAACTGACCTACGAGCACAAGCATGTGCACACCGACATCCTCATCGTCGGCGCCGGCCCCGCCGGACTCGCCGCCGCACGCGAGGCCGGCAAGTCCGGTGCCCGCACCCTGCTCCTCGACGACCAGTCGCTGCCCGGCGGCTCGCTGCTGGCGGCGGGACCGGCCACGGCCGAGACCATCGACGGCGTCGACGCCCTGGAGTGGGTCGAGTCCACCGTCGCCGGATTCGCCGAGCACGAAGAACTCACCTATGTCCCGAACACCACGGTCTTCGGCAGCTACGACTCGAACTACTTCGTCGCCCTCGAAGACCGCACCGACGCGGTTGCCGCCGCCGGCGGTCACGGAGTGCGCCAGAAGGTCTGGCACATCCGCGCCGGTCAGGTCGTGCTCGCCACCGGCGCCCACGACCGTCCGATCGTCTTCGCCGACAACGACCGCCCCGGCATCATGCTCGCCTCGGCCGTGCGCACCTACCTCGGCCGCTACGGGGTCGCCGCAGGGCAGAACGTGGCCGTGGCGACGACGAACGACTCCGCCTATGATCTCGTCACCGACCTCCACGCAGCAGGCATCACCGTCCCTGCGGTCATCGACTCCCGCCCGACCGCCTCGGCGGTGGCCGAATCCGTCACCGCAGCCACGGGCACACGGCTGATCCTCGGCTCAGCGGTCACCGGCACCGCCGGTGAAGGTCCTGCCGGACGAATCAGCGCGATCACTGTCGCCGAACTCGATGACGACGCCGTCGCTGCGAGCCAGGGCGAGGAGATCGCCGTCGACCTGCTCGCGGTCTCCGGCGGACATTCGCCGGTCATCCACCTGCACGGTCAGCGCAAGGGCGCAATCCACTGGAACGTCGACATCGCGGCCTTCGTGCCGACGACGCCCGTGCGTGACCAGTTCACCGTCGGCGCCGTCACCGGGGACTATTCCCTCGAGGCGGCACTGCGGCAGGGCGCCGAGGCAGGCAGCCAGGCGGCCAACCGCACCGGTTTCCCGGCTGCCCTCGCCGTCCCCGCCGCCTCGCCGATGGCGTATGCCCCGGCACGTCCGCTGTGGCTGGTCACCTCCGCGCAGGACGATCACACGAACCTGAGCACGCACTTCATCGACTTCCAGCGCGACCAGACCGTCGCCGATGTGCAGCGGGCGATGGGCGCAGGTATGCGTTCGGTCGAGCACATCAAGCGCTACACCTCGATCTCGACGGCGAACGATCAGGGCAAGACCTCCGCGGTCAACGCGATCGGCGCGATCGCCTCGGTGCTGGGGGAGGCCGACGACCTCGGTCAGGTCGGGCACACGACCTTCCGCGCCCCCTTCGCCCCGGTGCCCTTCGCGGCACTGGCCGGACGGCGCAAGGGCGAACTCTTCGATCCCGCCCGCGTCACCTCGATCCACCCCTGGCACGTCGCCCACGGCGCCGAGTTCGAAGACGTCGGTCAGTGGAAGCGGCCCTGGTACTACCCGAAGCCGGGTGAGGACATGGAGGCGGCGGTGCTGCGCGAGGGCAAGGCCGTGCGCGAATCCGTCGGCTTCCAGGATGCCTCAACGCTCGGCAAGATCGAGATCCGCGGGGCCGACGCCGGAGAGTTCCTCGGCCAGATCTACACGAACGGCTTCAAGAAGCTCAAGGTCGGCAAGGGCCGGTACGGGCTGATGTGCAAGCCCGACGGCATGATCTTCGACGACGGGGTGACCCTGCGCGTGGCCGAGGACCGCTACTACATGACGACGACCACCGGCGGAGCGGCGACCGTCCTCGAATGGCTCGAGGAATGGCATCAGACCGAATGGCCGGACCTCGACGTCGTCTTCACCTCGGTGACCGAACAGTGGTCGACCGTCGCCGTGGCCGGCCCCCGGTCGCGCGACGTCATCGCGAAGGTCGCCCCGAACCTCGACGTCTCCAACGACGCCTTCGAGTTCATGGGCTTCCGCGAGACCACGCTGGCGAACGGCATCCCGGCCCGGATCTGCCGGATCTCGTTCTCCGGTGAGCTCGCCTTCGAGATCAACGTCGACACGTTCTACGGACTCGCCGTCTGGGAGGCCGTCGCCGAGGCGGGAGCCGAGTTCGACATCACCCCCTACGGCACCGAGGTCATGCACGTGCTGCGTGCGGAGAAGGGCTTCATCATCGTCGGTCAGGACACCGACGGCACCGTGACGCCTGCCGACGCGGGCATGGAGTGGATCGTGTCGAAGGTCAAGGACTTCATCGGCAAACGCTCCTACTCCAGAGTCGACACGGCCCGTGAGGACCGCAAGCACCTCGTCGGAGTCCTGCCCGTCGACGGCACGACCCGCCTGGCCGAAGGCGCCCAGCTCATCACCTCGGGCACCCCGGTCACACCGGAGGCCGGTCCGGTGCCGATGATCGGGCACGTCACCTCGTCCTATATCTCGCCGAGCCTCGACCGTCCGTTCGGTCTGGCGATGGTCGAGAACGGCCGCAACCGTGAAGGTGAGATCGTTCAGTCCCCGCTGGGAGACACCTTGATCGATGTCGAGATCACCTCGCCCGTCTTCTACGATCCGGAAGGAAACCGCCGCGATGGCTGACACCACCTACACCACTTCACCTGCGAAGTCGACCGCGGGTCTCGACGATCTGCGTGTCTCCCCGGCCGCCCACCTCAGCCGTGAGATGGCCGCGGCCAGCCAGGCCGGCGGCACGGCAGTGGCCCTGCGCGAACTGCCGTTCTCCGTGCAGCTCGGGCTGCGCGCCGAACCGGACTCCGCCTCGTGGAAGTCCCTCGAGAACACCTTCGGTCTGCCCCTGCCGCGCCGCGTCGGCGAGGTCACCGGGGACCAGGCAGGTCTGCACGTCCTGTGGCTGAGCCCCGACGAGTTCCTCGCCGTCGACGTCTCCCGCCAGCAGCAGCCGGGAGAGACCCTCGTCGCCGAGGCGGGACTCGCAGGACTGCCCGGGCAGGCCCTCGACCTCTCGGCCAACCGCACCATCCTGCAGCTGAGCGGGTCCAAGGCTCGCGAGGTGCTCGAGAAGAGCTGCCGCGCCGACCTCCACCCGCGGGCCTTCGGCGTCGGCACGGCGATCGTGACCTCGCTCGGCCCGGTGCCGGTCATCCTCCATCACTCCTCGGTGCTCGAATACCGTGTCTACCCGCGAGCGAGCTTCGCAGACTTCACGGTCCGCTGGCTGCTCGACGGAATGGCCGAATTCCTCGATGAGGATGCGGCGGCGACCGGTGCGGACGGCTCGTCGGCGGGTTCTGAAGGGGGCGCCGGCTGATGGCACTCGGGGTCCTCGATCTGTTCTCGATCGGCATCGGGCCCTCCTCCTCGCACACGGTGGGGCCGATGCGTGCAGCGGTGCGCTTCGTCGACGAACTCGCCGCAGAGGGTCTGCTCGATCGCGTCGACGCGATCCGGGTCGGCCTCTTCGGGTCGCTGGGGGCGACGGGAATCGGGCACGGCTCGGACTCCGCCGTGCTCGCCGGACTGAGCGGGAAGGAACCGGAGACGCTCGACCCGGATTCCGTGGGCCCGCTGGTCGCCAGGGTCCGCGAGGAAGGGACGCTCAACCTCGGCGGGCGAAGGGATGTCCCCTTCGATGTTCGATCGGACCTCACGCTGCACCTGCGGGAATCCCTGCCCGGCCATCCCAACGGGATGCGCATCAGCGCCGAGGCGGCCGGTGAGCTCATCGAGCGCGAGTACTACTCGGTGGGCGGGGGATTCGTCGTCACCGCCGAGGAGCTCGCCGCGGAGAAGGACGCCGCCGAGGCGATCGACGCGGCCGCGAGCGGTCCCGGATCCGGCGAGGACAGTGCGCGGGGATCAGGTCGGGACGGTGACGTCATCGAATTCTCCACCGCCGATGAACTGCTCGCACGGTGCCGGGCGCACGGGCTGTCCATCGCCGATCTCATGGCGGTCAACGAACGAGCCCGCCAGACTGATGAGACCCTGCGGGCCCGGCTGCTCGAGATCTGGGCGGTGATGCGCGAATGCGTGCACAACGGCTGCACCCGCACCGAGACGACGCTGCCCGGCGGACTCAAGGTGCGCCGCCGCGCCCCGGAACTGAAGGCAAAGCTCGAAGCCGCGGACTATCGGGCATCGGGCTCCCTCGACGCCCTCGAATGGGTCAACCTCTACGCGCTGGCCGTCAACGAGGAGAACGCCTCGGGCGGGCGGATCGTCACCGCCCCGACGAACGGGGCCGCGGGCATCATCCCCGCGGTGCTGCACTATATGGACCGGTTCGTCACCGGCGACAGCGACGGCGAGGGCGATGCGAGCGTGTCGGACGATGCCGTCGTGCAATTCCTGCTCACTGCCGGGGCCATCGGAATCCTGTTCAAGCGCAATGCCTCGATCTCCGGCGCCGAGGTGGGCTGCCAGGGGGAGGTCGGATCGGCCTGCGCGATGGCTGCCGCAGGACTGTGCGCCGTGCTCGGCGGAACACCGGAGCAGGTGGAGAACGCCGCCGAGATCGGGCTCGAGCACAACCTCGGGCTCACCTGCGATCCGGTCGGCGGCCTTGTGCAGGTGCCGTGCATCGAACGCAATGCCATCGCCTCGGTGAAGGCGATCAATGCGGCCCGGCTGGCCATGCACGGCGACGGCTCCCACCGGGTGAGTCTCGACCAGGCGATCGAGACCATGCGGCAGACTGGAGCCGATATGAAATCGAAGTACAAGGAGACATCGCGCGGCGGACTCGCCGTCAATGTCATCGAATGCTGAGCGGCACGATTCCCGGTTTTCGGGCCGCCTGCAGATTTTGCACCACCCCAGACTCGGCACTACTGAACAGAAAGATTCAGACATGCAGGACTACATCTTCACCCTCGAATGCGCAGAGCGCCCCGGCATCCTCCACTCGGTGACCGGCGCCCTGCTCACCCACGGAGGGGATATCAAGGAACTCAAACAGTTCGACGACCAGTCGACGCAGCAGCTGTTCCTGCGCATCGACTTCAGCATCTCCGCCGAGCCCGGCAACGGGATCGAAGCACTGCGCAGCGACTTCGAGGCGCTCGGCGAGGAGTTCGGGGCGACCTGGCAGCTGTGGCCGCAGGGTCAGAAGCGGCGGGTGCTCATCATGGTCTCGAAGTTCGAACACTGCCTCAACGATCTGCTCTTCCGGGCCCGGGTCGGCGAGCTGCCGATCGAGATCGCCGCGGTCGTGTCGAACCACCCCGACCATCGGGAGCTCGTCGAATGGCACCACATCCCCTTCTTCCGGATCCCGGTGACGAAGGAGACGAAGCCCGAGGCCGAGGCGAAGCTGCTCGAACTCGTCGACCGCTTCGAGGTCGACCTCGTGGTGCTCGCCCGTTATATGCAGATCCTCTCCGACGACCTCGCCCGCGAACTCACCGGACGCGCCATCAACATCCACCACTCATTCCTGCCGTCGTTCAAGGGTGCCAAGCCCTACCATCAGGCATGGGAGCGCGGGGTCAAGACCGTCGGGGCGACCGCGCACTTCGTCAACTCCGAACTCGACGAGGGCCCGATCATCGCCCAGCAGCTCGTCGAGGTCGACCATGCCTTCACCCCCGAGGACCTCGTCGCCGCCGGCCGCGATGCCGAGTGCAAGGCGCTGTCCAACGCCGTGAAGTGGCACTGCGACGGCCGTGTGTTCCTCTCGGGCAAGAGGACCATCGTCCTGCGCTGAGCCTTCTTCCTCACCGACCGCTCAGGTTGCCGTCGCTGTACCGCGTTATGCGGCGAGCGGTCGACGGCAACCTGAGCGGTCGGCGTATTGAGGCAGTGTCACCGGGCGTGATTGATCTGCACGTGCTTGGTTCGGGAGAAGTCGTTGAGCGCGTAGATCGACAGGTCGCGCCCGTAGCCCGAGCCCTTGAACCCGCCCCACGGGACTTCGGCGGCCAGCGCCAGATGCGAGTTCACCCACACAGTGCCGAAGTCGAGGCGGCGCGGCACATCGAGGCTGCGCGCGGCATCCCGCGTCCACACCGAGGCGGCCAGGCCGTAGGGGACTTCGTTGGCTCGCGTGATCGCCTCGTCCTCGGACTCGAAGGTCTCGATCGTCACGACCGGTCCGAAGATCTCCTCCTGTGAGGCTTCCGAGCCGGCCGCCACATCGGCGAGCACGGTCGGAGCGACGAAGAACCCCGGGCCCTCGATCGGCCCACCGCCGACGACGGGCCGGGCACCATCGGCAATCGCACGGTCGAGGAAGCCGGTCACCCGCTCGAAGTGCGCCTGCGAGACCAGCGGCCCGAGCTCGACCTCGGCACCTCCCCGGGGATCGCCGACGACATACGTCGAGACCTCCTCGGCGAGGAGTCGCGTGAACTCCTCGGCGACCGAGGACTCGACGAGCACCCGCGTGCCGGCACCGCACTCCTGCCCCGAATTCCAGAACCCTGCGGTGCGTACACCTTCGGCCGCGGCTGCCAGGTCCGCATCGGCGAAGACGACGACCGGGGCCTTGCCGCCGAGCTCGAGATGCACCCGCTTGAGGCTCTCGCCGGCGCTCGTGGCCACGGCCTTCCCGCTGCCGACGCTGCCGGTCAGCGCCACGAGGTCGATATCGGGGTGACTCGACAGACGCGCTCCGACGCTGGGTCCGAGACCGAGGACGATATTGAGAACACCGGCGGGCAGGAGATCGGCGATGAGCTCGAGGAGCTTGAGCGCCGTCAGCGGAGTCTGCTCGGAGGGTTTGAGCACCATTGTGTTCCCGGCGGCGAGCACCGGACCGATCTTCCATGCGGCCATGAGCAGCGGATAGTTCCAGGGCACGACGACCCCGACGACACCGACCGGTTCGCGCAGGATGATCGAGGTGTGGTCCTCGACGTAGTCGCCCGAGCCGAGTTCGGTGAAGGCTCGGGAGGCGCCCGCGGCGAAGCGGAACGTGTCTGCGGCCATCGAGACGTCATCGTCGGAGACCGCGTGCGGTTTGCCGGCATTGAGAGACTCGAGGCGGATGAGCACATCGGCGTTGTCCTCGATGCGGTCGGCGATGGCCAGCAGGACGTCGGCGCGGGACTTCGGGGTCAGTGCCTTCCACCCCTCCAGGGCCCGACGGGCGGCAGCCACCGCGGAGTCGACATCGGCGGCCGACCCTTCGGCCACCTCGGCGATGATCGTCTCATCGGCAGGGTTGACCAGGGCCGTCGTCGCGGATTCCGCACCGGCCTCGGTGAACGCTCCGTCGATGAAGTGGGTGAGCGGGGGCAGCTCGGACTCGGCGACGAGGGGCGCCTGTGTCGTGCTGCGGACGATGGATTCGGTCGATGGGATGGGCATGAGGGCCTCTGCTTCTGCGGTTCGGCTGCTGGGAGCTCCACGCGATACACATCGGTGGATGTGATCACATTATTACGTGATTCGTGTAACATGCAATCACATCGACGGGGATTCGAGCCGTCGTCGTCGCGCGCCGCCGGCGTCAGCGCCCATCCAACGACCACGAACACGGAGCTGTGCTCATGGACTTCACCACTCGATTGCAGGAGATCGCCAATGCGATGTGGATGCCGGTCATCGGTCTCGCCATCGTCATGGGCCTCTACTTCACGATCCGCACGAAAGTTCTCCAGATCCGCCTCTTCCCGCAGATGCTGCGCGAGCTCAAGGGCGACGGCAGCACCGCACCCGGCGGACTCACTCCCTTCCAGGCGCTCGCCCTGACGATCGGCAATCGCGTCGGCGTCGGCAACATCGCCGGCGTCGCCACCGCCGTCGGCTGGGGCGGACCCGGCGCCCTGTTCTGGATGGGTGTGATGGCCTTCTGCGGAGGCGCGACCGCGTTCATCGAATCGACGCTCGCCCAGATCTTCAAGGAGCGCATCGACAGCGAACTCAAGGGCGGCGTGCCCTACTACCTGTACAAGGTGTTCCAGAAGCGGTGGCTGGGAATGATCGCCGCGGTCATCGCTCTCATCCTCTACACCCTCCTGGCGCCCGGTATCCAGTCCAACAGCATCGCCGTGAGCGTCGAATACGCCTTCGGCATCCCCGGCTGGGTCACCGGCCTCGTCGTCACCGCAGTGCTGGGCATCATCATCTGGGGCGGGCGCGAACGCATCGTGCGCGTCGTCAACATCATCGTCCCGATCATGGCCGTGGGTTACATCGGCGGGGCGATCATCGTCCTGCTCGTCAATGTCACCGAACTGCCTGCCGCCATCGGACTCATCATCTCCTCGGCCTTCGGCGCCGACCAGGTCTTCGGCGGCATCGTCGGAGCCGCAATCTCCTGGGGCGTGCGCCGCGCCCTGTTCTCCAATGTCGCAGGTGTCGGCGAAGGCACCTATGCCGCCGGCGCCGCCGAGGTCAGCCACCCGGCCAAACAGGGGCTCGTCCAGACCTTCTCGATCTACATCGACACTCTGACCGTCTGCATGCTCACGGGACTGATGATGGTCGTCACCGGACAGTACAACGTCATCACCGAGGATGGCCGCGAACTGCTCGTCAACCTCCCGGGCATCGAGCCGGGCACGAACTTCACCCAGGCTGCCGTCGACACCGTGGCCACCGGATTCGGCTCACCGTTCATCGCGATCTCGGTGGCGATGTTCGCGATCACGACCATCGTCGCCTTCTACTTCATCGCCGACACGAACCTGTCCTTCATCGTCGGCGAAGGCGATCGAGTCTATATCCGCATCCTCGAATGCGCCCTGCTGGCCGTGTGCTTCATCAGCTGCGTCGTCGACGCCGGAGCGGTCTGGGCCGTCGGCGACATGGGGTACGCGACCCTGGGCGTCATCAACTTCCTCGCCCTCATCGCGCTGTCCGGGATCGCGCTGAAGACACTCAAGGACTTCGACGCCCAGCGCAAGCAGGGACTCAACCCCGTCTTCGACCCCGTGAAGCTCGGGATCAAGCACGCGAACTTCTGGGAGGAGGCCCACGCTGAGGCGGCCGTGACCTCCCGTGCGTCCGACCCGTCTCGGACCTCTGACTCGTCCGGGACCACAACCCTGTCCGACACCGATCCGAAGGATGGCACACCATGACGATCATCGCCGCATTCCCGCATGGGAAGAGAGACCGTTCCGCACTCCACCTGGCCGCGTTCATCGCCCGCTCCTACGATGAGGACCTGCGCATCGTCAGCGTCGTCCCCGAGGCCGGGCGAGGGTCGATCCCTTCGGGCAGCGACCTGCAGTTCGCGGCGTGGGCGAAGAAACGCTCCCGGCAGGCGGTGCGCGAGGCCGAGGCTGCGGCGGCGCAGATCTGCCCCGATCTGACCACCGTGGCGGTGGCCGTGGAGAACCGATCTCGGGCGAAGGGCCTCCTCGCCGAGGCGGCCGCCCACCGGGCCACGATGATCGTCCTCGGATCCGGCACCGAGGGAACCCGCGGACGGATCCGCGTGAGCGCGACCTCCGACCGGCTGCTGCATTCCTCCCCGGTGCCGGTGGCGCTCGCGCCCAAGGGATTCGTCGCTCCGGAGCGGCTCACTCGGGTGACCTGCTCGTTCCGCCCCGATGTGGAGGCCCGGGCGGTGCTCGCGGCGACCGCCGAGTTCGCTCACGCCACCTGCGGGCGTCTGCGCATCGCGACTTTCGGCGTCAGCGGCCGTACCGTTCCGCCGGAGTCCGTCGACGAGGAATCGGCGCGCCAGGCGCTCGTCGCCGAGCTGCGGGCCGCGCAGGTCGAAGCGATCGACAGCCTCGACGGGGCCGACCACGGGGAGGCTGCGGCAGGAGAGCCCATCGCCGAGGCGGTCGGAATCGGCAAGGACTGGAAAGCGGCCCTGGCTGCGATCGAGTGGGAGTCCGGCGAACTCCTCGTCGTCGGGTCCTCGTCGGAGGGGCGGCGCTCCCGGGTCTTCCTCGGTACGAATGCGGCGAGGATCATCCGGCACGCACCGGTCCCGGTCGTCGTCATGCCCTGGCTGAAGTGATCGGGCAGACGGGGAAAGCCGCCTCGGCGTGGATAGACTGTCGACTATGAGCGAGACCCAGACCGAGATCGGACCGCGTATCGGCGACCAGGTGTTCGAGGCGCTGCAGGCGAGCATCCTCTCCGGCGAGTATCGCAGCGGAGACCGATTGCGGATCCGCCAGCTCGCGGCGACCCTGGGCACGAGCGTCATGCCCGTGCGTGAGTCGCTGGCCAGGCTCGAGGAGGTCGGGCTCGTCGAGACCAGTCCGCATCGTGGGGCGGTGGTCAAGGAATTCACCGCCGAGGAGCTGCTGCAGATCTATTCCGTGCGCCGCATCCTCGAGGTCGAAGCGACGGTCCAGGGCGCGCAGAAGCTCGACGAGGCGGGCCGGGCGCGGCTGGACGAGGAGTTCGCGGCGATGGAGTCGGCGCTCGACTCCGGCGATGCCTCGGAGTACCTCGACCACGACGAGGAGCTGCTCGCGACGATCTACTCCGCCTCGGGCAATCCCGTCCTCGTCGAGACGATCCGGACCCTGTGGCTGCGCTGCCGGGCCTATAAACTCGTCGGCGCCAGGCGGGAGATCGCGGCCGATGCCAAGGCTCCGCTGCTCAAGCACCAGCGCCGACTCATGGATGCCGTCGATGCCGGAGATCCCGCCGTCGCCGCCGAGGTGACCGAGGAATCCTTCGACGACGCCGTCCGCCGCATCCGTGCCGGTCTGGGCGCCTGAGGCCGGCAGATGCGGGCCTGAAGAACACCCTGAAATCAGATGTGATCAATTACTTGCGAATAAATGTGATCACATCCTATTCTGTGTGCAGACGATCCGCGTGAAGGTGCGCGGACGCTCAGAGCAGAGAGGGGGTGCTCCCCATGAAAGATGCCGTCATCGTCGGCGGCGGACTCGCCGGACTGTCAGCAGCATGGCGACTGCGCAATTGGGATGTGACGCTGCTGGAATCGGGTTCCCGAGTCGGCGGTCGGATCCGTTCGGAGAACCGCGGACGCTATTTCCTCAACTGGGGCGGACACATGTTCGCCGGAGGCAAGACAGCGACGAATGCCCTTATCACCGAGACGCAGACCCGTTCGACGGAGATCCCCGGATCGCTGTCGGCGGTGTCGATGAACGGCAAGCTGCTCATCGACGGGCCCGTCCAGTCGTATCCGTTTCGGATCCCCATGTCGCTGAAGGACCGGGCCTCGATGATCAAGGCCGGGGTCAAGGTCTCCGCCGACGTCCTCCGCTATGCCAATGCCGTGCGTCTGCGCCCGAACGAGAGCTCGGAGATGCGACAGCAGAGGATCTACGACTTCGAGAACGACCGGTCCTTCGCCGACTACATCGGAGAACTGTCCGAGGACGCCGAGGCGATGTTCCGTCCGACGATCACCCGCTCGGCCGCCGACCCCGATGAGCTCGCCGCCGGTGCCGGCATCGGCTACTTCAGCCTCGTGTGGAACATCGGGCAGGGGCTCAATCGCAGCATCGGCGGGGGACCGTCCAACCTCGTCGAGTCGATCGCCGCCCCGCTGCAGGAGAGCATCCAGCTCGACGCGAAGGTCTACGAGATCGTCCACAAGAAGGACCACGTCGTCGTCCGCTACCGGCAGGACGACATCGACCACGAGATCGAAGCGCTGTCCGTCGTCCTCGCGACCCCGGCAACCGTGGCCCACAAGATCGCCGTCGACCTGCAGGAGGACAAGCGGGAGGCGCTGTCGAAGATCGTCTACGGACCCTATGTGTCCGCGGCCTTCCTCACCAACGAGACCGAACCCCAGCCCTGGGACCGGGCTTACGGCATCGCCACGCCGAAGCGCTCCTTCAACGTGGTGATGAACCAGGGCAACATCGTCCGCGGCACCGAATCGGAGCGCCAGCCAGGAGGAAGCATCATGACCTTCTCCCCGGCGAGCCTGGCCAGGAAGCTTCTTGACCTGGACGACAAGGACATCCTCGACACCTACATCAGCGACCTCGACGAAGTCCTGCCCGGGTTCGCCGGGATCGTCGAAGAAGCCCAGGTGCAGCGGTGGCGCACCGGCGCACCCTACTGCTTCCCGGGGCGCGGGAGGCTCCAGCCGACACTCAACGCGCTGTCCGGCCGAGTGTTCCTCGCCGGAGACTACATGGGCACCCTCTACACGGAGACCGCCATCAGCTCCGGCTTCACGGCCGCGCAAGAGGCCGCGAACATCCTCGTCACGGCACGCCAGACCCGTCGGCACCACCCCGTCCAGCATCCCAACGAGAACGAGCCGCCTCGACACGAGGCGAACACCCAGACCACTGCCTCTCAGGCAACCACTGCACCTCAGACCCTTACGGAGACATCATGACCACTCAGCTGCGCGGAGTCCTCACCGCACTCACCACTCCCTTCGACGCCGAGGAGAACATCGACTTCGAGGCGTTGGGTCGCATCGTCGACCGGTCCATCGACGGCGGAGTCGACGGGCTCGTCGTCGGCGGCTCGACCGCGGAATTCGCCACGATGACCGGCGAAGAGCGGCAGTCCATGCTCGAATTCGTCATCGAACGCACGGCCGGCCGGGTGCCGATCGTCGCGCAGACCGGAGCCACCTCGACACGGGAAGCCATCCGCCACTCCCAGGCGGCGCAGGCTGCCGGAGCTGATGTCCTCATGATCGTCACACCGTATTACGAGCCCCTGACGCAGGCCGAGACGGTCGATTACATCAAGGCTGTCGCCTCGGCTGTGGACATCGATGTCATGCTCTACAACATCCCCGCGGCCACCGGCGTCAACCTCGACCCCGGCACAGTGAGGCAGCTCGCCGAGGATGTCGCCAACATCCGCTTCATCAAGGACTCGAGCGCGAACTGGGAGCAGGCGCTTCAGCTCATCCACCATCACAGCGACGTCATCTCCACCTTCATCGGCTGGGACAGTTACATCTACTCAGGCCTCGTCGAAGGCGCGGCCGGAATGGTCGCGGGAGCCGCGAATGTCCTGCCGTCGGAGATCGTGTCGGTGTCGACCAAGATCGCCGACGGCGACCTCCACGGTGCGCGTGAGGAGTGGCAGCGGCTCTACCCGGTCATCGACGCGATGATCTCCGAACCGTTCATCCAGGCTGTGAAGACCGGCCTCGAACTGCGGGGCGTTCCCGTCGGTTCGCCGAGGCGGCCCCTGGCTGACACCGATCCCGACGCCAGGGAGCGGATCAAGGTAGCTCTGGCCACCCTCGGCAGCTGAGCACGGACGCCGACCGCTCAACTCGGCATCGAGCGCTCACTCCGGCTCCAGCCGCTGATGCCGACCGCTCACGTTACCGTCGCTGTACCGAGTTATGTGGTGTGCGGTCGACGGTAATTCGAGCGGTCGGCGGCTCAGACGCGGCTGAGGAGTGCTGAATGGAGGTCGCGGGGCATTTCGATGACCTCGAGGCTGCGTTTGCGACCGAAGTCGACGCCGAAGCTGGCGTGCAGGCGGTCAAGGTGGTCGGTGACCCGCTGCGAATAGTCGGGGTCGAAGGCGTCTGCCGCGATCGCGATGATGAACAGTCCCGTGCCCGGGTTCTCCTGCCCCGAGTCGAAGGCGGGTGCGTCGACGGAGAAGCGGCCCCCGCCGTGGATGGCGAGGAGCTCGATCATGAGAGCCACATTGCTGCCCTTGACCCCGCCGAACGGCAGCAGGGAACCGGCGAGGGCGGCCTCGGCATCGACCGTGGCCGCCCCGCTCGGGTCCTGTGCCCACCCCTCGGGGATCGTTTCTCCTCGATCGGCAGCGTCGCGGACGTTGACCCAGGCTGTCGCACTGGTCGCCTGGTCGAACATGCGCGGGCCATCGGGGTGCGGGACGGCGAATGAGAAGGGGTTCGTTCCGGTTGCCGCACCCGGTGAGCCGAACAGCGACATCAGCGCCGGCGAGTTGGCGCCGGCAAACGCCAGCAGACCCCGCTCCGCTAATCGGGTCGTGTAATAGCCGAGTTCGCCGGCGGTGAAGGCGTTGGCGATGTTGAGCACGGAGATGCCGAGCGTCGCGGCCGCCTCGGCGAAGTCGTCGAAGGCTGCGTCGAAGGCGAGCTGCGCGGTGCCGCGGTCGGCGTCGACGTGGTGTGCGGCGGGCAGGCGATTCGTCACTCGCGGCTGCGCCTGCCCGTTGATGCGTCCGGCCTCGAGACCGTCGAGGTAGTCGAAGAGGTGAGCCGTGCCGACTGCGGTCTTACCCCGTCGCTCGGCGGCCACGGTCGCCTCCGCCAGTGACTGCGACAGTACGGGTGAGCCGCCGGCCGCGGTGATCGCTGCGATGGACAAATCACGCAGTTCGGTGATCGTCAGGGACACGGTCGTGGCGTGAGGAGTCTCCGGCATGACCTTCACGCTACCTGAGGTCACGCACGGCACCGAGGCGCGGTGTCGGTCAGAGGTCGCCGGAGTCCGGGACGGGGTCGGTCTGGGAACTCAGCGCCTCGGCGATGGCCTTCGCCTCCCGGCGGAGCAGAGCGACGAGGCGTTCGACTCGGGACCCGGTGACACGGTCGGCGATCGAGGCGATCGACAGGGCCGCACGTGGGCGGGAACCGCGGATGCGCAGCGGCACCGCCACCGCCCACGACCCCTTGGCGAAGAGCCCCGGATTATGGACGAAGCCGTCGATGCGGGCCTGATCGATGATGTCGCGCAGGTGCGGGACGGAGACCTTCGGATACCTCTCGGCGAGGATCTCGGCGTTGGCCTCGAACTGGGCGTCCACCTCGGCAGGGGAGAGCTCGGAGAGGATCGCCAGCGATCCGGCGCCGATGCCCAGCGGGTGTCGGTCGCCCACGGACAGGGCGTTGTTGAAGATCTCACCGAAGCCCTCCTCACGGCGGGCGCAGATCGAATAGCTGCCCGTGCGCAGAGTGAGGAACACGGTGTCCTGGCTGAGTTCGGCCAGGCGCAGCAGACTCGACTCGGACTCCGTGACCAGGGGATCGACCGATTTCTGGGCCAGTTGGCCGAGGATCTGCGACTGCACGCCGAGGCGGTACCCGCCCTCTTCGAGGCGTTCGACGTAGCCAATGGCGATGAGCGCTTGGAGCATGCGGTGGACGCTGGCTTTCGGGCGGCCGCTGATCGAAGCGAGCTCGGACAGGCTCGCGCCTTCGCGCCGCTCCCCGGCGATGAGCCCGACGAGGTTGAGCAGCGTCAGCGCGCGTTGGATGCTCTGAGCGCCGGTACCCGGCTCGAGGCTGTCGACGGCGTGGGCGACATTGAACGAAGCGGACCGGCGCAGGAGCCGACCGCGCATCTTGATGCGATATTCCTCGCGGAGGTCCTCATTCGGGTCGGTGCCATTGTGCATGCCTCCATTATGGCCCGACGCTGCACTGACGAGACCGCACCGACGAGACCGCGACAGTGGGTCGAACTCCTGATCCACGATGCGAAACGTCGGAATCTCAGGGCGGGAGCCGCCTCGGCGAGGTGGGTCCTAGAATCGAATGGGCCCAACCGGCCGGTGGGGCCGTCGTTCTTGAGAGGTGAGTGAGACGTGGCGGAGACTGTCCTCGATATCGCCGATGTGACGTTCCGGCGGGGGCAGACGCGCATCCTCCACGGCATCGATCTGCGCATCGGTGCCGGCGAACACTGGGTGCTCATCGGGCCGAACGGGGCGGGGAAGTCGACCCTGCTGAGCTTCGCCTCGGCGCAGGTGTTCCCGAGCTCGGGCACCGTCGACATCCTCGGATCGCGCATGGGTCGGGTCGATCTCGCAGCCCTGCGCCGCCTCATCGGTCACGTCAACCCGCGCCATCCGCTGCGCTCGAACCTCACCGTCCGCGAGGTCGTCCTCACCGGGCTGACCGGCACCGTCGAACGACCCATGCGGTGGGAACCCTCACCCGAGGATGTCGTGAAGGCCGATGCCCAGATCGCCGAGGTGGGGCTGGGCTCCCGTGCCGATGCCGGGTGGAAAGTGCTGTCGCAGGGGGAGCGGGGCCGTGCGCTCGTGGCACGTGCGCTCATCGCCGACCCGCAGCTGCTGCTCTTCGACGAACCGACCACGGGCCTCGACGTCGCCGCCCGCGAACAGCTGCTCGAAACCATCGACGCCCTGTCGCTGCGCTCGCCGGAGCTGGCGACGCTGCTGGTCACCCACCATCTCGAGGAGATTCCGGAGACCACCACGCACGCGGCGCTCATCTCCGACGGGCGACTGACCGCCGCCGGTCCCATCGCCGAGGTGCTCACCTCCGAGCAGGTCTCCGCCGCTTTCGACCATCCGATCGAGGTGGGCTTCGCCGGCCGCCGGTGGTCGGCCCGCGCGGTCCGGTCCGGTGCGTCTGTCGCGTCCGTCGGCTGAGGATCGGCTGGGACGATCACCGCGCGCATTGCACCGCCGTGCACTCGGGCCTAGGCTTGAGGCATGAAGATGAGTACCGTGTGGAGCATCATCGGCGCGATCATCGCCATCATCATCGCATGGTGGGTGGTCAACGTCGCGTTCTCCATTGCGTGGTTCCTCGTCAAGGCCATCATCACCGTCGTCGTGGCGCTCGCGATCTTCGGCCTCATCAAGGCCTCGCTGAAGTCCAAGGACCGCGACCGAACGCGCTGACTTCCTGCCTTCGACCGCGCTGACTGCGCCTCAGAGATCGCCGAGGCTCGTATTCGCCCCGCAGAGGACGACGCAGACTTTCTCGCCCTCGGCCGGCACATAGCCGCTGACCGACTTGCCGTCGCCGGCCGTCTTCCCTCCGCCGCCACCGCGGACTCCCGCCAATGCCGTCGCCGCGGCATGCTCGACCGCTAGCCGGTGTTCGTCCCACAGTCGCTGCCGTGCTTCGACGATCGCGTTGTCGCTGACCGGCACCGAGGTGACCAGATCCGACCGTGCCGCCTCCAGTGCCAGCGGTGTGGCGCGACGGGCACCGAGCGAATCCGCGGCCACCGAATCGACCGTGACGTCGACCGGCTCGTCCGCCTCAATCGCTGCATTCAGCGCTCGGCAGTTCTCCGGCTCAACCGCGACAGTGCGCACTCCGTGATGAGTCGCCGCAGTCGCGACGCCGGCGAACAGGCCGCCGCCTCCGACGGAGACGACGACCGTGTCGAGATCGGGCACTTGCGCCAGGATCTCGGTCATCAGCGTGCCTGCACCGGCCGCGATGAGCGGGTGGTCGTAGGCGTGCGAGGCCAGCGCCCCCGATGAGACGACGAAATCCTGGCAGGCGGCGGCCGCCTCGGCGAATTCGGAACCGACCAACTCCACTCGCGCGCCATACGAACGCAGTCGTTCGACCTTCACGCTCGGCGCGGTAGTCGGCAGGAAGACGGTCGCCGGTACACCGGCGGCACGGGCGGCCCATGCGCAGGCGAGTCCGGCGTTCCCGCCCGAGGCGATCGTCACTCCCGCCTCGGGGAAGGTGCCTTCGGCAAGGTGAGCCTGGATGAAGTTCTGTGCACCGCGGGCCTTGAACGTGCCGGTGTGCTGCATGAACTCGAGGGCGAAGACGTGTCCTTCCTCGTCGGCCGGGGCCACGGTCACCGGGCGCACACGGCCGGCGATCCGTGCAGCGGAGGCTTCGATGTCGGAGTACGTCAGCTCAGTCATCTCATCAGCCTATGCGAGTGCTGCCGGGCAGGTGTCTCCTGTGGGTGGATCCGCCGTGATTCTTCCGGGGATTTCGGGGGTGGATCCGCCCGCAGGGCGCACGGGCGCGGTCGTGTGGTCGCTCAGCCCGGCGCAATCGACCCGATGATAGACTAAGCCAACTGGACTAAGTCTGATCTGCAGATGGAGAAGCCGATGACGATGGTCAATATCCACGAGGCCAAGACGCAGTTCTCCCGCCTGCTCGAAGCTGTTGCGGCGGGAGAATCAGTGACGATTGCCCGCGCGGGGAAGCCGATTGCTCGCCTCGTTCGATATGACGAAGAGGGGCGAGAGCAGCGTTTGGGATTCCTCGCCGGTCACGGATCGGTCCCCGACGACTTCGACGATCTCGAAGCAGGCCGGATCGCTGCTCTTTTCGGGGACGGCGATGCTGCTTCTGCTTGATACTCACCTTCTCCTCTGGGCGGCCTACGAACCTGAGAAGCTGAGCGCGGAAGCGCGTGACCGGATCGGTGATGAGTCCAACGACCTGCTGTTCAGTGCGGCGAGCATATGGGAAGTGTCGATCAAATCGTCACTTGCGAAGGGTGACTTCTCCATCAATCCCCGAATCTTGCGGCGAGGATTGATGGAGAACGGATATCGGGAGCTGCCGATCACCTCGGCGCATGCGATCGCGGTCGGTGATCTTCCGCCGATCCACCAGGATCCGTTCGACCGAATCCTCATCGCTCAGGCTCGTACCGAGGGGCTGGAGCTGCTGACAGTCGACGCCGAGGTCATCGCCTACGGTGAGCCGGTCACCGGGGTCGGCTGAGCGCCGCTTGGACAGTGCCGCCTCAGTGCCGCGTGATCAGTGGAGCTTGGTCAGGCCGAGGTCGTTGCCCTTCGTCTCCTTGACGAGGCTGACGCCGACGAGCGAGATGACGCACACGATGATCATGTAGATCGCGATCGAGATCGACGAACCCGTCTCGGCCAGCAGCGTCTCGGCGATGGTCGGGGCGAAGGCGCCACCGAGGATCGCGCCGAGCGCATAGCCGATCGACACACCTGAGTAGCGGACCTCGACGGGGAACATCTCCGCATACATCGCCGACATCGGGCCGTAGGACAGGCCCATGCCGACGGTGAGGACGAAGATGCCGATGCCGTACATCCAGATGTTCGCCATGTCGATCATGAGGAACGTCGGGATGAGCCACACGATGAGCAGGACGTAGCCGATCTGGAAGGTGCGCACGCGACCGAGCTTGTCCGACAGCGCACCGCCCCACATCGTGAACACCAGCCAACCGAAGCTCGCCAGGGTCGTCGCCAGCAGCACGGGCGCCCGGTCGAGGCCGACGGAACCGCCCTCGGCGAGAGGACGAGAGGCGTAGGCGGCGAAGAACGCGATGATCATGTAGCCCACGGCGTTGTTGCCGATGAAGATGAGCGCAGAGAGGACGACTTCCTTCGTGTTCTTCTTGAACAGCGTGCCCAGCGGGGCCGAGGACTCGGCCTTGCGTTCGGCGAGTTCGGCGAAGACCGGTGACTCCTCGACCTGGCGGCGGATGTAATAGCCGACGAGCACGAGGACGACGGAGAAGAGGAACGGAATCCTCCAGCCGAAGCTCGCGAACTGTTCGGGGGTGAGCACGGTGGTCAGGATCCAGATGACGCCGGTGGCGAGAATCATGCCCACGGGCACGCCGATCTGCGGGTAGGCGCCGAAGATCCCGCGCTTGGAGACCGGGGCATGCTCGACAGACAGCAGTGCCGCCCCGCCCCATTCGCCGCCGGCGGAGAAGCCCTGGAGGATCCGCAGCAGGGTGAGCAGGATCGGTGCGCCGACGCCGATCATCGCGTAGTTCGGCAGCAGTCCGATGAGCGAGGTCGCGGCCCCCATGAGGATGAGCGTGAGGACGAGCATCTTCTTGCGCCCGATCCGATCACCGAGGTGGCCGGCGATGATCGCGCCCAACGGTCGGAAGAGGAACGAAATGCCCAAGGATGCCCAGGCCATGATCTGGCCGAGCGCCGGATTGTCCGAGGCCAGCGGGCCGAAGTACTGAGCCGAGAGGACAAGGCCGGCGGCCTGAGCGTAGATGAAGAAGTCGTACCACTCGATGGTGGTGCCGACGAGGGTGCCGGCGAGGACCTTGCGCTCCTCGCGGGAGATCGTATGAGGTGCGGGCGGCTGCGCTGCGGCAGGGCCGGGTGCTGTGGAGGACATGCGGGAACTTTCGTTGCGGGCGACATTGCCGGTGCTTCACTGACTCAGGTGACTGTTTGGTCAGTAATTGCTTCCGATCATAGAGCAGAGAGTGAACGGTGTCACATGTCGCTCGTTCGCTCATCGGCCGATGACAATTACCGACCAATTGGTTAGTATATTTCTATGAATCGGCAGCGGTGCCGACATCGGCCACCGTGAACCGGGAGACGTCGTTCCGCGAGGGAGAGCAAAGCATGACCGAAATCCTCAGTTCCTATGTGGCCGGAGGCTGGCACACACCCGGAGCGTCCGAGTCCGCCCGACCCGTCCGCGACGCCGGCACCGGAGAGCTCCTGCACTCGGTGAGCTCGGCGGGAATCGACTTCGCCGCCATCGCCGATCATGCCCGGACCACCGGCATCGAGGCGCTGCAGGCACTCACCTTCCACCAGCGCGGTGTGATCCTGAAGAAGCTCGCGACCTACCTCATGGAGCGCACGAAGAACTACCACGAGATCTCGTTCACCACCGGCACCACGAAGCGCGACGCCTTCGTCGACATCGAAGGCGGAATCGGCACCCTCTTCACCTACTCCGGCGTCGCCCGCCGCCAGATGCCGAACTCGACCGTCCACCTCGACGGCGGAGTCGAGCGTCTGTCGAAGAACGGCACCTTCGTCGGCCGCCACATCCTCACCTCCCGGCAGGGCCTGGCCCTGCAGATCAACGCCTTCAACTTCCCCGTCTGGGGCATGCTCGAGAAGTTCGGCCCGATGTTCGTCGCCGGCGTCCCCGTCGTCGTCAAGCCCGCCACCGACACCGCCCACCTGACCCGCGCCGTCGTTGCCGACATGATCGAGTCCGGGCTGCTCCCCGACGGCGCGATCCAGCTGGTCAGCGGTGACGTCACCCCGCTCTTCGACCACCTCGCCGAACAGGACGCGATCGCCTTCACCGGCTCTGCGAACACCGCCCGCACGCTGTCCGCGCTCGACTGTGTGACCCAGCGCGGCACCCGCTTCTTCGCCGAGGCGGACTCGCTCAACTTCTCCCTGCTCGGTCCCGACGCCGCACCCGGCACGCAGGAGTTCGACCTCTTCGTCTCCGGCGTCGTCGCCGAGATGACCGTCAAGGCCGGACAGAAGTGCACCGCGATCCGCCGCACGTTCGTCCCCGAGGCCCACGCCGAGGCGGTCGGCGAAGCGATCATCGCGAAGCTCGCCACCCAGGGCGTCGGCGATCCGCGCGAGAAGTCCACCCGCCTGGGTCCCGTCGTCTCAGACAAACAGCGCACCGACGTCCTCGACGCGGTCGACCGGATCATCGCCGGGGGAGCCCACCTGCTGACCGGCGGACGTGAGGAATCCGACCGTCTGGCCGCCGAGCACGGTGGAGCCTATGTCGCCGCGACCGTGCTCCAGGCCGATGACGCCTGGTCCGATGCCGTCCACGATATCGAGGCTTTCGGGCCCGTGACCTCGATCATCACCTATTCCGACACCGAGGATGCCGTCCGTCTGGCCGCCCGCGGCCGTGGCTCCCTGGTCGGCTCCGTCGTCACTCACGACCGTGAGTTCGCCACCGAATTCGTCCGCAGGATCGCCCCGTGGCACGGCCGCGTGCTCGTCCTCGACCGTGACGATGCCGAAGAGTCGACCGGCCACGGTTCGCCGCTGCCGAACCTCATCCACGGCGGCCCCGGACGGGCCGGCGGCGGTGAGGAGATGGGCGGACTGCGCGGTATCACACACTTCATGCAGCGCACCGCGATCCAGGCCTCCCCGGACATGCTCACCGCCATCGGCGGGGAATGGGTCAACGGATCGGAGCGCCGCCTCGGCGAGCATCCGTTCACGAAGTCGCTGGCGGACCTGCGCATCGGCGACACCCTCGACTCGGAATGGCGGGAAGTCACGCTCGACGATATCGAGCACTTCGCGAACTTCACCGGGGACACGTTCTACGCCCACATGAACGAGGAGGCGGCCGCCGCGAACCCGTTCTTCCCGGGACGGGTGGCGCACGGCTACCTCATCGTGTCCTTCGCGGCCGGGCTCTTCGTCCAGCCGGATCCGGGCCCGGTGCTCGCGAACTACGGACTCGAAGGACTCAACTTCATCACGCCCGTCTCCCCAGGTGACAAGCTCAAGGTGACGCTCACCGCCAAGCGCATCACCCCGCGTGAGACCGACGAGTACGGCGAGGTCCGCTGGGATGCGCAGGTCGTCAACCAGAACGAGGAGCCCGTCGCGAACTACGACGTGCTCACGTTGGTGGCCAAGGAGTACTGAGGGCGCAAAAGGATGTCGAGTTCCGGACGTCCTGTGCGGGATTTCGAGCAGTTCGACCGCACGGAACGTCCGGGACTGGGCCTTCTCGCTGTGCTGAGTGTTCTCGCGGCGGATGACTGCCGCCGGAACCTTGGGTGACCCGAATCACCGGTCGTGGGGAACGCGGACCTTGAGCGATGACGGGCGAATCGTCACGGTCGCCGGAGTCTGCGCGATCGCATCCCCGTCGACGATGATCTCGACCGGGGCAGCGCCCTCAGGGGCATCGATCTTCACCTCCCGCGCGTGGGCGAAGTGGATATGCGGGTGCCTGTGGTGTCGACCGAGGCTGTATTCCACGACTTCGACGGCGAGCTTGGGCAGGAACCCCTCCCGGAGCAGGACCACGTCGATGAGACCGTCGTCGAGGGCCGCCTCGGGCGACAGCCGGAGCCCGCCGCCATAGCGACCGGAATTCGCGAATCCCGCGGTGAGTCCGCGAAAGGCGAGGTGCTGGCCGTCGATCGTCAGCTCCAGCTCGATGCGCTTGGGCGGAAGCAGTGCGCGCACGACGCCATAGAGGTAGACCCAGCGTCCGCGGATGACTCTCGCGGTATTCGCGTGGTGCTGCACGGTCGAGTCGAGGCCGAGACAGACATTGCCGAGGCTTATCTTCCCGTCGAGGTCGAGCACGTCGATGGTCCGGTCACGACCGGCAGCCACGATGGCCGCGGCGGCCTCGATGTCGTTCGGGATGCCGAGTTTGCCGATGAGGTCATTGCCGCGTCCACCGGCGATGACGCCCAGCGCGGTCTCCGTGCCGACGAGCCCGGCCGCGACCGCACGCGCCATCCCGTCACCGCCGAGCGCGACGACGAGGTCCGAGCCCTGCGCAGCGAAGTCGGCTGCGAGCTGCCCGGCGTGGTCCGCGCTCGTGCTCCTGATGAACGTTGCCTCGAGTCCGTGCGCGGCGAATGCCTTTGTCAGGGGGTCGATCCGCCTGAGCACGGCGCCTCTGCGCGCACTCGGATTGAGGATGATCGGAACCGTCGCGGCGGCAGCATTCATTGCATTCCTCCCGGGACGTCGCTGTCCAAGAGATCGGCGGCGTGAAGGCCCTCAGGCCTCCAGCCCCTGGAAGGCCATCGTTGTGACCGCCTCGGCGATGGTGTCGGGGTCGACGGGATAGCTGGGCCGGTACCACTCGGTGATCGAGTTGACCATGCCGAAGAGCAGGCGGGTGATGAGCCCGGGAGTGAAATCCGAACGCAGGCCGCCCTCGGCGATGGCCGCCTCGACGAGGGCTCGGACCTTCGCATCGATCTTGCGGCGCGCCTCGAGGGCTTCGCGTTCCAAGGCTGAGTTTCCGCGCACGCGCAGCAGCAGAGTCACCGAATGGTGGTACTCGATGAGGATGACCACGCTGGCGCGCACGGCCAAGCGCAGACGTTCGAGTGCGGAGACGTTCTCACGCAGACTCTCGGTCTCCACGGCGGAATCGAGCGCGCGGATGCCGCGGCTGATCGCCAGATGCAGCAGCTCTTCCTTCGACGTCACGTGATGATAGATCGCCGACTTCGTGATGCCGAGCTCACGGGCGACCGTATCCATCGACGTGCCGTCGTAGCCGCGGGAGACGAAGACTTCCGTGGCCCTGTTGATGAGCGTCTCCCGGTCGTATCCGGGACGGCCGCGGCGGGAGCGTTTGGGGGCGGCCGGGTTCGCAGTCACCGCTGCTTCCGGCGAAGTCTGCGCAGGTGAGGGGGATTCAGGCATGCGCACCAGTCTAACGAGGTGCCGGGCGGCACGCCGCGATACCGGTCACAGGTCGGTGCGCATGCTGCGAATCCGGGGCGCTCATCTCAGCGCACGCCTTCGCGGCGGTCGATGATGCGCTTCATCTTGCCGACCGAACGCGGCAGGTCGCCGGGCAGCTTGATGTCGATGGTGCAGGAGACGCCGAGGCGCTCCTTGATGCGGGCGGCCACGAGCTTGTCGAGACCCTCGAGCTCGACGGCGCCGACGCCGTCGCGGGCTTCGACCTCGACGGTCATCTCGTCCATCCGACCCGGGCGGGTGAGGACGAGCTGGAAGTGCGGGCTCAGCGGCGCGAACTCGAAGAGCACGGTCTCGACGTTCGCGGGGTAGACGTTGACGCCGCGGATGATCATGAGGTCATCGGAACGGCCGGTGATGCGCGAGATGCGGCGGAAGTTCGGGCGAGCGGTGCCCGGCAGCAGGGTCGCGAGATCATGCGTACGGTAGCGGATGATCGGCAGCGCTTCCTTCGTCAGCGAGGTGAAGACGAGTTCGCCCTCCTGGCCGTCGGGCAGCACCTCACCGGTGAAGGGGTCGACGATCTCCGGGTAGAAGTGGTCCTCCCAGATCGTCGGGCCGTCCTTGGTCACCGCGGACTCGCAGGCCACACCCGGTCCCATGACCTCGGAGAGGCCGTAGATGTCGACGGCGTTGATGTTGAACGAACTCTCGATCTCCTTGCGCATCTCGTCCGTCCACGGCTCGGCACCGCAGATCGCAGTCTTCAGGCTCGTCGAGGTCGGGTCGATGCCCTGCTTGTGGAATTCGTCGAGGATCGTGAGCAGATAGGTCGGGGTGGCCGTGATGATGTCCGGCTTGAAGTCCTGGATGAGCTGCACCTGGCGCGGGGTCTGACCGCCGGAGATCGGGACGACCGTGAAGCCGTGGCGCTCGGCCCCGTGGACGCCGAGACCGCCGGTGAACAGGCCGTAGCCGTAGGCGTTGTGCATCATCTGTCCGCGCTTGCCGCCGGCACCGAGGATGGACCGCGCGATGAGGCTGCCCCACCGATCGAGATCGCCCATCGTGTACCCGACGACCGTCGGCAGGCCCGTCGTTCCCGAGGAGGCGTGGATGCGCGCGACCTGCTCCTGTGGGACGGCGAAGAGCCCGAACGGGTAGTTGTCGCGCAGGTCCTGCTTGGTCGTGAACGGCAGCTTCGCAATGTCATCGAGGCTCGTGATGTCGGCGGGAGTCACGCCGAGTTCGTCGAAGGCCTTCCGGTAGAACGGCACCCGTTCGTACACCGAGGTCACCGTGGTCTTGAGGTTTGTCAGCTGGTCGGCGCGCAGCTCGTCCAGGCTCATCAGTTCGCCGGCGTCGAGGTCGGTCTCAGTCATCATCGTCTCCTTGCGAATCTCTTCTGTGTGTCAGATCCAAAGACCGCCGAGGTGGTCCACCGTTCTTCGGTGTCCGGTCGTCGACGGGTGGTTCGGTGGGGGTCGTCCGGCTCGGCGGGGAGCCGGACGCGGGTCGGGAAGTCGTGCGGTTGGCCGGGTCTACTTGCGGGCGGGCAGCGTGCGGGAGCGGCCGCGGTAGGTGGCGATGATGTCGTCGCCGCGGGTGACCGTGACGTCGTAGATGCCCGAGCGGCCCTGCTTGATGACCTCATGGCCGCGAGCGACGAGCTCGTCACCGAGGTACGTGGGTTTGAGGAAGTCGATGTCGCCGCCGGAGGCGACCGTGATCGATCCGGGATAGTTGCAGGCCATCGCGAAGGTCGTGTCGGCGAAGAGGAAGATGTAGCCGCCGTGGGTGATGGCGTGGCCGTTGGTCATGATCTCGGTGACCGTCATCGAGCACTGCGCCCACCCGGGTCCGTGGTCATCGACGGTGATGCCCAAGTGCTGGGAAGCTCGGTCATTGGCGAACATCGCGGCCGCACCGGTGAGCTCGGGTGAGGACGTCGTGGTCTCTGGGACCGGGGTGGCCGCCTCGGTGGTGGAGAAGCCGTTCGGTGTCTCCGACTCCGCGGTTGTCGTATCGTGGGCGGGCTGTCCCATGCTCGGCTCCTCCTCGAGTCGCGGGTTCGGGCGCCGGTGCACGAGGAGCGCCTGCGCCGCTGTGTGTGGACGACGGTGAGAGTTCCCCGTGATCCCGGACGGTCAGCCCGTCGGAGAATAAACGACCATCTGGTCAATAAATATCGTGCCGATCGTCTTCGGTGTCAAGTCCCGGGGTGGTTCGGCCTGCGAATTGCGCACGCATAGTCAAGCCCGGGCGGGAATAGGTCGCCATCGGATGGCTGCCGAGAAATATAGGTCGCTAGCGGACATTTTCCGGCGCCGAAAGTATCCGACGCTGACCTGAATTCGGCGGGCGCCGCTGAGCAGAGGGGCGACTCGGCGACGCGGCGGGGCTGAGCGGCTCCGTTGCGGGTGGCATTGCGCCCCGGCGAGGGGTGTGCGACACTGGTGGCAACAATACAGAACAAATGGTCAGTAAATGGATGCCCTGGGCCAGAGGTCTGACGATGGTCGGACCGATTCGAGGTCGGCAGCCGCTGACCGAGGCAGGTCCTGACAAGGGCACATCCAAGGGCGGAGTGGTCATGACAACTCAAGTGAACGACAACCGGTTCGACGAGGCGCAGCTGCAGGAGCAGTTCGACGCCACGATCGAGGCCAAGGATCGGATCGAACCCCGGGACTGGATGCCCGAGGCCTACCGTAAGACGCTCATCCGCCAGGTCGCGCAGCACGCGCACTCGGAGATCATCGGCATGCAGCCCGAAGGCAACTGGATCTCCCGCGCGCCCTCCCTGCGGCGCAAGGCGATCCTGCTGGCGAAGGTCCAGGACGAAGCCGGACACGGCCTCTACCTCTACTCGGCCGCCGAAACCCTGGGCGCCACGCGCAACGAGCTCACCGAGAAGCTCGTCGCCGGCAAACAGAAGTACTCCTCGATCTTCAACTACCCGACCCTGTCCTACACCGATGTCGGCACGATCGGCTGGCTCGTCGACGGGGCGGCCATCTGCAACCAGGTGCCGCTGTGCCGGACCTCCTTCGGCCCCTACGGCCGCGCGATGATCCGCATCTGCAAAGAAGAGTCCTTCCACCAACGCCAGGGCTACGAACTGCTCATGACGATGATGCGCGGCACCGACGCCCAGCGCGAGATGGTCCAGGAATCCGTCAACCGCTTCTGGTGGCCGGCACTGATGATGTTCGGCCCGCCCGACGACAACTCCCCGAACACCGAACAGTCGATGATCTGGGGCATCAAGACCCACACGAACGACGAGCTGCGCCAGAAGTTCGTCGATATGTCCGTCCCGCAGGCCGAAGCCCTCGGCGTGACGTTCCCCGATGAGTTCCTCAAGTGGAACGAAGAACGCGGACACTACGACTTCTCCACCCCGAATTGGGACGAGTTCTGGGCCGTCGTCAAGGGCGACGGACCCTGCAACGAACAGCGCCTGACCCACCGCAAGCGCGCCTGGGACGAAGGGGCGTGGGTACGCGAAGCCGCGCTCGCCTTCGCCGAGAACCAGACCGCCGAGGCGGCGGCCGACGAGACTCCCGCCGCCGGCGTCGACACCACCACGCCTGAGGAGGCAGCGAAATGACCGAGACCAACCCCGGCCCCACCTCGGCGAAGGACAATTCGACTGCGGGCTCGACCCGCGGAGAATGGCCGCTGTACGAGGTCTTCGTGCGCGGCAAGCGCGGACTCAACCACGTCCACGTCGGATCCCTGCACGCCGCCGACGACCAGATGGCCGTCCATCACGCCCGCGACGTCTACACCCGACGCAACGAAGGCGTGAGCATCTGGGTCGTCCGCGCCTCCGACATCACGGCCTCAAGCCCGGACGAGAAGGACCCGATGTTCGCCCCCAGCGGCGACAAGGTCTACCGCCACCCGACCTTCTACGACATCCCCGCCGATGTCCCCCATATGTGAGAAGGGGCGAGAGATGACTGCGAACAACGAACCCACCATCCACGTCGAACACGACGAAGCCGGCACGAACGTCGACCACGGCGACCACGACAACGCGTACTCCGGACTGCTCGTCAACGACGCGAACTGGGCCTTCGGCACCGACTTCGAAGACCCCCTGGCCGGCGTCGACACGACCGTGCCCGACGGCGTCGATCCCGAGGACCTCGGCGCGTACTGCCTCATGCTCGGCGATGACGCGCTCGTCTTCAGCCAGCGGATCTCCGAATGGTGCTCGAACGCCCCGGACCTCGAAGAGGACATCGCGCTGGCGAACATCGCCCTCGACCTCCTCGGTCAGGCGCGTCTCCTGCTCGCCCGCGCCGCAGCCGCCGATCCGCAGCTCGTGCCCGAACTGCCCGCCGGCTCCCCGGTGCCCGATGAGGACCGGCTCGCGTACTTCCGCAACGACCTGGGCTTCCGCAATGTCCGCCTGGCCGAGGTTCCCAACGGCGACTTCGCCGAGGCGGTCGCGAAGATCCTCATCTACTCCACCTGGCGCCTGTCGATCTTCGAACGCCTCTCGAGCAGCCGCGACACCGTGCTCTCAGCCATCGCGGCCAAGGGTGTGAAGGAGATGTCCTACCACCGCGACTTCGCCGGACGCTGGGTCGTGACCCTGGCCCGCGGGACTGAGGAATCGCGATCCCGCCTGGTCGCCGCACTGAACGGCCTGTGGCCGCTGTGGTCCGAACTCTTCGAGACCCACCCGGTCGAGACTGCCGTGGCCGAAGCCGGAATCGGCGTCGACCCCGCGACGGTGGCCGACGAGGCATCCGTCATCCTCGACCAGGTGTTCGCCGCGGCCGGAATCGACCGGCCCGAACGCGGCGGTCTGGCCGGAGTCGGCGTCCACGGTGGCAAGGGCCGCGACGGACTCCACACCGAGGCCCTGTCGAAGCTGCTCGCCGAGATGCAGGTCGTCGCCCGCGAGCACCCGGAGGGGCAGTGGTGACCGCCATGCTCGAGACCTACCCGACCGACACCGGCACCCGCCCGGAAGGCATCACCGACGCCGAGGCGATCGACCGTGCCTGGGCCGCAGCCGAACGCGTGACCGACCCCGAGATGCCGATGCTCACCCTCCTCGACCTCGGCGTGCTGCGCGACGTCACGATCGAGAACGGCCACGTCGTCACCACCATCACCCCCACCTATTCGGGCTGCCCGGCGATGGCGACGATGCGCGATGACCTGCAGCGCGAACTCCTCGAGGCCGGATTCCCCGACGCCGAGGTGCGCGTGTCCCTGACACCCGCCTGGACGAGCGACTGGATCACCGAACGCGGCAGACAGGCACTCAAGGACGCCGGAATCTCCCCACCCGGAACCGCCCCCGTCCGCACGGGCCCCGTGGCGCTGACCCTCATGCCCACCCGCCGCGCCGTGACCTGCGTGCTGTGCGGATCGGACAACGTCCGCCTGTCCTCCGAGTTCGGCGCAACCGCGTGCAAGGCGATGTACCAGTGCAACGACTGCCTCGAACCGTTCGACCATGTGAAGGAGATCTGATGACTCAGACGATCGATCAGACCGCCGAGGCGGCCCCCGCCACCGAGCCTGCCGACGGATTCTCCCGGTCGGCTTTCTACCCGCTGACCGTGAAGTCCGTCGACCACCTCACCGAGGATTCGGCCGCCGTGACCTTCGATGTGCCGGCCGAATACAGCGAACTCTTCGACTTCGCTGCCGGACAGTCACTGACCCTGCGCCGCATCATCGACGGCGCCGAACACCGCCGCACCTACTCGATCTGCGCCCCGGCCGGAACCGCCCCGCGCATCGGTGTGCGCGAAGTCCCCGAAGGACTCTTCTCTCTGTGGCTGGTGGGCGAGGTCCGTCCCGGCGACGTCATCGAGGTGCAGCCTCCCTCGGGCAGCTTCCGCGCCGATGCCTCCGTCGGCGGCCGGCACCTGTGCATCGCCGCAGGCTCGGGAATCACCCCGATGCTCTCCATCGCCTCGACCGTCCTGTCGAACCCCGACGCCTCGGTGACTCTGCTCTACGGCAACCGGCACACGAACACCGTGATGTTCGCCGAGGAGCTCGCCGACCTCAAGGACGCCCGCAACCAGCAGCTCGACCTCGTCCACGTGCTCTCCCGCGAACCCCGCGATGTCGAACTCTTCTCCGGCCGCCTCGACGAGGAGAAGCTGCGGGACCTGCTCACCGCCATCGTCCCGATCGGCAGCATGGACCATGTGTGGCTGTGCGGACCCTTCGGCATGCTCGAAGACGCCCGCAAGGTGCTCGCCGAATTCGACGTGCCGAAGGAGAGGATCCACTTCGAACTCTTCTACGTCGACGAACCGCCGCCGGAGGTCGTCCACGCGGACAAGGTCGTCGAGGGTGCCACCAGCGACGTCACGGTCATCCTCGACGGCAAACGGTCCACCTTGGCGATGTCGCAGGGCAAGACCATCCTCGACTCCGCACAGGAATCCCGGTCGGATCTGCCGTTCGCCTGCAAGGGCGGGGTGTGCGGAACCTGCCGCGCGAAGATCTGCGGCGGTGAGGTCAACATGGTCCGCAACTACGCTCTCGAGGACGCCGAGGTCGAGGCGAACTTCGTCCTCACCTGCCAGACGTTCCCCGTCAGCGACGAAGTCACCGTCGACTTCGACTCGTAAGCGGCCCGAATCCAACCGGGCGCCAGCCCGCACACCAACGGGTGCAAGCCCGTACCATGTCACCTACCCGAACTCGTCAGCGAGGAGACCCATGCCCGAGGCATTCATTCTGGACGGACTGCGCACCCCCATCGGACGCTACGGGGGTGCACTGGCCGACCAGCGGCCCGACGACCTCGTGGCTGCCACGATGAAGACCGTCGTCGAGCGCGCGGGCATCGACCCGACCGATATCGACGAGGTCATCCTCGGCTCGGCGAACCAGGCCGGTGAGGACAACCGGAACATCGCCCGCATGGCCGTGCTCCTGGCCGGACTGCCCGAATCCGTGCCCGGGTTCACCGTCAACCGTCTGTGCGCCTCGGGAATGACCGCGATCACGACGGCCCGGGCGATGATCGCCGCCGGAGACGCCGATGTGGTCGTGGCCGGCGGTGTCGAATCGATGACCCGCGCCCCGTGGGTGAGCGAGAAGCCCTCGCGTGCGTGGTCGAAGCCGGGTCGGACCTGGGACACCTCCATCGGCTGGCGGTTCACGAACCCCGCCTTCGGTGAGGACGTGACCCTGTCGATGCCGCAGACGGCCGAACGCGTCGCCGAGAAGTGGCAGCTCACCCGTGAGGCTCTCGACGAATTCGCCTTCCAGTCGCATCAGAAGGCGCTGGCCGCGCAGGAGGCCGGCAGCTTCGAGCGTGAGATCCTGCCCGTCGGCGAGGTCACCGCCGATGAGGGTCCGCGCGATTCGACGCTGGAGAAGCTCGGCAAGCTGCGTCCCATCCACGGACCGGGCGGCGTCATCACCGCCGGAAACTCCTCGTCGCTCAACGACGGCGCCGCCGTCGTCGTGCTCGTGTCCGAGGACTATGCGAACAAGCACGGTCTGAGCCCGCGCGCCCGGGTCGTCGCCGGTGCCAATGCCGGTGTGTCCCCGGAGATCATGGGCATCGGACCCGTCCCGGCGACCCGCAAGGTGCTCGAACGCACCGGCTGGAGCGTTGATGACCTCGAGGCCGTCGAACTCAATGAGGCCTTCGCCTCCCAGTCGCTGGCGTGCATGGGCGACCTCGGGCTCGACCCGGAGACCGTCAACGGATTCGGCGGAGCGATCGCTCTCGGCCACCCGCTGGGCTGCTCCGGGACCCGCATCACCCTGACCCTGCTCAACCGTCTGGAACAGGCCGGGGCGACGAAGGGCCTGGCGACCATGTGCGTGGGCGTCGGCCAGGGTTCGGCGCTGCTGCTGGAGCGCGTGTGAGCGCCGGCGGCGTGAGCGATTCCGCCTCCCCGCTGCTCATCGAACGCCATTCCGACCGGATGATCATCCGACTCAACCGGCCCGAGGTCCGCAACGCCATCGACCAGTCGATGGTCGATGCTCTCCACGCCGTGTGCGCCGAACTCGAGGCCGAACCGAAGGTTGCGATCCTCACCGGCACCTCCGGAGTCTTCGCCGCCGGGGCCGACATCTCGCAGCTGCGCAATCGGCGTCGCGATGATGCCCTGGCCGGGATCAACTCGAAGATCTTCTCCCGCATCCAGGAACTGCCGATGCCGGTCATCGCCCTGATCGAGGGATTCGCGCTGGGCGGCGGTGCCGAGCTCGCCTTCGCCGCGGACTTCCGCATCGGCACCCCGTCGACGAAGATCGGCAACCCGGAGACCGGTCTGGGCATCCTCGCCGCAGCCGGAGCCGCGTGGCGCCTGCGCGAACTCGTCGGCGAACCCCGCGCCAAGGAGATCCTCCTGGCCGGACGGACCCTGCAGGCCGATGAAGCCAAGGCCATCGGTCTGCTCAATGACGTCGTCGACCCCGAGGACCTCGAACTCGCCGGTCAGGCGCTGGCCGATCGGATCGCGAGCTTCGCACCCCTGGCCGTGCGCCTGAGCAAGTCGGCGTTCCACGCCCCGAGAGAGGCGCATCCGCTCATCGACAATGTGGCCCAGGCGGTCCTGTTCGAAACAGACGAGAAGTTCGCCCGCATGGACGTGTTCCTGTCCAAACGCGAGGCCAAGAAGGCGAAGAAGGCCGCCGAACAGGCGGCGAAGGAAGGCGACAACACATGAGCGACACCACAGACACCCCCACCGAGGCAGCCGGTACCACCGCCCGCGTCCCCGACGTCGTCGGCGTCTTCGGCGGCGGACGGATGGGTGCGGGAATCGCGCATGCCTTCGCCACCGCCGGTGCCCGAGTCATCGTCATCGAGAACACCGACGACACCGTGGCCGCCGCCCGGGAACGCATCGACGCGTCGACGAGTAAGTCACGGTCCAAGGGCATCGAGGTGCCCGGAACCGTCGTCGTCGACCGTGATCCCACTCTGCTCGACGAGGCTCTCCTCGTCGTCGAAGCCGTGCCCGAGTTCGTCGAACTCAAACAGGAGGTGCTCGCGACCATCGCGAAGCACGCTCCCGCTGCGAGCATCGGCACGAACACCTCGGCGCTGTCGATCGACGTGCTCGCCGCAGCCCTGCCGCGGCCGCAGGCGCTCATCGGCCTGCACTTCTTCAACCCGGTGCCCGTGTCCGAACTCGTCGAGGTCGTCGTCGGCACCCACACCGATCCGAAGCTCGTCGACGTCGCCAAGGAATGGGTGACGGGACTGGGGAAGACGGCGATCACGGTGAAGGACTCGCCCGGATTCGCCTCCTCCCGCCTCGGCGTGGCTCTCGCTCTGGAGGCGATGCGGATGGTCGAAGACGGCGTCGCCAGTGCCGAAGACATCGACCGGGCCATGACTCTGGGCTACCGGCATCCGGCCGGGCCGCTGAGGACGACGGACATCGTCGGGCTCGATGTGCGCCTCGGCATCGCCGAGCACCTCGCCGAAGAGATCGGCGAGCGTTTCACACCCCCGCAGATACTGAAGGACAAAGTTGCCGCCGGTGAACTCGGCCGCAAGTCCGGGCAGGGTTTCTACACCTGGTGACATCCCCGCAACACGGACACGCAAAGGAGCATCCATGACCGAGATCCAGCTGAAGAACCGCGGCCCGATCGCCGAGATCGTCCTCGACGGACCCGAGTCCCGCAACGCCCTCGACGCGGACAACCTCCGCGATATCGCCGCCGCCGTGGCCAAGGTCGCCGAGGCGGTCCCGAACGTGCGCGTGCTCGTCATCCGCGGGGAGGGCAAGGTCTTCTGCTCCGGCCGTGACATCGCGAACGTCGACGTCGAGACCGACGACGCCCACGCCTTCCTCGCCGAGATCTTCGCCCCCGTCTTCCAGGCGATCCGGGCGCTGCCGATCCCCGTGATCGCGCAGGTCCAGGGGGCGGCACTCGGGCTCGGGTACGGAGTGGCCGCGGCCGCCGACATCATCGTCGCCGCCGAGGACGCGAAGTTCGGATCCCCGTTCGCCGCGATCGGTGCGATGCTCGACTCCGGTGCCCACCATGTGTTCCTCGACCGGGTCGGTTACCACCGGACCATGGACCTCATCATCACCGGAGACTTCATGACCGGCGCCGAGGCGGCCGCCACCGGGATCGTCTCCCGTGCGGTCCCAGCAGCGGAACTGACCGACTTCGTCGAATCGAAGCTGGAGAAGATCGTCACCGGACCGGCCGAGGCCTTCGCCATGGAGAAGGGCTTCGTCCAGAAGCTCGCCGACGAACGCCCGAACCTCGCCGAGGTGCTGGCCCAAGAGGCGGCCCTGCAGGAATCGGCGCGGCAGACCCCGGACTATGCCGAAGGGTTCAGGGCCTTCCAGGAGAGGCGGAAGCCGAACTTCGGCTAGGTCTCAGGACGTTCAGGCGGCTCTGCCTGCGCCTGCTCAGCATCGCGCGTGCGCTTCCAGCGGCGCATCGTGATGATCGTCAGCGTGATGACCAGTGCCCAGGAGATGCCCACGGCGATGCCGTTGAGGATGCTCGGGTTCCCGATGAACGCCCCGACGGCGACGAGTGAGAGCTGGCCCGGCAGGGACGAGATGACGGTGGCGGAGAGGAAGGTGCGGTTGTCGATGCCGAGTGCTCCGCTGCCGTAGTTGACCGGCCAATAGGGGAATCCGGGCATGAGGCGCAGGGTGCACACCGCGTAGAACCCACCGCCGGTGAGCCGGGATTCGACCGATTCTGCGTGTGAGCCGAGCAGCCGCAGCACGGTGTCCCGGCCCAGTGCCCGGGCGATCCAGTAGCCGATCCAGCAGCCCCCGACGACTCCGACCATCGACAGGATGGTGCCGAACGGCAGGCCGTAGATGAGGCCTCCCGCTGTGGCCATGATCGTCACGGGGATCGGGGTGGCTGCGACGCCCATATAGATGAGGACGAAGACGGCGAAGCCCCAGAATCCGGCGGCTGCGATATCGTCCTGCAGCACATCGACCGACGGCAGGCGGACGTTGAAGACCGCCCACACTCCTGCCAGCAGGGCGAGAGCGAGGGCGATATTGCGCAGGATCGTCGGCCAGTCGAGGCGCCCCCGGCCCAGCCGGGGGCGGGGCGACCGCTCTGCGGGCGAGGCGTCTTCGTGTCCGGGCATGGCCCGATCTTACGTCTCGCCCGCGGCGGTCGGGCAATCTCCTCGTCAGGCCGCGGGACCCTCGGTCAGGGTCACCTCGGCGGTGTGGGTCTGACCGTCGGCGTCCGTCCACGTCACGGACACGGTGTCTCCGGGCTTGTGCTCGGCGATGGCCTCGGACAACGAGTTGCCGTCGGTGACCTGGGTCGAGCCGATCTTCGTGATCGTGTCGCCGGCGGTCAGTCCCGCCTCGGCGGCCGGAGTGTCCTCGTAGACTCCCGCGACGGCGGCACCCGCGGTCTGCGACGATGCGCCCGACTGGCCGTTCGAACTGCCGTCTCCCGGCTGGATGGACTGGCTGCCCTGACCTGACTGGCCCGACTGTCCGCTCTGCGAATCCTGCTGGACCCCGATGCCGAGGAACGCCGGATATCCGAGCGTGTTCGTGGCCGTCTGCTGTCCGTCGATGATCGATTCGGCGGTCGTCAGCGCCGACTCGATGGGAATGGCGTAGCCGGTGACCACAGCACTGCCGGAGGAGGCCGCGGTGTTCATGCCGACGACCTCGCCTTCGTCATCGAGCAGCGCACCGCCGGAATCCCCGGAGACGATATCGGCCTGGACCTGGATCATGTCATCGAGCGTCTCCGAATCCTCGGTGCCCTGCGCGGTGGTGGTGACCGAAGCGCCGAGGTCGGTGACGGAGCCGTCGGCGGCCTGCAGCACTCCGCCGCCCTCGGAGTTGCCGACGGCGGTGACGTCGTCGCCGACCGAGACGGAGTCGTCGTCGATCGTCGCCGTCTGCAGGTCCGAGGCGTCCTTGAGCTTGAGCACGGCCACGTCCTTCGTCGAATCCGAACCGACGACGGAAGCCTCGTAGGTCTTGCCGGTCGTGGCGACAGTGACGGAGATCTTCGTCGAATCGGCGATGACGTGGTTGTTCGTCAGCACCAGACCGTCCTTGCTCAGCACCATGCCGGTGCCGGCCGCCTCGGCGTTCTCATAGCCGAGCTGGGTATCGATGAGGACGACGCCGGTCGACTCCTTCGCACTGGCCGGGCTGGCCTCCTGCTGGGACGAACCGTCGCTGCCCTGCCCGGTGTCAGGCGACTGCGAGCCGCCGCCGGGAGCGGTGCCTTCGGAGTATCCGCCCTGGCTGCCTCCCTGGCCGCCGCTGCCTCCCCGGCCGGGGTTGCTCGGCTGCCCGGTGAAGGGGATGGCCGACTGGGTGGTCCCGGCCGCGACCGTGTGAGTGTGTGCCGCAGCGGCAGCCGGCTGACCCGCGGCCGTTCCGATGCTCAGCGCCAGCGCCGCTGCCGCTCCGATGACGGCCAGGGCGAGTCGACGCCTGCGGGGGCGGGATCGGGTGGCGGCTGTCGCAGCCGTCCCGGTGTCGAATGCGTTCTCACCGTTGTGCCCAGCGCCGGCCGCCGTGTGTGCTGACTTCGTGCGCCTCGACTCGTTCATGGTCGTGCCTTT
This sequence comes from Brevibacterium sp. 'Marine', assembly GCF_012844365.1. Lineage (NCBI taxonomy): Bacteria > Bacillati > Actinomycetota > Actinomycetes > Micrococcales > Brevibacteriaceae > Brevibacterium > Brevibacterium sp. 'Marine'. Next base: position 184,099 of record NZ_CP051626.1, read on the forward strand.
CTCTGCTGAGGAGGAGTTCCTGATGACTCCTATTCAGCACCCGCACGCTGTGGCTGGGCTGTGGCGCGGCTGAGGCGAGGCTTCGATTCTGTGGGTCGAGTGCTGAGAACGGCGGGTTCGCGGCTGCGTCAGGGCCGCCTCGGCGAGGGATTCAGCCTGTGAAGATCGCGACGGCCTTGATCACGGTCAGGGACAGGCCCCAGAGGAGACCTCCGACCACGACGACGGTGAGGACGGAGCCGACGGACTTGTAGGCACCGCCGACCGGCGACTGCGGTGAGCCGGAGTCGGGAACATGGGCGACGGGAGTCGAATCATTCATGATCGTGATCCTTCCTTCAGTTCTCTTCGAGGGCGGCGGCCTGCTTGGCCTTGACGTCCTCTTCGCGTTCGAAGTGCTTCTCGCTGACCGGGCGGATGAGGGCATTGGCGATGAAGCCGATGACCAGCGCGCCGACCATGATGAACATTCCCGGAGTGTAGAGCGCGGGGCCTTCCTTCCCTGCTGCTTCTCCCGCCTCGACGACGGAGTTGACGATGAGCGGACCGGCGACACCGGCTGCCGACCAGGCGGTGAGCAGGGCGCCGTGGATGGCTCCGACCTGGTAGACGCCGAAGAGGTCCTTGAGGTAGGCGGGCACGGTGGCGAATCCGCCGCCGTAGAAGGAGATGATGACCAGTGTGGCCAGCACGAAGAGGATGAGCGAATCGCCGCCGAAGAGCGCGACGAGGAGGTAGAGGATCGCTCCGACGCCGAGGTAGAGCATGTAGTTGTTCTTCCGGCCGAGGTAGTCCGACGTCGTCGACCAGATGAATCGTCCGCCCATGTTGCCGATGGAGAGCAGGCCGACGAAGCCGGCGGCCGCGGCGGCGGTGATGCCGAAGTAGGACTGGATCATCGGGGCGGCGTTCTCGAGGATGCCGATGCCCGCGGTGACGTTGAGGAAGAGGACGGCCCACAGCAGCCAGAACTGCGGTGTGCGGATGGCGTTGCGGACGGAGACGTTGCCCTTCGTCTGCATCGGCTTCGCCTTGACCTGTGACGGGTCGAAGCCCTTCGGGGTCCACTCGGGGTGGGGGACGCGGATGACGAAGGCGCCGGCGGCGATGACTACGGCGTAGACGATGCCGAGGGTGACGAAGGTCGGGGTCAGGCCCGCGACGAGGTGTTCGGGATCGGCGCCGCCGCCGTAGAGGGCCATGAGCTGGTTCGACATCGGGCTGGCGATGAGCGCTCCGCCGCCGAAGCCCATGATGGCCAGTCCCGTGGCCAGTCCGGGGCGGTCCGGGAACCATTTCATCAGGGTCGAGACCGGGGAGATGTAGCCGATGCCCAGACCGATTCCGCCGATGACGCCGTAGCCGAGGTAGACCAGCCACAGCTGACCGGTCATGATGCCGAGCGAGGCGACGAAGAAGCCGACGACCCAGCAGGTACCGGCGGCGACCATCGAGGCGCGCGGGCCGTTCTTCTCCACCCAGGGGCCGAAGACGGCCGAGGAGATGCCGAGCATGAGGATCGCGATCGAGAAGATCCAGCCGATCGAGACCTCGCCGGTGTCGAAGTGGGACATGAACGGGATCTTGAAGACGCTGAATGCGTAGACCTGGCCGATGCACAGGTGGATGGCCAGAGCGGCCGGTGGGATCAGCCACCGGTTGAAGTTCTTCGGCGCGACGATCGCCGAGCGCGTGAGAATGGAAGCCACGGGAAGTCCTTTTCTGCAGAGAAACTCGTGTCACCGTCGACAGCGGTCAGCGGACGGCACGTGCGGCCGGCGGTCGGTTGACCGACCGGAGAGTCCACCTCAGGGTAAGTTCCACACACGGAAAATGCGAGGAACACTCAGCTGTTTCTTGAGAAAAGGCGGCAGTTTCTTGCCAAATGGGATGGAATCCGTGGCGCTCGGGCCTCAGAGGTGGATCGTGACGTCGGCCTGCTTGCGCAGCTTCTTCGCGTACTTCTGAGTCGCCTCGGTGGACTTCTGGTTCTTCACCTGTTCCTTGAGCTGGGGGCGCATCTCGTCGATCGGAGGCATCTCTTGCTGGCCCTGGCCGCCCTGCGCAGCCATCTGCTCCTGCTGGGACTTCGCCTGTTCATAGGCTTGTCCGATCTCTTCGCCGGTGACCTCGAACTCCCCGTATTCGTCCTCGATGAGTCCTTCGATCTTCAGCTGGTTCTTCAGCTCCGAGCGGACCTTCTTCTCATCCATTCCCTGGTCCTTCATGGCCTTGAGGAAGTCCTTCTCGCTCATCTGCCCCGATTTCGCGGACTCCTTGAGCCCCTTGTCGATGTCCTTGTCCGTCACGTCGATCTTGCGCTTGTCGGCTTCCTGGACGAGCACTTCGGTGCTCACGAGGTTCTCAGCGGTCTGCTTCTTCAGGCCCTTCTCATCGACCGGCTGGCCGGACTGCTGGGCCTGCATCTGCATCTGCTGGTACTGGGTTTCGAAGAGGGGGACGAACTCGTCCTTCGTGATCTTCTTGCCGTTGACCTCGGCGACCACTTCGGGGATGTCCTTCGTGTTGGGTTTGCCCTGCTGGCCCTGTTGGTCTTGGGCGGAGTCGGCGCCGGGGGACTGTTCGGCTGCGGCCGAGGACTCCTTCGGCTTTGCTTCGTCATCCTGACTTCCGCAGGCGGCCAGCGCCACCACGGAGACGGACATGGCCAGGCCCAGCAGCCACCGGTTCGTTCGCACATTCACTCCTGCTCATCGGTTTCAGCCTGTCAGGCTAACAGGGGCGACTCCCCGAAGAATGTGTGGAGTATGTGCGTCACTTGGCAAGGGATATTGCGGTAGGTGGATTCGGGTACACTGCGGCTACCGCAATTGCACGGAGGGTGGCCCGTGCCATCCGCAGCGAAGGGAGTCGGCCATGGAATCGACGTTTCGCGGGGTGTTCCTCACCTGCACCGACGCCGAGGCGACCGCCGCCTTCTATCGGGAGATCGCGGGGCTGCCGCTGACGACCGCAGGCGATGAGGAGTACGCGTACTTCGTCGTCGAAGCCGGGGGAGTGCAGCTGGCTCTGCATTCGGCCGAGGCCTTCGCCGACTATGCGTTCCCGCCGGTGGCCGAGTCGAATCTCACGCACCTGTACTTTCGGATCCCGGATCAGGCGGAGTTCCTGACGCGGATCAGACACGCGGGCACTCCGCTTGTGGCCGTCGACGATGTCGTCGTCACGGTCGAGGACCCCGACGGCCGGAAGGTCATGTTCGGCACCGCGTGAGGATTGCTGTCAGCCCGGCCCTGAGGTCGGTGACGAAGTCATCCGGTGCTTCGAGGGATGGGAAATGGCCCCCTTTCCGGGCCGCCTGCCAGCGGACGATGCGCCGGTAGCGTTCCTGCGACAGCACTCGAGGATACTTCTCGATGTCGCACGGGTACATCGTGATCGCCGTGGGAACGTCGACGCGCAGATCGGGATCGAGAGAGTCGTGGCTTTCGAAATAGATCCGCGCCGAGGAGGCACCGGTGCGCGTCAGCCAATAGAGCGAGACGTTGTCGAGCAGGCGGTCGCGGTCGATCGTCTCGAACGGACTGTCGCGAGTATCCGTCCATTCGGCGAACTTGTCGAGGATCCACGCCAACTGACCGACGGGCGAGTCGACGAGGGAATAGCCGATGGTCTGCGGCCGCGTGGCCTGCTGGTGCGCATAGGCGGCACGATGAGTCCAGAAGTCCTCAGCGTCGAGAGCCCATGCGCGCTCACCTGCTGTCAGCTCGTTGAGTGATGCGCCGGGGATGCCGGGGGCGTAGGTGGTGTGGATGCCGATGAGGTGGTCGGGGAAACGCCCGCCGAGGATCGTGGTGATCACCCCTCCCCAGTCGCCGCCGAAGGCCGCGAAGCGATCGTAGCCGAGTCTGCGCATGAGCGTCACCCACGCCTCGGCGATTCGTTCCGTCGACCAGCCGGTGGTGCGCGGTCGGTCGCTGAAGCCGAAACCGGGAAGCGAGGGCACGACACAGTGGAACACCGGTGCGTCAGGGCTGGTCGGCTCAGCCAATTCGTCGACGATGTCGACGTATTCGGCGATGCTTCCCGGCCAGCCGTGAGTGAGGATCAACGGGGTTGCGTCCGCGCGTGGAGAGGGTCGGTGGAGGTAGTGGATTCCCAGGCCGTCGATGACGGTGCGGAACTGGCCGATCTCGTTGAGCCGAGTCTCGAAGTTTCGCCACGAATAGTCGGTTCGCCAATAGTCCACGAGGTCGACGAGATCGGTGAGCGGAACGCACTGATCCCAACGCCGGGGATGGGGGGACGGGCGGAAGACGGTCTCGGTTTCCGGGAGGCGGGCGGAGACCAGTCTGGCGCGGAGATCCTCGATTTCGGACTCCGCGATGTGTGCGTCGAATCGCTGTACGGAGTTCGGCGAAGGAGCATCGCCGGTCGGGTCAGTGGTGCGGGTGGGCTCGGGCATCAGGGTTCCTCCCCGTGATCGGTCAGAGTTGTGGGGTGAGTGTGGGCGTGCTCGGTCAGTTGGCGGTGTGAATGCGCACTCCGTGCTCGCTGGGGCAGAGGTGGGGTGCGAGTTCCCAGTCGGGCGTGTAGTCGCCGGTGAACTGCGGGCGAAACGGGATGGTCGGTGCAGTGAAGAGCTCGTCGAGGCGGTCGGTGAAACAGGTGCGGAGCGGCGTGATGTCGCCGATATGGTCAGCACTGGGAACGGCGAACGGTTCGAGGACGCTCATGCCCGTGTAGGCGAACGTCCCGTGGAGGAGGCCGAAGAGAAGCTCGTTGAGCTCACCGGACTTGCCGCGCGGACCGATGGCCAGTGGGCGGTCGCCGAGGGTGGTGATGACGAGGGCTCGCTTGCCGGTGAAGGGGCCCTGCTCGAAGCGGAGCCGTCGCCCCGTGGCCTCGTCGGTGCCGAAGGCGAATCCGCTGACGAAGACGCGATCGAACCAGCCCTTGAGGATCGCCGGCATGCCGTACCACCACAGGGGGAACTGAACGACGAGTGCGTCGGCCCGGCGCAGCTTCTCCTGCTCACGGACGATCGTGTCAGGTTGGGTGCCGGCGAGGTGCGCGGCGCGGGTGGCGGCGCTGATGCGGAACCGCTCCGATGAGTGGGTGCCGGCATCGTGCGGGCGCACCACGGGGTCCCAATTCATTGCGTAGAGGTCGGATTCGAGGACGGTGTGGCCGAGCGTGCGCAGATGCGCGATTCCGATCGTGCGCAGGCTGCCGTTGAGAGAACGAGGTTCGGGATGGGCACTCAGCCAGAGGACGGTGGACTCGGTGGCGTTGTTTTGCATGCCTCCATCGTGGATGTCTAGAGTACAAGCGTCTAGTACGGACATTTCTGTCCCTATGGAGGTGCATATGCGTCTGCCGGTCCGACGTGCGATGGAGGTGTGCCCGGTCGAGGTTGCGGTCTCGGCGGTCGGCGGCACCTGGAAGCTCACTGTCATCAAGCATCTGCTCGAGGGGACCCGTCGGTTCAATGAGCTCGGCCGGCTGATGCCGCTGGCGAACACCAAGACGCTCACCAGGCAGCTGCGCGAACTCGAAGAGGATGGCTTAGTGCTGCGCACCGTCTATCCGGAAGTGCCGCCGCGGGTCGAATATTCACTGACCGAACTGGGACGCAGCCTCGAGCCGATCGTGCTGGCGATGAATGAGTGGGGCAAGGAATTCGAACGCATTCACGCGGGCTGACGGTCGCCGGATCCGGTGATTGCCGGTCTGCCTCTGAGTGGGGCGTGCCTCAGGTGCTCGGCTCGTAGGCCGAGTAGGTGATGCCGCTCGGGAAGGCCTTCGAGTCGATGAGTTTGAGGCGGGGCGGTCTGGCCGAGTGCGCTCCATCGTGGAAGTATCCGCGTCCGCGACCCTGCCACACCGGGTAGGTGAACATCCGATACTCATCGACGAGACCCTTCGCGATGAGTTCGTGGGCCAGCGTGATGCTGCCGGTGACGATGACGTCACGTCCTGGTGCTTCCCGCAGATCGGTGACCGCGCGCATGGGGTCGGAGCTGATGATCTGCGTGTTCTGCCATCCCGGTTCGGTCAGCGTCGAGGACACGACGCGTTTGTCGACCTGATTGAGGTGGTCGGCAACCCCGGTGGTGTCGTCGGTGGCGTGAGGCCAATAGCCGCGGAAGTCCTCGAAGGTCTGCCGACCGAGCAGCAGCACGTCCTCGTTCGCGGACTGTCGCATGAGTTCGGCCGAGAGCTCCTCGTCCTGGGCTTGTGGGTCGAACCAGTCGTCGAGCATCTCGACACGACCGTCGAGAGTGATGTTCTGAGTGATGATGATGCGCACGGTCGGTCTCCTCGTTGAGTGACGTGGGTAGTCAACATTACTTGCCCGTGTCGACCGGCAACAAGGGTGCGAAGGCGGCACTCAGAGGGCGAGTGCGATTGAAGTATCGCGAGGTGAGCTTTATAGTCTCATTCGATGATCTCGACGGTTGTTGACTGTCCTTCGAATCGCGAGAGCTCTTCATCGCTCGCTTTGAAGGTACCCAAATGCAGGGTGTCGTCGGAGTATCCGATCCCGTCGGTGTTGTAGTAGAAGCCGATGTTGCCCCAAGGGACGAAGAAGATGAGGTCGCCGTCCTCGGGATCCGAACCCGGGCTTCCCTCGTAGTCGAGTTCGCGGGGAAGATCGGCAATTTTCTCCCGCCCGTTGAACTCTTCCAGTTCCAGCGTCATCGGCAGCATAGCGACGAAGTCGCGCGTCGCAGGACTGTCCTGGCCGATCGTGACGTCGACCGAAGCGCTCCCGGCGGTGAACCGAACGACGGTACCCTCGACGGCCTGCACTGATGATCCGGCATCGCCGGTCTCTCCGGCGCTGTGACTCGTCGACGTCGACGGCGTAACTGTGGCCCCGCCTTCTTCAGGCCCGTCCGTGCAACCGGCAAGCAGCCCGGTCGCAATAAGTATCGAGATCGTCGAGAGAAGCGTTCTACGCGACGTATTGGATGTCCACTTCACGAGCGCGGTCATTGGGCGGTGTGGCCGGCGTCGACGGGCAGAGGCGCTCCGGTGACAAACGCGGTTCTGCCGGTGAAATCATAGGTCAGTTCAGCCATGGTGGTACTCCTTCGGTAATCTTGCGGTGCGCAGATTGTCACGCGAGTCAGATGTACGGCAGTTCGATGCGGGTGCGCTTGGCGAAAGCCGCCAGCAGCCGGTCCTGGAACGGTTCGTCGTCCACGGCCGGATGCGGCTGCTCGATCCGCTGGTGATGCCAGTAGCGCCCGGAGACAAGCGCGTCTGCCTCTTGAGAGGTCGCGAGCCAGGTCTGGGTGACATGAGCGAGGGACAGGTCGTCGCTTGCAGATGGGCCGCCCATCTTCGTGGGCACCCAGCCCGGATCGACCGCGTGCGCGAGCACATCGGGCCAGCGCCGCGCAACGGCAGCCATGAACGCCGTGACAGCTAACTTGCTGTCGGAGTACGAGAAACCGGCACCGGTATCGCCGAGGTGGGAGAGATCGGTACGACCTCCGCGGTGCATGCTGCTGGAGAGGTAGATCAAACGGGCGGTGGGGATTCGCGCAGTGAGCACGTATGGGGCGAATACGTTGACCGGCACCAGTTCCGGGCCGGCAAGGACCCCTGCGTTGTGGATGACAGCGTCGAATCTGCCGATTCGGTGCACCTGCTCCGCGAGGCCGAGCACCTGGGCGTGGTCGGCGAGGTTGCCGACCACACCGGTCGCTCCACGGGTGATGAGATCGTCCGCGGTGGAAAGCCGCTGCAGGTTGCGAGCGTGAACGACGACGTGGTGTCCGTCCTCCAGCAGTGCCGCAGCGGTGGCTCGTCCGACGCCGTCGGTCGAGCCAGTTATCAGGACGCGAGCGATAGGTGTCTCCTCTCTGCCGTGGTCAGGCGAAGGCGCTGGCGTCGCCGACGAACGATCGGAACGCGCCTCGGTCGCGGTGCAGAGAGAAGATGCGCTCGGCCAGCGCATCAGGCTCGTGATCGGGCTCGCCGCCCCCGATGCCGCGAGGGATGATCAGCTGCGCGACGTGGATGCCCTCCGGGGCGAGGGCGTCGTGGAGCATCTGCCCGTAGGCTGATTCTCCGGCGAAGGCGATCGAGGTGCCGGTCACGTTCCCGTTCGGGGTGACCGCGCTGGATCCATTGATGAACAGGACAGTGCCGCGGCCAAGCTCGCGCAGGCCCGGCAGGACGTGCTGCACGGCGGTGACCGGCCCGTACACGGACTGCTCGAGCGGACCGACGAGGTCCTCAGCTGTCGTGTCCAGCACCGGTTTCATGAATTCTTTCGCCGGGACCGGACTGTACTGGAGGACCTCGATCGGACCCAGGTCGGCGGCAGCCGAGTCGAGTGCGGCTCGCAGCGCCTGCGGGCCTCGGACGTTGGCCGCGTACCCCCGTGCCGTGATCCCCTCTTCGGACAGCTCGTCGGCGAGCCGATCGACGTTGTCCTGAGTTCGGGAGACAAGGGCGACGGAGAATCCCTCGCGACCGAATCGGCGGGCCGTGGCCCGTCCGAGTCCGGGTCCGGCTCCGATGATTGCGATTGTGGTCATGAGAGGGTCCTTCCGTCGACGGGTCTTCAGCCCGATGTTGTCCGCAGTTCAACGGTATGCAGTCGACATCTAGTTAGGGAGTCTCTCTCAGTACCCCCCTTGTCAGGGACTCCCTCACCCGTGGAAAAGGTGTTGATATGGATCGTGGCCCAACCGCATTCTGCGTTCCCTGGGTCTCAGCATCTGTCTTCGGTCCGAAAGATCCACACCCAGCTATGCCAGAAATATCAAGTCCGTCCGCAGCAGCCCGGCTGCCACTGCTGATCTACGTCCTCGCCGCAGGGGTGTTCCTCATGGGCACCACCGAGTTCATTGTCGCCGGCATCCTCCCTGAAATCGCCGTAAGCATCGGCGTTCCCGTCGCAGACACCGGACTGATGATCACCGTGTTCGCCATCGGGATGATCGTCGGTACCCCTCTGATGGCGATCGCGACGCTGAAGATGCAGCGTCGTCTTGCGCTCTCCGTCTCCCTGGTGGTTTTCGCGATCGGCCACGCCGTCGTCGCGCTGAGCGACGCCTTCCCGCTCATCCTCGGCATGCGGTTCGTCACTGCGCTGGCCACCGGCGCATTCTGGGCCGTCGCCGCCGTCGTCGCTGCTCAAACAGTCGGACCGCGGCAGAGCTCCCGCGCGCTCGGCATCGTGCTCGGCGGTGGAATGCTCGCTAACGTCGTCGGCGTTCCGCTCGGTGCATTCGCCGGCCAGGCCATCGGCTGGCGTGGACCTTTCTGGGCGTTGGCCGTCCTCGCGCTGATTGCCGTTGTGCCGATCCTCAAACAGGTGCCACTTGAGTCCGACCACGCTTCGACACCGTCGGTGCGGCGGGAGATCGCCGGACTGGCCGACGTACGGATCTGGCTCGTCCTTGGCAGCGCGGCTATTGTCTGCGGCTCCTCGCTGGCCGCCTACAGCTTCATCTCCCCGCTGCTCACCGTGAACACCGGCATGGTCGCCTCCGCAGTGCCGCTGGTGCTGCTCGCCTACGGGCTCGGCGCTCTGATCGGCTCCAACCTCGGCGGACGCCTCGGCACCCACCGACCCTACGGCGTACTGTTCACTGCTGCTGCGGCTACCTTTCTGGTGCTGGTGGGCCTGGCGCTGTTCTCCCACTCACCGATCACGACCGTGGCGCTGATCTTCCTGCTCGGCCTGTTCGGCATGTCGACCAACCCGATCCTCATCGGCAAGGCCGTCGGCTATGCCGACCAGGCACCAACCCTGGCCTCGGCGCTGGCCACCTCATCGTTCAACGTCGGCACCGCCGTCGGTTCCTGGATCGCCGGGTTCGCCTTCGAATCTGCGCTCGGTGCGACCGGACCGGTCGCCGTGGGGGCAGTCATCGCAGCCCTCTACTTCCTGCCGCTCAGCATCCTGGTCGTCAAGGACCGCCGCACCGAGCAGGAAGTCGGCACAGTCGCGCGGTTGAGAACCGAGCCCGCGTCGGTGGACGGCTGAGGGACACAGCCGGAACATAGGGACGCCCAGGCCGTCTCAGCGGGGGTCCGGGCGTCGTCTTATTCTGCCAAGCTGCGAGGGCTCACCCGGCCGCGGCGAACGCAATCCGGGTTCCGTCGGGCAGCGCACGGAGCTGTTCGACCGGCAGATCTATGCGGCCGATCCGTACCAGCCCGGGCCAGCGGCCGGGACTGGCGTAGTAGAGGACCAATGATGATTCCGGTGCGTAGCAGCCGATCTCGCCCGGTTTCGGTTCGTCGGAACGCGGCACTGCGGAAACGTCCAGGGGGCGCGGCAGCCGAGACAACGTCTCGTGGTCATGGAAGTCGTCGAAGTCCGCCTCCATTGGAAGCAGCTCGGCGATCTGGTCGGCGACCGGGTTGTCGTACAGCTCGTCGGAGACCTGGTCGTCGCCGATGTTCAGGGTGATCTTCATGATTCCGGGGGCTCCTTGAAACCGGAGCCGTGGTGGCGCACGTCGTGGGCACTCCAGAGCTGGCGGAAGTCCTCGCTGCGGGTGGAAAGCTCTCTGGTTGGCCGGGCATGTCATAAGCATCCTTGTAGAAAGCCCGGCCGAGTGCGTTGGCCGCGACCTCGGTGCGGCGCAGCTCGTGCACCCGTCAGTTCTTGCCCGCAGGCAGGCCGACATCTTTCGGGCTGACCTTCGCCCGTCGAGAGGTCAGGAATTCGCGCACTTCCGCCCTGTGGTCCATGTAGCCCACGACAGGCCGAGACAGCCCCGACGAGCGAGACCTCCGCAGTACCCCCTTGACGTCGAGCCCAGCCGCTGCCGGTCCGGGCAGAATTCCCGACGAAGCATTCTCGTTTCGCTACAGGGCCCTGCAATGAATGGGGAAATCTCACAAGGCGTAGATTGGAGACAGACGAGAACTCGTGGCACGCGGGTGACGGCGAGCAGAAGGAGCCCCATGACCAGCCCAGATTTCCGCACCGAAGCTCAGGGCCACCTCGGCGATCTCATTTCCCTGCGACGGAAGCTGCACGCGAATCCCGAACTCGGGTTCGACCTCCCCTTCACGCAGCGCACGGTGCTCGATGAGCTCGCCGGACTGGGGCTCGAGATCGCTACGGGCCGGTCGCTCACCTCGGTGGTGGCCGTCCTCAAGGGCGGCAAACCCGGGCCCGCGGTGCTGCTGCGCGGGGATATGGACGCGCTGCCGGTCGTCGAGGACACCGGCCTCGACTTCGCATCGACAAACGGGAACATGCATGCGTGCGGTCACGATCTGCACACGGCCGGCCTCGTCGGCGCCGCCCGCCTGCTCGCCGCTCACCGCGAGGAGATCCCCGGATCGATCATCTTCATGTTCCAGCCGGCTGAGGAGGTCGAGGGCGGGGCCGAGCCGATGATCGCCGAAGGCGTGCTCGAGGCCGCCGGAGTCCCGGTCGTCGCGGCCTATGGCATCCACGTCGAAGCCGATGTGCGGGGCCGCTTCACGACGAAGGGCGGGCCGCTCATGGCCGGGTTCGCCGATCTCACCCTGACCATCCACGGGGCCGGCGGACACAGCAGCCAACCGCAGGCGACCCGCGACCCCGTGCCGGCGCTCGCCGAGGTGGTGCTGGCCCTGAATACGATGACCGGCAGGTCATTCGACATCTTCGACCCCGTCGTCGTCTCGGTCACCCAGCTCGAAGCCGCGCAGGCCAGCAACGTCATCCCGGACTCGGCGAAGCTCACCGCCTCCATCCGGTTCCTCTCCGCCGAGTCTCTGGCACTGCTGCAGGAGCGGGTGACGGAGATCGGTGAGAACATCGCCCGGGCGCATCGCTGCACCGCCGAGGTCGACTTCCAGGTGGGATTCCCCGTGACCGTGAACAACCCGGACGAGTCGGCGATCGTGCTCGAGCAGTTGGGCTCGGTCTTCGGGGCCGAGCGGGTCGTCGAGATGGACAATCCCAGGATGGGGTCGGAGGACTTCTCCTTTGTGCTCCAGAAGGTGCCGGGCACATTCGTCTTCCTCGGTGCGACACCCGAAGGCATCGACCCGGACGCCGAGACGAACCATTCGCCCAGGGTGGTCTTCGACGACGGTCTGCTCGGCGATCAGGCCGCGGCGCTCGCCCACCTGGCGTTTGCGCGGCTGGAAGATGAGGAACGGGGCTGAAGGCCGGCTGTGGACGCAAAAATAGGTCGTAACCGGATACTTTCATGGCCTCCTGAGCATCCGGTTACGACCATTTCTCGATGTCGCGGGGCCATCGCGACGTTGTGACGCTAAGTCCCGGCCAGCAATTCAGAGCCCGAGGACTCGACGCTCTCGGGCGATCTCTTCAACTATCTGAGGGTCATTGCGTAGTTCTTTGATCAATGCAATTCCGAGAACGATGACGATGACTGTGAACGGCACTGCTGAAAGCATCGCTGCTTGTTGCAGCGCTTGAAGGCCGCCGAGCAGAAGCAGCACGATGGCGCAAGCCCCGGTGAGAATTCCCCAAGTAGCGACTACTGGTCGACGAGGCTCGAACGATCCTCGAGATGAGAGTGAACTTAGGACGAACGTATTCGAGTCGGCAGAGGAGACGAAGAACAAAATGACCATCAGAATTGTGAATATCGAAGACAACAGCGGAATCGGCAGCTGATCGAGAAGGCTGAAGAAAGCGGTATCCAGATTGTCCTGAGTCGCTTTTCCGATTGCAGCTCCGTCCATGTCGAGTTTGATCGCCGAGCCCCCCATGATGGTGAACCAAAGGAAAAATACCGCGCTCGGAACAAGGAGGACACCGGCAACGAACTGGCGGATTGTGCGGCCTTTTGAGATCTTGGCCAGGAAGATGCCGACGAAGGCGCTCCATGATAACCACCAAGCCATCATGAAGTATGTCCAGCCGAGCATCCACTCGCTGTCTTCAGCACTGGACGGGGTCATGAAACTGAGTTGCAGAAAATCACCCGCAAATGAACCGACCGACCGAACGAACAGATTGGACACGAAGCCGCTTGGACCAGCGATGAAGACAAACAGCCCTAGTACCGTTGCCATAGTTAATGTGATCTGAGAGATGTATTTGATTCCCCGGCTTACACCCGTCAGTGCTGACCCGGTGAAGAGCAGCGTCAGCACTGCGATCACAATGATCTGCAACACGACTGTGGAGTCGACGCCGAAAACAGCGTGGAGTCCTTCTCCGATTTGCGACGCGCCAAGTCCGAGTGATGTCGTTGTGCCGAACAGAGTTGCGATGATCGTGAGGATGTCGATGAAATTTCCCACCCAACCATCGACGAAACGACCGAGGACTGGGCGCAGCATAGTGGAGACAAGGGCTGGCCGGCCCTTGCGATGAGTCGAGTAGCCGATGGCCAGGCCGAATACACCGAAGATAGCCCAGGCTTGGAACCCCCAGTCAAGATAAGAGAACTGCATTGCTCGGATCGCTGCATTCATCGTTTCAGGCTCTGCCAAACTGTGAGGCGGAATCAGGAAGTGCGACATCGGCTCGGCGACGCCATAGCTGACGAGGCCGATTCCCATGACAGCCGCGAGGATCATGGCCAGCCACGAGGTCGTGCTGTATTCGGGCCGAGAGTCTTCAGAACCCAGCCGAATGCGACCGAACCGACTTGCCGCGAACCAGATGAGCATGATGATTGCTGCAAACGGAACGACCAAATAGATCCAACCGATTCCCGAAGAGACAGAGTTCATTGCAGAGGACATGGTGGCGCCGAGGGACTCAGGCGAAAATGCGGCCCACAGGACGAACGCAATCACAAACCCAACCGACCACAGGAAGACTCTTCCAATCGAACGAGTCGGGCGGCCGCCGTTGTTCTGTGCAGTGTCGCCCTTGAGGTGCGACGAATCGTCTGGTTGCATCTCTTGGTCTTCTAACATTGACATCATTGTCTCCAAATGTGGGTGGGCGCCCCTTGAGGCAGCAGACAGGGAACTGCGGGCAGAAATTCTTATTCGGCCGAAGGTGGGTATGTGGTCGAAATCGATGGAAATGACAGAGAACGAGGCTCTGCGAACAAGGATGCTCGACGAGCCAGCTGGTTAGAGGGCGGTGAGGTCTTCACTGTCGAAGAATCGACCCGCCTTGTAGATCATCGGTTCGTCCTCGGTTGCTTCGGCGCTGCGGACGCGGCCGATGAAGATTGTGTGAGTCAATGCCTGGAAGCGTTCCTTGATCTCGACTTCGATCGATGCGGCGGAGCCGTCGATGAGCGGAGAGCCGCCGACACCCTTGTGCCAGTCGAGTTCGGCGAACTTGTCCGCGCCTTTAGCAGCGAAGGTGCCGATGGTGTCTCGCTGATTCCGGCTCATGATGTTGATTCCCATATGGGTTGAGCGGAACAGTGCGGGGTAAGTCGATGAAGTCTTCTGCACGCAGACAAGCACGAGCGGTGGGTCGAGGGACACTGAGTTGTAGGAGTTGACCGCGAGGCCCCGTGGCTTACCGTCTTCATCAGTCGTGGTGACGACGGTGACACCGGTGACGAACTGACGGTTGAAGGCCTTGAGGGCATCGGCCGAGGGCTCTCCGGAGAGGTCATCGGTGACGACTTCGGGTTGAGCCTCGAATGCCGAGGACAGGGACTTCAGGCCCAGATCAGCCAGGAGCTCGTGGGCATCCCAGGTGACCTCTTCGCGAGCGATCCGGCCCGCTTCGAGGCGGATCAGATTAGAACCGTGTGTCGTCACCGGCTGCCCTGTGGGCGGAACGTCGTTGAGCGGCTGCGTGAACGTGCCCTTCGAGTGCCAGTAGATCGCGCCCTGGTCGCCTTCGATGAGAATGTGGTCGATCGTCGTCGTGAGGTCGGGGAAGGCGGAGCGGATCTCGTTGATCTCGGCTTTGGTCTCTTCGGCGGTCATGGTCCGACCAGAGTTGGCTGACACTCGCTGGTAGTCGTCGGTGAAGAGCGAAGCGAGCGCTTCGGTGCGCCCATTGTCCCAGGCCTCGTGCCATACTGCGCGGATTTCTGTCTTGAGCTGTTCAATCGTGATCTGTTGCATGCTAGATAGCGTAGGTAGACTGTGATGCATTCGTCAATAGGCCGAGAAAAACTCGTAAAACACGCAATCTAAGTGAGTTGTTGACATGCTTCGATGCATGCAAGTAAATTTCTTGTATGCAACAAACTCGAGAGAAGGACGCATGACAACCACCCCGACACGGCTACAGGAGCCGGGCCTCGGAGCACAGAAGCCCGGCCTCGCTCGATCGGCTGATTTCGATGAGCTGCCGGCTGATTTCGATGAGCTCGCCTGGCGTCTCGGTGTCCGATCGATCACCGTGCAGCGTGAAGAGATCATCGCCGACGGCGGAGCCGCGCCGGATGCCCCATTGACGCAGGCAGCCGCCATCGCTGTGCTCGCCAATCCCTGGGTGGGCACGGGTACGCAGACCGATCTGGCGCCGGCTGCCGAACAGGTCGCACCGGTGCTCGCAAAAGTGCTCACCGACAGGCTGCTCGACACGCTCGGGGCGGCCTCTGCGATCGAGGCCTTCGGCAAGGGTGCCGTCGTCGGTGTCGATGGAGAACTTGAGCACGCCGGGGCTCTTATCCATACTCCGTATTTCGGCAATATCATGCGAGAGATGCTTGAAGGCACTTCTGTTCTCTGCTTCGCCGATGGTCGATCGGGCCCCTCGGCGTCGATCAGGGTGCCGATGTGGCACAAGACCCACGCCACTTCGCGAGACCACTATCAGACCATCGACCTGCGACTCACAGATGCTCCGAAGGCGGACGAACTCTGTGTGATCGCGGCGGCATCAACAGGGCCAAGGCCCTTCGCCCGCATCGGCGACCGTCGCACCGACGGTGCTGTGACCACCGAAATTCTGAAAGGACTGACGAAATGAATATTCGCAAGATCACGACGGTGACCGAAGAGATCCTGGCCGAAGGCGGACGGCGAACCGACCCCGTCATCACTGTGGCTGCCGTGGCGGCAGTCATCGAGAACCCTTGGCATGGGCAGGGCTTCGTTGACGACCTCGGCCCGGGAATCGACGCGACGGCGAGCAAGCTCGGCGCTCTCCTCGCGCCACGGGTCATGGAAGCTCTGGGCGGCACGCTCGAGGCCTACGGCAAGGCCGCGATCGTCGGACTCTCGGGAGAGATCGAGCATGGCTCGGCCCTCATCCACACCCTCAAATTCGGCAACCACTTCCGCGACGCCGCGCAGGCCTCGACTCTCCTGCCGGCTGTGGAGAAGCGTGGGGAGGCCGGGGTCGTTTTCGACATCCCCCTCAAGCACTTCACCGACGCGACGATCCGCTCCCACCACCAGACCTTCGAATGGCGGGTCGCTGATGCTCCGCACCCCGGCGAGATCCTCATCGCACTCGCGGGTTCCACCGGTGGGCGCCCGCAGCAGCGGCTCGCTTCGCTCTCGACCGAGCAGTAGGAAACGAGACGGACGATGCCGACAGACGATGACGTCCCGGTCGTATTGCTCCACGGGGTCGGTCTCGACCGCACGGTATGGTCACGGGTCGAAGCACTGCTGCCCAGGAACGCCTCAGCGATCGACCTGCCCGGACACGGTGCGCAGCCGCCACTAACCGCACCCACGGACCTGGCGGCGATGGCATCCGATGTGCTCGCACGGATACCGGCCGGTCAGGTGCACCTCGTGGGATTCTCCCTCGGATCGCTCGTCGCCCAGCAGATTGCGATCGAGGAGCCGGTGCGCGTGCGCAGCCTCACCTGCGTGAGCTCCGTGTGCGCTCGCACGCAGGAGGAATCTGCTGCGGTGCAGGGGCGACTCGACGGAGCGGAGTCGGACTTCCGCGGCAGCATGGAACGAGCACTCGACCGGTGGTTCCCGGAAGAAGAGGAAGGTACCGAGGCGCTGCGGGACGAGACGCATTCTGTGCTTCTGGCCAACGACCCCGAATCCTACCGCCACGCCTATGCCGTCTTCGCCACGGGCGACCGGGAGCTCGAATCGAAGCTGAGTGCGATCACCGCACCGACCCTGGCGATCACCGGCGAACTCGACCCGGGCTCGACTCCGGAGATGAGCGAGAGGATCGCGAACCGGATTCCGGACACACAGGTCGCCATCGTCTCCGGCGCCCGGCACATGCTGCCCGTCACTCACCCCGAGGTGCTCACCGATCACCTCCGCGCCCTGATCAACCACACAGAAGGGAGTCGATGATGACTACGCGACTCGACCATTTCATCGGAGGGGAGCATCGCGCACCCGCCGACGGGGAATACCTCGAGAGCACGAATCCTGCGACCCTTGAGACGCTCTACAGCTTCGCTCGCGGCACAGGCGCCGATATCGCACAGGCAGTTGAGGCCGCTCAGCGAGCCTTCGACTCGACCGCTTGGCAGCGGACCACGCCGACGCAGCGAGGGCACCTGCTGCGTCGATTCGGCGACCTCATCGGGCAGAACGCCGAGGAGCTCGCCCGTTTTGAGAGTCAGGACAACGGCAAGCTCCTGCGCGAGATGAAGGGGCAGCTGCAGGGTCTGCCCGAATACCTCTACTACTATGCGGGACTGGCCGATAAGGTGCAGGGATCGCAGATCCCGACGAATTCGCCCGAAGTCATCAATTTCACTCAGCGGGAAGCGCTCGGCGTCGTCGGACTCATCACGCCGTGGAATTCGCCGATGACTTTGACGATCTCGAAGCTTGCACCGGCACTGGCGGCGGGCAATACCACGGTCATCAAGCCGAGCGAATACACCTCGCGAACGATTCTGCGCCTGGCCGAACTCGCGGACGAGGCCGGATTCCCCGCCGGTGCCGTCAACGTCGTCACCGGCCTCGGCGCCGAGGCGGGACAGGCCCTCGTCGACGCACCGCAGCTGGCGAAGATCTCATTCACCGGCTCGACCCGGACGGGTTCGGCCATCGCCAAGTCCGCAGCTGGCCGCTTCATCGGATCGACGCTCGAACTAGGTGGAAAGTCTCCGAACATCGTCTTCGACGATGCAAATGTGTCCAATGCGGCGATGGGCGTCATCGCCGGCATCTTCGCCGCAGCCGGACAGACCTGTATCGCCGGGTCTCGAGTCTTCGTCCAGCGCGGGGTTTACGACGAACTGCTCGAAAAGGTCACCGCTCGGGCGGCATCGATCGTCATCGGCGATCCCATGGCCGATGACACCGAGCTCGGACCGCTCGCCTTCGCGGCTCAGCGTGACAAGGTCGAAGAGTACGTCCGCCTCGGCGAGGGAGAAGGCGGACAGATCGCCTACGGCGGCAATCGTCCCGAAGTCGGTCTGCCCGGGTACTTCTTCGAACCGACCGTGCTCACGGAGACGACGAACGATATGCGCATCTGCCAGGAGGAGATCTTCGGGCCGGTCGCTGCGATCATGCCCTTCGACACTGAGGATGAGGTCCTCGGGCTCGCCAACGACACCGAATACGGACTGGCCGCCGGGGTGTGGACGCAGAACCTCGCCCGCGGAATGCGGATGTCGCAGCGACTCGACGCGGGAACTGTGTGGATCAACATGTATCGAGCGATGTCGCCGATGTCCCCTCGCCAGGGATTCAAGAACTCCGGTGTCGGCGTCGAGCACGGCCTCGAGTCGATGCACGAGTACACCAGGCTCAAGAGCGTATGGATCAACACCGACGAAGGTCCGGTCGCAGATCCTTTCGTGCTGGGCAGGTGAGACGATGCCGCTCATCGATATCTCAATCGCGAAGGGACGCACTCCCGAACAGCTGCGCGCCCTCATCGCTGGGGTCCATGAAGTCGCCGCGGAGACGACGGGAGCCGCCGACGAGAACATCACCGTCATCGTTCGCGAAGTCGAGAAGGACCTCTGGTCGCGGACGAACACGACGATCACCGAACGCGAGAGCACCGCGTCCGGTACACAGGTCAGCACCGGCTGAGTACCGCCTCGGCGATCACACATTACTGAAGAACGATCACACATCACTGAAGAACATGTCGGAGGCACAGAGGCCTCCGCTGGGAAAGGAACCATCATGCGCTTTTCACTCTTCCTGCACATGGAACGCTGGGACGACTCGATCAGCCCTCAAGAGCATTGGAAGAACCTCGTCGAGCTCGTCAAGATCGCCGAAGCCGGAGGTTTCGGCACTGTCTGGATCGGTGAGCACCACTCGATGGAGTACGTCTCCTCGCCGAGCCCGATGCCGCAGCTGGCCTACCTGGCTGCCGAGACGTCGACGATCCGACTGGGATCGGGCACGATCATCGCCCCGTTCTGGCATCCGCTGCGTGCGGCGGGCGAAGTTGCGCTGCTCGATGTTCTCAGCGGCGGCCGGGCCGAAGTCGGCATCGCCCGCGGTGCCTACCAGTTCGAGTTCAACCGCATGGCCGGCGGCATGCCCGCAGCCGACGGCGGCGAATATCTGCGTGAACTCGTTCCGGCGATGAAGGAACTGCTCCAAGGTGACTACGCCCATGAGGGCAAGCATTGGCAGTTCCCCGTCTCCACGGCCGTGCCGAAGCCGGTGCAGACCCCGACTCCTCCGATCTGGCTGGCCGCCCGCAGCCCCGAGACTCACGACTTCGCCGTCGCTAACGGCTGCAACGTCCAGGTCACGCCGCTGATGAAGGACGACCGTGAGGTCGAAGATTTGATGAACAAGTTCAACACCGCGGTCGCCGCCCATCCCGAGGTCGAGAAGCGCCCGGAGATCATGGTGCTGCGCCACACCTACGTCCATTCCCCCGATGAGCCGGAAGGCTGGAAAGTGGGGGCCGCAGGGGTGAACAAGTACTACCGGACGTTCTCGTCGTGGGCCTTCGGGAAGAAGGACCCCGTCGACGGGTTCCTCGACCCGACTCCGGAGGAGAACTTCGCCGACCGCCCCGAATTCGAGCTCGAGTCACTGCATAAGTCGGCGATGATCGGCACCCCCGCGGAGGTGACCGAACGCATCCGCCACTACGAGGATCTCGGTTACGACGAGTACAGCTTCTGGTCGGACAATGCGCTCAGCCATGATGAGAAGAAAGCGTCACTGCAGCTCTTCATCGATGAGGTGGTTCCGAACTTCCGGTGAGAACTGAGGGTCGACGACCCGGTGGAGTGGTGATCCGCCGGGCCGGGACGGTCCAATTGCCGCGGTGACGTAAAAGGTGGTCCCAGACTTGCAAGGTCTGAGACCGCCTTTCGTCATGTTCGAGGGTGCTTAGACGTGCAGGCGGCTGCGCAGGTCGCTGCCGATCGCTGTCCGTGGGCGGCGAGGAATGTGAAAAGAATTGGACCCTTCACCATAGGTTTCGATCCGCTGGTGGCCCCAACCAGCCGCCGTCGATCTCTACATTCGCGTTTCGGGGTAGAGAAGACGCCGTGATCGATGACGTGATCACGGCGTCTTCTCCATAGTCCCTCAGCTGGGTCAGCGCTGGGTTGCCGGGACAGTAGGGATTCGACGTATCAGGAGTCTATGAGCTCGGCGGTTGTGGTCAGAGTGACCATCGGACTGAGCGCGTCAAGGATGTCGAGGGTCTGCACATGGAGCTCCTCGGTAGCGCCGGCACAAGCATCGGTGACGAGTGTGATTGTCTTGCCGGCGTCGGCCGCTGCCAGAACGGTAGAGAGAACACAGCATTCTGTGGCGACCCCGCAGGCTATAAGGTGTTGTGCATCCGCGGTCAGCGATTCCAGTTCGTCGCCCCATTTTCCGAAAGTCGGGAGTGTGACGATGTTATCCGCTTCAGATACCGGCAGGGTGATGTCCCAGGCTGGGTCATCCTCATCGACGCGAAAGCTGTTCCATCGGTCGTAGTAGCCTGACCAGCTCCCCTGTTCCGCAGGATCTCGAACAAAGCGTGTCCAGATGATCCGTTCCGGAAGTTCAGCAGCCAATGCGGAGACTTTGTCAGCAGTTGCGTCGTACCCGGCCACCTGCCAAGGACTGCCGTCGTCACGGAACGCGACCTGCATGTCAATGATGACAAGGGCAGAGCCAGGGACACGAGCTGTCTGAGGAGTCCTATTCGCCGTCAATCCAGCACCGCCTCTTCTGAGGTGTGTCCCGCCGGCGCAGAGTCGGCAGACCGCCTGGCCTGTTCGGGTTCAGCGGGGATCGAATCTGCTGCGCTGACGGTCGACCGATGAGATGAAAGCGGAGGCAGATATCTAAGCAATCCGAAGGCGATGGCACTGCCGATCGCACCCGCGATATACGCGACATCTCCCCAGGACGCAGTCGCGTCAGCCAGGGGTCCGACCCACAGTGTGGTGTTCCAGAACAACGAGGAGACTGCGCAGCCGATGATCCAGGCGAGGAACCCCCATTCGACGCGTCGCTTTCTGTCGAACAGCTCCGCAGTGGCCGCGGCGCCGTAGCGGATCGATCGCGTGAAGTAGTCGAGAAGCAGGACGGTGCTGAAGGGAACGACAAGGTAGGCGAGCAGAAGGAGGAAGTCGTAGAAGCTGCCATACGGGTCGCCCTGCATCCACAGAGCGATGCCGAGACTGAGGGCAGCTGTGACTGCAACTCCGAGAGCTCTGCTCACCGGAATTCCGATCGTCAGCAGGGAGATCGAACCGCCGTAGAGATTCATTGCACTGACCGGCAATGTTGAGAGTACAACCGTGAGCATTGCGACTGGCGCCCAGGAGCCGGTGAGTTCGCTCAGCGCTTCGATGGCACCGAGCTCACCGGCAAAGCTCGAGACGAGCACCCCGATACCGCCGAGCCACATAAGAGAGATGAAGCTTCCGCCAGTGGTGAAAAGGGCCACCTTAGTATGAGATTCGGTTCGCGGGAGGTAGCGGGAGAAGTCAGAGGCAAATGGGGTCCACGTCATCACGTACGCGAAGAAGAAGCCGGCAAAGGTGATCCAGCTGGCCCAGTCTCCCTGGAGGATGGCGGCATTCGCGTTGAGTTCCAGACCGACATCGACCTTCTGCACGGAAAGAACGGTGATGACTGCGAAGAGGACTGCGAGAACGATGCTCGCATATTTGTTGATCACATGGATGAGATTGTGCCCCCAGACCGCGAATACTGCCTGCACCAGATAAATGGCTATGGCGCCTGTCCAAAAGGGGATGTCGACGAGGGTTTGAAGGGCGAGAACTGCGAAGACTGTGTTGACGGCCGTCCACCCCATTGCCGACACGATCGTGAGCAGGGCAATGGGAACGTAATTCGCGTAATAGCCCATAGGGCCGCGTCCCTGAACCTGCTGTGGCACACCGAGTTTCGCTCCGATCCCGGCAAGCACTCCCATGACCACAGCTCCGAGCAGTGAACCGACGGCCACAGCGCTAAGGCCTTCGACGACGCTGAGGTTGAATGAAGCTGAGAAGAATCCCGAAACCATCACGGCGAGGACCATATTGGCTGCGAACCACAACGTGAATTGCTGTCGAGGGTGTCCATGCCGTTCACTCTCAGGGATCTCCTCGGTCCCGAAAGGTTCGGCCTTTGTCAGGGAATTGCCATAAGAAGGGCTAGGGCTGCTGGGCGGCGTCGACATGATGTCTGTTCCTTTGTTTGCGTCTTTGCAGGTCAGGGCGTGTGCGAGTCAGAAGAAGATGAGTACGAAGAAGACTGAGAGGTGGGATACGCCTGGTCAGCGGCCAACGGCAGTCGAATAGGTCGGGCTCATTCTTCGCGTTCGAGTGAAAGTGTGGTCCGAGTCTGAGGAATGAGAAGCTCCTGGGTCGAAGCGAATACATGCGATCGCATCGTCGTCTCGGCTCCGAATGGATCCTTGTCCTGGATCATCGTGAGGATCTGGCGATGCTCTCTGCTCGAATTAACGGCTCTGCCGGGGTGTTGGAGAGTCCTGCGCACGAGACGGAAATAGGCGAGCTGATTCATCAGTCGTTCGTACTGCTCGACGAGTTTGGTGTTGTCGGCTCCGGCGACCATGGTCTGATGAAAGTCCTGCACTTGAGCCGCATAGGTATCCGTGTCCCCTGCGTTCGAGGACACCTCGGATGCGGCGACGATGTCCTCAAGCTGATCGAGCTCGGGGCATGGTCCGCGTCGTGCCATGAGTGCTGCCGCGAGGCCCTCGAGAACTTCTTTGAGCTGGAAGAGTTCGACTATCTCTCTCCGGCTCGGTTCCCGGATGAAGGTGCCGACTTTGGGGCGGATCTCGATAAGGCCCTCGAGTTGCAGTTGTTTGAGGACCTCTCTGATCGGTGTTCGGCTGACGTCGAACTCCTGAGCGAGAGAGACCTCGGAGAGTGGATTTCCCGGCTCGAGCTCGCCACTCGTGATCTTCGACCGAACACGTTCGAGGAGCGTAAGCGGCGACGGCCCAGGGTTGGTGTGCATACCTAGATCGTATGTTGCATGCATCACAGAGGTCAAGGCTCGCGGTGAATTTCCTCGAATGCCCATTATATTCGCAGTTGAGAAGTCACTTTTGCTGTTCAGCAGATTCCTACGATGCTGAGGGGAGTCCGCTCTGCCATGCAACACCGGTAGCGTATTTGCGGGAATCGGGGTGGTGTTCGTGGACGCAGGGTGAGACTGCCTAAAATGCCTCCGGCACTGTTTCTGCAGGCCGCGACCTGCTGGACCTGCCCGAACTCCGCTGAGGAGGCTGTGGTCTGATTCGGAATCGGTCCGGCGGCGGACGCAAAGAGTGGTCGCTACCGGATACTCAGCTAGCCTGAGAGTATCCGATTGCGACCACTCATTGGCGCGAAAGGTCGCGCCAGGAAGGAGCCGGGCGCGGTCCGCGAAACGTGCCTCAGGCAGAGATGAGGCCGTGGGGGTCGAGGACGAACTTCTTCGCCACACCCGAGTCGAAGTCGGCGTAGCCCTGCGGGGCGTCCTCGAGGCGGATCGGTGTCGCATTGACGTTCTTCGCGATCGAGACCTTGTCGTGGAGGATCGCCTGCATGAGTCCTCGGTTGTACTTCATCACCGGGCACTGGCCGGTGACGAACACATGCGACTTCGCGAAGCCGAGGCCGAAGCGCATCGACAGCGACCCTTCCTTGGCCGCCTCGTCGGGAGCCCCCGGATCGCCGGTGACGTAGAGACCGGGGATGCCGAGGCTGCCTCCGGCCCGGGTGATGTCCATGAGCGAGTTGAGCACCGTCGCCGGTGCCTCATGACCGGCGTCCTTGCCGTGTCCGCGAGCCTCGAAGCCGACGGCGTCGATGCCGCAGTCGACCTCGGGTTCGCCGAGGATCTGCGCGATCTGATCCTTCGGGTCGCCCTTTGAGACGTCGACCGTCTCGCACCCGAATCCGCGGGCCTGAGCCAGGCGGTCCTCGTTGAGATCGCCGACGATGACACAGGCCGCACCGAGCAGCAGCGCCGAGGTGGCCGCTGCGATTCCGACGGGGCCCGCACCGGCGACGTAGACCGTCGAGCCCACCCCGACACCGGCGCTGACGGCACCGTGGAAACCGGTGGGGAAGATGTCCGAGAGCATCGTGAGGTCGAGGATCTTCTCCATCGCCTGATCCCTGTCCGGGAACTTCAGGACGTTCCAGTCGGCATAGGGCACGAGCACGTACTCGGCCTGCCCGCCGACCCAGCCGCCCATGTCGACATAGCCGTACGCCGAACCCGGGCGGTCCGGATTGACGTTGAGGCAGATGCCGGTCTTGCCTTCCTTGCAGTTGCGGCAGCGACCGCACGAGATGTTGAACGGCACCGACACGAGGTCGCCGACACGCACGAACTCGACGTCCCGGCCGACCTCGACGACCTCACCGGTGATCTCGTGACCGAGCACGAGGCCCTCCGGGGCAGTCGTGCGGCCCCGGACCATGTGCTGGTCGGAGCCGCAGATGTTCGTCGCCACCGTCTTGAGGATGACGCCGTGATCGACCTTGCGGCCGATATTGGCGGGATTGACTCCAGGCCCGTCCTTGAGGACGAAGTCCGGGTACTCGGTGTCGATGACCTCGACCTTCCCGGGACCTGCATAGCTGATTGCCTTATTGCTCATCGTCGAGCCTCCATGAATGCGCGTGCGGGGGAGTTGGGTATGTGAGCGAGTCGAGAGACTGCGCTGACATATCAGTCTTTCATCAGACGTGACTGCAGTCTCGCCGCCCACGTCGGACTCTGTCAAGCCCCCGCTGGAAGAAATATCAAGCGCTATGCATTCGTCGCCGCAGCTCAGCGAAACACTCGTCAGGAGTCCTCGCGCAGGCGAGTCGAGAGGATGAGCTGCGACATCGTGCGCAGATGCTGCATCGACTCTCTCACCAGGGGAGACCTGCGGCTTCCGGCCCGCACTGCGGCGATGATCTTCCGGCTCAGGCGGCCGGTTCCCGTCAGTCGGACGCGGCGGACGTTGGCCTCCCCGGCGAGGCTGGCCAGCCTGGGCAGCAGGCTGACTCCGACCCCGGCTCCGACGAGCGCTGCCGAAGTCTCCCATTCGACGGACTCATGGGCCACGGTCGGCGTGACCCCGGCCGCGGTGAACGCGGCGACGAAGAGGGCGTGGTAGGGCGAGCCCGGTCCTGCGGTGATCCACTCCTCGCCGGCCAGCTCGCCCAAGGTCACCGATTCGCGGTCGGCGATCGGATGATCGGCGGGCACCATGACGTCGAGTGGGTCGTCGAGCAGGTCGATGCTTTCGAACCGATCATCCTCCTCGACCTGGACATTGCCCTGCATCGAGACGATGACGGCGAGGTCGATGCGCTCGGCGACGAGGAGCTCGAAACAGCGAGCTGGGCTCGCTTCGATGACGTGGACGCTGATCCCGGGGCGGGTCGTGCGCAGTTCGGCGGCCAAGGGTGCCAGAAGGTTCGACGAAGCGGTCGAGAAGCCGCCGATGCCGAAATGCGTCGGAGCCTGGTCGCCGGCCCCGAGTGCACCGGCGCGGATGTCCTCCCACGCGGCGGTCAATTCGTCGGAGCGGCGGACGAGATAGCGCCCCGCCGAGGTCAGTCGCAGTCCCCGGCCGTCCTTGACGAGAAGGGTCATACCCAAGGACTGCTGCAGGTCTCTGAGCTGGCCGGAGACCGCTGAAGGCGAGTAGCCGGTGAGCTCGGCGGTGGCACCGATGGTCCCGCAGGCGGCGAAGGTGCGCAGGGTCGTCAGACGCGGATCGATCATGAGCAACATTATGCAGGTATTCCGCACAGTATGTAACGAAATCTCGCGCTTTTACCGGAGGTTATTGCTGATTATTCTTGCTCACGAGATCTCAGCCGCACGGCTCGGTCTCCACGGCCTCGGTCGAGGGGTTCGCCGCCTCGTCAACCGGCCGTGAATGGCTGACATCAAGGGAGATGAGAATTGACCGCTACCAACCTGGCACCGACGAAGAAGGGCTTCCCTGCCGGCTTCACCGAGGAGAAACTCGACGAGACCCGTATCAGACTCGACACCCGTCGAGCCGGCTTCTCGCTCGAGGCGCCGTTCTACACCGACCCGAATCTGTTCAACCTCGACATGCAGGCCATCTTCGGCCAGCATTGGGTCTTCGCCTGCAGCGTCGCCGAGATCCCCGAGCCCGGTGACTACGTCACGCTCGACTACGGTCCGTACTCACTCATCGTTCTGCACAATGACGACGGCGGAGTCAATGTCCTCCACAATGTGTGCCGCCACCGCGGGGCACGAGTCCTCACTGACCCGCAGGGCACGACGGGCAACCTCGTCTGCGGCTACCACTCGTGGACCTACTCGCCCGAGGGCGACCTCATCCACGCCTCGGCGCCGGGCGAGATGACCTTCGACAAGTCCTGCTACGCGCTCAAGCGCGCGCACGGCAAGATCGCCGCCGGGCTCGTGTTCATCTGCCTGGCCGAGGAGCCGCCGACGGACTTCCACGAGACCGCGAAGATCTTCGAACCCTATATCGGCCCGCACGAGCTGGGGAAGACGAAGGTCGCGTACCAGCAGAACATCGTCGAGGAGGGCAACTGGAAACTCGTGATGGAGAACAACCGCGAGTGCTACCACTGCGACGGCCATCCGGAGCTCGCCTGCTCGCTGTTCCCGACCTGGGGCCTGACCGACGAGACGATCCCTCCCCATCTCGAGGATGTATGGGAGCGCAACCAGCAGGCGCAGGCCTCCCTCGAATACCGCTGCCGCCGCTACGGCCTGCCTTATGAGGTCGTCGAAGAGCTCGACACCCGCGTCGGTGGGATCCGCATCTCCCGCGAATCACTCGACGGGGCGGGGGAGTCCTTCTCCGCAGACGGGCGTCGGCTGTCGAAGAAGCTGCTCGGCGACCTGCCCGACTTCCGGCTCGGACGGTGTTCGATGCACCTGCAGCCGAACTCTTGGTTCCACCTCCTCGGCGATCATGTCATCACCTTCGGCGCGTACCCCATCAACGCACACCAGACGCTGGTGCGCACCACCTGGCTCGTTGCCGATGATGCCGTCGAAGGCGTCGACTACGACCTCGAGACGCTCACCCACACGTGGAAGCAGACGAATCTTCAGGACAAAGCCTTCGTCGAACTCTGCCAGCAGGGAGCGGCGAGCCCGTTCTACGAGCAGGGCCCGTACATGAAGAGCGAATACCAGGTCGAGGCCTTCATCAACTGGTACGTGACTCGGATGCGGGAGCACATCGGATGAGGTCCTCCGCTGCGCCGGCGACACCGCTCGCCCAGCGGGTTCGGGGCCTGGAGATGCCGTGGAACCGGGTGCTGTCGAGCACCGCGGGACCGGCCGGGGCCGCCACCGCGCTCGGCCCCTGGCACCCGCAGGAGTTCACCGCCGAATGTGTGGAGACCATCCCCGAGGCGGGTGGCATGATGGTCTTCGTCTTCCGTCGCATGGACGGTGCGCCCCTGGCGTTCCGCTCCGGGCAGTACATCAACATCGACTTCCCCATCGACGGACCGAATGCCGAACCGGCCTCCCGCAGCTATTCGATCTCGTCGGCTCCGACCGAACCGTGGACGTTCTCGATCACGATCAAATGCGACGAGAAGGGGCGGGTGTCTCCGTGGGCACACGAGAACATCCGACCCGGAACGACCCTGGACATGCTCGGCCCTGTCGGGGCCTTCCACTTGGCCGACTATGACCGGCGGGCTCGTTTCCTGCTGCTCGCGGCCGGGGCCGGGATCACCCCGCTGATGTCGATGATCCGGACCGTCCATGCCCTGCCCGGGCAGGCCGACGTCGTCCTCCTCTACCACGGTTCGGCCCCCGACTCCTTCGCCTTCTCCGAGGAGCTCGACTTCCTCGCCAAGGCAGACTTCAGGATCAAGGTCATCTACTGCCTCGGCGATCGCGAGTGCGGTGAGGAGTGGACGGGGCGGACGGGTCGTCTGTCGCAGGAGCTGCTCGAGGAGCTCGTCCCCGATGCCAACGGCCGGCAGGTCTTCGCCTGCGGTCCGGAGGGCTACCTCAATTCCGCGACCGAGCTGCTGCGCAGCGTCGGCGTCGACGACACCTCGGTGTTCATGGAGTTCTTCTCCGGCGACCGCGAGATCCGTGCCGAATACGCCGAGGAAGTCGCCATCGCCGGTGAGATCGCCGAGGAGATCGCGGCGACGACCGAGGAGTACTTCGAGTCCCAGCCCGCCGCGCTGGATCTGTACGAACCCGAGTACGACGCCGACGGACCCATCGAGGCCGTCGGGGCGCCGACCGAAGCCGTCGACGCCGAGGCGGTCGTACCCGTCGAAGACGAGGTCGAGATCGAGGTCGTCGGGGTCACCGACGAGAACCTCGCCGAGGCGGGTCCGGGGTCCGCGTCGAACGCTGGGTCGACGGGTTCGGCGGGGAGCCGGACGGCCGCCTCGGCGACGGGATCTTCCGACGATGACGAAACGGAGGTCGTCGACCCCGCCGCACTGCCTACTGTGGGTGAGGGCGAGCACACGATGTCGTTCGTGCGCACCGGCCTCAACGTCTGCGTCGGGGAGGACGAAACGGTCCTCCAGGCCGCGCGGAAGGCGGGGGTGAAGATCCCCGCGAACTGCCAGGAGGGCATGTGCGGATCCTGCAAGATCGTCAAGCTCGACGGGGACGTCGAGATGAATCATCTGGGCGGAATCCGCGCCAGGGAGATCGACGCGGGCAAGTTCCTGCCGTGCTGCTCGACGGCGAAGACCGACCTCGTCATCGACGCCTGAACAGGGCCCTGACCACAACATTCGTTGAGTGAGTCGAAGGAGACCACATGACACAGCAGAAGGACATCGACGGCATCGAGCCGGTCCGTCGTGGTGCTGTCGCGCAGCCGATCGGTGCCGGGCGGATCTCGGTCGATGAGGCCCCGCTCAATCGGCTCGTGCTCCTCGTCGCGGTGGCGGCCTTCGGTGGAATATTCATCGACGGCTACATCCTCGGGGTCATCGGCGGGGCGGTCTCTCCGGCAGCTGCGGAACTGGGACTGTCGGCGCTGGGGCAGGGACTCATCGCGGCGAGTGCGCTCATCGGCATCTTCGTCTCCGGCCTGTTCTTCGGACGGATCGCCGACCGCTATGGGCGCAAGCGGGTGTTCTTCTGGAACCTCGTCGGCTTCGTCGTCGTCTCCCTGGCCCAGCTCTTCGTCGTCGGCACCTGGGATCTCGTGGCCATGCGGCTGCTGTTGGGGCTGCTCATCGGCGTCGAGTACGCGGTCGGCACGGCCCTGCTCGCAGAGTTCACTCCGCGCCGCCACCGCAGCGTCCTGCTCGGATCGATCGCGGCCTTCTGGTTCATCGGGTTCATCTCCGCCTTCGTCGTCGCCCACGTCTGGGACGCGGACTCCTGGCGGATGCTCCTGGCCAGCAGCGCGGTGCCGGCACTCGTCGTCCTCATCCTGCGGATGGCGCTGCCCGAGTCGCCGAGGTGGCTGCAGGCGCAGGGCCGCACGGACGAGGCGCAGGCGATCATCACCGCGCACTACGGCCCGCAGTACGGACTGCCTCCGGCCCCGGCCGAGGTGGTCAAGACCCGGCTGCGGGACTTCTTCCGGGAGAACGACACCCGCACGATCATCTACTCCGGGCTGTTCTGGTTCTGCCAAGTGGGACCGCTGTTCGCGATCTTCACGTTCATCGTGCCGGTGCTCGACGACCTCGATCTCAACAACGGGTTCTCCACCGATCTGCTCATGAACGCGCTCCAGCTCCTCGGCGCCGGAGTGGGGCTGTGGCTGCTGTGGCTGCTGCCGAGACGCACCTTCGTCAACTGGACCTTCGCGCTCATGGTGGTCCTGCTCGTCGTCCTCGGCGGGTGGACTGATCTGCCGTCGCTTGTCGTGCTCATCGTCTTCGGCGCTTTCGTCCTCATCATCACCGCATCGAACAGCATCCAGTATGTCTATCCCCCGGAGATGTTCACCACCCGGTTCCGCAGCACCGGCGTCGGCTACGCCGCGGCATTCAGCCGGGTCGGTGCTGCCGGAGCCACCTATCTGTTCCCGGTCACGCTCGACCACCTGGGAGTTTCGAGCACCCTGCTCATCGCGGCGATCTTCCCCCTGGTCGGGTTCGTCGCCTCGATCTTCTGGGCACCGGAAACCAAATACTCCGCATTGGACGTCTGAGCCCCGCTCCGGCGTCTGCTGCGACAACAGCCTCTACCACCGTCAACAACAAGGAGTACTCAGTGCCGAAGACATCACCACGAGTCGTCATCATCGGAGCCGGCATCGTCGGCGCCAACCTCGCCGACGAACTCGCGCAGCTGGGCTGGACCAACACCCTCGTCATCGAACAGGGCCCGCTGACCATCCCGGGCGGCTCGACCTCCCACGCCCCGGGACTCGTCTTCTCGTCGAACGGGTCGAAGTCGATGACCGAGTTCGCGCAGTACACGATCGAGAAACTCACCTCGCTCAAGGACGCCGACGGCCGCGGCTCGTTCCTGCCCGTCGGCGGACTCGAGATCGCCACCACCGAGGATCGTCTGCAGGATCTGCACCGCAGGGCCGGATGGAACCGGTCCTATGGGGTCGACGCCGACGTCATCGACGCCGACGAGTGCGCGAAGCTCTTCCCCATGCTCAACCGGGACATGGTCCATGGCGGACTGCTCACTCCGGGTGACGGGCTTGCATTGGCGGCGAAGGGAACTCAGCTCGTCATCGAACGTGCCCGTGCTGCGGGAGTCGAATTCCGCGACCGGACCACGGTGACCGACATCGAGACGACTGGCGGGCGGGTCAGCGCCGTCATCGCCGGTGAGGATCGGATCCCCGCCGATATCGTCGTCTCCTGCGCCGGATTCTGGGGACCGAAGATCGGTGAGATGGTCGGCACCCCGATTCCGCTGCTGCCGCTGGGCCACCAATTCGCCTGGACCACCGAGGTGCCCTCGCTCATCGGCAAGAACGAGGTGCCCGCCGGGGCACAGGCGCCGATCCTGCGCTACCAGGACAAGGACCTGTACTACCGCGAATGGGGTGAGCGGATCGGCATCGGCTCCTACGCCCACCGTCCGATGCCCGTTGACCTCGACACCCTGCAGACCTACTCGCCGGACGAGATCACATCCGAACGGATGCCCTCGAGCCTCGAGTTCACTCCGGACGACTTCGCCCCCGAATGGGAGGCGACGAAGACTCTGCTGCCCGAACTCGCACAGACGCAGATCCAGCGCGGGTTCAACGGAATCTTCTCGTTCACCCCGGACGGCGGTTCGCTGGTCGGACAGTCCCGTCAGGTCGACGGATTCTTCGTCGCCGAGGCGGTGTGGGTGACCCATGGCGCCGGTATCGCCCGCGCCGTGGCTGAGCTCATCGCCGAAGGCCGGTCGAAGACCGACCTGTCCGGCATCGATCTCAACCGGTTCGAGGACGTGCAGACGACTCCGGACTACGTCAGCGAGACCTCGCAGCAGAACTTCGTCGAGATCTACGACATCATCCACCCGCTGCAGCCGCGGGTCTCCCCGCGTGACCTGCGGTCGAGCCCGTTCCGGCGGCAGCAGGAGGAGCTCGGTGCGTTCTTCCTCGAAACCTCCGGCTGGGAGCGTCCGCACTGGTTCGACGCGAACGCTGCTCTGCTCGAGGAGATGCCGTCCGAGTGGGCGGCACCGGAACGCGACGCCTGGGCGGATCAGTTCCACTCGCCCATCGCGGCGGCCGAAGCGTGGAAGACGCGCACCTCGGTGGCGATGTTCGACATGACCCAGCTCAAACGCTTCGAAGTCACGGGGCCCGGTGCCGGCGAACTGCTGCACGGGATGACCACCTCGTCGATGCTGCGCAAGCCCGGAGCGGTCAGCTATACGCTGCTGCTCGATGAGGCCGGAGGCATCACGAGCGACATCACGGTTGCGATCCTCGACGAAGAGACCTACCAGGTGGGAGCGAACTCGAACATCGATTTCGCCGCCATCTCACGGGCGGCCAAGCACCAGTCCGCCGCCGACCCGTCGAAGTGGGTGACCGTGCGCGAGACGACTCCGGGCACCTGCTGCATCGGGCTGTGGGGACCCCTGGCCCGGGACGTCATCGCCAAGGTCACCGATGAGGACTTCAGCGACGCCGGCCTCAAGTACTTCCGGACGAAGCCCGCAGTGCTCGGGGGAGTGCCGGTCACGGCGATGCGCCTGTCCTACGTCGGCGAACTCGGCTGGGAGATCTACACCTCGGCGGATCTGGGTTCGCGACTGTGGGATGTGCTGTGGGAGGCCGGTGAGGAATTCGGCATCATCGCCGGAGGCCGCGAGGCGTTCAACTCGATGCGCTTGGAGAAGGGCTTCCGGTCCTTCGGCACCGACATGACCAGCGAACACGAACCGGTTCAGGCCGGACTCGGATTCGCCGTGAAGGCCTCGAAGACCGACGATTTCATCGGCAAGGCCGCGCTCGAGTCCAGGGCGGCGGAGGCGACGACGAAGCTGACCTGCCTCACCCTCGACGTGCCCTCGGACGTTGTGCTCGGCAACGAGCCGGTGTACGTGGTCGGCGGCTCGGGTGTCGCGGATGGGTACGTCACCTCGGCGGCGTACGGCTACACGATCGGGAAGTCGATCGCCTACGCCTGGCTGCCGAACACCCTGTCGGTCGGTGACGCCGTGGAGATCGAATACCTCGGCCGTCGCCTGCCGGCCACAGTCACCGCCGAGCCGCTCTTCGACCCCGAGATGACTCGCCTCAAGGGGTGAGCCGCGGCGGCAGTCGCCGCCGACGCTCATCGAAAAACGCATGGAGCGTCGAGAAACGGGGTGCGCGCCCGTTTCTCGACGCTCCGCCCGTTTTTCGGCGGCTGGGCCGGTGGTGGTGTGCAGAAGGCCGACACCAATGTTCCATATGGTGGATTTTCTTTGACCGGCTGATGGGACCGGGAAAGTATGTGAGGACAGTGCTCGTTCCGCAGAGCCCGGTACCCGAAGGAGTGTCCATGTCCTCACCTGCGATCATCGGCTGGTCCCACGGCAAGTTCGGCCGGTCCGAATCACCGCTGCCCCAGATGATGGCCGACGTCGCCCGCGATGCCATCGCCGAGGCGGGACTGGAACCGGCCGACATCGACGTCATCCACGTCGGCGTCTTCAACAACGGACTCTCTCGCCAAGGATTCGAAGCCGCCCTGCCGGGCACCGTGTTCCCCGAACTCGCCCGCACGCCCGCCCACCGGCACGAGAACGCCTGCGCCACGGGATCTGCCGCGATCTTCGCCGCCCACGACTCCATCGCCGCCGGCCGCCACAAGACGGCCCTGGTCATCGGTGCCGAACGCATGACTCAGGCCTCCGGTCACGACGTCAATGAGGTGCTGCTCAGCGCCAGCTTCCGGGAAGAGGAAGAGCACTTCAAATCTTTCGCCGGAGTCTTCGGCGAGATCGCCCGCCAGTACTTCGCCCGCTACGGCGACCACTCGGAGGCACTGGCGAAGATCGCCGCGAAGAACCACGCGAACGGATCGCAGAATCCTCTGGCGCATATGCAGAAGGACCTCGGCTTCGACTTCTGCAACACCGTGAGCGAGAAGAACCCGTACGTCGCCGAACCCCTGCGCCGCACCGACTGCTCGATGGTCTCCGACGGAGCCGCGGCGCTGGTCCTGGCCGCCGAGGATGTCGCCGCCTCCGCGCCGCAGGCCGTGACGTGGAGGGGCATGGGCAACGCCAACGACGTCCTGCCGCTGTCCCAGCGCGACCCGCTCGAGATGGCGGGAGCCCGCGCGGCCATGAACCAGGCGCTCACGGCCGCCGGCATCGGCATCGACGACCTCGACTTCCTCGAGACCCACGACTGCTTCACCATCGCCGAACTCCTCGAATACGAAGCCTTCGGCCTCGCCGCCCCCGGTCAGGGACGCACCCTGCTCGACGACGGCACCACCGAGATCGGCGGTCGTCTGCCCGTCAACCCCTCCGGCGGACTCAAGTCCAAGGGCCACCCCATCGGCGCGACCGGTGTATCCATGCACGCCCTGGCCGCCGCTCAGCTGACCGGTCGGTCACCCGGCATCCAGATCGAGTCCCCGGAACTCGCCGGAGTCTTCAACATGGGCGGTGCCGCCGTGTCGAACTTCGCCTCCGTCCTCGAGCGCGTCCGCTGATGCGCGCCGTCTCCCAGACCTCCCCGGCCAAGGACTTCACGCCCACACCTCGGCGCGGGGTCAACGTCTCCCACTTCCTCACCCAGACCGCCCGACGTCTGCCCGACCGCCTCGCCGTCGTCGACGACGATCACGGGCTGCGGTGGACCTGGGCCGAACTCGACGCCCGCGCCGAGGCGCTCGCCGCCGCCCTCCAAGCCGGTGGCGTGGATCGTCGCGACACCGTCCTCCTCGTCTCGGCCAACCACGCCGAGGTGATCCAGTCGTTCTGGGGGATTCTGCGCTCCGGCGGGGTCATCGCCCCACCGAACGCGGCCCTGTCGACCGAGGAGCTGCTCGGCATCAGCGCCGAGGTGGCCCCCGCGGCCGTCATCGCCGACCGCGCCCACTCCGACTTCGTCACGGCCCTCGAAGGCACGGGCTTCACCGGCCCCGTCTTCTGGATCGGGGACCTGCCCACCGGCGCCGAGGCGGCCGGAACCACGGGGACCGCACCGGCCGAAGGAGCCGCACCGGCCGAGGCCGTCGACTCGACCGTCGATGAGGACGACCCCTGCTGGTACTTCTTCACCTCCGGGTCGACCGGCCGACCCAAGGCCGCGACGTTCACGCACCGCCACCTCGGCGCGGTGCTCATGAATCACCGCTGCGACCTCTTTCCCAATGAGGACGAGACGGGAGCCTCGCTCGTGCTCGCGCCGCTGTCGCACGGGGCGGGCATCCATATGCTCGGGCAGGTCTTCGGCGGCACCCCGTCGGTCATCCACCCCGGCGGCAAGCCCAGCGTGGAGTCCCTGTGGCCGGCCATCGACGCCTACGGGATCACGAACGCCTTCACCGTGCCGACCATCCTCAACCGCATCGTCGCCGGCTTTCCCGACGGACGCGGACCCGAGGACCACACCCTCGAGCGGGTCATCTACGCAGGTGCCCCGATGCTCGCGACCGACCAGGCCCGGGCGCTCGAGCGGCTCGGACCCTGCCTCGTCCAGTACTTCGGACTCGCAGAGGTGACCGGAGCGATCACGATCCTCCGTCCCGAGGATCACGGAGTCATCCCCGTCGACGACGCCGGCATCGGCACCTGCGGCCGTGCCCGCACCGGAGTCGAGATCGTCATCGTCGACGAGACCGGCACGCATCTGCCCACCGGTGTTCAGGGCGAAGTCTGCGTGGCCGGACCGACCGTGTGCGCAGGCTACCTCGGTCGCCCCGATGCCAATGCCGAATCCTTCGCCGGCGGACTCTTCCACACCGGCGACGTCGGCTACCTCGACGACCGCGGGTACCTGTTCCTCACCGGCCGCAAATCCGATATGTACATCTCCGGCGGATCGAACGTCTACCCCCGCGAGATCGAGGAGCTCCTCCTCACCGACGCCGAGGTGGCCCAGGCCGTCGTCGTCGGCGTGCCCGACCCGCAGTGGGGCGAGATCGGCGTGGCCGTCATCGAACGCGCGAAGGCGCCGGCCGGTGCCGATGCTGGTCCCGGCGGCGGCGACCGGGCCGATGCCGCGAATACGAGCAGCATCGCCGACTTGGCCGAGCGGCTGACCGCGCTGTGCAAGTCGGGGCTCGCCGCGTACAAGGTGCCCAAGGAGATCCACGTCGTCGAGACGATGCCGGTGACGGCCTACGGCAAACTCGCGCGCAAGGAACTCAAAGCCGAATACTCACAGGGACGGGGCAGCGCACGATGAGCACAACAGGCACGGCAGTCGTGTCAGGGCCGGCAGGTAGGTTAGTCGGCACGACGATCATGGCCATCGGTTGCGGCACTCCGGACGGGGAGGTGAACAACGGCTTCGCTGCGGCCATCGGATTCCTTCGCGAGGGGGCGAAGGTCTGCATCGTCGACCGTGACCCAGGTGCGCTTGACGAAGCGACACGGGCCCTCGCCGAGGCGGCCGCCCGGGCCGACTCGAACGGGGCGGATCTCACCGGGCGGTGCCACCTCGGTGGGGTTGATCTCGACGCTCAACTGACCACGGTCGTCGCCGATGTCGGCGACGAGGACTCGCTGGCGGCGGCGTTCGCGCATTGCGCCGACCGCCTCGGCGGGCCGACCGTGCTCCATTACAACGTCGGCATCGTCGTCAACGGAGGAGTCGACGACCTCGCCACCGATGGCTTCCGCCGAGCCCTCGACATCAACCTCACCGGGGCGTTCTCCGCGATCAAGCATGCCCTGCCGCATATGCGCGCGGCCGGGCACGGGTCGATCATCACGGTGTCCTCGGTCGGCGGGATGCGCTATATGGGCTATGACTACCCGGCGTATGCGGCGTCGAAGGCCGGGCTCATCGAACTGACGAAGGTCGTCGGCGCGCAGTACGCCTCCGAAGGCATCCGCGCGAACTCGATCGCTCCGGGGCTCATCGAGACCCCGCTCATCCATCGTTCGATCTCGGGTCACTACGACTCGGTCGAGGAGATGCTCGCCGCCCGGCACGCGCAGTCACCGACCGGGAAGATGGGCCGGCCCGACGACGTCGCCGACCTCGCGGTGTTCCTCGCATCACGCGAATCGGCTTACATCAACTCCACGCTCATCCCCGTCGACGGGGGACTGACCCATTACGCGGGGATGCCGAAACGATGACGCGGACGGTGCGTACGGACGGCGGCGACCGCCTCGGCGAGGGAATCCACCGTCACCGCGGTCGGGGCCCGGCCCCGCTGAACTCAACGACAGTGAGATAACGGAAACAAAGGAGGCAATGGTGCCGAGAACACGGACGACGAGGACGATGCTCGTCTGGTCCGCCGTACTGATGGTGTGCGCCCTGCTGCTGGCGGGGTGCGGAACGAACTTCGGCACCACCGACGACGGCAAGCAGCGCTACCGCTGGAAGATGACGGTGACGACGGGCTCGACGAGCACGTGGTACCTCGCGGCGGAGAAGCTGGCGAAGGACCTCGAGGACGAGACCGACGGTCGGATCACGATGAAGATCTTCACGAGCGAACGACTCTCCGCCGGCGAACCCACCGCCGGGGTCGAACAGCTCATGGACGGTGCGAAGGACTTCTCGTACAACTCGCCGATCATCTACGCCGGCGTCGACCCGCGCTTCGGCGCCGTCACCGCGCCCTTCGTCTTCGACTCCGTCGAGGACGGACAGGAGGCACTCGCCGGTGCCGGCGGGCAGGTGTACAAGGACTACCTCGCCGAACGGGGCGTGCACCTGCTCGGCTTCGGCGAATCCGGGATGCGGCAGCTGACGAACTCGCACCGGCCCATCCACGCCCCCGAGGACATGCGGGGTATGAAGTTCCGCATCCCCGGCTTCGGCATGTACACCGACCTCTACCGGCAGATCGGCGCGAATCCGACGACGATGCCCTTCAGCGAGGTCTTCACCGCGCTGCAGCAGGGTGCCATCGATGGGCAGGAGAACCCGATCGACGTCATCTACTCGGCGAACCTGCAGGAGGTCCAGCCGTACCTGACGCTGTGGAACTACTCGTACGACCCGCTCATCCTCGGCGTCAACAAGGATCTCTTCGACTCCCTGACGCCCGAGGATCAGAAGCTTGTGACCCGGCTGGCCGGTGATGCGAACGCGTTCCAGATCAAGAAGAACCGGGACGGTGAGTCCGAGCTCATCGACAAACTCAAGGAATCCGGTATGGAGGTCAACGAACTCAGCGACGAGGAGAAAGACGCCTTCCGCGCGAAGCTGGGTCCGATCTACAGCGAATACCGCAAGGTCTGGGGACCGGACATGGCCCAGGCGTTCATCCCGAAAGGACTGTGAGATGAGAGTCATCAGATTCTTCGAGGACTGGGTCGTCATCGCCGCGTTCATGGTGATCGTGATCGTCACCTTCGTCAACGTCCTCTCCCGCTACATCTTCAAGGCCTCGCTGGCCTTCTCGGAGGAGATCACCATCAACCTCCTCGTCGTGCTCACGATGATGGGAGCCGTCGTCGGGATCCGCCTCGGCGCGCATCTCGGGTTCACCTACCTCGTCGAGAATACGAAGGCAGGGACCCGCCGCGCCCTGCTCTTCACCGGCACCGGACTCATCGTCGTCTTCCTCGCCGTCCTCCTCATCTGGGGCGGGGAGATGACGATCGCGCAGGGGGTGCGCGGCCGGGCGACCCCATCGCTGGGCATCCCGCAGTGGCTGTTCACCCTGTCCATCCCCTTGGCCGGTCTGCTCGGAATCATCCGCAGCATCCAGGCCCTGCGGACAGCTCTGGGCGAGGACACCTCCGCCGAGGCGGTCGTCGACAGGCTTGCCGGTGAGGCGACCCCGACCGTCGATTCGTCCGAATTCTCAGCCGATGTCAAGGGAGGCCGGAAATGATCGCGCTTCTGCTCTTCGGCAGCTTCTTCCTCTTCCTCGGCCTCGGGATCCCCGTCGCCTTCGCCCTCGGCCTGTCCGCCGTCGTCACCCTCGTGACCACCGACGGTTTCCAGGTCCTCGACGTCGTGCCTTCGGTGATGTTCCCGTCGATGAGTTCGGGCACGCTGCTGGCGATCCCGTTCTTCATCCTCGCCGGCATCGTCATGCAGTACACGGGCATCTCGCAGCGGCTCGTCGACCTCGCGTTCCTCATCTTCGGACGCCTGCGCCACGGCCTGGCCGCGGTGACGATCATCTCCGCGTTCTTCTTCTCCGCGATCTCCGGATCGGGGCCGGCCACCGTGGCCGCGATCGGTGCGATCCTCATCCCCGCGCTCGTGCGCAACGGGTACCAGAAGAAGCATGCGGTCTCCCTCGTCGCGGCCTCCGGGTCGATGGGCATCGTCGTGCCCCCGTCGATCGCGTTCATCATCTTCGCCGTCGTCGCCGCCGAGTTCGGGTCGATCTCGATCTCCCGGCTGTTCATCGCCGGCATCGTGCCCGGCATCATCATGGCGCTCGCGTTCTTCATCGCGGCCCTGTTCGTCCCGCGGG
Source organism: Brevibacterium sp. 'Marine' (assembly GCF_012844365.1). NCBI lineage: Bacteria > Bacillati > Actinomycetota > Actinomycetes > Micrococcales > Brevibacteriaceae > Brevibacterium > Brevibacterium sp. 'Marine'. The sequence continues at coordinate 223,338 of NZ_CP051626.1, forward strand.
TGCGTGAGCTCGCCGGTCTGCCGGTGAGGGCCAAGACCGGCGCCGAGGCGGGGGCCGGGTCGACGTCGTCCGCGGGGGGTTCTGATTCCGCCGGCAGCGGCGGTTCGGGTGACGGTGCGGCAGGCGATTCTGCGGCAGTGGGGAAGACTCAGCTGCTGACGACGAACGGGAAGGCCGCCTCGGCGAGTTCCGGTTCGTCCGGATCGGGCGTCGGAACCGTCGATCCGACTGTCACGGCCCATCACGACGGCGGGTTCGGCGAGTTCATGTCCGCGCTGATCAAGGCGATTCCCGGGCTGCTCATCCCGGTGATCATCCTCGGCGGGATCTACGGGGGAATCTTCACGCCCACCGAGGCGGGAGCCGTCGCATCCGTGTACGCGCTCGTCGTCGGGGTGTTCGTCTACCGGGAGCTGACCTGGAAGGACATGCCGAAGGTATTCCTCGAGTCCGGGGTCTCGACCGCGGTCATCATGTTCATCGTCGGCGTGGCCAGCCTCTTCTCCTATGTCATCACCGTCGAGGGGGTGGCCGACCGGATCTCGACGGCGGTGCTGGGAGTGACGGACAACAAGTACCTCATCCTCGCGGCGATCACGATCATCCTGCTCATCGTCGGGGCCTTCGTCGACGCGATCAGCGCGTTCTACCTGTTCATCCCGATCCTCGTGCCGATCCTCATCGGCGTGGGCGTGGACATGACGACGATCGGTGTGTTCATGACCGTCAACCTCGCCATCGGCCTGTTCACCCCGCCGGTCGGGCTCAACCTGTATGTGGGCGCGGGCATCGGGAAGATCAAGCTCGAGGAGGTCGCGCGCGGAATCATGCCGTTCCTCATCTGCGCGATCATCGCTCTGCTGCTCATCACCTACATCCCGGCGATCTCGAACTGGCTGCCCGACCTGCTCGGGGTCGGATAGTTCGGGCTGCCTGCTGTCGGGGTCGGCGCCTGCGGGCGTCGGCCTCGGCCGGCGGGCCGGGCCATTCGGTCGGGCCGGGAATCTCACGTCTCACTCACCTCTGTCGAAGGAGAATCATGGAACCGTATCTGCTCACGAACAAGACGGCCTTGGTCACCGGTGCCGCGCAGGGCATCGGCCTGGCCATCGCCAGCGCGCTGGCCAGGCGGGGTGCCTCGGTCGGGATCGTCGACCTCAAAGGCGCGGAGGAGGCCGCGGCCGGGCTGGCTTCGGAGTACCCGGATCAGCGATTCGCGGCGTTCTCCCTCGATGTCCGCGACGCCGACGAGGTGACTGCCGCGGTGGGGTCGTTCGTGTCGACCTTCGGGGGTCTCGACATCCTCGTCAACAATGCGGGCACGGCCGCACGCATCGGCATCGATGAGATCACCGCTGAACAGTGGCAGCGCGATATCGAGACCAACCTCGGTGGGACGTTCAACTTCATCAAGGCCGCCGTCCACCCGCACATGTGGGAGGCCGGGAGCGGGTCGATCATCAACATCTCGTCGATCTCGGGCATCAACGGGGGAGCGGTCTCCGACGGGGAGGCCGGTGCCCGCTCGGGGCCGGCGTATGCGGCGAGCAAGGGCGGGATCATCGCCCTGACGAAATGGGTGGCCAAGGAGTACGGACGCCGGGGCATCCGCTGCAATTCGGTGGCTCCCGGCCCGGTCGAGTCCGCGCTCACCGTCGGGCAGACCTATGACACCTCGGGTCAGGCGCTCGACCGCATGGGTCAGCCGGATGAGATCGCCCAGGCGGTCGCCTACCTCGCCACAGACGGTGCCGCGTTCACGACGGGACAGATCCTGCGCGTCGACGGCGGGGCCGTGATGTCGTGAGTCGCTGACGTTGTCGGTCGCTGGAGCAGTCAGTCGGTGCGGCGGACGAAGAGTTCGAAGGTCACCGCCACCGGGTTGGCTCCGGATTCGAGGGTGCCGAAGCTGACTTCTCCGGCGACGTCGACGACCTCGCCGAAGAGGGTGACCTGCGGGGTCTCGCTCGCGGCATCGGTGACGGTTCCGCTCAGGTGGGTGAACTCGACGGCCGGCCATGGGGCACTGTCGCCTGTGAACACGGCTCCGGTCGTGCTGCCGAGGCTCGCTGTCACCTCGGCGGAGTCGAAGCCGGCGGTCCGGCAGACGGCGAGGACCGCCTCGTCGAGGATCTCACTGGGACGGATGCGGGAGACGACGGCATCGGCGGGCCGGGCCGCCTCGGCGAGATCGGGCGCGGTTGATGCTGACGCGGTGGCGTGTGCCGGTGTGACCGGGTGCGGCGCGAATGCGGAGAACCCGGTCTCGGGATCGACGTCGCTGATCAGTCGCGCGTCGTCGAGGGCGAAGAGTCGGATGGTCAGCCCGTTGGGGCCCGCGGTCGTGCCTGGTAGCAGGTGGCCGCCCTTGGTTTCGCCGTCCACATTGGTCCACGATGCATGGACGTGACAGAAGGGGGAGTCGTCGCGCCAACCGATCGTGGCCGATGCATGACGCAGTCGGGTGGGGACATCGATGGTGAACGCCTCGGTGAAGGACATCGGGTGCTCGGCGTCGGGACCATGGGCGGGGTGGACGTAGTCGATGTGCCCGAGTTCCCCTGCGACGAACTCGGCCATAATGCCGGGAACGGAGAAGTCGGTCAGTGACTGCTCGAGGGCGGCAAAGAGGTCGGTGCCCTCGGGGAGTTCGAGGACGTGCTCGGTGCAGCGGGTCGGGACGGGGACGATGCGGGGGCTCTGTCGCGGGCCCGCGTGGACGACCGCCGTTCCCGGCGCTTTGAGTGGGAAGGTCGGCTGTTGAAGTGCTGTCGTCTCGGCTCCATTGCTCATGGCTCGATTATCGTCGGCGGCCAGCGTCGATGTCGCCGAGAATCCATGTGGTGGAACGTGAGGTTCCACAGCCCTTGAGGAATCAGAGGCTGTTCTGCAGGGCCTCCACGACAAGGTCGAGGCCGTGGGACTCGCGGCGCGGATCAGCTTCGAGGACCTGGATGTAGCGTGATTCGATATCCGGGTCGATGATCGGGACAGCTGTGCAGCCGACCGCATCGAGATTCGTCGGAATGGTCCGTCCCGCCATCATGGCGATCATCGACGTTCCCACGAGCGAGCGCAGCATGAGCACCGGGCACGTGGCCTCAAGTGACGGGGAGAAGACCTGCCCCTGCGCTCGCACGGCCTGCTCGATGCGCATCCTCGCCGTGTTCCCTGCGGGCAGGGTGCCGACGGGATAGTCGATCATGTCTCTGATGAAGAGGCTGGAACGGTCGGCCAGCGGGTGGTCCTCGTCGAGGATTGCGAAGTTCGCCGCTTCGACCTCGGCGACTCTGCGTACTCCGGGCAGAGTCCCGAACTCCTGGCTCGAGACCGAGAAGTTCACGCACAGATCGGCCTGTCGATTCCGCAGCACCTGCAGAGCCTCGACCGAGCCTCGGTCGATGATGCTGACCTGAACTCGGTCCGTTGTCCGCATGAGCCGGTTGATGGCATCGGCCACCACGGTCTGCCCCAACCCGGTGCTCGTCACGATCGAGACCGTTTCGACGGCGCCGGAGTACTCGCCGAATGAGTCGGCGAGCAGTTCCGACTCGGCGATGGTCCGGCGAGCGAAATCGGCGACGGCCAGGCATTGAGCGGTGGGAATGACGCCGGAGCTCGTCCTCTCGAACAGCTGTGTGCCGTAATGCTCTTCCAGATTCCTGATCTGACGGCTGGCGGTCGAGTGGGAGATGAAGATCGACCTCGCGGCCAGGTGGATCGACCCGTATTCGACGACGGCGAGCAGAGTGGTGAGACTGCGGAGATCGGTCATCGTGGTCGTCCTTCGGGCCGGGTGCGAGACCAGCGTACGTCGGTGGTGCAGCAAACGCACCACCTCGGTGCGGGAATCGCACCCGGGTGTGGACGGATCCGGCTGTCGCCGAGCCTGCTCCTCGGCGAGGCTGGCAGTCATGAACACAGAGAACACCGGCCGCGAGGCTGCGGCACAATCCGCCGAGACCCGAACCGACCTGGCCCGACGTGCCGGTGCATTCGTCCGCAGCACGGACTTCATCGACCGTCTCTCCCGCCGGGTCGCGCGCCGCACCGAAAGCCAGGCTCCCGGGGGCGGGCCGGCAGCGATGGCCTACCTCAGCGAGGAGATCGTCCCGGAACTCGCTGAACTCGGTTTCTCCTCGACCATCCACGACAACCCGGAATCGGATGAGCATCCGCTGCTCATCGCCACCCGCGTCGAGGACGAGCGGCTGCCGACGGTGCTGCTCTACGGCCACGCCGATGTGCAGTTCGCCCACGATTCGCAGTGGGCCGAAGGGCTCGACCCCTGGGTGCTCACCCGTGACGGTGATCGCCTGTACGGTCGCGGCACCGCCGACAACAAGGGACAGCACAGCGTGAACACGGCGGCACTGCGGACCGTGCTCGCCGGTCTCGGCGGGACGGGCTCAGTCGCCGAGGCGACGCTCGGCTACAACGTCACGGTCCTCCTCGAGACCGCCGAAGAGGCAGGATCCATGGGCCTGCGCTCGTTTGCGGCCGCACATGCCGCTGACCTCTCGGCCGAGCTCTTCCTCGCCTCCGACGGTCCGCGGATCGCCGCCGAGGTGCCCACGCTCTTCCTCGGCTCCCGCGGCGCCCTGAACTTCCGGCTCATCGCCCACGAACGCGACGGCGACCATCACTCGGGAAACTGGGGCGGTCGTCTGCGGAACCCGGCCACGGTCATCGCCGCCGCAATCAATGCGCTGGTCGATGGCCACGGCGTCATCCGGATCCCGGCTCTGCGCCCCGACGCTCCTCCCGCCTCGGTGATCGACGCGGTGGCGAAGCTTCCCGACATCGTCGAGGAGGGGGCGCCGGAGACCGATCCGAGCTGGGGCGAGCCCGGTCTGAGTCCCGCCGAACGGGTCTTCGCCTTCAATGTCCTCGAGGTCCTCGCTCTCGATGCCGGGGATCCGGCTCAGGTCGTCAACGCGATCCCCGGCACCGCCTCGGCGAGCATGCAGCTGCGCTACGTCGTCGGCACGGATGTCAGCGACTTCGAGAACCGGGTCCGAATCTTCCTCGAAGAACAAGGGATCCACGGGGTCGCGGTCGAGTTCGAACACTGCATGCCGGCCACACGTCTGGACCCGGGAGCACGAGTCGTCACGGCGGCGGCGGAATCGATCCGTAAGACGACCGGACTTGAGGCCGCCGTCGAGCCGAACCTCGGGGGAACGATTCCGAACGATGTCTTCGCCGAGGTGCTCGGACTGCCGACCGTCTGGGTGCCGCATTCCTACCCGGGCTGCAATCAGCACGCACCCGATGAACATGCCCTGGTGTCGATCCTCGAGCAGGGGGCGGAGATCATGACGGGAATGTTCTGGGACATGCATATGCGTCCGGACGACTGGTTCTCCTCGAAATGACCCCACCTGCTGTCGGAGGCCCCGTGTCGCCGCCAACCAGCCCGTCCCACCACCACACTGCAGGCAAAGGAGCCCAATCATGACAGAAGCGCTGTCGACGCAGAATACCGCTGAGAACAAGCCGGTGAGATCGTGGAAGGTCATCACCGCGGCCTCGATCGGCAATGCCCTCGAGTGGTACGACATCTCGGTGTATGCGTACTTCTCCGTCTACATCTCTGTGGCGTTCTTCCCCTCCGAGAGCCATGCCGTCTCGGTGATGCTTGCCCTGGGCACATTCGCGCTGTCCTTCTTCATCCGCCCGGTCGGGGCAATCGTGCTCGGCAGCTTTGCCGACCGGAAGGGGCGCAAACCGGCACTGACGCTGACGATCTGGCTGATGTTCGCAGGCACCCTGATGATCGTGCTCATGCCGCCGGCACATGTCATCGGACTGGCCGCGCCGCTTCTCATTCTGCTCGCCCGGCTCATTCAGGGATTCGCCGCAGGAGGCGAATTCGGGTCGGCGACCTCACTCATGGTCGAACACCTGCCTGACCGCCGCGGCTTCGCGGCCAGTTGGCAGTTCACCTCGCAGGCGATGTCGACGATCCTCGCCTCCATCATCGGTGTGGCCGTGACGACGACGCTGTCTCAAGAGCAGCTTGAGACCTGGGGGTTCCGTCTGCCCTTCATCGTCGGGCTCCTCGTCGGTCCGGTCGGGCTCTACATTCGTCGGCATGTGCCCGAATCTCCTGCCTTCGCCGCTGCCCGAGCCGAGAAGCCCAAGGAAGCAGCGGCCATCGGAGGTGTGCTGCGACATCACAAATTGGCCGTGGTTTTGGCGATCGGCGCGATCGCTGTCTCGACCTGTCTGAACTACTTCATTACGTATGTGCCGACCTATGCAGTCGACAACCTCGGGATGAACAGCTCCGCAGGGTTCTGGGCGACCCTGGTGTCCGGGCTCGTGCTGTTCTTCTGCACTCCGGTCGCCGGCTACTTCTGCGACAGGCTCGGACGGCTGACCTTCATGATTCCCGCGGCGCTCGCCGTCATGGTCCTCACCTGGGTGTTGTTCACCTGGGTCGTCGCGGCCAATGCGCTGTCGGTGCTCATCATCGTCGTCATCATCTTCTCGATCCTCAAGGCCGCCTATTACGGGCCGCTGGCCAGCGTCATGGGTGACATCTTCCCCACCGAGGTGCGGGGGACGGGATTGTCCTTGGGCTACAACGTCGGCGTGGCAATCTTCGGAGGACTGACCCCGCTGGTGGCGGCCTGGCTCATCGGCATCACCGGTGACGCGAAGGCCCCGGCCTATTGGGTGCTGCTCGCCGGAGCGCTGAGCGTGACGGCGATCCTCGTGGTGTGGAAGAAGCTCGGCGTGCGCTGACGCTCAGGGTATGGGTGCCGACGTGAGATCGGGGCCGTGGTCGATTGCGACCGCGGCCCCGACCGGGCGAATACGGAACTCAGGCGTTCGCGGCAACGGCGGCGGCCGCCTCGGCGCGGGTTCGTCTCTTCTTCTCAGCGAGGTGGCCGATCACGGCTGCGGCGGCGATCATGACGGCGACGAGGGCGATGCCGATCCACTGATTGAGCATGAGCGTGGCGGCACCGGCCAGAGCGCCGATGAGGATGAGGACGACGGCCAGTGCCCGGCGGATCCAGCGGACATTGTCACCGCCGGCCAGGCTCGAATCGGCGGCGAGGCCGACGATCGTCGAGGTCACGACCACGGTGGTGACGTCGGCGATCTTCATCTTCCGTGCGGCCGCGGCCTGCGCACCCATGAGCGCGGACAGGGCTGAGGTGAAGATCGTGCCGGCCAGGCCGATCTCGGGGTCGGGGACGACCGCGACGTAGACGGACAATGCGGCACAGCCGACGGCAACGCTGGAGAAGATCACGGTCGTCCGGTGGTGCCAATTCTCGCCGATGTCGCCGAGGATGCGCCCGGACAGTGCCGCGCCGATCATGAAGAACACGAGCGCGAGGGCGGGACGGAGGACGGGGACGCCGTCGGCGCCGGCGAGACCCATGCCGAGGATGACGACGTTGCCGGTCATGTTGCCCGTGAAGACCTTGTCGAAGCCGAGGTAGCCGATGGCATCGACCATGCCGGTCGAGAAGGTCAGCAACAGCAGCATGGCCAGGTCGAGGCGACGAGTCATGAGGGTCCTTTCGGGGCGGGAGGTTCGACTGGAGCAAGTGCTGAATGTGTAGAGAGAAGTGCGTCGGTTGATTCCCACATCTCGAAACTTTCACGTTTTTTGTATGCAAAAGGTTAATTTCACTATAGATTGTATGCAACAAATCACCAAGATCCGAGACCACGAGGGAGTGCGAGTGAAAATTCGGATAAGCGCGGCGCTTGTCGGCGCTGTACTGTTGGCGGGATGCGTTCCTGTGCAGCCGCTAGAGGACCCGCCGGATCGGACTGATGTGAAGTCGGTGCATGCTGATGCGTCAGACTTCGAAGACGGTGGCAATCTTGTCATGGCCCTGTCATCTGAGCCGGATCGGCTCGACCCGACTTCATCGTCATCTCTGTACACGCGCTATGTAATGCAGACCATGTGTCAGAAGCTTTATGACATCGATGAAAACGGCGAGATAGTGCCGATGCTTGCGACGGAACTACCCACTATCTCCAAAGATGGCAAAACCGTCAGAATTCCAGTCAAGCGAGGCGTGAAGTTCGCTGACGGAACCGATTTCGACGCTGACGCGGTCAAGACCACGATCGAGCGCGGACTTAACCTCGAGGCTTCTTCACGTGCGGCCGAGCTCGGACCGATTTCATCAATTGAAGCTGCCGATGATCACACGGTTGAAGTCACCTTCGACAAACCTTTCGCACCCTTCACCGCCGCCTTGGCTGATAGGGCAGGCATGATCATGTCGCCGACAGCACTGGAAAAACAGGGCGAAGACTTCGGTGATCACCCAGTCTGCGTCGGACCGTTCAAGTTCGAGAAGAGGATCGCTCAGACATCGATCAAGGTCATCAAAGATCCCAATTACTATGACGCGGACTCGATCCACTTGGATTCGATTACCTACCAGATCATGACCGACGCGAATATCCGTGCCGCGAATATCCGCTCGGGAGACGTGCAAGTCGCCGACACGATCTCGCCACAAGATGTCGATGCGCTGGACGCTGAATCTGGGATCGGCCTCCTGCAGTCGAACTCGCTGGGTTACCAGGGACTGACTGTCAACATGGGATTCGGAGACGAGAAGGAGAACTATTCCGGTCCTCTCGGTCAGAAACCGGAAGTGCGCAGAGCTCTGTCGATGGCGATCGATCGGAAGGCTCTGGTCAACACTGTCTTCAACGGTTGGTTCTCTCCTGCCTGTTCTGGCATCGCCCCTGACAGTCCGTTTGCGACTGAGGCCAGCAATGGCTGCGTCGACTACGACCCGGAGGGTGCTAAGAAGATCCTCAAGGACGCCGGGGTCGAACTCCCACTCGAAGTGAATATGAAAGTCTCGAATACCCAGGACACCCTCCGTTTCGCTCAGGCCATCCAGGCTGCGACGAAGGAAGCCGGATTCAATATCAAGGTACAGCCGGTGGAATACACCGCGCTGCTCGACGCCCAAGACCGCGGAGACTACGAGATGCTCCAGTTGGGTTGGTCAGGACGAGTCGATCCGCACGGAAACCTGTATTCATTCCACTTCCCAGGTGCCGCCAATAACGTCACGGGAATCGACGATGTTCAGATCAATGATTTGCTGACCAAGGCAAGCGAAGAAACCGACGAGAAGAAGCGTGCAGAGCTGTACGGAAAGGCGTCTGAGCGGATGAGAGAAACAAACTCGATCATCTACCTCTACCGGCAGAAGAACCTCACCGCCTTTACCGAAGATGTCGCGGGAATTCAGGTCTTCTCAGACGGTGTGGTCCACCTTTCGGAAGCTGGCTTCTTGAAGAACGGAGGCCGGAAGTGACTCGTTTTGTCCTCACCAAGATCTTTCATGCGATCATCACCTTCGTGCTCTCCGGGATCGTTATCTTCTTCGGAGTCAGAATGCTGCCTGGCGACCCGGCCTTGGCCATGGCCGGTGAAGAGGCGACGCCGGAGCGTCTCGAAGCCATCCGCAGCGACCTTGGGCTCGATGAGCCGATGCTGATGCAATTCATCAAGTTCATCGGATCTGCCGTCACCGGCGACCTCGGCGACTCGACGAGAACCGGGCTACCGGTTACCAACATGATCGCCACGACTTTGCCGGTCACGCTGTGGCTCGCACTCTACGCGATCGTCGTAGCCGTGGTTGTCGGCGTTGCGCTCGGCATGATCGCGGAGCGGTTCCGCGGTCATTGGCCCGAATTCGGCAGTAACTTCATTGCCCTGCTCGGACTCTCCGTGCCCAACTTCTGGCTGGGACTGTTGGCAATCCTCGGTTTGGCAGTGGGCCTCGGCTGGTTCCCGGCCTCAGGGTATGTCGATATCTTCTCGGAGCCGATCAAGGGCATCTACTATCTGACCTTGCCAGCCGTAATCCTGGGAACCAGCCTTGCAGCTGTCATCACTCGTCAGACGCGAGCCTCGATGATCGAGACCATGGGCACCGACTATGTTCGAATGGCTCGAGCGAAAGGACTCTCGCGTCCGCGGGTTCTCTTCCGTTACGGTCTGCGCAACTCGCTGATCGTGCTGGTCACCATCGTCGGACTTCAGCTGGGCGGACTGATCTCTGGAGCTGTCGTCACTGAGCGGATATTCGCTCTTCCCGGACTCGGCAAGCTAACTCTTGACGCTGTGTTCTCCCGCGACTATCCCGTGATCCAAGCAGTCGTTCTGGTGATCACCGTGTCCTACATTCTCATCAACTTGGCCGTAGACATCCTCTATTCGGTCATCAACCCACAGATTCGCGTAAGTGAGGATGCCTCATGAGCACACCACTTGTCACCAACACGAACAAGCAGACTCAAGGTTTGGATCCCGAGTTCCACGCGTCGTCCAACCGGGCACTCTGGTTGATCAGATCGATCATCTCGACCCCCTCGGGGCTCGTCGGTGCGATCATGGTCGCCATAGTCGTTCTGATCGGCGTCTTCGCCCCACTGATTGCCCCATACGGATTCGCGCAGACGAATTTCGAAGTTCCGTTCCAGGTGCCTGGGACAGTTGGCTATGTGTTCGGCACAGACGACCTGGGGCGTGACATTCTGTCGCGACTCGCATTCGGGGTTCGAGCGTCCCTCCAGGTGGGGCTTCTGGCAGTGCTATTGGCAGTAGTCGTCGGCGCTCCTCTGGGCCTGTTGGCAGGGTATTTCCGCGGATTCGACGCAGTCATCTCGCGTCTGACAGACGTCACGCTTGCGTTCCCCTTCCTCATCATCGCCGTCGGACTGGCGGCCATCTCTGGACCAAGCCTGTCCAATGCTGCGATTGCGCTGGGCATCTCGCAGGTGCCAACGATGATCAGAGTCGTCAGAGGCGAGACCATGCGCTTGAAGTCAGCCGACTTCGTCAAAGCAGCGATCGCAACCGATGCTTCAAAGACTCGAATTCTGGGTATGCACATTCTGCCCAATGCCGCTTCTGCGATCATCGTTCAGGCAACAGTCATTCTTCCCACTGCAGTCATCGGAGAGTCGATCCTGTCGTTCCTCGGCCTCGGCATCCAGCCGCCTTCACCCAGCCTCGGCATCATGCTGTCGGATGCTCAGCAGTACATCTTCCGCGCACCATCGACCGCGATGTTCCCGGGTCTGGCAATTCTCTTCATCTGTCTTGCCTTCAATCTCTTCGGCGATGCCCTGCGCGACTCCCTCGACCCCAATTCCAAGAAAGGACACTGACTTGTCATTCACCACACCCCCCGAGTTCACGACCAGACCTACTCTTGAAGGTCATTTCGGCATGGCCGCGTCAACACATTGGTTGGCGACCGCGGCTTCGCAGGCAGTCCTTGAAAGAGGAGGCAACGCTTTCGACGCTGCAGTGGCAGGAGCCTTTCTGCTGCATGTTGTCGAGCCGCATCTCAACGGGCCCGCCGGCGACATGACCGGTGTCTTTGCAACAGCAGAGGAGCCGTCCGCTCCGAAGATCATGATGGGGCAGGGCCCAGCTCCGGCTGCAGCCAGCATCGAGCACTTCCGGAGCGAAGGTCTTGACATGGTCCCCGGTGCGGGGGCACTTGCCGCAGCTGTCCCAGGGGCGGTCGATTCGTGGCTCAACCTTCTCGAACACCACGGTACCTGGGACCTGGCCGACGTTCTCGAATTCGCGATCGACTATGCAGACAACGGTCATCCCGTACTTGCTCGAACAGTCGGGACCATCGAAAAGGTCAGGGAGCTCTTCATCGAGCATTGGCCGACGTCTGCTGCGCAGTGGATGCCAGACGGTGAAGTTCCGAACGCTGGCGATCTGATCTTCAACCACGCGTATGCCGATGTCCTGCGTCGCCTGATCTCTGCTGGGGATGACGCTGAAACTCGAGAGGAGAGGATTCAGGCAGCTCGACGTGAATGGAAGACAGGGTTCGTGGCTGAAGCGATCACCGAGTTCATCAAAGCACCGCACCGGCATTCGACCGGCACTGACCATGCAGGGGTCATGACCCTGGAAGACATCGCTTCCTTCGATGCCCATTTTGAGGAGCCGGTGACAATCGACTTCCGAGGGTATCAGGTAGCCAAAATCGCGGCCTGGGGCCAGGGCCCTGTGCTGCTGCAGACTCTGAAGATCCTCGAGAGCTTCGACGACGACCGTCTCGATCCCTCGACCGAACTGGGTGCCCACACAATCCTCGAAGCGCTCAAACTTGCGATGGCCGACAGGGACACCTACTACGGCGACAACGATGTGGACCTTGAGTGGCTCCTCAGCGAGGAGTATGCGGCTCAGCGCCGCGAGCTCATCGGCTCGACTGCATCGCACGATTTCCGTCCCGGCACTGACCGCGCAGGAGTCGCACCCACGTTCCTGCCTCCGTTGACCTTGGAAGGGGCGGATAGAGAAGCCTTGATCAAGGCGGGCATCGGCGAACCGACCGTGCAGAAGAACGGTGTGAACAACGGAGACACCTGCCATATCGACGTTGTTGACCGTTGGGGAAATATTATCTCCGCTACCCCGTCCGGAGGTTGGATTCAGTCTTCCCCGACAATCCCCGAACTTGGGTTCTGTCTCGGCACGCGTCTGCAGATGATGTGGTTGGATGAATCGGCTCCGTCGGCGCTGAATCCGGGCAAGCGTCCCAGGACGACACTGACGCCAACCTTGATCTCAAAGGACGGTGAGCCGATCGTCGCCCTCGGATCTCCGGGAGGTGATCAACAGGAACAGTGGCAGCTGCTGTTGATTCTGAGGATGCTCGTCGGCGGTTATGCGGCGCAGGAAGCAATTGACGCCCCAGCTCTGCATACGACCGCGTTGGCGGGTTCCTTCTGGCCCCGTACGTGGGTGCCGGGAGGAGCGGTCGTTGAGGACCGCCTCGGCGATGATGTCATCAACGGACTCATCTCACGTGGACACGAAGTGACCCGTGCCGGGGATTGGGACCTTGGGCGTCTGTCATGTGTGACTCGCGATCCGAGGACGGGCCGACTGACGGCGGGAGCCAACCCACGCGGTGCTCAGGGCTACGCGGCGGGCAGGTGAGACGGATGGTCGAAGAATTCGTGCTTGAAGTGTCGGGACTCGAAGTCTCCTACGAGTCCCCGGTGCTCCACGACGTCAATTTCACCCTGGAACCCGGCGAACGTCTGGCGCTGGTCGGCCAGTCCGGATCGGGTAAGTCGACATCCATCGGGGCCATCTTGGGGCTGCTGCCTGGTGCCGGAAAGGTCAGCAGCGGATCAGTGAAGTACCGCGGAGAAGAACTTGTCGGCGCAAGCCGTCAGCGAATGCAGGCGCTGCGGGGGCGATCGATTGCTCTTGTTCCGCAGGACCCGATGGCCAGCCTCAACCCGAGCATGCGAGTCGGAGATCAGATCGGCGATGCGCTCCGTACATACGGGATGACGAATTCGTCGGAGGTCACAAAACGCGTCATCGAACTCATGACTGACGCTGGGATCCCCGACCCAGAGAATCGGCGGAGGTCGTACCCGCACGAATTCTCTGGCGGGATGAGGCAGCGTGTGCTCATCGCCATAGCCTTGGCCGGAGACCCAGATCTGATCATCGCGGACGAGCCGACTTCGGCTCTCGACGTGACAGTGCAGAAGCAGATTCTTGATCACCTGCAGGAGTTGGTGACCGAACGCGGACTGTCTCTCCTGTTCGTTACTCACGACCTTGGGGTGGCGGGGGAGCGGACAGACACGATTCTCGTCATGCATCAGGGGTCCGTCGTGGAGCGCGGCGCCCCCGAGCAGGTCTTGGGCAACCCGCAACATGAGTACACTCAGTCACTTGTCAAAGCCGCGCCGAGTCTGGTGGTGGAGAGCGCCGTTGAAACGGCAGATGCTGTCGAATCTGACAGTGACGAGAAAGCCATGGACTTGGTTTTGGAAGTCAATGATCTGCACAAGGTCTACAAGCTTCGAGGGCGCGGCCGAGAAGTTCATGCTCTGCGTGGAGTGAGTCTGTCAGCGCGGCGTGGAAAGACCACCGCGGTGATCGGTGAATCCGGATCAGGAAAGTCGACGATCGCGAAGATCGTATTGGGGCTGGAGAAAGCGACGAGTGGGGAGGTACTCGCTGGCGGCAGAAATGTTGACGCGACCACTCGTTCTGAGCGCAGCATCCTGCGACGATTCAGCCAACCGGTATTCCAGGATCCCTTCTCCTCCCTGAACCCGATGTGGAGCGTCGAGCGAATCATTCGGGAGCCTCTTGATGTGTTCAAGATCGGCAATCGTGCTGATCGGTCGAAGAAGGTTGCAGATGTCCTTGACCAGGTGGCTCTAACGAAGACAATGCTTGAGCGGCGCCCGTCCGAACTCTCGGGCGGTCAACGTCAGAGGATAGCCATTGCGCGCGCACTGATCAGTGAGCCTGAGCTCCTGATCTGTGATGAAGCAGTGTCTGCGCTCGACGTGCTGGTCCAGGAGCAGATCCTTGATCTGCTGCGGAATCTGCAGAACGACTTGGACGTCAGCTGCCTGTTCATCACTCACGATCTTGCAGTAGTTGCGAACTTGGCAGACGATGTTGTTGTGATGAAAAGCGGAGAGATCGTCGAGTCGGGCACCACACAAGATGTGATTGAGAGGCCTCAGGCCGAATATACGCAGCGGCTACTCGCCGCTGTACCTGGTTTCGGTCTGCTCAATGTCTGATTCCGCTCCAACACTTTCGCTCTCACCGGACAGCGGCAGCGTCGGCGCCCGGATCCGAGCCGACATCATCGGTGGGCGGCTCGAGCCGGGAGCCAAACTGCGTGAAGCTGCGCTGGCTGAGAAGTACGAGGTGTCTCGGATTCCGATTCGGGAGGCTCTGCGCTCGCTCGAAGCGGAGGGGCTGGTCGAGTCGCGGAAGTACAGTGGCTCGGTCGTCGCTCCGTCGCCGGTCGAGGATGCTGAGGATCTGTTCGAGATTCGCATCGTGCTCGAGGCGGCGACGGCCAAACGCGCGGCCCGGCGGGCGGCGGCGCTCAATGCCAGCGATGTTCCTGACCTGAAGTGGAGGGAGCAGCGCAAAGAGATCAACGACATTCTCGGGGCCGGTGACATTGTTATCGAGCAGGAACGGTTCGAGGATCTCGCGGTGCTGAACATGCGATTCCACTTCGCGATCGCTGAGCTCAGTGGGAGTCTGTCGTTTGTCAGTCTGCTGCGGCAGATCTCGGGCAAGATCGAATGGCTGTATTCGCTTAACGTGACTCGACGAGGACCGCAGGCGTGGCCCGAGCATCGTGAAATCATCGCGGCTATCGACGCGGGTCAAGTCGAGCGGGCAGCCGAAGTGATGGCCCGGCACGTGCGCCGCAGCCGCGACTCCTACTTCGCCATGATGTCCGATCCTTCCCGCTAGAACTACCTGACGGCGGCTGAGCAACCTGGCGCCAGGTTGCTCAGCCGCCGTCACGTAGTAATTAGGCGAGGAGGCGGTCGAGTTTGTTGTAGCCCTCGACGATGCCGTGCTCCATGCCCGAGGCGACCATGCCGTCGCGGGACTCGACCGAGTCGAAGATCGAGGTCGACGTCAGCCTGGTCCGTCCGTCACCGAGGTCGGTGAGCTTGAGAATCTCGAGATTGACCGCGTCCGGGAACCCTTCGAAGGTGAAGGTCTGGACGATTCGTTCGTTCTCCCGCACCTCGTGGAACGAGCCGAAGAACGCGTATTCGCCGCGATCGTCGTTCGAGACGTAGCTCCAGTTCCCGCCGGTCGTCGCATTCCATTCGCGGATCGTGTTCGTGATCGAATCCGGTCCGCACCACTTGACGAAGAGTTCGGGGTCGATGTGGGCCCGGAACACCTTGTCCGGCGTCGCGGCGAAGTCGCGTGTGATCGAGACGGTCTGCACGCCCTCGGGGACGTCGAGCTTGAGAGTCGAATAGTCGGCTGCAGTGTCTGTGGTGGTCATGTCATGCTCCTTTGCGTGATTTTCTGTCGGTTGAGTGTGGTGCTGAGTCATCGGATCCCTTCGCCGAGGCGGCGCTCGAGTCCGAATCGTTCGTTGCCTCGTCCGCGTTCATCGCTTCGAGGACGGCGTCGAGGCGCTGGTAGCGTTCCTCTGCCTGCTGCTTGTATCTTTCGATCCATTTCGTCATCAGATCGAACACATTGTCTTCGAGGTGGACCGGTCTGCGCTGGGCGTCGCGGGTGCGGGAGACCAGTCCGGAGTCCTCGAGCACCTTGAGATGTTTCGATACGGCCTGCAGGCTCACGTCGTAGGGTTCGGCGAGTTCGTTCACCGTCGAATCCGCGACGCTGAGGCGGGCCACCATGTCCCGTCTCGTCGGGTCGGCCAGGGCGGCGAAGACCTTGGACAATTGATCGGCCATATGAGCCTCCCGTGCAGCGCGATCGAAACTGATATTCAACCTTGCGGTTGATTAGAAGCGTAGACCTAGCTGTGCACGGTAGTCAACTGTTTGGTTGAATAAAGTTCGGATACCTCGTCCGCTTCGCTTCAGGACTACCCGACGGCGGCTGAGCAACCTCGCGCCAGGTTGCTCAGCCGCCGTCGGGTAGCAAATGCGGGAGGGAGTCGCGACCCGCATGATCCGCACAAACCGCAGGTCTGCGCGCCCAACCGCGCACCGACCCACGATTTCACTATTCCGACGCCGCCGGAGCCGCGAACCTGAAGTACAGTCGAAGCGACGAGGTATACCGAACCGACAATGATGTCAGGAGTTGACCATGCCCACACTGCGACAGCAGCTGTTCCGGATCAAACCGGTTCCGCGGCAGAAGGAAGACGTCGAGACCGACCTCAAGCGCACCATCGGGCTGTTCTCGCTGACGATGGTCGGCGTCGGGTCGACGATCGGCACCGGCATCTTCTTCATCCTCTCCGAATCCGTGCCCGTGGCGGGACCGGCAGTGATCTGGTCATTCGTCATCGCCGGTCTCGTCGCTGGCCTCGCGGTCATCTGCTACGCCGAACTCGCCGGCTCCGTCCCCGTGTCCGGTTCCTCCTATTCATATGCGTACGCGACCCTCGGGGAGCTGCCGGCGATGGGTGTGGCCGCCTGCCTCCTCCTCGAATACGGCGTCGCGGGAGCTGCCGTCGCGGTCGGTTGGTCGCAGTACGTCAACCAGCTGCTGTTCAACCTCTTCGGATTCGAGATCCCGCACGCCCTGGCCTACGCTCCCGAGGAAGGCGGCATCGTCAACCTCCCAGCGATCCTGCTGCTCGCGATGTGCTGCTTCCTGTTGGTCCGCGGCACCGGCGAGTCCATCGTCGTCAACGCGATCATGGTCTGCCTCAAGGTCGGCGTCCTCATCTTCTTCATCTGCGTCGGCGTCACCGGCTGGGACTCGAACAACTTCGCTGACTTCGCGCCCTTCGGCATCTCCGGAGTCGTCGCCGGATCGGGCCTGATCTTCTTCAGCTATGTCGGCATGGACGCCGTCGCCACCGCCGGCGATGAGACGAAGAACCCGAAGAAGACGATGCCCAGAGCCCTCATCGCCGCCCTCATCATCGTCACCTCCGTCTACGTCCTCGTCGCCGTCGCCGCCCTGTCTGCCCAGCCGTGGGAGGAATTCGACGGTCAGACCGCCGGCCTGTCGGCCATTCTCGAGAACATCGTCGGCTCCCAATGGCCCGGCACGATCGTCGCTGCCGGTGCGGTGATCTCGATCTTCTCCGTCACCCTGGTCTCCATCTACGGCCAGTCCCGAATCCTGTTCACGATGGCCGGCGACGGAATGATGCCCAAGCTCTTCCGCGACGTCAATCCCCGCACGCTCACCCCGGTCAAGGGCACGATCGTCGTCACCGTCGTCATCGCGATACTCGCGGGGTTCATCCCGCTCAACTTCCTCGCCGAGATGACCTCGATCGGCACCCTCGTCGCCTTCGTCGTCGTGTCCCTGGCCGTGATCATCCTCCGCGTGCGCGAACCGAACCTCGAACGCGGCTTCAAGGTCCCGTTCTATCCCGTCCTGCCGGTGCTCTCGATCATCGGCTGCTTCTGGATCATCTCGAGCCTGCAGGTCATCACGATCGTCGTCTTCGTCATCTGGACCGCCTTTATCCTGGGCTTGTACGTCATCTTCGGCCGTAAGTCCTCGGTCCTCGGCAAACAGCTCGCCGAGGAGGGGCCCACCAATCCCGATTCCGCCGGAACGGACTCCACAGGAGGATCCAAATGAGCATTGTCGTCGGTCTTGCCCCAGGTCAGGACAACCGCGCTGCCGTCGAACTGGGGATCGTCCTCGCCCGGACCTATCGGCGCCGGATCGTCGCGACGGCTGTCGACTCCGCCGCCTTTCCGATGGCACCCGTGCACTTCGAGAGCCAGTATGAGAAGAGGTTCCGCACCGTCGCCGAGGCGGCACTCGACGAAGCGCGTGCGCTCATTCCCAGCGATATCGAGTCCGAATGCGTCCTCCACTCTGCGCGGTCGTCACGTCGCGGTCTGCTCGAGATGTGTGAGAAGACCGATGCCTATCGACTTGTCGTCGGGCCGTCGGCAGAGGGGAAGCCTGGCAAGATCGCGCTCGGGTCGGTGTCGAACGGTCTGCTGCACAGTGCACGGCTGCCGGTGGCCCTGGCTCCGGCCGGGTTCCAGGCCTCGGAGGGGGCGCGGCTGGAGCGGATCACGGCCGCGTATTCGGGGTCGTCCACCTCGGCGGATCTCATCCTCGGTGCTGCGATGGTCTCGGCGGAGTCGGACGTGCCGTTCCGCATCGCCTCGTTCGCACCGCGTTCGCGCGTGGTCGCCTCGGCGAACGTGCCCTTCGATATGGAGTCGCGCGTCATCGACGAGTGGACGAAGACCGTCCAGCGCGACACGGATAAGATCCTGTGCTCGATCGAACAGCTGCACATCAAACCTGGTGAGACGGACGTCGTCGTGGGAACGGGCGCCGATTGGGCTGCGGCCCTCGGGGCTGTCGAGTGGAAGCACCCGGAAGTGATGATGCTCGGGTCCTCCGGGCTGGGTGCGCTCAAGCGAGTCTCGCTCGGCAGCCACGCGATGCGGATCCTGCAGAACTCTCCGGTGCCGATCGTCGTCGTACCCCGTCGAGCGAAGGCCGATTACATCCGCCAGCAGACCGTGTGAAGACGCGGTGTGAAGCCCCTTGGTGCGAGGTGCGATGGAGCGAGCAAAGCGGAGTGCGAAAGAACATATCGTTCGCTGGTTACGGGGTGGGTTGAACCAGGAGACTCGGGGTTCTGGCTGTCGCGTCGACTGAGCGGAGGATCCGAGCTGGTTGCAACTAATGGCGTACTTGCCCAAGCTGGCTGAAGCTTCAAATGTGTCGGTGCAGAGCTAGTAGCATTCGAGGGATTTCGTGCCCTCTGCTTAATGTTGCTTAATGCTGGATGATCATTCTCTAATTGGAGTGCCTCACGCCGCAATGAAGCGAATTTCAATGTGCCGATCACAGCAGATACGAGCGTCACGCTTCATGCGTTCTGGACATGAGCATAGGGAGCGAACCAGTATGGCAGCAAATATTGAAGTGCTTTTGGACATCAAGACGACGTTGGGTGAAGGTCCACTTTGGGATGCTGACTCGCAGCGCCTACATTGGATCGACAGCGCCGATGGGAGAATTTTTCGTTCCACCGTTGATGGCCGCGAACTGCGGTGTTGGGAAGTCGGTGAGCCTGTTGGATCCATAGCAGCAGGTGCAGACAACACCTATTTTCTTGCTGCGTTGAAAAGTGGGCTCTATCGCATCGACATGCGAAGCGGAGCAAAAGAACTATTAGTCAATCCAGAGCCTGACCGCCCAAGGAATCGCCTGAACGACGGCAAAGTAGATCGCCAGGGGCGATTTGTATTCGGTTCGATGGACACTTTGGAAGAAGAGGCTTCCGGTAAGTTGTACTCGTATGACGTCGATGGTCAGATCTCTGTCCTCGACACAGGAATCATCTGTTCGAACGGCCCATGTTTCAGCCCGGATGGCTCAACTCTCTATTTCTCAGACACGTGGACAGGTGAGATCTGGGCCTACAGCTATGACGTGCAGACGGGAAAAGTATCTGAGCGGAGGACTTTTACGACGGTTGATACTAGTGCCGGTGGCGCCGCAGATGGTGCCACGGTCGATTCTGAAGGGTACCTTTGGCAGGCGCTGGTCTACAGCGGGAGCATTGTTCGCTATGCCCCGGATGGGCAGGTGGACCGGGTTCTCGAGATGCCAGTCCTCAAAGCGACTAGTCTCAATTTCGGCGGTCCTGATTTGGACACCTTGTTTGTCACATCGATGGCAAAACCGCCCTTGCCACGTTTCCCTGACGACAGTCAGATGAGAGGTTCGCTCTTTGCTGTGACCGGCCTCGGAGTCAATGGAATTCCCGAACCCAGGTACGGGAAGTGAGGGTCAGCAAATGAACTCAACGATCCTCAAATCTCTCGGCTCCATTCACCGGTACTCATGGGTGTCGCTCCTTGTCTGCTGGTTGATCTGGGTCATCAATGCCTACGACCGAGAGATCATCTTGCGCCTTGGGCCCTCGATCTCGAAGTCTTTTGACCTCTCTCCCGATGCATGGGGAGTCATCGCCGCACTCATAATGCTCTCATTGGCAGTTATGCCGATCCCAGGCTCTGCAATGAGCGATAAATATGGCGGTGGTGAGAAGCGCGCCAAATTCCAGGTGCCACTCGTGATCGGTATGGCAGTCCTGTCTTTCGTCTCTGGGCTCAAATTCATCAGCCACAATATTGTCTTGTTCTTTGCGCTTAGATTTGGCGTCAACCTCGGGGCAGGTTGGGGTGAACCGGTGGGGGTAAGCAATACCGCTGAGTGGTGGCCGAAGGAAAGACGCGGATTTGCTCTTGGCGCACACCACACCGGGTACCCGATCGGGTCGTTGTTGTCAGGCATAATGGCGGCGGCGGTGCTCAGCTGGTTCGGGCCTGAAGGCTGGTCGTATGCATTCTTTCTTGCCATTATCGTTGCTGTCCCGGTGATGCTCTTTTGGGCGAAGTACTCTACGCGGGACAAGATAGTCACGCTATACAAAGACTTCGATGCCAAGGGACTGACTAGGCCAGACGCAATTGAAAACCTGCAAGGCCACGCCAAGGGCCTTTTGAAAAGGACAGTGACGACTCCAGCTATCACAGTTACCGCAGTCACTACTCTGCTTACTCAGATCGTCTAGATGGGGGTGAACACCGTGCTTCCTCCCTACCTCTATAATATCGTCGGACTCTCTCTGGCTGAGTCGGCTGGGCTCAGCGTCGTGTTCGCTCTGACTGGAATCTTCGGACAAATCATCTGGCCAACTCTGTCCGACAGAATTGGTCGGAAGCCGACCATCATCATCTGCGGTGTCTGGATGGCGGTGAGCGTTGCGGCCTTGTATTTTGCAACGACGTCTCTTCTGGTAGTGATCGTCCAACTGGTCTTCGGATTGGTTGCAAATGCTGTCTGGCCCATCTATTACGCGGCAGCGTCAGACTCTGCTCCAGACGGGGGTACATCGACAGCCAACGGTGTCATTACGACTGCAATGTTCATCGGTGGAGGAATTGCCCCTGTCCTTATCGGCCGACTCGTCACGATGGGCGGCGGCTGGGAAGCATCCTCGGGGTACGTCTATTGCTTCCTGACGATGGCAGGGTTTGCGCTGTTGGGGGCACTCGTTCAGGCCTTTGTGAAACAGCCCAGTAAGTTGGGCGTTTGACCAGGCTTGCGCACCGTAGCATACGGGCGAGAGGGTAATCGGCTGTGTAGCTTTTCCTAGATCACAACCTGGATTCTTCGAATTACTTAACGTTGCTTAACATTGAGGCTCGGGCGTCCAATTGCAGTATTCGATCTGCACAGGGGCGTGGAGGGTAAAGGTGTCAACGATGCAAAAGGAGCCGCGAGATGCCGCGTCTCGCTCTCGCGTCTCCGCTGCTCAAGTGGCGCGTGCTTGCGGTGTATCGACTGCAACTGTCAGTTACGTCTTCAATGGGAAGTCCGGTGTCTCCTCAGCAGTAAGACGACAGGTCATCGACACGGCCAATGAACTCGGCTATCGGTCGCCTCTGACTTCCGCGAAGCACAATCGATCTCTGACCCGGGTGATCGGATTGATTGTCCCGTCAATGGTCAATTACATGCACATGCATTGGGCTCAGGCCATCATTGAAGCTGCCGACGAGGAAGGCTTTGACGTCTTCGTATCGACTACGGGAGATGACCCGGAACGGCTGGCACACGTCGCTTCAACTATGTCCGCACGGAACGTCGATGGTGTCATTTCGACGGGAGGAATGCGACTGGACGCTCGTTCATACGGAACATTGCACAGCGCCCGCATACCGGTCGTCAATCTCTCACGCCGGGTCGAACATGCCGACGCAAGCTTCATCGGCATCGATGACGGACTTGCGGCGAGAGAACTGATGACGCATGTCCTCGGTCACGGCGTCACCAAGATTGCAACTGTGATCGGCCCTCGATTCTCGACCGCTTCTGCAGATAGGGAGCGAGCTTTCATTGAAACTGCTTCTGAGCACGGCATCACTATCCCGGGTGCATGGAAAGTGAGCACGCGTCTGCACCGCAACGGAGGAAGAATTGCTGCGGAGGAACTCCTCGGTGATTCGAAGAATCGGCCCGAAGCTATTGTCTGCGGTTCCGACGAAGTGGCGTTGGGGATCATTGAACATTCTGTTGTCAACGGGATCAGCATTCCTGAGGAACTGGTTGTAGTCGGCAGCGACGGTCTTGCGCGTTCTCGTTCCCCGCTGATGGGGATGACGACGATTGTTCAACCGGTAGTGGAAATGGCAAAACAAGCGTTCGCAGTTCTGCTGGACCACATTGGAGACCCTGGGTCTCGGGTACGTGAGGTTATCTGCCAACACCACATCCACATAGGGACCAGCTGCGGATGCAATCCCGAAACATTCAACGCACTGAGTACACACAGGGAATGAGTCGGTCGACTGCACTGCAGACGAATCGCCCAGCCCTCGAGAGTAAGGATGATTATGTCAAAATCAGCGACACTGCGGTCGCCTGAAGTGCTCAATCGGGTGATCTTCACCCGGTTGATGCCGCTGCTCATCGCAGCCTACATTCTGGCTTTCCTGGACCGAAGCAATATCGGGATGGCTAAGGAACGGCTAGAGATCGATCTGGGGATCTCCGCCACTGCGTACGGTGTTGGAGCGGGCCTGTTCTTCCTCACTTATGCGCTATGCGAGATTCCATCGAACATGATCATGCATAAGGTCGGTGCTCGGTGGTGGATCATGCGCATCATGATCAGCTGGGGTCTGATCTCTGCCGCAATGATGTTCGTGCAGGGTGAGTGGTCGTTCTACACTCTGCGTATGCTGCTTGGGATCGCCGAAGCCGGTCTGTTTCCGGGCGTCATGTACTACCTGACCAAGTGGTTCACGGTGAAGCATAGAGCAAAAGCCAACGGTATGTTCCTCCTTGGCGTCTCTATTGCAAACATCATCGGAGCACCCATTGGGGGCATATTGCTGACGATGGATGGCTTCCTTGGCATGCACGGTTGGCAGTGGATGTTCCTCATCGAAGGAGTTCCAGCGTGCTTCTTGGCAATTCTCGTTTGGAAGTACTTACCCGATGGTCCACGGCAAGCTAAGTTCCTCAGCACCGAAGAGGCCGCATGGCTTGAAGCCACTATCGAGGAGGAAGAACAAGCCGGTGCGTCTGGGGCATCCAACTACCGACTAGTCGACATTGTGCGCGACCCGCAGATCCTACTCGTAGTCGGCGTCTATTTCGGCCATCAGCTTGCCGTCTATGCCCTCAACTTCTTTCTGCCATCGATCATCGGTAGTTGGAGTCAAATGGGCTCGGTGGAGATCGGTTTGCTGACTGCGATCCCGTGGGTGTTCTCAGCCATTGGTGCACTGCTCCTACCTCGCTTGGCAAAGACTGCGAGCATGTCGAAGAAGATCGCACTTGGTTCCATGATCGACATCATCGTCGGCTTCATCATCGGTGCGCTTGGTGGTCCGGTGGTTGGCCTCATTGGGTTCTGCCTGGCAGCGTTCAACTTTTTCGCGCTCCAGCCCATTCTCTTCACATACCCGGCGACAAGGCTCTCGGGAGTTGGGCTGGCAGCGGGACTCGCTCTCGTCAATACAGTCGGCCTCTTCGGCGGATTCCTCGGTCCTTACATTATGGGCTTCATGGAAGATCTCACAGGCTCCGGAGTCTCAGGACTGTGGCTTATCGTCGGCGTCTGCGCAATCGGAGCATTCCTGATTCCGTTCCTCAAACAGGGGCAAGAATCCGCGATTCAGCAACCCGTGCCGTCGGGAAAATGAAAGGAAAGACAGAAGAATGAACATGCTTGGGCTAGAAGGAACACGTGTCCTCATCACGGCGGGTGCGGCTGGAATCGGACGTGCGATCGCACAACGATTCGTCGACGTCGGCGCTGAGGTTTGGGTGACTGACATCGCGGAGGCCGCAGTGGAGTCAGCACGCAGGCAGGGACTTCGAGCGACCGTCTCCAACGCGGCCGATGAAAGCCAGGTCATGTCTCTGGCAGTAGAAGTCAAAGAATCATGGGAAACTCTCGATGTGCTGGTCAATAATGCAGGAATTGCAGGACCTACCGGCGCTATAGAGAACCTTGATTCGCAGGCCTGGTTGTCGACATTTGACGTCAACATCCACAGCCAGTTCTACTGCGTCAAGCACTTCCTCCCGTTACTCAGAACAAGCGAGAAAGCGTCGATTGTCAACCTGTCTTCTGCCGCCGGAAGGCTAGGAATGGCAGGACGCAGTCCTTATTCGGCATCAAAGTGGGCGGTGGTCGGGCTAACAAAGACCTTGGCTATCGAGCTTGGCAGCGAGAACATCCGGTGCAATGCAATCTGCCCTGGCGCCGTAGGTGGTCCACGAATCGAAGCAGTCATTGAGTCCAAAGCGGAAATGTTGGGCAAGAGTGTCGACGAAGTCACTGGGCTGTACACGGGCCAGTCTTCATTGAACAAACTCGCGGAAGCCCGCGATATCGGAGACATGGCTGTATTCCTGGCTTCTGACATGGCATCGCATGTCAACGGTCAGGCCATGGCCGTGGATGGAAATACTGAGAAGCTGTACTGAGACCTAAGGAAGACACAAATGGCACAGGCGCGAAAAGTCATCATCACATCGGCGGTTACGGGGGCAATCCATACGCCCACGATGTCGCCTCATCTTCCCATCTCTCAAGATGAGATCGCAGATGCGGCAATCGGAGCAGCTGAAGCTGGAGCCGCGATTCTGCACTTGCATACGCGTGACCCTAAGGACGGGCGACCATCGCAGGAGCCGGAGCACTTCGAACCAGTTCTGCAGAAGGTGTCGAGCAACACCGATGCGGTCGTCAACATCACCACCGGCGGCTCGCCGCATATGAGCGTTGAAGAGAGAATGCAGCCAGTCTCAACGTTCAAGCCGGAACTTGCCAGCCTCAACATGGGTTCGATGAACTTCGGGCTATTTCCGATGTTGGACAAGTATCCATCGTTCCAGAACGACTGGGAGCGCGAGCATCTCGAGAATTCGAGGGATCTGGTGTTCAAAAATACGTTTGCCGACATTGAGCGGATTCTGGAAATCGGAAACTCGAATGGAACTCGTTTCGAGTTCGAGTGCTATGACATTTCGCATCTATACAATCTTGCGCACTTCCAGGGAAGAGGCTTGGCGAAGGGCCCGCTCTTCGTGCAGTCAGTGTTCGGGTTGCTCGGTGGTATCGGGGGGCATCCGGAAGATCTTATGCATATGTACCGTACGGCTGATCGTCTTCTTGACGACTATCAATGGTCGATTCTTGGGGCAGGAAAGAACCAGCAGCCGCTGGCAACTATGGGTGCGACGATGGGGTCACATATCCGTGTGGGCCTTGAAGACTCACTGTGGATTGGTCCCGGCAAACTTGCTAAGTCGAACGCGGCGCAGGTGACAAAGATGCGCTCCATTGTCGAAGAATTGGGAATGGAAGTTGCGACTCCCGATGAAGCTCGAGCAATGCTCGGTCTTAAGGGCGCTGACCAGGTGGCATTCTGAAACCTGGCTATTAATGCAGTATTCGACTGAGGGCCCAGCTCGACGGTGTTGGGCCCTCTTTGCACCCTCGGTGCCGTTTGCCGGTTCAAGTAATGAATCGCGCGTATAGTCTCGTCGATGGGCGAGCAGGGATGATTGTGCGTCGGCCTACAGGAAGTTCGTCTCTCAATTGACCGACTCCAGTCTGGCGTTTGAGGTGACTCTGCTATGGGCATTGGGATTACAGGTCGTCCAATGAGGCGCGGATATGGCAGGAAATCGTGTGAGCGTGTGGGTCGGGCATTCAGCGCAGATGTCCAATACTTGAACAGTTCCAAATTAGCGCCGTTTGTCTCGCTAGCCTGGCTGCAGGTCACAACGACGTGGCCTAGAGCTAGTAGAGAGGAACCGTATGGAACTGCTGCGACTGGGACCGATCGGACACGAGATTCCGGCAGTCCGCCACGACGGAGTCTGCTTCGACCTCCGCCCGCTGACCGATGACATCGACCCGAACTTCTTTGCCGCCGACGGCATCGAACGCGTCCGAAAGGCGCTCGCCGCTGGAGAGCTTAAGCCACTCGACGGTGCCGATGAGATGCGCATCGGTGCGCCGCTGACCAGGCCTTCTGCCATCGTGTGCGTGGGCATGAACTATGCCGCGCATGCTCGTGAGGCCGGAGCCGAACCTCCCGAGCGCCCCGTCATCTTCTTCAAGATGCCCTCGACCATCGCAGGGCCCACCGACCCGATCGAACTGCCGCCGGATGCGACGAAAGCCGATTGGGAGGTCGAACTCGGAGTGGTCATCGGATCACGGACCTTCAGGGCCGCATCGGCGAGGGAAGGACTCAACCACGTCACCGGGTACGTGCTCGGCAACGACCTGTCCGAACGTCGGCTGCAGATCGAGGAGTCCGGAGGCCAGTGGTCGAAGGGGAAGAACCTGCCCGGGTTCACACCGCTCGGCCCGTGGATCCGCCCCGCCGCCGAGGTGGACCCCGGTGACCTTCGGCTGCGCAGTTGGGTCAATGGCGAAGCTCGCCAGGATTCGTCGACGAGTGACCTCATCGTCTCCGTCGGCGAGATCATCTTCCAGCTCAGCCAGGCGATGGCCTTCGAGCCGGGAGACGTGATCCTCACCGGCACCCCGCAGGGTGTCGCGCTGTCGGGCAAATACCCGTATCTGGCCGACGGGGACATCGTCGAGCTCGAGCTCGAGGGGCTGGGCCGGCACCGCCAGGTCGTGACCGTTACGGAGTGAATGCACGAAGCGGCGCACCGATGAATGGTGCGCCGCTTGCGTGTGGATCAGCGTCTCAATGGTGACGCCGGATCGGGTAGCTGCTGAGATCAGCGGTTTTCGTCGAAGCCGCCCTGCTCGCCACCGAAACCACCCTGACCCTGTTCCTGGCCGCCGAAGTCGCCTTCATCTTGACCGCCGGGCTGGCCGCCCTGTTCGCGGTCGTTGTCTTCGTCGAAGCCACCGGGCTGCTGGCCCTGCTCCTGCTGGCCGCGATCATCGCCGCCGCCGAAGCCACTGTCGGGCTGACCGCCCTGAGCCTGCTGACCCTGGCCGCCGAATCCACCCTGTTCCTGACCGCTCGGCTGGCCGTCCTGCTCGCGTTCGTCGCCGTCGAAGCCACCGGACTGCTGTCGCTGCTCCTGCGCGCCGGACTGCCCGCCCTGGCCGCGATCATCGCTGCCACTGAAGCCGCCCTGCTCCTGGCTGCCGGGCTGGCCACCCTGACCCTGACCGCCGAAGTCGCCCTGTTGCTGGTTCTGTTCCTGCTGACCCGGCTGACCCTGCTGGCCGCCCTGATCGCCGAAACCGCCCTGCTGGCCTTCGAGGCCGCCTTGCTGCTGATTGCCGAAGTCGTTCTGCCCGCTGTCGTTGTTGCCTGCGAAATCGTTCGATTCCATTTTGAACTCCTCATTCGGTGACGAATCATCGCTGTCTGCGACTCGGTTGCCAGTCTTCGGCACCCAGAGCCCGGCTGACAACGGGGGTTGAACGATGTTGCACGATGTTCGCTCACCCCACAACTGCCATTCACACGACGAAGCGGATTCCCGCCATTCTCAAGGTTTCGTGTGATGCATTGAAATCCGGCCTAACGGTCAGCTCAGCACTTGGTACGCGGGCGCGGAGCCGCCTCGGCGAGGTGGGCCCGGGACCATCTGAAGATGCGGATATCCGGGAATGTGGCCCCCGTACCTGGCACCATGGGAGAACCGAACCACGCACAACTAGGAGCATCGTCATGAGCACGCACCGACTTCCCCTTTCCGGTGTGCGAGTCCTCGAACTCGGCAACTACATCGCGGCACCCACCGCCGGGCGGATGCTCGCGGACTTCGGCGCCGAGGTGATCAAGGTCGAACGCCCCGGCACCGGCGACGAACTGCGCAACTGGCGACTCAAGGCCGGGACCACCTCGATGCTCTACCGCACGATCAATCGCAACAAGAAGTCCGTCGTCCTCGACCTGCGCAGCGACGAGGGACGCGAGGCCGTGCTCGAACTCGTCCGCCGCAGCGACATCCTGCTCGAGAACTTCCGCCCGGGCACCCTCGAGAAGTGGGGACTCGGCCCCGACGTCCTCGAAGAGGCCAACCCCGACCTCGTGTTCGTGCGGATCTCCGCGTTCGGCCAGACCGGCCCGATGTCGTCGCGACCCGGATTCGCAGCCGTCGCCGAAGGATACTCGGGCTTCCGCGAACTCGTCGGCGACCCCGATCGCCCGCCGGTGCGCGTGGGCATCTCGATCGGGGATTCGATCGCCGGGATGCAGGCGGCGTTCGGTGCCGTGATGATGCTCTTCGACCGACAGCGGCAGAAGATCGCCGGAGCCGCCGAGGCGGTCGTCGGATCCGCGCACGGCTTCGAAGGCAAGGGCTCACTGTCGGAGCGGACCGTCGACGTCGCGCTCAACGAGGCGATGTTCTCCATGATGGAATCCCTCGTCCCCGACTACTCCGCGTTCGGCGAGGTCCGCACCCGCACCGGCGGTCGGATGGAGGGCATCGCACCCTCGAACGGCTACCTCTGCGCCGGTGGGAAATCCGTGGTCATCGCCGGCAACGGGGACGGAATCTTCGGCCGACTGATGACGGCCATCGACCGTCCCGACCTCGCCGCGGATGCCGACCTGCAGACGAACGCCGGCCGTTGGCAGCGACGCGACGAACTCGACGAAGCGATCGGGGCATGGTGCGCGCAGCGTTCGGTCGAGGACGTCGTCGAGGCGCTCGAAGACGTGGGCGTTCCGGCCGGGCCCATCTACACCGCCGAGGACCTCGTCGCTGACGAGCAGCTCAACGCCCGCGGAATGATCCAGAACCATGACGTGTCCACCGGCGAAGAAGTCCTCGAAGACATCGCCTTCCCCGGCATCACCCCTGTCATCGGCGGAGAATCGATCCCCATCGATCACCTCGGGCCGGATCTGGGCGAACACACCGACGAAGTGCTGTCATGGCTGGGGCTGGGCGGTGGCGAGGACTGAAGAGGGAGTCCGGCTCGGACTGAATTCCCGTCTGTGTTATCGGAGATGGGCTGTCCGAGCTTTCCGCAATTGGTCGGCCCACCGTCGGGCGTGGTTCACAACTGCGGCGCCAAAGGATTGACCTGCAGTTCTGATATTCTTGCCGCAGCCCGAGTAACAGCTGTCACCAAACGTGAACGTCGCTGTTGGTCGGCCAGATAGGCAGGACTGCAGCTCACCGAAACCGCTGCGACACACTTGTTTGAGCGGGCGAATATGGGAGCACCTACTGCCGCTACACCATAGGTGTTGTCTTCCGAGCTGGTCGAGATTCCGCTTGCTTGGATGCGGCTGATGAGGATATCGATCTCCTTTTCGGTCACGGGCGTGTTGTCCGTGAACCTTTCGACTTTCCCCAGGTGCAACTCCGACTTCTTCCAACGCTCAATGAAATCAGGGCCGCTGAACGCTAGAAGCGCTCTCGCGCCTGCACCGGCGTGGAGTGGCAAAGACCCGCCTATTCTCAGTCCTTGGCCCTCCACTCTTCGTCCATCGAAACGCTCGACGCAAACCGAGCGAAATCCTCGGACGACGTGAAGATAGACGGTCATCTCGGTATTGTCCCGCAACGACAGCAAGACAGGCATGGCCACCTTGCGGTTGACCTCCTGGTCCATCGCCGATCTGCTCAGATGAAGCAGACCCAAACCAACGGCATAGTGACCGCGTTTGGAAGGCTCTTCGACCCAGCCCAGGCTGCGCAGACTCGCAAGCATCCGGTAGATGGTTGATCGCGGAATATTGGTGGCATCCGAAAGTTCCGCAACTGTCTGAGCCCCTCGAAACGCCATCACCTCAAGAAGCTGACTCGTTTTGGTCAGGACGGCAACGTGGTCGTCTGCCATTTGGTCTCCAGTCGGTCGATTCGGATCCTCTATTTCTACTCTGTGGCTCGACTTTTATCAATGTACGGGAACTTTCGGCATCGTGCAGCCAGTCGCTTGTGTCGCACGCAACACTTGATCCAGTCCCGAAGAGCGGCCGATGGGCGGTCGCGTTCTTCACGCCATTGGCGACAACTGAACTGCATACACGGCACCGTGGCCGTATAGGAGGAGGGGCCCTTGAAACATCAGTACGAGATGCGAGAGCCAGCAGCAATAATGTTCGTGAACCGCTGCAGGAATGAACTGTCCGCCTTGGCTTTGTCCAAACTTTCACTTGACACCGTCGTCGAGCTTCGACCTGCCTGAAGGAATACCACCATGACCGATATTCAAGATCAGACCGACAACAGAGCGACCGACGCTGGCGGTTCACTCAATACAAAGGATATGCGCCGCATTCTTGCGTCTTCCTTCCTCGGAAGCGTCATCGAATACTACGATTTCCTTCTCTACACCGCGGCTGCATCAATCGTCTTCAGTAAAGTCTTCTTCACCGACCTGCCTCCGGGCTTTGGTCTCTTCCTCTCATTCACCACCCTGGCGGTCGGCTATCTGGCTCGGCCGCTCGGCGGCATCATCTTCGGGCATTTCGGTGACCTCGTCGGTCGTAAGAAGATGCTTGTCATCTCGATGGTGATCATGGGTATCTCCACTGTCGGAATCGGACTGTTGCCCGCCACCGCCCAGATCGGACTTGCTGCTCCCATCGGGCTGGGCATATTGCGAATCATCCAAGGAGTAGCGTTGGGCGGCGAGTGGGGCGGCGCAGCTTTGATGGCGCTCGAACATGCTCCGGCTTCCAAACGCGGATTCGCGGCAAGCTTCGCCAATGCCGGTGGTCCAGCAGGCGCAATCTTGGGCACGCTTGTCCTTTCTCTCTTCGCCGCCGTCTCTGGCGACCAGTTCCTTGAGTGGGGCTGGCGGGTACCCTTCCTGCTCTCAGCCGTCCTCATCCTGGTCGGACTGGTAGTGCGTCTCAAGGTATCTGAGACACCATCGTTCCAACGCTTGGAGATGGAAGGCGAACAACGGAAAGTCCCGCTCGTCGATGTTTTCCGTTACAGCAAGAAAGCGGTGCTGCTCGGCACCGGCACCGCAGTCGCATTCCTCATGTGTGGTGCTGTGACCACAGTCTGGGGCGTCGCGTCGGCTGTCGAAGCCGGGGTGGACACCAATGTCGTGCTCAACCTCAAAGCGACTTCTGCCTTCATCTCCGTCTTTGTGGTTTTCGCGTCCGCTCGCCTTTCCGACCGGATCGGACGTCGTCGAATGCTGACGATCGGCATGGTGCTCGGGGTGGTCCTCGCCTATCCGGTGGTCCTGATGCTGACGAGCGGGACGGCTGTCGGGTTCGCGGCCGGGATGTTTCTGGGCAACGGTCTCGTCCAAGGCATTCTTACGGGTCCGATTGCAGCATTCATTTCGGAACAGTTCCCCGCTCGCAACCGATACACCGGCGGATCGGTGGCTTACCAGTCTGCGTCTGTCATCGGTGCAGGGTTCGGGCCGGCAGCGATCACAGGAGTCATCCTGATCGATGGTGGCGCAGTATGGCCTGTTGCAGTCCTCTGGATTGCTGTGTTCCTGATTTCGTTCGCCTGCTTGCGTGCGGCACCAGAAGGCACCCAGCGCATGATCGACTGACAGCTGTCCTTCTCGGCGGCAGCTGCCTCGGCGGTGATCGATTTCGGGCAAGCGACCGAGCCCTAAGAACTCGGCCAAGCCGCGACCGAATAGAGTTCTCGATTTTTAGCTCTTCGTTCCGAGGCTCGGCAACTGCAGTCAGACGAAGTGCTGGTAAGCCGTTCCAGACGGATCGCCGGTGTTGAAGCGTTGAAGTGAACTACACAATGCGAAGACTTCATAACCATATGAGGACAGGTCTGCACCGCGAAGTGATCTCAGACCCAAGGGCACTTCGACCATCCATGAACCGGAAGGAGAGAGGCTGACGATGACTGAAGCGAATGATTCACTCTGCACGTTTGCATGAACCAGTGGGAGTTCTTGGTATGAATAGCTCAGACAGAGATGTCGACGTTGTCAAAGTCCGCAGCTGCTGTGCCCCCAACTCGGGAGGTGCGTCGGAGCGTTTAGAACACCCTGCGCGTCGTTCCTCGAAACTAGTGCCGCGGACACTCGGAAGCGGGAGGGCAACAGGCCGAGCCTCAGATTTCGTCAGGCTCGGAGGAGTCTTTGACATGGGTGACCCATTTGGAGACGGGGAACCGGCGGACGGGGAGCGTCCACGGCATCGTGTGCGGCTGTCGGATTTTGAAATCTCATCGACCGTTGTGACCAATGCTCAGTTCGCGCAATTCGTCGCTGTGACCGGATACCAGACCACTGCGGAGGAATTGGGGACATCCGCAGTGTTCTGGAAACTCATGGCAGGGGTGCAGGAACCCGAGCGGCATGTCGTCGGACGAGCCCCATCGATTCCTTGGTGGCTGGAGGTGGAAGGCGCAAGCTGGTGGGCGCCGGAAGGACCAGGATCTGGAATCGAGGATCGTATGAATCACCCCGTCGTGCATGTCACTTGGGATGACGCGCAGCAGTATTGTGTCTGGGCCGACGCTCGACTTCCCCGCGAGGCGGAATGGGAATTCGCCGCTCGAGGCGGATACAGAGGGCGTCGCTACCCCTGGGGAAACGACCTTCTTCAGGACGGTAGTTGGAACTGCAATATTTGGCAGGGCATCTTCCCGACCGACAACAGTGCCGAGGACGGTTTTGCTGGGACTGCGCCTGCACGCCACTATGCTCCGAACGATTACGGAATGTACAACATGGTCGGCAACGTATGGGAATGGTGTGCCGACTACTTCTCGGAGGAGTACTACTCGCGCTCTCCATACGAGGATCCGTTGGGTCCAACTGTTGGCGACAGAAGAGTGCTGAGGGGCGGATCATTCCTCTGCCATGACTCCTACTGCAATCGGTACCGAGTTGCTGCTCGATCTTCGAACACCCGAGATTCGTCTGCGTCGAATATTGGTTTCCGAGTTGCCAGATCTGTTGCGGACACTCGAAGTTGATGCCGATGAGTGTGGGACATGGTGCCGGATCTGCGTCTCTGCCCGGACGCACGCTGGCAGGCCAGTCGACCGGCAACCGGACAACACTGGAATGGCGGTCGACAACAAAGCCGCACGGAGCCTCGCCGATGCCGCCATTGTCGACAGGGCATGCATCGTCTCGTCGGGGATCCCGCGTTTTCTCACTCTGCAGAAAGTTTCGGTGCTTCGTGGCAGTGCTAGCGGATCCTGTAAGAGGCTATTGGCTATGTCGGTGAAGACGTGGAACAGTGCGTTCAACAGTCAAGCAGCATCCAACTCGGCAGTTCAGTGCGAAGACGCCTGCGTGATTTGCGCGCTCGAGCATTTTGGTTGCTCACGCAAACTGCCGCTCGCTGCGTCACTTCGGGTTGATATGGATTCGCCTCAAGTCTCGGCGCATCGGCTCATGTGTTCACCGCGATAAGGAGGTGCGCCAACGGTCGACGAAACTGCCGTTCGCGCAAGTGTGAGTAAGGTTTCAGCAAAATTCTGACGAAAGGAAGTTTTGGGATGAGTAAGAATCGCCCCAATGTCATGTTCGTTGTTCTCGATGATGTCGGGTTTTCGGACCTCGGATGTTATGGTTCGGAGATTTCAACGCCCAACATCGATCGGTTGGCAACGAACGGTCTCCGCTACAACAATTTTCACACGACAGCGATGTGCTCCCCGACTCGAGCCTCGCTCCTGACCGGTCGCAACCATCATGCGGCAGGTATGGGGATCATCGCCGAATGGATGACCGAAGAGCCTGGGTATCAAGGGCGAGTCGATCCGGCTGCGGCGAACGTGGCCGAGATCCTGAAGGAACAGGATTACACGACGATGGCCGTGGGGAAGTGGCATCTGATGCCGCAGACGGAGGTCAATCCGTCTGGACCCTTCACAGATTGGCCCCTGCAGAAAGGGTTCGATCACTGGTACGGATTCCATGGTGCTCTGACTGATTCCTGGCACCCTGAGCTGTATGAGGACAACCATGCCATCGATCTCGAAGCCGGCGATGACTATCACCTGACCAACGACCTGGTGGATTCGGGTATCAACCAGCTTCGGGACTACAAAGGCAGCAACACGGACTCACCGTTCTTCATGTACTTGGCTCTCGGAGCTGCTCATTGGCCACACCATGTCCCTGACGAGTTCATCGAGCGATATCGCGGCGTCTACGATGGGGGCTGGGACGAGATCCGGTCTTCGCGTTTCGCAAAGCAGAAATCGCTTGGAATCGTCCCTGATAATACTCAGCTGGCCCCTAGGAATGCTGGGGTCGTTCCGTGGGCAGAGCTCGATGCCGACAGGCAGAGACTCTTTGCCCGGATGCAGGAAGTCTATGCCGGTTTCATTGAACATACCGATGCTCAGCTGGGTCGTCTTATGGATTACCTGTCAGAGATCGGCGAGTTGGATAACACTCTGATCGTTCTGATCTCTGATAACGGGGCTTCTCCTGAGGCCGGTGCGGACGGGTCGGCGAACATCAGAAAGAAGCTGTACTACGGGGATGAGGAATCGCTCGAGGACAAATTGTCGCTGATTGACGATTTGGGCAGCGAACGGACGAACAATCACTACCCGATGGGCTGGGCCCAGGTGAGCAATACTCCGCTCAAGTGGTACAAGAAGGATGTCCATGGCGGTGGAGTCCGCGACCCGCTGATCGTCCATTGGCCTGAGGGGATCGCTGACAGCGGCGCGATCCGGACTCAGTATCATCACGTTGTCGACGTTGCTCCGACAGTTCTTGAGCTGCTGGGGGCCGAGTTCCCAGCGCAGGTGAAGGGCATCGAGCAGATGCCCGTTCATGGGACAAGTTTCGCTTATACGATGACAGAAGCGTCGGCTCCTACCCGCAAGCGGCAGCAGTACTTTGAGCTCGCCGGCGACAGGGGACTGTGGGCGGACGGTTGGAAAGCTGTGGCGTTGCACGAGAAGGGCACCCCATTCGAGAACGACGAATGGGAGCTCTACCATCTGGACGAAGACTTCTCCGAATGCAATAACTTGGCACGGACGTATCCTGATCGCCTCGAAGACTTGATTGCATTGTGGTGGGAAGATGCCGAGAAGTATCATGTTCTGCCTCTGGACGACAGGGAAGCTGAACGTTACAAGAATGCTGTGGCCAAGCACGGTAAGCCGTATTACGAGTTCTATCCGGATATGTCCCGACTCGATCGGTATCAGGTACCAGACATCACACGTAAGTCATACCGCATCGAAGCGCTCGTGGAGTCCGGCGGCGAAGTCGATTGCCAGGGTGTTCTCCTTTCCATCGGGTCTCGGTTCGGAGGCCTTGTGCTGTACGTCGAGGAAGGGCGGCCCGTATTCGAGTATTCGTACGACGGGCGCCATCGGACCTTCGTCCGTTCGTCTCGCGTCATCGAGAACGGTCAGAGCGATGTTCGGATCTCAGTCAGCTTCACGGCTGAGGCTGATGGCGGCGAGGTGGCCCTGAGCATTGATGGTGAGGAAGTAGGTTCGGCGATCCTTGACCGAACGTGGCCGGTCGCAGGTCTGGCCGGCGGCCTTCACTGCGGCAGAGACGGAGGATCTCCGGTGAGCGAATCGTATGCGAGCCCTAATCGATTCACAGGCAACCTCAAACACGTTAGCGTGCGAATCGACGGCGCCGTCGAGGTGGACCATGCGACGGAAATGGGACGAGCTCTGCTGGAAGAGTGATGAAAGAGCTGCTCCGGTGACTGTCGGGAGGTCCCATTTCGACAGTTAGAGCTGCAGACCCTGAGCGATGTTGGCGGCCCGAGGCCCCGTGGTGCATCGCTCAGGGTCAATTGCATTGTGTTCGCCCTTAAAGCGCCGCCGGTGCCCGCCGGGTGCTGACACTGACCCCGCCGCAGTCGCTGCTGCCCTTCTGTCGGGGCAGCATTGTGCGCTGTAGGGGGCCTTGGGCATTGTGGCTTTGGACGAATCGGATGACGTTGTCCAGGTGCGGTCGACTTCGAACAATGAACGTTCGCAGACGTTGGATATGCAAATTGCCCTGAACGGGCACTACGACGATTTGTGGACGCCGGCTGATAGGTAGAGTGCGTGATTCAGAGGATTGCCACCGCGTTCGCGGGTGATCCGATTGCGCCGACCATAGTAGTTGGCGCACTGACGAGAAGGACATCGTATTTGTCCTCCGTCTGACAGGCAGCGGCCAGTGCGTCTAGATTCCAGAGTTCGCCGATCGCCATTCCCAAAAGACCGATGAGGACTCGATGCAACGAGGCACATGGCCCGGAAGACTGGCCCGGCCACACCTCGGCAGTGGGATTGTCCATTGCAATTCCTGCGACATGGGCGTTCCAGAGATATTCGACCATATTCTCGCTGCGGTCGAGGCCGCAGCTGCGGATCGTCGAGCGATCAGCCAAACTCTCCCGCTCCGTCGGGCCTATGCTGCGGTACCAATCGAGGAATCCGGTTCGAATGAGCAGAATGTCTCCTGCGGCGTATTCCAAACCGGTCGCCTGACGGGCAGCCTCCAGGTCGTCGACGGTGATGGACACCTGAGAGCCGGGACCTCCCTGTGCAGCGACAACATCGGAGACGTCGAGGACGATCCCGCGTGTGGCTATTCCGCGTGCTCCCCAATGATGGATGCAGATCGCTCCATCGTCATTGATCTCGGCGGGAGTGGTGCCGTTGTAGAACTTCCCGTCTCCAGCCGCAGCATGGGCGAGTGAATCCCAGTGGCTGGCGCTCTGCGGATAGACAGTGTCGAAGCGGTCGTCTAAACCTAATCCGTTCTGCCTGGTGAGCACCGTGTGCTCTGGCGCAGCCCGATCAAACATGGGCAACACCTCGTCGCCGGCGATACTCAGTGCGAAGCTGGTGCCGATCGACGCACTTTTCACTGCATTTCTGGTGGTGCTCGAGTCGATGAGGTTGAGCAGCCCGATCTGGTCGTCACTGCCGAACAGCCCCCACGCTGTACGAGCGCCCTCGGGACCCTCCAGCGGAAGCTGGGCGTAGTCGGGCAGGATGCGTGCTTTCGCCTCTTGTCGAGTGTGAGACATGATTCAGTCCTCGATTTCCGATGGGGGACGATTGCCGACGTTCCCGCCGGATGCGAGAACCGCACCTATCGTGATCAGTGCCATAGCCGAAATGTAGCCGGCGACGAGCCAGATACCGATGCGGGGGACTGCAATGAGGAAGGTGGCGATGAATGGTGCGGGGCCGGCGACAAGAGCCGCATTGACCTCCTTGGCTACTGCCACTCCAGTGAAACGATACTCGGCGGGAAAGAGATTGGCTGTGTATGCGCCGTTGCTCCCGCCGCTGGCCGCGGTGATGATTCCGTAACCGATGCTGATGGCGAGGGTGCACATCAGGAAGTTGCCGGTACGCAGCATGGCGAAGAAGGGGTAGGAGAAGAGGATGACCCCGACCATTGCACCGAGGTACACCTGCCGGTATCCGACCCGGTCTGCCAGCATGCCCATCAGCGGGGTGCAGATTGAGAAAGCAAAGGCGCCGATCATCAGTGCTGTGAGAGCCTCACCGCGATCCATGCCGACGGAGGTGGTCATGTACGACAGCGAGAAGACGCTGACCGTGAAGTAGATTGCGCCGTGTCCGCTCCAGGCGAGGATAGCTCGAACCGTGTGCCAGCGCCCTCCGCGCCAGAGCCGACGAAGTGGAATGTGTTGGTTCTTCTCGTCCTGGCGCTCGAGCGCGGTGACGAATTCCGGAGTCTCTTCCAGTCGTTTGCGCATGTACAGGGCGAGCAGGAAGAGGACGAACGACAGGAGGAAGGGGATTCTCCAGCCCCACTCCATGAAACGTTCGGTGGGCATCTGCGACATCAGGATGAACATCAGAGTTGCGATCATGGTGCCCAACCCCGCCGAGCCGTTGACCAGCCCGGTCATGAGGCCTCGAACCCGCTCCGAAGTGAATTCCGAGACCACGGTAAGAGCGCCTGAAAGCTCGGCTCCTGCGCCGAAGCCCTGCAGGGCGCGCAACAGGATGAGTAAGATCGCGGCGACGATTCCGGCCGAGTGCGTGGTCGGCAGCAGTCCGATGCCGACTGTGCCGATTCCCATCAAAGTGATGGTGAGGATCATGGCGGTTTTTCTGCCGGCGCGGTCGCCTATGTGGCCGATGACCAGACCGCCGATTGGTCGGACGACGAACCCGACCGCGA
Source organism: Brevibacterium sp. 'Marine' (assembly GCF_012844365.1). Taxonomy (NCBI): domain Bacteria; kingdom Bacillati; phylum Actinomycetota; class Actinomycetes; order Micrococcales; family Brevibacteriaceae; genus Brevibacterium; species Brevibacterium sp. 'Marine'. Next base: position 261,935 of record NZ_CP051626.1, read on the forward strand.
AAGTGGCCAAGGATGCCAACGTCCCGTATGCCCCTTCCTGGTCGGGAAAGAACAGCGGTCCGATGACAATGCCCGCAGCCGCTCCATACAGCGCGAAGTCATACCATTCGATGAGCGTTCCTACGGTTGCAGAAATCAGCGCCTTTCGAGCATTGGGCGGCAGTTTCACAGCCGATCGTTGGGCAGTGGTATTCGACATTTGCTTCCTCATTGAATCAAGCAGGAATGATTGGAGTCAGTGGGACTGGAGGAGTTCCACCAGCCTGCGTTCCTGCATCGGATGATCTGGGCAGAGCCGGCCGTTGGGGTGTTCCCACCTCAGGCATCGAGGTGGCAGGTGTTGGGCGGGACTGCTCTGAACATGTTCGAACAGAGCCGTGGAACAGCGCCCCCTCTGTCCGTTCCAGAAATCGGAGGGAAGGCGACGCGATCACTGCCGCACTGCTCAGTCTTGCGCGAAGAATCAGTGGCCGAGACCAGCGTGCTGAAAAGTTCCCATTTCGCGGTAACTATGCGTCCGGATCGCGAGAATCAATTTATTGAATCACTGCGCTGAGAAGGTAGCGGTGGCAAGCGTCCCCGTTGCAACCGATTTACGCCGAGATCTACGTTTTCGGAACTCAGAGGTGCTTGCCGATTGGTTTCAGTCGCGCCGGCACGTCTCTCCTTGAGTGACTTCCCTGACCCCCAGAGCACACACGCAGACTGACACCGATCAACTCCGGCAGAACACGCCATTGACAATGATGGCTTCACTCCCGCAGAAGCGCCATCGGCATTGCAGGAGGTCCGCCGCTTTCTGCTGCACGGGGCATTGTCGACTGATCCGCAATAACGGCGACTGATGTGCGATCCGCTCGCATACGCAATGTAGGACTGCTCCGAGAAGCATCGCGGTGGGCGAACTGGCGATTCCCAACAGGAGGTCACGCAATTATCACTGAGTGGGAGAATCTGAACAATTTTCCGGTATCGAATGCTCGCCGAATGACACTTGTGCTCAGAAGCGAACCGGGTGACGACCTCGATCAGCTGACCTGCCGAATGCGCAGTGTCGAACGCCCTGAAAACCGGGCGCAGCTGCAGTGGCCGCGGTCCGCCATGGCAAACACCGAACTCAATCAATGCTGAGGAGTACCGATGACGCGAGCACTAGTCAAACGCGGCAGTGCTGAGTCCGACACTGCAGTTGTGTCGACGCAGGTGCCGAGTCCGGGTGCCCACGAAGTTCTGATCCGGACTGAAGCAGTGGGGCTCTGTGGCAGCGACGTCCATGCCTGGCGGCAAGACGCGGGCTACGAATGGGTGCAGGTGCCCGTGATTTTGGGACATGAAGCAGTAGGAATCGTCGCTGACATCGGAGACGACGTGGATCCGGGATGGTTGGGCAAAAGGGTTGTCCCGGTCTCGATCGACGGATGCGGTCGATGCCCCGTGTGCCAGTCAGGGCGAGGATACATCTGCCCACAGCGTTCAGTATTGGGGCTGTCCTTCGACGGTGCTGCGGCGGAAGCCTGCGTGATCGCCGTCGACCGCCTCGTTGAGGTGGCTCCCGACGTGAGCGCGCATGCGATGGTGCTGGTCGAACCACTTGCCATCGCTGTTCACGCAGTTTCACGGTTGTCCGTTGCCGATCCATCAGCCAGCGGCGAGATCATCGTAACGGGACCCGGCCCTATCGGTTTGATGGCGGCTTTGATCCTGCACCAGCAGGGACACAGGGTCACGCTTGTCGGCACCGAAAGCGACCTCCCGGTGCGTTTGAGCAAAGCCGAATCCCTAGGGTTGCGATCGAGCCTGGGAGATAGTCTGCCCGCCGGAATTTCGCTGTGGCTGGAGGCTTCCGGATCCTCCCAGGCTCTCGCCACGGCGATAGAGAACATCGACAGCGGTGGAACCATCGTAGTTCCGGCGCTGTTCGCAAGAATTCCAGAGGTCGATGTCAATCTCATCACTCGCAGAGAGATCGGACTGATCGGCAGCTATGGGGCCTCGCGTTCCGACTATGCGAAGGCTGCGGAACATATCGGAAGCGATCCTCACTTCTGGGAGCAGCTCGTGTCTCCCTTTCTCCTGAGCGATGCGAGCGAGGTTCTCGGTCGGGTCAGCCGGGGTGAGGTCATCAAGGCGATCTTGATTCCCGAATCCTCTGCACCTGCGCCTGAAACGACTGGTCTGGTGCTCTCTGAGACACCGGACTCGGCACTGTCTGACCTACCCGCAGATTTCTGACACACTCCAAAATAGAAAGGTGGCATCATGTCACAGCGTTGGTGGCCCTCGGCCACATCCGATTCCGTATTCCTCTCTCCATCTGTCGTTGTTGGTGGTACAGGCGCCACCGACCGCCTTGGCGAGATACTGGTCGAGCATTTGGGACTTCGTGACGGGAGCGTGCTGCTGGCTGTCGATGATGCGGTCTTCGATGCTGGTCTAATCCAGCCGATCGCCGAGGGACTGCAGGCTGACGGATACCGTGTGCACGTGCACGGCGGTTTCGGTGCCGAACCTACGGCTGAGGTTGTCGATCAAGTCGCAGACAAGGCACGTGCCGAAGACGTCCAAGCAGTGATCGGAATCGGAGGAGGGTCGGTCCTTGACTCGTCCAAGATCATCGCTCTGCTGCTTCGAAACGAAGGCGGCGCTGCCGACTGGATAGGTTCGGTGAATCCCGAGCCGGGCGTGGCACCCCTGGTCCTGATCCCGACGACCTGCGGGACGGGGTCCGAGAGCACTCGTATCGCGATGGTCACCGTCGATGGGCACAAACGCGTTTCCTCCTGCCCCAAGTTTGTTCCGCAGATCGCCGTCATCGACCCTAAGCTGGTCGGTTCTCTGCCGCCGTCGGTGATTGCCGCGACAGGCATGGACGCTCTCGCACACGCCACAGAATCGCTGATGTCGACCGGTGCATCGGTACTCTCTGCGCATCACTCCCTACGCGGAATCGAGATGATCGTCGACAATCTCGAGGCGGCATACAACGGAAACAGTGACTCGTTGGCCGCAATGCTCTGGGGAGCCCACATCGCAGGTCAATCACTCAACTCGGGAGTGGTTCTGGGGCATTCATTGGCCTACAGCCTCGCGAATGCCCAGCCGATGCCGCACGGAGTCTCGTGTGCAATCGCATTGCCGTACTGCATCGCATACAACCAGAACTTGGATCCTCAACTAGCCGAGACTCTGGCGCTCACACTGTCTCGGTCGCGGAGTTCGAACCTGCGCGATGCGGCACAGGAGGTTCTCGACCTGTCAGCACGGATGGGACTGCCTCAGACTCTCTCAGACGTTCGAGTATCGCCGACCGCCGTTCCCGAAATGGCTCGCTTGTGTGTGCACGATTACCCGCGTCCGACGAATCCGGAGCCGTTCGACGAGGAGCTCATCGCCGAACTCTTCGCCTGTATGGAGAACGCAGATCTCGATCAGGCGTTCGACCTCACCCGGCCCATGGCACTGATGCAGGAAGGAAATGCATGATGAACATCGGAACACTGAAGAACCTCGTCAACGGACAATTCGCTGCATCGTCCAGCGGGGAAGAGATCGCCGTCTACAACCCTGCGACCCGGGCCGACGTCGTCGGCAAGGTGCCGGCCATGTCCCCAGAAGATGTCGCTGACGTCTACGCCGCGGCCCGCGAAGGAGCGAAGACCTGGAAGCGCACAGATCGCCTTGCTCGCGCAAAAGTCCTGCTTGATGCAGCCGGTTTGATCCGGTCGAACCAAGAAGAACTCGCCACTTTGATTGTGGCCGAAATGGGTAAGACTCGGTCAGAAGCTTTCGGCGAGGTCGGAAAGACCGCCGAGTTCTTCGAATACTACGGTGGCATGGGGCGTGACGGCTTCGGCGAGTTTCTGCCCGATGCGCGCCAAAGCACCTTCGCGGCACGTTTGTACGAACCGATCGGCGTCGTTCTGCTGATCACTCCATGGAACGATCCGCTTCTGACGCCGGCACGGAAGATGGCCCCGGCCCTGATTGCCGGCAATTCAGTGGTCATCAAACCTGCGACACTGACCCCGCTCATCACACTGCGTTTGGCGCAGCTCCTTGACCAGGCGGGCCTTCCTTCCGGTGTGTTGGGCACAGTGACTGGACGCATCGGTGAGATGGGAGATGCACTCTTCGATTCTCCGGATCTCCGTGCTGTGTCGTTCACCGGCTCGACATCGGTTGGAAAGCGCCTGCAGGCCGATCTGGCAGGGAGCGGCATTCGAGTCCAGACCGAGATGGGCGGAAAGAATGCGTCGGTGATCATGGATGACGCCGACCTGTCATTGGCTGTCCCTGCGATCGTTTCAGGAGCCTTCGCCCAGGCGGGGCAACGCTGCACAGCGACCAGTCGACTTATCGTGCATTCCGCTATCGCCGATGAAGCTCGGGAGAAGATCGCAGAGGCCATTCTCAAACTGAAAGTGGCTCCCGGAGACTCCGACGCAGTCGATATGGGGCCGGTGGTTGATCACCAGGCTCAACGCGACATCGACGAAAGCATTTCACATGCGATCTCGCAAGGTGCCGAGGTCTTGGCGTCGGGCCGGCTGGGAACAGCAGATGCAAACGAGGGAGCCTTCGTGTCGCCGACCTTCCTGCGCATTTCGACGACGCACGATATCTGGCGCGACGAGATCTTCGGTCCCGTATTGAGCATGACTGAAGTCGACGATCTCGATGAGGCAATTGCCGCTGTCAACGATTCGACCTTCGGCCTTTCGAGCGCGATATTCACTCGGAGCCTCGACTCGGCCTTTCGATTCGTGGAGGAGGTCGATACCGGTCAGGTGTCGGTCAATCAGCCGACCTCCGGCTGGGACATCCACCATCCGTTCGGCGGCTTCAAAGAATCCGGATCCGCCTTCAAAGAGCAGGGCCGTGATGCCCTCAACTTCTATACGCGGATCAAGACTGCCGCAGTGCGCACACACTGAATCATCTGCCATGGAGAAACGGGGTTCATGAGATATGGATACTTTTTCGCTGGCCGGTCGCAGGGCCTTGGTCACCGGAGGAAGCCGCGGTCTTGGTCGTGCGATAGCGCAGGGGCTGGTCTCGGCGGGAGCAGTCACGGCGATCGCCTCCCGCACCGCGACGGACGTCGAATCCGCCGCGTGGGAACTGAACGCCGCATGCTCAGATAGGGGACGTGCGGTACCGCTGGCGCTCGACGTGACCCGACAGACTCCCCACGCGATCGTCGACGAGGTCGAGGCCGGCGTCGACGGGCAACTCGATATCGTCGTCCATGCGGCCGGGGTGCAGCACAGAGCGGCTGCAGAAGAGTTCTCGGATGATGAGTGGAGTCGTGTTCTCAGCGTGAATCTGACGGCGCCTTTTCGCCTCAGCCAGGAGATAGGACGACGCCAGCTCAGCTCGGGCGGTGAAGGCAGCCATATCTTCATCGGCTCGATCGGGAGCGTCCTGGCGCTGCCGGACGTCAGCGCCTATACCGCCAGCAAAAGCGGAATCCTCGGTCTGGTCCGCAGCCTCAGCGCCGAATGGTCCGGCAGGGGCGTGCGTGTCAACGGCATCGGCCCGGGATACTTCCGCACCGCGCTCACCGAAGCGGTGTTCGCAGATGCTGACCGCAGTCGGCGCATGGTCGAGCGGATTCCGATGGGGAGGTTCGGCCAACCCGAAGAACTCGCTGGAGCAGCGATCTTCTTGGCATCCTCGGCATCCAGTTATGTCACCGGTCAGATGCTCATGGTCGACGGCGGATGGACATCGACGTGACCGGCAACTGTACAAAGCAGCAGGCGAAGCACTGATGTGCAAACGACCAAATCGGTAGACAACGATTGAGAAAAGAGTAGTTTCAGTGACCGAACAGATAGGTATTGTCGGTGGCGGCATTGTGGGAATCGCCATCGGCCGCGCATTGATGATGACTGGAGACTTTGATGTCACAGTCCTGGAGAAGGAAACCCGGGTCGCGGCGCACCAGACAGGACATAATTCCGGCGTAGTGCATGCAGGGCTCTATTACGAACCGGGATCGCTGAAGGCCACCCTATGTGCACGTGGTCGGCAGATGACACGGGAGTACTGTCAGGATCGCAAGCTCCCGTATCGCGAATTGGGCAAGCTTGTCGTCGCTGTTGACGAATCAGAGCTGGTCAAGCTCGACGACATCGAGAATCGCGCCCGGACCAACAAGGTACCCGGCATCAGACGGGTCAGCGGAAACGAGATGCGAGAAATCGAGCCGCACGTCAACGGAGTGGCAGCAGTCCACTCGCCCGAGACAGCGGTCGTCGACTACGCGGCCATCACCGAGTCGATGGCTGACGATCTCCGGAGGCTCGGCGGGAGGGTTCTTCTCGGGCAAGAGGTAACGGCGGTGTCAACTGCAGGCGGATCAGCCACAGTTTCGACGACCGCCGGCACCCACCGATTCGACAAGCTGATCGTCTGTGCCGGTCTGCAATCGGACATCATTGCGCGAATGGTCGGCGCATCTCCCTCACCGAAGATTCTCCCTTTCCGCGGTGAATATTGGTCGATGGCTCCCTCAAGCACCGATCTTGTGCACGGCATGATCTATCCGGTCCCGGACCCTCGCTTTCCTTTTCTCGGCGTTCATTTCACGCGCGGCGTATACGACGATGTTCATGTCGGTCCGAACGCTGTGCCGGCGCTCGCCCGCGAAGGATACAGTTGGGGCAAGGTATCGGTCCGAGACACGGTGGAATCACTTCGCTGGCCCGGAGCGCCCGCACTGGCCAAAGAACATTGGCTCATGGGTGTGCGGGAAATCTCTGCGTCGTTGATCAAACCACTCTACTTCTCGCAGGCGCGACGCTTCATTCCCGAGCTGCGCTCGCGGGACCTGAACTCGAAATCTGCCGCAGGAGTTCGTGCTCAAGCCTGGAGCGCGGACGGATCCCTGCTCGACGATTTTGCGGTCGACCAGAACGGACCGGTCACACTATTGCGCAACGCGCCATCACCTGCTGCGACATCTGCCATGTCAATTGCCGAATACGTCCTCGAAAACTTCCTGGATGTATCGCCTGCGACCAGGAGCGCGTGAATTCGCCGCTCCTCACCAGGTGAGCAAGTCGGTCAAGGTCATGCCCGAGGTACACGGCCGCTCTGCGTTCGGTGAGATCCTCACCTGCACCGGTGGTCGGACGGATGGCCTCCCGCCGTCGAACGGCTGCTTGTGTGCCGGTAGGAAATCCGTGCTCAACGCCGATGACGGGAGGTCGCCTTCCCCGGCATCACCCCCGTCATCGGCGGCGAATCGATCCCCATCGATCACCTCGGACCGGACCTCGGCGAGCACACCGACGAAGTGCTGTCATGGCTGGGGCTGGCACCGGAGCAGAATGCATCTCCGGACTTAGACCACGACAGCGGCGAGGACTGAACGCCGAAACCACTACCGTCGGAGACGTCCCAGGTCTACTCTTGAGCCATGGGCGAGCTGAGGTACTCGATCAACGTCACCGTCGACGGCTGCTGCGATCATCGCGTGGGGGTCATCAGCGACGACTTCCACCGCCACCATGCCAACAATCTCAAGCGTGCCGACGGCCTGATCTTCGGTCGCATCACCTACCAGATGATGGAAGACGCCTGGCGTCGGCCCGAGGGTGACACGACCCCGGAAGCCGAACTCGACCCGTTCGTCGCGGCCATCGACCCGGCCCGCAAATTTGTCGTCTCGAGCACCTTGGAGCGCGTCGACTGGAACTCCGAACTCATTCGCGGCGACCTCGCCACCGCTGTCCGCGAGCTCAAGGAGCAATCCGAGACGGGACTCGCGGTCGGGGGAGTGACGCTGCCGCTCGCGCTCGCCGAACTCGGCCTCATCGACGAGTTCGAATTCATCATCCATCCCTGCATCGCCGGTCACGGTCCCTACCTCTTCGCCGGACTGAGCGACATCGTCAACCTCGAACTCGTCGATCGCAGTGAACTCGAAGCAGGTCACGCGATCCAGACATACCGGCCGAAGACCAAGGCTTCCCGATAAACGGGACTGGGCACAGGCAATTCTCATTGCCCTCTCACATGCCGAACAAACTCTGTTTCGCGCGCAGAGAGCCATGTATAACGAATGTGACGCCGCACACTGGAGCGCGGCGACGATTCGTTTCCCGCTATTCGGGAACATGCGTGAAGGAGTCCCATGGTCCGGCCAACAACCGTTGACATCCTCGACACCACTCTGCGCGACGGGCTGCAGATCGAAAAGGCGATCGTGCCCACCGATGCCAAGGTCGCCCTGGCCGAAAAGCTCATCGGCGCAGGCCTCAACCACATCGAGGTCGGCTCCTTCGTCAATCCGAAGAAGGTCCCGCAGATGGCCGACACCGACGAGCTGCTGCGCCGCCTGGCTCCGCACCAAGACAACGGAGTCGAGTTCTACACCCTCGTCTTCAACCTCAAGGGCGCCCAGCGGGCCGTCGACGCAGGCGCGAAGAACATCAAACTTGTCCTCTCGGCCTCCGAAGGACACTCGAAAGCGAACTCCGACGCCTCCATCGCCGAGGCGTCCGACCGCCTCATGGACGCCGCCGACTTCGCCCGTGACCAGGGGCTTCGCTTCGACATCACGACCGCAGTGAGCTTCATCTGCCCCTTCGACGGCATCACCGAGCCTGGCCACCTCGTCGAGGTCCTCCGCCCCTTCGTCGACGCCGGAGCACACGGAATCGGGGTGGCCGACACCATCGGCAACGCCAGCCCATCGCTGGTCCGCCGCAACACCTCGGCGGTCCTCGCCGCTTTCCCGGGCAAACCCGTCAACCTCCACCTCCACGACACCTACAACTTCGGCATGGCCAACGTCGCCGCCGCCCTCGACCTGGGGATTTCGAACTTCGACGCCGCGATGGGCGGACTCGGCGGCTGCCCCTTCGCCCCTGGTGCTGCCGGCAACATCGGCACCGACGACCTCGTCCACCTCCTCCACCGCGAAGGTGTGGCCACCGGCGTCGACGTCGAGGCGCTCACCGAGGTGCGCGACCCCCTCATCGCCGCCGTCGGCCACGACCTGACCTCGAGCCTGTCGGACATCCCCGCGACCCCCGCGGTCTTCGACGACCGGTTCGCGGCCGCCTCGGCGAGGGCGTGAGATGACCGACGACACCCCCGCCGCGAACCCTGCGGACTCAAGCGCAGAACCGCTGCCGCTCGAAGGCATCCGCGTCATCGAGTTCTCCCACATGGTCATGGGGCCGAGCTGCGGGATGATCCTGGCCGACCTCGGCGCCGAGGTCATCAAGGTCGAACCCCGCGGAGCCGGCGACAAGACCCGCTACCTGCCCGGGTCCGGATCCGGGCTGTTCCCCGCGTTCAACCGCAACAAACACAGCGTCCAACTCGATATCGCCGAGGCGGCCGACCGTGACCGCGTCCTCGACCTCATCGACTCCGCCGATGTCCTGCTCGAGAACTTCCGCGTCGGAAAGATGGAATCGATCGGCTTCGGATACGAGGAGCTGTCGGCCCGCAATCCCGGACTCATCTACTGCTCGCTCAAGGGATTCCTGTCCGGTCCGTACGGAAACCGGACCGCCCTCGACGAGGTCGTGCAGATGCTCGGCGGACTGGCCTATATGACCGGCCCGCCCGGGCAGCCGCTGCGCGCCGGCGCCAGCGTCAACGACATCATGGGCGGAATGTTCGGCGTCATCGGCATCCAGTCGGCACTGCGGGTGCGGGAGACCACGGGCCGCGGAAAACTCATCAACTCCGCACTGTTCGAGAACAACGCCTTCCTCGTCGGCACCCATATGGCGCAGTCCCAGATCAGCGGCGAACCACCGCGGCCGATGCCGACCCGGCAGGCCACCTGGGCCGTCTACGACATCTTCCGTGACTCGGACGACAACCAGGTCTTCGTCGCCGCCGTCTCCGACGGGCAGTGGCGTGACCTCTGCGACGAATTCGGACTGACCGGACTCGCCGCCGATCCGGACATGCTGACCAACCAGGGCCGAGTCGACCAACGCGACCGCATCCACGCAGAACTCCAAGCCGCACTGTCCCAGCTGAGCCTGGCCGAGATCGAAGAGAAATGCACGCGCCGCGGCCTGCCCGTCGCCCCGGTCAACACCCCCGCAGACCTCACCTCCGATCCGCACCTCGTGGCCTCCGGAGCGCTCGCCCACACCGGGCTGCCGAGTGGGACCAGCGTCGAAGTGCCGCTGCTGCCGTTGACCTTCGACGGGTCTCGGCTGGGTCTGCGCAGCGCTGTGCCCGAACCCGGTCGTCACAACGGCCACTACCGGGACGGTCCGGCGGTGCCGACGGGTCCACCGGCCGACGGACCCCAGCCCGACGAGCACCGTCTGGACTGACAGCTCAGTCAGCGGAGCACCGGCTCCGGGCGGAGGAGTTCCGAACAGCTCGGCACCCATCCCGCAGGCATCAGACCCACCAGCATCAGACCCACCAGCACACCACCAAATATCGAGAACCGAACACACAAGGGGAACAGCTCATGCGATCAACGACGATCACACGGACACGGACAGCCGCCTCGGCGAAGACAGAACGGGCGAAGACGCGCAAGCGCGCGGCGAAGATCGGGGCCGTGCTCGCCACGGTCGCCCTCGTCGCCACCGCCTGCGGGAACAAGGCGCAGCCTCCGGGCGAAGGCGGGGACTATCCGAAGGGGCCGGTCTCGGTCACCGCTCCGGCCGAACCCGGTTCCGGCTGGGACACCACGGCCCGCGCTCTCGTCGAGGCGCTGCAGAAGGAAGACATCGTCTCCACTCCGCTGCCCGTGCAGAACAAGCCCGGCGGCACCGGCTGCTCCTGGCTGACGTCGATGATGCAGCAGGAGAAGGGCAAAGACGACCAGATCGCGATCACCTCCCTGGCCAGTCAGACGATGAAGGCGCGCAACCTGTGCAAGTTCGGCCCCGAGGACGCCACCCTCATCGCCACCCTCTACGTCGAGGACTTCATGGTCGTGACCCCGAAGGACGGGGACTTCAAGGACCTCGACGCCCTGGTCAAAGCCCTCAAGGACGACCCGCAGAAGGTCACCGTCGCGGCCGCCGGAGACGACACCCTGCCGTTCGCGCTGTTCGCGAAGGAAGCCGGCATCGACCCGGCCGACATCAACTTCGTCAACTACGACGGCGGCGGCGAACAGACCACGGCCATGCTCAACGGAGACGCGAAGGTCGCGATCGCCGGAATGAGCGAATTCCGTTCCGTCATCGAATCCGGCGACATCGAACCGCTCGTCACCTTCGCGCAGAAGCCGCTCGCAGCCCCCTTCGACGAGGTGCCCACCGCGAAGGACTCCGGCTACGACGTGACGTTGGGCAACTGGCGCGGAGTCTACGGACCCGCCGAGATGCCCCAAGAAGCCGTCGACTTCTGGGCCAAGGCGCTCGAAGATGTGAGCAAGTCCGATGCCTGGCAGGAGACCCTGAAGAACAACCAATGGGCCACCGAATTCCATACCGGCGAGGAGGCTCAGGCCTACGTCGACGACGCTGCGAAGACGGTGGAAGAAGGCGTGAAGGAAACCGACCTGGGCAACAGCAAATGACCGCTCACCGCACCGACCTCGTCACCGGCGGCGCCATCGCCGTCATCGGCGCGGTCTACTACATCGCGACGTTCTCCATCCAGGAGACCGCGAACATCGTCACCCCGCGCACCTTTCCCGCCATCGTCGGCATCGGGCTCGTCGTGCTCGGCCTCTTCCTCGCGGGGCAGGCCGTCGTCCGGCACCGGAAGGACACCCTCGCCGAGGCGGGGCCCGGGTCCGCGGGGTCCGCTGAGGCGGGCACGGGGTCCGTGCCCGGCTCCGGCGCGGGCGGCGGGACCGCCTCGGTGAGCGGAGACACGGACCGAAGCGCCGCCTCGGCGGGGGAATCGTCACTGGAGACGGCAGGTACGGACGAAGCGGTCGGCGGGGTCGTCCTCGATGCTCCGCCGGAACCGCAGGTGCGCAAGGTCGTGTTCCAGTTCGCGCTCTTCTTCGTCTATCTGGCGATCCTCATCCCCGTCGGCTTCCTGCTGTCGACGGCGGCGTTCCTCATGGGGCTGACCAGCATCTACGCGCCGGAGAAGTGGATCCGCAATCTCATCTTCTCCGTCGTCTTCGCGGGCCTGGTCTACGCGGCGTTCGTCTTCGGACTCGCCGTGTACCTGCCTGTCGGGATTCTGGGCTAGGGGGCGGACATGGATACTCTCATCGATCTGGGCGGCGGCTTCGCCTCGGCGGTCGAGCCGGCCAGCCTCGCCTTCGCCCTCCTCGGCGTGCTGCTGGGCACCGTCGTCGGAGTGCTGCCGGGAATCGGACCGATCTCCGCGATCGCGATCCTCATTCCGGTCTCCTTCGGCATGGAACCGGTCCACGGTCTCATTCTGCTGTGCGGAATCTACTACGGGTCGATGTACGGCGGCTCGATCACCGCAACTCTCATCAAAACCCCTGGTGAGGTTGCCAGTGCGGTGACCGCGATCGAAGGCTATGAAATGGCTCGCCGAGGTCGCGGCAAGGCGGCGCTGGCGACCGCGGCGATCGGGTCGTTCCTCGCCGGCACCCTGGCCATCATCGGGCTGACGTTCCTCTCGCCCGTGCTCGTCAAACTCGCGAACGTCTTCGGCGCCACCGAATACTTCCTGCTCATGGCCACGGCCCTGCTGCTCGCGTCGACGATGTCGGCGGGTTCGCGGGCCAAGGCGCTCATCTCGATCTTCATCGGTCTGGCCGTCGGCCTCATCGGGCTGGACTTCCAGACCGGACTGCCCCGGCAGACCTTCGGCATCGATCTGCTCTCCGACGGGATCGACTTCACGATCTTCGCAATGGCGCTCTTCGCCATCCCCGAGGCGATCCGCAACCTCGCGCTCGGGCGCGGGGCCAAGGATGAGATCCAGGGCTTCGGCGAAGACAAGTGGATGACGAAGCAGGACTGGCAGCGGTCGGCCGGGCCGTGGGCCCGCGGTTCGGTGCTCGGTTTCATCATCGGCATCCTGCCCGGCGTCGGTCCCTCGCTGGCCTCGTTCATGTCCTACATCATGGAGAAGCGGCTCTCGAAGCGGAAGGACGAATTCGGTCACGGTGCCATCGAAGGCGTGGCCGGTCCCGAGGCGGCGAACAACGCCGGTGTGGGTGGCGCGATGATTCCGCTGTTCAGCCTCGGCATCCCGGGTTCTGCGACGACGGCGCTGCTGCTCTTCGTGTTCACGATGTACGGTCTGCAGCCCGGGCCGCTGATCTTCCGGGACGACACCGGTCTGATCTGGACGATCATCGCCAGCATGTACATCGGCAATATCGCGCTCATCATCCTCAACCTGCCGCTGGTCGGAGTGTTCGTCAAACTGCTGAAGATGCCGAAGGAGATCCTCTTCTCTGCAATCCTCGTGCTCGTGGTCATCGGTGCCTACGCCATCGAATTCAGCCTGTTCGGGCTGATGATGCTCGGCATCTTCGGAGTCATCGGCTACCTCATGGAGAAGGGCGGGATCCCCTTGGCTCCGGCGATCCTCGCACTTGTGCTCGTGCCGCTGCTCGAGGACAACTTCCGACGCATGCTGCAGATCTCCGGCGGATCGTTCGCGCCCCTGGTCACCAGGCCGGTGTCGCTGTCGATCATCATCCTCATGGTGGCAGGCATCATCGGACCCATCATCGTCCGGTGGTGGGTGAGCCGCAGGAAGCTGCTCGCCGATGTGACGGTGTCGTGAGGAATGGGGATGACGAGCTCTCAGCAGGCGCCGGCGGAGATCGGTGTCATCGACCGCAGTGCGGCCATCCTCGCCGTCCTCCAGGATTCGCCGATGACTGCCGCACAGGTGTGCCGCCGCCTCGGCTATTCGAAGTCGACGACGTACCGGCTGCTGAACGACTTGCGGGAGCACAATTTCATCGTCCGTGATTCGTCCGGGCTGCTGCGATTGGGGCCGTTCCCGGGTCGGCGCAATATCGCCACGACGAACTCGGTGCTCGACCATCTGCGGACGATGACCGGGGAATCCGTGCAGCTGTGGGTCCGCGTCGGTGAGGATCGGGTGTGCGTGCGCAATGTCGAAGCCGATCACGAGCTGCGTGTCTCTCGTGGCGTCGGAGCGGTGCTGCCGCTCGTCGACGGCGGCTCGGCGGCCCTGGCGCTGTGCGGGCCGGGGAATCCGGGGGAGTTCTACGCGACGAAGCAGGCACGGGTGGCCGGGACCGCCTCGGCGAGTGTGGCCTTCACCGTCGGTGCGATCGTGTTCGCCCTCTGCGTGTCCTACCCGCTGACCCGGGAACCGGACAACGTCGCCGGCGCTTATCGCACCCTGCTCAGCCGGGCCGCCGTTGAGCTGCGGGCGCTGCTCGACGGCAGTGAGGAGCTCGAAGTGCTGCGCGACATCGCCCGGTTGGCGCTGGGCGCGCGGAAGCAGGCGGGGGAGTAGGCGTTCAGCCTCGTTTCACTCAGTCGGAGACTGGCCGAGGTAGAAGCCGGTTGTCCTCTCGGCGGCGGCGCGCGCTTGATCGACCGGCGTGCCTGCGGCCGCCGACGCCTCGCCCCAGCGGGTGCTGGAAGCACGAACGAATTCCTGAGCCTGCACAGAGGTGACCCACTCGTTCTCGTCGGCGGGACGTCCCGTGCCGGCCACGAGATGGTTGGCGAGACCGAGGAGGGAGATGTCCCACCCGACCCCGGTGGCGCCGGGTCCGAACTGCACCCAGAAATCGGCGTTCGCCTCACCCGTGTGCGAGTGCTCCAGGGTCAGACGTGCGCCGTCGTCTGCCTCGGCGATGCGGACGGCGACATGGCTGATTCCTTCCGCGAATTCCCAGGTCAGCGAGTACGACTCGGGCGGTTCGCACGTTTCGATAGTGCCCGAGGCATTGCCTTCGATCTGGTAGCGACCGCCGAGTTCGAGGTCACCGCTGACCGGGGCGAACCAGCGCTCGAGCCGGACCGGATCGGTGCAGGCCTCCCAGAGGTCGGCGACGGTGGTCGGGTAGGTCTGGCTCAGCGTCTGCACCGTGTGTTGGGTGTCGCCCTCGACGGTGATGTTGAGTCCGCGGTCGACGGCATCGGCCTGTGCGGCGAGGACCTGGTCTTCGGTGGGTCGACTGGAGTCGGAGGTGGTCATGAGAGCTCCTCGAAAGGTCGTCGATGATTTGGCGGCGGTCGGCAGGGACTGCGGAAAGTCCGCCAAGGATCGGCGGAACTTCATGGTAACCAAGGATGCGCAGCGGTGGAATAGCGTCGATGCTTGTCGGGGATGAGAACGGATATGTCATTCACCAGGACCGGTTCATCAGCAGACGCATAGTGTTGAGCGAAGACGGAGCCGCCGAGCGCGGAACCGAACAAGCGCGCACCGCACTACGGGAGGACCCCATATGACCACACGCATCGCCGTCGTCGTCGGCAACCCGAGCCCCAACTCGCGCACCCGTCAGGTGGCCGAGGACCTCGCAGGCAAGATCGCCGAGGTGACCGGATCCGAGATCGACGAAACCATCGAACTCGCCGAGGTGACCGACGAGATCTTCTCCTGGAAGTCCGACCGTCTCGACACACTCACCGAGCGTCTGGCGACTGCCGACTTCGCCGTCATCGCCACCCCGACCTACAAGGCCAGTTACACCGGGCTGCTCAAAGCTTTCCTCGACCGGTATGACGCAGGTGGTCTGCACGAGCTGATCGCGATCCCCGTGTTCACGATCGGCTCCCCCGCGCACACCCTGGCGGTGGAGACGACCCTGCGACCGCTGCTCGTCGAACTCGGCGCCAGTGTGCCGACGAAGGGACTGGCGTTCCCGACCGCGAAGTTCGAAGACCGCGCGGCCATGCTCGATGACTGGGTCGAGAGCCAGAAAGTGTACCTGCCGCAGGGGTGAGCCTTCAGCTCGGTGAAGCTGCAGCGGCTTAGTGCAGGGGCCGAGCTATTGCAGGTTCACCAAGCTGGTGGGCAGGGCGGTGACGGGAACGCAGCGTGCGGGCCCGCTGAACGGATCAGCGGGCCCGCACGGCCGCCTCGGCGAATGAGGTCGTCCCGGTAGGGGACATCCTCGGTGAGGGATCAGTCGATCTGGAGCTCGCCCATCGCGTCCCAACCGTCGCCGTCGATCTGACGGGAGATGATCTTCGGGGTGGCTGCCAGAGCGGAATGCATCGGCCCGCCCTCGGCGGTCGCGGCCTGGAAGTGATCGGACTTCACATGCGCTTCGGCGGCATCATCGTCGAAGGCTTCGACGAGGACGTACTCGTTCGGGTCATCGAGGCTGCGCGACCAGTCGAACCATTTGTTGCCGGGTTCGGCACGGGTCGCCTCGGTGAATTCGCGGGTGATCTCCGGCCACTTCTCGGCCATTTCGGGTTTGACGGGGAACTTCACGACGATGAAGATCATGTCTTCTTCCTTTCTCTGCGGGTGACTTCTTATGTGGAGATGTGGGTGGCGGTGTCTGTACCGCCCACTGGGACGACGTTACGAGAACTGCATTCCGCCGTCGACGAGCATGGTCTGCCCGGTGATGTAATCGGAGTCCTCGCTGGCGAGGAACGACACGAGACTGGCGACGTCCTCAGGCACGGACACCCGGCCCATGAGGATGTCACCAGCATATTTCTTGATTGCCTCACCCTTGGCCAGGCCTTCCTCGGCGGCAAGTTTCTCATCGATGAGATCCCACATCGCGGTGCCGACGATGCCGGGACCGTAGGCATTGACGGTGATGCCGTGCTTGGCCCACTCCATCGCGGCTCCCTGAGTCAGTCCGCGCACCGCCCATTTCGTCGCCGAATACGGCGAGAGCAGCGCGAAGGGACGGAACGCGACGATCGAGGCGGCGCCGATGATCTTGCCGCCGTTGCCCTGCTCGATCATCTGCTTCGCCGCAGCCTGATACGACAGGAAGACACCGGTGAGGTTGACGTCGACGATCTTCTCGAAATCCGCCTTCGAATAGTCGATGAGGGGTTCGACCTGGGCGATTCCGGCGTTCGCGACGAAGACGTCGAGTTTCCCTCCCGCGTCCACGGCCACCTCGACGAGGCGGCTCAGCGAATCCTCGTCCGTGACGTCCACCTCGGCACCGGTGGCCTTCCCGCCTGCGCTTTCGATCGTTGTGACGGTCTCCGCCACTCCGTCCTGCATGCCCGGCAGGTCGGCCACGATGACGTGGTGGCCATCGGCTCCGAGCCTCTGCGCAATGCCCTGTCCGATTCCCCGTGCGGACCCCGTCACCACTGCGACGCTGTTGGTCGTGCCCATTTCTCCTCCTTGAGTTCTCAACTGTGAGCGAGCACGATCATTCTCAGCAGAGTCATCGCTTGGAGGACACGGTTCTTCTCATGTGGCGATAAAGCTGGGGGTTAAGCGTGCTCGGCGACGGGGACGGTGACCGACCCGCCGCGCAGGTAGCTCGATGCCAGGCCCGCATGCTCACGCAGGGTCGACTCGACCAGCTTCGCCCTCCCCGCCATCTTCGACGAGGGAGTGCTGATCGCCATCGCTCCGACCTGCATTCCCGTGCCGTTGCGCACCGGCACGGCCGCGCAGGTCTGACGGGGCAGGAACTCCTCGTGCTCCCATGCGATTCCGCGGGTGGCCACCTCGGCGAGGTGGGGGTCGAGGGCCTCTCGGCTGATCATCGTCTGCGGGGTGAGCACCTGCATTCCGCGCGCCTCGAGGTAATCGGTGCGCTGCGGTTCGGGCATTCCGGCCAGCAGGATCTTGCCGAAAGCAGTGGCGTGCGCGGCCTCGTGGAAGCCGAAGCGCAGGGGCCTCAGCCGCGGGTGTTTCTCGCAGTCGGAGCAGTAGGTGAGGATGATGTCGGAGCCGCGGTAGATCGCGAAATAGGCGGCAGTGCCCAGTGACCGGTGGAGCTGATCGGTGATCTGCCGGATCGGATGCGGAGCGACGAGGCGCTGCTGGAACGACAGTCCGAGTTCGAAGCATTTCGGACCGAGCTCGAAACGCTTGGTGTCCTTGAGGTAGACGAGATACCCGGAATCGGCGAGCTCGTGGAGGAGTCGGTAGACGGTGGGCAGAGGGATCTCGAGGCGGGTGGCCACGGTCTTCGCTGATGCGCTGCCCGAAGAGGCAACTGCTTCGAGAACGGCGAAGGTTCGTTGGATCACGGCACTGTTGGACACGCGGTCTCCTGACTGTGCGATCGCCTCGGCGGTGGGCATCCGGCCCCGGCCGCCGGACCAGGTCCGTCCCCGCCGGGACGGGAACGGTCGTGGGTGCGGGACGGCGGAGCCGCCTCGGCGATCGACTTTTTCATGTGGTGAGAATGAGGATAGTCCATGGTGTCGCCGGTCACATAGGTTGCTCATGTCAGGACAGTGGCGGGCGTGCGTCGATGCCGCCGGCCGAGTGGAGCAAAGGAGCATCCGATGGCATTCCCTGCAAAATACCCATCGCTGAATGCGATGGAGATGACGGACGAGGCGAAGCAGACCCTCATCCGCGTGCTGCGCGTGGCGTTCCCGCACGCAGACTTCCCCGACGGGCCGTATGTGCGCACCGCGGAGAAGATCCTCATCGCCGCCGACGAGGAGACCTGGTTCCGGGTGGCCCTCATCCAAGGGCTGTTGTCATTGGATCAGCTCTCCGACGGGAACTTCTGCGGGCTCGACGACGATTCCGCGCTCAAGGTGCTGCGGCGGGTCGAGTCCACCGAGTTCTTCGGCTTCGTTCGCCGCACCGCCGTGCTCAACCTCTATGACGACACGGAAGTGTGGGAGACGCTCGGCTACGAAGGACCGTCGTTCGACAAGGGCGGCTATATCAACCGCGGTTTCGACGATCTCGACTGGCTGCCCGAACCGCGCATCGTCTACCCCGAGGACGAGCCGATTCCCGAACTCGGCGTCGGGGCAACGGGGGTCCGCAGCGGCAGTGCTGTCGGTGACGAGTCGAGCAATCAGCCCGCGCCGCAGAGCGTCGAGATGGGTGAGGTGAAGAAGTGATGACCGCTGAGAACACAGGACGCGGTGCCGGCGCCGAGGCCGGACGCAGTGTGACCGGATACAGCATCGACCCGGACGAGGAGGCCGTCGTCATCGTCGGCTCCGGCGCCGGCGGGGGAACGCTGGCGTACGAGCTCACGGCGAAGGGCATTCCGGTCGTCGTCCTCGAGGCCGGGCCGTATCTGCACAACGAGGACTACGTCAACAACGAATGGGAGGCCTTCAACCAGATGGCCTGGCTCGACCCCAGGACGACGACGGGATCGTGGCGGATCGCCCGCGACTTCCCGAACCTGCCGGCCTGGATCGTCAAGGCTGTGGGCGGGACGACGACCCACTGGTCGGGGGCGACGCCGCGGTTCAAAGCCCATGAGTTCAAAGCCCGCAGCGTCTATGGTCGCATCGACGGAGCGAACCTCCTCGACTGGCCGATCGCCCTGGACGAACTGGCTCCCTACTACGACCGGGCGGAGAAGGCGATGGGCTCGACCCACGTCCACGGCCGGAAGCCGCTGCCGGCGAACAACAACTACAAGGTCTTCGCCGGAGGGGCGAAAGAAGTCGGCTACAAGTTCTACGCCACCGGCCCGTACGCCACGAACGCCGAAGAATACGACGGCCGCCCCGCCTCCATCCAGGACGGCTTCAACTTCCAAGGCGATAAGAACAAGTCGAAATGGTCGACCCTGGTCAGGGAGCTGCCGCGGGCAGCGGATACGGGCCTGCTCGATCTGCGGCCGGAGTCCCAGGCCGTGCAGATCACCCACGATGCGAACGGCCGCGCCGATGCCGTGCTCTACCTCGACAAGGACGGCAACCTCCACCGGCAGGCCGCGAAGCTCGTGTGCGTGGCCGGCAACTCGATCGAGACGCCGAGGCTGCTCCTGCTGTCCGGAACACCATCCTTCCCCGATGGGCTGGCGAACTCGTCCGGGCATGTGGGCAGGAACTATATGCGCCACCTGACCGGCACCGTGTGGGGCCACTTCGACAAACCCGTGCGGATGTACCGTGGGGAGACGATGGCCGGAGTCATCGCCGATGAGTCGATCCATGACCCCGACCGCGGGTTCTCCGGCGGCTATTACATGGAGACGATCTCGCTGGGTCCGGCGTTCATGGCCTCCTTCGTCGAACCCGGCGGGTGGGGACCGGACTTTGCGGCGCTGCTCGACCGGTATCTCAACACGGCGGGAATGTGGATCGTCGGTGAGGACATGCCGCAGGAGAGCAACCGAGTGACGCTGAATACGACGGTCAAGGACACGAACGGTCTGCCCGTGCCGAACGTTCACTACGACGATCACGCCAATGATCTGGCGATGCGCGAACACGCCTACGCCGCAGGTCAGAGGGTCTACGAGGCGGTCGGTGCGCAGACGTCCCACCACACTCCGCCCTATCCGTCGACGCACAACCTCGGCACGGCGCGGATGAGCGAACGTCCCGAAGACGGGGTCGTCGACAAGTGGGGCCGGACCCACGACGTGAAGAACCTCTTCATCTCCGACGGATCGGTGTTCACCACCGGTGCTGCGGCGAACCCGACCCTGACGATCGTGGCGCTGGCGATCCGGCAGGCCGAGTACATCGCCGAGGCGCTGCGGACCGGGGAGGTGTGAGGGGCGGCGGGGTGTTGTCGCATCGATCGGCGTCGGTTCTGTCTTCTGACCAAATCGACGCCGATCTGCTGTGAGAGAGCCTTGTCGCAATAGGATGAAAGACAGACGCAACTAGGAGGAGACTGCCCGTGTCACGCACCGTCTACTACACCGCGACCACGCTCGACGGGTTCATCGCCGACCCGAACGACTCGCTCGAATGGCTGCTGCGCCAGACCGAAGAACCGCCGGATGACGGGTTCATCGACGGCGTCGGAGCGATCGTCATGGGTGCGACGACGTACGAATGGGTGCTGCGCAACCTCGACGGACCGTGGCCTTACGAGGTTCCCGCATGGGTGATGACTCACCGGAAGCTCGGCCTGCCCGAAGCTGGGAAAGACGGGAAGAGTCCCGACATCCGATTCGCGAAGGGCTCTGTCTCTGACCACTATTTCGAAATGTGCACCGCCACCGGCGACCGTGACCTGTGGGTGATGGGCGGCGGCGACCTCGCCGGGCAGTTCGCCGACGAGGGACTCCTCGACGAGATCATCACGTGGACCGCGCCGGTGGTCCTCGGCAAGGGGCGGCCGCTGCTGCCGCGCCGCCTCGACCTCGAACTCCTCGAAGTCGGGTCCAGTGCCCCCTTCGTCATCGCCCGCCACCGAGTCATCGGGCCCCTCCTCGAGGACAGCCCGGCTGAGTGATGCTTCTCGAGTACGGCTGAGGACTCGCCGGCATAGTCCACTCGCCGAGGCGGGACGACGTTTCGTGCGGGAGGATCCATCGTATGGATGGGCAGGGCCGCCTCGGCGAGATGATCGATGATTCGTACGCAGGGGTGGGCCGCCTCGGTGAGGTTCATCCGGATATCGGGCACCTCTGGTAGCCGGGCGGGTTCCGTGATTCGATGCAGTCATGACTGCTGCGATTGAGAATCATCGGGCCCGCCTGCGCGCGGGGGAGACCTACAACGGACTGTGGATGATGTCGACGAGCCCGGAACTGGCGAAGGCCGGGTCGGCGGCCGGGTTCGACTATGTCTGCCTCGATCTGCAGCACGGGCTGGTGCGCCCCACCGATGTGCTGCGGCTGACCGATGCCGTGCGCGCCAGTGGGGACGCGCTCGTGACGGCGCGGGTCGCGGCGAACCGATTCACGGAGATCGGGGCGCTCGCCGACGCGGGAGTCGAGGCGATCATCGTCCCGCTCGTGTCCTCGGTCGACGAGGCGCAGGCCGCGGTGGCCGCGCTCGACTATCCATCCCGGGGCGGGGATCGCTCGTGGGGACCGACCGCCGAGATCATGCACGGTGCGGTCCAGGACACGCGGGACGAGCGGCCTTTGCTGTTCGTCATGATCGAGAACGAGGAAGGTCTGGCCGCGGTCGGGGACATCTGCGCCGTGCCGGGAATCGACGGGGTGTACGTCGGCCCGTCCGATCTCGCGTTCGCCGTCGGGGCCCTGCCCGGGCAGCCGAATGAAGCTCACGCCGAGGCGCTCGTGCGGATCCGCACGGCCGCCGATGCCGCCGGGGTGATCCCGGGAATCCACTGCGGCGACGGTGAGGAGGCGCGTCTGCGCAAGGAGCAGGGCTTCCGCTTCATCACGTCATGTGGTGACTTGGGTGCAGCGGGCCGCACCTTCCGCAACGACCTAGCAGCCGCCCGCTCCTAATTGCTACCTGACGGCGGCCCAGCAACCTCGCACGAGGTAGCTGGGCCGCCGTCAGGTAGTTCGAGTCGGTGGGTGGGTCAGCGTTGCGCGCGAAGTTGCCATGGTGCGCCAGGATGTTCTTGGGAAGTCCGAGTATCCTGGCGTTTCTCAATTAAACTCTCGAGTTTTTCCTGCCTGCACAAACTCATTAATGCAATTCCTTCAGGGTATCGAAACATGCGAAAACAATCTTGGACAGGCATCGTTGAGTCGCGAATACTGGAACGCATCACAGTTGTTCCACGTCACAAATGCAATGCCACACCTGCTCATGGACCAGAACCCAATGGAGGGATCGCCAATGACAACAGCACCACGCATCGATACCGATGCAGTTCGACCTGTGGAGCCCGGCCCTGCGCCGGCAGCTCCGCCGACTGCATCTAGGCTCAAACCTGAGTCACTCACAGCGGGAATCAAAGCTGTTGTCGGGCTCGTCGGATTGTTCGCGATCTGGGAGCTAGCAGTCTTCATCTTCGACTTCCCGAAGTATCTGCTTGTCGGTCCGATTTCGGCGTTCGAAGAATTGTTCACGAACCCGGGATACTTCGCGGTCAACGCTCTCACTACCCTGCAGGAAGGTCTCGCAGGCTTTGCGCTCGGCACAGCATTGGGCGTTCTGTGTGGAGCACTCCTCTATTACGCTTCCTTCCTTCGTCCCTTCCTCTATCCGGCGCTCATCGCCATCGACACGATTCCGAAGGTCGCTCTGGCGCCGCTGTTCATCGTCTGGTTCGGCTTCGGCTTCGAGTCGAAGGCTTTCGTGGCAATGGCCATCGCATTCTTCCCGCTCGTCATCAACACATTCGACGGGCTCAACTCTGTGCCGCACGAGCTGCAGGACCTTGCACGCATCAACCGTGCCTCGAAGCTGAAGAAGATGATGAAGATCGATTTCATCTATGCGCTTCCTTCGATCTTCACGGGAGCTAAGATCTCGATCTCGCTGGCTGTCGGCGGTGCCGTGGTCGGTGAGTTCATCGCCGGGTCCAAGGGACTCGGATACGTCATTCTTCTCGCGAACTCTCAGGTCGACCTCCCCTCGATGTTCGCAGCATTCATCGTGCTTGCGGCGATCGCATTGCTTCTCTTCTTCATCATCGACCTCATCTCGAAGAAGCTGCTGCCGTGGAAGAACTACACGAAGTGAGAGGCGGAACCATGCACATCTTGAAGAAACTGCTAGTTGCGCCGCTCCTGCTGTCTGTCGTCACTCTGACAGGATGCACGCCAAAGGACGGACTTGATGACTTCAACCTCATGGTCGACGTCGCCTATCTGCCGAAACATGCACCGTTCTTCGCAGCTGAGGCTGAAGGGTTCTTTGAAGAGGAGGGATTCGACGTCTCGCTGATGCCGGGTTCCGGTTCGACGAACACCGTGACTTCCGTCGAAACCGGGAGAGTCGACGCCGGATGGGCCGATTTCGGCGCGACCATCCTCAGCCAGGGCAAAGGAGCTCACGTTAAGCAAGTGAACCTGCTACAGGCCCGATCAGCGTACGCGACTATCGCACTAGAGAGTTCGGGTATCGAAACCTGGGATGATATGAAGGGCAAGACGGTGGCTACTGAAGGCGCCGGTGCCATGACGGCGATGTGGCCGCTCGCGCTCGAACGCAGTGGACTCAAACAGGATGACGTCAATGTCGTCCATGCCACCGGCGAATCGAAGATTCCAGGTCTGCTGGCCGATCGTTGGGATGCGAACCTCGCGCTCTACGTCTCCGACGAGCCGGCTCTGATGGCACTCGGTGAGAAGGCGAACATCCTGAAATGGTCTGACGTGGGCATCGACCTCTACGGCAACGGCATCGTGGTTTCGGATGAGTCCCTGAAGAACGATCCCGAGCGTATTGAGCGGTTCAACCGCGCTATGCAGAAGGGCTTTCTCTGGGCCTGCGACCACCCGGATCAGACTGCAGACGACTTCACGAAGGAAGTCCAAGGGTATGAACCGGAGACCGTGACCTATGCGCTCAAGTCGCAATGCGAATTGAACTGGGCCACCGGAGAGTCAGACGACCAGTTCGGTGTGATGACCGACGATGGAGTTGGACAGATGCTGAGCGTGGCTACCGACTTCCTCGGTCTCGAGAATTCGACCGATCTCACCGTCGACGACATCTATACGAACGACTACATCGACCCGATTCGCCATGACGAAGACGTTGCGGCACCTACAAAGTGAATGGAGTACGACCATGACCACTGACTATGCGATCTCAGTGAACAACGTCGGCAAGACCTACACCTCTCGCGACGGGCAGGAGAACGTCGTCCTCAAGGGACTCGACTTCCACGTCAATCCGGGGGAGTTCGTCTCAATCGTCGGCCAGTCCGGCAGCGGAAAGACCACGCTGCTCAACACGATCTCGGGTCTGCAGGAAGCCTCTGAAGGCGAAATCCTCATCCGCGGACGCGAGATCAGCGCCGCTCTCAAGGACATCGGAATGGTGTTCCAGAGCCCGGTTCTCCTGCCCTGGCGGAATAATCTCGACAATGTCCTCCTGCCCTTGGAATTTCGTGACGCTGTCACATCGGAATCCAAGGACCACGCCATGGAGCTGCTGCACATGGTCGGACTCGGCGAGAAGGCGACTCGGTACTCCTACGAACTCAGCGGCGGAATGCAACAGCGCGTCGCCATCTGCCGCGCGTTGGTTTCACGTCCGGAAATCCTCCTCATGGATGAGCCATTCGGCGCGCTCGACGCGATGACACGCGATTCGATGAACTTCGAGATCCAGCGGATCTGGCGTCGCACGGGCTGCAGTGTCCTCTTCGTCACTCACAGCATCTCCGAAGCTGTATGGCTGGCAGATCGAGTCGTCGTCGTCGGCGATCGTCCGGGCCGGATCGTCGCCGACGTCAAAGTGGACATCGAACGTCCCCGCGCGAAAGAGCACAAATTCTCAGAGAACTTCGCCAGCTACGTGGCGGAGATCGAATCCCACATCGGCGTCACCGCCGGGATCAGCTGAGCGGTCCGATCGTCCGGCCCGACCAACACAAGACTGGGATGGCCGGCAGGGCACCTTCGGCCCAAGGCACACCGGTAGAGGCGAACACGTCTCAAGGAAGATATGGAGTTGAAAACGCAGTGATCAAACTGACAACCGACAAGACGCGTCTGGCAGATTCGTTCGGACTAGATGCCCAGAAGAGCCTTCTGTTCTCTGCGATTCGCCTAGATTCGAGCCCCCTGGTTGCACCGATCATCGCCGACACGACCGACGGTGAAGTGCTGCTTGTTCGCCAGCAGGAGCAGGGCAACGCCCTGTCCGCCGGGGTGCCGAAGGAGCGGATGAGATTCTATGCGCCGTGGGTGACGATCGATCCCCGAATTATTGCCGATACACCGGCCTCAGCATCACTGGCGACATTGGTTGAGGAGCTCGCAGAAGGGGAACAGGTCGGTCTCGACTCCGGTGTCGTCATGAAGCACTACTCGACGCTGTCGAAGAGCCTCGACGTCGTCGCCGACAAGCAGCCGACGACTCCGGTTGTTGCCTATGAGATCGACACCGCAGTGGTTCTTGAGCGCTTCTCTCGCTGGCGTGAGCTCGGAGCGGAGACTGCGACGCGGCTCATCGCTGATGTCGAACACCTTGACGGACTGAGCAAGGAGATCCAGTCGCAGACCGATACGCGCTATTCGGCTCTGCAGTCGATGGCCAAGGACCGAGGGCTCGACGCCGTCGTCATCTCCGCTCCGCCGAACTTCAGCGAGGTCGTCGGAACTCAGCAGAGCGAAGGTCAACTGGCGGTTTGGTCCACTCAGGACGAGAAGCTCTATGTTCTCGCTCCGGAGACCGCGCACGGTGTGTCCGGCACTCCGGTCGGCCGCTTCGCAGGATTCGGTGCGGCAGCTGTGGCACTGGCCCATGGTAACCAGATCGGCGTTGAGGAGGAGTGGATTGCAACCGGTCTGGCGCTCGAACTCGAGGCCGAAGGCGCCGTCCTCAACGAGCTGTCGACCGCTCTCGGTCACTGGCGCGACGTTCGCGACCACGAAGACCTCGGGTTTCAGATCGTCGCTGCCAGGTGCAGCGTCTTCGCCATCGAAGAGGCTCTGAAATGGGCAGAGGAATCCTTGGCGGCGGGGCTTGAGTTCACCGAGCTCGACATCTACGCGCGCTACGTGGATAAAATCGTCGAATTTCGCACGGAGAACGTGATTCCCTTTGCGGTCGAACCGTACTTCACCAACTTGCACTCCTCGAACAGGATGCTGTTCCCCGGGCCTCCCGTCGACTTCCCGATCAACGATGACACGAAGTGCATCCAACTCGACGCTGGTGTGCGAATCACCTTCGACGGGATCACTGTGGCGACCTCCGACATGGCACGGTCGCTTCCGCGCACCGACGGCGCCAAAGAAGCGTATGAGTTCTTCTTCGACGTGGTCCGTGAGGGAATCATCGGCCAACTGCGCCCCGGAGTCGTGTGCGAAGACGTCCACGCAGGTACTTTGGACTACTTGGCACCCCACCTCGGTAGGATGATCGAGATCGGCATGCTTGGTGAAGAAGTGGATTTCAACACGGAATACCGCAAGCGCAATGTCGGGCACCTCATGGGCAAGCAGGAGTCATTCGCCAACGAGCTGCGTCCCGGCTACAAGCATGTCTTGGATGTCGGGTCCTTCGGCGCAGCGGAGATTCCTTGGCGGTACGGCAATGTGGCGATCGGCACCGAGGACCTTTGGTACATCGGGGCGGACCGGACCTATATCCTCTCAAAGCGCTGAGACAGGATCTCTCCACTTCGATGCGTCTCACGCAGTACGCCCGACTCCTTGCAAGTTGAACGGGGCGGACATTCTCACAAGGGAGTGTCCGCCCCGTTGCGTAGCTTTAGGGCAGCAGAAACGTGAGATGGAGCTGTCTGCTGGCCAGCAGGGAATTGAAAAGCGGTCCGGTCGTTGAATCGACCGGACCGCTCTGCGTTTTCGCTGTCAGCTTCCCAGCTGATCAGTTGGGGCGGAGTTCACCTGGACTCTTGAGCTTGATCACTGCTTCGATCTCAACCGGTGAGTTCGCAGGCAGGCGCGGGACTCCGAGAGCAGTGCGTGCATGACGACCGGCGTCTCCCAGAGCATCGACAAGGAGTTTGGAAGCTCCTTCAGCGACGATGGGGTGCTTGCTGAAGTCTGCTGGACTGGCCACATAGACGTTGAGTTTGGCGATGCTCTCGACATTGTCCAGACCGAGGTTCGTCTCCAGCTGGGCAATGAGATTCACCGCGCACAGCTGAGCTGCCGCAATTCCGTCCTCTATGCTTAGGTCTTCACCGATGACTCCCTGGACGGGTACTTCTCCGTCGCTTTTGGCGATCTGCCCGGATACGAAGGCCAACTCGCCGGCGACGGTCACCGTCTTGTAGCTGTAGCTGGCAGGATTGGCTAAGGGAAGGTCGAATCCGAGTTTCTTGAGACGGTGGCGCACGCTGGCAACGAAGGATTTCGCCGAGGCGGCCGCGTCGGTTGCGTCCGAGGCGCCGCCACGTTCTGCCGCAGAGTATCGACCATCGAGCACCCGGGCCACTGCCCAAGGATTGGCCTCTTGGAGAACCGGATGAAGAATGGCCTGCGGGACGTTCTGGTAGGCGACCGGGCGGAGGAAGCGGTCGATCGCGGTTGCACCCACCGAGGTGGTCTGGGGAGCCGACGTCGCTGGAAATGGTCCACCGTGGATCATCGCGTGACCGACGTCGACTCCGGTCGGCCAACCGTTGACAATGATCCGGCCGACGGTGAGTTCCAGCGCGTGCACTAGCGCGTCTGCCACTTCGGTGTCCTGTTCACCCATCTGCAGTGTCGCAGTCAGCTGTCCTTCGAGCTCTGCCACGGCAGGCACCAGCTCATTGGTCGAGTCGTAGCGCACGACGATGGCTGCAGACCCGAAGACCTCGTTCTGCAGCTCCTTATTCGATGCGAAGTCCCAGATTGAGGTCGTGAACACACGGGGTCCGGGCGCATTGAACGTCTCTCCATCCGACCCCTGTGCCAGAGATGAGACTCCCGGCTGTGCTGAAAGCTGGTCGACTCCGCTCTGCCAGGCTGCGGCTATGGAGGGGGTGAGCATCGTTTGGCCCTTCGACGAGTTGAATTCCTCTGCGATGCGAGCCGTCAGAGCGTCTCCGCGGTCGCCGTTGGGAACGAAGAGAATTCCAGGGGAGGTGCACAACTGACCGGAGGAACCGGTCACTGCCCCGAAAAAGCCCTGGGCCACCTCGGCGACGTCACCGGCAATGGCCCCCGGCAGGACGAACACGGGATTGATTGAACTCATCTCGGCATAGACGGGGATCGGTGTGGGGCGAGCCGCAGCGGCGGCCGACAGCGCCACTCCGGCCGTCCTGGAACCGGTGAATCCTACGGCCGTGATTCGCCGGTCCGTGGCAAGCTGCTGCCCGACCTCGGCGCCAGACCCATAGACGAGTGAAAAGACACCCGGGTGGAGTCCGCTGTCGCGAACGGCACGCGTGATGGCGGCACCGACCAGTTCGTTGGTCCCGGGATGGGCATTATGGGCCTTGACGATGACTGGGCATCCAGCAGCAAGTGCCGAAGCGGTGTCACCGCCTGCCGTCGAGAAAGCGAGGGGAAAGTTGCTCGCGCCGAAGACAGCGACGGGCCCCAGAGGAACCTTGCGCTGACGAATATCGGGGCGCGGCAACGGTGCTCGGTCAGGGAGCGCGGGATCAATGCGCGCTCCGTGGGCGTCACCGAGCCGGACGACCGATGCGAACAGGCGCAGCTGGTTGGAGGTTCTGGTGATCTCGCCATTCAGGCGCCCCGCAGGAAGTCCGGTCTCCAGGGCGGCCCGATCGACGATGCGCTGCGCGTCGGACTCGATGTTGGCTGCGATGCTCTCGAGAAAGGCTGCGCGGATCTCCGGCGAAGTGCCGCGGTACGAAGGGAAGGCGTCGTGGGCTTCGGCGATGGCTGCGGATACCTGCTCCTCGGTGAGCAGCGTGTATTCGGGAGCCAAGGTCTCGCCCGTCGCAGGATTGATTGCGCGGCTGGTTTCCCCCTTTCCCGGCGTTTTGGTGCCGGCGACAATTGATGTGCCGGAAAGTGATGTGTGGACGTCCGCGTCGGTCGTCGCGGTAGTGAGCTGTGTCGTCATGAGTGACCTCTGTTCCTGATAGCGATTTCGGCGCCGACCGGCTCAAGCCGATCGGCGCCGATCTGTGGGTGTGGTTGTCTCAGCCGTGGATGCGTGGCGTCCTGACCGTTCAGGCGACCGCGGACGCGGTTCGGTCGAGGCGGATGCCCGCAGCGGACATAACTTGTTCGAGATCCTGCAGGTCTGCCTCGGTGAGGTTCTGCAAGGGTGGCCGGACCGGCCCGCAGTCGCGGCCGATGACTTTGAGGCCGCCCTTGACGATAGAGACGCCGTAGCCGGCAACTCGTTCGCGGATCTTCGAGTAGGGCAGGACGAAGGAATTGAGCTTCTCTGTCACTGCGGCGCGGTTCTGTTTGCGTACTGAATCGTAGAAGTCGAGGGCG
This sequence comes from Brevibacterium sp. 'Marine', assembly GCF_012844365.1. Classification (NCBI taxonomy): domain Bacteria; kingdom Bacillati; phylum Actinomycetota; class Actinomycetes; order Micrococcales; family Brevibacteriaceae; genus Brevibacterium; species Brevibacterium sp. 'Marine'. The sequence continues at coordinate 291,687 of NZ_CP051626.1, forward strand.
AACTCGGGTGCGAAGTTGAACATGGCGGATGAGTAGGTGCTCATTCCCAATTGCAGCAGCGGCAGTGCATAGACTTCTGCGGTCGGAAGTCCGCCGAGGTAGAAGAGGCGGTCGCCAGTGCGAGCGTAGACCTTCGTCAGCTGCTCGATGTCGCCGAGCGCGTCCTTGAAGCCGATGAAATTCTCATGGGTGTCGGCGAGGCGCTCAACGGTCTCGGGCGAGTAGACCGCATTTGCACGGTTGTAGACGATGACGCCGATCTTCGTAGCTTCGCAGATGGCGGACACGTGCTCGAAGAGGCCGTCTTGGCCGCATTCAGTGAGGTAGGGAGGAAGGACGAGGAGACCCTCTGCTCCGGCCTCCTCGGCGTCGATCGCATTCTGAACGGCGTGTGCAGTCGCACCCCCTGCCGAAGCAAGGACCGGCACCTCAGCTCGTGAGTTCGCAACGGCCAAGCTCACGACCTGTTTCGCTTCCGGGGGAGTGAGGCTGAATCCCTCGCCGGTTCCGCCAGCGGCGAAGAGTCCGGCGACGTCGAAGCTCGACTGCCAAGCGATGTGGTCGGAATAGGCGTTGGCGTCGAGGGACAGGTCTTCGTTGAATGCTGTCGCAGGGAAGGAGAGGAGTCCGTCCTTGAGGTGGTCGGCGAGTTCTTGAGGTTGGTAATTGGCCACGGAATGACGTCCTTGTTAGTCGGGATAGTGATCCCACTGTAGGAACGAGGAATAATTCCTGTCCAAGATTATTTATATATGCATTGATGCTCGGAAGGTATTGTGTTCACTTTCTGCGAATCAAAGTGAGGACTTCCTTGAGCGCCGGGTTGCGGGACTCCGGGTTCCAGATCGCATGAAGTTCGACGACATCGCGTGGAGCGTCGTGGAGCGGGACATAGGTGACACCGTCGACGCCGAGGTGAGCAGCTGATTCCGAGACGACGGCAATGCCGCGACCGGCAGCGACGAGATTGACGATGGTTAGGATCTGGCTCAGCGAGTGAGCCACCTCATTGGCTTCGACATCGATGTAGCGAACGGTGAGATCGTAGAAGTATCGAGCCTTCGTGGCATCGTGCATGAGCAGTCGCTGACCGGAGATCTCCTTTGTGCCCACAGAGTCACGTGCGGCGAACGCATGGTCCGACGGAACTGCCAGTACGAGCTGCTCAGACAGGACCAGGGTCGCGTCGATGGTCTCGGGGATGCGGCCCACTCGCCCCAGGCCGATGTCGATCTTGCCCTCAGACAAGGCCTTGATCTGTTCTGCCGTCACCATCTCGGCGATCTCGACGCTTATGCCCGGCAGCTGTTCTGCCAGGGTCGAGACGAGACCGCCAAGGACGCCGAACGTCGAGACCGCAGTGCACCCGATGGTGATCTGACCCCAGGAGCCCTCGGCGATCTTCTGTGCTCGCCGAGGGGCACGCTCGACGGATGCGAGGAGACCGTATGCCTCAGCGAGGAAGGCCTCACCTGCCGGCGTCAGTGTGACGGTGCGATTGTTGCGTTCGAAGAGGTGGACACCGATCGATTTCTCCAGCTTCTGGATCTGCCGGCTCAGCGGTGGCTGGGTCATATTCAGCTCTTCAGCGGCGCGTCCGAAGTGAAGGTTTTCGGCCACCGCGATGAAGCCGGTGATCTGTGCCAAGGTGAACTGCATCGCTCGCTCGTTTTCTTCCGGGGCCACGGCCTGTGCTGTTCAGCAGTGTATCGGGCGTGGGGCACCACGATTTCAGTTGTCAGCAACACCTTCCGTGCTACCCGACGGCGGCCCAGCAACCTCGCGCGAGGTTGCTGGGCCGCCGCCACGTAGCAATTAGAGAGAGACTATTGTGCGGAGGGCCCTTGTCGGGCGCGCGAACTCCTGCGGCAGGTCCGTCAACGGGATCGGGCCGCCTAGGATGTCCTTCCACGGCAGAGCGGCACCGTCGGCTGCAAGGAACTCCACGGCTTCGGCCAAGTGGTGGGGTTCGAAATTGTGCACCCCGGTGATCGTGCGCCATCCGCGCACCATCTGCTCGGGATCGATCGACACCTGCGGCCCCGGCGTCACGCTGCCGGCGAGCACCACAACGCCCCCGACGCCCAACGACGAAATGCACGAGCGCACGCCCGCCTCGGCGCCCGAGAGCTCGAGCGCGACGTCGACATCAGCGAGCTCCACACCCGGCTCAACCGACCGAGCAGCCCCCGCCCGGTCGGCCAGAGAGCGGCGGTCCGGATGCGGATCGGCGGCAATGACCTCGGCGGCACCGCGAGACAGGGCAGCCCCGACCGCGGTGAGTCCGAGCATCCCGATGCCGTTGACGAACACGCGTCGTCCCTGCAGGTCACCGGCGGCTTCACACATCGCCATGACCGTGGCCACGGCACATCCGGCGGTCGCCGCCACCCCGTCGGGCAGGGACTCCGGCACCGGGACCATGGCCACTCCGGCGGGCAGATGGATATGGCTGGCGTAGGTGCCCGACAGCGCCCAGTCCGACTCGGCCGATTCGTGGCCGACCTTGCGCACCGAGGTGCATTTCGCGCTCAGCCCGCGTCGACAGTTCCGACACTGACCGCACACCGAGGTGACCGAGAAGACCACGCGAGTGCCGACGGGCACATCCCCGCACGTGTCCTCGACGATGCCGACACCTTCGTGGCCGAGCACCGAAGGGCACGCCCCCGGACGACGTCCGCTGACGGTGTGCCGGTCGGACCCGCACACCGTGGCCGCAGTCAGTCGAATGAGGCTCTCGCCTGGTGCCAGCTGCGGCCGGTCGAACCTGCGGAGCTCGAAATCGGCACCGCCGGTCCACACCTGGGCAAACGGCTGAACGGTCGCGCGGCCACGATCGGCCGCCTCGGTGCCGGTCATCGTCGAATGAGCCTGAACCGTCACTTCGCGACCACCGCGGTTTCCTGCTCGGCAAGGACCGCGGGCAGATCCGCCACGGAATCGAGGACGAGGTGCGCGCCCTCGGCAGCGAAATCCTCCCGGCTCAGGTGTCCGGTGAGCACGCCCACGGCCGTGACCTCGGCGCCCAGCGCCGATTCCACATCCGCCGAGGTGTCTCCCACGCTGACGACGGCAGCGCGGTCGGTCACCCCGACGGCCTCCATGACCTTGTTGATCATGTCCGGTGCCGGACGTCCGGCGGGCACCTCGTCGCCGGTGACCGAGACGTCGAAAGTCTGGCCCGGTGCCCACCCCATGGTGGAGAAGATGAGATCGGCGATCTCGCGGGAGAATCCGGTGGTCAGTCCCACCTTGATCCCGCGCTCCCGCAGAGTCGACAGGGCCTCCTCGATTCCGGGCAGCGGCCGTGGCGGATTCTTGGTGTAGGTCTCGCGCAGCTCGGCACGGAACCACTGCCAGGCCCGCTCGTGGACCTCCTCGGTGACCTCGGCCCCGCCGAGGCGGAGCAGATTCTCGATCGCCCAGTGCTTCTCCGTGCCCATCCACTTCTGGAAGACCTCATCGGAGTAGTCCGCGCCCTCGCGTTTGGTGGCCTCGCGCAGCACGCGGTAGACCTCGTCACATTCGTCGATGGTGGTTCCGGCCATGTCGAAGACGGCAAGTTGTCTCATGTCGATTCTCTTTCTCTTGCGGTGGTGCCCACGCGAGTTCGTGGGCTCTGCTTCGCCCGCTTGGTCGGCGGACGGAAATCTCGGCGGGCGGGTGGACTTGATTGCGCAGGCTCAGCGCACGGCTCGGCGCAGCCACATGGACAGGGCTTCGACTGCGAGGACGACGGCGACCATGAGGATGAGCACCATCGTCACGACATCGAACTGGTTGACCCGCGAGGCGTTGAGCAGCAGGAATCCGATTCCTCCGGCGCCGACGACGCCGAGCAGCGTGGCCGAGCGGATGTTCGTATCAAGCAGGTACATGATGTGGGCGACGAACGCCGGTGCCGCCTGCCGCAGGGTGGCTGCGAAGAACACCTGCGCCTCGCCGGCTCCGGTGGCCCGCACCGCCTCCTGGACCTGGAGGTCCGTCTCCTCGATGGAGTCGGCGATGAGCTTCGAGAGCAGGCCGATCGCGCCGATGGACAGGGCCAGGGTTCCGGCCACCTCGCCGAGTCCGGAGATGACGACGAAGATGATCGCGAGGATGAGCTCGGGGATACCGCGGACGACGACGATGAGGACGCGGAACGTCTTGTGCACGGCCCGGTTCGCCACGACGTTGCGGGCGGCGAGGATGCCGATGGGCACCGCGAGGAGCGCCCCGATGAACGTCGCCGCCAGCGAGATCTGAATGGTGACGAGCAGCTGCTCGACGAGGTTGGTAAGCGTCCCGCCGGTCGACGGTGGGAAGAACAGGGCCAGGGTCTGCGGCAGGTCGAGCAGACCCGCGGCCAGTGCCGACCATGACACGTCCACCCGCCACAGGGCGGCGATCGTGAGGACGATGAGCACCGCCGCCGAGGCGAAGCGACGGAACCGTGCCACGCTCCACGGCGGGGTGAGGTCGAGGTCCCCGACCCCGGTGACCCGGCCCCGGTTGAACATCCGGTCGACCCAGGTGCCGCCGGTGATCGTCGCCCCCGTCGAGGCCATGAGCGCGGCCCGGATGGATCCGGAGACGAGCTCGATGACGATGCACAGGATGAGCACGATGACCGCCAGCGCCATTCCGCGCTGGTAGTCCAGGGTGCGCAGAGAGTCCGCGATGGCCAGACCGATTCCGCCGACGCCGACGTAGCCGAGCAGCACCGAGGTGCGCAGGTTGATGTCGAACCGGTGCAGGGCAGTGGCGATGAGCTGCGGCATGAGCGACTGCGGGATCGCGGTGAGGATCTGCTGGGAGCGGCTGCCGCCGAGAGCTTCGATCGATTCGCGGGGCCCATCGTCGAGCTCTTCGATGGCATCGGCATAGAGTTTGCCGATCATCCCCACCGAATGGATGCCCATGGCGATGATGCCGGCCGTGGCTCCGAGTCCGAACATCCGCAGGAACACGATGGCGAGCACGAGATCGGGAATCGCCCTGGCCAGCACGATGAGGGCCCGCGCCGTCCATTGCGAACCGCGATCCATCCGAGTGGGGCGAGCGGCGAAGAGGGCGACGGGGATCGAGAGAACAACGGAGAGCAGAGTCGCCAAGAACACGATCGCCAGAGTCTCGACGACAAGCGAGACGGTCTCACCGAAGGCCGGGAAGTCGAGTGGGACGATGCGGGAGAAGAACCCCACGGCATTGTCGAACGACGAGGCGATCGTGGCGATGTCGATGCCCAGTGACCACACCGACCAGGCACCGGAAGCGGCGAGGCCGATGAGCACGATGACGGCCACGGTGGAGTTCCCCGACGGACGGGGACGCTGCGGTTCGACGACGGCGGGAGCCTCACGGTCGAGTACGAGACTCATCGGGTGGCTCCCACCCGGGCGGTCGCCTCGGCGGGGGACTTCGCGGTCTGCGATCCGACGGTGTTGTCGCCCGCCTCGGCGGCGGTGTCCATTCCGGATACGCTCGAGTAGATCTGGGAGGCCTCCTCGGCGCTGAGCCCGGCGGTCTTCCGGTCGAGGACGACCCGGCCGGTGCGCAGACCGATGATCCGGTCGGCGAAATCGATGGCCAGCTGCACCTGGTGCAGGGAGGCGATGACGGTCAGGTCGTCCTCGGCCGAGATCTGCCGCAGCAGGTCGATGACGTCGCGGGCCGATACCGGGTCGAGGGAGGCGACCGGCTCATCGGCGAGCAGCACCGTCGGGTGCTGCATGAGTGCGCGGGCGATCGCGACCCGCTGCTGCTGACCGCCGGAGAGCGTGTCGGCGCGCTGGTAGGCACGGTCGGCGAGACCGACGCGGTCGAGCTTCTCCAGGGCCTCGCGACGGATGGCCTTCGGGTACATCATCAGGGTGATGCGCGGTCCGCGCAGCGATCCCAGTGCGCCAGCGCAGACGTTCTCGAGCACGGACATCGGGCCGACGAGGTTGAAGGACTGGAAGATGACGCCGATGTCGCGGCGCACGGCCTTCAGCTCGGAGCGGCGCAGCCGGTCCATATCCTGGCCGAGGACCCGCACCCTCCCCGAGGAGGGACTGTGCAGTCCGTTGATATGGCGTAAGAGGGTGGATTTGCCGGAGCCGGAGAGACCGAGAAGGACGCTGATCCCGCCGGTGCGGAACCCGAGGTTGACGTCGTCGAGGCCGAGCACTCCGCCGCCGAAGTCCTTCGTGACATGATCGAGCTGGACGGAATAGATGGAGTCGATCTCCGTCTGGAGCTCAGGCGTCGTCGGGTTGGAGGTGGGGTGAGGGTGTGTCATGGTCATCCTTCTCAACCGACGTTCTTGCAGGCGTCGGCCTGGGTGGCGTCGCAGATGTCACGGATCGCATCGAAGTCTGCGTCGGAGACTTCCTTGTAGCCGTAGGTGATCTCTTCGGGCAGGACGCAGTCGTCCTCGGAGTCGCAGGTTCCGGCCTCGACCATCGCCGGGACGTTGGCCTTCTCGCGCAGGATGTTGGTGATCTTCGCGGCCGTATCGGCGTCGAGGGAGTCGTTGTTCACCGCGATCGGGTCCTCGGTGATCGGGTCGGACTCCCAGACGGGTTCGAGGCTGCCCTTCTCGACCTGGCCGGACTTCTCGAGGGTGGTGAGCATGGCATCGTGGGCGAATGCGGCATCGCAGTCACCGGAGTTCAGAGACAGCAGTGAGGCGTCGTGGCCGCCGGAGAGCACTGGTTCGAGGTCCTTGTCCATGTCGATGCCCTCATCCTGCAGACCCTTCATCGGCACGAGGTAGCCGGAGGTCGAGGCCTTGTCGACGAAGCAGACCTTCTTGCCCTTGAGGTCCTTGAGGCCTGTGATGTCCGATCCCTTCTTCACATAGGCCAGCGACGTGTAGGCCGGGTCCTTGGCCTTGTCGTTCGTCGGTGCTGCGGCGGGTTCGATGTCGATGCCCGAGTCCTTCGCGATGACATAGGCGAAGGGGCCGAAGGAGGCGGCATCGATCTGGCCGGCGCGCATGCCTTCGATGACGGCGGCGTAGTCCGAGGCGTTCTGGAATTCGACCTTCTGGCCGGTCTCCTCCTCGAGCAGCTTCGTGACGTTCTCGAAGGAAGACTCGAGCGTCGAGGAGGATTCGGCGGGGACGGCGGCGAAGGTGATCGTGTCGTCGCCGGATCCTCCGGAGCTGCCGCACGCGGCGAGCAGGGGCAGGGCGAGGAGGCCGGCGGTGATCGTGCGGACCGCCTTGGAGCGGAGGAGGGAGGTCATGGTGGGGTTGCCTTTCGAAGAGCAGGTTGCGATACGGGAGTGATCGTTCGCATTCATCCTGTCGAGCCCATCAACGAATGTCTATACAAGTCTGGGCAGTTCACCGACTGGACATGACAACTTCACGGTCGGTTCGGAGTTACCCCGACGTATCGTGGCGACGGTCACTGAAACGGTCGGGCGGGTCCGAGCCGGGCGACGCATCTCTGGGGGCATCGAGCCGGCCCCAGTCGTCGAGCCGGCCCCAGTTGTCGAACCGGCCCCGAGGCGGTCGCGTGGATGGGCGCGACCGCCTCGGGGCCGGATGGACTTGATGGTGTCAGGGCGAGGAGGGGGAGTTGCCTCAGATGTCAGCAGTGCCGCCGGAGAGGATGAGATCGGCGATGCCGAACGACAGGGTCATGCCGATCCCCGAGGCGACGACGGCGACGGTCGTGCGCTCGTCCGGGCGTTCGAGGACGAGGTTCGTCGTCGGGCTGTCGGCGTACATGCCCAGCCACCGCTGCAGCACGGTGGGGCGTTCGATCCCGAGCATCGAGGCGGCTCGATCGAGCAGAAGGGCGCCGATCCTCTCATCGATGAACGGTTCCGGACTGAGGTCGTAGGCGTGCGAATCGCCGATGAGCAGGCCCTGCGGAATGTCGGTGACCATGAGGTTCGCGATGCAGCCGCGCAGCTCGGGTTCCCGTTCGTCGAGGTCGTGGCGCAGCGTCTCGGCGCCGGGCATGGCGGCGAACCCGTCGTAGCGGGCCAGCGACGTGCCGGTGAGCATCGCGAAGCCTGTCGGAATGTGCTGCGGGGCTTCGATGAGCGACATCACGAGCGAGCAGATGCGGATCTCGTGGGCGTCGGCGATCTCGGGGAAGAGGCTTGTCAGCTGATAGCCCGGGCAGACGACGACCTGTTCGGCGTGGAAGTCCCCGCGCGTCGTCGACACGGTGCCGTCGGCCACCGCGGTGACCTGCGTGTTCCACGTGAACTCCACACCCTGGCGGGCCAGCCATGCGGCGATCGTGGGGGCTGCCTGTCGGGGGTCGACGCGCATGTCCAGGGGCAGATGGGCCCCGCCGACGGCCGCGAGTCCGGGGTTGCCGATCGCCTCGGCGATCGTGTTCGGGTCGAGCAGCCGTGCCTGCTCGGGGCCGCGATGAGCGGCGAACTGTTCGAGGACGGTGAGCTCGGTCTCGGTCATCGCGGGGATGAAGGTTCCTGTCTCGGCAGCCCAGAGCCCGGTGGCGGCCGCGGCGTCGAGCCAGCCCTCGCGGGCCTTCGCGGCGATCGGCTGTGCGGAATCGGACTGGCCGGTGAAGCAGGCGTGCCCGAAGTTCTGGATGGACGAGCCCACGGGGCGGTCGGAGCGGTCGATGATGTGGACGCTGCGCCCCTGTCGGTGGGCGAGGAATGCGGTGGCTAGGCCGAGGATGCCCGAGCCGGTGATGATGAGATCTGTTGTCGGCATTCCCTCATATTCGTGCGGATGTGCCGTAAGATGAAGATATGTATGTACAAGTTTGATGTCTGTTCACCTGAATGTGACATTCGGACTCCGTTGAGCCATTGCGAGTTCACCGAGACAGCACCGCCGCGACCATGGGCTGCTGTTCTCTGAGCCGCCGCAGGGACATCGTTGAAGGAGAAGTGAGGTCATGACCACCGGCCCGAGGCACCGCACGCGTCAGCAGCATGACGAGATCGCGCACTATCTGCGCACGGCGATCCGTGAAGGTTCGTTCCAGCCCGGCGATGAGCTGCCCTCCGAGGCGGAGCTGACAAGGAAGTTCGCGAGCTCCCGTGGGCCCGTGCGGCAGGCGATGTCCGCTCTGCGCGGGGAGGGGCTGATCTCCTCGGGGCGGGGGAGGCGCACGGTCGTGCTCGACAATGTCCTCACCCAGTCCTTCGACGACGTCATCTCCTTCTCTCAGTGGTGCCACGCCTCGGACATCGTGCCCGGCCAGGTCACGCAGCGTGTGGCGCGGGAACCGGCGGAGAAATCACTGGCCGCGAGTTTGCGGATCGAAGAGGGCGATCCGATCGTCTCGGTGTTCCGGCTGCGGCTCATGGACGAAGCTCCGGCCATGGTCGAGAGGCTGAACTACCCATTCGAGTTCGGTCGGCACGTGTTGGCCTTCGACACGGATTCCGGGTCGATCTACCAAGAGCTCATCGACCAGGGCGTCGACATCAACCGGGCGTCGCGCACGATCGACGCGGTCGGAGCGAACGATGACGATGCCCGGCTCCTCGAAGTTCCCGTGGGAACCCCGCTGCTGCGCGTGCGCCGGCGGGCGTTCACGACTGCCGGTGATGTCATCGAGTCCTCCGATGATCGGTACCTGCCGTGGAAGGCGAGCTTCACCATGAACTCCACCCGCGGAAACCCGAGTTCCATGTCCCTCATCTCCGGCGACTAAAAGGCCTTATTGCTACCCGACGGCGGCCCAGCAACCTCGCGCGAGGTATCTGTGCCGCCGTCGGGTAGTAATAAGGGTGAGTCGGGTCTCCAACTGTCCGGCGCTAGGAATATGCGGCGAGGCGATTCGTTGAACTCTGTATAGGCAGTCGCGAACCCCGCCGGCGGACGCCCCGCCCGGGAGTACAGTGACAGACACCGACCTCGAGAGGACTGAGCATGACCACAGAGACAGTGACACAGCAGGCCACCTCGCCCGAAGCCACCCCATCCTCCACCCCCACCGGCACCGACCACACCGAACACGTCGACCTCCTCGTCATCGGCTGGGGCAAGGGCGGCAAGACGCTGGCCGGGACCATGGCTCGCGCCGGCAAGAAAGTCGCCGTCGTCGAACAGTCGGAGATGATGATCGGCGGCTCCTGCATCAACATCGCCTGCATCCCCACGAAGATCCTCGTCCACGATGCCGAGAACAAACGCGCCGACGACGACACCGACGACTACTTCGCGAAGGCCGTCAAACGCCGCGACACCCTGACCGGGGCGATGCGGAAGAAGAACCATTCGATGCTCGCCGACCTCGACTCTGTGCTGCTGGTGGCCGGCCGTGCCGAATTCACCGGCGAACGCGAAGTCCGCGTCACCGGCGGTGCCGACACCATGACGATCACCGCTGACACCGTCGTCGTCAACACCGGATCCGTCGCCAACATCCCACCCATCGACGGCGCACAGCTCGGCGGCCGCATCCACGATTCCGAAACCCTGCAGCACGTCGACCCGTTCCCGCGTCACCTCGTCATCGTCGGTGGCGGCTACATCGGACTCGAGTTCGGTTCGATGTTCGCCCACTTCGGCTCGGAGGTCACCGTCCTCGACCGCGGACCCCGCCCGCTCGCGAATGAAGACGACGATGTCGCCGAGGTGGTGGCCGAGGCCCTAGCCGACGACGGAGTCACCATCGTCAACGATGCCTCCGTGACCGCTGTCAACGACGGCGCCGAGGCCGCGGCCGTGACCTATGAGTTTGGCGGTGAGACGAAGTCCATCGACGCCGAGGCGGTCCTCCTGGCCGTCGGACGCAAGCCCGCCACCGCCGACCTCGGACTTGAGAAGGCCGGCATCGAGACTGACGAATGCGGGTTCATCGTCACCGATGAGTACCTGCGCACCTCCGCCGAGGGTGTGTACGCGTTCGGCGACGTCAACGGCGGACCGATGTTCACCTACATCTCGCTCGACGACAATCGGATCCTCGCCGATCAGCTCCTCGGCGAGGGCAAACGGTCGACGAAGGACCGCGGATCCGTGCCGTACACGATGTTCCTCACCCCGCCCGTCGCCCGCGTCGGCCTCACTGAGAAGGCCGCCCGCGACGAAGGCTATGAGATCAAGGTCGGTGCGAAGCTCCAGGCCGATATCGCCGCCGCTCCGCGGGCGAAGATCGAAGGCGACCCCCGCGGAATCGTCAAGTTCGTCGTCGACGCGAAGACCGACCACATCCTCGGCGCGGCTCTCGTGCATGTGCACTCGCAGGAGGTCATCAACACCGTGGCGCTCGCCATGCGCCACGATGTCACCGCGACCGAACTGCGCGACACGATCTACACCCACCCCTCGGCCACCGAAGCGCTCAACGAGGTGCTCGGCGCCCTCAAGTGATGGCCGCGATAGGCTCACCATCATGAGCCGTCGCATCGTCATCACCACCGATTAACTGGGCCCCGGAGACAGCGTTGACCGGCTGCTGCGGGAACACGGACTCGACCCCGTCTACTCCCCGGCAGCCGGTTCCCGAACCGAGGATGAACAGCGCGAACTCCTCAAAGGTGCGATAGGTGCGATCGTTGCGAGCGAACCGATCACCCGGGGCATGCTCGCCGAGGCAACCGACCTCCGAATCCTCGCTCGTAGCGGAGTCGGATACGACTCCGTCGACACCGACTCGGCCCAGGAACTCGGCATCCACGTGGCCAACACCCCCGGCGTCAACCATCACGCCGTCGCTGAGCTCACGCTCGCCCTTATGCTCAACTGCGCCAAACACTTGACTGACGTCATCGCCGGCACCAACGCCGGTCAGTGGCCACGCACGGCAGGCACGGAACTGCGCGGCAAGACGCTCGGCGTCATCGGATACGGGCCCAGCGGCAAGGCAATCGCCGCAATCGGTGCAGCTCTGGGCATGAAAGTCATCGTCGGCACTTCCCACCCCGATACCAAGGCGGACCCGAGCATCGAATTCGCCAACGTCGACACCGTCGTCTCGGCCGCCGACTATCTCACTCTCCACGCCCGAGCGACCGGAACCCCGATCATCGGCGCCGACCGGCTCGCTGTGATGAAGGACACCGCGTTCCTCATCAACACCGCTCGCGGATCACTCATCGACGAGGCGGCCCTCGTCGACGCCCTCTACCACGAACAAATCGCCGGCGCCGCTCTCGACGTCCTCGAAGCTGAACCGATGACCGCAGACGACCCGCTGCGCAGCTTCGACAACGTCTGGATCACCTCCCACCTGGCCGGTCAGACAGTCGAGGCACGTGAATGCGCAGGTCTCGCCGCAGCCCAAGCTGTCATCGATGCCCTGGGCGGCAAGACACCAACTGGGCTGATCGTCTGACCCGACCAGTACGTGGATATGATCACTGTAACGGCGGGCGCAGAATCCGAACGCCCCTGAAGACATGAGGTTCCGATGGCAGAGTCGCCAGACCCCGACAAGAGGATGAATACAGCAAACAGCTCATATCCTGCGCACGATGACGGGGGACGCGATACGTCGCTCGAGCGCGGTCTGCGGATCCTCTCAGCAGTCGCCGAAACAGGGGAGACTAATGCGAAGAACCTGGCCGCCGCTCTGGGCCTGCCGCTGTCGACGACTTATCGCTACCTCAAAACTCTGCGCAGCTTCGACCTTGTCGAAGAATTCGGTGGGCGGTATCTGCCCAGTTCCCGTCTGAGTTCGTGGTCGGGCGCGGCGACTACTCGGTCGCATCTGCTTGATGTCGGCAACAAGTTCCTGCGAGATCTGAGCACCCGCAGCGGCCGCACTTCGGTGCTTGCAGTACGAGAGGGACGGAATGCCGTGTGCTTGCGCCAGGTGGCCCCCGATGAGGATGCGGAGATTGCTTTCCGAACCTACGAGGTTCTTCCCTTGGACAAAGGCGCGGGGCAGAGGGTTCTGCTGGCTCATGCTCCAGCCCAGATCATCGCCGAGGTGATCGCCGAATCCCGTCTTACAGAAGAGGCTCTGTTGGCGTCCCTCCACCGGATCCGCGTCGACGGGTTCGCCTATTCCCAATCCGAGCTGGGCACTGGCGCGAATGCACTGTCATACCCGGTCACAGTGCGCGGAGAGGTTCTGTGCTCTCTCACGTTGGCCGGACGATCCGAACGTTTCGGAAATGCGACAGCAGCCTCACTTAAACCCGTCCTCCTCGAGGCAGTCGAGGCTCTTCGGGCCGAGTTGCTTGAAGTCTGCTGATACCAAGAGGTCGATTCCCGCAGGCTGAGAATTCGATTCGCCGGATGGTACTGGAGTTCTTAGTCTGCAGGGAAGACACACGTACCTGCCGATGCCGCCCGTGGAAGAGTGAAACTGGTGCGGTGCGGTTCGCCCCAGAACGAGCAATGGAGGTCATTCATGGTGAACGCAGCGACGGATTCCGCCACAGCGGGGTCCGCTACATCAGATGCTCGGATCCTCAACATCCCCGTCCTCGATGAAGATCCATATTCGTTGGACAACCTCACGAATCCATACCCATTTATGAGCAGACTGCGAGCTACTGGCCCTGCCGCCTGGCTGAGTCGGTACGGGGTGCCGGCGTTCGGCCGTGACGCCGAGGTGCGCGAGATTCTCGAGGACTACCGCACCTTCATCTCAGGAGCGGGCGTGGGCAGCGTCAACATCCACCACAATCCGCCGCTGCGCAAGCCCGGGATCCTCGAAGTCGATCCACCGTTGCACACGCGGATGCGATCAGCCATGGACGGTGTCATCACGCCGCGACGCCTGCGGCCGCGGCGGAAGGACTTCTCCACCTATGCGAAGACCGCCATCGACGAGATTCTGTCGACCGACGACGGAGAATTCGACGCCGCGCGTCTGTCCGAACATTACGTGCTGCGTGTGTTCGGCGATGCGGTCGGCATTCCCCGTGAAGGCCGCGCCGAGAATCTCCTGGTTCAGGGAGCGGCGAACTTCGCGACGTTCGGACCGCAGAACGAGATCGCCCAACGCTGGATCGACGAATCCGCTGGCACGTACGACTGGGTGCTGGCGAACTGTGCTCGCGAAGTCCTCGACCCCTCGGGTATGGGCGCGCAGCTGTGGGAGTTCGCGGACTCCGGCGAGATTACTCCGGAAGAGGCGACGCTGCTGGTCAGAGCACTTCTGTCGGCCGGGCTGGACACCACGATCTTCGCCATCACCAATACACTCAACACCTTGGCCCGCCATCCCGAACAGTACGCGAAGATCCACGCCGATCCGCGGTCGGTGCGGTTCGCGATCGACGAATCCTTTCGGCTCGAGAGTCCCTTCTACGCTTTCTACCGGACCACGTCGAGAGACACAGCCCTCTCCGGTGTCGAGATCCCCGCTGAGACGAAGGTGCTCGTGTTCCCCGGCAGCGCGAACAGGGACGAAAGCAAATGGGGGGATGACGCTCATGCCTTCCGATTCGACAGGGACTCGAGCGGCCATCTGACATTCGGAATGGGCATCCACCAGTGCGTCGGCCAGCCGATATCTCGGATGGAGATGGACGCCTTTCTGTCCGCCTTCGTCACCCGCGTCGCACGACTCGAGCCGACGGGTCCGACCGAACCGCTCGTCCATACGACGCTGCAGAGCTATGCGACAGTGCCGCTGAAAGCTCACGCGGCTTGACACTCATTCGTCATCTGAAGGACAGAAGTCCGAAAAGCTGACGCCGATGATTCACCACAACACCACCGCACGAACACCCGTGCGACCGGAACGAGAGGACTCGATGTGATCGATACCGCAGCAGCCTGCACCCGGGAGGAGTTCCCCGGAGAGGATCTCGTCCTCGGCCTCGAACCTGCCACGCTGGAGCAGCTCATCGATGTGGCGCGGTTCCGCCGGCGTATTCGCCTGGCACCGGAGATCGAAGGCCATTGCGCCAAGTCACGTGCTTGGCTCGACGACGTCATTGCGCGCATGCGCGCGGGAGAGCCCGTCGAAGCGATCTACTCCGTCAACACCGGATTCGGTTCATTGGCCGGACGCCAAGCTTTCCCCTCTGCCGATGATGCTGCCGAACTCTCCCGGCGCCTTATCCTCGCCGATGCTTCCGGTCTCGGCCGAATCGTTGACGAAGAGGTCGTGCGAGCGACGATGTTCATCCGCGTCGTCTCGCTCACTCAGGGCTATTCGGCAATCCAATGGGCGCTCGTGGAAGGTCTGGTTGCCATGCTCAACGCCGATGTGTGGCCGGCCGTTCCCGAATACGGGTCGCTGGGCGCTTCCGGAGACCTCATCCCGTTGGCCCATATCGCGCTCGTGCTCACCACCGCTCCAGATGGCAGTGACGAACCGGAGAACTCAGGGGAAGCGATCCTTGACGGCCGTGTCGTGTCCGGGCACGAAGCAATGGCTGCCGCTGGCCTCAAACGAATTCCTGTTGGGGCCAAAGACGGACTAGCACTCCTCAATGGGACCTCATTCTCACTCGCCCAGACCGCGCTCGCCGCTTGGGATGTGCAAGGTGCTCTCCACACCGCCGAGGTGACCGCCTGCCTGTCGATCGAAGCACTGCTGGGATTCGGCGACGCATTCATCGCCGAACTGCACGAAGCACGTGGACAGAAGGGGCAGATCCAAGTCGCCGAACGGATGCGCGGGTACATCAGTGACTCGCAGCTGACGACCGGTGACCGGGACAACGACCCGCAGCGTCAACCACCTCAAGATGCCTATTCGTTGCGATGCGTGCCTCAGGTGTTCGGCCCGATCGCGGATACCCTCGATTTCGCCTTCGGAATCATTGAGCGGGAGATCAACGCGGCGACGGACAATCCATTGGTCTTCCCCGACCTCGACCGCGACCTCAAAGCGGTCTCGGGAGGAAATTTCCACGCCGAGTACGTGGCCTTTGCGGCAGACTTCCTCTCGATTGCGGCCACCGAGATCGGCAATATCACCGAACGGCGGATCTTCCGCCTTGATGACGGCACGCTCAATCGGGGACTGCCGGACATGCTCGTCGACTCCGACCAGGTCGGTCTCGACTGTGGATTCATGCTCCCGCAGTACCTCGCAGCCGCACTTGTCTCCGACTGCAAGACTCTGGCTCACCCTGATTCTGTTGACTCGATCCCCACTTCGGCGAATCAAGAGGACCATGTGTCGATGGCGAACAACGCCGGTCGGCATCTGCGGCAGATCGTTGCCAACGTGGAAGTCGTCGTCGGCGTCGAACTCCTCATGTCGGTGCAGGCACTCGAACTGAGAGTGCAGGCCGGCCGACCCGGCGGCACTGCGGTCTCGGAATCCGACCTGTCGACGACGGCGCAGAAGGTGTCGGCGATGCTGCGGTCGACGCCCGACGAGCAGGGCAAGATGATTGCCCACCTCACCCGCGACGTCGTTCTCTATCCGCAGGTGCGCACAGCCGCGTCGTTGGTCAAGCAGCGTGCGGTTCTCACGGCTGCCCACAGTTAAGACATACAGTGCCCGGTGACGACTGCAGGTCGCAGTCATCACCGGGCACTGCTGTGCGCAGAGGACCGATTCGCTGTCTCAGAGGTCGAGGGAGATCCGTTTGCCGCAGGCGCGGGAGACACAGATCATCATCGTCTCCTGCGCCGCATGTTCCTCGGCAGAGAGCACCGAATCCCGATGATCGGCCTGCCCGTCGAGGATGACGGTTTCACAGGTGCCGCACGTGCCCTTCTGGCACGAGCTCAAGGTGCGCACGCCCGCCTTGTTGAGGGCGTCGATGATCGTGCAGCCGGCCGGCACATCGATTTCGGAGCCGTCCCCGAGCTCGACGACGAAGTCGTCGTCGGTTCCCTCGGCCTTGACCTCGGTTGCATCGGATGCCGTCGTATCGTTGCCGGTCTGACTCGCCGAGGTGGTGCCGCCGGCTCGCGGAGCAGACCGCGCCGGTGCGGTCTGCTCACTGTCTTCGTCGAAGTCCTCACTGACCACTGAAATGCCCGGGCGGTGCTCGAAGCCGATTTCGAGTGCCCGCATCAGGGGAACAGGGCCGCAGGTGTACACGGTGGTCGGCTCGTCGCGGAGCGACGCCCACTCCTCTGCGGCAGATACCACATCGGGTCGTCCTGCCGCCTCGGTGATGTGGATCGTCACTCTTTCTGGTCCATATTCGTCGACGAGAGAGTCTGCGAAGGCCATCGATTCCTGTCGACGACCGACGTAGAGCAGATGCCAGTCTCGACCAGCCGCGACGGCCGTGGCGATCATCGCAGTCAGCGGGGTGATGCCGATGCCACCGGCGACGAAGTACGCGGGGCCGCTCCCTTCGTAGCCGAATGTGTCACGAGGGCCGCGGACGAGCAGGGACGTGCATGAGGCAATGTTCTCGTGCAGCCAGGCGGATCCGCCGCGACCGTGGCGCTCCCGCAGCACTGCGACATGCAGGGAGTCGGCCGGACCGGCCAGGAGCGAGTAGTGGCGGATCGCCAGCCCGTTCGGCAGAGGGACTGCCACCTCGAGATGAGAGCCGGGAGCGGAACCGGCAGACGCCTCGGCGGGGGAGAGATCGATTCCGAGAACCTCGGGAGTGAGCGTGCGGACACCGCTGACGGGCACGGGGCGAAACCCCTGGCTGATGAGCATGTCGAGGTCGATACCGTCGAAATCACCGATCGCCGGGCTGCCGTGCGTGGTCGCCGTCATTGGTCCTCCAGACGTCAGGGCCCAACGCTTCGTCGCTCGGGCCGCGTGTACGTGTCCAGTGTGGGACGAGCGGGGAGCCGGCAGCGATCCGCATTCTCAGCCGCTGGGAATCGCAGTTGTCGCGCTCGGCGCAATCGCTGAAGAGTGGTCGTCAACCGTCAGCGTGTGTGCGAGGACGTAAAGGAGCGACCACGCAATTGCACCCGGTGATGGGACCGTCTGCGAAAGGAAACAACGGTGTCTCCCTTGTGGCTCATAGGCGCGCTCGCCGCCTACTTTCTCATCCTCCTCGGTGTGTCCCTGTACAAGAGACGCACCGACACAGAAACCGACTATTTTCTGGGCGGCAACACGATGCCCGCCTGGATGCTGGCCATGGCGTTCGTCGCCACGTGGTACGGCGGAAACTCAGCTCTCATCTCCGTCGACGAGGCGAATACGCAGGGTATGGGCTCATGGTGGGTTCTCGGCGGACCCACTGTCATCGCCGTGATCGCACTGTTCGCTCTGGGACCGATCATCCGGCGTGCGGGAATGTTGTCCCAGGACGGGATCATGACCTCGCGATATAACAAGACCGCCGGGACCGTGCTCTCCATCGTCACCGCGATCTATCTCATCGTGTGGGGAGCGAGCCAGATGGTCGCGCTCGGTCTCTTCTTCATGGTCTTCTTCGAGATCAGCTTCGCCTGGGGTGTGGCTGTGGCCATCGCCTTTTCACTCGCCTATGCGATGATCGGCGGGTTCCGAGCCGTCGTGCTCACCGAGACCGCGCAGTTCGGCTTCTTCCTGCTCGGGCTCATCGTCACTTTCGTCGGCGCCGTCATCGTCTCCGGCGGACCGGATGCGATCATCCAGACGATCGAGGCGAAACGCGATGCAGCGTTCCTCAACCTGTGGGAAGGCTTCGGTCCGAACCTCGGCTATGTCATCGCCTTCGGTTTGGCGTTCACCATCGATCCCGCCGCTTGGCAGCGCCTGCAGGCGACGAGGTCCCCAAAGGAGGCGCGGAAGGTCACGGTGCATGCGATGATCTACTTCCTGCCGCTGTACTTCCTCGTCGTCTTTGCCGGAATTGCATCGATCGCGGCTTTCAACGAGCCGCCGGAGCAGGGTCTCGTAGCCACCTTGGCCACCAGCCACTTCCTGCCGATTTTCGGCGTCATCGTATTCATCGGCATCGCGGCAGCGATCATGTCGACGATCTGCACCACTCTCAACCTGTCTTCGCTCTACCTCACCGAACTGACGACGAAGGCTCTGCGCCGCGACGTCGCGGAGAAGCAGAAGGTGTGGATCGCACGAGGCGCGACGCTGCTGGCGGCGGTCATCGGCTTCGTCGTCGCCGTGCAGCTGCCGAGCGCACTGACGCTTCTCGCGCTGGCCTCCGAGATGCTGGCGGCGGGAGTCTTCTTCCCACTCGTCCTCGGCTTCTTCTGGCGGCGCGCGAACTCCGCCGGGGCCATCGCCTCGATCATCGGCGGCGGAGGTTTCATCCTCTACGGGTTCCTTATCGAACTCGGCATCGCCCTGCCGTCGTTCTGGGGAGAAGGCTCGGTGACGCGGGTGCTCATCGGCCTTGGCATCAGCTTCGTCCTCTACGTGTCAGTATCGCTGTCGACCTCTGCCGAATTCGCCAAGGCCGACGAATTCGTCGGCCGCAGCCGTGGCAATTCCGCAGGATCGGCTGCCGCACCAGGGCTCAACGGACCCGGAGAGGGGGTCCAGGGCCATGAGCCGAACACTGTGAACACGGATTTGTCGCGATAGGTTCGTCTGACCAGTCTCTGATTCCGCCTGCCGCGGCGTACCGTTGACTCATGGCGCATCCGCAGATGTTCGATGACGACGATCCGATGCTCGAGCGGGTCCGCGCGATCGCGCTGGGCCTGCCCGAGGCGGCCGAGAAGATCTCCCACGGCAGGCCGGCCTTCTTCACGGAGAAGATCTTCGCTCATTACGGCGGCACCGAGAAGCACGCCGCGGGGGAGATGGTGCAGCACCCGCAGGCACTGCTCGTCCTGCTCTATCCCATGGACGCCGAGGCGGTGCTCGAGCAGCCGGGCAGCTTCGTTCCCATGTACCTGGGGCCCTCCGGGTGGGTCGGCCTGGAAATCGCCGACCTCGATGACGGGGAGATCCGAGAACTGCTCGTCGATTCGTACCGGAACACCGCCTCGGCGAGGTTGATCAAGGCGCTCGACGCTCAGGCGTGAGCAATTGTTCGCCCTCACCCCCACACAAACTCACGGTGAACACCCTGGCCAGCGCCGCCTCGGCGGTCATAGGGTTGGGCCATGGCCAACTTCTCTGACTACACCACTCCAGCCTTCATCCCCACCATCGACCTCAACGACGGGCGTGCGATTCCGCACCTCGGGCTCGGCATCTACGCGATGAAGGGCGAGGAGGGCATCGACGCGATCGATGCGGGCATCGACAACGGCTACCGCCTCCTCGATACCGCGGTGAACTACGAGAACGAGCGCGAGGTCGGTCAGGCCATCGTGAACAACGGCATCCCACGCGAGGAACTGTTCGTCACGAGCAAGATCCCCGGTCGCCACCACGGCTTCGACGAAGCCATCGCCAGCACCGAGGAATCGCTGGCCCGACTCGGCCTCGACTATCTCGACCTCCACCTCATCCACTGGCCCAACCCCAGCGTCGGCAAGTACGTCGAGACCTGGGAGGGCCTCATCGAGCTGCGCGATCGCGGGCTCGTGAAGTCCATCGGCGTCTCGAACTTCACTGCCGAAATGCTCACCGAACTGACCGAGAAGACCGGAGTCGCCCCGGCCGTCAACCAGGTCGAGCTGCACCCGTACTTCCCGCAGACCGAGCTCGTGGCGTTCCACAAGTCGATCGGCGTGCAGACCGAGAGTTGGTCCCCGCTCTACCGTGACCAGGGGCTGTTCGACGAAGCCCCCATCGCCGAGGCGGCCGCCGCCCATGGCGTGACCCCGGCCCAGGTGGTTCTGCGCTGGCATATCGAGATCGGGAGCATCCCGATCCCGAAATCGACGAACTTCGACCGTCAACGCTCCAATGCCGATGTCTTCGAGTTCGAACTCACCCCCTCCGAGGTGGCGGCCATCTCCGCGCTCGAGCGCGGTCGGATGAAGGGCCGGGATCCGCTCACCCACGAAGAGATGTGAGGCAGCACGGCAGTTGTTGACGCCGACTGCGGGGACAACGTGGAATTCCGACGGACGACCAGAGCCGACTTTCCGCTGCTCGCGCGATGGCTCAGTTCGCCCCGTATTGCGCGATTCTGGAACCACGAGACCACGTCGGAGGCGATCGAACGGGACTTCGGCGGCAGCATCGACGGCTCCGAACCGTCATTCGACTTCATCGTCGAGGACGCCGGGGTACCGGTCGGGTTCATCCAACGCAGTGCGATCTGGGATTATGCGGACGAGCAGCGGGAACTCATCGCTCTGGCCGACGCCCCGAGGGATGCGCTGACGATCGACTACTTCATCGGAGAGGTCACCGCGACAGGCAAGGGCATCGGCACACGAATGATCCGGGAGTTCACCAAACTCTGCTTCACTGATGCCGCCATCGCCGGTTCAGGGCCCCGCTCCTGTCATTCTTGTTCCGGAACCTCGACGAGGTGGCCCCTGATTCCCGTCAGGTAGCTCGCTCCCAGCGCGGTCAGGGAGAGCAGTTTGCGCTTTGCTCCGGTTCGCGGGGCATCGACGGCCGTGCTGACCAGGAGTCCGGAATCCTGCAGCCTCTTGATCGTGCGATAGAGGCCGCGCTCGGTGATCTGCCAGCCGGTGGCGGCGGTGACCGCTTCGGCGATGGTCGAGATCTCGGCCGGCTGATGCGCGGCGACGAGTGAGAGCGTGACCGGAGTGAGCATCGACTTCTTATAGGTCTCGACCCAGGAGTCGACGCGGTGATCGAGCCATTCGCGCTCTTCCGGGGTTTCGGCCGCCACGCTCAGTCCTCCCAGCCGCGGCCGAGGACCGAACCGACGAGGTGGATGAGCAGGCCGAGTCCCCACAGTCCACTCATGACGAGGGTGACTCCGATCCACGAGCCGCCGAGCGCCATATGGAGGTTCTCCGCGGCCGACGTATCAATGGTGCGGCCCGCGTCTATGAGGCGGACGAGCGCATGGAGGTTGTACGACATCGTCACGGTGACGAACGCGATGACATGGGCGATGACGACTCCGAAGCGGACACGCTTGAGCACGCGCAGGTTCCGCCACAGCCACACCGCGATTCCCAGCGCTACGACGGCGGTGAGGATGCCGGCGAGGATGGTGACCTCGCCGCCGGTGGCCGCAATGACGATCTGGACGATGGCCATGGCGACGATGAGTACGAGCGTGTACGGCAGCAGCAGAGTGCGGGCGTTGGCGGGCGATGATGTCTGCGAGGTGGAGGACATATTGGTACTGTACCTATGGTTCACTGAATGTGGCAAGAGTATCCTCTGGACATCTCTCCGGGGAACGTCGGCCGAGGGATATCCCGGAGCGGCAGGACCGTCTTGTCTCGCGCGGCACCGCTGTGCGCAGGGCTTGTGTGAAAATAGGCCCGTGGGGATGAGGATCAGGCACCGGCGCGCTCTGCGCGGCACCCTCGCCGCGAGCGCGGCGACGTTCGTCGCACTGACGTCGCACATCCTCGGCGGGGGAGCCTTTCCGACCACGATGGGCCTCATCGTGCCGCTGGCGCTGTCGATCCTCGTCTGCGTTGCGCTCGCCGGGCACCGACTGTCGCTGCCGCGCCTGACGGTCTCCGTCGGGATCAGCCAGACGCTCTTCCACCTCCTGTTCTCCCTCTTCACGCCGACCGCTTCCGGTGGGCCTGGTGCTTCGACACGATCCGACGGCGGGCTCGCCGCTCTCCTCGGTTCGCATTCGCAGCACGCGTCGATGCAGACGACCCACCATGCATCGATGAACTCGATGCCCAGCGGTGCGATGCAGATGACCCATGACTCTGCGGTCATGCCTGCCATGGACGGGTCGGGCGGTGCAGCCGCCGAGATGCACGCGCACTCCTCGCCGGCGATGCTGCTGGCCCACTGCGTTGCCGGGATCGTCACCATCGCGATGATCTACTGGGGCGAACGCCTACCGGTCATGCTCGGCTAATTCGCCCGCCTCATCATCCGCGCGGTCATCCCTCGCCTCGCCGTCTCGCGACCGCCGATCGGGAAACCGCGGGCACTCATCGGATTCGAGCCCGAGCTGCCGCGCAGCCTCGGCGTCCTCCGCTCACCGGTGCTGCGGCGGGGCCCGCCGCAGCCTGCAGTCTGACACTCAACACATCCGCGCATCGGCTCCCGTGAGCCGGTGCGATCACTGCTGAGCCCATCTGGTCGTCGACCGCATCTGCCCGTCGAAAGCATCAGGCCGACCAGATCCGGCTCAGCACTATCGACAGAGAGCATCACCATGACCACACCGTCATCAACCGTGCCCGAAAACTCGGGTCCGGACTCCACCGGCCGAAATCTCACCAGGAACAATCCAGAACCGGACCACCGAACCGGCCATCCCGGCCGACGGCCTTCCAGCCAACCGCATCGACCCGACCGCCGCCTCCCATGGCTCGGCCCGCTCCTGCGGCGCCTCCACTTCTACGTGGGGATCCTCATCGGCCCGTTCATCCTCATCGCCGCGCTCACCGGCGCGGCTTACGCCATCAGCCCGACGCTGGAGAAGGCGATCTACGCTGATGAGCTCAACGTCCCCGCGACCGACCATTCGCTTCCTTTGGCCGACCAGGTCACGGCTGCGAACGCCGTCGTCGGAGACACCGACGCGACACTGTCCGCCGTCCGCCCGGCCCCCGAGCCGGGCGACACCACTCGCGTGATGTATTCCGAGCCCAGCCTCGGCGAGAGCGAATCCCGGGCGATCTTCGTCGACCCCGCCACCGCCGAGGTGGTCGGTGACCTCACCGTGTACGGCACCTCGGGTGCCCTGCCGCTGCGGACGTGGATCGATCAGATGCACCGCAGCCTCCACTTCGGCGACCTCGGACGGTTCTACAGCGAACTCGCCGCCTCATGGATGGGAATCGTCGCCGCCGCGGGGATTGTGCTCTGGGTCCTCCGCGCCCGGCGGACGAGGAAACCGCTGGTTATGCTGCGACCGAGCCGGAAGCACAAGGGGTTGAGGCGCACCTTCTCCTGGCACGCCTCGGTGGGTATCTGGGCGGCGATCGGGATGCTGTTCCTCTCGGCCACCGGGATCACCTGGTCGCAGCTGGGCGGGGACAACGTGACGAAGCTGCGTGCCGCGCTGAGCTGGGAGACCCCGGCGGTGTCGACGGAACTCGGCGGCGCCTCAGCGACCGGCGAGCACGCCCATCATGGTGGCAACGCGTCCGCCGAGGCGGCCGGCAGTGCCGCTGATCATGCCGCAATCGACCCGGCCGACTTCGACATGATGCTGTCGATGGGACGCGACGTCAACATCGACACCGGGCTCGTCGAGATCCGGCCACCTGCCGATGACCACTCGGCGTGGGTGGTCCAGGAGATCCAGCGCAGCTTCCCCACGAAGGTCGACGCTGTGGCCTTCGACCCGACGACGATGGAGGTCACCGATCGCGTCGACTTCGTCGACTACAGCGTGCCTGCGAAGCTCGCCCGCTGGGCCATCGACGTGCACATGGGATCGATGTTCGGGCTGGCCAACCAGATCGTGCTCGTCGCACTCGCCCTGGGCATCGCGTCGATGACGGTCTGGGGCTATGTGATGTGGTGGCAGCGTCGGCCGAGGCGCGGACCGGTGACACGGTTCGGAGCCGCGAGGGTCGGGCGTGCCCCGGCACGTGGTGCGCTGAATGAGGCGCCGTGGTGGGGACTGGCCGCGGTCGCGCTCGGCGCCATTGCGATCGGTCTGTTCCTGCCATTGGTGGGCATCAGCCTCGTGGTCTTCATTGTCTTCGACGTGGTCCTTGGGGCAAGTGTGTGGCGGGCGAGTAGCTTCGGCTGAGCAGGCGGCTGTGCCGCTTGCCTGCTGGGGCCGATCGTCGAATCTTCGATGAACGGCCCCAACTCACCTGAACCTCATGTGGCAGGCGGCGTGCACGGCCGCACGAGAACCCGTATCGAGCAAGCGGCCGAGTCTGAACCCAGCAAGTAGCAGGACTTCTAACCAGCATTCGGCAGGACCTTCGCCCGACAAGCGGCCGGCTCGTCCAGCCGCTTCACTCAAAGGTGACGGACCTCTTCGCTCGCGTGTCGACGCGCAGCTCGAAGACGTCCGGGCGAGAATAGTGGCCGACCGGGTCGAAGTCGAGGTGAGAGCGGGTCTTGGCGCCGGGATCGACATCGGCGTAGAGGATCGTCTCCTCCTCATAGACCGGCCCGGCCAGCACCTCGCCGGTGGGTGCGACGATGACGCTGCCGCCTCGGATGGCGGTCTTGCCATAGGGCAGCTCCTCGTCGAAGGGGTGGTCGTCTGGGAACTCGCTCTTCGTGATGTACTGACAGGCCGAGAGCACATGCGTCCGCCCCTCGAGCGCGATGTGCGTCATCGTCGCCGTCCACGTCGGCCGGTCGTCGACGGTCGGGGCGCAATAGACGGACACTCCCTTGGCGTACATCGCCTGGCGCAACAGCGGCATGTAGTTCTCCCAGCAGATGACGCTGCCCACCCGCCCGAACGGGGTGTCCATCGTGTCGAGTGTCGAGCCGTCCCCGAAGCCCCAGATGACGCGCTCGGTACCGGTGGGCATGAGCTTCCGATGCACACCGACGACGCCGCGGTCCGGATCGATCAGCAACGCCGTGCAATAGAGAGTGTTGCCGGCCCGTTCGATGACGCCGATGACGACGAAGGCGCTGCCCTCGCGGGCTGCCTCGGCGAGCCTGGCGACCTCGGGGCCGTCAACGGTGACCGCACTGTCGAAGTACCGCTCGAACTCCGACCGGCCCCTCGGAGTCCGCATCCCCACGGGAGCGCCGAACGTGCTGCCCTTCGGGTAGCCGCCGATGAAGGCTTCGGGGAACACGATGAGCTCTGCCCCATTGCCCGCGGCCTCGCGCATCTTTGCGATCGCCTTGTCCACCGACGCCTCGGCATCGAATGGAACGGAACCTGCCTGGACGACTGCCACCTTGTGCATGAGATCGACCTTCTCTGCTCGACGGAAACTCCTGTCCCTACTGTCGAATGTGAGGCGGGAAAGGTCAATCGGCCAGAGACAGCCGAGGCGCCCGTCCCGAAAAGGACGAGCGCCTCGGCCAATTGCCATCGTCAACTCCAGTGCGAAGCGGACCGAATTCGCATGCTATCGCGGAACTGTCCCGTTGACTTCTCGAGCAGTTCACCGGTGCCCCAGTCGAGGACGACGCCGTACTGCCGGACGACGTCGTGGACGGTGATCTCGTCAGCGCGGTAACGGCGGGCCACCTCGGCGGGGTCGGCGTCCAGCCAGGACGCGCGTTCGGAGCGGATCCGTTCCCGTTCATTCGCTGTCGCGGTTTCGTCGATCTCGTATTCGTCGAGTTCGGCATCGATCTCACGGATGATGACACCGTAGTCCTTGGCCGCGCGGTCGATGGATACGTAGCCGTCAATGACGTCCTCGAGCACCTCGGCCCTCCTCCGTTCGAGAGGGTCCCCGAACCCGCCTCCACCGGCGCTGGGGCGTTCGAACGTGTCACCGGGGCTGATGGCTACGTTCGAGAACGTGGCGCCCAAATAGCGTGGGTTCTCCGATGAAGGATTGAGCCAGACTCCGTGTGGGATCGATGGCAGCCCGCCATTGATGCCCCACGTCGTCGATCGGCCTCGATCGCAGCAGTAGCTCATTACTGCTCCAGTCGCATCGGTGAGGATGCCGCCCTTATTGACGCCGCAACCTCCGCGGAACCTGCCCGGCCCGCCGGAGTCGATGTTGATCGAGTGCTGAGTCGTGACTACCGGGGTCAGACGCTCCTGTCCCTCGACCGGCTGCACGGCGAGTCCGGTGCCGAACACCGGCGACGTCGCCGACGAGCCGTCCTTCGTCGATCGGCCGCCCCATCCGCCTGCCATCCAGTCGTACCACATGAAGTACGGGCTCGACTCGGTCCTGGCGTCATGCCCACCGACGAGCAGATACTCGAGGTTGAATGCACACGCCATGGCGCGTTCGGGCATGATGTGGGACCACAATTCGAAGATCGCGTTCATCACCTTCTCGTACGGACCCGAACAGAATCCGGTCACGGCATGTGGCCAACCAGCATTGACGACGGTTCCTTCCTCGCCGATTTCGGCCGTCACGGCTTGATAGAACCCGGAGTTGAGTGGAACCTCGGGGAAGAAGGTCTTCGTGCCGGCGTAGATCGCCGAGAACGTCGTCCCGTAACCAGAGTTGAGGAAGGTCGAGACTGCCTCGGCCGAGCCGGTGAGGTCGTAGTGGATGCCAGTCCCGTCGAGGGTGAGCTTCACGCGGATCGGCGCCAGGCCCTCACCTTTGGCCGGATCGCCGTCGAGGAAATCGACGGTTTCCCACTCGCCCGTGGGCAGATCACCGAGGCCGGCGAGAACCGTGCGGCAGACATAGTCCTGCGTCTCTTGCATCGCATCGAGGACCGTGTCCTTCGAATATTTGTCGACGAGGCGGAGCACTTCGCGTTCGCATACAGCTGTGGCCTCGGCTTGGGCGTTGAGATCGCCGAGGGCCTGATCGGGAGCACGCGTATTCGACACGAGCAGCTGAGCTACATCGTGGAGGAACCGGCCCTTGTGCCAGACCCGAAGCGGGGTGATGCGCAGACCCTCACCGAAGTGCTCACTGGCAGAGACATCGAACGAGCCCGGGACGGACCCACCGATATCGGCCCAGTGGCCTTTGTTCTGCGCGAAGCCGATGATCTCGTCATCAGCGAAGATCGGACGGATGAAGCTGACATCATTGAAGTGCGTGCCGCCTCGGTAAGGGTCGTTGATGAGGAAGACGTCGCCAGGATTGATGTCATCACCGAACTCCTCCATGACGGCCTTGCACTGAAAGTGCAGAGTGCCGACGTGGACGGCGATGTCAGCGCTGCCCTGCATGACGGTGTTTCCGTAGCGGTCACAAAGTGCCGACGAGAAGTCGCGTGAGTAGATGACGAACGAATAGCAGGTCCGCAGGATCTGTTCGCTCATGAGGTCGACGCTGGTGGCGAAGGCATTCTTCAGTACTTCGAAAGTCACCGGGTCGAGCGTGGACGTCGACTGTTCCGTTGATGTGGTCATGGGTCTCTCCTCACAGGCCGTTCTGTGTTGAATTGTTCGCAGCTGAAAGCGCAGGCTCTGCTGTCTCTGCCGTCAGCGCGATGCGGATGTTGAACCACTCATCGATCACGGCGGACGAGTTCGGCGGGATAACGGTGGTCGAGTCGATCTGATTGAGGATCGCCGGTCCGATGAACGCGGCTCCCGAGGGCAAGTTCTCCCGCTGGTAGACCGGCGTCGAATGCCACTGTCCGTCGAAGTAGACGTCGCGGACCTCGAGCGGCTCACCGGGATCTTTGCTGCTGACAGGGGTCGGTTTGAAGGTCGGCTTCGGTGTCTTCCCGAGCGCCTTGAGGTGGAGTTGGTAGATCTCGACCGGGGTGTCATCCTGCCGGAACGCGTACTGTTTCTCGTGTTCCTCGTGAAAGAGTTGGACGGCCTCGCGCAGCGCATTCGGGCCGGAGCCCATCTTCACCTGCAGCGACCTCCACTGGCCGTGGTAACGCATCGAGATTCCACGTTCGAAGACCGAGTCTTCCTCGGCGACTTTCTCATGTCGCAGTCGATCTCGACCTTCGAGTTCGAGTTCGCGGAAGTGCTGTTCGACCGTTTCTGCGTCTGCGGAGTCCGCGACGCCGGTGAACATCTGCGACAGGTCGTGTTGGATGTCGACGAGGAGGCACCCCAGCGCCGAGGTGACTCCCGGGCTGGGCGGGACGATGACAGTGGGGATGTTGAGTTCGCGTGCCACATCGGCCCCGTGCAGTGCACCGGCACCGCCGAATGCGATGAGCGCAAAATCTCGTGGATCGAGTCCGCGGCGGATGGACACGAGTCGGACTGCGTCGGCCATGTTGGCATTGGCGACCTTGACGATGGACTCGGCCGCAGTGTCGACGTCGAGTCCGAGCGGGTCAGCGATCTTCTCCTTGATCGCTGACCGCGAGCTATCGCGGTCCAGGGTCATCTCACCGTCAGCGAGATCGGTGCCAAGTCGATTGAGCCAGAGGTTCGCATCCGTGTTCGTCGGTTCCTCCCCGCCTCGTCGATAGCAGACAGGGCCTGGGGCGGCCCCAGCTGACTGAGGGCCGTTTCGCAGCGAACCGGCAATGTCGATATGAGCCAGTGATCCACCGCCCGCGCCGATGGTGAGGACTTCGATGCTGGGGAAGACGATGGGGTGACCGTATTCGACCTCCCACTCGTTCGTCTCTCGCAGCTCACCGTCGGCGATGAGTGAGATGTCTGTCGAGGTGCCGCCCATATCGAGCCCGACGGCGTTTTCGTACCCACACTGCTCGGCGACGTGCTGGGCGGCGATCGCGCCGGCGGCGATGCCCGAAGCCGCCAGCCGGACCGGGAACTTCTTGACCATCTCCGACGTCATCGAACCGCCGCCCGAATGGAGCAGCAGCAGCTCGCCGGCGTAGCCGTCTTCGGTCAGGTTGCTGTCGAGCTGTTCGACATAACCGGACACCAGAGGTCCGAGTACAGCATTGGCTACTGTCGTGTTGAATCGGTTGTGCTCAAAGATCTCCGGCAGCACTTCTGCCGAGGTTGAGATGCTGGCCTCTGGGAGCTCCTCGGCGAGGATTTCTCGCATCCGTAACTCATTCGCGGAGTTCGCATAAGAGTTGACGAAGCAGACGGCAATGGTCGTCGCGCCGCGCTTCTTCAGTAGCCGCCCGAGTTTTCGGGCCTCCACTTCATCGAGTTCGGTGACGATATTGCCGGCATAGTCGACTCGTTCAGTGACCTCGAATCGGTCACGGCGACGAATGTAGGGACCGGAGACGTCTGAGTATGCGTCCCACAGATCGTCCTTCGTGCCATCACGGATCTCGATGACATCGCGGAATCCCTTGGTAGTCACCATCGCTGATTTGGGGAATCTGCGAGTGATGAGCGCATTTGTTGCAACGGTCGTTCCATGCGAGAAGAGTTCAACCTGACTGAGGTCGATGTCCGCTCGCTTTACCCCGTTGAGAACAGCCTCCATCGGGTTGTCCGGGGTTGAAGGCACTTTCGTCACCTTCATCTTCTGGGTGGATTCGTCGAAAACACAGATGTCGGTGAACGTTCCACCGACGTCGACTGCGACGCGTAGATCTGCCACGGTCATCTCCTTTGATTGTGGTGTTCTCCATAGCCTGGCTCTCGGCACTCGAGCAGGTCAATGGAGCAGACGAAGGAAGAACCAGTAGAATTTGTGAAAATCACAAAGTGTCGGCGTTCTTGCTGACGGCTGGCCCGCTGATCAGTCGGCACCCGTGACGGTGAGGGGAGACGCAGATGAGTTCGAACCGAAAATCACTGACGCGAGAGCAGATCTTCGACGAGCTGATGAGTGGTCTGAACTCAGTAGACCCTCTTGAGTCGGCACTTCTGCGTGCCACGAATATCTGCAGAGGTGCGGGACTTGTCGTCAACGAGCTCGGAGAGGTCATCCGATCTGTCGGTACGGCGCCGACTCATCTCATTTCTCAGTGGGTGCAGGATGAAATTTTCGCAGACGCGGACCGTGCCCGGTGGGATGAGCCGAAGTCAGGGGCAATCGGACGTTGGCACGTCTACGCTCAGACAGTTCGACTGCGTAGTCGCAACCACGTCATTGTCGTCGCCGTGCACGCCGATGCTTTTGTGGAACGGGAGGACGATGCGGCTGTTAGCCTTATCCTCGATGTCTTGACCAAGCTCTTGCGTGCTTTCGAGGGATTCGAATCCTTCTCGATCAGCAATCGACGTGAGGAATCGGTCCGAGTCCTGCGAGATTTGGAAGCCGGAGTCTCGCCGGGACGCGAACCTGCGATTTGGCGGCTCCTCGAAAGTTTCGGATTCGTCGCCTACGAGCCGATCCGGGCAGTACGGGTTCGTCTCGACATTGCAGATTCCGTATCAGCACGACCAACTCTGCCTCCTGGGGGCGGGCTCGTCATCAGAGAGTCTGAGTATGGAGCATCGGCGATCGAACAGACCGTGGTGTGCTCGGGAGACTTCGATATCGAAAGTCGCCTGGATGCTCCAGGTCTTCTCGGCGTCGGAGTATCTGGCCTCTTCACTGCACTGAGCCAAGTGCCTGAGATGCTGCAGACTGCGAATGTGGCACTCGGTTCAGTGCGCGGGACGAAGTTCGCCTTCGTCGACCGAATGCGCCCGATCGAATGGGCCGCGGCACGAATGAGTCTGCGTTTCGATCGTCGGCTAGTGGCTGCATTTCTCAATCCGATAGTCACCAAGCCCGAAGCTTCCACCACACTGCGCACTTACGTGGAAAGCGGCGGTAGCATTGCTGAGGTTGCTGCGCGGCTGCATGTGCACGAGAACACTGTGCGTTACCGAATCGGGCAGATCGAAAAGGTGTTGGACGCACGTCTCACTGACCCACGAACTGCGGCTGAAATCGTACTCGCACTGCAATGTCTCGATACCTCCGAACTGGCGTAGCCTGAGACCATGCCACGTCACCTCCTGACCTCGACGCCGCCGAATCCCGACTCCCGCCGAGGCGGCCCCACGGGTGGTGACGAAAACGACGACGGCACGGCTGCCGCGACCCAGCGACACTCCATGGGCCCCATCCGCGGGCGCAAGTCACTCATCGCGCTCTTCGCGGTCCTCCTCGTCGCCTGGGTCGGCATCTCGGGTGTCGGCGGTCCCTACTTCGGCAAAATCTCCGAGGTCGCCACGAACGACCGCTCGTCCTTCCTCCCCGAATCCGCCGAATCGACCCGCGCTCAGGACCAGATCGAGAAGTTCAGCGACCTCGACTACGTTCCGGCCATCGTCGTCCTCGAAAACAGCGATGGAGTCACCGACGACGACAGGTCCCGACTCGACGAACTGACGCAGACCCTTGTCGACGACGACCTGCTGGCCGCCGACGCCTCACCGCTCATCCCCTCCGATGACGGCGACGCCCTCGAGGTCATCCTCCCGGTCTCCGCGGAGACCACCGCCGACGATGTCGAGCGGATCAGGGACGCCATCGGCGAAGCCTTCCCGATCGCGGCCGCCGCCGACACGTCCCCGAATCAGAGCGGGAGTCTCCCCACCACGGTCGCGGACGTCTATGTCACCGGACCGGCCGGGTTCGCCGCCGACCTCACCGAAGCCTTCGCCGGCATCGACGGGATCCTGCTGCTCGTCGCGCTCATCGCCGTCTTCGTCATCCTCGTCATCGTCTACCGCTCGCCGCTGCTGCCGATCATCGTCCTCTTCACCTCCCTGGCCGCACTCTCCGCCTCGATCTTCGTCATCTGGCACCTCGCCGATGCCGGCATCCTCCTCATCAACGGGCAGGTCCAGGGGATCCTCTTCATCCTCGTCGTCGGTGCCACCACCGACTACTCCCTCCTCGTCGTCGCCCGCTTCCGCGACGCCCTGCGCACCGAAACCGACCGTGTCCGTGCGGGACTGAGCGCCCTCAAAGGCGTCCTCGAACCGATCGCCGCCTCGGGTGGAACCGTCATCGCCGGACTCCTCGTCCTCCTCCTCACCGACCTCGCCTCGACGCGCGCACTCGGCCCGGTCGCGGCGATCGGCATCGTCGTGGCGATGCTCGCGGCACTGACCTTCCTGCCCGCCGCACTCATGACCATCGGCCGCGCCGTCTTCTGGCCCTTCCCGCCGCGTCCGTCGAATCCGACCAAGCGCGGGCTGTGGGCGAGGATCGCCGAGGCGGTCGCGAAGCGTCCGCGCGCGATCTGGATCGGACTCGTCATCGTCCTCGCGCTCCCGCTGCTCGCCGCCCCGCAGTTCAAGGCCTCCGGAGTCGCCCAATCCGAATTCGTCCTCGGCCAGTCCGAAGCCCGCGACGGTCAGGACGTGCTCGCCGAGCACTTCCCCGGCGGCTCCGGCTCACCGACGCAGATCGTCGTCGCCGCCGACGACCTCGAAGAGGCCGCGCGGGCCATCGTCGACCTCGACGGGGTCGAATCCCTGTCGGTCACCGCCGCAGACTCCCCGAGCGGAACCCTGTCCATCAACGCCGACGGCGAACCCGAAGCCCCCCGAGGCGGCCCGCCGCAGGCATCCGCCGGGTCTCAGGCCACCCCCGTACCCACCGAGGTCGACGGTGCCGTCCTCCTCGAGGCCACGCTCACCGACGCCGCCGACTCCCTGGCCGCCGAGACCACCGTGACCGACATCCGCGAGGCCGTCCACGACATCGACGCCGGGACCCTCGTCGGCGGCGAGACCGCCGTCGACCTCGACACGAACACCACCGCCGAGGCGGACCGGGCACTGGCGATCCCGCTCATCCTCCTCGTCATCACCGTCATCCTCATCCTCCTGCTGCGCTCACTGCTGGCACCGCTCCTGCTCGTGGCGCTGACGGTGCTGTCCTTCGGCACGGCGCTCGGGGTCTCGGCGTTGGTCTTCAACCACCTCATCGGCTTTGACGGCGCCGACCCCTCGGTGCCGCTGTACGCGTTCGTCTTCCTCGTGGCGCTGGGCATCGACTACAACATCTTCCTCATGTCCCGGGTGCGCGAGGAATCCCTGCACCTGGGCACCCGACGGGGAGTGCTCTCCGGACTCGTCGCCACTGGTGGGGTGATCACCTCGGCGGGGATCGTGCTCGCGGCGACCTTCGCCGCTCTCGCCGTCATCCCGGTGATGTTCCTCTTCCAGCTTGCCTTCATCGTCACCTTCGGCGTCCTCCTCGACGCGATCCTCGTCCGTTCGCTCGTCGTCCCGGCCCTCGTCCACGACATCGGACGCAGCGTCTGGTGGCCGTGGCGGAAACGGATCCCGCGGGACTGAGCGTCGGACCGCCTCTGCGGGGGAGAACGGAATGATCACAATCCGTCCTGCGCAGTGGTCGGCTGTGGCGATGGTCACGGTGTTCCTCTAGGGTGCAGTACGTAGGTATTGCTCACGCAACACTCACCTGATCATCAGGTTTCGAAGGAGAACACAATGACGCGCACTCTTCGCCGACCCCGCACCCTCGCCGCAGCCGCCGGTATCGCGGCCCTGACACTGCTCGCCACCGCCTGCGGAGGCGGCGGAGGTGGAGGAGGTGAGGAGGGCGAACAGAGCGCCGACTTCATCACGATCGCCACCGGCGGCTCCTCGGGCGTGTACTACCAGGTCGGAGCCACGATGTCGGAGATCCTCGCCGACGAACTCGGCGCCGACACCTCCGTGCAGTCGACGGGCGCCTCGGTGGAGAACCTCACCCTCATCCAGGACGGGGGAGCGGAACTCGCCTTCACCCAGGGCGACGCGGTCGACCAGGCCCTGGCCGGCGAAGGCGCCTTCGACGGCAAGCAGATCGACTCCCTGCCCGTCGTCGCGAACCTCTACGACCAGTACGTCCAGCTTGTGACCATCGAAGGCTCGGGCATCGACTCGATCGAGGACATCAAGGGCAAATCGGTCTCCGTCGGCGATCAGAACTCCGGCGTCGAACTCAACGCCCGCACCGTCGTCGACGCCTACGGGCTCAGCTACGAAGACTTCAGCGCCGACTACCTGCCCTACGCCGAGGCGATCGACCAGATGCGCAACGGTCAGCTCGACGCCGCGTTCGTCACCAGCGGTCTGCCGAACTCCGCGGTCACCGACCTGGCGACCAGCGACGACGTCAAGGTCGTCCCGTTCACCGGGGACGGACGGGAGAAGCTGCTGTCCGAACACGACTACTTCGGCGAAGGCGAGATCCCGGCCGGCACCTACGGCGACAGCAAGGCGGCGGAGACCCTGACGATCCCCAACCTGCTGGTCGTCAGCCCCTCGCTCAGCGACGACGCCGTCTACGACATCACGAAGACCCTGTTCGACAGCATCGACAAGATCCAGAGCTCGCACAACGCGGCCAAGGACATCACCGTCGACAACGCGCAGGACGTGCCCGTGAGCGAACTCGCCCCCGGAGCGAAGCAGTACTTCGACGAACAGGGCTGAGCCATCACGAGCCTGACCCGCAGGGCGGCTCTCACGCTCGCCACCACGGTGGGGCTGGGCATCGCCGTTCCGCCGGCGGTGTCCGGTCCCGCGCCGAGGCGGCTGGTCATCCGACAGCAGGCACCGGGTGACCGGGTGTATCGGTCGATGCCCATCGACGGCGACGACGAGGTGGCGATGACGTGGATGCACTCGGTCGACAAGACCCCCTGGTGGGAGTACTACCGGGCCGTCGGCGACGAACTCGTCCTCGACTGCACGGAACTGTCGCTGATGGGAGCGGGCACCCCGTTCGAGGCCCCGCAGACCGAACTCGACGGTGACATGGTCAGGCTCTGCGGCCTCGACGAGCACTTTGAAGCCGTGCGGTGGATCCACTCCCACCGCGTCCACCACCGGATCTATGTCAACGGCGAGCTCCTGCTGCCGACCCGGGCCATCGGCCACCACGTCCACGCCGAGATGATCGTGATCGGAGACTGAAGACCATGACGAACGCACTGCCCGCCGAGGCTCCGCCGCCGGAGTCGATCGACACAGTCGAGAAATACGACCGCGAATCGCGCACACGCGACATCTGGTCGACGAAATGGGCGCTGCCGCTGACGGTCTTCGCCGTCGGACTCTCCCTCTACCAGATCTACTACGCCCTCTTCGGGGGACCGCCGACCCTGGTCCACCGCGGCATCCACGTCGGCGCGATCCTCGTCCTCTGCTTCGCCGTCCAGCGCTTCCGCCTCCGCGAGACGCGCTCGACCCCGCCCTGGTTCGACTGGCTGGCCATCGCCGGCTCCGTGGCCATCGCCGTCTACCTCGCGGTCGTCTTCGACCGGCTGACCGTCAGCGGCGGCCGGTTCGAGACCATCGACGTCGTCTTCTCCGTCCTCTGCCTCGTCCTCGTCCTCGAGGCGGCCCGGCGGGTCACCGGCCTCGTGCTGCCGATACTGGCCGTGCTCTTCATCGTCTACGACTACTACGGGCGGTCGATGCCCGGTCTCTTCCGGCACCGCGGCTATGACCTCGACCGGATCGTCACCTTCATGTACGAGTCCACCGAGGGCATCTTCTCCACGGCCATCGGCGTGTCCTCGACCTACATCTTCCTGTTCATCCTCTTCGGCGCCATCCTGCAGAAGTCGGGGATGGGGCAGTTCTTCAATGACATCGCCATGGCCCTGGCCGGACAGGCGCGCGGCGGTCCGGCGAAGGTCGCCGTGCTCGCCTCCGGATTCCTCGGGTCGATCAACGGTTCGGCGATCGCCAACGTCGTCACCACCGGTGCCTTCACGATCCCGATGATGAAGCGGGTGGGCTACCAGCGCAACTTCGCCGGTGCCGTCGAATCGGCCGCCTCGGTGGGGGGTCAGATCATGCCGCCGATCATGGGCGCCGCGGCCTTCATCATGGCCGAGACCCTCGGGGTTCCCTACACGCAGATCGTCCTCGTCGCCATCATCCCGGCCGTGCTCTACTACCTCGGCATCCTCATCCAGGTCCACCTGCGGGCGACGAGTCAGGGTCTGCGCGGCATCAGCCGGGAGAACCTGCCGGCGGTCATGGACGTGATGAAGGAACGCGGGCACCTGCTGCTGCCGCTGCTGTTCCTGCTCTACATGCTCTTCTTCTCCGGGACGACCATCCTCTTCGCCGCAGTGACGACGATCTTCGTCACGATCGCGGCGGCGATGGTGCGCAAGAGCACCCGGATGTCGCTGCTCGACATCGTCCACGCCCTGCGCGACGGGGCGCTGACCGCGGTGTCCGTGGCGGTGGCCTGTGCCTGTGTGGGCATCATCGTCGGCGTCGCCACGCAGACCGGGTTCGGCGTCAAGCTGGCCGGGACCATCGTCACCATCGGCGGCGGATTCCTCCTGCCGACGCTGCTGATGACCGCGGTCGCCTGCATCATCCTGGGCATGGGGCTGCCGTCGATCCCGGCCTACATCATCGTCGCCACGATGGCCGCGCCCGCCCTCGTCCAGCTCGACGTGGCACCCCTGGCCGCTCATCTCTTCGTCTTCTACTTCGGGCTCTTCGCCAATATCACCCCGCCCGTGGCCCTGGCGGCCTTCGCCGCGGCCGGTCTGTCGGGTGGGTCTCCGATGCGCACCGGATTCCTCGCGATGCGCCTGGCCCTCGGCGGGCTCATCGTGCCCTTCGTCTTCGTCTATCAGCCCGAGCTGCTCATGCTCGACGGCTCGGCGGTGGACACGATCCGGGCCGCGGTCATCCTGCTCATCGGGGTCACTCTGCTCGCGGTCGCAGCCGAAGGACACATGTTCGTGCCGCTGCCGATCTGGCTGCGCATCGTTCTGGCGCTCGGGGCGATCGGTCTGGTCACGCCCAACCATGTGCTCGACCTCGTCGGTGCGGTCGTGGCGCTCGCGGCACTCGGTGCGGCGATGTTCATGGCCAAGCGGCAGGAGCGGCTGCACTGGCGAGAGATCTGAGCGGCCGGCGTTCGGGTGATCACGACGCCGCTCGGCCGGGGCTCGAGTCAGACCCCGGCCAGGCGGGGTGCGTGGGAAGTGTGGGGCGTGAGGCAATACGATACCCCCGGAGTGAGATCGGAGCCGTGGGGCGGCTCTGCTCGACCTCTGCCAACCGGGGGCACGTTGGGGATATGCCGGGTACTGTCGTCGAGGGGTGGTCGACGGGCCTCTGAAAAGAGGCCGGGTATACCATTGAACTACGGTTTTGTTGACGGTGCAACAAATGTGCCTGGCGACACGCTGGACGGCACTTCGCAGACGGATAGACAGGCTGATGGACAAGACGACTCCCGTAAGCAGCATGATCAGGCAGAACGGCCCGATCAAGATCGCCGCATGGCGGCTGATGATGGAGAAGTACCAGGACTTCATGACGCGGTTCGAAGCGGAGTTCCGGGCCCGCCACGAACTGAGCGCCAATGAGTTCGACGTCCTCATCAATGCCCGACCTGCAACTCAGGTCAGACAGCGGGATCTGCTGCGCAGCCTCGTCATCAGCCGCAGTGCGCTCAGCCGGCTGCTCGGCAAGCTCGAGAAGCGGGGGCTGGTCAGGCAGGAACCCGACCCGGATGATCAGCGCGGGGTGCTCGTCACCCTCACCGAGGCGGGGGTGAGGCTCTGCGACGAGGCGGCCGAGACGAATGCCGAGGTCATCTTCGCAGGCTTCGCCGGAGTCACCGACGCCGAGGCGGAGGAGATCTTCCAGCTCGTGTCGAAGATCTGCCCGGTCGGGTAGGGGAGCGGGCACCCTCCCCGCAGCCCTCGAACCTCGGTAGCATGTGGCCATGAGCAACGTTGAGACCCGTCCCGAACAGGTCGTCTGCACGGCCGGAGGTCTTCCCGGCCCCAACTGTGACCAGCAGGGACGTTCGCCGGTCGAGATCATCACCGCCCGCGAGGTGCCGCTGGGTGGACCCCGCGCGATGACAGTGCGGCGGACCCTGCCTCAGCGCCAACGCTCGCTGATCGGTCCCTGGTGCTTCGTCGACCACTACGGTCCGGCCGATGTCTCCGTCACCGGCGGAATGGACGTCGCACCGCACCCGCACACCGGACTGCAGACCGTGAGTTGGCTGTTCGAAGGCGCCATCCAACACATCGACTCCGGCGGCAACGCAGGCCTCGTCCTGCCCGGCGAGGTCAACCTCATGACCGCGGGCCGAGGCATCTGCCACTCCGAGGTCTCGACCGACGATACGACGACCCTGCACGGCGTTCAGCTGTGGCTGGCTCTGCCCGATGCCACCCGCCACCAGCCCGAACGCGAATTCGAGCACTTCGAACCCGAACCCGTGCTGCTTGACGGCGGGGAGATGCTCGTCTTCCTCGGCCGCCTCGGCGAGGGATCCTCACCGGTGCGCACGCACACTCCGCTGGTCGGCGCCGAGATCCGCCTCGATCCGGGCGCAGCCATCGACCTGCCCGTCGATCCGCGGTTCGAGCACGGCCTCCTCGTCGATTCCGGTGATATCAGCCTGGAGAACGTCGATCTGCCGGTCGCATCGATCGGCTATACGGGCATCGGCGTCGATGAACTGCGCATCGCCAATCGCAGTGACGACCCCGGTCGGTTCATCCTCATCGGCGGTGAGCCGTTCACCGAAGAGATCGTCATGTGGTGGAATTTCGTCGGCCGCACCCACGAGGAGATCGCCCGGTACCGCGAGGAATGGCAGGCCGAAGGCGACCGTTTCGGCGTCGTCGACGGCTACGTCGGCAAGGGCGGGCCCGGGCAGAACGCCGATGGGATGGGCAGGCTCCCCGCGCCGAGGCTGCCCGACGTCACGATCAGAGCACGGAAGAATCCGCCCCCGCAGGTGCAGAGATAAGGAGCGTCAACCATGCCGAAGACATTCGAGGACAAGACCGGCGCCCAGGTCACGGTCTCGCTGAACGATGCAACCCAGGCGTATGAAGTCGCCGTCGCCGATGGGACCGTCGCCGGGAGCGCATTCTTCCTGCCCGGACCCGACGCGGAGACCGAACGCATCTTCTACCACACGGTCGTCGACGAGCAGTTCGGCGGTCGCGGACTGTCGAAGATCCTCGTTGCTGAGGCACTCGACGACTCTCGCGAACGTGGTGTGACCGTCGTGCCAGTCTGCCCGCTCTTCGTCACGAAGCTGCAGGAGACCGGTGATGACTACGCTGCGCTGGGCGGGAAGTTCCGCAACGCGACGGGCGCCGATTTCGACATCGTTGAGCGGCACAGCTGAGTTCGGGCACGCGTGGACTCGACCTCGGGCGCGACGGTGTCGTCGTGACCGGTCAGCCGCCTCGGCGGAATCAGTTGATGATCTCTTTGTCGTCGTCTGCACGGATGGCCGCGAGGCGCTCGCGCCACATGTGCAGGTCCTGCTCGCTCAGTCGTTTCCAGTCGGTGACCTCGCGAACGATGCGCAGGGGTTCGCTGCTGCGGAAGGACCGTGTGGGGTTGCCGGGGAACTTCTTGTCCGTGACGTTCGGGTCGTCGACGAAGTCGCCGAGGGGTTCGACCTCGTAGACGTGCGGAGATCCGGAGTTGAGTGCGGCCACCTCGGCGGCGAGCCCTGCCCCGTCGACGAGCGAGGTGAAGTAGATATGGTTCATCGTCACTTCAGGCCGGTAGTTCGAGGCGTACCCTGCGGTCAGCAGGTCTCCGGGGGCGAGTTCGGCACGGGTGCCGTGGAAGAAAGGTCCTTCATCGAGTGCTGCAGCCATGGCGTCGAATATACGCTCGCAGACTGCGAATCGGCCTGAGGATCGGCGACTAGAATGGGCCGTGAGCGGGTGGTGAACAGCCCTGCGGAATGGGTTGAGACTGCGGCGCTTCCCGGGTGTTGAGACTTCCGTTCCGGAATGTGACGACCTCGGCCATACTCTCCTGAGCGAACGATGCCCCGTGCGAACGTCTCCGGTGGCGTCGACGAACCCACGTGAAGGAGCCCACCCCGCCAATGTCCGCCGAAACGACATCGCAGACGAAGAACGCCGCCTCGGCGCCGACATCATGGGCTGGACGCCTCCGCCTCATCGGTCCGGGGATCGTGTTGGCACTGGCCAGCGTCGGCGCTTCGGACATGATCACGACGATGAACTCCGGCGCCGAATATGGTCTGGCGCTCATCTGGGTGTTCACGGTCGGCATCATCCTCAAGTTCGTCCTCTCCGAGGCGGTGTCGCGGCTGCAGATGAGCGGCGACCGGTCACTGCTGTCCCACCTCACCCGGTTCGGCGGGCGGACGTTCCCGATCCTGTTCCTCATCGCCGAGCTGCTCGTCGGGCTGTTCTTCGGTGCCGGCGTCATCGCGGTGACGACGAGCATCCTGCAGGCG
Source organism: Brevibacterium sp. 'Marine' (assembly GCF_012844365.1). Taxonomy (NCBI): domain Bacteria; kingdom Bacillati; phylum Actinomycetota; class Actinomycetes; order Micrococcales; family Brevibacteriaceae; genus Brevibacterium; species Brevibacterium sp. 'Marine'. The sequence continues at coordinate 332,128 of NZ_CP051626.1, forward strand.
ATCTTCCCGGTCCTGCCGTTCTGGCCGACCGCGATCGTCGTGCTCCTCTCCGCCGCGGTGCTCGTCGGAATCGGCCGGTACGGAATCGTGGAGAAGGCGATGATGGGCTTCGGCATCCTCATGTTCTTCGGCATCCTCGCCCTGGCGATCTCCGTGTTCCAGGGTCAGGATGCTCAGGAAGTCGCCGCGGCAACGATTGCACCGACGTTCCCGAACACCTCGATCATCACGGTGATGTCGCTCATCGGTGGGGTCGGGGGAGCGACCGGCATCCTCGCCTACTCGTTCTGGATCCGCGAGAAGGCGTGGCGGACACCCGACTGGAAGCCTGTGGTGCGCCTCGACCTGGTCATCAGCTACGGACTCGTCTTCGTCTTCGCCGTGGCGATGAGTGCTGTCGGTGCCTTCATCCTCTACGGTCAGGGCTTCACGATTGCGGACAATGATGCTCTGTTCGCCATCGCCGATGACCTGATCGGGCGGATCGGTGAGACCGGGCGGCTCGTGTTCCTCATCAGCTTCCTCGCCGTGGTGTACACGAGTGTGCTCGGCGGGTTCTCCGGGATCGCCTACGTCACCGCCGACTGCCTGCGCGTTCTGCGCCGGTACCCGCACCAGGACGAACCGGCCCACGAGATGTCGGCCAAATCCTTCGAGTTCCGCGGCGCCCTCGTCTACCTCTCGATCGCGACGCTGGTCATCATGAGCCTCGGCAAACCGGTCACTCTCGTCCTCGTCTACGCGGCGATCAGCGCGTTCATCCTGCCGGTGCTCGCGCTCGCCCTGCTCGTCATCCTCAATCGGTCGACCGTGCCGGCGCAGCTGCGCAACACGAAGTGGTCGAACTTGCTGCTGGGCATCTGCCTCGCCCTGTTCGGATTCCTCGCCGCCCTGCAGGTGCGGGAGTCGGTGATGGGGTTCATCGGGTGAGCGACCTCAGCCTCCTGCCGGTTCGGGGTGGCGCAGCTGCACCTTGTTGATCTTGCCCGAGGCATTGCGGGGCAGGGCCGGAACGATCTCGAGGCGCTTGGGCTGCTTGAACCGGGCGAGTCTGTCGTCCGGCCACGCCTGGAGCTCATCGAGCGTGAGGGCGTCATCGTCGGCGGCGAGAGCGACAGTGGCCACGGGAATCTCGCCCCATTGCTCGTCGGGACGTCCCGTGACGGCGATCTCGGCGATCTTCGGGTGTGCGGCGATGACGTTCTCGACCTCGGCGCAGTAGATGTTCTCCCCGCCCGAGATGATCATGTCCTTCTTGCGATCGACGACCCACACGAAACCCTCCTCGTCCTGACGGACGAGGTCACCGGAGTGAAACCAGCCGCCGGCGAACGCCGTCGCCGTCTCCGCGGGTTTGCGCCAGTAGCCGGACATGAGGTTCGGTCCGCGGTAGACGATCTCGCCGACCGCGCCGACCTCGACGTCGTTCATCGACTCGTCGACGATGCGCGCTTGAACCGTGGGAATCGGCTGCCCGATCGAACCGAGCTTGCGCCGGGAGTCGCGACCGCGCAGGGCGCAGGTGATCGGTGACATCTCGGTCTGGCCGAATACGGCGACATTCATCGCGTCGGGAAACGTCTCCGACATGGTGCGCAGCAGCGTGTCGGAGGCGGGTGCGGCACCCCAGCTGATGACGCGCAGATTGAGATCGCGGGTGCGGGCGCTGGGTTCGGCACAGATGAGCTGCCACTGCTGAGGCACGTTGAAGACGATCGATGCGCGCTCACGTTCCCAGGCATCGAGGAGTTCGACGGGATCGAAGGAACCCAGAGGGTGCACCACCGTGGGGATGCCGATGACGAAGTTCGCGGCGATGGACCCGAGACCGGCGATGTGGAACAGGGGCGCGGTGAGAAAGGCGATGTCCTCATTGACGATGGTGTTCACCTGCAGGCAGGTGACCGCTTGGGAGAAGAGATTGATGTGGTCGAGCATCGCTCCCTTCGGCCGTCCCGTCGTGCCGGAGGTGTACATGATCAGTGCCGTGGTGTCTTCGGGCACGTCCGGGAAGTCAGTCTCTCCGATCTTCTCGGCGATGAGGTCGGCATAGGACTCCCGGTCTTCGGTAGCCTGCCCGAACACAATGACGCGCTTGAGCCGATCGGTCACCTGGCCGACGGCATCGATCAGCGCCAGCAGCGGCTCGTCGACGAGGATGATGTCCGCGTCGGCGTCATCGACGATATACCCGAGTTCGGGCGGGGTGAGTCGGATGTTGACCGGAACCGCCATCGCGCCGAGGCGGTTGATCGCGAACACCGCTTCGACCACCTGAGGGTGGTTGAGGGTGAGGAGCAGGACTCGGTCGCCGAAGCCGACGCCGCGGCGGCGAAGCGCGGCGGCGAAGGCATCCATGTGATCGCGGGTCTCGCGCCACGTCGTGACCTCTCCGCGGAACTTCATCGCGGTGGCATCCGGTTTCATCTGCGCATGGATGGCGATCTGGTTCATCCAGTGGTTGCGGCGGGTCTGCGAGGGAATAGCAGCATCGGCCATGGTGACACCTTTCAAACTTCGTCGTCTGCCGCCCTGCGTGGGCGGTCGGTCCTCCGTCCGGAGGCGACGGGAGCCGTCGAGCCGGATGCCGTCGGATCGGAAGGAGCGGTGTGTCTTGAGTATCGCACCCTCACGGACGGAAGTCACGGATTTTTCTAATACGTATTCATAAATGTGATGGGAGCCGGTTCTGCTTGCCGCACGTCGATGCGGGGCAAAACGTCGGTCAGGTGGGAGGCGGAGAGCCGCCTCGGTGGTTTTCGAATTGCTGTTAGATTGGTCGCATGGTCGAATCGGTCTCGAAGTCCGCACGCACTCGGGGGCGGATCCTCGATGCTGCCGCGGGTGTCCTCAGCCGCAAGGGCTATGCGGGGATGCGCATGGCCGATGTCGCGAAGGCGGCTGGAATCCAAGCCCCGGCGATCTACTATCACTTCCCCTCTCGCGACGATCTCGTCGAGGCGGTGATGTGGGAAGGTGCGCATCGGGTGCGGGTTCATCTCGAGGCCGTGCTCGCGGAGCTGCCGGAGCACACGCCGCCTCGGGACCGCCTGCTGGCGGCGGTGGAGGCGCACCTGCGGTGCGAACTGGACATCTCCGATTACACGATCGCCGCAGTGCGCAATGCCGGACAGGTCCCCGAGAAGGTGCGAGAGCGACCGGCGGCGGAGGAGAGTGCCTACAGCCGACTGTGGCAGACGCTGTTCCGGGACGCGGCGGAGGCCGGCGAGCTGAGGGAGGACCTCGACATCAACGTCTTCCGCCTGCTGCTGCTCGGGTCGATGAACTGGGCAGTCGAATGGTGGAACCCGCGCACTCGATCTCTCGAGGACCTCATCTCCTCGACGCAGGATCTCGTCCGCCATTCGACATTCGCACCGGACTGAGTTCTCAGAGCCCGAGGTCGCGGCCGACGATCTCCTTCATGATCTCCGTCGTGCCGCCGTAGATGGTGGTGATGCGCGAATCGAGATAGTCCTGGGCGATGCGGTACTCCTTCATGTACCCGTAGCCGCCGTGCAGCTGGAGACAGCGTCCGACGATTTGGACGTACTGCTCGGTCGTCCAGAATTTTGCCGCCGCGGCATCGGCCGGACCGAGCGTGCCCTGGCAGTGTTCGAGGATCGCGGCGTCGATGTAGGCGCGGCTGGCGGCGGTTGCTGTCGTCATCTCGGCTAGCTCGAAGCGGGTGTTCTGGAATGTGCCGATGGGCCGACCGAATGCCTGTCGATCGGTGACATAGGTGCGGGTCCGCTCGAGGACTCCTTCGCTCGAGGCGACGGCGGCGAGGGCGATCGACAGGCGTTCCTGGGGCAGGTTCTGCATGAGTCCGAGGAACCCCGAGCCTTCGGCGCCGAGGAGGTTCGCCGCAGGTACGCGCACGTCCTCGAAGACCAGCTCGCTCGTGTCCTGGGCTGAGAGGCCGACCTTGTCGAGGTTCGTGCCGCGGGTGAATCCCGGGGTGTCGCCTTCGACGACGAGCAGGCTGAGGCCCTTGTGCGGGTCCTCCGAGGTGCGCACCGCTGTGGCCACCAGGTCGGCGTTCTGGCCGTTGGAGATGAAGATCTTCGAGCCGTTGACGATGTAGTCGTCTCCGTCGCGCCGCGCGGTGGTGCGGATCGAAGCGAGATCGCTGCCGGTTCCGGGCTCTGTCATGGCGATGGCCGTGATGAGCTCGCCCGAGGCGATTCCCGGCAGCCACCGCTGTTTCTGTTCGTCATTCGTCAGGTCGGTGAAGTAGGGGATGGTGATGTCGTTGGAGAGCGCGATGCACCCCATGCCGCTGGAGACCGGGTTGCGGGCGAGCTCTTCGCTCATGATTGCGTTGAAGCGGAAGTCCTCGTTTCCTCCGCCCCCGAACTCCTCGGGCACGCCGAAGCCGAGGATGCCGGCCTCCGCCGCGGCGGTGAATAGGGAGCGGTCGACCTGTCCCTCGTCGTCCCAACGCGCTGCGTTGTCAGCGACGTTGCGTTCGACGAATTCGCGGACGAGGCTGCGGAACTGCTCGTGAGTGTCATCGTAGAGGGTGCGCTTGAGTGCCATGGGAGACGACCTTTCTTCGCGTCGTTGCGAACCAGTTTCTACTCTACATTAGAAAATGCCGATGAGGCAGAGGGGGTCGACGCGATCGGGGAGAGCGCCCGGCTGTGCTCACTCCCGCCCGGAGCTGATCCACCTCAGATTGTCGACGATGTTGCGTCCGCCCTCGACGAGGGTGCGGATCTCATCGAGTCGCTGCATGTCCTCGGGTTCGAGCCGCAGGTCGAGCGCGCCGAGGTTCTCCATGCTGCGTTCGGGCTTGCGCGACCCGGGAATCGGCACTGCACTGACTCCCATTTCTGTCGCCCGATTGAGGAGCCAGGCCAGCGCGACCTGAGCGTTGGTCGCATGGTGGCGGTCGGCCACCTCGGCGACGATGGAGACGATCCGCTGGTTGGCATCCCACGCCTCAACCATGCGTGCGGTCCCGCCGCGGACATCGCCGGCCACCTGGTCCTTCGTCAGGGTGCCGGTGAGGAAGCCGCGACCCAGCGGGCTGTACGGGACGAACCCGATCCCGAGTTCGGCGCAGGCAGGCACCACGTGGTCTTCGACGTCACGCGACCACAGGCTCCATTCGGACTGGACGGCGGTGATCGGGTGGATCGCATGTGCGCGGCGCAGCTCGTCCGCGGTGACCTCGGACAGGCCAATGTGCGCGACCTTGCCGGCCGTGCCCAGCTCGGCCATCGCCCCGACCGTGTCCTCGATGGGAACGTCGGGATCCGGCCGGTGCAGATAGTAGAGATCGATCGAATCCACGCCGAGGCGGCGCAGCGAAGCATCGCACGCTTCGTGTGCGTATTCGGGCCGTCCGTCGGTGCGTTTCGTCGATCCGTCGGTCAGCGTTCGCAGTGCGGTGATGCCGAATTTCGTGGCGAGCTGGACCTCATCGCGTCGCTTGGCGAGGAACGGAGCAAGCATCTCCTCGTTGGTCCCGGCCGGGCCGGTGGTGCCGTCGCGGGGTTCGCCGTAGACGTCGGCGGTGTCGAGCAGGGTGATGCCGGCATCCACGACCTTGCCGAGTGTGGCGCGGGCCCCGCCGTCGGTGGTGCCGCCGTAGACGTGGGACAGGGCCATGCAGCCGAAGCCGATGGGTGAGACCTCGAGGTCGCCGAGGCGGTTGGGTGTGTTGGTCATGAGTGGTGTCCTTTCCGTCAGGTTGGGACGCGGGTGGCGTCGGCTATAGCGTCAACGCTAGAACCTCGAATGCAGTCGAAGTCAATGGTTTATCCTCGTTCATCGAAGGTGAGAGGGACTGCGGAGGCTCAAAGGAAACGAGTCGGCCCCCGCCTGCCTGCGCGGAACCGTTACTCGATTCCGTTCAAGCGAGGCGAGGGCCCACTCTAATCGCGGCCCGCTGACGATGCGGGCTTGTGATCTTCGCGCCTAGCCTCCCACGAACGCCGTAGAGAAGAACGGCACGAAGGTGACCAGCGCGAGTGCCGCCAGCAGCACCAGCGCACTCGGCAATGCGGCCTTCGCCACCCCGACGACGCTCATACCGGACATGCCTGACGCGACGAAGAGATTGAGTCCGAGCGGCGGTGTGATCATGCCGATCTCGAGATTCATCACCACGATGATGCCGAAGTGGATCGGGTCGATGCCCAGCTCCATCGCGATCGGCAGCAGGATCGGGGCGAGGATGAGGATCGCCGACGACGTCTCCATCACGCAGCCCACGAAAAGCAGCAGAATGTTGACGAGGATGAGGAACTGCCACGGCTGCAGGTCCCATTCGGTGATCGTCGTTGAGATCTGACCCGGGATCCGCTCGCTGGCGAGAACGAAGGTGAAGAGGATGCCGTTGGCGATGATGAACATAACCATCGCCGACGTCTTCACCGACGCAAGTGTGACCTCCCACAGCTGCGAGAACTTGATCTCACGGTAGATGAGAAGTGATACGACCAGCGAATACGCGACGGCGACTGCGGCCGCCTCGGTGGGAGTGAACCAGCCGGAGTAGATGCCGCCGAGGACGAGGAACGGCAGAGCGAGCGCGAGGATCGCATCCCGGAACGCCTTCCACTTGTCCTTGTTCGACATCCGGAACCCGACCCCGGCATGACCGTAGCCTTTCTTCCAGGCGACGAAGACGGCCATGCCCAGCAGCATCACCCCGGCGACGATGCCTGGCAGGACCCCAGCGATGAAGAGGTCGCCGATGTTCTGCTCGGTGGCGATGCCGAAGACGATGAGCGGAATCGATGGAGGGATGAGGATGCCCAATGACCCCGAGGTGGCGACGAGACCAGTGGAGAATTCCTTCGGGTACCCGTTCTTCACCATCGCCGGAATCATCAGCGCACCGACAGCGACGACTGTGGCCGGTGAGGATCCGGAGACCGCAGCGAAGAATACGCAGGCAAGAACGGTGGTAATGGCCATGCCACCGCGCAGGTGCCCGACCATGGCCGCACCGAAATCAGTCAGTCGACGGGAGATCCCACCGCGAGACATGATGTTCGCCGCGAGGATGAAGAATGGGATCGCCATGAGCGGGAATGAGTTCAGGGCGTTGAACAGGCGTTCCGAGACCTGGGTCATCGGAATGAGAGTGAAATAGTAGAAATAGACGAGGCTGGTCAGACCCAATGCGACCGCGATCGGTGCCGAGGTGACGAGCAGCGCGATGAGGACGACGACGAGGACGATGGTGGCTTCGAACATCAGCGATCGTCTCCCTTCTCGTCCGTTTCGCCATCGCCGAGGCGGTCGCCCCCGTCGTTACCGTCCGCTCGGTTCGCGCGGTCGCGTCCGTCCTCGACGATCGCGATGTCCTCGACGGCGATACCCACCGCGGCGGCCTCCTCGGCCAGCACATCCTTGTCGAGCTCGGCCGCGGGAGTGCGCAGAGCTCGGACGGTCATCTCGGCGGCTCGGATGAAGAACAGAGTCATGCCTACGGCCAGCGAGAGTTCGACGACCCACAGCGGCAGCTTGAGCGCTGGGGTGATCGTCGTCCGTGAGAACGGCTCAGTGATGAGTGCCCACGACAGGTAGGCGATGAAGCCCGCGTATACCAGCGTGGCCAACCCGCCCAGGACGACGAAGAATTTCTTCGCTTTGCCCTTGAGCAGCGTCGGCATGATGTCGACGGCTACGTGATCGTTGTGGCGCAGGGCGACCACCGCGCCGAAGAATGTCGAGAAGATGATGAGGTAGATGACCGCCTCTTCGGACCAGAAGAGTACGTCACCGGTGATGTTGCGCAGAAGTACGGCGAAGACTGCCAAGGCGGTGGCCGCGATGAGGCAGCCGCCGGCGAGGACGTTTTCGACCTTGCTGAGGTACTTGTCGATGATGTTCATCCTCAGCCTTTCTTCTCGTTGCGTTCAAGGAGTTCGTCGACGACCTCAGGGCCGATGACATCGCGGTACTTCTCGTATTCGGACGGCACGACCATGTCCTTGAAGGCTTGGCGCTCTTCCTTGCTCGGGATGACGATCTCTGTGCCGCCGGATTCCTCGATGGCTTTCTTCGCCTCGGCGTTGACCTTCTGTGCCTCTTTGCGGTTGAACTTGCTGGCCTCATTTGCGGCTTCGTCGACTGCGGCCTGCAGGTCGTCGGGCAGTTCGTCGTACCAGCGCTTGTTCACTGTGAGGATGTAGCCGATGTAACCGTGGTTGAGTTCGGTCACGTATTTCTGGACGGTGTGCATGTTCTGCGACTCGATGTTCGAGTAGGTGTTCTCGCCGCCATCGATGAGTCCCTGCTGCAGTCCGCTGTAGACCTCGGCGAATGCGAGCGGAGTCGGAACCCCACCCCAGGTCTCGAATTGAGTGCGCAGTACGTCGGAGGGCTGGATACGGTATTTCTTGCCCTTCATATCCTCGGGCGCCAGCGTCTTGTTGTTCGAGTGGATCTGCTTCATCCCCGAGTCCCACAGACCGAGGACTTTGAGCCCGTTGGCCTCGAGGTCTGGATTTGCGTAGATGGCTTTGCCGATCTCCGTGTCGGGACTGGCGACCTCGGGGATTTCGTCCGGGTCGTCGAAGATGAAGGGCAGATCGAGGACCTGCAGGCTCGGGGCGATCGTCGTGAACTTCGCGCTCGCCGGGGCCAGCATCTGGACGGCATTGGACTGGATGGCCTGCATCTCGTCCTTGTCGCCGTAGAGCTCCGAGTTCGGGAAGACCTCGACCTCAATGCGGCCACCGGACTTCTCCTCGACCTGTTCGGCGAAGAAGTCGGCGGCCAGTCCCTTCGGTGTGCCCACCGAGGTGACATGCGCGAAGCGCAGTTCGAACTTCTGTTGATCTCCGCTGCGCGCAGGATTGCATCCGCTCAGCAGCAGGAGACTTATCGAGAGGCCCGCGATGAGCGGTTTCCACCTCGGTCGTCTCATTGACGTCATCGTCAGCTCCAGTCAGGTTGGCTAGGGGCGATGCCGATCGAGAGCGTGCGGACGAGTCTGCCCTCAACGACGGCTGGTCATTGCCGGGTGGAGAGTTCGTGCCGAGTCAGGTTCTCGATCGACCGTTCACGAGCCTAGAGGACTTTTCGCTGATTTCCAATATGATTGGCAAAAGAATGCATTATTTGCCGTCAGATGAGTTCCCGGACGGGGTCGTTGGCGAGTTTGCAGGCGATGGTGTGGGCGCGAATAGCTGAAACTCGCGGAGGGGAGGCGCCTTCAGTTCGCGTCGACGTGCCCGGTCCGTGCCGAAGCAGTCAGTCCGTGTCGAAGTCGAAGGGGTCGGAGACTGCCTGACCGGTCGTCGACTCGGCCAGGCGAAGGAAGCCGTTCGTGATGTGGTCGCCGAGGTGGCGCGCCGCCGCGTCCGGATCGACGTCGCGCACGGCGTCGACGATCGACTGATGTTCGGCGTGCACCTGGTCAAGTCGCTCGGGGCTGTCGAGGGTGAGGTCCCACGGGAACGCTCGCCAGCGTGCAGCGATGTCGTCGCGGAGCGCGGGCATTCCACAGCGGTCGTAGAAGAAGAAGTGGAACTCCTCGTTGCGAGTGTTGCGTCCCAGAGAATCACCGTCGGCGCTCGCCTCGTCAAGAGCCTCGAGCAGGCGCTCGGCCTGGCGCAGCTCGTGTCGAGAGATCCGTGTGGTCGCACGAGCGATGGCGAAGGTCTCGGTGAGCTTTCGGGTGACGAAGAGAGACTTGAGGCGGTCGACGTCGACGCCGGCGACGCGGACCCCGCGGTGAGCTTCGGAGGTGACGAGACCCTCGGCTTCGAGGATTCGCAGAGCCTCGCGGACAGGGGTGATGGAGGCATTGAACCATTCGGCGACCTGATCCTGTCGCAGTCGTTCGCCGCGATCGAGCTCGCGGGAGAGGATCTTGCGTCGCAGGCCGAGGACGATGACGTCCCGCTTGGTCGATGCCGACTCCTGATCCACCCGATGCCTTTCGTTCATACGTCACCCGCTGTCGGGGCATCCTTTCATGTCTCGGTGGCCCCAGTCTACAGGCTCAGGCATCAGCCGAGATCAAAGAATGCATTATCTGTGAAGATATGTATGATGTGGATGTCAACGTTTCACACCTCGTCGTGGAGGGCCGATGGCCACTGCTGCACCGACGTCCGTACCGAGCCCCGTGGGCCAGGACGACGCAACCGCCTCACACCTGCCGCTGACCGGCATCACTGTCGTAAGCTGCGAACAGGCAGTCGCTGCCCCGTTCGCCTCACGCCAGCTGGCGGACCTCGGAGCCCGGGTCATCAAGATCGAACGCCCCGGGGTCGGTGACTTCGCCCGCGGATACGACACGACGGTCAACGGACTCTCGAGCCATTTCGTGTGGATCAACCGCAACAAGGAGAGCCTGGCGCTCGATCTCAAGAGCCCCGACGGGCTCAAGATCCTCCATGAGCTCATCGCCTCGGCGGATGTCTTCATCCAGAATTTCGCCCCCGGCGCGGCAGAGAGACTCGGCCTTGGCGCCGACGAGCTCCGTTCGATCAACCCTCGGCTGATCCACGCCTCGATCTCCGGATACGGAACGGACGGGCCGTACAAAGACGCAAAAGCCTACGATGCACTCGTGCAGGCCGAAGCAGGACTGGTCTCCGTGACCGGAACAGAGGAGTTCCCCGCGAAGACGGGAATCTCGACGGCAGACATCGCCGCGGGAATGTACACGTACTCCGGTATCCTCACCGCTCTGTACAACCGCGAGCGCACGGGTGAAGGAGCCACCCTGTCGACGAGCCTCTTCGACTCCCTCGTCGAATGGATGGGCTACCCCCTCTACTTCACCCGCTACGGCGGCACCCGCCCCACCCGCGCCGGCACCTCCCATGCCGCCATTGCCCCCTACGGTGCGTTCACCTGCGGCGACGGCACTCAGATCATGCTCGCGATCCAGAATGAACGCGAATGGGAACGCTTCGCCACCCAAGTACTAGACCGTCCCGATATGGTCACCGACGAACGCTTCGACCGCGCCGCGCACCGCTATGCGCACCGACACGAACTCCAAGAGATCATCGAACGAGCCTTCTCTGCGCTCACCGGCGAGGCCTGCGACGCCCTGCTCGAACAGGCAGCGGTCGCCCACTCGAGGCAGCGCGATATGAGCGAGATCGCCGACCATCCGCAGCTGACCGAACGCCATCGCTGGCACGAGGTCGAGACCCCCGCCGGGCCGATCTCCATGCTCGCACCACCGGTCGAGATGTCCGGGGTGGGCAATCGCATGGACCCGATCCCAGCGGTGGGGCAGAATTCGGAGTCCATCCTCGGCGAGCTGGGGATGAATGCCGAGACGATCGGCGAACTGCGCAACAACGGGGTGATCTGACGACGATGAATGACGAACCCGCACACACGACCGACGGCGGGGCCGCCTCGGCGAGGGCCGACGACTTCGCCTACTCGCCTCTGCTGCCCACCGAGGGCGAAGGCTCGCGGATGCGCAGGCTCGACATCCGGGGAGTGGAGACGACCACCGCCGAGGTGGCCGGGACGTCGCGCACGTTCCTCACGGTGGCACCGGAGACCCTGTCCGACCTCGCCGAGGTGGCTTTCAAGGAGATCTCGCACTATCTGCGCACCGACCACCTGGCCAGCCTGCGCGCGATCATCGACGATCCGGAGGCCAGCGACAACGACGTCTATGTCGCCCTCGACTTGCTGCAGAACGCCGCGGTCTCGGCCGGCGAGATCCTGCCGATGTGCCAGGACACGGGCACGGCGATCGTCTCGGCCAAGCGCGGACCGAACGTGCTCACCGACGGCGATGATGCGCGGCATCTGTCGCGCGGAATCGGCCGCGCCTACGAGGAACTCAACCTCCGCTACTCGCAGCTGGCACCGACGAGCCTGTTCGACGAATCCAACACCGGCACCAACCTGCCCGCCCAGATCGAAGTGGGGTTGAGCCCCGTCGACGACTATGAGCTCCTGTTCATGGCCAAAGGCGGAGGCAGTGCGAACAAGTCCTTCCTCTATCAGGAGACGAAGGCCGTGCTCAACGAGTCGGCGATGCTCGACTTCCTCGCTGAGAAGATCTCCACCCTCGGCACCGCGGCCTGCCCTCCCTACCATCTGGCCGTCGTCATCGGCGGACCCTCGGCGGAGTTCACGCTCAAGACTGCGAAGCTCGCCAGTGCCCACTACCTCGATGATCTTCCGGAGACCGGAGACGCCGCATTGGGCCACGGTTTCCGGGACAAGGAATTCGAGCAGACGGTCTTCGAACTCACTCAGAACCTCGGGTTCGGTGCACAGTTCGGCGGCAAGTACTTCTGCCACGATGTTCGCGTCGTCCGGCTGCCCCGGCACAACGGGTCACTGCCGATCGCGATCGCCGTGAGCTGCTCGGCCGACCGGCAGATCATCGCCCGGATCAACGCAGACGGTGTATTCATCGAAGAGCTCGAACACGATCCGGCGAGGTTCCTGCCCGCGATGGGTCGCGTCGAGGAGATCGAATCCGGCAATGTCACCGCCATTGACCTCGACCGACCGATGCCGAGCCTGCAGGAACAGCTGTCCGAACTGTCCGTCGGTGATCGGGTGTCGCTGACGGGGACGGTCGTCGTCGCCCGCGACATCGTGCATGCGGAGCTGCGGGACCGCCTCGACGCTGGTGGGGAGCTTCCCGATTATTTCAAGGACCATCCGATCTACTATGCGGGGCCGGCGAAGACGCCCGAGGGGATGCCTTCGGGGTCGTTCGGTCCGACCACCTCGTCGCGGATGGACACGTATGTGCGGCGGTTCCAGGAGGCAGGTGGGTCGATGATCATGCTCGGCAAGGGCAATCGGTCCGCGCAGGTGAAGAACTCCTGTGCCGAATTCGGCGGCTTCTACCTCGGATCGATCGGCGGACCGGCAGCACGGTTGGCCCAGGACTGCATCACCTCGGTCGAGGTCCTCGATATGGAGGAGCTCGGGATGGAGGCGGTGTGGAGGATCCACGTCGAAGACTTTCCCGCGTTCATCATCACCGACGACAAGGGCAATGACTTCTTCGACAGCACCGGTCCGCCGACGCTCGGCCTCGGCCGAACCCGCACGGTCCGCGACGGCACCCGATTGGACTGAACTTTCCGAAATGACGAACGAACAGAGGACTTCACGATGGCAGTGAGCAATGAAGAGCAGATGATGATCAACCTGGTCGCCGAATTCATCGACGAGCAGGTCAAACCCAGCGTCAACAAGGTCGAGCACGCCAACGAATATCCCGAAGCGTGGATCCAGACGATGAAGGATATGGGCATCTACGGGCTCGCCATCGACGAACCGTGGGGCATGGGCAAGGTCTCGACCGAGGCGTATGCGCTCATCACTCAGGAACTCGCCCGTGGGTGGATGTCCCTGGCGGGTGCCATGGGCGGGCACACGGTCGTGGCGAAGCTTCTCCAGGAGTACGGCACCGACGAGCAGAAGGACACGTACCTGCCGCGGATGGCCACCGGTGAGCTGCGGGCGACGATGGCGCTGACCGAACCCGGCGGCGGATCCGACCTGCAGGCCATGCGCACCACTGCAACGAAGGACGGCGATGACTACGTCATCAACGGGTCGAAGACGTGGATCACGAACGCCCGGAAGTCCGACCTGATCGCGCTGCTGTGCAAGACCGACCCGCAAGCGGAGCCCCGTCACAAGGGCATCTCGATCATCCTCGTGGAGAAGGGAGAGGGGTTCACCGTCTCCCAGGATCTGTCGAAGCTCGGGTACAAGGGCGTCGAGACCTGCGAACTGTCGTTCGACGGACTGAGGCAGCCGCAGTCACAGCTGCTCGGTAATGTTGAGGGTGTCGGGTTCAAGCAGATGATGAAGGGACTCGAGATCGGCCGCATCCAGGTCGCGTCCCGCTCGCTCGGCGTTGCGCAGGCGGCGCTCGATGATGCGGTGAAGTATTCGCAGGAGCGCGAGTCGATGGGCAAGCCGATCTGGAAGCACCAGTCGGTGGGCAACAAGCTCGCCACGATGGCGACGAAGCTCGAGGCCGCCCGGCAGCTCGTCCTCCATGCCGCCCGCACCTATGATTCGGGTGCGCGTGTGGACATGGAGGCAGGAATGGCGAAGCTCTATGCCTCGGAGATGGCCGCCGAGGTGGCCCTCGACGCCATCCGTGTCCATGGCGGTTACGGATACTCCACCGAATACGACGTCGAACGGTACTACCGTGATGCTCCGCTGATGATAGTCGGTGAGGGCACGAATGAGATCCAGATGAACGTCATCGCCAAGCAGCTCATCGGCCGGAACAAGGCATGAGGGTCATGGGCGGCACCCACACCTGTCGTACCCAAACGATTCGCCTCTAGCCATCTGACCACGCACTCCACCCGAGGGAAGAACATGACCCACAAACCCCGTCCGCGTCCGGACACTCCGCACATGATGACCGAGGAGCGCCTCGAGATCCAAGCTCTGGCCCGCGATTTCGCTCGCGATGTCGTCCTGCCGATCGCCAACGAACTCGACCCGGTTGAGGGACAGTTCCCCGATTCGATGGTCAAACAGATGGCCGAGATGGGGTTCTTCGGCATCCTCATCCCCGAAGAGTACGGCGGCCTGGGGCTCGGTGTGTTCGAGTACTGCCTCGTGGCCGAGGAACTCTCCCGCGCCTGGATGTCCGTGGCCGGCCTGCTCGCGCGCGGCAACGGGATGGGCGGTGGGTTCTCACCCGAACAGGAAGCGAGGCTTTTGCCGAAGGTTGCCAGTGGTGAGTACCTCGGGGCCTTCGCCCTCTCCGAGGCGGAGGCCGGGTCGGATGTGGCGAACCTGCGGTGCAAGGCCGATCGCAATGCCGATGGTGATTGGGTCATCAACGGCACGAAGATGTGGTGTACGTATGCCGATCAGGCCGACTACATCATCCTCTTCGCCCGCACTTCTGTGGAGGAGAAGCGGCATCGGGGGATCTCGGTGTTCCTCGTCGAGAAGGAACGCGGCACCTTCCCCGAAGGGATCTCCGGGGCACCGGCGAAGAAGATCGGCTATCACGGGTGGAAGACGTGGGAGTTGTCGTTCGACAACTTCGTCCTCCCCGCCGACTCGCTGCTCGGTGAGGAAGGGCGTGGGTTCTACCAAGCCGTGTCCGGGCTTGAGGTGGGTCGCGCCCATACGGCAGCCCGGTCGATCGGTTTGGCTCAGGCGGCTCTCGAGGACTCGGTGAAGTATCTGAAGGAACGTGAGCAGTTCGGGCATCCGTTGGCTGATTTCCAGCACTTGCGGTTCAAGGTCGCGGACATGGCCGCGCAGATCGAAGCCTCGAGGCAGCTGATGTACCACGTGTGCACCCAGATCGATTCCGGTCGCCGCTGTGACAAGGAAGCGGCGATGGTGAAGTACTTGGCTGGGGAGATGAGTGAGAAGGTGACCTCGGAGGCGGTGCAGATCCATGGTGGTGCCGGGTACACGACGGACTTCGCGGTCGAACGCCACTGGAGGGATGCCCGCCTGACGAAGATCTTCGAAGGGTCGTCGGAGATCCAGATGCGCATCATCTCCGACGAACTGTTAGGTCGCTGAATTGCTACCTGACGGCGGCCCAGCAACCTGGCGCGAGGTATCTGCGCCGCCGTCACGTAGCAATTAGGCCGTTGTGAGTGCATTGACGAACTACCGTAAGGAACTTGACTGCGATGAGTGAGACGAACCTCCAAGGCTGGGTCGGCCGCAGTGCCACCGCCACCGAGACGGCCGATGGCGAACGGGCCGCACGCCTGGCAACCCTGCTCGGCCACGACGGTGACCAGGCTGCGCCGCTGTTCCCGCTGGGTCACTGGCTGCACTTTTCTGAAGACGATGTGCCGATGAGTGACCTCGGGACTGATGGGCATGCCGCGCTTGGTGGGTTCATGCCGCCGGTGCCTCTGCCCAGGCGGATGTGGGCCGGCAGCGACCTGACTTTCCACGCCCCGATCCTGCCCGGACAGAGCATCGAACGCACGACGACGATCGAATCGATCACGGAGAAGACCGGCAGCACCGGACCGTTGTGCTTCGTGGTGCTCCGTCACGAGCTCACCGCGGACGGAAGGCCTGCCACGACGGATCGGCACACGATCGTCTACCGGGAAGCCACCAAGGTGCCCGAGGGATCGGCAGCGAAGCCCCCACGTGAGGACTCGCCGGTCCCGGATGGGTGGGACTGGACGCGCTCGGTCAGACCGAACGAGGTCATGCTCTTCCGCTACTCGGCGCTGACGTTCAACTCCCACCGCATCCACTACGACCACCCGTACGTCACCGAGGTCGAAGGCTACCCCGGGCTCGTCACCCACGGACCATTGACCGCGACGCTGCTGTTGGACGCGTTCATATCCACCCGCCCCGAAGCGGCTGTGACCGGGTATCGTTTCACGGCGAAGTCTCCGTTGTTTGCTGGTGAGCAGATCCATCTCGTCGGTCGGGAGACCGAGCCCGGGGTCCACGACCTGCAGGCCGTCGCCCCGGATGGGAAGACGGCCATCGCCGCGACCGTGAGCACGAACAACTGAGGAGAACGACCATGACCGACACTCGCCCCGCACCCTTGACTGGCCTCAAAGTCGTTGAGATCTCTGCCTTCGTTGCAGCCCCGTTGGGTGCAATGACCTTGGCTCAGCTCGGTGCCGATGTCATCCGCATCGACCCCATCGGTGGGAATATCGATGCGAACCGGTGGCCGATCAGCGATGACGGCACATCGATCTACTGGGCGTCCCTGAATAAGGGGAAGCGCTCGGTCACCCTCGACCTGAAGTCTGAGGAGGGGCAGAAGATCGCCACGGATCTTATCGCCGAGGCGGGCACGCTCATCACGAATCTGCCGGCCCGCGGATGGTTGAGCTATGAGAATCTCAAGCGGCATCGCGCAGATCTCGTCATGCTCCGCCTAGGCGGGTGGCACGACGGTTCCCCGGCGGTCGATTACACGGTGAATGCGGCCAGCGGGTTCCCAGTCATCACCGGTGATGACGAGCGCCCGGTCAACAATGCTGTGCCTGCTTGGGATATTGCTGCGGGGCTCTATATTTCCAACGGGATCATGGCTGCGGAGCTGGATCGCCGTACCTCAGGCAAGGGACAGGAGATCACTCTGGCGCTGTCCGATGTCATGCTCGCGACCGTGGGCAATCTTGGCTATATCGCCGAGGTGCAGGCGACAGGGAAGACCAGAGGGGCCCTGGGCAATGGTCTCTACGGTGCCTATGGGCAGTCGTTCGAGTGTTCGGACGGCCGTCAGGTGATGGTTGTCGTCATCTCGAACAAGCACTGGCGAGGCCTGGGCAAGGCGACGGGGCTGTCGGAGAAGCTCGAGATGATCGGGCAACTTCTCGATGTCGACTTGGCGACTGAGGGTGGTCGGTTCGAGGCGAGGGAGGCGATCGATGCGGTGGTGCGTCAGTGGTTTGCTGCGCACACTGCCGAGGACGCGACAAGGCTTCTCGCCGAGGGCGGGGTTCTCGTCGGCGGATTCCAGACGTTTGAGGAACTCGTAAACTCAGACCCGCGGTGTTCGACGGAGAACCCGATGCTCACCGAAATCGACCAGCCTGGTGTCGGTCGGGTGTTGGCTCCGAGGGTACCGCTGCAGTTCGGAGGGACACCGGTGAACGCGGCGCAGACGGCACCGCACCTCGGCGGGAATACCGCCGAGGTGCTGAGATCGGTGCTGGGGCTGATTGCTGAAGAGACCTCCGGGCTCAATCCCAATGATACGGCGCAATGACCGTCATCGGTGCCGACTGAACGAGCTGATCAGCTGGTCGGCTGTGCATGGGCGGTGGGCGCGTGGATGATGTCGAAGTAGACGGACTTGTCATTCTCGTCGGGGTACTACACCCGGTAGGTGAAATCGTCATCGGTGAGCGTGATGATCTCTGAGTCGCGAGTGAACTGCTCGTTGCCGGATTCGTCCTTCGACACGATAGTTCGTGTCTTTCCGTCGTCGGACACGGTCCAGTCGCCTTGCATCTTCGGTGAGTCGTCGAGGTTGTACATCGTGAATGTTCTGTCAGTCTTGAAGTACGCCCAGCCGACGTAGTTCTCGACGTCTACGTCTTCAACACCCACCTCATTGCCTTCGGTGTCAGTGGCGCTCGTCGTCTCCCATGGAGTGGAGGCGAGGGCGTCCGACGGCTGAGTGCCTCTATCAGCAGCGGGCATCTCTTCCGAGGCGGAAGAGGGAGTTCCCTCAGCTTCGACTGTATGGGTGCAAGCGCTCAGGGCCCCGACCGCTGCAACGGCCGAGGCGAGGAACAGGTTGGACTTCGTGGTGATTCTGTCATTTGTCATGCCCTAATTCTTCCGGATGCAGCGACAAAGCAAATCTGTCATCGGGGCGGAGAAAAGTGGCCGATCGGATGATGCTAAAGACGATGTCATCTGCCGACGATAGTCGCGGGCTCGACAGCGCATGGCTATCTGGCCCCGATTGCCTATGCTTGAGAGCAATGACTTCGAAGCTTGCCCGCGAACGACCCCTCGATGTCTGGTTGCTGGTCGTTCTCATTGTGCTTTTGGTCGTCGGTTCTCTGCGTTACGTCTTCCGGCACGGGCTCGTCTGCGAGTGCTTCCGTGGGCCGGTCGGTGAAAGTTTCGCCGCAACTGTACGTCGAACTTCGGCGTTCTAGCCATGGACCTGGCTATTGATGGCAACGCGGACTATTTCGATTGGCCTCGTGAAGCACAATTGGCGGACCACAAGTGGGCCTTAATGAGTGAAACGTGGTCAGTGTGCTTTCTGCCGGTTGGAGCGCTAGCTGACCTTTGGCAGAGTCGAAATTATTGGTGACACAGGGGCGTATTCTCAAGGCACCATAGGTAGGGCACACGATAGAAGGTGAATATCCGTTTGCTATGAAGACGGCTCACTGCGAGATTCTGCGGACGCAAAATATCCACTGTGCGAAGCTGAAGGGTCGTAGTGACGGAGACTATAGATGGGCCGTCAAGACCATAGACGGGACACTTAGAGATTGAAGCCTTAGAACCCGGGACATTGCTAGCTACATGGCTTCGGTCAAGTGAGCGAGCTCGTTCGAAGCTTCCTCGTAGAAAACAAATCCTAGATCAGTGACCGTCTCACGGGAGAACAGATGGGGTACGATCCAGGTATATGTCGTATCTATATGGGCTGGACCATGCCAGTAAAGACTTCACAACCGCCAAGAGCTTTGGTAAGAACACTTTTACCAATGCTTTCCCGCTCGCGCTTACTCAGTACCTATCAATGGAGCGTGAGCTAGGCATACCTGTTGTGCGCGCAGAAATTGGGATTGACGGTCGTCCAACTACGAATCACGTGAAATCGAGATGGGCCGATATAATCCACACAGATCCGCGAAACGCGTTCTTTGATTTTGAGGCACCATTTGAGCCGTATCGACAATTTGCCACAGCCGGCGATCTCAGCCCCAGTGATGTCGTGATTCGTGACAACGCGACCAAGGAGTATCTGCATCCACTCGAACTCAAACTTGTTGTGGCCCCCAATGCCGAAACAGCGGGGCGCCCTCGCGAGAAACAAGCGTGCGAAACAGTTTTCAGGCCATCGACGGTAGAACAGGTGGCATTTTCGATCGCTTACGGGTACACCTCAACTCGTCGATATGAAATGCAAACTCTGCTGAGAGACCATCTGGGGTTGCCGAACGAGTATGACTGGCGCAATGTTCGATTTATGCTCGACAAGATTCCGGCGATTGTTGAGGCGACTGAAGCTCTGATTGAGGCTGGCATCAAACTGCAGCGGCCTCTTATTATGGTAGCTCTGTGGCGATCGCAAGGGCAAAAGCCCCTGCTCGACGAGAAGCACGCTTTCGATACCTTTGTTTGGACCGATCTGGCGTTTGTTCAGTTGTTTGTCCAGGCTGTTCGCGCGGCATACTTGGATGCTGACTCGAATCTCGTTTCAGCGCCCAATGCGAAAATCAGCAGGCCCGCACGGACGCTGATTTGGCTGATTCGATCTCTGTGGGATTACACAACCCAATTCACGCTGGACTTTGCCCGAGTTAAAAGCGATACCACTTATGGGTATCAAACGGATAAGGCTGGATCTTTCACTACCGGTGCGCGAGACATTATGATGTCGGAGGAATTCGTATACCCACGGGTTGGGGCGAGTGAGATTGAGCGAATTTTTAATGAACGAGGAAGAGACTTTCTTCTGCCCGAACGAAGGCTAGATGCTTCTTTTTCATTGCGATTTACAATCGATAAGCTGCAAGCAGGAGGCGATTGGACAAGTTAGGGGTCTCTGTTTGGCGCCCAGGCGTTTCGATTCGCGACCCCTCATGTGGTAGCGTTTTGGCTATGGACGATCTCCCGATTGCGGACGCGGCTGATCCCGCTACCGGACTATTTGATGTGAAACGGCTCGCTGCGTTGCTTGATGTGAAGCCGGCTACCGTTCGTACGCTCCGTTCTAGGGGCAGACTTCCTGTTCCGACCTCTGAAGACATAAATGGTGGGGCTGTTTGGGCGTCCGAGATCGTAGCTGCGTTTCTGAAGCCAGATGATGGGTATGACTCGAGAGTCTCTCCTGACCCTATGTTGCCTTCTGTCATCGACCTTTTCGCTGGTTGTGGCGGAATGTCTCTTGGGTTTCAGCTTGCTCGTTTTCGGGTCCTCGCGGGCTATGACAATTGGAAACCGGCGGTGGACACTTACAATCAGAACAAGCTCGGACACGAGGCGAAAACGCTCGATCTTGGAGATGTCGAACTTACGATCGCCGAGCTCGAACATCATCGGCAGCCTGATGGATCCTTTCCGTCCATAATTGGAGGCCCCCCATGCCAAGATTTCTCCTCAGCTGGCAAGCGGGTTGAAGGAGAAAGGGCCGATTTAACAGAGAAATACGCCTCAATTGTCACTCACTTTCGACCGCCATTCTTTGTGATGGAGAATGTAGCCAGGGCCGCTGGAGCAGCCGCCTACCACCGTGCACTCTCTGTTATGGAAGATGCGGGTTACACCATTGTGAAGAAGGTGCTCAACTCTGCATATTGTGGTGTGCCGCAGACTCGCAAGCGGCTAATTGCATTCGGTTCCCTGAGTGCGGGCCACGTCGATCGTGTGCGGCACTACTGGGAGACTGCAGTCTCGGAAGAGGCAATGACCGTTCGCGACTGGTTTGGTACTCGCCTAGAAACCGAGTATTACTACAGGCACCCGCGAAGCTACGCTCGTAGAGGCATCTTTTCGGTGGACGA
Organism: Brevibacterium sp. 'Marine'; assembly: GCF_012844365.1. NCBI lineage: Bacteria > Bacillati > Actinomycetota > Actinomycetes > Micrococcales > Brevibacteriaceae > Brevibacterium > Brevibacterium sp. 'Marine'. Next base: position 353,301 of record NZ_CP051626.1, read on the forward strand.
GCCATCTCCTACAATTCGAGGCGTAAATCGACCTATACCAGCGGGGTACCCGGGGCATGAGGGCGATCCAGCGCCGGCATCTCAAGCTCGGCCCCTGACGACTGCCGAACGTGCCGAGATTCAAACATTCCCGCGAGGTTTTACCTTCGCTGGGTCCAGAACCGACACTGAGCAGATGATCGGGAATGCGGTCCCAGTCAAGCTCGGGAAGTTCGTTGCAGACTCCATATCCTTTGCATACAACACCTCCGGTGTTTCAGATTAATTTCGTTTTACTGAAGATTGCCGGGCGGTCTGGTCTGTTTGCTGGCGGCATTAGATCTGAGTTGCACAACTTTAGTTACCCGCCGGTGAGGTCCGAATCTACGATTTTTCCAGTGCTTTGAGCATGTCCTCGACGGCCTTGGGTGCTTCCGGTATGAACGTGATGTCCTGCCCACCGACTCGCCCGGTGAACTCCCGCAATGGCCGCAGACTCGTGATGATCTTCTTCAGCGACGCGCCCCGGTCGCGTCTTGCATGAACCTCGATACGGCCAACGCCGTGAACACGACCGTCAAGTGCGCCTCGATTGCGTCCCTGGTCCGGTGAAAGATCGGCCGGGCTCTCAAGTCGGTCTTCGACATCCGAAAAGACTGCTCGACGTGCCACAGGTCGTGATAGCTTCCGATGACCTCGGTCGCTGGCATGGTCCCGACGGGAATGTTCGTCACGTAGCCTTTGAACCCCGTCAGCTTCATCGCCCGCTCATACGCCTTCTCATCGAAGGCTTTCTCCTCATCAGTGACCTTCACAAACCGCGCCTTCTTCGCTGGCTTGTCACCATCGATGATCGCCAGTGCGCGGTTGCGCTGCAGGTTCAGCGTCTGCTCATCACGCATCGCCCGTTTCCGCCGGTACTGCCACACCACTCGCCACGCATCCGGATGCTCCGCAGCCGACCACACGGGTTCGCGTCGCTTCTTCACCCGGTCAGGATCGAGTCGCTTCACACCTTTCGGAGTGTGTAGGGAAGGTGCATTCGATAGCACCTGTGGACTGAACCGGTAGCAGGAGCGCGGGGACCTGGTAGCACTAATCCGGTGCCCCGCGCTCCAAGCTTACGATCACGCCGGACTATTCTCCTCGGGTTGCTGTCGAGTCTTCTTACGCATATTCGGGCCATCGAGTTGGACGATCTCGCTGACGGAAACGAGCCGGCTGAGAATCGATTCAGCGATGACTGCGTCGTGGAGTGATTTGTACCAGTCGACGGGGTCGAATTGAGACGTCACGATCGTGGCTCCCTTGCCTTCTCTGCTGGCAAGGATGTTCAGTATCTTGGCAGTCGTATCCATCGTGATCGGTGTCGTGAGGAAGTCATCGAGGACGAGGACATCGCAGGCTCGCAGACTATCGAGGAACCGTAATCCTCCCGGATCAGATGGCTGGTAGACCGCCAGCCGATTCCCCAGATCATCTAGCCGCCAGTAGGCGACGGTGTAGTCCTTCCGGCATGCAGCGTTGACCAGCGCCTGGGCGAGATAGGACTTGCCCACACTGGTTTTGCCGAGGATGACGACGTTCGTGGCATTGTCGATCCAGGCACAGGAGGCGAGCCGATCGACGACGTCGCGGGTCAGCGTCCGGTCAGGCAGGTACCGGATGTCTTCGACACATGCAGCGGGGTTCGGGGTATGAGAGGCCTTAAGGAGTTTGTGGACGCGGCGTTCTGCCCGGGCAGCGAGCTCGATATCGAGGGCATGGTGGATCTTGGCTGAGAACGTCCAGTCGTCGTAGTCGGAATCGTTGGCGATATCGATCACGGCTTGCCCGAACGCGGTCATCCGCAGCTGGGTGAAGACAGCCATGTCATCAGTGGTGAGGTGGTGGTCAGACATTGGTGGGGTCCTTTCAGGCTTCCTCGTCGTTGGTCAGCGTGGTCAGGCGGAATTGATCAACACCAGTCAGATGAGCTCTGCTGGTATCCCGTGAGACTGCAGGCGCTGGTGCCTGGGCAGGTGGGACTGTCGTCGGGCGCTGTTTGGCTTGGGCGCGGATGGCAGTGAGCTGATGCTTGACCGCGGTGTAGCTGATCGAACGGCGCTGATCAGTGCATAGTGGATGAAGGTGGGCGATGCGGCGCATCGCCAACCCCGGCAGGTAAGCGACCGTGATGGACTCGGCTTGGGCGACCGCGACCGACAGGGCCCCGATTGTGGCGGGCTGATCAACGATGACGAGCAGTGTTCCGTGCTTGCGCAGCCGGTCAAGCAAAGCCCGGAGTTTCGTTTCGTTTTGCGGCAGTGCCTTCGACAGGAGTTGTTTGCCGTCGCGGTCGAGTGCGACGGCGTGGTGGTTGTGTTTGCCGATATCGATGCCGATGAATACGTCGATGTCAGCGTGGTTGGTGATCATGTCATTCATCTTCTTCGACTCATGTGACCGGATATTTGGTTGTGGTTCGGCTGGCCGGTGGTGCTGTGGCTCCTGGGTTCGGCATCCACGTTACGGTCGGGCTCAAGGCATGTGTTCTGCCAGTGGTTCTGGCCCCTATCAGCGATTTCCCTGGTGCCCTCGGATCCCGGTGACTACACCTCCCGGATCATGGTGACTGGGGGCATCAATCATGCCGGGGTCCTCAGGCCAGCGACCCCTTCTATCCTGACGGATGGCGGGGCTACTTAAAAAGTAACGGGGGCGTTAGAGTCGGCTTGTAAATTTCACGATTTGCGGGACTGCAGTGCTGGGTGATTTTTACTTACTACCAATTATCTTGACGTGAGCTGTTGTGCCCTCGAGGACGGTGTTCAATTTCGAGACGGTTGGCCCTTGTGTCTATCCGTGCTTGTGCTATTTAGCGTATTCTCGATTATAGAGACTATTGACTCAATGCTCTCATGTTCCCAGAATCGGAGGACTATCCAGCCGTCTTCCTTGAGCAATTGATTTGTCTCTAAGTCTCGTGCTTGGTTTCTTGTGATCTTGTCTTTCCAATATTGGCGGTTTGCCTTTGGCAGGACAAAATGGTCTTTGCATCCGTGCCAGAAGCAGCCGTCAATTTGAATAGCCAGACGGTGGCGGGTGAAGGCAATATCGACCGTACGGCGTTTGTCATTTTGGAGGGCGTGAAATTCAATCCGAAAGCGCCAGCCGCGGCGATGGAGAGCACGTCTTACCGCGATTTCGGGCTTTGTATCTCGCGAACGATTTGCTTTCATGGCTAGTCGTGCTTGCTCTGTTGTTGCCCAGGAACTAGGTGTCGAGTTCATCTTTGAATTGTGACTTGCTAGTCAAGGGAACGGTGACTTTCGAACTTGGAAGTTGGAAGCGCTAGGGTCTCCCACGCAAACGTCGCGATCCAATGCGACGAAACGTACTCGTCTGAGACAGCGGCGCCGAGTCCTGGTGCCATCAACGAATCGACTCGGGTGAGCATGCCCTTGGCCTGGGTCAGAAGCTCGTCATGACCGGACTTTTCCGCGTTCGCCTCTAACTTCGAGGCCAATCGCATCACCGATGCCGCGACCGAGAGTCCCAAACCGTAAAGATGGCTCTGCTGACCGTCGGTCGGGTCGAGGACCTTCACGGGTGTGAGCGCTGGTGATTCGGGAGACAGATCCGAAAGGAACTCAGGCAGCCATGTTGCCAACTCGTCCTCGGTGAGCACTTCGGCCATGAGGTCCGCCTCGCACAAGCCGGGGGAGAGGAAGTCGTGACCGCTGCGCTCCTGACTGAAGTTCCAGGCGGCGTCCTCGGCGAAGAACCGACGAGCCGCTCCGGCGATGACGTCAACAACATCATGCCGGCCTGCAGCACGAGCACCGATGAGGATTCGGCGCAGCCCGAAGGCTGTATTCGAGTGCACCCCATGGCGAACCGGCGCGGCCACCTTAGGCAGCCACGTCGATGCAAGATCGAACACCGTATCCGCGAGCACTTGAGTGTTCGCGCCTAGTTCACGTAGCTCGTCGATATTGCTGGCATTGAGGACCCGATTGAGTTCGACCGCCCACGCCCAGCCATACGGCCGCTCCCACGAAGGATTCTCACGGAGGAAAGCCGCCTCGGCGAGCATATTCTCCTCGCTCAGGTGTGAAGAGAGAACTTCAACCGCACGTTCGCTCCAACTGGCTCTTTGAGCCTCCTTGGTCTCCAGCAGCGACGCCAATAGGTAGTGCATGTGCACGCTCGAGTGCCAGTCATAGGAATTCCCGAATGCCGGATGCTTCTCCACCGCGGGCACGATGTCGGCCAAACTCCGCGCCAGATGATGGGAGGCGAACGGATACTCACGGGTGATGTTGCTCAGCGCCACCTCGGCGAAGGGGTGCACGAAATCTGCAGGTTGCGACATGGATCCTCATCGGCTCGGGGTCTCCACATTACCCGCAATCAGTGCGGCTCAGTGATCCCCTTGCCTACACTGCGTCCGGTCGACTGCCCGTCCTCCACCACATGTTCGCCGCTGCCGAGGACGCCGTCGATTCCGCGCGGAGCCAGCGTTGGTTGAGTGTGAATGTGGCATTGTCCGTGGCTTTCTCCGGATCGAACAGCACTATGCCAGCAATATGACCGAACAGCCTTTCTGTCCCTCCGTCATGCACCCAAGGCGGCAGGAGCGTGGAGAGTATTAGGCTCGAAACCTTATGCGGACTTTAAGAACGGCTATAGCTTGTCCGACATGTCGGACATAATTCTGCGTCGATGGATTGTAAGCCAGATAGTGACCTGCCAGCATGGCCGGAGGCCTTTCCAGCACCACTGTTCGCATCAGCAACTGAGTGACCAAGGACGGTACAGAACTGCTGCCATCCCGGTGCTGACGATTGGTCGCAATTGATGGACAATCCACCGGAGTCAATGATGAACAATAAGAAATTGCGGTGGGGAGTGTTCGCCCCGATGGCGGTCCTCCTGGTCGCCACCGCGGTCCTGGGTATCGCAGCCCCTCAATGGTTCTACAACATACAGTCGGCAGTGGTGGGATTCGCCTTCACAAACTTCGGCTGGCTATTCAGTTTGACCGTGTTCGTATTGATCTTCGTCTGTCTGTATGTGGGCTTTTCGAAGTACGGAAAGATAAGAATTGGTGGCGACGAGGCCAAACCGACTTTGTCGAAATGGCAATGGTTCGCGATCTCTCTGACCAGCGGCATCGGCACCGGAATCCTGTTCTGGGGGACGGCTGAACCGCTGACCCATTTCATGGACCCGCCGAATGCGCTCGGGCTGGAGCCAGGATCGGAGCAGGCAGCAACCTTTTCGATTGCGGCCGTGACGATGCAGTGGACGGTCGCCCCATATGCCTTGTATGTCATCTGCGGAATCGCAATCGGATACGCACATTACAACAAGGGCATGCCCTACGCAGTCAGCTCTGCGCTGTACCCCATCTTCGGAAGGCGGGCACTTGGGGGCCTCGGAACCGTCGTCGACAATGTCTGCATGTTCGCCATTGCGGGTGCCATGTCTGCGATCCTTGGGGAAGGGGTGCTGCAGATCGGCAGCGGCGTTTCGCACTATACGGACATCGTCAATGGCCCCACTCTGTGGGCGGCTATCGCCATTCTCATCACCATTACCTACATTCTGTCGAGCTACACCGGCCTCCAAAAAGGAATCAAGTTCCTCGCGGAGCAGAACACCCGGCTTTTCCTCTTGCTTCTGGTCTTCGTGCTTGTAGTGGGTCCGACCGCCTACATCATGACCATTGGTACGCAAGGCACCGGAAAGTACCTTTCTGACTTCGCGGAGATGCATCTGTGGTTCAGCCCAATGGACGGCGAATCATGGCCCCGGGATTGGCCGATCTTCGAATGGGCTCTCTGGGGTGCCAACGCCCCTTTAATCGGAATGTTCATCGCTCGAGTGTCATATGGTCGCACGATCCGTGAGTTCGTCACGATCAACCTTCTGCTGCCGGCCGCATTCGGAGCTTTCTGGTTCTGGGTGTTCGGCGGTGCGGCCATGTACTTCGATTGGAAGGGAGATGGCAAGCTTTGGGACATCATCAACGGTGAGGGCGGTGTGCCGCTGTCATTGTTCGCATTCTTGGACGAGCTTCCGCTGTCACTGCTCTTCGGCACCCTCATGTTGATTGCGATCTTCATTTCGTTCACCACCCTGGCAGATTCGCTGACCACGACCATGTCGTCATTGACCACAACCGGCAACGATCTCAAGAATCCGGAGCCCCCGGCCATGGTGAAGATGTTCTGGGGTGGATTGATCGGCCTTTTGGCAGTTCTCACTGTGACGGCCGGTACCGGAGGAGAGATTTCGGGCATCGACGCAGTCAAACAGACTGCGACCTTAGCAGGATTCCCGGTCTTATTCCTGATCATCCTCATTTCGTTCTGCGCCGCTAAATACCTTCGCTCGGATGCGAAGGTTATAGATGCTGTCGAGGAAGATGACAGGTCCGAAACATCTCAACTGGAGAGTTGATTCGGTTCACGTTTTCGTCGTGATACCCATAGCAGTCGTAAAGGCATTTTGAGTGAAGGAGCACGAAATCAACTCGCAAGAATATGTGACCATCAGACCAGATGGGTTCGGTGTCGATGACCTGCATCGTATCGCTCGACGTCGTCACCATGTGTACATTTCTGACGATTCGCGCAGAGAGATTCGGGAGTCCCGGCGAGTCGTCGACGATCTGCTGCGCCAGAACGCAATTGTCTATGGAATTACGACCGGTGTCGGCGATAACAGTAAGATCCGAATCGGCCCCGAAGAATCTGCTCAGCTGCAGCTGAGTCTTGTCCGCAGTCACGCCAGTGGAGTGGGCGAGCCTCTCTCCGCCGACGAAACACGTGCCGTAATGGCCATGATGGTCAGGAACCTATCGCTGGGGTACTCCGGGATCAGGGAAGAAGTCGTGGACTTGCTTCTCAATATGTTGAATGGGGATGTATTACCGCGAGTCCCTCGAAAGGGCTCGCTCGGGTACCTGTCGTACCAGGCTCACATCGCGTCTGTTCTGATCGGTGAAGGGGTCGCCAGGGTGGACGGGGCAGAGCTCCCTGGCGCCGAGGCACTCGAACGGCGAGGGCTGAGACCGATTGCCTTGCAAGCGAAAGAGGGGCTGAGCCTGCTGAACGGCACCTGCGACATGGTCGCGCTCGGAGGGCTTGCCGTCCATGATGCCCTGTCGCTTCTGAAATCGGCCGACATCTCAAGCGCCGTCTCTGTCGAAGGGCTTCGCGGGAATCTCACCGCGTTCGACGCTCGCATAGGCGCGGTGAAGAAGCACAAGGGCGTCGGAGCTACGGCCGCGAATTTGCGAACAATGTTAGCGGGAAGCAGCTTGGGCGAAGCGAATTCGCAGGACAAGGTGCAAGACGCATTGAGCGTGAGGTCTATCCCGCAGGTCCACGGCGCTGCTAAGGACATGACTCGATTCGTCAAGTCTGTGATCGAGGACGAAATGAACTCAGCGACCGATAACCCATTGGTATTCACTGAGGACGAGATGTCTCTGTCGTCGTCGAACTGTCATGGTGAGTCAGTGGCGATGGCTTTGGACTTGCTCGCTATAGCTCTCACAGAGCTGTCCAGTATTTCGGAGCGGCGAACATTCAGGCTGACATCTGCGCATCACAGTGGGCTTCCTCCATTCTTATCACCGAACCCGGGGACTGATTCGGGGTACATGATTCCTCAGTACACTGCTGCTGCCTTAGTCTCTGATAACAAGCGGTTGGCACAGCCTGCCTCAGTGGATTCCATCCCGTCGGCAGCAGGTCAAGAGGACCACGTGAGCATGGGCACCTCTTCCGCGCTCAAGAGTCTGGAAGTGGTCGAGAACGTTTCTCAGGTGATCGCCATCGAGCTTCTGTGCGCTTGCCAGGCAGTGGAGTTCATTTCTTCTGACTCCATCGGTCGAGGCGTGGCTGCTGCTTACGACTCGATTCGCGCGATAGTTCCGAGGCTCAAGAACGATCGACCGGTTCACAGCGATATCGAGGCGATACATTCAATGATCGTCAGTGAAGAGATCGTCGATGCTGTGGAGCTGGTCGGGAGCACTTTGCGCACGGTCTGATTCACATCGCGGCTGAGACACGGAGCTACCCTGTCTCCCGGGCGAATGTCCCACTGAGGTATTCGTTCCAGGTGATATGAGGACGTCGACTCGAGTCACCACTCTCTTCGTTTGGTTGGCAAAATCACCACCGTCGTGATCCTCTCTGATGTGCTGCAACTGCGGTGCCAATCTCGTGACTGATGTTGGCGCCGACAGCCCCCAGACCGGAAAGGCAACTCTGGGTGGTACAAAGCCGGCGAAATTCTTGATCACATGATGGGCCGCAAACGGGTAGTCACGCGTGATGTTGACCAAGCCCTGCACAGCGAATGAACGAATGAATTCTTCGAGGAGGTCAAGGATCATCTTCAACAGGTGGATGTCCCATCTATTCGGACGGACCTCGAGGACCGCTAGGCTGGAAGTGCGGCGAATAGAGCGCGGGAAGAAGGGAAGCTGCGGTGTCCGAGGTCCGAGTCTATGGCAAGATCGTCGACGATCACACCAGGTGCGTTCACTACGCCACCGAACTCGACATCATCGCGATCCGCTTCGCCTGCTGTGACCGCTACTATCCGTGCCACCTGTGCCACTCGGAGACGGCGGACCATCCCGCACAGCAGTGGCCACGCGAGCAGTGGGATCGTCCTGCGATTTTGTGCGGGAACTGTTGGACCGAACTGACGATCACTGCCTACAAAGCAACCGATGAATGCCCGGAATGCGCCGCGAACTTCAACCCACGCTGCGCGGCGCATTCGGATCTCTATTTTGCCGGTCAGTGAAGAACCCCGGCGGTGACGATTCCGCTCAGTGAAGGAACTGCATCACCACGATCATCGCGGCCATTCCCCAACAGTCGAGTGAGACCAGAGGGCGTCTTCGGACGATGTCGTGAACGGCGCAGATCACCAAGAGCACGGCGAGGACGGCGACGGCCACCGTCAGAAATGTGCTGATGAGCGACATGTCACCGGCATGATGCCCATGGCCGCCAGCTTCATGGCGACCGGCGTGCGTCGAACCGCTCATGTGTGCCCCATGGTTGAGGACCTGCCATGCCATCACCGGATAGGTGATGGCGGACAGGACCGCAGCCGTCGGGCCCGAGTGAGAATCCGCCCGTGATACGCAGCGGTCAGACGCGATCGACGACCGAACCTCATCCTCGTACGCGGACTCCGGTACGCCGCCTGCGCCACCCGTGACGAGAGCGGGGGACCGCCTCGGCGAGGGAACCCTAGACGACGATCGCAGGAACACGGCCAAGCAGAGCCCGGCGAAGAGCAGCGCCCCCGACCAGACGACCGGCGGGACCAGGGCTGCATAGGCCAGGTCGATCATGGCAAGGACCATCACAGTCGCGGCGACGATGGCCGGTCGTCCCTTCGACGCGACAGCGCCGGTCAGGCACAGGATCCCCGAGGCGACCATGAGGAACGACGCCACGCTGCTCATCGTAGATACCCCTCAGTCGCACTCGCAGGCGTGACCGGCGCCGGTGCCGCAGTGACCCGACTTCGGGCGCGGCACGTCGAGCGCGGGATTCCTGTCGAAGAAGCCATATGGCTTCATTGTGAACCCGAGCTTGTCGACCGGCATGATCGGCCAGTCCTCGGGACGCGGGAAGTGCGTCATCGCGAACGACGCCCAGACGACGATGTCGTCGCCATCGACCGGGCGCTGCTGCTCGACCCACTGCGTGATGGTGCCGGCACCCGGGTTCTGATTCGGATACGTACCTGATGGGAACCGTTCGTCCGCATCGAAGTGCGTCAGCCACATGTGCTTCGACCCGAAACCGGCTCGCTTCGAGATCGACGACCCCTCGGCCGCCATCATCGTCGGCTCATCCGGTACCCGCAGCTCATAGCCGACAGGGAACCCGTGTCGGTTGTTCTTCTCCGGGTTGACGATGTGCCAGACCCGGCCGGCCTCCCCATCGGCCGTCCGACCGCCCTCGGCAGTGAGCCGCGTGAGCTGGCGGGTGAAAGCGTTGCCGTAGGGATTGTCCCCACCGAAGGGAACGCGGACCGCTTCCTGCTCATCGACGGCATTGGCGATGCCGTCGACCTGCATATCGAGACGGGCACAGAACATGTGCTGGTGGAAGGGCATGCCCAGTCCCTCGTCCCCGAGCGGTGACGACCAGCGCTGACGCTGAGCCTCGTCACCGTAGGCCGCGGTGTAGACGATGCCGGTGGCCTTGCATTCGAGCTCGATCGTGCCGTCGAGGTAGAGGTACCAGTAGAAGCCGTAGTCGTAGTTGCCGACGGTGATGAAAAAGGAGATGACGAGGCGGCGGTTGCGGCGCACGTCGACGGCGCCGGTGAACTCATCGGTGTGCTTGAACAGGATCCCCGCATCCTCCTCGTGGATGCAGATGGCGTTTGTGATCGTGTGCGCATGCCCCTGATCATCGGCGAGCACGGCATCCGAGTAGTGGATCTCGCCGAGGCAGTCGCACCCGAGTTCGAGAGAGTTCGTGTTCTTGCCCATCGAGTACTCGCCGGCGTCGAAGTAGTTCTGCCAGAAGCGCACCGGGCTGGGATCGCCGTAGGGCACGACCATTTCCGCCACCGAGGCGCGGTAGACGATGGGGCGGCGCTCGCCTTCGTCATCGAAGCTGATCTGATGGAGCACCAGCCCTTCGACCGGATCGAAGCCGAGTCGGACCTGCCACTTCTCCCAATCGAGGACATCCCCGTCGAGGGTGAAGCTCGCTCCCTCGGGCTGGGTGATCTCGATCGGCTTCTGCGTCGTCCGCGGTTCGGGCAGCCAGGAGTCGAGGTGGTAGTCGAAGCGCTCCTGGGGCACGGGCACGATGTCGGTGTCGACGACTTCGACGACCTCACCGATGTTGAGGTCGAGGTAGGCGACGAGCCCTTCGAGCGGATGTGCCCACGCATTGTCCTGCGGGTCCGACTGGATGAAGGAGGAACCGCGCACGAGGCGGCGGCCCGCTTCGCCCGGAATGTCGAAGCATCCGGCAGAGAGCGCGCAGATGCGCACGGTTTCGACGTCGGTGATGCCGCGCGCCGCGACGGCTGCCCGCCACGTCGTGTCGTTGCGGATCATCTGCTCGGCTTCTTCGTATTCGGTCATGGTGATCGGGGCTTGGCCTTCGGTCGCGACATCGAGCACTCGAGCGAAGAGCACCCTGCGCGCGGTCAGGGACACGAGGAGTTCCGTCTGCTCCCCGGTGCCGCGGTCGATGATGAGCGAGCGCACGCGACGGTCGATGTCGGTCGCGCCGGAGATCACGTCGCGCTTATCCGGTTCGACGAGGCTGACAAGGGCGAAGAGCGTCTGTTCGCTCACGTGGCCCGCGTCGACGATGATGGCCCGGTTGAGTTCGATCTCCTCGCCGGTCAGGCGATCGAGCGGATGTGTTGCAGTGGCAGTCGTTGTCGGTGCAGTCATGAGTCTTCACATGCCTTTCTGTGTATCGAGTTTGCTGTCGAGAGCGGGGTCGAGGTCGTCGAGCAGATCCTGAGGATCGGTCGGGGTGGGGCGGAAGACACGGACCCGGTGTCCACGGACGTATCCGATGAGAGCCAGCGCGGCGAGTGCGCCGAGGGTGCCGAGAGTGAGAGCCGTGAACGGTCCCTGATCGACGCCCCATTCGTCGAGGAAGTTGTATTCGCGCCCGAAGAGCCGATCGAGCGTGCCGGGGAAGATCGCGACCCAGGATCCGAGCAGGATCCAGAGGAAGGCGATGCCGCCGAGGATGGTGAACCCGACATTGCCGACCGGCACCCGGAAGGGGCGTTCGATGCCGGGATGCTTCCAGCGCAGCTTGATGGCCGCAGGGATGATGAGCAGGTAGCTGAGCAGGAACGTCGAGATGGAGATCGAGAGGACAACGCCGAACAGTGCACCGGCATCACCGTTGAGCTGCATGGCCGCGATGAGGAAGATCGTGGCGACGGTGCCCGAGAGCAGATTGACGTTGACCGGGGTGCCCAGTGTGCGGGAGATCTTGCCGAAGAAGCCTCCGAAGAATGCGCCGTCGGCCGCCGTCAGCGCCTGCATCCGATCGCTCATGATCATCCAGGCCGCGCCTTGTGAGGCGAGGATGATGACGAACATCAGCGCCGCGAGCACGACCATGATTTCGGCAGCAGGCCCGTAGACGGTGAACACCGTCTGCACGGCGTCGAGGAGCCCTCCGATGCCGGTGATCGTCTCGGTCGGCAACACGAGCAGCATAGCGAGGACCGGCAGGAGATAGCAGAGCGCGGAGATGAAACCGGACCGTGCGATCGCGACAGGGATGTCCTTCTTCGGGTTCTTCATTTCGTCCGAGGCGCTGTTCGAGGCCTCGAACCCGAGGTAGGAGAAGAGCAGCAGCGGGACGAGTCCGAGGAAGCCGCCGAGGCTGGGGCTGAAGTCCGAGAGGTGGAGGGGCTGAACGCCGTGCTGGACGGCATAGATGATCGTGGTGAAGAGGAAGAAGGCGATGAAGATGACCTTGAGCACGCCGCCGAGCGTGGGCAGCCACTTCGCCTTCGCCAGCGACAGGATCGCTGCGATCACCGTGATCCAGATGAAGACGATCTTGAAGATCCAGTCGCCGATCGATCCGGTCTCGATCGGGCTGATGAACTGGTTCCAGGTTCCGGTGGCGAGGAACGCCATCGAACCGCCGACCCATACCGGCTGGGTGACCCAGCTGAGTATCGAGGCGATCGCACCTGCGGGACGTCCGAAGGCCTGGCGGACCCAGATATAGGCTCCGCCCTCGCCGACGAAGGTGCTGCCGGTCTCGGCGAAGACGAGGGCGTAGGGCACGAGGAAGAAGATCGCGAGGACAAGCGTCCACGTGAAAGTCTCCGCGCCGAATCCTGCGGTCTCAGCGAGGACTTCGATGCTCAAGACCGCCGACATGACGATGAGCACGATGTCGAACCGGCCGAGAGTCTTCTTCAGATGCTGCTTCTGTTCGTCCGCGTATGCGGTCGTGCGTTCAAGGGAAGACACCATCCACCTCCTTGTGAGTGGGCGTCCGATAGAGTTCTTTGAGGTACACCGTAAAGAATTGCACGCACAGGCGTCGATTGACAGAGGTGCGGCCATACCGATCCGCGTTTGCCTACATCACTTCAAGAGATAATGGACCCATGGCGAGACCGAAGAATCAGGCGGGCCGTCGAGCACAGCTGGTGCAGGCGGCGAAGCAGGCGATCGCGAAGCGGGGACTCAACGGGCTGCGAACCATCGACGTGGCCGCGCACTCAGAACTGGGCGCCGGATCGGTGGCGTACTACTATCCCGACCTCGGAGACCTCGTGCGTGAAGTGCATGAGGACGCGGTGTCGCGGTTCTATTGGAGCCGTCGCGAGCAGGGCGCTAGAGGTGAAAGTCCTGCGGCTAAGCTGGTTCGGATCATACGCAGTGGCATCCCGCTCTCACGTGATGACATTGACTTCCAGGTTCTCAATGAGTTTCATACCCACGCGTATCGGGACGCCTTCCATGCCGAGCTCATGGCGGAGATGTATCGGCTTGAAGTCTCGCTTTATGCCGCAGTCCTCAACGAGGGCGTCGACGCGGGAGTCTTCACACTGGCACTGCCCGTGGACACAGCGGCGAGCAACCTCGTGGCGATGGAAGACGCATACGGTCTGCACTTCATGGGCGGAACCCCACTCGACGTCGACGACATCTTTCGAATGATCATTGCCAATGCCGAAGTGCTGACAGGGTGCAGACTGGTGGAGACGACAATGGCGCAGTGAACCGGTACTGCCCCGCGCTGGGGCAGATGCCGATTCACCGCGCCGAGAATGAACCTCAGTGCCGGTGTGCCGCGCAGCAGCGAGGATGCATCACCCCCACTGCAGCCAGGTCGTCTTGAAGTCCGAGTAGTTCTCCAGGGCATGGACGGAGAGGTCACGGCCGAAACCGGACTGCTTGAACCCGCCGAAGGGCGTGGTGAAGCCCAGGGCGTCGACGGTGTTGACCGACACGGTGCCGGCGACCAGCCGTGCGGAGACTCGATGGGCCCGGGCCATGCTTCCCGTCCACAGGGCCGCGGCCAGACCGTAGGGCGTTTCGTTGGCTTTCGCGATCGCCTCCTCCTCGGTGTCGAAGGGGGTGACGAGGGCGACCGGTCCGAAGATCTCGTGGCTGTGCAGACGGTGATCGGCAGGCAGGTCGGTGACGATCGTCGGATCGATGAAGGTGCGGCGGCCGTTGATCGCCGGACGGTTGCCGCCCTGGACGATGGTGCCGTCCCTGCGGGCCTGCTCGATGCACTCCCACACCTCATCGGCGTGCTTCTCGGACACGAGGCAGCCGATCGCGCTCTCGGGATCGAGCGGATCCCCGGGCTGGAAGTCCTCTGCCGCCTCTTCGAGCAGATGCACGAACTCCTCATAGACGGGGCGTTCGACGAAGATCCGCGAGGTGGCCGAGCAGACCTCACCCTGGTTGTAGAAGATGCCGAACGCCGCCTTCCGAGCCGCGGCAGCGAGGTCATCGGTGTCGGCGAAGATGACATTCGCGCTCTTGCCGCCGGCCTCGAGCGCCAGGCGCTTCAAGTTCGACTCCCCGGCGTAGACCTGCAGGGCCTTGGCCACTCCCGTGGACCCGGTGAAGCCGAGCATGTCGACATCCATGTGCCGGCCCAATGCCTCACCGATGACCGAGCCGCGACCGGGTACGACGTTGAGGATGCCCGCGGGCAACCCCGCCTCGGCGGCGATCTCGGCCAGCAGCAGGACCGAATGCGAGGCTTCGACCGGAGGCTTGACGACGAGGGCATTTCCGGCGGCCAGTGCGGGGGCGATCTTCCAGGTCGCGATCTCGAGCGGGTAGTTCCACGGCACGATGACCCCGACGACGCCGAGGGGTTCGCGGGTGACGAGCGCCGTGGACCCGGCCGGGGTCACCGGGATCTCGTCGCTGAGCTTTTCGATGGCCTCACCGTAGAAGCGGAAGAGGGCGGCGGCGCCCGGGGCGTCGATCGTCGAGGACTCACCGATCGGCTTGCCCATGTCGAGGGTGTCGAGGAGCGCGAATTCGTCTGAGCGTGCTTCGATGAGCTCGGCCAGGCGCAGCAGCACCTCACGCCGATGGGTCGCCGAGGCGCGCGACCAGTCGCCGGCATCGAAAGCGGTGCGAGCGCTCGCCACCGCCGTGTCGACATCGGAGACGTCGCCGAGGTGGAGCTGCGAGATCACCTCACCGGTGGCCGGGTTCGTCTTCGCATGGGTCTGGCCCGAGCGGGCGTCGACACGTCGTCCGTCGATGACGGGACGTCCGTCGATGGTCAGTGCCGCCGCGGCGGCGTGCCACTCGGCCACAGTGGTCGGTCGGGTCGTGGTGTCGGTCAGAGTCGCGGTCATGGAAGGTCTCCTTCGAATGTGATGCGGAAGCGAGTGGGCAGTGACAGCGGTCAGCGGTCGCTGGAGGGCTCGACAGGCGAGGGGCTGGGGCGCTCAATCGCCTCGGCAACCTCGGCAACCTCGGGAGCCGAGGGTGCCGATGATTCCTCGAGGTCATCGGAGCGCAGCAGGTCGATGCCGCGTGTCTCCGGCAGTGAGGCGACGGTGACGATGCCGATGACGCCGACTGCGGCGAGGAACCAGCCGGGGCTGAGCGTGCTGCCGGTGGAATCGATGAGCCAGGTGAGGATGTACGGCGCAGTGCCGGCGAAGAGTGCGGCAGTCAGGGCATAGGCGATGGACAGTCCGGTCTGCCTCGTGCGGGTCGGGAAGAGCTCGACGACGGTGGCGGCGTGGGTGCCGAGGATGATCGCAAGGATGAACGCCAGGCCGAAGGTGGAGACGAACGACGCCCACGGATAGTCGGCCCCCATGAGGACGAACAGCGGAACCGAGAGCACAGTGAGCGCGATCGCCGCGGTCATGAGCACAGGCTTGCGTCCGAACCTGTCCGAGGCGAGGCCCGCTAGGGGGACGATGACGAGCCCGAGCGCCGAAGCCAGGGTCGACAGCAGTGCGGCCCGACCGGGTTCGATGTCGACGGCCGTCTCCTGATACGTGAGCAGGTAGACGAGGACGACATAGAAGGTGACGTTCATGAACGTCTCCATGCCACAGGTCTGCAGGAACTGCTTGGGATTGCGTTTGAATACCTCACGCAGCGGCGCCTCGGCGACGGTCTCCATCTTCTGCAGTGCCGCGAATTCCGGGGTGTCCTCGATCTTCCGGCGGATGTAGAGGCCGATGAAGCCCAAAGGCACCGTGATGAGGAATGGGATTCTCCAGCCCCACGCACTTACCTGATCGGGCGTCAGTGCCTGGTTGAGGAGGAAGACGACGAATGAGGCCAAGAGGAACCCGGCCAGCGAACCCACCTCGAGCCAGCTGCAGCCGAAGCCGCGGCGCTTCGGGGGAGAGAACTCACCGAGGAACGCGGCGGCGCTGCCGAACTCGCCGCCGGCGGCCAGCCCCTGCACGATGCGGGTGACGATGAGGAGGATCGGGGCGAGCACTCCGATGGTTCCGTAGGTCGGAAGCACTCCGAGCGCGAGCGTCGACAGGGCCATGGCGAGGATGACCAGCGACAGTGTGTGCTTGCGGCCGAGCTTGTCGCCGAGGCGGCCGAAGATGACCGCTCCGATCGGGCGGACGAGGAACGAGACGGCGAAGACCGCGAAGGTGGCGAGCAGTCCTGCAGTGCTGTCCTCCTCGGGGAAGAAGATCGACGCGATCGTCGTGGCCATATAGGCGTAGACGGCCCAGTCGAACCAGTGGACGAGAACGCCGATGGAGCCGGCGACCACGCTCTTGCGCAGACCCTTCTGATAGGCCAGCCCCGCGGCGGCCTGTGTGTCACCTGACATGTCCGAATCCTCCTTTGGAATCGTGGTTGCCAGCGCTGTGCTGGCTGTGCGGCTGTCGCTCAGCCGCGCTGGACGCTGACGTCCGCGGCTGTCCAGGCCAGAGCGGTGGCGCCGTCGATGAGAGAGCGTTCGGCCCGTTCGCCGACGCAGGACTCGGCGAACGCCGCCTGATGATTGCTCGCCTCGCCGCCGACCCCGATGTAGGGGTGGATGGCGTCGACGATCTGAGAGACGTTGCCCATGTCCGTCGACGCGCGGTTCATCGTCGCGGCGACGGGGTCGACGTCGAAATCCCGGCCCAGAGCCTCGGCGTTGGCGCGGTAGGCCTCAAGTGCTGCCTCATCGGTGCGCATCTCCGAGTATCGGCGGCTCTCCGGGGTGATGGACAGCTGCGCGCCGGTGGCCAGCGCCCCGGCCTCGAAGCAGTTGATGACCTTCTGCTCGACGGCCAGCAGCTCCTCCGTCGTCTCGGCGCGCACGTACCAGCGGCCCTCGGTCTTGGCCGGAATCGCGTTCGGCGCCTCTCCGCCGTTCGTCATCACCCCGTGGACGCGCACGGTCTTCGGCAGCTGCTGACGGAGCAGACCGAGGGCCACCTGGGCGATGAGGAACGCGTCGTTGGCATTGATTCCGCGCTCGGGGTATGCGGCGGCATGGGCGGCGCGACCGGTGTATTCGACGTGCCAGTGAGTGACGGCGAACGGTTCGGCTTCGGCGACGTCGACCGGCGCCGGGTGGGCCATGAGAGCGAAGTCGAGTTCGGTGAAGGCGCCGCGGTCGAGCAGTTCGATCTTGCCCCCGCCGCCCTCTTCGGCCGGGGTCCCGATGACCTCGACGGTGATGCCGAGCTCCGTGGCCGCCTCGGCGAGGCCGATCGCCCCGCCGACGCTGATGGCGGCGATGAGGTTGTGGCCGCAAGCGTGGCCGAGGCCGGGCAGGGCGTCGTATTCGGCGAGGAAGCCGATGGTGAACTCTCCCGTCCCAGACGTGGCGCGGAAGGCGGTCTCGAGCCCGAGGTAGGGACGTTCGACGGTGAAGCCGTGATCGGCCAGAACTCCGGCGACGGCGGCCGAGGAGCGGAACTCCTGCCAGCCGAGCTCGGGGTCGTCGTGGAGGGAGTTCGACAGCGTGATGAGCCTCGGCGCGATCTCGGTGATCCGGGCGCCGATTCGATCCTTGACTGCGGTTGGATTGTTCATCGGTCGTCACCGGGTACGCCGTAGGACGGTGAAGCGGCCGGGTCGAGGCCGCGCGTGATGTAGTCATCGCGCTGAGGCATCCAGATCTCGAGGAGGCGGCCCAGCTGTCCGATCGGATCCTCATCGGCCCAGTCGACGCGCAGATCGGTCACCCGCCAACCGGAGCCGTTGACGACGGACAGACCGGCGGAGTGGACGGGGCCGGCTTCGCCGCCGGCGGCCATCGCTGCTTCGAAAGCTGCGAAGAGGCGTTCCTCGAGGCGACCTGTGGCAGACAGCGCGGTCTCGACGAAGGCGTCGAGGACCGTCAGATCCGCGAGCATATTGCCTCCGGCCACGGCATGGGCTTCGGTGCGGGCACCGAAGATGCCGAGTGCCTGTGCGCCCGAGTGTGCGGCCGTATTCCCGGCGGCGTCGATGACGAGCAGCTGCCGAAAGTCGATCGCGGTCGGATAGGCAGCGGCGACGACGGTGTCGAGCGCCGACTTTGCGTCTTTGCCGGTGCGCATCTCGTCGATGATGGCCGGACCGAGCCGCGGGTCGGTGATGTTCTGGGAATTCACCCCGCCGATGCCGTCGGCCAGGCTGATGCAGCGGGCGGCGACGGCCGGTGAGGACGAGGAGATCGCGGAGCCGAACTCCCCGGTCTCGGGGTCGTGGAGGAGCAGCGAGAAGGTCACTGGGTCACCTCGGTCCGTCCCGCCTCGGCGGTGTTGCTGATGACGGCGGTGGCGTCGATCTCGACGAGCCACTCGGGACGGGCCAAGGCCTGGACGACGATGCCGGTCGAGACGGGGAAGACGCCCTTCAGCCACTTGCCCATGGTCCGGTAGACGTCCTCGCGGTAGCGGGGGTCGATGATGTAGACGGTGACCTTGACGATGTCGGCGAGGCTGCTGCCGGCTTCTTCGAGGAGCATCGCGATGTTCGCCATCGCCTTCTCAGCCTGTGCGGTGACATCGCCGATGCCCACAGACTCCCGGGTCTCGAGGTCCTGGCCGATCTGACCGCGCAGGTAGACGACACCGCCGGCGACGACGGCCTGGCAGAGATCGTTGTCGAGGTTCTGCTCCGGATAGGTGTCCTTCGTGTTGAACATCCTCAGTCGTGTGTGCGTCGGCTCTGCCATGGCGGTGTCTCCTCGTCGAGTGAAGCGGTCGTTGTCCGCCACCCATTCTCGAGACATTCCATTCATCTGTGAAATAGTTATAATTTAGTCAGAGCATCTACAAAACAGATTCTTCGTCTCAGGGAGCCGCAATGGTGCAGAGATTCTCGATCACGCTGACCCAACTGTCGTACTTCGCCGAATGCGCGAAGACGCTCAATATGACCGAGGCCAGCCAGGAGCTGCACATCGCTCAGTCGGCCGTGTCGACGGCGATCAACCAACTGGAGAAGGCCCTCGGGGCTCCGCTGTTCGTGCGACAGCATTCGAAGGGGCTCGTGCTCACCTCGGCGGGCGAGAGTCTGCTGCACGAGACCCGGGAGATCTTCGGGCGGATCACCGACGCCGTCGACTCGATCCAGGCCGGACAGCGTGAGGTGCGCGGAACCATCGTCATCGCCTGCTTCCAGACGATCGCGCCCTTCCTTCTGCCGCAGCTGCTCCAGCGGCTCGGTGAACGTCACCCGGAGCTGACCGTCGAGGTCGTCGAAGGAGACCACGAGGAGAGCATCGACGCGCTGCGCAGCGGGCGGGTCGAACTCGCGCTCAACTACGACCTCACCGAATCCGACGGCATCCGCGCCGACATCGTCGGCGAGGCCCGGCCGCACGTCATCGTCGGCACCGATCACCGACTGGCCCGTCGGAAGAAGATCTCGCTGTCCGAGCTCGCCGACGATGCCTTCGTCGTCCTCGACCTGCCGGACAGTCGCGAGTACTTCCTCAACATGCTCCGCCTGGCCGGGATCACGCCGCACGTGCGCTACCGCAGCTCGAGCTACGAGACCGTGCGCTCGATGGTCGCCATGGGCCTCGGCTTCTCGATCCTCAATCAGCGTCCGCGGATCCGGCAGACCTATACGGGGGAGCGGACGACGATCCTCGAGATCTCCGATCCGGTGCCCACCCTGCACGTGGCCGTGTCGACCCTGGCCCGTTCCGGACAGACGGCGAAGGTCGCGGCCGTGGCCGACGTCGTCCGTGAGATCCTCGCCGAGGTGGCGCCCGAGTAGGGCTGAGCGTGCCGAAGTCGTGCCGCCCTGAGCGACCGGACGACCGAACAACCAATACCTGGAAGTGATCGACATTTAGGTACTGCATCTATTCAGAAGATGCGGTGGACCGTGAAGAACTATTGGCATTGCCACTCTCACCTGCGGTTTGCTGGAAAGCGTCAGGGGCAACGTTGACGTTGTGCCCGCCAGCAACGAAGCACATGCCGCAACACGCGGCACCGACGGAAGGGTGTCCATGTCGAACACAGCCGCAGAAACCACCGAAGTCGTCGTCATCGGCGGCGGCCAGGCCGGGATCGCGATGAGCGAGCATCTCAGCGATCGGGGAGTGGCCCATATCGTCCTCGAGAAGGACCGAGTCGCCGAGGCCTGGCGCTCCCGTCGCTGGGACTCCCTCGTCGCCAACGGGCCGGCCTGGCATGATCGCTTCCCCACGCAGGAGTTCGCGCACACCGATCCCGACGGCTTCGCCACGAAGGAAGAGGTCGCCGACTACTTCGAAACTCTCGTCGAGGCCAAGGGTCTGCCGGTGCGCACCGGGGTCAGCGCCACCTCGGTGACGGAGAACGAGGGATCACGCGGATTTCGCGTGACCACCGATGCCGGCGTCATCGACGCCGACTATGTCGTCGCCGCCACGGGCCCGTTCCAGACCCCGCGGATTCCCGACATCATCCCCGCCGAGGCGGGACTGACGCAGATCCACTCGAACTCCTACAAGCACCCCGAACAGCTCGACGACGGGGGAGTCCTCGTCGTCGGCGCAGGGTCCTCGGGCGTGCAGATCGCCGCCGAGATCCAGCGCTCCGGCCGACCCGTCCACCTCGCCGTCGGTCCCCACGACCGTCCTCCGCGCGCCTACCGCAACCGCGACTTCTGCTGGTGGCTCGGGGTGCTGGGCAAGTGGGACCTGGTCACGCCGCCGGCCGGCGCCGAGCATGTCACGATCGCCGTCAGCGGGGCCCAGGGCGGCCATACGGTGGACTTCCGCGACCTCGCGGACTCGGGCATCACCCTGCTCGGCCGGGCGAACGCCTATTCCGAGGGGAAGCTGCTCATCGGCGCTGACCTGCAGAAGAACATCGCCCGTGGCGACGAGAACTATCTGTCGCTGCTGCGGGAGGCCGATGAGTACATCGAGCGCAACGGTCTCGACCTGCCTGCCGAACCCGAGGCCCACATCCTCGGACCGGATCCGGCCTGCGTCAGCGACCCGATCCGCGAGCTCGACCTCGCCGCCGCGGGCATCCGCACTGTGATCTGGGCGACCGGATTCGGCGTCGACTACTCGTGGCTCGATGTCGACGGTGTCCTCGACGAGCGCGGATACCCAGTGCAGAAGCGCGGCGTCAGCCCTGTGCCCGGGATGTACTTCCTCGGTCTGCCGTGGCTGTCGAGGCGGGGTTCGAGCTTCATCTGGGGAGTCTGGCACGACGCGAAGTACCTGGCTGATCAGATCGGCATCCAGCGGATGTACCGCGACTACGCCCCGGTGGATGCTCCGCTCGCAGCGGCGGCAGTTTCATGACCGTCATGGTCGTCTGCATCGAAAATGTGAGAATCTGAAACCACTATGACTGAGTCGAATGCCTCCGCAGATCCCAACACCGCCTCTCTTCCCCTCAACTCGTCGACGACGAGCCAGATCCCCACCGGCCAGAACCTCCCCACCCGCACCGAGACCGACTCGATCGGCAGCCTCGAGATTCCCGATACCGCCTACTGGGGAGTGCACACGGCCCGGGCGAACGAGAACTTCCCGATCGCCCGCCGTCCCATCTCCGTCTACCCCGATTTCGTCCGCGCCTTCGCCTGCGTCAAACAGGCCGCAGCCCGGGCGAACGCGGAGATCGGGGCGCTCGACGACCAGCGCGCGAACCTCATCGACGCCGCCTGCGAGGAGATCAAGTCAGGCAAACTCCACGACCAGTTCGCCGTCGGCGTCGTCCAGGGCGGGGCCGGCACATCGACGAACATGAACGCCAATGAGGTCATCACCAACCGGGCTCTCGAGATCGCCGGCCGTTCCAAGGGTGACTACGCGTTCATCCACCCCAACGACCACACGAACCACAGCCAGTCGACGAACGACACCTACCCGACCGCGATCAAGATCGCGCTGGCGTTCTCACTGCAGAACCTCCTCGGCGAACTCACGCTCCTCGCCGATGCCTTCGCCGCGAAGGGCCGCGAGTTCGCCTACATCGTCAAGGTCGGGCGCACCCAGCTGCAGGACGCCGTGCCGATGACCCTCGGCCAGGAGTTCAACGCCTTCGCCACCACCCTGCGCGAGGACGTCGAACGCCTCGAGGAAGCCGTCGCCCTCCTCGGCGAGGTGAACATGGGTGCCACCGCCATCGGCACCTCGATCAACGCCCCTGTCGGGTACAAGGAAGCGGTCATCAAGCACCTGCGGCAGATCACCGGACTCGACCTGAAAACGGCCGGCGACCTCGTCGAATCGACCTCCGATACGGGTGTCTTCATCACCTTCTCCGGTGCGCTCAAGCGCAGTGCGCTGAAGATGTCGAAGATCGCCAACGACCTGCGGCTGCTGTCCTCGGGACCGCAGGCCGGCATCGGTGAGATCAACCTGCCGGCCCGTCAGGCCGGGTCGTCGATCATGCCCGGCAAGGTCAATCCCGTCATCCCCGAGGCGGTGTCCCAGGTCGCTTACTCCGTGGCCGGTGCCGACGTCACCGTGTCGATGGCCGTCGAAGGGGGACAGCTGCAGCTCAACGCCTTCGAACCGATCATCGCCCACTCGCTGTTCCAGTCGATCACGTGGCTCGAACGCGCCGCCCAGACCTTCCGCATCAACTGCGTCAACGGCATCACCGCCAACGAGGCGCACATCGAAGACACCGTCGACCGCTCGGTCACCGTCATCACCGCGCTCGCTCCGGTCATCGGCTACGTTGCCGCCGCGAAGCTCGCGAAGGAAGCACTGGCGAAGAACGAACCGATCGCCGATCTCGTGGTCGAGCACGGGCTGCTCGAGCGGAATGAGCTCGGCGAGATCCTTCGCCCCGAACGGCTGACCGGCATGCCCGCCGATGATTCCGTGGACAACATCGCCACCGGCACCGAGGCGGTTCCCCGGGATGAGGTGACCACCGAGCTTCCGATCATCCCCGCCCCGGAGGGGTGAGCGGCTCGCGCAGGGCCGGCAGCTCCCTGTTCCGGATCAGGACTCGAGCGACCGCCAGGCGTCGTAGGAGCCGGCGAGCTCGGCGACCCGGTATCCGGCGCGGCGCAGGGCGCTGGCGGTGATGCTGCTGCGAGTGCCGCTCTGGCAGTAGGTGACGATCCGGCCGTCGCTGGGCAGGCGGTCGAGTTCCCACAGGGCGCGGCCGCCGCTGAGCTGGGTTGCACCGGGGATGTGGCCGCCGGCGTGCTCGTTCTTCGAGCGGACATCGACGAGGCGGATGTCGGCTGCGGCTGCGAGATCCGCCGGGTCGACCAGGTCGGCCGGTTGCAGATCCAATCCGGCAAGCGAGGTCACGTAGCCGGTGACCGTGTCGATGCCGACCCTGATGAGATGATTGCGGAACTCTGCCGCCTGCTCGGCGTCGTCGGCGAGGACGACGATCGGCGTCGACTCTGCGGCCGGGTCGAAGACCCAGGCTCCGAAGCTCGCGGCCTTGCCGGGTCCCGGGATGTGCAGGGCCCCGGCCGGGGTGCCGGCATGGACGTCCGCGGTCGGGCGGGTGTCGATGAAGGCCGCCGAGCCGTCCTCGACCCTCTCCTGCAGACGACCGGCGTCGAATTCCTCGAGCTCGGCGAGCTCGCCGAGGAGTGACGGGCCCTCCCGGTTCTCGGTCTTCATCCTGGCGAAGTAGGCGTGGGCGTCGGGCTGCCCGGACAGCAGTTCGTCGACGAAGCCCTGCTCATCGCCGCTCTCGAGGAGCGGCGACCACCAGGCGAAAGCGCGCTCGTAGCCGACGGTGGTCGTCGGAATGGCCCCCAGGGCTTTGCCGCAGGCGCTTCCCGCGCCGTGGGCGGGCAGGATCTGCACGTAGTCGGGGAGGGTGAGCAAGCGGTCGCGGAGGCTGGCGAAGAGGTCGCGGGCACCGGCGAAGCGGGTGTCGGAGCCGCCGGCCGCCTCGTCGAGGAGGTCCGGGCGTCCGATGTCTCCGACGAAGACGAAGTCGCCGGTGAGCATGAACCCCGGTGCGTCGGCCTGGGCACCGTCGGTGACGAGGAACGACAGGTGCTCGGGAGTGTGGCCGGGGGTGTGCGAGGCGCGCAGGGTGATGTTGCCGAGGGCGATCTCGTCACCGTCGTGCAGGCGCACCGCGTCGTCGAAGCCTGCCCCGTAGGACCAGTCGGGTCCGCCTTCGTCGGAGACGTACATCGTCGCGCCGGTGGCTGCGGCGAGTTCGCGGGTGCCGGAGAGGTAGTCGGCGTGGATGTGGGTCTCGGTGACGGCGGTGATCGTCAGTCCGTGGCGGTCGGCGAATTCGCGGTAGACCGCGATGTCCCGGCGGGGATCGACGACGATCGCCTCCCCGCTGGCCTGGCAGGCGATGACGTAGCTGGCGTGGGCGAGATCAGCGTCGAAGATGCGTTCGAGGAGCATGGGAGTCTTCTTTCCGTGGTCGAGGGGTGTTTGGTCTGCCGTGTGGTCAGCGGCCGAAGAGGCGGGAGAAGAAGCCGGGCTTGGCCGCTCGGGCCGCATCCTCTTCGGCCTGGGTGTGCTTGCCGTTGCACCACTGACCGGCCGGAACCGTGCTCTTCACCGACTGGATGTGCTGTCCGCATCCTGCCCACGTGGTCTTTCCGCACACTCGGCACGTCGCTGCTCGACACATAGCTGTCTCCTTCTTCGGCCATCGCTGGCCAGTTCATCGTTGGTTTCATATACCCTCGGGGGTATGCATTCAATATACCCTTAGGGGTATAGTTGATGTCAACATCGAGAACGTGAAAGGACGACGATGAGCGAACGCGACACAGCTCTGACCGAACCGACAAGGGCAGAGGGAGACCCGGGGGAGCGGATGCTCGCCGACCCCGCTGCGCAGAAGAAGATCCTCAACCGACTGCGTCGGGCGCAGGGGCAGCTCGGTGCGGTGATCACCGCGGTCGAGGACGGAAGTCACTGCCGCGACGTCATCCATCAGCTCTCAGCGGTGTCGAAGGCACTCGACCGGGCCGGTTTCCTCATCATCTCGACGGCGCTGCGGGAATGCCTCGAGGACGACGAGGACGATGTGCGCACCGAAGAGCTCGAGAAGCTCTTCCTCTCCATGGCGTGACCCAATGCCTGACGCAATTCCTGACGGGGTGGGCCGGATTCATTTCGGGTGCTGATGATGCAGTTTGATGAAGTCTGCGGAGGAGAATATTTACTTTAGACCCCCTAAAGTAAATATTCTCGCTGAAACTGTGAGCTTAGATGCGGAATCGGCCCCTACCCCTCGAACAGCCCCTTGATGTCCGCGGCCGTCACGGTCTGGCTGAAGGCCTGACCGCCGGGTCCGCGGCCCTCATAGGTGCCGGAATCGGACATGAGGTCGTCGAAGAGTTCGGCCTTGCGCTTCTGCAGGGCGAGCACCTTCTCCTCGATCGTGCCCTCGGCGACATAGCGGTAGACCATGACGTTCTTCGTCTGCCCGATCCTATGCGCCCGGTCGATCGCCTGATTCTCCGAGGCGGGATTCCACCACGGATCCATGAGGAAGACGTAGTCCGCCTCGGTGAGGTTGAGCCCGAACCCACCGGCCTTGAGACTGATGAGGAACACCGGCGCCTCACCCGACCGGAACGCATCGACGACCGCCCCGCGATTGCGCGTCGACCCGTCGAGGACGACATAGGGAATCCCGCGCGCGTCGAGCTCCGCGGCGACATTGGTCAGGAACGACGTGAACTGGCTGAACACGATCGACCGATGCCCCTCGGCGATGACGTCATCGAGCCGCTCCAGGAGCGCAGCCAACTTCGACGAGGGAACCTCGGCATGCTCGGCATCGACGATCGAGGGGTCGAGCGCGAGCATCCGCAGCAGGGTCAGTGAGCGGAAGACGATGAATCGCTGTTTGTCGTATTCGCTGTCGATGAAGCCGAGGATCTTCTTCCGCTCCTTCTGCAGGATCCGATCGTAGAGTCTCCGGTGTGCGGGACTGAGCTCGACGGAGATGACCTGCTCCTGCTTCTCCGGCAGGTCAGCGGCGACGAGATCCTTCGTCCTCCGCATCATGAATGGCCGGATCCGCCGCTGCAGGCGCTGCATCCGTCCCGGGTTCTCACCCGACTCGATCGGTCGGACGTATTCCTCCTCGAACCGATGCGGTGACGGGAACAGTCCCGGTGCCGTGATCGAGAACAGCGACCACACGTCCTTGAGCGAATTCTCCAACGGAGTCCCGGTCAGCGCGAGCCGGAACGGTGCACGCACTTCCTTCGCCGCCAGGTGCGTCTGCGCCGAGGAGTTCTTCACGAACTGCGCCTCGTCGAGGATGAGCCCCGCCCACTCCATCCGCGAGATCGGGGTCTCCTCCAATCTCAACATCGCATACGACATGACGATGACATCGGCACCACGGGCCACCTCGGCGAGGTCGGACCCACGCGCCCGCGTCGATTCCGCGACGACACGGACATCGAGGTCAGGGGTGAACGCGGTCGCCTCCTTCACCCAGTTCGGGACCACCGATGTCGGTGCGACGACAAGGAAAGGTGTGTCCGCCTTCGCATGCGTGATGAGTGCGAGCGTCTGCAGGGTCTTGCCCAAGCCCATGTCGTCGGCGAGGATCCCGCCGAGGCGGCACCGGTACAGCAGCGCCAGCCACCGGAAGCCCTGCACCTGATACGGGCGCAGGGTCGCACCGTTCAGGTCGGGCACCTCGGTGGCGGGCAGGTGTTCGAGGTCGGCCAATGCGCGGACCGAGTCCCGCCAGGTCACGGCGGGTTCGGACTCGTCGGCGAGGTCCTCGAAATCCGACCACAGGCCCACGTGCATGCGGGAGATCTTCGGTGCTCCGGGTTCCCATTCGGGGATGAGGTCCGCCTCGGCGAGGAGAGCCTTGAGCTTGTCGAAGATCGGCTTGTTCAGCGACAGGAAGGAATCATCGGAGAGTTTGATCTTCTTCGTCCCCGCCGCCAGCGCCTTGTACAGCTTGACGAAGGGGACCGGGCGGCCGTCGATGCTGATCTGGAAGCCGAGGTCGAACCAGTCGTTCTTCTCCGACTCGACCGAGGTGATCTTCACGTTCGGTTCCCCGCCGAGCTCCCGGTACGGCTGCTTCTTCCCACGTGTGATGACCTTGACGTGCTCGATCTCCTCGAGCCCGGGCAGGACGTTGACGACGAAGTCCGCGGTGTCCGCGTCGTCGAGTTCGACGTCCCTGATGGTCGGCAGGGCCGAGCCGGTTTCGTGGGTGTCGGCGAGGAGTCTGTCGACCTCGGTGACGACGGTATCTTCGAAATCGAGTTCGCGTTGTTCGGAATATTCCCTCGCCGAGGCGGCGCTGAGCCTCAATCGATCGATGACGGGGAAGGTGCGGCGGGGGCCCTGATATTCCCAGTACCAGCGTAAGGAGAGTCTGTCGCCGGCGCCGAAGGCGGCGAAGACGACGAGGCGGGGCCGGCCGTACTGCGGGAAGGCGACGGTGGCGTCGCTGCTGATGACCTCGGCGCTGGTGCGCAGTTGCGGGTAGTACTCCGCGAAGAACTCTTCCGTCTCGGCCTCGGGGATCGTGATCGGCCCGGGGGACTGCAGCACGGGCAGCGCGGATTCCTTCGTCGGAGTCTCCGCGGGAGCGAGGGTGACGGTGAAACCGCTGGTGACGTCGATGCCGAAGAAACCGTGCGTCCAGATGGGTTTGATCAGCCCGGGGGTATATTCGCGTTCATCGATGGTCGCCCGCGTCTGCACGTGCAGGCGGTTCTGGCTGCGGCGGATGTCGATGGCAGCCTTCGCGTTGTGACCGATGCGGATGGTCATATCCGAATTGATGCCGACGAATTCGATGCCGAGTCTCTTCCCCTGCGTGAAGTGATCCCACAGCAGCGGAGTGCGGAAATCGCCGAGGTGGTACGGCGCCCCGTCGGGTGTGAAGTCCGTCTTCCCGCGGGTGCGCAGCCCGGCGAGTTGGGCGAACCATTCCTGGTGGGCCGGGTCGATGTCGAACTGGCGGGCCATGCGGTCGATCGTGCGCCAGGACAGCGACTTCTTCACCCAGTTGCCGGACTCGCTGAGCATGAGCGGGCGGATCGCGAGGCTCGGGTTCGCGCCCGGGGTGACGTCGTCCTTGTCGAGGACGACGGAGTGCTGGGCTTCGAACCATGTGCGGGGGATGACCTGAACGAGCTCGAATCCCAGGGCCACGGGCGTGTGCGAGTGCGGAGCCGCCTCGGCGAGAGGGGCGAAGGCATCACGCCAATCGGCGGGGAGGGCGGTGGGGGTCGGTCGATTTTCGGGCACGGAGACATCCTCTCACCGCTCACCGTCATCAGTCGTCGTTCGGTCGTCCTCGTCCTGGGCATCTTCGTCTGGGGCGTCCGCGCGTGAGCTGCGGTCGAAGAGGACGATGAAGGTCGCGATCGCGAGCACGAGTCCGGAGGCGACGACGGCGATCGGTCCGAAGCGGAAGGGCAGCACCTCGTGGAGGAGGCCGCGTACCGTCGACGTCGGATCCGCCAGCGTCGCAGCGGTGAAGATCGCGACGAGGACGGAGACGCCGAGAGCCGCAAGGCGATTCCACCAGCCGTCGACGTGGTGGGACAGGAGCCGGCCCGCCTTGATGATCCGCCCGGTGCGCAGAATCCGCAGGGCACCGATGAGGCGGATGAGGCGGAAGAGCTGCACGGGACCGAGGGCGAAGAGCACGCCGAGGATGATGAGGACGGTGAGGACGATGAGCCACAGGTGGCGGCGCAGCCACTCGACGCGGTCCTCGGAGACGATGAAGAGGATGAGCGTCTCGCCCACGAGCACGAGCCCGGAGAGGAGATTGACGATGCGGCCGGCGGCGCTCCACGGCTCCGAGAGGAAGGAGAGGAACACGGCGGGTATCGACACGAGTGCGGCGATGAGCACAGGCATGGCCAAACGGCTGCGCCAGCGGTCTTCGCGGGACGCAGGCGTCGGATGATCAGTCATGGCATTCCCAGGATACGGGCCTCGGTCGGTGTCAGGGGCGGTGATCGCCGATCCCTCCCGCCACCCGTACTGCATCGTCGTGTGAGAATGTGGAGCGGGTGGTCGCGCAGACGAGTGAGTCCCGTGAGCTGCGCGCGGACGTATCCGCCATTCGGCGGACAACTGCGGTGTGATCAGGAACGTCCGGCGGAAGCGATCATTTCTCGAACATCGTAGAGTCGCAGTGAAAGCACCAGTCGCACCATATCGATCAAAGGAGATCGTCATGACAACTGACCGCGTTCATCGCAGACCACCCTTCGACCCCGAGTTGGAGGCGGTACTCGACGCAGTAGGCGAGCAGCTTCCGTCGACACTGACGCCAGAAATGATCCCGGTGATGAGAGAGGCGGACGTGACGGCACCGATCGACGAAGTCCTCAGCGGGCGCAGTGTCACCCATCGTGAACTCACTCTTCCGGGGTATCAGGGCGGTGACTTGGTGGCATCAGTCTTCGCACGAACTGATCACACGACCGCCGGGCCCGGGATCTTCCACACTCATGGGGGAGGCATGATCATCGGTGATCGGTTCACCGGCATCGAGGTGATGCTCGACTGGGTGGAACGATTCGATGCCGTGTGCGTGTCATTGGAGTATCGGCTCGCTCCCGAATTTCCTGATCCCTATCCGGTCGAGGACTGCTATGCCGGTCTCGTGTGGACAGCTGATCACGCTGATGAACTCGGCATCGACCCCAAACAGCTGCTGATTGCAGGTGGGAGTGCAGGAGGAGGGCTTGCTGCCGGTGTCGCACTGTTGGCGCGAGATCGTCAGGGCCCGAACCTGTTCGCACAATGTCTCATCTACCCGATGATCGATGATCGCAACGAGACGATCTCTTCGCATCAGATCGATGGTGAGGGTGTGTGGGATCGTACAAGCAACTTCACCGGCTGGGATGCTCTGCTCGGCAGTCGCCGCGGGACTGACGACGTCTCCATCTATGCCGCCCCGGCGCGAGCCACTGACCTGAGCGGGCTCCCGCCGGCGTACATCGACGTCGGAACAGCAGAAGTGTTCAGAGACGAAGACGTCGCCTATGCCTCACAGATCTGGAACGACGGCGGGGTCGCAGAGCTGCACGTGTGGCCCGGAGGCTTCCACGGGTTCGACATGATGGCACCGCATACCGCACTGTCCCAGGCGATGGTGGCCGCCAGGACCGCCTGGTTGGCACGCATTCTCGGAGTCTGACACTCGGGTTCAGGGAACGGCGTTCGGCTTCGGGCTCAGCTGTCGCTTTGCAGCGATTCTCGCGCTAACGTGAACGGTGGGCACGAGCGTGGCACACGGAGGCGTGATGCAAGAACTGGTCGGGAAACTGTCGGCGCTGGATCCTGATGCCAGCGAATCGTTGAAGGTCATTGGATTCTTCGACAAACTCGTCAGTGCTCAAGCGAATATGACGGCTCTCGCGCGCAGCGCCTCCGTGCTCGCTGGTGTGCCGGCAGGCCTCACTCTCGGAGAAGATGCTCGAACGGTCCGAGCAACCCCGAACGGGTCACATTCAAGTGACGCAGCGCCGGGAGAGTGGCCCGCGGCCGAAATCGGCAGCGGCGGCAGAGTCTGGATTGAACGCGATGGCGAACCGCACGCGAATGATTCCATGCTCCTGGAGAGGTTCGCGCTTGCCGTTTCCATCACAAACGCGCGGGTGGCATTCGGCGGCATGAACGATTCCGCATTGGAGCTGGCGGTCGACGCGGCAATTCCGCCCGAAGAGCGAACGGCCGCAGTCAGGAGGCTTCGACTGGATCTCCACGGCCACATGCGAGCGATCGCGTTGCCGGGAGACGTTGCTGCGCCGACCATCCCGACGCGTGGTCTGCTGTCGACTCCGTTCGGTTTCGCTCAGGTCCTTCTTGTCGACGCGTCCTTCTCCGACTTCGGGGAGCGGGCCGGCGTGGGTCTTGCTGTCGAGCATGCCCAGCTCCCGCAGTCATGGTCATCTGCACTGACTGCGCTCCGTCTCAGCGACGAGGCGAACCCGATCGTTTTCGCTGATCAGTTGGGTCCTCTTCTGCTGCTTGCAGAAATTGCCGATGCGAGTTCCGAGCCACATCCGGATGTGGTCAGTCTGTCGCTGATGGCCCATGATCGCAAGGCACTGCCGACCCTCGATGCTGTTGTCGACCGAGGAAGTGTGCGTGGAGCGGCCGTGTCACTCGGCCTACATCACTCAACCGTGCAGGCGAGGCTCTCCGCACTGTCCGGCGAATTGGGATATGACGTCAGAACGGCTCTCGGTCGTACTCGTTTCACTCTCGCGCGCACATTGCAGCGACTTCACGACGCGCGTCTCTGAAGATGAGCAGCACCAGCACCCGGACTGATCGAGCAGAGAACTGTCGTTGAGTGATCGGATTGTTCGGTCATTCCTTCTTCAGACGAGTTCCGCCATGTCCGGCCCGATGGCTATCCTCGAGCATATGAATGAGAACAATGAGGTTCACACACAGTTCTTCGACTCCTACACCCGTGCCCTGATCGATCGGGAGGCGGCGGCGATCGCCGAGCACTACGCGGTGCCGGCGCTCATCGAGTTCCCTGGGCAGCGGATCCTGGTCACCGATGCGGGACAGACCCGTGACTTCTTCGCACAAGCCGTCGGGCAGTACGACGGGGTGACTGAGGTCGACACCGCTGTCGAGGTGGCTGCATCGACCGCACACAGCATCTGGGCCGACGTCACTTGGACCTACCACGGAGGTGCCCCCGACGAGCGGAATATGTACCAGCTCGTGCGGACCGACGAGGGCTGGAAGATCGCCGTGCTCACCCTGCTGGAGTACGGATGAACCCTGTGAGACGGCCGAGGGGGACGATGGTGTCGGACCGGGATGCCCTCGAGTGCCAGCGTGAGCGGGCGGAGGACTTGGGTGCACGACTGCTGCTCGACCGCACCGACGATGACGACGAGCCGCTGTACGTATTCGCCGATCCCTCCGGCCACCCGTTCTGCCTCTTCGTCGGATGAGCGTGGACGACTACTCCGAAGACGAGAAGTGGCTGATCGTCACAGGGCGGAGGTGGCGACGAACCGATCCGGGCCTGGAACCGCGCGTGGTCGAGGAGCTCAAGAGCCACCTCGGTGCGGCACGAAACGCTGTCGGGAAAGCGAAGAAGGCGGGTGCGGAGGACGACCTGGCCGAAGCCCGGCGGCGGGTGAACGCCGCGAAGATCGGGCTCGGCGAACGTGGCGACTACTGGTGGGAGATGGCGATAGAGGATCGGCGTGCGCGCGCGGAAGCGGCCCTGAGTGAACTGCGGTGAGTTTGCTCAGGGCCGCCGGACGCGAGCGGGCGCTCCGCAGGTTTGTCCAGCGGATGCCCGGCAGCGTTCAGTCCTGCGAGACCGCTGCGGCGAGATTGCCGAGAGAGGACTCGAGGTCCTGTTCGCTGACGACGGGGAAGCTGATCTTCTTGAGCAGCTCCTTGTCGGTCACCGCACTCCAGTCGTAGGTGACAGAGACCTCGGTCGAGTGCCGACCCAGCGGCGTGAGTTCCCAGACCCACTCCCAGCCCGGAGGTTCTTCGCCCGCCGGCGCGGTCTTCCAGGCCAGCAGCTTGTTCTCCTCATAGCCGATGACGTGGTTGTCGGTCTTGTAGTCGCCGCCCATCTGATCCCACTGCATGTTCATGGTGAACTTCTGACCGGTCCTGGTGATGCGATCGCTCGTGTCATCGGAGACCACCATGCCCGAACCGTCGAGCTGCGCGTGACGCTCCGGATTGTTGAGGACGTCGAAGATGTCCTCGGGTGCCGCATCGATCGTTCTCGAAGCGCTGACTTTCGTATCGGTCATTGACTTCGCCTTTCGTTGACGGTCATCAGATCTCAGGGCTCCGGCACGGGAGACCGGTGCCCGGTCGCCACGCTATACCCTCTCCGGTGCGGCGGCTAGAGGGGTCGGCCGTGACGGATGCGCGGCCGGCAGGTCTCAATCCGGTGACGCCGAGGCGGTATTGACGGAGAGCTTCGAGCGCGCTGATAAAATGCTGGGAAGAACTGCAGTGACGATGCGCAGAAGCATCGTTCGACTCCGAAGGGAGGGTCCTCATGGGCTCCCTGTTGATCATGATCATCGGGCTGGCGATGCTCATCGCCGGCTATCTCCTCTACTCGAAGTTCCTCGGGCGCAAGATCTTCAAGCTCGACGACTCCTTCACCACTCCGTCGCACGAACTCCACGACGGGGTCGACTACGTGCCCACGAACAAATACATCCTGTGGGGCCACCACTTCACCTCGGTGGCCGGAGCCGCGCCCATCGTCGGCCCGGCGATCGCCGTCATCTGGGGCTGGCTGCCCGCCCTGCTGTGGGTGACACTGGGCACCGTCTTCTTCGCAGGCATGCACGACTTCGGGACGCTCTGGGCCTCCGAACGCAATAAGGGACGGTCGATCGGAGCCCTGTCGGCGCGCTATATCGGCAAGCGCGGTGCGAACCTCTTCCTCATCGTCATCTTCCTGCTGCTGCTCATGGTCATCGCGGCCTTCGCCGTGGTCATCAAGGACCTGCTCATCAGCACCCCGTCCGCCGTGATCCCGGCCTGGGGTGCGATCGGCGTGGCGCTCATCGTCGGTGTCTGCGTCTACCGTCTGCGGGTGCCGCTCATCCCCGTCACCATCGTCGGCGTCATCCTGCTCTACGGCCTCATTGTGCTCGGCAACTATGTTCCGGTCGCCCTGCCCGATGACTTCCTCGGCGTGGGACCGGCGACTTTCTGGATCGTCGTGCTCTTCGTCTACGGAGCGGTCGCCTCGCTGCTTCCGGTGTGGGTCCTGCTGCAGCCGCGCGACTACATCAACGGCGTGCAGCTGTTCATCGGACTCATCCTCCTCTTCGGCTCCGTGCTCACGGCGACTCTGTTCTCGGCGACGAAGCCTGAGATCGTCGCCCCCGCCATCAACACCGCCGTGCCGGAGGGCACCCCGAGCATGGTGCCGCTGCTGTTCGTCACGATCGCCTGCGGTGCGATCTCGGGGTTCCACGGCATGGTCGCCTCGGGGACGAGTTCGAAGCAGCTGGACAAGGAGACCGACGCCCGTTTCGTCGGCTACTTCGGGGCTGTCGGCGAAGGACTGCTCGCCCTCGGCACCGTGCTGGCCATCATCGGCGGCATCAAGTCCACCGCAGCGTGGCATGAGATCTACTCGGCCTTCGGCGAAGGCGGCGTCGGAGCCTTCGTCCAGGGCGGCGGCGCCCTCATGGAGCACGGCCTCGGCCTGCCGGCATCGCTGTCGGCGACGGTGCTCGCGACCATGGCGGTGCTCTTCGCCGCGACGACGATGGACACCGGCATGCGTCTGCTGCGCTTCGTCATCCAAGAGGTCGGCGATGCCGTGAAGATCAAGATCACGAACGTCCCGGCCACGCTCCTCGTCGTCGTCATCGGCCTCGGCCTCACGTTCTCCCAGGGGCTCGGCGGAGAAGGCGGACTGCGGATCTGGCCGCTGTTCGGCACGACGAACCAGCTCATGGCATCCCTGTCGCTGTCGATCATCGCCGTCATCCTCATCCGCAAGCGGCGCAACCCGGCACCGGCCCTCGTACCGCTCGTGTTCGTGTTCGTCATGTCGTTCTGGGCGGCCATCGAGCAGCTCGTCAGCTTCACCACGCCGGGAAATCAGGACTGGCTGCTCTTCGCCATCGACGTCGTCATCATCATCGCCAGCATCTGGGTGGCGATCGAAGCGATCCAGGCGATGCGGCGAGCATGGGCGGAACCGCCCGAGGATCCGGACGCCGACGAGCAGCTCGTCGCGACCCGAGAGAACGTCTGAGCCGATGTCTCAGTCGCATTCCGGGAGCTCGGGTGGTCTCGGGCAGTGGTGGTCGTCGTTCCGGGACGGGCTCGTCGAGTTCTATGTCGGCCCCTACCGGCAGACCCTCAAGCGCGAACAGCAGGCCGAGGACGACTTCTTCACCGTCGTCGTCCTCGGTGAGGCGCTCGGGGTGCCCGACCCGGCGGCCTACTACACGGCCGAGCTCATGCCCGCCCTGTGGGAGAACTTCCATGCCTGGCATCGCCGCATGGGTCTGCCCCGTTCGCCCCTGGACCACATCGCATGCTGCTAGACATCGCGCGCGACCACCGGTGCCTGTTCGTCGGCGGCAAGGGCGGGACGGGCAAGACGACCGTCTCCTCGGGCCTGGCCATGGCCCGGGCCGACGACGGCGGACGCGTCCTGCTCGTGTCCACGGATCCGGCGCACAACCTCGGCGACATCTGGGGGCAGGAGCTCGCGGACGAACCTCGGCGGGTCCATACGGGTGAGCGCGGATTCGTCGATGCCCTCGAGGTCGACCCCGAAGCGACGATCGACGCGCACTTCGCCTCCGTCGAACGGATGATGACGCGGATGCTGCCCGAGAGCACTCACCGCGCGGCTCGGGCGCATCTGGCCTCGGCCAGGTCGGCTCCCGGCAGCCACGAGTCGGCGGTGCTCGAGCGGATCGCGACGATCCTCGCCGAGGCGGCCGACTACGACCTCGTCGTCGTCGACACGGCGCCGACCGGCCACACCCTGCACCTGCTGGCGCTGCCGGAGCGTCTGACCGATTGGGCGGAGACGCTGCTGTCCAACCGCGACCGGTCCGAGCGTTTCGCCGCCGCGGCCCGTCACCTGGTCAGCCCCAAGGAGGAGACGCCGACGCCGGATGCCGAACTCCGGCAGAAGCTGCAGGCTCGTCGCGATCGCTTCGCCGCGCTGAGACGGTCCATCTCCGACTCGCGGCAGACCGGGTTCCTCATCGTCACCATCGCTGAACAGCTGCCGGTCGCCGAGACGCTCGGTCTCGTCACCGACCTCGGTGGAATCGGCATCGAACTGTCCGGGATCGTCGTCAACCGACGCTCGCCGGCCGATGCCGGAGAGTTCCTCGCGGACAGACGACAACGGGAGGACGAACACGTGTCACGGCTGAGGTCCGCGGTGCCGACGGTTCCGCTGGCACAGCTGCCGCTGACCGCGACCGAACCGACCGGGGTCGGGGGGATCACCGGTCTCGCGGCTCTGCTCGCCGAGCGCTGAGCCCGGCGGGATCTGGACGCGGCGGTGGCCGTTCGCCCGTGTACCGAACGTGGCCGTTCCGATCCGGC
This sequence comes from Brevibacterium sp. 'Marine', assembly GCF_012844365.1. Lineage (NCBI taxonomy): Bacteria > Bacillati > Actinomycetota > Actinomycetes > Micrococcales > Brevibacteriaceae > Brevibacterium > Brevibacterium sp. 'Marine'. The sequence continues at coordinate 389,768 of NZ_CP051626.1, forward strand.
TCCACCTGTGCGTCCGTTCCAATTAGACTGGTGCGCATCCGCGATCGACACGGCACCGGCGGAAGGACCTGACCGTGGGTTGGAGCACGAGCGAACTGGCGCGTCTGGCCGGCGCCACGGTCAACACCGTCCGGCATTATCACAAGCTCGGGCTGCTGACCGAGCCCGAACGGATGAGCAACGGCTACAAGCAGTACGGTGCCTCCCACCTGCTCCGACTCCATCAGATCCGGCGAATGCGCGAGCTCGGGATTCCGCTGTCCGACATCGGGTCGGTCGACGACGACCACGAGCAGCAGCAGATCGCGCTTAAACAGCTCGAGGGCGACCTCGATGAGCAGATCGCAGCTTTGGAAAAGGCCCGCGCCGAGGTGGTCCAACTCCTCGAACACGGGGCGCCGATCGATACGGCCGCGGGTTTCATCGACATCGCCGTGCGGATGTCGAGCGCGGATCGCAGCCTGATGAACATCTACTCGAGCCTCTACGAAGACTCCGCGTTGGCGGAGATGAGAACCATCATGTCCGAGACCACACCCTACGATCGGGAGATCGACGAACTCGCCGAGGATGCCGATGAGGACACGCGGACGCGTCTGGCCGAGCAGATCGCTCCGAGCATGAAACGCCATCTCGAGACCAAACCCTGGCTCCTCGCGCCGACCGATCGGATGACCGGGGACGTGAAGATGGGACAGGCCGCGATCATCGGCACGATCAGCGAGCTGTACAACGACGCGCAGATCGACGTCATCCAGCGGGCGTTCATCGCCGTCTTCCCGACGCTCGAGATTCCGGACGAAGATCGCGAGCGGTTCATTGCCTTCATCAAGCACGTTGCCGCGCAAGTGGAAGAGAGCTGAGGATTCGCAGGGTTCGCCGATGAGGGCTTGACCCTGTTCCGAGAACACAGTCTGTACTGAACGTATCAACCTTCAGATCCGGCTTTTCCAGGCCGGGATCTGACCAACACGTTCAGGAGGACACCATGAATCCGATCATCGAATTCTTCCAAGGTCTCGCCGCTCAGGTTCCCGACCTGCTCCAGCCGTTCATCGTCGCCGCCGCTGGTGCCATTCCCTTCATCGAGGGTGAGATCTCCTCGATCATCGGCGTCTGGGCTGGGATGAACCCCGTGCTCGCCGGCATTGCCGGGGCCATCGGCAACTTCGTCTGCGTCACTGTCATCGTGCTCCTCGGGGCACGGGCCCGTCGCGCGGTCGTCACCCGCCGCAGTGCCAGTCGTGAGCTGGCAGCGGTCGGGGCCGGGGTGACGACGGAGAGCGCCTCGGGCGACTCTCCGACGGACATTACGGCGGAGGACACGGCCGCGGAGGGCCACCTCGGTGAGGGTGAGAAGCCCGAGTCCAAAGGACGAGTCAAGTTCAAGAAGTTCCTCACCCGCTTCGGGGTCCCCGGCGCGAGCTTGCTCGGGCCGTTGGCGATTCCCACCCAGATCACATCGACGATCCTCGTCGGTGCGGGTGTGAAGACCTCGTGGATCCTGCTCTGGCAGGGCATCGCGATCATCGCCTGGACGACCCTGACCACGCTCATCGCCACCGGCTCGCTCGCCTTGCTGGCCGGCTGAGCGCGCAGAGCACTCAGGTGCCGCGCTCATCATTGACTTCACCGATCAGACCATCGCCCACGGGCCTCGTCGCCGCAGGAAGAAAGGACGAATCATGCGCTCGCTGTATCGCCATCGGCTGGTCCTCACACTCACAGGACCGATCCTCATCGCGTTGGGACTGCCCCTGATCGTCCCGTTCGCCGCGACTCTCTTGGGCGAGACGATGCACCTGCAGATGCGATTGAGTCTGACCGAATCGCTGCTGGCGACCTTGGGCATCCTCGTCGCCTGGTTCGTCATCTCACGGACCATCGACGTCGTCCTCAGCGGAAGCGACATCGGAGGCAGACTGACCGGGCGTCTTGTCTCGGCAGGTGCGTCGGTGCTCGTGCTCGGCGGAGGTTACCTGCTCATCACCGGTTCGATTCCGTTGGCCGCGATCACCGCGGTCGTGATCAGCGGTCTGTTCTTCGCGTTGAACACGATGCTTGATGTTCGAGCGGTGGGGCCGATGCGACTCCAGCACTCCAGGTGACCGTGCTCAGGTGCTTCTCGCCAGTGTGACGTCGAGTCCGAGCGATTTCGGGTCGGAGTCCCATCTGAAACGTACAATGGAGTGAATGTCTGATACCGGGAGAACCCACACCTCATCGCTGGCCGTGCTCGGTGCGCTGTTGTTCGTCACCGCTCGCGGCCTCGATTCCACCGGTGCGCCGGGGATTCCTGCAAGTGCCGACCCGGCGAAGCTCAGCCCCACCGACCGGGAGACCCTCGCCGAGGTGGAGTCGGCGCTGACCGTCCAACTGAAGGATTCAGGGACGTCCGTGACGTCGACCCTCGCCGAGGTGGCTGCGGCGGTTGCGTACGTCCGTGGCCGGGCGGAGGTCCCGAGTCTGACCGCCAGCCGGTACGACCAGCTGCGCAAGACGGTGCTCGAGAGCCTCGGTGCCGCCTCGGCGCAGGGGGCGACGATCTGGCCGCCGACCAGCCAGACCGCGGTGCAGCGGTTCGGTTCGTGGAACGAAGCGCTCAAGGCAGCAGGTCTGGCGACGAACAAGATCGGCCGGGCCAAGGGACAGCTGCGCTTCGACGCGGATGCCTATGCCAAGGCGATCGCCGAGTTCCTCGCCGACTGCGAATCGCGCGGGACCGCCGCGACCTACAAGGCCTACACGGAATACGCCGCCGAGCACAAGGGCGAAGTGCCCTCGGCCGCGGCCGTCCGGAAGTTCTACGGAAGCTGGAATTCGGCGCTCGCCGCCGTGGGGTGAGGGTTTTCCTCAGCGACCGCGCATCGTCCCGCCGACCGCTCACGTTATACACTGCGCGGTCGGCGGTAACTTGAGCGCTCGGCGGCTCATCGCCTGCCGGCACAACCGTCTGGCGGCATCATAGAGCTGCGGCGAAGGCCTCCAACCGGTCGCACGCGGTGTTGATGGTCTCGTCCGAGACCGCGAAGGTCAGCCGCAGGTAGCCCTCGCCGGCCGGGCCGAAGGCAGAACCAGGGATCGTCGCGAGGTTGTGGTCCTCGAGCAGGCGGGTCGCGAGCTCCCATGATGACAGGCCCCACTCGGACACGTTCACCCAGGCGTAGAACGTCGCCGCGGGACGCAGCAGACTCAAGCCCTCGACGGCATTGATGCGCTCGACCATGAGCTCCCGCCGTCTGGCATACGAGGCGACCATCTCCTCGACGGCGGTCTGCGGACCCTCGATCGCAGCGACCGCCGCCTCCTGGACGAATCCGGGCAGGCTCGAGGTCAGACCCTCCTGCAGCAGCGCCATCGGGGCGATGAGATCCTCCGCGCCGATGACGAATCCGCACCGCCACCCGGTCATGGCATAGGTCTTCGAGAAGCTGCCGATGGCCAGGAACCGATCGAACTCAGCCCCCACCTCGGCGGTGGATGGTTTCACCTCGGCGATGGAGGTGTATTCCACATCGAAGACCATCTCGTCATAGACCTCATCGGAGATGACGGTGAACCCGTGCTCATCGGCCAGCGCGGCGATCTGCTCGAGGTCGGCCCGATCCATCACCGAACCCAAGGGGTTCGAGGGACTGTTGATGATGATCGCCGCGGTCTTGTCCGTGATGGCTGAGCGGACATCCTCGGCGCGGAGCTTGAAATCGTTGTCTTCGGTGACGGGAACGGACACGGCAACCCCGCCGAGGCGGTGCACCTGCCCCAGATAGTTCGGGAAGCTGGGGTCGGGGATGATGACCTCGTCACCGGGGGAGACGGTGACATCGAGGGCGAAGGTGAGTGCTTCCATCGCGCCGAAGGAGACCATGACGTTCGCAGGCTCGATGCTGCGATTCCACCGAGTCGAGTACTTCCGCGCGATCGCGGCCCGCAGTTCGGGGATGCCGGCGTTCGCGACGTAGCGGGTGTTATCGTGCTCGATCGCGCGGATGCCCGCGGCCTTGATGTGCTCCGGGGTGGTGAAGTCCGGCTCGCCGACGGTGAGCTTCACGGCGTCGGGGAAGTCGAGCGCAAGATTGAACATCTTGCGGATGTCTGAGGCCGGATAGGTCTCTGCCATGGGGGAGATGCGGGAGTTCGTCATGGCTTCAGTCTGCCCCTGAAACTGCGGCGACAATAGGGCCAAGTCACATCGAGAGACTGTCGTGGTCGGCTGTGCGCGGACACGATCTGCCGACCGCTCGACTCAGCGTCGAGCGCTCGAGATATAGCGCGGTACAGCGACGGCAACGTGAGCTGTCGGTGAAGTGGGCCGCTGGCGTAGGGCGCGTGGCCGCCCCACTACTCATGCAACCCGGCCAGGCGGGAGCCGAAGCGGGCGAGCAAGCTCGTCTTCTTCGCCCCGGTCACCGACTCCCACGAGTCGGCGAGGCCGAAGATCTTGTACATCGACCGGATGCCCAACCACCGAATCGGCTCGGGCTCCCACTGTCCGGAGACGTGGTCGTTCCATGGCAGCGCGGTCAACGGCGTCGAAGCCCCGGCGGCCCGACCGAGCAGGGTCTTCGCCGCCAGGTGAGTCGCCGTCACCCCGTGCCCGGCATAGCCGCGGGCCACCCCGATACGCTGGGCCGGGTCGAAGAAGACGCCGGCGCACCAATCCCTGGTCACCCCGAGCGCACCCCGCCAGGCATGCGCAACCTCGAACTCGAGGTCCGGGAAGAGTGAGGACAGGCGCCCGGCCAGGAGGTTCACCACCTCGGCGGGGACCTCGCCATCACCGGGCAGACCCGACCGAAACGCGTACGGCGCCCCTCGACCGCCGAGCGCGATCCGACCACCGGCGGTGCGCTGGGCATAGATGAACGTATGCGCCGTGTCGCCGAGGCATTCGCGGCCCTCCCAGCCGATCGATGCCCACGCTTCGTCCGGCAGCGGTTCGGTCGCGATCATCGACGAGAACACCGGGATGACCTGGCGTCCGGCCAGCCCCGGCAGGTCGCCGCCGACCGTGTCCGAATACCCCTCGAGGCACACGAAGATCGTGTCCGCGTGCACCGGCCCGCGGTCCGTGGCGACCGAATTCTTTCGGATATGCCTCGCCGAGGTGGCCTCGCAGATGGTCACGCCCTGTTCCCTGAGGACGTGGCCGAGTCCGCGAGTGAGCAGTGCTGGGTCGATGGCGGCGGTACCGGGAAAGTAGAGGCTGCCGAGCGCGCCGTCGACGTTGATGCGGGCACGCGTCGCCTCGGCGTCGAGGAACTGCATGTCCTCGGGCCCATATCCGAACTGCTCATTGCCGGCCTCAAGGTCGCGCAGCCGGGACAGGCCGGCCTCCGACTGAGCGATGTCGATATGACCGCCGCGCACCTGGTGGGCATCGATGCCTTCGGTCTTGCAGACGTCGAGGACTTCGTCGATGGAGTCGAAGAGCGCGGATTGGAAGGCCCGGACGCTCGCCACGCCGTCGAGCCCGGCCGAGCCGACCGGCCCGGTGGGATCGTCTTTCCGGGCACGGTCGACCGCCTCGGCGAACTTGGTGCGGTTGCCCGGCAGCAGGGTTGAGAGCCATCCGCCGTTGCGGCCGGAGGCACCGTAGCCGATGTGGCGGGCCTCGATGATCGTGATCGCCCACTCGGGGTGAGCCTGCCTGGCGTAATAGGCCGACCACAGGCCGGTCAGTCCGCCGCCGACGATGACGAGATCCTGCTTCTCGCGCGGTAGTGGGGCGGGGTCGAAGGCTTCGGCGGGGGAGGCCGCCAGCCAGTGTGAGGCTTCGCCGTTGAAGTAGGACACGGATCAACTCCTGAGCTCGAGACGGGCCGAATGGTCGCCTACGGAAACAGTTCTATCCCACGCCTGTCGGGAAGTAAATAGTTGCGTCGCTTCAGATCGGATGCTGAAACGATCTCGGCACCCTACTGATTTCTTCGTCATGGAGGAGAGTGGGCGGGCTGTCTGCCTACACTGGTCGCATGAGCGCAATGGAGCCGATCAACACTCACGATGTCCCACTCAGCCACGAACCGATCGAGGAATGGCAGAATGTTCCGGCCGCCTCGGCGGGAGAAGCCGACACGGTCGAGTCGCTCGAGTCGGAAGGATCGGCCGCCTCGGCGAAGGAACCGGTGACGACGGGATTCGCCGAACTCGGCACCATCGGCGGCGCCGACTTCGGGCTGTGGGAGATGAGCGGGGGATCGATGCGGGATATCGAAGGCGACGAAGTCTTCCTCGTCATCTCCGGGACCGGCCGCATCGAATTCGACGAACCCTGCCGTGACCCCATCGAATTGGCGCCGGGTTCGCTGGTCCGCCTCGACGAGGGGATGAAGACGCGCTGGTACATCGACGGTGCTCCGCTGCGGAAGCTGTTCATCGCGCCCAGCGAAGGGTGAACTTCTGGTGAGCAGGGAGCGCAGGGCTGAGGGAGTCGGGAAAACGTCATGGGCGCGGATCATCCTCGTTGAGTATTGTCGAAGACAGCCCGATCGGACGAAAGGGATCGACGATGATCGACTTGGCCCACCCGCGCGACCTCGTCATGATCGGCGCGATCTTCGGACTTGCTGCGTTCATCTGGTCGGGCTGGGCACAGGAAGCGCCGCCCAAAGCACTGGTCTGGCGACTCGTGCTCGCCGGGCTTGGAGTCGCGGGACTCGCCCTCGCCGTACCGAGCATTCTCACCGCCATCGGCAACTGGTCGGAACCCAGTGCCTTCACCGCCGGGACGTCCGCGTTCACGCTCTACCTCATCGTTTTCTGGGCGGAGGTCATCATCGGGGCGGTGGCGAGCTTCTTCCTCATTCGCGTAGGTCAGGCCGAGAACGTCGCCCCGCTCATCCTCGCGATCGTCGGAGTCCACTTCTTCGCGCTCGCCGTTGTGTTCGGGCAGCCCGTCCTCCACTTGGCAGGTCTGCTGCTGACGGTCATCGCAGTCGTGGCATTCGTCCTGCCGCGCGAGACTGCCGCGCCGAGCTTCTGGTGCGGCATCCTCGGTGCTCCGGTCTTCCTCGGCATCGGCCTGTGGTGTCTGCTGGCTGGTCGCAGCGCGCTCAGCGCCGGATGAAACTCGGACACCGCTGACAATCCCTGGTCAGGTGCTCTATCGTGAGTGAACCGGTGCGAGCCGTGCTTCCGGCAGGTTCCGCCCCACAGTCCGCAACACCCCTGGACCCCTCAATATGGACCCCGAAGAAGGAGCCGACGATGAAGACTGCTCGCCGCTTGGACAACCTCGGCACCGAGACCGCGTTCCGCGTGGCTCAAGCCGCCGCCGAATGGAAGGCTCGCGGCAATGAGGTGTTCCCGTTCCACCTCGGCGATCTCAATTTCCCGCTGGCCGGCCACATCGTCGAAGCCCTCGACCAGGCGATCGCCGACGGCAAGACCGGCTACTGCCCGGGACCGGGAATCCCGGAACTGCGGGGGGCGCTCGCCGATGACATCGGCTCGCGGCGCGGAATGACGATCGACCCCGCCGAGGTGGTCGTGACCACCGGAGGCAAGCCCGTGATCACGAAATTCCTCCAAGCGGTGATGAACCCCGGCGAGGGTGTGCTCTACCCGAATCCCGGGTTCCCCATCTACGAGTCCCAGATCGAATACCTCGGCGGTACGGCGCTGCCCTACCGGTACGTCCCGACCTCCGACGGGTTCGCCATCGACCTCGACCACCTGCGGGCATCCATCGATGAGAACACCACGGCCATCATCTACAACGACCTGCAGAATCCGATCTCCGCAGAATCCACTCCGGGCGAACGTGAGGCTATTGCTGCGATCGCGCAGGAATTCGACCTGTGGGTGCTCTCCGATGAGGCGTATTTCGAGATGCGCTATCGCGGGAAGTCGCAGTCGATCGCCGCGCTGCCGGGTATGCGCGAGCGCACCGTCATCCTCTACACGTTCTCGAAGAAGTACGCGATGACCGGGTCACGGCTCGGCTGCGCGGTGGCGCCGAAGGAAGTCGCCGAGGCGATCTCGCTGATGAACACCAACGACGAATCGTGCACGAACCAGTACGTGCAGTGGGCGGGGATCGCTGCCCTGCGCGGACCGCAGGGGCCGGTGGGGCAGATGTTGGAGGTGCTGCGCAAACGGCGCGATGCCACCTGTCGACTCATCAATGAGATCCCCGGCATGAGTGTGGCGACACCGGGCTCGACGTTCTACGTCTTCCCCGATGTCACCGAGGCGATGGAGTCGAAGGGGATCGCGACTCTGGCGGACTTCTCCACCGAGGCGCTGCATGCCACGGGTGTCTCGTTCTGCACCCGCGAGCACTTCGGCTCACCGCAGCCCGGGGAGGACCGGTCCTATATCCGGCTGGCCTATTCGGGCATCGATGAAACCGCGATCACTCGCGGCCTGGGCCGCCTCAAGGAGTGGATCGAATCCTGAACCGGTCGGGGCAGGCGGTGCGGTGGGGCTCGGCTAGTTCCAGCTGCTCCAGGCAGGCCGCCGAGTGCTCGGCAGCGCGTTTTCACGACGCCACTCGTGGAGCCAGTCGGGCAGTTCAGGTGCATTCTCCGGCACTCCGAACGCCTCGATGAGGTCGTCCCTGGTGAGCGGGCCACTGTCCGAGATCACGCGCGTGGCGACATAGGCGCGGGCAAAGATCTCTCCAGCGACGACCATGCGATGTTCGAAGAACACGGTGCGCTCATCGATGCCGCAGATCTTGGTCTCGAGGCTGTAGCGCTGCCAGAGTTTCAGCGACTTGCGGAAGCTGACGGTCTCGGCGCTGACGACACCGGTCCAGCCGCGCTCACGCATCGCCTGCCATGCACTGCTGCGCACCATCATGTCGAGTCGACCCAGGTCCATGATCGAGAGGTACTTGCCGTTGTTGAGATGCATGAAGATGTCGATCTCGCCCAGGTGGACGCGCATGGGCAGGGAATACGTGTCCCAGATATCGCGCGCGGAGCGTCGATGGGACCTGAGCAGGTGCAGAATCATGCGGAAGAAGTGCATGGAACCAAGGTTACTATATGGTAATTTTCCTGTGGATCAGAGCCATGCGGCAATGCGCCCGAATGGCTGGTTGATCAGGCCGACCGGTTGATCAGGCCGACCGGTTGATCAGGCCGACCGGCTGGTCGAAGCTTCTGAGTCAGGGTAGCCTTACCTATGTCCGGGTCGCGGTGCCTCTGCGACCATTCATCCTGACGAAAGATCCGCATGATGTCGAACTCAGTCCGATTCCGACCGATTGCCGCAGGTGCTGCCGTGCTCAGCATTCTCGCGGTGCTGTCCGCATGCGAGGCCGGCGGTGATCGAGAGAAGCCGGAGAGCGGCAAAGATACTCACTCGGTCGAGCATGCGCGTGGCGTCTCCGAGGTCATCGCTGAGACCGATGAGGTCGTCACTCTCGAGCCGCTCGAGCTCGACACCGCGGTCGCCCTTGGGGTCACGCCACTCGGTGCGGCAGTCGCGAGCAATGTCACGGGCATCCCCGAGTACCTCGAGGCTGACGGTGTGGAGTCTGTCGGCACGGTGCCCGAGCCGAATCTCGAAGCCATTGCTGCGCTTGAACCCGAACTCATCCTCGGCACGGAGTCACGGCATTCGAAGCTCTACGACAAGCTCGAGGACATCGCCCCGACAGTATTCATCGCCAGCCAAGCCGATTCGTGGAGGGACAACGCACTTCTCGTTGGGGACGCCCTGGGCCGCAGGGCGGAGGCGTCCGAACTGCTCGAAGAGGTCGATGATCGCTGTGCGGCGATCAGGGACGAACACGACATCGACGGTGAGACCGCGCAGATGATCCGTCCCCGGGACGAGGCGACGCTGAGTCTCTACGGCCCGTCTTCCTTTGCCGGCAGCCTGCTCGAATGCGTGGGCTATACGATTCCCGATCAGATCTGGGCCGATGGTCTGCAGGCGGACATCTCTCCGGAGAACGCCGTCGACGCCCGGGCAGACGCGGTGTTCGTCACCGTCGACGACGTCAGCGACGACTCCGGAATCCCCGAGGTGGTCGCCGGGAACTCCGACGCATTCCCCGATGTGACCCCCGTCGACACCAGTTACTGGGTCTCTGGAGTGGGGCCGAAGGGCGCTCACAAGGTGCTTGACGACATCGAGGCGTACCTCGATGCCCACGCATGACCGGAGGCGCGATCGAGCACACATCGTCGACTCGGCCGTGGGCCTATACGGCGTTTCAAGTCAGCGTCTCCACAGTGAAGAGGATCACTCCGAACTTCCTGCGTGTGACCTTCGCCGGTGATACTCTCGAGCATTTCGCTCCTTGGGGGCTCGATCAGCGCATCAAGCTGGTCTTGCCGCTGCATGACGGGACCATCACCGATTTCGGCCTGCTGCAGGACCCGACCCCGCATCCGTCGGAGTGGTACGCGCGATGGAAGCGGCTTCCTGTCGACGAGCGCAACGTCCTCCGGACATACACACCGTCGGGGATTCGGCCGGGAGCGGCAGAGGTCGATGTCGACATCTTCATCCACGAACCTGCCGGACCAGTTTCCCTGTGGGCACAGAGCGCACAGGTGGGGGATCGACTCGTCATCAATGGACCGGACGTGCGCAACGGATTCACCGGATATGGTTTGCACTGGGAACCGGGCTCGGCCACGAAGCTCCTGCTCATCGGAGATGAGACGGCATTCCCCGCGATCGCGAACATCCACAGCAGCCTCGGTGACGGCTTCGAAGCCGAGATCCTCGTCGAGGCCTCGGATCCGCTCGACAGGGAGTTGCTGCCGACTGGTCCGGGCGTGCAGCTGGGTGCTCCGACCGCGGGGCCCGGCTCCGGTTTCGAGCCGATGGTCCGCGAGTGGGGGCGTCGACAGCTGCGGGCAGACCCGAGTCCGGCGGACCCGCACCCTGCCTGTCCGGCGGACGACTTGTACGTATGGATCGCCGGGGAAGCGGGCGCGGTGACGAGGACGAGGAGATACCTTGCCAAGGAGCTGGGCATCCCGAAGGGCCGTATTTCCTTTCTCGGTTACTGGAAGGAAGGCGGACCGCTCGTCGCCTGAGCCGGGCCGATGCGGCTGGCCCCGAATCAGATAGCCCGGGATCGGCCGGCTCGTCGGGGAAACATCCCCATGGGCGGGGGAGCCGCCTCGGCGAGGGTGTGTGTCAGTCCTTTGCAGGCTGGGGTTCGCGACCGGGGATGAACGGTGATTCTTCGGGTTCGGGGTGGCGTTTCCACTGGGCGAGCATGATGATGACGCCGAGTGCGACGGCGCCGATCGCGCCCCACACGTTGGTCCGCAGGCCGAGGATGATGAAGCTCGGGTCGAGGCGGATGGATTCCCAGACGATGCGGCCTGCGCCGTACCACATGAGGTAGACGGCGAAGAGGCGTCCCCACTGGAAGAAGATGTGGCGGGACAGGTAGAGCAGGGCAAGGGCGCCGAGGCTGTTCCAGATGACCTCGTAGAGGAACGTCGGGTGGAAGAGCGTGCCGGGGGGAGTGCCCAGCGGAATGGCCGGGTTGCCGGGATCGATCTCGAGACCCCAGGGCAGGGTGGTCGGCAGGCCGAAGAGCTCCTGGTTGAACCAGTTGCCGAAGCGTCCGCAAGCCTGGGCGAGGATGAGGCCCGGGGCCAGGGCATCGAGCAGGGTGGTGAGTTTGAGGCCGAGCCTGCGGCACATGATCCACGCGCCCAAGGTGCCGCCGATGAGTGAGCCGAAGATGGCGATGCCGCCCTCCCAGATCGCCCAGACCGAGCCGGGTTCGAACGGATTCCACGGGTTGCGGCCGGGTCCGAAGTAGTCCGTGTAGTGCGTGATGACGTGGTAGATGCGGGCGAAGACGATGGCCATCGGGACGGCCAGAGTCGCGATGTCGAGGACCTGCCAGTCCTCGACGCCGCGCTTGGTCAGGCGACGGTTGGTCAGCACGATGGCGATGATGATGCCCGCGAGGATGCACAGCGCATAGAAGTGGATCGTCAGCGGTCCGAGTTGGAAGCTCGAGATGGACGGGCTGGGGATCGCTGCCGAGATGTCGTGCGGAAGTGTGGTCTCGGCGAGGAGTGCGCTCGTGGGAACTGCAGGCATGAGCCCAGTCTATTTGTGGTGGCTGAGAATGCGTTATTCGGCTGCCGGCCCGCTGAGCATCCCTTATGCGGCGGCCAGCCCGCCGTCGGTCGCCCGCTCCTCGCGGATGCTCCGGCGGTGGCGCAGTCGGGTCCGCAGCCGGTGGCCGGCCTCGACCAGGGCGAAGCCGATGACGAGGATTCCGAGGGTGACCAGCCCGTGCTCCAAGGGGAACGACCCCGGAGCGAAGACTGGGTCGTTGACGTCATCGAAGCTGGCCAGACGCAGATACAGGGTCTGGAAGACGAATGCCCACAAGTAGGCGACGGCATAGCTGAGGTGGGCGGCGAGTCTTGAGCGGAGGAGGTAGCCGAGCCAAAAGGCTCCGAGCGCGGTGACGATGGCGATCATGGTGATCATTCCCTTGAGATGGACGGTGGCGTGAGCAGGGAGATTCCCGGTCCGGAAAGGTGCGGCAGCGCAGCCTCGGTGCGACCGGTGACAAGCAGGAGCAGATCGCCGAGGCGGCCCTCGATCAGTTCGCCTGATCCGACGGCGAAGTTCGCGTCGGAGGCGGAGAGTTTCGCGTCGGTGGCGGAAAGTCGAATGCCGCGCAGTCGTCGCTGCGCGTGGAACGGCCAGCCCATCGACCAAGCATGCGCGAAGGCGGCGAGGCCCGCGCTGGTGGGGATCATGCGATCGATCCCGAGCGGCCGTGCGATGTCCTGTCCGTGGACGATGATGTCGAGGAGGGCATTGTCCGGGTTGGTCAGCGGAGGCAGGTGCCTGGAATCGGCGGTGCGGCGGAGCTCTGTGATGATTTGGTCGGTCGGTCGTTGAGCGTATTCACGGGCGATATCGCGCCCGAAGGCCCAGAGGTCGCCACGGGAGTGCAGGATGCCGACGACGATCTGTCCCAATGTGGGCGCGGTCGGAGTCATCGCCAAGTGCGCTGCCACATCCTGCACGCTCCACTCGGAGCACAGGGACGGGGCCGCCCATTGCTCGGGCGTGAGTGTGTCGAGCGTGTCGGCAAGGCTGAGGCGTTCGCGACTGACGGTGGACCACAGTGCATCATCCATGATGCTTCTCCTCGGTGAAGGGATGGTCTGTCTGTGCGGGAGGAATCCTCCCTCGGTGAAGGGATGGTCTATTTGAGCGGGAGGATTCCTTGGTGAGGCGGCGATCGTCCTGTGCGAGGGCCCGTCTTCAGCGGGTGACCCGATTCAGGGTGGAGTCGTCTTCTGCGGTGAATGAGAGCGGTGGAATAACAGATAATAGTCAGATAGTCTGACTATTATAGAGTGCCTGGCGAGGTGGCACAAGAGCAGTTCGAGCCAGTGAGGAATGCTGATGGGCGAACAGCACACGACGGCGGGTTCGAGTGGGCAGCCGGATTCGAGCCCAGCGCCGAGCCTCGGGATGCTCGCCTTCCTCGCATACCGTCAGATGGAGATGCGATCGATGGACGCAGTCGGAGCCGCCGGGCACACGATCACCCTGTCGCAGGCGCGGCTGTTCGAGCGGGTCAGTCCCGAGGGCTCCCGGCTGACCGAGCTCGCCGATGCCGCGCAGCTGACGAAGCAGAGTGCGGCCTACCTGGTCGATGAACTCATCACGGCCGGCTATTTGGAGCGTTCGAGGGATCCCAAGGACGGTCGTGCCAAGCTCATCTCCATCACCGACCGCGGGTTCGAAGTCATCGCCATCGCCCGCCAGGCGGAGGCCGAGGTTGAGGGCGAATGGAGGATCCACCTCGGGGACGAATCATTCGACATGCTTCAGCGGCTGCTCGTCGAACTGCGCGAAGTCACGGACCCTTTTCGCTGAGGGGTGAACGTGCCGGTGCCCTTCGCGCTCGCATTGGGATGGAGGCGCGGCCGCGGCTCTCGCACCGACGCGGCCGGGGGCGCCTCTCGCGCCGACGCGGGCGGGGAGGCGTCTCTCGCACCGACGGGGCCGGGGGTGAAGTCACAGTGGTGCTTTTTGTGCTCACGCCGGAGTGAAGACAGAGCGGTGCCCTCGAGTCGTCATGCCCGGCTACGTGCCGAAGAGGCCGTCGATGATGTCGTCGGTGATGAACCTCGAGTGGAGGATCGGAGTGCGAGCGGGGTCGATGCTTTCAGGCGGTCGCCATGCTGGCCGCCCGTCGGTGAGCATGAAGACTTCCCAGTCGGAGCGGTCCATGAGGTGGTGGTGGAAGGAGCATAGACAACACATGTTGTTGATGTCGGTCTTGCCGCCCCTGGCGTGCGGCACAACATGGTTTACGTCGCACCACCCAGGGGGCGCGTCACATCCGGGGAACACGCATCCGCGGTCTCGGGCGGTGATGACCGCGGTCTGCTTCTTGTTGGCGAAGCGCTGATCTGTGCAGACTTACACCGTGCGAGCCTTTTCATTCATCAGATGGAAGAAGACAGTGCCGTTGAGGCCGCGTCGAGTGATGTCGTCCATAGGGAAACGGTCGCCGGAGCCTGTGGTGGCTTCGCCGGTGCCGTTGGCGATGTCGGACGCTTTTGCTGTGACGACCAGAGCGTAGGGCGAGCCCTTGGCGGCTTCTTTCATGCTGATGCGCGAGATGAGAGTGGCGAAACGCTCGTAGATCCAGGCCTTCGCATTGGGTTGCTCGCTGATGAGATTGACGGTCGTGCCGTCGGGGCGGACTCCGTGGCCGGCAGGAAAGGACCGAGCGGCAGGGGAGTCTTCGGAATCGGTCGCGGGATCATCTGAAGCCTCGGGGCCACCGGTGGCCTCGCTAACGGCCCACGGTGGAGCATCGAAGCGATCTCCGGTGAGGACGGCGTCGAGAGGCTCGAACTTTTCCTCGCCGCTGGAGGATTCAGCTGTGCTCGCTGTGTTGTCTTTCGCGGATTGGATCCTTGAGGTCAGCAGTCCGTGCAGTTCGGATCCCGCTACAGGGTCGAGGACGCCCTCCAGCCTCCAGTCTCCGTTGCGCTTGGGCCGGGCAGTGATGAAATAGGCAGAACGGTCGCTGGGGTCGAGCGGCTCGGCGCCGTCGGGGTCGATGAGTGCAAGCATCTGACGGAAGATGTCGCGAAGCTCGCTGACAGTCACCGACTTCGCGTACTTCACGAGGTCGGTTTCCACGCGGGATCTCGTCTCATGGTCCACCCACGGGGGCAGCGCCTTGAGGCAGTCTTCGATGACAGTGAGATGCTCCGCGGGCAGGGTGCCGAGGTAGAGCTGTTCGGCGACGAGCGGGTGTTCGGGCTCAAGCGGTTGGCCGTCGAGCGCGACTCGTCCGCCGAGATTCTCTGCGAGCTTTGCTCGGCGGTTCGCTTCTCGGCCCGAGAGGTTGAGGCGTTCCTGGATGAGCGCCTTGGTCGACTTGGCGCCACTGTCTTTAGGCGTGCCGACGCGTTCGTAGACGGCAAGTGCCAAGGTGGACAGGGATTCACTCAGCCGACGCAGCGCCTCGGCCCCGTCGATGACCTGCAGGGCTTCGCCGGGCCCCATCGGCCGGTCGAATGCCCGAAGCCCTGCGACCAGCCCGGTCAGGGAGGCGATCGAGTCGGTGATCTCGGGAGTGCTCGCGGCAAGGTCGTTCCAGGCGGAGTCGGTGAGGACTGGGTGGAGTGAGGTCGGTCGGTGAAAGTCTTCTTCAGCCTCGGGCTGAGCTGCGGCGGGGGCGCTTGCGGTGGCCGGGGTGGCGGGATCAGTGGATGCGGGCTGCGTGGTTGAGCGGTTTTGCTCACTTGTTTCGAACAGCGCGGTCGGGTTCGGCTGTGAAATCGAGTCTGTCGGAGCGTTCGGCTCGATCTCAGTGGACGATGCTGAAGCGTCGGCTGCGTTCGGTTGTTCGGCGTCGGAAGTCGACCCAGCTTCGTCCTGCTCTTCGCCGTCGGTGGAGACGGAGTTGGTCGCTACGGGGGCAAGGGCCTCGAACACCTCGGCGAAGTGGTGGCCGCTGAGGTCGAGCCCGGCTGCCTTGAGCTGCTCAGCCAGAGACTCAGGGCGTGGTGACTCGCTTTCGGGGTGCATGGGGGCGTTGTCCGCGGCGTCACGAGCGGCACGAGAAGGGACGTTGGTGGGATCTGTGGGACCCGATGTGCTCGGTGGCCGTCGACTCGCCCCGCCGCGCGAGTCAGTGACAGCGCGGCGGTCGCGCTTTTCTGACTTGCGTCGCTTGCGGTCGGGGGTGAATGTCATCGCTGTCGAGTTCCGTTCGCCGTTGAAGGTCTCTTACTGAAATTATAGGCAGTTATAATGGAGAAAACAATAGAAACTTCGAAAAATATTCGATTAGAATTATCGTTCCAGTTGAGAGGAACTATTGAAATGATGGAGAACGCGTCATTGGCGTGTTTGGGTGTGATTCTATCTGTCGGCACCGACACGAGATCGACGCAAGACCGACACGAGACCGACACGAGACCGACACGAGATCAGCGCGGAATGCCGCGGCGATCAAAGGCTCCGCGGTGGGCCGCTTCGGTGAGGGCGGCATTCCTGTGGCGGCGGGCCGCCTCGGTGAGGACGGCATTCCTGTGGCGGCGGGCCGCCTCGGCGAAAACGGCATTCCTGCGGCCGCGGGCCGACTGGGTGGAGACGATGAGGCCGCCTCGGCGGGGCAGCATCTGCATGCATGGCCGCTGCGGGTGGGATGATGAGGGATTATGGCACTCGATTTCACGCTCGTGCAGCTGCGGTACTTCCAGGAGGTCGCCCGGCGGGAGAACATGACCGAGGCGGCGAGGCAGCTCAACGTCACCCAATCGGCGATCTCGACGGCGATGGCGCAGCTCGAGCGGACCATCGGCCTCGACCTCTTCATCCGGCAGAAGAACCGGTCGGTCGTGCTCTCCCCGGCGGGAAAGCGCTTCCTCACGGAGGTCACGCCGTTCCTCGAGTCCTCGGACAACCTCGGGGAGACCGCGCTCGGGCTCTCTCGGTCGCTGAGCGGTCAGCTGACCGTCGGCGTGTTCTCGCCGATTGCGCCGACGAGGCTGCCGCTCATCCACGATGAGTTCGAGAAGCGCTATCCGGACGTGCGGGTCAACTACCTCGAGGCGGACCTGGAAGAGCTGCAGCGAGCGGTCACTGCCGGTGACTGCGACATCGCCCTGACTTATACGCTGGGGCTGAGCGACCGCTTCGACACGTATCTCATCGATGTCGTCAGGCCGCACGTCCTCGTATCACTCGAGCACCGCCTCGGGGCCGGAGGGCGTCCCCGCCCCGTGCATCTGCGCGAGCTGGCGGACGAGAACTACATCCAGCTCGATCTTCCCTATTCTCGCCAGTACTACGACGAGCTGTTCCGGATCGCCGGGGTCGTCCCGCGTATTCGCCACTCGTTCTCCGGATACGAGACCGTGCGCTCGTTCGTGGCGATGGGGCTCGGCTACTCCCTGCTCAGCCAGAGCGTCTCCTCGGGGACCTATATCGGTTCGAAGACCGTCGACATCCCGCTCCTCGACGACTTCCCGAGCATCGACCTCGCATTCATCTGGCCCAACGACGTCCGACTCAATCGGCGGGGCCGGGCCTACTGCGAACTGACGAAGGAGATCCTCGGCCCGGCGTCGGGTCATCAATCGGATCTATGAGCTACCCAAAAAGTAACTGTTGGACTGATGTGATCTGTGCCGCAAAGATGGTGCCAACCATCACGCGACTCCAGGAGCACCTCGATGTCCACCCCAACAGTTGAGCAGGGACGCACGTCCACGAGCATGCAGCGGAAAGTGCTGCTCGGCGGCAGCATCGGCCAGTTCGTCGAGTTCTACGACTTCACGTTGTACGGACTCTCGGCAGTCATTCTGTCCGAATACTTCTTTCCCGACGGCGACCGGATCACCGGCCTGCTGGTCATCTTCGCGACCTTCGGCGTCGCCTTCGTCATGCGCCCCCTCGGCGGACTGTTCTTCGGAGCCCTCGGGGACAAGGTGGGCCGACGGAAGACGCTGACCATCACGATCTTCCTCGTCGGAGCCTGCACGGCGCTCATCGGCATCCTGCCCGGGTTCGACACGATCGGATGGCTCGCCCCGATCCTGCTCATCCTCGCCCGACTCGGACAGGGCTTCTCCGCCGGCGGCGAATCCGTGGGCGGACCCTCCTTCGTCTACGAACACGCCCCGGTGGCCAAGCGCGGTCTGTGGATCAACATCACTTTGGCCGCGACTGCTCTGCCCTCGGTGTTCGCCGGCGGTCTCATCCTGGTGCTGTCGACGGTGATGAGCGATGCGTCCTTCGATTCCTGGGGTTGGCGAGTGCCGTTCCTGCTGGCCCTGCCGCTGTCGGCCGTCGGTCTGTGGATCCGGTCGAAGACCGACGAATCCGAGCTGTTCAAGCAGACTGCTGCGGAACGTCCCAAGGAGTTCAGCCCGATCCGCGAATCCTTCCGCGAGAACTGGGTCGGCATGCTCCAGGTCTTCTTCGTCCTCGGCGTCACCGCACTCGGCTTCTACATGCTCTCGGCCTACTTCGTCACCTACATCCAGACCACGGGAGACCTCAGCCGTGAGCAGTCGCTGCTGATCAATGCGATCGCCATGGCCAGCTACACGATCTTCCTGCCCATCGCGGGCCACCTCGGTGATCGGTTCGGTCGGCGCCCCATGCTCATCGCGGGCACGATTCTGCTGGCGGTCACCTCGGTGCCGGCGTTCGGCCTTGTGACTAGCGGACACATGGGGCTGGCCTTCCTCGGGCAGACCATCTTCGTCCTCGCGCTCTGCTGCTACGGCGGCGGCTGCTACACCTTCTTCTGCGAGCGATTCTCGACGAAGACGCGGTTCACCTCGGCGGCCATCAGCTACAACATCTCGTACGCAGTGCTCGGCGGCACCGCGCCGTTCGTCGGCACCTGGCTCGTCGACATCACCGGCGTCAACACCGCTCCCGGCTACTACATGGCCGCAGTCGCCGCCCTGTGCCTCGTCCTCATCTTCGTCACGCGTCTGCCCGAGACCCGTGGACGGCTGGGGTGAGCACTGGTGAGCCTGCATTGACATCGAGTTTCGTCCACTTTCACATCACATTTTGTACAGATCATCGAGATGAAAAGCGATGAACTGAACGAAAAGCGATGTGCGAGCCCCAACCGACCCCCCCCCACCCGCGCCCCACCAGAGCCCCACCCGCGCCCCAGACCCATGCAAACCACTACCCACCCTCATGAGAGAAGCGATCAGCAATGAACCATCAGGCAGCCCCGTCCTCCGACGCAGCCTTCCTCGCCGACTTCCACTTCGTCGCCACCATCGGTGCCACCGACAACAACGGCGTCGACCGGCAGGCGCTGACGCCGGAGGACAAGCAGACGCGTGACTGGATGCGCGGCTGGGCGACGGACAACGGCTTCGACGTGCGCGTCGACGCGATCGGGAACATGTTCGCGTGCCTCGATTTCGTCCCCGAAGCCCCGTACGTCCTCATCGGCTCCCACCTCGACTCGCAGCCGCTCGGGGGGCGCTTCGACGGAGCCTACGGAGTCATCGCCGCCCTCTTCGCGGCCCTGCGGGTGAAAGAGGAGCTCGCCGAATCTGGTCTGAAACCCACGTTCAATCTCGCCGTCGTCAACTGGTTCAACGAGGAGGGCGGTCGCTTCGCCCCGTCGATCATGGGCAGCTCCGTCTACGCCGGGCTCTTCGACCTCGACGAGATGCTCGCCGTCACCGATCTCAAAGGCACCACCGTCGCCGAGGCGCTGGGCGCCATCGGCTATGCCGGCACCGACCCCCCGCCGGAGGCGATCACCTACGCCGAGATCCACATCGAACAGGGCCGCATCCTCGAACGCGAAGCCACGGACATCGGCGTCGTCGAGGCCAGCTGGTACACACAGAAACTCGACATCGACGTCCTCGGCGAACAGTCGCACACGGGAGCAACCGCGATGGCCGACCGGCACGATGCGCTCGTCGCAGCCGCGAAGGTCGTCCTCGCGGTCGCCGAGGTGGTCGATGAGTTCGAGGAAGAAGCGCTCGTTTCCTCGGTCGGCCAGCACGTCGTCGAACCGAACTCGCCGATCGTCGTTCCCCGCCGCGTCCATATGGTCGCCGACCTCCGCTCCTCCGCTCCCGCCATCGTCCAAGCCGCCCGCGACTCGCTCAAGACCCAGATCGCCAAGATCGCCCGCGCCCACGACATCACGATCAACGTCCGCGACTTCGACATCCGCGACAAACGCCAATTCCCGACCGAGGGCGTCGAACTCGCCGAGAAAGCCGTCGCCAACGAGGGCTTGAGCATCCGCCGGCTGGAAACCATGGCCGGTCACGATTCCGTGGCGATGAATCACCGCGTGCCCGCCGTGATGATGTTCGTGCCCAGCGTCGACGGCGTCTCCCACTGCGAACGCGAATTCACCACCGACGACGACATGCTCCGCGGAGTCCGCGTCCTCACCTCGGTGGCCGGCGAACTCGTCCGTGGTGAACTCGCCGACGTCCGTGACGGTGCCGTGTGGGTCGGTTCCTCCGTCGCCGAGGCGCGCGCATGAGCACCGATATTCAGCGCATCCGCTACGGTGAGAGCAGCGACCTCCTGCGAACTCACATCGAGGTGACCCCATGACCGCCAATGCAACCGGTCCAGCCACAGCGCCCGACCCCACTCAACCCTGGACTCTGTCCGCCACCGAGGCGCTCGCTGCTTTCCGGACCAAGGAGCTGTCCCCGGTCGACTACCTGAGCTCGCTCATCGGTCGGATCACCTCTGACGATGAGCGCATCAATGCGGTCACCGAAGTCGTCGAGGAGGCGGTCACCTCGGCGCGGGAGGCCGAGACGTTCTATGCGAACGCCACCGATGATGACCTCGCCGAGGCGGCCGCCTCCCGTCCGCTGCTCGGGCTTCCCGTGATCGCCAAGGAGAAACACGCGATCGCCGGCCGCGGCCTCACCCAAGGGCTGCTCCACGAACGCGACACCATCGCCGACAACGATGCCGCGATCATCGCCCGCATCCGCGCCGCCGGGGGATTCGTCCACGCCCGTGCGACCTCGCCGGAGTTCAGCTGCGCGACGATCACGCACTCGCCGATGTGGGGCGTGACCCGCAACCCGTGGAACCTCGACCTCTCACCCGGCGGGTCCTCCGGCGGGTCCGGTGCCGCGCTCGCCGCCGGGTTTGCGCCCCTGGCCACCGCCTCCGACATCGCCGGTTCGACGAGGCTGCCCGCCGCGTTCACCGGCACCGTCGGGTACAAAGCCCCGTACGGCCGGATCCCCGGCGCCCAGCCGCTGGCCGCCGACTGGTATCGCGGGGATGGGCCGATGGCGCGCACCGTCGCCGACGCCGCCCTGCTCGCCAAGGTCATGGTCGGCGTCGATCCGAGCGATCACGCGACGATCGCCTCGCCCGGGTTCCTCGATGACTTCGACCCCGCCGAGGCGGCCGACCGACTCCGCGGACGCAAGGTCGCGCTGTGCGTGCGATTGGGGGACTTCCCCGTCGGGAAGGACATCGAAGCGAACACCCGCGCGGTCGCCTCGGCGCTGGAATCGGCAGGGGCGGACGTCGAGGAGATCGCACTGCCGTGGACGGCCGAGCGGATCTTCGAGACCGCGTTCACGCATTTCGGGAACCTGCTCGCGCCCGCCATGCGCCAGGCCACCCGCGGCCATGAACACACCCTGGCTGAGTACACGGTGCGGTTCATGGACGATGCGGAAGCTGTCGCCGCACGCCGCTCCTTCTATGACGGACTCGCCATGGAAGCGCAGATCCAGGCGGAGCTGGCCTCTGCGATGGACGGGTTCGATGTGCTCGTGGCGCCCACCTCGGCGGTGGCGGGACTGGATGCCGATGCGAGCTATCTCGACGGGATCTGGGTCGGTGCCGACGGCGTCGGTCGCGAAGGTGGCGGCATCGGTCGCGAAGGCGGAGTCGGACAGGCAGATGGAACACGCAGTGCGGGAGTCGGGGGAGACACCGACGGCGTGCGTCTCGACCACTACTGGCAGGCGCATATGACGATGCCGTTCAATATCTGCAACCGTGTGCCGATCGTCAATGTGCCTTCCGGCATGGCCGACTGCGGCATCCCCACAGGAGTCCAGGTCATCGCTCACCCCTACGACGACACCCGCGCCTTCGACGTCGCCGCCGCGATCGAGCAGCTGCGGCCGTGGACCGGGCTGGCGCCGACGGTGCAGCTGGGCTCATCCGATCGATGAGCACACCCTCGCCGAGGTGGGGCGTGCCTCGGCGAGGGTGGGCCCCCCTGGGAGGTCATGGGGGTCATCGACCTGGCCGGCCGCCCCGGCAGTGATCGCGAGCTGCTCGCCTTCGCCGCTCGGTTAGGCTGAATTCGAACAGCAGACGCGTCGAACGAACCGGAGTCGGGCCGATGAGACCCACGCACAGTCAGATGATCACGCTCTCCGACGATATGCGTGCGAACATCGCAGGGGTGCCGGCGCTCGTCGTCAGCCTGGTCGTCGTGTTCGGCCTCGATTTCTCCCCGCTGGGCTCGGGCGCCTGGGCGAAGGGATCGGCGGCTGTGTCGCCGGCTCTGACCGGCGAGTTCATCACGGTCTTCCTCGTCTTCTGGCCCCTGTTCGCCCTCACCTACCTGATGTGGACGCATGTGGGGCTGAACGACCTCGACGAGACCGAGCTCATCGTCCATGCCCGCTGGACACTGGCCAACCGTCGCCGCTGGTGGTCGAGGTGGTTCGGGATGGGAGGGGCGGTCTCCTGGGCGACGATGGCGGCCTATGTGGCGTTCATCTTCAACATCTTCCTCGTCACCTCGGGCGCCGAGGACAGTCCCGTCATCTCCGCAGTGCTCGGTCTCGCGAATGTCATCGCCTCATGGGCGGTGCTCGTATATTCGTTCGCGCTCGAGTTCATGCGCCTCGACCTCAGCGGCGGCGGCAGTCCCGACGCGCGCCAGCTCGAATTCGACATGGACGCCCCGCGCGAGTTCGGCGACTACCTCACCTTCTCCGTGCTGTCATCGACAATGACCGCCGCGCTGCCCGGCCGGGCGGTGTCGCGAATGGCGTGGCGGACGGTGCGCGCCAATGTCATCGTCGCCTTCGCCTTCAACTCCGTCGTCGTCGCGACCCTCGTGTCGATGATCCTCTCCTACGTCATGTGACCGTGCGCAGGCACAGCCCAACGGTGTGAATATCGCCGAGGCGGCCCTCCCCTTTCGGGAGGGCCGCCTCGTGTGCATGGGCTCCCCAACGGTGTGGGCCGCCTCGGTGAAGGTGGGAGGTCACAGCCTCCAGCAGCTGTCGAGCGGAGCCTTGCCCGCGAAGGTGCGGGTGGTGAAGATCTCGATGCGTGGCAGCGCGGCGATGTAGCCGCCGACGTGAGTGGGGGCGAGGTTGTCCTCGAACGCTACCTTGTGACCGGCTCTGCACCAGGTCGAGGCGAGTTCCTTGCCCTGATCGAACGAGATGACGTCGTCGAGGCGGCTGTGGTTGACCAGCAGCGGTACATTCGGCACCTCGGCCTGTCCCAAACGCTGACGGTCGACGATGTCCGTGAAATTCTCGTCGATGATGTCGGTGAATGACTCGCCGTTCTTCGTCAGCGACTCCCCATCCGTGAAGGCGGTCGAGAGCAGGGCCTCGACGGTGCACTTGTCCGCTGTTTCGGCCACCATCTTCTGTCCCTTCTCGTTGAGGAACTCGCTTGTGTCGATGCCGGCCTGCTCGGCGAACCCGACGACACCGTAGAGCGCGAATGCCGTGTAGACGCTCGAGAGCCCGGACACGGTCGTGTGCAGATCGACCGGCACCGCGCCGGCCGAAGCGGAGGCGATGTTGAGCTCGGGCGCCCACTCCTTCTGGAGCTCCAGGGCCGCCGTCGTGGCGTGACCGCCCTGCGAGTAGCCGCGCAGCTGGAGCTTGGTGTCCTCATCGATCTCGCTGCCGTCGACCTGCTGGACGGCGCGTGCCGCGTCGAGGACCGAACGCCCCTCTTCGACGCGGTCGACGAAGTGGTGGGTGCCTTCGGTGCCGAGGCCCATGTAGTCGACGACGACAACGGGATGCTTCGCGGCCAGCGCCGATGCGACCGAGATGCCTTCGTATTCGGTACCCATGCCCATCTGACGGCTGGGAGCGCACTTGTCGGCGATGCCCTGAGTCCCCGGTGAGATGACGACAGCATCGTCGGCGTGACCGCTCGCGCCGTTCGGCGTGAGCAGGGTGGCGGTCGCGGCTCGGGCCTGGCCTTTCTCATCGGTGGTCTTGTACATGAAGACCGTCGACTTCGCGTCATGCTTGATGAGCTTCACCGGGTCGAGGTAGAAATCGGAGTCGGCCTGCTTGAGCACCGTGCCGTCCGCGCTCGGCAGCGAGTCCGGGGTCCGATAGAAGTCCCCGGGGACTCCTGACGCCGGCAGGTCCTCCTGCGCGGCGGCGTATTCGACATCGGCGGGAGTGAGTTCGTCGGTCTTCTCTACGGCCTTCTGCGCCTCTTCGACGCTGATGTCCTCGGGGACGCTGTCGCGATCGAGCGTGCTCGGATCCTCCGCGGCACGGTCGTCGAGGAACTCTTCGGCTTCGTCTTCGGTCTGCGGAACGAGCTCGGCGGCCTGGGCCGGAGCGGTCGTCGTGCACAGGGTGAGTGCGAGGCCGACGATCGCTGCGGCGCTCAGCGCCCGCAGGCGACGATGCGGTCGTGTGGAGGATGTGGTCGGCAGTGCTGTGGTTGGCGTGCTCATAGGCGGTGGTCCTGTTCTGCCTGGTCTCTCGGCATTGAGAAGGTGCGGGACAGTGGTGTCGATGCAGACCACGATGGTGTGCATCGTGACGGTGAGAGCAGTGTGGCGACGGGGTGCGGTCGGCCAGGGTGTTCACCGTCGGACGCCCTGATTGTGACGGGCACCACACACATTACTTGATAGTAGGACTGAGCGGTAGTTAAGTGACGAATATGGTCTGTCGCCAGGTCAGGTGAGGTCAGGTCAGGCGAGGTGCGAGCGGGCGACTTCGACGATGACGAGGAGCGCGCCGACGATCGAAGCGCCGACTGCGAGGCGGTAGAGGAGTCGACGGTCGGCGCGTCGGATGACGAAGTTCGACAGCCACAGACCGATGAGCATGAACGGCAGCAGAACCGCCGCCGCGATGAGGTGCCTGGTGCCGACTTCCCCGCCGATGGTCAGCCCCGTCAGGGACAGGACGCTGCCGAGAGTGAAGTAGGCGCTCATCGTCGAGCGCATCGATGACGGGTCGAGCGAGCGCATGATGACACTGATCGGCGGTCCGCCGATGCTCGTGGCCGTGCCGAAGATCCCCGAGATCGACGAGGCGATGAACATATTGCGATGCGAGGCCGCCGGTGACCAGCCGACCAAGCTGAAGGCGGCACCGGCGAGGACGGTGACCGCGAGCATCAGTGACAGTCCGGAATCCGGCAGCAGCACCACGGCTGCGGTGCCGATCGCGATGCCGGGAAGCCGTCCGAGGGCACCCCAGCCGACGAGCTTCCAATCCACGTCTTGACGCTCACGGGCAAACGCGGTGAAAGAGGTGAGGGTGGCCAGCAGCAGAAGCGCCGATGGCAGCAGGTCGGGGCGCAGAAGCGCGAGCACCGGTGCGGTGATCATGCCGAGGCCGAATCCGATGGAGCCCTGCAGGCAGGCTGAGCCCAGCACCACGATCCCGATGATCAGGTACTGGATGATCTCCATCGGTTCCTCATTCCTCCACCCCGGCCCATTGGACCATGCGGCGCAGATTGCGCGTTCTGAGCAGCCATTCTATGCGCAGAACGCACAGATTGGCATCTTTTTCGTCGAACCTCTTGCGCACAATACGCATACATGGGCTAGTCTTTACGAAGATTGCGCACGGTGATGACGCGGACCAATCCTTGCATCATTCATCGGTCAATCGTTCAGATGTCCATCTACACATGGGAGTGCAGCCATGGCCGCCGATGTCCATAGCGTGAAACGCAGCTCTGTCAATTCGATGCCCGCGCAGAATCCGCTGCCGCGCGGCCTCGGTCTCGTCACCTCGGTCGGGCCCGGTCTCGTGCTGGCCATGTCGTTCCTGGGCACCGGCGACCTCGTCAGCTCCTCCGTCTCCGGTGCCTCCTACGGGTACGCGCTGCTGTGGACGCTCATCCTCTCTCTCATCGCCCGCACCTTCATCATCTCGTCCATCGCGAAGTACACGCTGATGAACAAGCACGGCGACACGCAGATCCTGGACGGCTTCGCCCGCCTCTCGCCGGTCCTTCCCGGAATCATGGGTGCCGTCGTGCTCATCGCCGGATTCATCACCCAGGCCACCTTCCTCCTGGCCGCGGCCGTCGGACTCCACGAGCTCACCGGTGGTCAGTGGGGTGGAGCCTGGGGCCGGTTCTTCTGCGCGATCTTCATCGTCGCGCTCACTCTGTCGCTGGTCATGCTGCGCAAACAGTTCGTCGTCCTCGAGTACTTCGCACGTTTCGCCTCGGTCGCGATGATCATCGCCTTCATCTATGCGCTCATCAAGATCGGCACCTTCGACATCGCCGGCTTCGTGCAGGGAATGGCCTTCGAGATCCCGCAGGAGCAGAACACCTCGGCATTCGCCCCCATCGTCATCGCCTCCGCCACGATCGGCACGATCGCCGGCAACATGCCCAATCTCCTCTACTCCGGGTTCATGCGTGACAAGGGCTGGGTCGGGCCGAAGTATCGGAAGATCCAACAGTTCGACCTCATCGCCGGTATGGCCCCGCTGCTCATCATCAACCTCCTGTTCTGGATCGTCGCGGCCGAGTTCAGCGCCGCCAACCCAGGCTTCTCCATCGGCGACGAGTTCGACCTCTCCCATATGCTCTCGGTTGCGGTCGGTCCGGTCGGTCCGTATCTGCTGTGGATGTGCATCTTCTTCGCTGCGATGACGAGTTTCCCGCCGCAGTCGCGCGGCTTCGCTCAGCTGGCCATCAACGGCATCAACCACACCGTGCCGTCGATGCGGAAGTTCCTCGGCCGCGACGAGGAGAATCCCGCCTTCCGGTGGATCCAGGCGATCGTCTTCATCATCCTGCCCCTGGCCTCGACGATCCCCGGCGCCCCGGATCTCATCTCGCTCAACATCGTCGGCACCGCGATCTCGACCGTACTCAGCCTCCCGATCATCGTCGTCTGCATCCTGCTGCTGACCTCGCGGAAGAAGCACATGCATGCCTACGCCGTCAATCGGAAATGGCAGACCGGACTGCTGCTTCTCCTCGGTATCATCGCCATCGTCGTCGGCGTCCAGATCGCCATGCAGATCCCCGCGATGTTCGCCACCGCGTTCGGATGATCGGGTCGAATCGCCGCCGGCGAGGACTCCCTCGCCGAGGCGGCCCACCCGACCGACGAGCATGGCCGTTCCGCGGAGGATTCCCTCGCCGAGGCGGCCGGGCCCTGCGTTGCGGCCGGGCCCTGCGTTGTCCGATGATCGTTGCCAAGACTTGGAGGAGAAACCCATGAATCTGCTGTCCCAGCCCTCGCTCGACCGCGTGCCGGCGCCGCCGGCGGACGGACGACTCCGCTTCTTCGAGGACGACGGCTGTGCCGCGGCCGTCATCCCCACCGACCGTCGTTCGAACCACGCTCCGTCGATCCTTGCGCTTCGGGACGGCAGCCTGCTGGCCGCCTGGTTCGGCGGCAGCGACGAGGGCAATGGGGACATCGACATCCTGGTGTCCCGCTTCGACGCGGACACGGGGGAGTGGACCGCCTCGGCGAGCGTCACCCATGATGAGATCCGGTCCGATCAGAACCCGGGGCTCTTCGCCGCCCCGGATGGAACGATCTGGCTCGTCTACACCTCCCAGCTGTCCCGCCAGTCAGGAGTGCCGGAGACGTTCAACCTCCAGCACACCTCCGTGGTCAAGGTGATCCGCTCGGCAGACGACGGAGTGAGCTGGAGCGAACCGGAGACGCTCTTCGACCATGAGGGGACGTTCTGCCGCCAGCCGATCCAGATCCTCCACAATGGGACGTGGGCGCACACTCAGTGGCTGTGCTTCGACGACGATTCGAAGAACGGCTCCGACCAACCGGTCGTTCAGCTCTCCGCGGACCAAGGCGCCTCCTGGCGTCAGGTCGAGTTCCCCGAGGCTGCCGGTCGAGTCCACCCGAACATCGTCGAGCTCGAACCGGGACACCTCGTCAGCCTGTTCCGTTCTCGCTTCGCCGACTGGGTCTACCTCAGCCGCTCCGAGGACGGGGGCGAGACCTGGTCGGCGCCCGAGGCCACCGAGGTGCCGAACAACAATGCCGGTCTCAGTGCCTTCCGGCTGCCCTCGGGCAGGCTCGCACTCGTCTCGAACGAGCACCAGGTGGCCACGGAACCCGGCGAAGTGGTCTGGCCGTATGAGCGGATGCGGATCGTCATCGCCGTCTCGGACGACGAGGGCCGCACGTGGCCCGTGCGTCGAGTCATCGAGCCCGGTGACGGGTTCTCCGGCGAGGGGAATCTGCGCAGCAACCGCCGTCAGGAGTACCCGCACGGCATCGTCGACGCCGACGGACTCATCCACGTCGTCTACGCCTACAGCTCACGACGGGCCATCCGTCACGTCGTCTTCGCGGAGGACTGGATCTCCGGCGTCGAAGACCAGGTCCACACCGACTGCAAGCTCTGGGGCTGAACCGCCGGAACCGTCAGCTGTGCACGGCGCTGCCCATCTGGTCGACGCGAACCACGGTGATGCCGCGGTCTTCGAACAGTTTGATCTGCGCGGGATCGGCCGAATCGTCGGTGACGAGCGTCCAACCGGTGCCGAGGTCGGCCCACGCGTGGAAGGGGCGCTGGCCGAGCTTCTCGGCATGGGCGACGACGAAGACGTGGGTGGCTCGGCGGCTCATCAGCTCCTTGAGTCGCACCTGTTCGGGCAGGGCCTCGCACACCCCGTCCTCGGCGGTGACGGCATCGGCGCCGAGGAAGGCGAAGTCGAAGGTGAACCTCTCCAGTCCCGCCTCGGTGATGGGTCCGATGAATCCCTGGCTGACAGGCCGATAGCGGCCGCCGAGGAGCGTGAACTCCACGCCTTCGAGGTCGGCCATCTGCTGCAGCGAGGTCAGTCCGGAGGACACCACGGACAAGGGTGCCGTGTCGCGGAGTGCGCGCGCGATCTGCGCCGTGGTCGTCCCGGCGTCGAGGAGCACATGCGAACCGGCCGGCACCTGCTTGGCGCACCAGGATCCGATGGCGCGTTTGACCTCGGGGGCTTCATGGGAGCGCTCGGCCAGCGTGGTCTCGGACTCCGTCGGGACGGCGATGACTCCGCCGTAGGTGCGGGCCAGCTCGCCCGAGTCAGTGAGCTTCGCGAGGTCGCGACGGATCGTCGACGCGGTGACCCCGAGCATCTCCGAGAGGGCATCGACGCTCATCTCGCCCTGGGTGCGGGCCAGCTGAAGGATCTCCTCGCGACGTTCGCCAGCGTTCATCTCTCTCCTGATCGGTTGTCGTTGGTCGCCACTGTATCGCGGATCATCGCGCGGATTGCGCAGGGCCGCCTCGGTGAGGGCGCCGAACCCGGACTGTCGGCCGCGCAGACCGCGCAGAGCAGAGACTCAGACGACGGCGAGGGCCGCGGCCTGACGCATCGCCTCACTCATCGACTCGGTGTCGACTCTGCCGGTGCCGGCGATGTCGAAGGCGGTGCCGTGATCGACCGAGGTGCGGATGACGGGCAGTCCGACCGTGATGTTGACGCCGGCGTCGATGCCGAGGACCTTGATGGGCCCGTGCCCCTGGTCGTGGTACATCGCGACGATGAGGTCGTAGTCTCCGCGGCCGGCGAGGAAGAATGCGGTGTCGGCTGACAGCGGTCCGACCGCGTCGATGCCGTCGGCCTGCAGCTGCGTGATCGCCGGAGTGATCTTCTCCTCCTCTTCGCCGTAGCCGAAGAGGCCGTTCTCGCCGGCGTGCGGATTGATCGCGCAGACGCCGATGTGCGGTCGTTCCAGCCCGGCTCGGACGAGGGCGTCGTGGCCGCGGCGGACGGTGCGTTCGACGAGGCCGGGTTCGATCTTCGCCACGGCGTCGATGAGACCGATGTGTGTGGTCACATGGATGACGCGCAGTTTGGGGGAGGAGAGCATCATCGAGACCTCTTCGGTCCCGGTCAGCGAGGCGAGCATCTCGGTGTGCCCGGGATATTTGTGACCGGCGGAGTGGAGGGCCTCCTTATTGAGCGGCGCCGTGCAGATCGCCTGCACCTCACCGGACATCGCCAGCTGTGCGGCGCGTTCGATGTAGCGGAACGCCGCATCGCCGGCGACCGGGGAGAGTTCGCCCCAGGGCAGATCGCCCGGAAGGAGGGCGAGGTCGATGACGTTGATGACCCCGTCGTGCTGCTCGGCCTGGGCCGGGGAGTCGACGCGGCGGATCTCGGCCTCGACGCCGAGCACCTGCGCGGCCTGCTCGAGTCGTGCGGCATCGCCGATGACGACGGGCGCGGCGACGGCGAGGACCGAAGAGTCGAGGCAGGCGGCAATGCAGATCTCGGGGCCGACCCCGGCCCCGTCGCCCATGGTCACTGCGACTGTGGGAAGCGCGTTCATTGGCTCTCCTTCGTGGTTCGCGGCGGTGGCCGCGGTGGTCGTGGTGGGCTCGCCGGAGGTCAGAGCCGCGTGGATGAGAGTGAGGGAATCGGGTCCGCCCTGACCGCCGGGCCGGGTGACGACGGCGGTGAGATCAATCTCGTCGATCGACCTCGCCGAGGTGGCCCCGACCGTGGACAGCACGGCCCCCGGGTGGATCTCTCGGACCGTTTCGATCCGGTCCACGCCGAGGTGGTCGAGGACGGCCCTGGCGGTCTCTCCGCCGGCGGCGGCGAGGGCGACAGGTCCGAATCCGGTGAGAGCGCGGGCGGTGAGTTCGGCGAGGAATCCTGGCAGCGGCCGAGGGTCGACGGAGCCTCCCGCGTCGGTGAGTCGGACGACGAGGTGGGACTCGGTCAGGGCCGCGCGGACGAGTGCGGCGGAATCGTCGAGACGGTGCGGATCGTCTGCCCATGCGGCCACCTCGGCGGCAGGGAAGTCGAGCACACGAGCGTCCGAGTGGTCACACAGGTGAGCGATCTGGGCATCGATGCGTTCCGCAGCGGTGCCCAGGAGAGTGAGGACCCGTGTGGGCGTGCGCGGAAGTGATGAGGGGTCGGGCCGTTCAGCTTCTGCGTCACCAGCATCGGCCAGAGCAGGTGCGTCGCTCGGCGCGGTGAGTCCGCCTCGTCGACGCTCGGCCAGGGCGCGCGCGAGTGCGGACGTGCCGACGAGGATGGCTGAGGTCGTCTCGGCGAGAGCGACGATACGGGTGAGATCCTCCATCGACTCGGCATCGGCGGTGATGAGGCGCTCGCCGCCGAAGCCGGCATGCGAGGCGTCGACACTGGTTTCCGAGCCGACAGTGGCATCCTTGAAGAGGTCGGCAGCATCGGTGCCAGTCAGCGATCGCAGTTCGTCGAGGCCCATGTGGCGGGCAGGGACGGGGCACAGATCCGAAAGCGTCTCCGGTGTGCTGCCGTCCTCGAGGCTCCAGGCGCGAGTGCTGCTCAGCCGAATTCCGTTGTCGAAGGGCACTGCGCCGACGACCGTGCGGCTCTGCTGCGGAAGCGCCGGAGCGAAGATTACGGGTCCGAGTGCGTGATCGAGTGCGGCGGAGAGAGCCGCCTGGATATTGCCGCGCAGCAGGGAATCGACCTTGATGAGTGCGGCGCGGGACGAGCCGAAGTCACGAAGCGCAGCCGAAGTGCAGGCGCCGGCCGACTCGGCCGGCAGATAACGGCAGTCGAGATCGACGACGAGGTCCCGGGGGTCGGTGACGACCGCCTCGGTGACGGATCGATCGGAACCTGCGCCGGCGTTCGCCTCGGTGATGGTGTCATCTGAGCCGGTCGTGGAGTCTGCACTCGACGAGGTGAGCACGATCGGCGTACCCGGATCGAGTGTGGCGGCGACCTCGGCCGCGCCGCTGAGATCGTCGGCGATGACCAGGACGCCGGATTCGCCTGCTGACATGGCACTCCTTTGCGTCCGGTCCGGCTGAACATCTCTACAGTGACATGTCTGCGCGAAATGCGCAACTTGTTGCACGATCCACGCATAAGTGGGAGGATCGGGGTATCGACGATCTGCCCCACTCAACGAGGAGACCCTTGTGACCACAGACTCGACAATCACGCTCGACGGAGTCTCCGTCCCCCTGTCCCGGCTGGTGCTGGGCACGATGACATTCGGCGACACGGTGGCCGAAGCGGACGCGCACGAGGTGTTCGAGGCGGCCATCGCCGCGGGTATCACCGGCATCGACACCGCCAACGGCTATGCGAAGTCGACGACCGAGGGGCTCATCTCGCCGCTGGTGAAGAAGCACCGTGATCGGATCGTGTTGGCGACGAAGGCCGGAATGCCCCATGCCGACGCCGGCGAGCACTCGCCGCTGTCGGCGAAGGGCCTGCGCGCGAGCGTCGAAGGCTCGCTGCGTCGTCTCGACGTCGACTCGATCGATCTCTTCTATCTCCACCAGCCCGACCGGGCGGCTGCCCTCGACGAGACGCTCGAGACCGTCGCCGCCCTGCGTGCCGAAGGCAAGATCGCCGCCCTGGGCATCTCGAACTTCTCCGCGTGGCAGGCCGTCGATGTCATCGCCGCGGCCGAGCGTGCCGGCGCCCCGCGACCGATGGTGGCGCAGAACGTCTACAGCGTGCTGGCTCGTCGGATCGAAGATGAATGGCTCGAATGCGGACAGGCTCACGGCATCGTGACGATGGCGTACAACCCGTTGGCCGGCGGATTGCTCGCCCGCCGTCCCTCGACCGAAGGCACCGGCGATCGATTCTCCGGCTCCGTGCTCGCCGAAATGTACTCGCAGCGCTACCTCTCCGACTCCGTCCTCACTGCGGTCGAGGCCTTTGCCGCCGTGGCCGATGGCGCCGGGATCCCGCAGGCCGAGCTCGCGCTGCGCTGGGTCGCCGAGGCGCCGGGCGTCTCTGCCCTCCTGCTCGGGGCCAGCCGCGTCGGGCAGCTCGAAGCGAATATCGCGGCCATCTCGAAGGGTCCGCTGCCGGCCGATGTGCTCACCGCCGTCGACGACGCCACCGCCGCGGTGCGCGGCTCCCAGCCGAAGTACAACCGCTGAACCGCCTCTGTCTCGATTCGACCAATCCTGTGAAAGGACCACCATGACCTCTCTCAACGGCATCCTCGCCGCCATCGCCACACCCTTCGACGAGGAGGAGCGCATCGTCGAGGCGGCCCTGCGCGCACACGTGAACCGACAGCTCGACGCAGGCATCCACGGCATCTTCGCACTCGGCACCAACGGTGAGTTCTACGCCCAGACCGCAGCCGAACGCGCCGAGGCGGCCCGCATCGTCATCGACGAGGTGTCCGGTGCCGTCCCCGTCGTCATCGGTGCCGGTGCCGCGACGACGAGGGAGACCATCGCGATCGCATCGGATGCGGCTGCGGCCGGAGCCGATGCGCTGTCGATCATCACCCCGTACTTCGCTGCCGCCTCTCAGGTCGAGATCGAGAACCACTTCCGGGCTGTGGCCGATTCCGTCGACGTCCCGGTCATCGTCTACAACATCCCCGCGCGAACCGGCAACGCCGTGGCCCCGGCGACGCTCGAGAAGCTCGCAGAGGTGGAGAACATCACCGCAGTGAAGGATTCGAGCGGGAACTTCGACACGATCCTGCAGTACCTCGAGCGCACCGATCGCGAGTCCTTCGACGTCATCTCCGGCAATGACTCGCTCATTCTGTGGACCCTGCTCGCCGGCGGGGCGGGAGGGATCAGCGGCATTGCGAACATCTACCCGCAGACGATGGCGTCGATCTATGACCTGTTCGCCGCCGGCGACACGGCGGCTGCGCGCACCGCGCAGGACAGCATCCGCCCGATCCGCAACTGCCTGGCCCTCGGCAACCCGAACACAGTGGTCAAAGCGGCCGCGAACGAGCGCGGATTCGGACTCGGCCCGGCCCGGGCGCCCTTCAGCGCGCTCTCGGAGGAGGCGAAGAAGCAGGTCGCCGCGACAGTCGCCGCCGATGTGGAGCGCGGCCTGGCCTGAGACGATCTGGCCCGAGACGATCTGGCCGGATCTGTCTGACCTGATCCGACCGGTCCGTGGCGATTGCAATCGCCGGAATCCTTCACTCGGCAAGTTGTGGCGATTATAATCGCCACGATGGGTCAGATCGGCCCGCGTGGCGATTATGGTCGCCAGCATGACGGACACAGACGCCGAGTTCACACGCTATCTGCGCCTCGGCGGATTCCCCGGAGTGCACATGCTGCCCCTCGACGAAGCCGACGCCCGCTCGATGATCATGGACATCTACAGATCCACACTCGTGCGGGATGTGTTGGCGCGGAATCGGATCCGAGACGCCGATATGTTCGAACGCGTCGCCGCGTTCGCAATCGACAATGTCGGCAATCCGTTCTCCGCTCGACGTGTCGCTGACTTCATGAAGTCTCAGCGCCGGTCGATCGGCCATGAGACCGTGCTCAACTATCTGACGGCACTGTCCGAAGCCTTCGTGATCGCACGAGTGCCCCGGTTCGATCTGCACGGCAAGGCCATCCTCGCGACAGATGAGAAGCATTTCGTCGGTGATCACGGCATCGTCAATGCCCTGTTCGGCTACTCGGACCAGCGTCTTTCGGGAGTGCTGGAGAACATCGTGTGGATGGAGCTGCGGCGACGCGGCTACGAGGTCACCATCGGTCGGATCGGAACAGCCGAGGTCGATTTTGTGGCTCAGCGTGCCGACGAGGTCGTCTACCTCCAGGTGGCCACGACAATTGCGACCGAGGAGACCCGCCACCGAGAACATCGGCCGCTCGAAGCGATTGCGGACAACCATCCGAAATACCTTCTGACACTCGACCCACTTGTCGGAGGAAACGCGAACGGAATCCAACACCGCAGGATCCCCGAGTTCCTGCTCTCCGATGAGGTCTGAATCAACGCCTGGACGCGCCGGAGCCGAGCGCCGATCCGGCGGAGGCGAACTGAACTGATCGACGAGTCGGTCAGGACACAGGGAAGCGGGGCTCTTCGCCCTGCAGCACGCGGACGACGTCCTCGACCGCCCAGGTTCCCATGTTCGCGTTGGCGACATCGGAATAGGCACCGATGTGCGGGGTGGCGATGAGGTTGGGCACGGCGAGCAGCGGGTCGTCCGATGCCGGCGGCTCGGTCGCGAAGGCGTCGAGCGCGGCGAAGGAGAGGCGGCCCGATTCGAGCGCCGCGGCCAGTGCTGCCTCGTCGACGAGGCCGCCGCGGGCGGCATTGATCAGCCCCGCACCGTCGGGCATCGTGGCGAGAAGCTCGGCGTCGAGAAGCGGCTCATCCCCACCGGGGAGATGGAGGGTGAGGAAATCGGACCCGGCGACCACCTCGGCGAGGGTCTGGGGCGTGGCCCCTGCCGCGGTGATGGCCTCGTCGGGGATGAATGGGTCGTACGCGGCGATGTTCAGGCCGAACCCTGACGCGCGCTTGGCGACCTCCCGACCGATGCGACCGAAGCCGAGGATGCCGAGACGCTTGCCGCTCAGCTGTGAACCGAAGAACACGCCCCACTCACCGCCACGCAGCGAATCCTCGGCCGCTCGGATCCGGCGGGCGCCCATGAGGAGGAGCCCGAGGGTGAGGTCGGCGACGGATTCGGCATTCGCTCCGGGGGTGTTGACGACCCGAACCCCAGCGGAAGCAGCGGCGACCAGATCGATGTTGTCGACTCCGGCACCATGCTTGGCCACGACCTTGAGGCCGGGACAGGCGGCGAGCACCTCGGCGTCGATCCGATCGAGACCGACGAGGACCGCCTCGGCGTCGGAGATCGCCTCGATGAGGTCCTGGCCATTTTTGGGATGGTTTTCGGTTCGGTAGTCGAGGTCGAGACCGAACTCAGCAGCGCGAGCGCGCGGGGTGCTCGAATACTTGCCGAAGGACGGGGTGAGGACGGTGAGGCGCATCAGGCTCCGATCTCGATTCCGAAGGTCTTGAACACGGTGTAGATGCCCAGCAGGCCGATCGCCAGCGAAGCGAAGACGAGCATCACCGTGAAGAAGTGGTTGGACTTGAACTCGGCCGGCACCTCTCGGGAGCGAAGGTACCAGACGGCGATGACGACGGCGACGAGGAAGACGCCGCTGGCCACCCCGCCGATCTGGACCATGATCACCGGGGACTGGATGATGAGGTAGCTCAACGCCCAGATGATCGGGAAGACCACGGTGAGAACACGGATGATGCGAGTTCGGGTGCGCATGTTCTCCCAGACGAAGACGCCGAGGATGGACACGGTGTTCGTCCACAGGCGGGGAACGCTCGCGGTCGAGGCGATGAAGGTCGAGAAGAGGACGGCGAAGGCGCCGATGAGGAAGATCCAGTGTCCGGCCTCGCCCATCGTCGAGGAGTACATCGACGACAGCGTGGTGATCATGTCGTTGCCCTCGGGCACGAGGTTCTGCGGGTGGAGGATGGCTGCGCCGATGACGTAGAAGGACATCGTGCACACGGTCGAGACGATCCAGGACACGAGCACGTCCGTGCGCATGACCGAGATCCAGCCGCGGGCGCGGCGGGCACGTTCCGCGGTGCCGTCGTTCGGGCCGGTGTAGCGGGCGTAGCCCTTCTCCAGGCACCAGTAGGTGTAGGTCGTCATCTCGTCGGCGCCGACTCCGGTGATGCCGAACATCGCCACCGCGAAGCCGAGCGTGCCGGCGGGAACGGCGAAGGTGAGGCCGCTCATGACGT
Organism: Brevibacterium sp. 'Marine'; assembly: GCF_012844365.1. Classification (NCBI taxonomy): domain Bacteria; kingdom Bacillati; phylum Actinomycetota; class Actinomycetes; order Micrococcales; family Brevibacteriaceae; genus Brevibacterium; species Brevibacterium sp. 'Marine'. The sequence goes on from NZ_CP051626.1 coordinate 426,491, forward strand.
CCGCCGAGGTATAGGCGAAGTCGGTGAAGGGCAGCGAGATCGCCAGCCCGACGGTGGAGACGGTGAAGATGATGACCGCGCCGACGGAGAACTTCTCGACGATGCTGTAGCGGTTCGTCACGAGCAGGGCGATGACGACCGCGAGCGACACGACCGTCCAGAACACGAGCGACGGGGTGGACAGCGGTTCGCCGAAGACGGGCACCATGATGCTCAGTGCCGCGACGGCACCGCCGATGATGCCGCCTCGCTGGAGGACCTTCGCGAAGTCCATGAGGATCCACAGCAGGTTGATCCACCCGGCCCGGCCGATGAGGCGGGGGCCGACGTGGCCGTAGCCTTCGAGCGCGGGCTTGCCGGCCAGGATCGTCCACTGGGCGAGTTCGAGCTGGACCCAGACCTTGACCGCGGTGGAGATGATGACGAGCCAGAGCAGGACGAATCCGGCCTTGGCACCGAGCGCAGTCGTCGTGATGAGCTCTCCGGAGCCGATGACCGCTGCCGAGATGACGAGACCGGGGCCGAGGTACTTGAGTTTGCCCGCAAAGGTCGTGGGCGGTTCGAGCACGTCCTTGGGGTCGAGATGGTAGGGGTCGACAGCGGCGTCTGCGCCCGTGCGGTCGTCCCGGTCGATGTTCTGCGCGGTCATACTCGGCTTCCTTGCACGAAGGTGGATCTGTTCAGTGATCGTGCCGGCGGCTCGGGGGCACATCGGTGCGCGACGGCCCCGTTGGCGCGGCTCATGCAAGTGTGTCACCGAATGCGTGATGTGTGCAACATGTGTGCATGAAATGCGCAGATCCGAGGAGTCTGACGACGGTCTAATGCTCGTTGTGAGCGTGACACGACGACGGCCGCCGGTCGACAGCACAGCGTGCTGCCGACCGGCGGCCGTTGGGGGAGCGGGGCCACCCTGCCGAGGTCAGCTGCCCGGTTAGGTCAGCGCCGCCTCGGTGAGGGTGGGTCTCACTTGCGCTCGAGTTCCTCGAGGCTGGGGTAGATCGTCTCCGTCGGAGCGACTCCGCGGTTGCGGATGAGCACGTAGTAGAGGACGAAGGTGACGATGATGCCCACGAGCCACGAGATGTCCGCTCCGCCGAGCTTCGCGACGAGCGGTCCGGTGTAGAAGGACTGGGCGAGGAACGGGATCTGCACGACGACACCGATCCCGTAGGCGACCAATGCACGCCAGTTCCAGTTGCCGTAGCGACCGTGCCGGTCGTAGAAGGCGGGGATGTCGAAGCGGTCCTTCGAGATCAGGTAGTAGTCGGTGAGGTTGATGACGCTCCACGGGGTGAAGACCATGAGCAGGGCGAGGACGAAGTTCTTGAAGTTCGCGAGGAAGTCCGCCGAGGCCAGCAGGGCCACGAGCACGGTGAGGGTGACGATGCCGACGACGAAGACCGCGCGGGTCCAGCGGCGGATGGTCGCCTTGTTGCCGAACGAGGTGAGGATCGTCAGTGTGCACATGAACGCGCCGTAGGCGTTGAGGGTGTTGACCGTGAGCTTGCCCAGCAGGATGACGATGAAGATGAGCAGGGCGAACACGCCCCCGCCGACGATGTCGCCGACATAGGCGACCTGGTTCTCGACGAATTCGTTGCCGGACTCGGTCATGGCGGCCGCACCGATGAGTGCGCCCAGGGTCATCGACCACTGCGAACCGATGACCGATCCGCCGAAGGTGAACCAGAAGGTCTTCGACGACGGGGTCGAGCGCGGGAGGTACCGCGAATAGTCGGCGACGTACGGTCCGTAGGTCAGCTGCCAGCCCACGGACAGGGCGATGGCGGAGAGGAAGGCGGGGAGGGCGAACGACGAACCCGAGATCAGTCCGGGGACGTCGACCTGTGTGAGCACGCAGTAGGTGATGAAGAGGAAGCCGAGCAGGCCCGTCACCGAGGAGATCCGACCGAGCACGTGGATGTACTTGTATCCCAGCAGGGCCACCAGCGCCGTGAGTGCGCCGAAGATGACGATGCCGACCCATGGGGTCTGAACACCGATGATGAGGTTGACGGCCTGGCCGGACAGCACCGCGCCGGTCGAGGCGAAGCCGATGTACATGAGCACGACGAGCACGAGCGGGATGATCGCGCCGATGATTCCGAACTGCGCACGCGAGGAGATCATCTGCGGCAGACCCAGCTGCGGACCCTGCGCCGAGTGCAGTGCCATGACGATGCCGCCGATGATGTTGCCGATGAGCAGGCCGATGATGGCCCACAGTGCATCGGCGCCGAAGACGACGGCCAGCGCTCCGTCGACGATGGCGGTGATCTGAGTGTTGGCACCGAACCACAGTGTGAACTGGGAACGCGGCGTTCCGTGACGCTCGGCGTCAGGCACCATCTCGATGGACCGCTTCTCGATCCCCGAACTGGTCGTACTCGCCATGTTTCTCTCCTTTGAACTGGTGGACCTGGTTCAGTGTGGCACCGCCGGTTCGCATCACACGAGATCCGAGTCACAGGTTTCGTCCGAGATATCGGAAAATCTCGCCGAGGCGGCCCCCGCCTCCCGTGGGATCGACGAGTTCCGGACGATGCGTGCGGGTTTTCGCCTCCAAGTTCCGCACAGAACGACCGGAACTCGGACGATGTGCACTCGAGCGACGTGCACTCAAGCGACGTGCCGATCGTAGACCTGGACGAATTTCGGGACTGTTTCGCGCTCGGCCTCCCGGACACCGGCGCTTGCGTTCCGTGCCCGACCCCTAGTCGGACTGAGACCGCATGGGTGCCGGCAGCTACTTCGCCAGGGAGCGCGCGATGATCGTGCGTTGGATCTCCGAGGAGCCTTCGTAGATCCGGTAGATCCGGGCATCGCGAACATAGCGCTCCAGGGGGAAGTCCCGCGTGAAGCCGTAGCCGCCGTGGATCTGCAGGGCCTCGTCGGCGATGAAGGCGGCCGCCTCGGAGGCAGCGAGCTTCGCCGTGGCCGAGGACCGAGTGAAGTCGACCCCGGCATCGCGCTGTTCGGCGGCGTCCATCGTCAGCAGCCACGCCGAGCGGTACTTCGTGTACATGTCCGCGAGCTTGAACGCGATGCCCTGGAGGCGGCCCAGCGGTTTGCCGTTGATCTTCCGCTCGCCCGCCCACTCCACGGCGGCGTCGAGTGCGGCCCTGCCGATTCCCAGGCTCATCGCCGCGACCTCGATGCGACCACGGTCGAGCACCCGCATGGCCGTGGTGAAGCCCTCGCCTGCGTTCCCGAGGAGGGCGTCCTCGGGGACGACGGTGTCGATGACGAACTCATAGACCGGGCTGCCGCGCAGACCCATCGTCTTCTCCGGGGGATTGAAATCCAACCCCGCCGAGGCGGCCGCGGTGTCGACGATGAATGCGCTGATTCCCTTGTGGCCGGCATCGACGTCGGTCTTCGCGTAGACGATGATGAAGTCCGCGAAACCGGCGTTCGTGATGAAGCATTTCGTACCTTTGATCTGCCAGCCGTCGTCGACGCGCGTGGCCTTCGTCGACATCTCCGCCGGGTTCGACCCGGCGCCGGGTTCGGTGAGACCGAAGGAACCGATGACCTCGCCGGCGGCGGCCCGCGGCAGCCACGCTTCGCGCTGCGCGTCGGTGCCGCCGAGCAGGATCGAATCGGTGGCGAGGAACTGCGCGGTGACGATCGACGCCGTCGAGGCGCACGCCTCGGTGATGGCGGCGACCATCTGGCTCATCGCCACCGATCCGACTCCGGGCCCGCCGAACTCCTCGGGCAGATTGAGCCCCATGACCCCCACCTCGGCGAGGGTCTTCAGGGTTTCGTCGGAGACACGCTCGTTCGCGTCGGCGGCCGCGGCCTGAGGGGCGAGGACGTCCGTGCTGATCTGGGCGACGGCGTCGACGAATTCCTGTTCATCGGCGGAGATATCGAAGGCCATGAGGGCTCCTTAATGGTGTCGTGGATGTGGTCTGAAGCTGAAGGGATCGCCGAGGCTGGGCCGGTCGTGGGGTGAGGCGGACGCGCTCGCCGAGGCAGGGCCGGTCGTGGGATGGGCCGATTCCCTCGGCCCGGGGCTCAGTTGGTCGGTTCCGTCAGGTCCGCCGTTTCCGTCTCGGCGAGGTCAGAGTGCGTCGATGGGTGCGGCGAAGTCGGCATTGTGCTCGCCGAGGTGCGGTGCCGGAAGCGTGGACGCTGGGCGGGTGCCGTCGACGAGGAGCGGATGGCCGAGATAGGCGTGACCGGTGCGCGGATCGGCGGCAGTGAGTCCGCGACCATTGGCGATGGGGCCGGTGACCGCCTCGGCGAAATCGAGGACGGGGGAGTTGGGGACCCCTGCGGCATCGAAGATCTCACACAGCTCGGTCACGGTGCGCCCGCTGGTGAACTCTTCGATCTCGATGCGCAGAGCCTCGTCGTTGTCCGATCGATGGCCGTCGGTGGCGAAACGCGGGTCGGCGGCGAGCTCCGGCTTGCCGAGCGTGGCGGCGAGAGTGCCGAAGAGGCGGTCGTTGGCCACGGCGATGACGACGAGTCCGTCGGCGGCGCGGTAGGTGTCGAAGGGGGCGGAGACGGGGTGGCGGTTGCCCACCCGCGACGGAGAGGAGCCGGCTGAGTGGAGGGAAGCATTCGTCGGCTGCATGGCGAGCATGACATCGATCATCGGAATGTCGATGTGGGCTCCCTCGCCGGTGGTCTGGCGGTGGAAGAGCGCCGAGGAGATGCCGAAGGCCGCGAAGACTCCGGCGGAGACGTCGGCGATCGATTCGCCGACTCGGGTGGGTGAGCCGTCGGGGAAGCCGGTCGAGGCCATGAGTCCGCTCAGCGCCTGGATGACCGTGTCATAGGCGGGGCGTTTGGCTTGGGCACCGTGCTGTCCGAAGCCGGAGATCGAGGCATAGACGAGATCGGGCCTGACGGCCCTGAGGTCCTCGTAGGACAGGCCGAGCTTTGCGGCGACTCCGGGGCGGAAGTTCTCGACGACGACGTCGCAGGTCTTGATGAGCTCGAGCAGTCGTGCATGGTCGTCGGGGTCCTTGAGGTCGGCCTCGATCGAGCGCTTTCCGCGGTTGAGGCCGGTGAAGTAGGTCGACCCGGATTCGGTGAAGGGTCCGAGATGTCGGGAATCATCGCCGTGGCCGGGCATTTCGATCTTGATGACTTCGGCGCCCTGATCGGCGAGCATCGCCGTGGCGTAGGGACCGGCGAGGACACGGGAGAAATCGGCGACCCGGACACCGGTCAGCAGCTGCTTCGTTGCGTTCATGATTCTCATCCTCGGCGGTGACCAGGGCGAAGACAACGGGGCTGATGAGGATTTCGTCCGAAGTGTCGGATGGATTCGTCCAGGGATTTTTCCCTCCTCCTCTCATCGGCAGGGGGAAGTGCCATGATGATGGGTATGGCTGGCACTGCGAAGATGAATGAACTCGGAAACTTCCTCAAGACCTGTCGCGGGGAGATCTCTCCGGGGGAGGCTGGATTGGCCGGAGGGGTCGGACACCGTCGCGTCGCGGGGCTTCGACGCGAGGAAGTCGCCCAGCTCGCCTCGATCAGCACCGACTACTACACGCGGATCGAGCAGGGAAGGATCAGAGCCTCAGCTCCCGTCCTCGGCGTATTGGCCGACGTGCTCAAGATGGATGAGGACCAGCGGAGCTACCTCTTCAGCCTCGCCGACAAACCCGCGACCAGATCGCCTCGGCGAGGCGCTCAGAAGGTCGTGCCCCAGCTGCAGCGCGTACTCGAGGACCTGACAACGACTCCGGCGATCGTCATGGGCAGGCGCATGGACATCCTCGCGTGGAACGACCTCGCCGCGGCGATGATGATCGACTTCGGGGCGATCCCTGCGGCCCAGCGCAACTACGTCCGGATTCTCTTCACCCACCCGACGATGAGGTCGCTCTACGCCGACTGGGACACGGCAGCTCAGACCGCGGTCGCGCAGCTGCGCATGGAGGCCGCGAAATACCCTGACGATCCGAAGCTGACGTCTCTTGTCGGCGAGCTCTCCGTTCAGGATCACCTATTCGCCGAATGGTGGGCCGGGCGCACGGTGAAGAGCCTGACAACGGGTACGAAGACGCTTCGTCATCCGACCGCGGGCGAACTCGTCCTCGACTGGGACACGCTCGTCGAGGCCCATGACTCCGAACAGTCGCTCGTCGTCTGGACCGCTGCCGCGGACAGTCCCACCGGAGAAGCTCTGCGTTTCCTTGCCGCATGGTCGACCGAGCGGAAAGAGTCCGCCGGCGTCCCTGCTGAGGGGGATAAAGGCATCCCAGGATGATTTCTGCCTCTGGTGCTTCAGCTCAACGGAGACGAGGATGGATTCCGAAAGAACTCATAGGTACGAGGAGAAGAGATCATGACCGACCCGCAATTCGACCAGATGTTCCCCACCGGAGAGGCCAACGACGCCTTCGCGCAGTACTTCATCGGTCAGAGCTACCTCGCCCCGCTCGCCGGCGGCAGCGTTCCGGTGAGCAATGTGACCTTCGAGCCGGCCTGCCGCAACAACTGGCACATCCACCATGGGAAGAACGGCGGCGGCGACCAGATCCTCATGTGCACCGCCGGAACAGGCTGGTACCAGGCCGAAGGCGAAGCTCCGGTGCGCATGGAGCCGGGCACCACTGTCCGCGTGCCCGCCGGGACGAAGCCCTGGCACGGAGCCGCAGCGGACTCCTGGTTCAGCCACCTCGCGTTCATCACCCCCGGTGACGACGTCAGCAACGAATGGCTCGAACCGGTCGACGACGACACCTACAACACGATCAACGGAAAGTGAGATCAGGGATGACGATCTTCACTGACACACTGACACTGTCCAACGAGGTGACCATCCCTCAGCTCGGGCTGGGCACCTGGTTCATCGAGGACGACAAAGCCGCTCAGGCCGTGCGAGATGCGATCGAGAACGGCTACCGCAATATCGACACCGCTCAGGCGTACGGAAACGAACGCGGTGTCGGCGAAGGGGTCCGCACCAGCGGCGTCCCTCGCGAGGACCTGTTCGTCTCGACGAAACTCGCCGCAGAGATCAAGGACTATGACACGGCGGTCGCTGCGATCGACGAGTCGCTGAACACGATGGGCCTCGACTACCTCGATCTCATGCTCATCCACGCCCCGCAGCCGTGGGACGATTTCCGCGGCGGTGACTATGGCGAGGGCAACCGACAGGCCTGGAAGGCACTCGAAGAGGCCTACCAGTCGGGCAGGCTGCGGGCGATCGGCGTCTCGAACTTCCTCGAAGGCGACCTGGCCGCAATCACCGAGAGCGCCACAGTGACTCCTCACGTCAATCAGGTTCTTGCCCACATCGGCAACACGCCTGCGGACCTCATCGCCCATTGCCAGAGCAAGGGCATCCTCGTCGAGGCCTATTCTCCGATCGCCCACGGAAAGATGCTCGAGAACCGCGACGTCGCCGCCGTGGCCGAGAAATACGGAGTGAGCGTTCCGCAGCTGTGCATCCGCTACACCCTGCAGCTGGGGGCAGTCTCTCTGCCGAAGACTGCGAATCCCGATCACATGCGAACGAATGCAGACGTCGACTTCGTCATCTCCGACGACGACATGAGCACACTGCGCGGTCTCGAGCAGAGCGACTACGGCGAGTTCGCCGCCTTCCCCGTCTACAGCGGCAAGTGACCGGACAGGATGCGCACACCATGACAGAGAACTCAGAGAACGGAGGATCCGGGATGAGCGAGAGCACGGAAGAGTCGGCAACAGGGTGGACCGGAGGACAGCGAGCATTCGGGGACTTCGCCCCGGGCCTGGTCCACTACACGGACCGAGTCCTCTTCGACGAAGTCTGGGAACGCGAAGGCCTGAGCAAACGCGATCGCAGCATGATCACCGTCGCAGCCCTCGTGGCGACCGGGAAGATGGAGCAGCTGGCCTTCCACCTCGACTTCGCTCGGCAGAACGGATGCACCGAGGATGAGCTCAAGGAAGCGATCACTCAGTTGGCCTTCTACGCCGGCTGGCCCAACGGGATGGGAGCGATGTCGGTCGCGAAGCAGGTCTTCACCGACGATTGAGGAGGAAAACCATGAACGAATGGTCAACAGAGATCAGTGAGGCGATCGGAGACAACGACGATTTCCACATCGCCGTCTACCACGCCGACGGACACACGACCGGAACCCTGACCTGGATCTGGTCGGTCGTCGTCGACGGCCGGGTCTTCGTCCGTGCCTACAACGGCACCGACGGCAAGTGGTACCGGTCGGCGCTGGAGCAGCGGTTCGGCAGAATCAGCGCGGCCGGACAGGAGTACGAGGTCGAATTCGAGCCGATCGACGATGCCGAGCTGGGCGCCCGCATCGACTCCGCCTACGAGGCGAAGTACGCGGGCAGCCCCTACCTTCCCCCGATGGTGGCCGCCGGCCCGAAGGCGGCGACGGTCGAGGTCGCTCCGCGCGATTGATGCCCCGCCTCGAGGGAGGACGAGGGATGCGATCGCCCCTGCCTCGACGAGGTGGACGAGAGGGTACCTCGCGGATAGGTGTCGGCTTCTGGATGGTGATTGCGGCGGACCGCTGATCGTGGCCCGCCGCAGGAGAGTGAGAGTTCCGGACGATCCGTGCGGGAAATGGGTGTCTGTTCCCGCACGGATCGTCCGGAACTCGGGGCTGGCGGGTCGGATCGTCTGGTGAAGAACTCAGGCGACGCGTTCGAAGACGGCGGCCATGCCCTGGCCTCCGCCGATGCACATGGTCTCGAGGCCGTAGCGCGATTCGCGGCGATCCATCTCGCGCAGCAGGGTGGCGAGGATGCGCCCACCGGTCGCGCCGACCGGGTGGCCCAGTGAGATGCCCGAGCCGTTGACGTTGAGACGCTCGGCGAAGTCGGACTCCGTGAGTTTCCACTCGGTCGTGCAGGCGAGCACCTGAGCCGCGAATGCCTCGTTGAGTTCGATGAGGTCGATATCGCCGAGTTCGAGCCCAGCCCGTTCCAGTGCCTTGGCCGTGGCGGGCACCGGACCGATGCCCATCGTCTTCGGCGGCACTCCGGCCACGGCCCAGCTACGCATGCGGGCGAAGACCCGCAGACCGAGTTCGGCGGCCTTGGCGGCGGTGGTGACGATGCACAGCGCGGCGCCGTCGTTCTGACCCGAGGCATTGCCGGCCGTCACCGTGGCCTCAGAGTCGGACTTCCCGAGCATCGGCTTGAGCTTTGCGAGCTTCTCCACCGTCGATCCGGGACGGATGTGCTCATCGGTCGTGATGACCTGTTCGGGGGTCTTCCGGGTGGCCGGCAGCGTGATCGGCACGATCTCGTCGGCGAACTTCCCCTCTTCCGTCGCCGAGGCGGCCCGACGGTGCGATTCCACCGCGTAGGCGTCCTGGTCCTCCCGTGAGATCTTGTACTCCCGACGCAGGTTCTCTGCGGTTTCGATCATTCCGCCGGGCACAGGGTAGTCGTCGCCGCCGGCGGTGAGGCGGCCGCGGACGAGACCGTCCTTGAGCTCGATGTTGCCGCCCTTGACACCCCAGCGGATCTCCTCGTTGAAGAACGGTGCACGGCTCATCGACTCGACGCCGCCGGCGACGACGAGGTCGGCGAAGCCGGCCGAGATCATCGCGTGGGCATCGGCGATCGCCTGCAGGCCGGAGCCGCAGCGACGGTCGACCTGGCGGCCGGGAACGGTGATCGGCAGTCCCGCATTGAGGGCCACGACGCGGCCGATCGCCGGAGTCTCCATGTGCGGATAGCAGTTGCCGAGGACGACATCCTCAATGGCCTCACCCGGCAGGTCGGTCTTCTCCAGCAGTGCTGTCAGGACCTGTCGGCCGAGCTCCTCATGCGGAACGTTCTTGAACTGTCCGCCGAATCCGCCCACAGGGGAGCGGAGAGGTTCGCAGATGACGATGTCTTCGGACACAGAGTCTCCCTTTGAGTTGCTGTCGAGCCGTCCGACTGCGGCAGCCGCGGCACCGACACAATCGGCATCACTGCCGATACTGATATCAATACGTTCTGATTTATGAACATATCCGAATGGATTGAGGCTGACAAGGGGCGTCTCAATGAATGGTCGGCCGGGCCTGCGGCGCGGAGTGCCTTGAGCGCGATCGTTTCGGCGCGAACGACGGGTTCAGCGTGGCTCAGCCGGCGAATTTGAGGGCTCGGCCGACGATGTGCCTGGCTCAGCGGACGGTCGGCAGGACCGCCTCGGCGACATCGAGGACCGTGTTCAGGGCTGCGTCCTGCTGGTCGAGGCGGTACGCGAGGTGCAGCTGGGTGGCCTCATTCGGGAGGTCGAGCGGCACTGCGGAGACCCGCGAATCGTAGCCGGCGGCGACGGAGTCGAACGTGATCGTCACGCCCATCCCGGCGGCTACAAGCGCGGAGATCGACTGCGAGTCGGGGGCCTCCTGGACTGTGCGCGGGCTGAATCCGGCATCGAGACACAGGCGCATGGCGGTTTCGCGCAGGTTCGAATTCGGCCGCGCGGGCAGGAGCACGAAGGGCTCGTCGGCGAGCTCTGCGACGGTGATCTTCTTCCGACCCGCCAGGCGGTGGGTGCTCGGCATGGCGACGCATGGGCGCTCGACGGCCACGGGGCGGCCGGCGATGAGCGGGGGCCGCCGGCGCCAGCGAACCAGGGCGAGGTCGAGAGTGCCGTCCATGATCCTCTCGAGGCCTTCGTCGGCATAGACCGTCGACTCGAGGTGGAAGGTGATTCCGGGGTTGCGATCGTGTGAGGCCGCCACGAGGGTGGCGGCGAGGTCGCGGGACGAGGGGTGTGAATAGCCGAAGCGAACGCGTCCGACCTCACCGCTGGAGGAGCGGTGGACGGATTCGATGGCGGCCTGCTGGGTGGCGAGCATGTGCTTGGCCGGTTCGAGCAGCGCCTCACCGGCGGGGGAGAGGCTGACCGAGCGGGTCGTGCGTTGGAACAGTGAGGAGCCGAGCTCGGTCTCCAGGGAGCGGATGGTGCGGCTCAGCGGAGGCTGAGCCATGCCGAGGCGTTCGGCGGCGCGGCCGAAGTGGAGTTCCTCGGCGACGGCGACGAAGGCGCGGATCTGCTGCAGCTCCACAATGGTCTCCTGTATCAGGCGGTCCGGGCGAATGCCTTAATTATTGCATGAATTGACAATAATCATAGAGTTGTTTTGCGGATTTCGGTAATTGCTATAGCCTGCGAACCATGGACAGTGACACAGTCGTCAGTTTGCCCGAGGCCATCGGACGCTTCGTCGAGAACGGAGCCACGGTGGCGCTCGAAGGGTTCTCCCACCTTATCCCGTTCGCCGCCGGGCACGAGATCATCCGGCAGGGAATCTCCGGACTCACCTTCTTTCGGCTCACCCCCGATCTGCTCAGCGACATGATGATCGCCGCCGACTGCGTCGATCGCCTCGTCTGCTCGTTCTTCGCCTCCGGTTCGGCGGGCAGCCTCTACGAGGTGCGTCGTCGCATCGAATCGGCTGACCCGCGGCCGCTCGCGGTCGACGAGTACTCACATCACGCGATGACCCTGCGCTATCACGCCGGAGCCGCTCGGCTGCCGTTCGCCCCGATCGCCTCCTTCGTCGGGTCCGACATCCCCGGCATCAACCCGGACATCCGCTCCGTCGTCGACCCGTACTCGGGCAGGAAGACGTACGTCGTGCCGCCGCTCAACCCCGATGTCACGATCATCCATGCCCAGCGCGCCGACCGGCACGGCAACGTCCAGATCTGGGGCATCACAGGCACTCAGCAGGAAGCCGTGTATGCGGCTGACCATGTCATCGTCACGGTCGAGGAGATCGTCGACGACAAGGTCGTCCGCTCCGATCCGAATCGCACCCTCATCCCCGCCCACGCCGTCGACGTGGTGTGCGAGGTGCGGACCGGGGCGCACCCGTCATATGTGCAGGGCTCCTACGACCGCGACAATGCCTTCTACCGCGAATGGACCGCGATCTCGAAGGACCCCGCCAGGCTGCAGGAGTGGCTCGATGCCCATGTTCGCGGCACCCGCGACCACGCCGACTATCTCGACTCGATCGGTCACGATCGCCTCCGCGGTCTGCTCGTGGATCCGCGCCCCTCGGGCGCGGTCGATTACGGACGCCGTGCCCAACAAGGCACTGTCCAACAAGGCGCTGCCCAACTCGGCCGTGCCCGACTCGGCGAAGGGACCGTGAAATGAGCGCCGCCTCGGCGAAGGACTTCACCGAAACCGAACTCATCGTCTGCGCGGCCGCGAAGATGCTCGCTCGCAGCCGCACCGTCTTCGCCGGCGTCGGGCTGCCCACGCTGGCCGTCGACCTCGCCCACCGCACGGTCAATCCGGCCATCCAGCTCATCTACGAATCCGGGGTCGCCGGCGCGCACCCCGAATCGATGGCCGAGGGCATCGCGGACTCCGTCGTCGTCTCCGGCGCCGAGGCGGTCGTCAACATGCATGCCCTCTTCGGCTACGTACTCCAAGGTGGGAACGTCGACGTCGGCTTCCTCGGCGCGGCGCAGGTTGACCGGTACGGTTCGCTCAACACCACCGTCATCGGCGACTGGGACTCTCCGACAGTGCGCCTGCCCGGGTCGGGCGGGGCCGCGGACATCATGGCGGGCGCCGGGGAGGTCTTCGTCGTCCTCCGCCGCCACGATCCGGCCGCTTTCCCCGCCGAACTCGACTTCGTCACCTCGGCCTCGCCGGTGCGCGCGGCCGAGCAGCCGGACTTCATCCAACCGCGCGGATTCGGCGTCTCCACCGTCATCACCCCGCTGGGGATACTGCGGCGGCGTGAGCGCCTCGGCGAGCTCGAACTCACCGAGGTCCATCCCGGAGTCACGGTCGAGCAGGTGCAGGAGGCGACCGGCTGGGACCTCGCCGTCGCCGAGGATGTCCAGCAGACCCAGGCGCCGACGGCCGAGGAGGTCCGGCTGCTCCGCGACGAGATCGACACGGTCCGCCTCTACCTGCGCTGAGGCTGGCACGGGGCGCTGGCACCTGCCCGAGGACACCAGCGTCACGGCACTGTTCACGACAAATAGCACAGTTTTAAAAATGTGCTATTCGTCGTGAACAGTGCCGTAAGCTTCTTCGGCTGATTGCCCCCGTCGATAGCCTCCTGACCTCTTACACCTAGCAGACCGCGCAATGCGATGCGGCCCCGAGTCCGTGGTGGACTCGGGGCCGCATGGCTATCGAGGCAGGGGCCGCATCGTTGTTGAGGCCATCGTTATCGAGGCCGGGGCCTCATCGTCGTCGAGGCTGAAGCCTCAGGGAGTGACGGGGGCGCGCGCCGGTGCAGATTCGGAGCCCGCGCCTGTGGTGTCGGCGGCCGACACGGAATCACTGGTGCCGACCGCGTCCGCGGAGTCGGCGGCCGGAGCGGAGGCGGTCGCGCCAGGCACACCCTTCGAGTCGGCGTCGCGTTCGGCCTTCACGGCGGCGCGGGCTGCGGCGAATTCCGCCTCGTCGGCGGCTTCAGCCTTTGAACTCTCGCTCGCCGTCCAGCCGGTCTTGTTCAGCAGGATGAGCGTGCAGACGAGGGAGACGAGCGCATAGCCGGCGCTGAGGATCGCCACCGGAACGATGGATCCCGAGCTCGTGTACATCCACTGTGCGGCCGCGGCGGTGCCGCCGCCCACGGTCATCGAGCACAGCTGGTAGGCCAGCGAGATTCCCGTGTACCGGACCCGCGTGGGGAACGCCCGGGCGATGATGCCGCCGATGCCGGCGTAGAACAGCGAGTGCGGAACGGTCGCAGCGGCCATGGCAGCCAGTGCGATGCCGGGATGACCGAGTTCGATCGCGAAGAACATGAGCGGCATTAGGACGAACTCCGGCACGATGATCCAGAAGATCGCCTTGCGCATGTCCTTGACGCGGTCGAGGATGATCGCGCCGAACGGTTGGACGATGAACTGCACGACGAGCGCGATGGTGACGATGCCGAGGAAGGTCGACGAGCTGTAGCCCCACGAGTGGGTGGAGTCCGTCGCCCACGCGGTCGCGAATGTCGTCTTGAGGTAGGTGACCTGGATGAGCGGCAGCGCACCGGCGCCGAGGAGGATGAGCACCCAGTGCTTCTTGATCGCCTCGAGTGCGGGGACCTTGACGACAGCGTCCTTCTGCTTGACGACCTTCATGTTCTCCGGCTCTTCGAGCTTGAGGCGGATGACGAGACCGATGACGATGAGGAAGATCGAGGCGAGGAACGCGATCCTCCAGCCGAAGAGGAGGAACTGCGGGGTCGGCATGAGTGCGAGGACGAAGAACATGCCCGAGGAGATGAGGTTTCCTGCCGGCGATCCCTGCTGGGCGAAGGCCGAATACAGGACGCCCTTGCCCTTCGGGGCGTTCTCGCTGGCGATGAGCACGGAACCGCCCCATTCGCCGCCGACGGCGATGCCCTGGAGGATGCGCAGGCCGGTGAGGAGGATCGGAGCGGCGATGCCGATGGTCGCGTACCCGGGCAACAGGCCGACGAGGAACGACGCCGCACCCATCATCACAAGGGTGACGACAAGTGTCTTCTTGCGTCCGTACTTGTCACCGAAGTGGCCGAAGATGATGCCGCCGAGCGGACGTGCGAGGAAGCCCGCCCACATCGTGACGAAGGAGAGCAGTGTGCCGACGCCGGCGGGCAGGGTGTCGGGGAAGAAGACGTGCCCGAACACCAACGCCGAGGCGGTGCCGTAGATGTAGAAGTCGTACCACTCGATGGTGGTTCCGATGAACGATGCGATGCCGGCTTTGCGGGCACGTTTCGCGGTGTTGACGGAGTCAGACATGCGATTCCTCTCAGGTGGAGCGTCATTGCGCCGACCGATGCCACGCGTTGCTGACGTGGTATAGGTGCTCGTTCACCGTAAGTTGCCCGTGTGGGCCGTGCAAACACTATTTGGTTATACCTTCATAACCCGCAGTGATGCTGGAGCTGAATTCCCTGATCTACTGCGGCCTACCGGCCCGTAGAGCGGGAGGGGAGAATTTTTGCTGATACCAGTCCCGAACACGCAGGAAGTCATTGTTGCCAGATGGGTATCAGAGTGCGAAATCGGGTTCGCCGAGGCGGCTGTGGACACCCGTGAGACGGGACTCGGTTCCTCAGTCGGCGACCGGGTCGGCGAGTGATTCCGAGGCGATGACGAGGGCGAGGGCGAGGTCGCCGATGAGTGTGGACTGATCCTCCCGGCGAACGGTGATCCACGCCTGCGGAGCATTCGGACGAGTGCCGACGCGGGTGAAGGTCAGTCGCTCATCGCCGTGGTAGCTGCGGGCCACCGGTGAGGGGACGAGGGAGACGCCGAGTCCGTGAGCGACCATCTCGACGGCGGCCGACCAGCTGGCCGTCCGATGGTGGATCTGCGGTTCGAAGCCGTGTGTGCGGCAGATGCCCACGACGGTGTCGTGGTAGATCGGGGATGCGCTCTTGCGGAAGATGACGAACGGGGAGTCGACCGCCTCGGCGATGGTGGTGATCGGCGATCCCGCCGGAGCGCACAGCCAGAACGACTCCCGGGCCGCCGGAGTGCAGACGACGCCGGGGTGCTGGAGAGGCATGTGGCCGCAGGCGATGTCGATGTCGTGGCCGAGCAGCATGTCCGACTGCGCCGCCGAGGTGGCTTCCTCGGTGGTGACGAGGATGTCCGGATGCGTCGCGGAGAAGTCCGTGATCGTCTGCGGCAGGCCACGGTGGAGGAAGGTGGCCACGGTGCCGATCGAGATAGACGTCGGTGCCCCGGTGTTCACGGCCGCCGCGTACTCGTTGAATCGATGGGCTGCCCCGACGGCAGACTTCGCATAGGGCAGCAGCGCCTCTCCCGCCGCGGTCAGCTTCGTCACGGGACTGCGATGGAACAGCGGTTTGCCGACGAAGTCCTCGAGCCTCTTGAGCTCGGCGCTCAACGCCGGCTGGGAGATGTTCACCGCGTCGGCGGCGAGCTGGAACTTGCCGTGCTCGGCCAGGGCGATGAAGTACTGGAGACGCTTGAGACTCGGTTCAGCCATAACCGAAGATTATCAGGGATAAGAGAAATGTCTTTGTCAATTGCAGATTCTCGGGCATACCGTCGAAGAAAGCATCAAAGGAGATTATCTTGCGTGAGACAGTTCCGTCGCCCGAGACGACGATGACCCCCGTTCCGGACAGCCACGGCATCGACAGGTTCGCCGACGATCGGTCGCTGAAGGACCTGCTGCCGCTCTACCTCGACGAGAAGCTGCTCGCGCACCTGCGCCCCGTGTTCGAGGACCTCGGGCCCCGCCTCGGGGCAGAGCTCGACGACCTCGCCCACGATGCCGACAACAATCCTCCGGTTCTCAAGCACCGCACCCGCAGCGGTGCCGATCAGCAGTCGATCGAGATCCACCCGGCCTACCGTCGCCTGCAGGAAGTTGCCTTCGGTGAACTCGGTCTGGCCGCGATGAGCCACCGGCCCGGTGTCCTCGGCTGGGACGAACCGATGCCGCCGATCGTCAAGTACCTCCTCGTCTACCTGTTCACGCAGGCGGAATTCGGACTGCTGTGCCCGGTGAACATGACCGACTCGCTCACCCGCACCCTGCGCAAGTACGGATCCCCCGAACTCGTCGAGCGGTTCATCGGCGGATTGACGAGCACCGATGTCGACACCCTCACCCAGGGCGCGATGTTCATGACCGAACAGGACGCCGGCTCCGACGTCGGCCGGGCGACGACGACGGCCGTCGACAACGGCGACGGCACCTGGGCGCTGACCGGAGAGAAGTGGTTCTGCTCGAACGCCGACGCCGAACTCGCCATGGTCCTCGCCCGACCCGAAGGAGCCCAGCCGGGCATCAAGGGCATCGGACTCTTCCTCCTGCCCCGCACGCTCGAGGACGGGTCGCCGAACTCGATGCGCATCGTCCGTCTCAAGGACAAGCTGGGCACCAAGTCGATGCCCAGCGGCGAGATCAGCCTGCAGGGAGCGACGGCCTACCTCGTCGGCGACATCGGACGCGGATTCGTGCAGATGGCCGATATGGTCAATTCCTCCCGCCTGTCGAACGCCGTGCGCGCGGCCGGCCTCATGCGCCGGGCCTTCGGGGAGTCGAAGTTCATCTGCCGCAATCGCGAAGCCTTCGGCTCGACCCTGAGCAAGCTGCCCCTGCAGCGACGCCAGCTCGCGAAGATCATGACGACCACGGAGCAGGCGCTGTCGATCTCCCTGCACACGGCCGCCGTCTTCGCCCGCGCCGATGCCGGGGATGCCGAAGCCGCCTCGGTGCTGCGCATCCTCACCCCGCTCATCAAGTTCCGTGCCACGCGCGACGCCCGCAAGGTCACCGCGGACGCGATGGAGATCCGCGGCGGCGTCGGCTACATCGAGGAGTACGGTGACGCCCGCGTCTTCCGCGACTCCCAACTCGGATCGATCTGGGAGGGCACCTCGAACATCGTCGCCCTCGACGTCATCCGCGCAGCTCATCGGGCGGGAACGCTCAAACCGCTGTTCCTGCACTTGGAGACGCTCATCGCCGAGGCGGCCGACCTCCCAGCCGCGTTCCGCCGTCAGGTCCAATCGTTGAGCTCGACGCTGCTGCACGCGCTCGAAAACACGCCCGAAGGCGTTGAGCAAGCGCGGGTGCGGCAGCTCGCGACCGCGACGTACAACCTCGTGTGCGCGTCCATCATGGCCTCGGAAGGTGCGCGGATCGGTGAGCGCCGCGGCGACTGGTCGCGCATCGTTATCGCCGCCCTGGTGCTGCGCCACAAACTGATGCCGCAGAACCCGCTCGTCCCCGTCGTCGAAGACGACGCTGTCCTCGACGCCCTCATCGACGGTGTCGGCATGGGCCGGGACGACGCGTTCGCGGCCGTCGAGGACATCCTCGGCGAGGATGGCTCCGGTCAGTCCGACGAGGATGGGACTGCGCGTTCCGGAGGAAGCGGACAGTGAGCGCGGGAGCACTCGCCGGGATCACGGTCGTCGATCTCTCGCGCATCCTCGGTGGGCCCTACTGCACGCAGATCCTGGCCGATCACGGTGCCGAGGTCATCAAGGTCGAGCCGCCGGCCGGCGATGACACGCGCACCTGGGGGCCGCCGTTCGTCGCGCCCGAGGTGTCGAGCTACTTCGCCGGGATCAACCGGAACAAACGGATGATCACTCTCGATCTGCGCACCGAGGCGGGACAGGATGCGCTGCACGGGCTGCTGGCCGGGGCCGACGTCCTCGTCGAGAACTTCAAGACCGGGACCCTGGCGAAGTGGGGGCTCGACCCTGTGTCGGACATTCCCGATCGTTACCCGCATCTCGTGCACGCGTCGATCACCGGCTTCGGCGATGACGGTCCGCTGGGCGGACGGCCCGGATACGACGCGATCATCCAGGCGATGTCGGGTCTGATGTCGGTCAACGGCGATGCGTCGACCGGGCCGATGCGCATCGGCATGCCCGCCGTCGACATGGTCACCGGGCTCAACGCGGCCATCGGCGTGCTCATGGCGCTGCAGGAACGAGTGACCAGCGGGCGCGGTCAACGGGTCGAGACGACGCTGTACGACTGCGGAATCTCCGTCATGCACCCGCATCTGCCGAACTTCTTCGGCGGCGGAGCCGTGCCGAAGCTGTCGGGCAACGACCATCCGAACATCGCCCCGTATTCGGCGTTCGCGACCGGGGCCGGGCAGATATTCATCACCGCCGGAAACGACGGACAGTTCGCCCGGCTCGTCGACCACCTCGGTGCTGCCGAGCTCGCCGAGGACCCGCGGTTCGTCGACAATGCGGCCCGTCTGGGCAACCGTGACGCGCTGCGGACCGAGCTCGAAGCGCTGATGGTTTCTGCCTCCGCGGAGAAGCTGTCCGAGGAGCTCATGAGCATCGGCGTGCCCGCCGGTCCGATCCTCGACGCCGCCGAGGTGGTCAAGCACCCGCATACCGCGCACCGCGAGATGGTCGTGGAGATGAGCGACGGCTACCGCGGGGTGGCCTCGCCGATCAAGCTCGCCCGGACCCCGGCAAGCTACCGGATCTCGCCGGTGCAGCCGGTGGCGGGGACGGGCGAGAACGTGAACGTCGAGCCGCAGGCGGTCCGGGAACAAGCAGCATCGGTTTGAGCGGGTGCAGTTCGAACGTGGGCAGATCTCAGTTGTCCGTCTGCTTCGGATGCGCGGTGTATACCTGCTCGAGGTAGACGGTGTGTCCATCCACGTAGTACCAGATCCGAGCGCTTCCTTTGAGCGTTGGTTTTGAGTTGCCAACGCTCAAAGGAAGATCCTCCTCGGACAATGTTGGCCAGCTCGCCCTTCAGCGGGTAACTGGTCGGTGTTGTTTCGAGGGGTGATCTGGTGAGAAAGTCCCAGGCATCGGCCATCGGTCCACGCATCGTGGCACAGAGATCGCGCCATGCTCTGCCGGCTTGGCGAGTGGCGAACCCCAGTTCGTACTCACTCTTCTTCGTTGGGCGTTCAACCTTCGACTCTTTCGCCATGTCGACTCAGGGGCGGGGAACGGCTGCGCCGTTGTCGAGCCAGTCGACCGGTTCCGAGCCGAGACCTGCGGCAAGCGCTTCCGCTGTTTCTCGCCACGAAGTGAGAGTGGAGGCAGCAAGGTGAGCTTGGCCGACTGAAAAGCTGGCGCGTGCGGCGTCGAGAACTTCACTGGCGCATTCGTGCCGGTCTGCCTCTGATAATGCGAGCATCCAAGGGAATTGGTCCGTCATGAAGTCAGTGAGGACTTCATCGTTGCGTGTGGCCACACCGATGAGCTGAGCGGCGATTTCCAGCAGCTGATTTCGAGCGCGGTTCTCTCGCTCAGACATGAGCACAAGTGGTTCCGCGTCTCGACGGGTCACAACCACTGGATGATCGGACGCCGCCGCGAATACTTCCGCGGAACCGCGGCTGAGCTCCGAGGACTTATACGAATTGCGAGCCTCTGTGGTCATGGTCCAATTCTAATTCAGAATACATTCTGAATTCAATGGATGATCGGCAACGCCCTCTTTGAGTAATGACGAGGGTGTCGTCACGTGGTTCCGTCCGAAATGTCGGACGGAACTTGATGCGGGCCACTTCCGCAATCTGGTTCAGCCGACAGAATGGATGGTGTAGTCAGAGCCGACAGCGCAGGGGAGACCACACCTCGGCGCGACGGCGAAGCGGCAGCCAAGCATCCGCCTCGTCGGACACAGCGACAAGGAGAATCCCATGACCACCAAGCCGTCGTTCACCCAGCACGATCCGTCCCGCGTCATCCGCGCCGACCGCGGAACCGAGATCACCGCGAAGTCGTGGCAGACCGAAGCGCCCAAGCGCATGCTCATGAACAACCTCGACCCCGAGGTCGCCGAGCGTCCCGAAGACCTCGTCGTCTACGGCGGCACCGGTCGCGCCGCCCGCTCCTGGGAAGCCTACGATGCGATCGTGCGCACCCTCGACGACCTCGAGGACGACGAGACCCTGCTCATCCAGTCCGGCAAGCCCGTCGGCGTCATGCGCACCCACGAATGGGCCCCACGTGTTCTCATCGCGAACTCCAACCTCGTCGGCGACTGGGCCAACTGGGAGCACTTCCGCGAACTCGAGGCCGAAGGCCTGATGATGTACGGCCAGATGACCGCCGGCTCCTGGATCTACATCGCCACCCAGGGCATCCTCCAGGGCACCTACGAGACCTTCGGCGCCATCGCCCGCAAGCGCTTCGACGGCACCCTCGCCGGAACCCTGACCATCACCGCCGGCTGCGGCGGCATGGGCGGAGCCCAGCCGCTGTCCGTGACCCTCAACGGCGGCGCCTGCCTCATCATCGACGTCGACAAGACCCGCCTCGACCGCCGCAAGGGCAAGCGCTACCTCGACGAGGTCGAAACCGACCTCGACACCGCACTGGCCAAGGTCATCGAAGCGAAGAAGAACAAGCAGGCTCTGTCGGTCGGGCTCGTCGGCAACGCCGCGGAGATCCTCCCGCTCATCCTCGACCGCCCCGAGGCTCCCGAGGTCGACATCGTCACCGACCAGACCTCGGCCCACGACCCGCTGTCCTACCTGCCGGTGGGCGTGAGCGTCGACGACTGGCACGAAGAGGCCGAGCAGGATGCGGAGAAGTTCACCATCCGCGCCGAGGAGTCCATGGCCAAGCACGTGAAGGCCATGGTCGAATTCCAGGACCGTGGCGCCGAGGTCTTCGACTACGGCAACTCGATCCGCGACGAAGCCCGCAAGGCCGGCTACGACCGCGCCTTCGAATTCCCCGGCTTCGTCCCCGCCTACATCCGTCCCCTCTTCTGCGAAGGCCTCGGACCCTTCCGCTGGGTCGCGCTGTCCGGCGACCCGAAGGACATCGAAGTCACCGACCAGGCGCTCAAGGAACTCTTCCCCGACAACGAACACCTCCACACGTGGCTCGACGCGGCCAACGAATACGTCGAGTTCGAAGGCCTGCCGGCACGCATCTGCTGGCTCGGCTACAAGGAACGCCACCAGGCCGGTCTGCTGTTCAACCAGCTCGTCGCCGAAGGCAAGATCTCGGCTCCGATCGTCATCGGTCGTGACCACCTCGATTCCGGTTCCGTCGCCAGCCCGTACCGCGAAACCGAGTCGATGTGTGATGGCACGGACGCCGTGGCCGACTGGCCGCTGCTCAACGCCCTGGTCAACACCTCCTCGGGTGCCACCTGGGTCTCCATCCACCATGGCGGCGGCGTCGGCATCGGCCGCTCCATCCACGCCGGACAGGTCTCCGTGGCCGACGGCACCGAGCTGGCCGCTCAGAAACTGGCACGCTTGCTCACGAACGACCCGGGCATGGGCGTCATTCGCCACGTCGACGCCGGCTACGACCGCGCCTCCGAAGTGGCCGAAGAGCGCGGCCAGCGCGTGCCGATGATTCCGGAACTGGACAAGCGCGACGAGGAATCCGCCGCGCAGTAAGGGCGCTGAATAGCACACAAAAAGTCGAGCAGCACAGTTTTGAAACTGTGCTGCTCGACTTTTTGTGTGCCGCGGCGACTCACCGATCGCGGGGAGTCGCCGAACGCGAGCAGTCGGCTGCGCCGCTGGAGCCTTGAGAGCCGCGCCTCTATTCGTCGAGGAAGAGGTCGAGTTCGAGGTCGTCGGGGCCGTGGCCGACCGAACCCGGCCGCGACGGATCATGCGCGTAGACGGAGAAGTCCGTGACGCCCTGAGCTTGCAGCACCTCGTCGTCGATGAAGAAATTGCCGGTGACCTTGCGCGGATCCGAGGTGAGGATCGCCCACGCCGCCTCGGCCATGATCTCGGGCTTGCGGCTGCGTGCCATGAGCTGCTCGCCGCCGAGGAGGTTGTTCACAGCGGCCGTGGCGATCGTCGTCCTCGGCCACAGGCTGTTCGCCGCGACTCCGGCTTCGCGCTGCTCTTCGGCCAGTCCGAGCGTGACCAGCGACATCCCGTACTTCGCCATCGTGTAGCCCAGGTGCCTGCCCGCCCACACGGGGTTGAGGTTGAGCGGGGGCGAGAGCGTGAGGACGTGCGCGGTGTCCGAGCCCTTCAGATGCGGCAATGCGGTCGTGGCCAAGAGATAGGAGCCGCGTGAGTTGATCGAGTTCATGAGATCGAACTTCTTCATCGGCAGGTCCTCGACCGGGGACAGGTCGATGGCGCTGGCGTTGTTGACGACGATGTCGATCCCACCGAATGTCTCGACGGTCTTCGCGACCGAGTCCGCCACGGAGTCGTCGCTGCGGACATCACCGATGATCGGCAGCGCCTTGCCGCCGGCCGCCTCGATCTGCTCGGCGGCCGTATAGATCGTGCCTTCGAGCTTCGGATGCGGTTCCGCCGTCTTCGCCAGCAGCGCGACGTTCGCCCCGTCGCGGGCGGCACGCAGCGCGATCGCCAGACCGATTCCACGGCTGCCGCCGCTCATGAGAATCGTTCGTCCGGCCAGTGAACGTCCGGGTTCTCCCTCGCCGAGGATGCTGGCAGTGCTCATCGTCCGTCTCCTTTGTCCGTGGTTCGATGATCGAGGTGGATAGGTCGCCAGGCTACCCGTCGCTCGCCCGCGTGCCCAGACTGCCGTCTCTGCCGACTGTCCGAAATATCGGACAATTATCTGCGGGAGAGGTTCTGCCCCGCCATCGTGCGGTCCATACTGAGAGGGAATCATTCTCGATCGGAAAGGCCCGACTCGCCATGCAGCTCATCACCGGCATCAGCGAACTCGTCGTCAACGACCTCGCCACGCTCGGCGAGCTGGGCGTCATCACCGATGCCGCGCTGCTCATCGATGACGGTCGGATCATCTGGTCGGGATCGTCCGCTGAGGCGGACACGGCAGCAGGGAGCCACTTCGGTGATGGGGGACGCAGCCTCAACGACGATGACATCGCCAACGGGGAAGTCACCTCGGCGAATGACCTCAGCGGACTCGAGACGATCGACCTCGGCGGCAAAGCCGTCATCCCCGGCTTCGTCGACAGCCACAACCACCTCATCTTCGCCGGTGACCGGTCAGAGGAATTCGCGGCTCGCATGGCCGGGCAGAAATACTCGGCCGGGGGCATCGCCACCACCGTGGCCGCCACCCGCGCCGCCAGCGAAGCCGAACTCGAAGCCAACCTCGTCCACCTGCTCGACCAGGCGAAGCGGCAGGGAACGACGACGTTCGAGATCAAATCCGGGTACGGACTGACCGTGGCCGACGAGATCCAGGCCCTCGACATCATCAACCGGCACACCGAGGAATCGACCCTCATCGCCGCGCACGTCGTCCCGCCGGAGTTCAAGGACGAGCCGGAACGCTACGTCGACCTCGTCATCGACGAGATCATCCCGGCGGCGACCGGCAAGGCGAAGTGGATCGACGTGTTCTGCGAAACCGGTGCCTTCACCGAGGATCAGACGCGGCGGATCATCGAAGCCGGCAAGTCCGCCGGCATGAAACCACGGTTGCACGCCAACCAGCTCACCGAGAGCGGGGCGCTCAAACTCGGCGCGGAACTCGGCTGCGTGTCCGTCGACCACGCCACCTTCGCCTCCGATGAGGACCTCGCCGTCCTCGCCGAGGCGGGCACCGTCGTCACCCTGCTGCCGAGCATCGAATTCTCCACCCGCCAGCCCTACCCCGACGCTCGCCG
This sequence comes from Brevibacterium sp. 'Marine', assembly GCF_012844365.1. Lineage (NCBI taxonomy): Bacteria > Bacillati > Actinomycetota > Actinomycetes > Micrococcales > Brevibacteriaceae > Brevibacterium > Brevibacterium sp. 'Marine'. Next base: position 450,483 of record NZ_CP051626.1, read on the forward strand.
CTACGTCGATGCCGGGGTGTCGCTGGCGATCGCCACCGACTGCAATCCTGGCTCCGGGTTCTCCAACAGCATGCCTTTCGTCATCGCCATCGGCGTCCGCGACATGCACTTCACCGTCGAACAGGCGGTGTGGGCAGCGACCGCCGGAGGAGCCAACGCCCTGCAGCGCACCGACGTCGGCCACCTCGGTGTGGGAGCCCGCGCCGATCTGACCATCCTCGACGCCCCCAGCTATCGCCACCTGGCCTACCGGCCCGGTGTCCAGCTGGTCGAACGCGCCTATTCCGGCGGTGAGCTCATCGTCGACAACCGGCCCCGCGGCTGAACTTCATCCACGACTCAGACTTCACACTGACGCACTCACAGAAAGGCTCTTCATGACCACATCCATCGATCTCGACCCCGACACGCTCACCTTCGCCGAGGTGGTCGACGTTGCCCGCCACGACGTGAAGGTCTCCCTGTCCGAGGCCACCCTGGCCCGGGTGAACAAGTACCGCGAAGCCATCGACGCCCTCGCCCAGGCCGAGAAGCCCGTCTACGGAGTCTCCACCGGATTCGGGGCGCTCGCCCAGCGCCACATCCCCGCCGAGCTGCGCACCCAGCTGCAGAAATCCCTCATCCGCTCCCACGCCGCCGGCGTCGGCGAACCCGTCGAACGCGAGGTCGTGCGGGCGCTCATGCTGCTGCGCGCCCGCACCCTGGCCACGGGGCGCGCCGGCGTCCGCGCCGAAGTCCTCCAGACCTATGTCGATCTGCTCAACGCCGGTATCACCCCGGTCGTCCACGAGTACGGATCACTCGGCTGCTCCGGAGACCTCGCACCACTGTCGGCATGCGCCCTCGTCGTCATGGGTGAAGGAGTGGCCGAAGGACCCGACGGTGTGGCGGGACCGGCCGAGGAGATCCTCGCGAAGGCCGGAATCACCCCGGTCACCCTGGCCGAGAAGGAAGGCCTCGCCCTCGTCAACGGCACCGACGGCATGCTGGGCATGCTCATCATGGCGCTGACCGACCTGGAGAACCTGCTCACCGCCGTCGATGTGTCCGCGGCCATGAGCATCGAAGGACTCTTCGGCACCGACGCCGTCTTCGCCCCCGAGCTCCATTACGCGCTGCGTCCGCACGACGGTCAGGCCGCCTCGGCGGCGAACATGCTCGCCGCGCTCGCCGACTCCGGCATCACGGCCAGCCACCGCGACTCCACCCACCTCGTCCAGGACGCGTACTCGATGCGCTGCGCCCCGCAGGTCAACGGCGCCGCCCGCGACGCCGTCGCCTTCGCCACCCAGGTCGCCGAACGCGAACTGCGCGCCGCCATCGACAACCCCGTCGTACTCACCAATGGGATGGTGTCGTCAAACGGCAACTTCCACGGCGCACCGCTGGCCCATGCCTTGGACTTCCTCGCCATCGTCGCCGCCGACGTCGCCTCGATGTCCGAACGCCGCACCGACCGGATGATGGATGTCGCCCGCAACCAGAACCTCACCCCGTTCCTCGCCGATGACGCCGGCGTCGACTCCGGCCTGATGATCGCCCACTACACGCAGGCGGCCATGGTCTCCGAGGCCAAACGAGGCGCGACCCCGGCCTCGGTCGACTCGATCCCGTCCTCGGCGATGCAGGAAGACCATGTGTCCATGGGCTGGTCGGCCGCACGCAAGCTGCGCAAGGTCGTCGACAACCTCGCCTCCGTCATCGGCATCGAACTCTACGCCGCCTCCCGCGCCTGCGATATGCGTGACGCCGCACCGGCGCCGGTGACCGGAGCCGTGATCGCGGCGATCCGCGAGACCGTCCCCGGACCCGGCCCCGACCGGTTCCTCTCGCCCGAACTCGCCGAGACCATCGCGAAGGTCAAGGACGGCTCGCTCGTCTCCGCCGCCGAGTCGGTCACGCCGCTGACCCACACCGTCACCGCCGCTGCCGGAACATGGCAGCCGGCAGACGGCGGACCGGCCGTCAACGATCCCGAGTTCACGGCGCTGGGCAACCTCGAAGCCGCCGCCGAGGCTTCGGGCACGGACGCAGCCACGACGCACAAAGACTGATACAGGGGCGGGGTCGGTCGCCGACCGGCCCCAACCGTCGGGCCTCTGATGCCAGAGCCGGCCGACCACGGGACCGACACGTCACCGGCCCCGGCCGACCATGGGACCGACACATCACCGGACCCGACCGATTTCGAACGGAGTGAACTGTTAATGAGCGATGTCGTCTCGCTGCTGAGCCAGATCGAGGACACCGGCCGCGACACCCGCGGTCCCGGCTACCAGCGGCCCGGATTCTCGGCCACCGAACGGGAGCTGCGCGAGTGGTTCCTCGCCGAGGCGGACCGCCGCGGCCTCGACACGGAGATCGACGCCAACGGAATCACGTGGGCATGGGCCACCCCGCAGGGTGCGGACGCCGTCGTCACCGGTTCCCATCTCGACTCCGTGCCCGGCGGCGGCGAGTTCGACGGCCCCCTCGGCGTCGCCTCGGCGCTGGCGGCCTTCGATGTGCTCAAGGCCTCTGGCGCGCTCGACCAGTCCACCCGACCTTTCGCCCTGGCCGTGTTCCCCGAGGAAGAGGGTTCACGTTTCGGCGTCGCCTGTCTCGGCTCGCGGCTGCTTACTGGTGCCATCGAGGCAGACCGGGCACTCGGGCTCAAGGACGCCGCCGGTGACACCTTCGCCGACGTCGCCCGTGGCTATGGCCTCGACCCTGCACGGGTCGGGCGTGACCAGTCTCGGCTGGCCGGAATCGGTTCCTTCATCGAACTCCATGTCGAACAGGGCATCGGTCTGATCAACACCGATCAGGCCGTCGCCATCGGCTCCTCGATCATCGGCCACGGGCGCTGGCACTTCGCCTTCTCCGGTCAGGGCAACCATGCCGGTACGACTCCGATGAGCCATCGCGCCGACCCGGTGGTCGCGGCTTCCCGTGTGATCGGGGATATCCCGACCCTAGCGGCCGCCACTGACGCGAGCGCCGTGGCGACCGTGGGCCGCACCCTCATCCACCCGGGCGGGACGAACGTCATCGCCTCGTCCATGAGCTTCTGGCTCGACATCCGCCACCCCGACGATGCCGTCGTCAAGCAGGTGCTCGAAGCGATCAGCCGTCGCGCGCAGGAGCACGGCGCCGATTCCGGTGTCGAGGTGACCATCTCGCAGGAGTCCTACTCGCCGACGACTCACTTCACCGCCGACCTTAACTCGCGCCTGACCTCGGTGCTGCCGGACGCACCGCTGCTGCCCTCGGGTGCCGGACACGATGCCGGAATCCTCGCGCCCCATGTGCCGTCGGCGATGCTCTACGTCCGCAATCCGACCGGAGTCTCCCACGCTCCCGAAGAGGCCTGCGAGGTCGACGACCAGAGGGCCGGAGTCGACGCACTCGTCAAAGTGCTCGCCCGCGAACTCGGCATCGAACACGCCCTTGCCGACAGCAATGCTGGCGGTCCGACGGCAGGAGGTGCACGATGAGCACCCGCTACTGGTGCGAATCCGCCTGGGTCGCCGGAGCCGTCGCCCACGGAGTCCTGCTGAGCGCCGACGACACCGGAACGCTCACCGCTGTCGAAACCGGGATCGACACCGCACCCTCCGACGCCGAGGCGGTGCACGGGTTCGTCCTGCCCGGTGGTGTCAACGCGCACTCGCACGCCTTCCACCGGATGCTGCGCGGCCGCACCCACGGCGACGGCGGCACCTTCTGGACCTGGCGCGAAGTCATGTACTCCGTCGCAGCGAAACTCGACCCCCAGTCGTACGAGACCGTGGCCCGCGCCGTGTTCGCCGAGATGCTCGCCGGCGGGTACACCTCGGTGGGGGAGTTCCACTACGTCCACCACGCACAGGACGGAACGCCCTACGGCACGAACCGTCCCCGCGGGGACGCGGCGGATCCGGTCGCCGAGGCGGACGTTCACACCGAACGTCCCCGCGGGGACGCGAACGACGACGAACTGCGCGCCCACGCGATGGAACGGGCGCTGGCACGGGCGGCCACCTCGGCGGGGATCCGCATCCGACTGCTCGACACCTGCTACCTCACCGGTGCCATCGACTCCGAACTCTCGGCCGAACAGGCCCGCTTCGGCGACGGCACGATCGACGGCTACATGGACCGGCACGCGGGCCTGCTCGACACCTTCGCCGACGAATTCCCCGTCAACGCTCCAGGTGAGAGCTTCGTGCACGTGGGTGCGGCGATCCATTCGATCCGCGCGGTCCCAGCCGCGAATCTGCCTCGCTTCACCGAACTGTCCGGCCCCGTGCACGTGCACCTGTCCGAACAGCCGGCTGAGAACGACGCCTCGCAGGCCGCCTACGGGGCAAGCCCGACCGAGGTGCTCGCCCGCTCGGGCGTCGTCGACGGCCGGCTCTCGGCCGTCCACGCCACTCACTTGAGTGAGGAGGACATCGCGATCCTCGGCGGATCGGGCTCGACGATCGTCATGTGCCCGTGCACCGAGGCGGACCTCGCCGACGGCATCGGACCGGCCCGTGAACTCGCCGACGCCGGAGCCGTGATCTCACTCGGCTCCGACCAGCACGTCGTCCTCGACGCCCTGCGGGAGACCCAGGGGCTCGAAGCGGGGGAACGGCTGCGGTCAGGGCAACGCGGACGGTTCTCTCCGACCGAACTCATCACGGCACTTACCGAAGGCGGGGCACGCAGTCTCGACCTTCCGGTCGGTGCGCTCGAGGTCGGGAAGGCGTGCGACTTCGTGGCCGTGCGCACCGACAGCATGCGCACCATGGGATCACTGGACGAACAGATCATCCTCACGGCCAGCGCGAGCGATGTGCATCTGACCGTCACCGGCGGCCGTGTGCGCGTGCGCGACGGAGTGCACACCGACCTCGGCGATATCGCCGAACTCTACGCGCAGGCATTCGCGGTCTTGGAGATGGAGGGCTGAGTCCGTGGCTGAGGACATCGTGCGTTCGGGGAAGGGAGGCAGTCGTGGCTGAAGTTCCGGCGCTGCGGCGGGCGATCGCGATCCTGCGGCATATGGCCTCGTCGAACCGATCGATCACGGCCGGTGCCCTGGTCAGGTCGCTCGAGATTCCACGGTCGAGCGCCTATGACATCCTCGCGGTGCTCGAGGAGCTCGGCCTCGTGGCGCGCACCGAATCCGGATATGTGCTCGGAGCCGGTGTACACGAGCTCGGGGCGTCCTACCTGCGGACGAATCCCCTGCAGCGGTTGGCGCAGCCGATCGTCCGTCAGCTCGCCGAGGATACCGCCACTACCGCGCAGCTGGCCGTCATCCGCGGCTGGGAGACGGAGTACGTGCTCAAGGAGCAGTCACTCAAATCCGTCGCGGTCATCACTGCCACCGGGGTGCGCATGCCCAGCTATCTCACGGCGACCGGGCGGGCGATCCTCGCTCAGTTGCCGAAATCCGAGGTGCTGGCGATGCTGCAGTCCGAGACCGAGTTCGTCACGCGCACGGGCAAGGGACCGACCTCGGTGAAGGCGCTCAATGCCGTGCTCGCCCAGGAACGACGGACCGGAAGCGCGATCGAACACGGCGAAGTCACGCCGGGAATCTCGACGCTCGCGGCACCGGTCTTCGATGTGCTGGGTCGTCCGATCGCGGCCATCGGCCTCTCATTCGTCACCGAGACCCTGCCCGAGGACACCGATCCGATCGTCGATCGGGTCAAGGCTGCTGCCGCCGAGGTGACCGCCAAGCTGCGGTGAGGGTGTTCTGCCCGTTGTCGCCGACCGCTCACGTTGCCGTCGCTGTACCGAGTTATGCGGCGAGCGGTGGACGCTGACTCGAGCGGTCGGTGAGCGTCGGGAGCAATCAGAGGTATGGGCGGGTGATGAGCTCGAGATACATTCCCGACGGGTCGAGGAAATACACTCCGCGGCCGCCGTGCTCAGTGTTCGTCTCCTGATGGCGAGTGCGCTGCGGATCAGCCCAGAAATCGAGACCGCGCTGTTTGATCATGTCAACGGCTCGGTCGAAGTGGTCGTCCGTGCAGAGGAAGGCCATGTGCACGGGAACAATGTCATATCCCGGCGGGGGAGTGGCGAACTGGAGCATGACCCCGTCGGAGAGCATGATGTTGGCGAACGGCCCCCAGGACTGGGTGTGTTCTGCCTCGAGGATATCGACATAGAACTGCGCCGAGGCGGCTGGATCGGCTGCGGCGACGATGGTGTGGTTGAAGGTTGCTGACATTGAAGAACTCCTTTTCGCATGTTGCGGGATTGCGAAGCGATGATCGCTGGACACTTGCCGCCCAGGATGTATTCGGGCAGGCTGAACCGAGGCTTGTGAGAATGAGTTCTTCGTCAGGTGGACCGCGAGCTGGGAGCTCGGGGTCCGTGGGGCTCATGTTCGGACCGGGTCACCGATCCGTGAGCGGCTGTAAGCCTGTCCGGTCATCGCCAACGAGCATACAACCCTAGGGAGCGAAGCGGAACAGTTTTCGCGAGCGTCCGACTTCGCCGACCGCTCGAGTTACCGTCGCTGTAGCAAGTTATGCGGCGTGCGCTGGGCGGTATGTCGAGCGGTGGGCGAGGGCAGGCTGAGTCACGGCGCGCGGTCGGCGGTAACCCGAGCGGTCGGCGCGGACAGGGGGTTGCTCACCGCCGCTGGAGCAGGACCGCGACCTCGAGGTGCTTCGTGTGCGGGAACATGTCGAAGATCCGCGCCTGGGCCACCTCGTAGGCGGGCATCCGCGCGAGATCCTTTGCCAGCGACACGGGATTGCAGCTCGAATAGACGATGTGCTCGACACCGGAGTTCTCCAATGCTGCCGACAGCCGTGCGCCGATCCCTCGCCGAGGCGGATTGACGATCACGCAGTCCGGTCGTTCGACGCCGGCTGGGTCGGCCGGTTCCGTTGCACCGGCAGGGTCGCCCGCCCCAGCCGCTGCGGCCGAGCCACTCACATCGACTGAGCCAGTCACATCGACTGAGTCGGTCGCCGCGGACGTTCCCGCCAGGTTCGCCTCGGCGAACTCCGTGGCATCGCCGGCGAGGAACCGCGCGTCAATGCCGAGCTCTGCGGCGCTGACCTTCGCCGACTCGATCGCCTGCTCGCTCACCTCGACCCCGGTGACCCGTCGCGCGGGAGAAGCGCAGCAGAGCGCGAACCCGCCGACACCGCAGTAGAGGTCCCACAGGTTCGAAGCCTCAACAGCGTCCATCCACTCGGCCACTTGGTTGTAGAGCCCGATGGCGACAGCGGTATTCGTCTGGAAAAACGACTGCGGCCGCAGATGCAGGTCGACCCGGCCGAGGTTCATCCGCAGCGACTCACCGCGGAGCATCTCTTCGCGGCTGCCTTCGAGCACGGCCTTATGTTCGGGCAGCAGATTCACCGACACCACAGAGGCATCGGGAAGACGCTCAAAAAGCGAACCTTTCCGCGACCGCAGCACGTCCAGCCCATGCTGAGTGCGGACGACGAACCGGATCATCAGCTCACCCGACGGCGCCGCCGTGACATGGACGAACTTCAACTCCCCACGGCGAGCAGAGACGTCATAGGGCTCGAGCCCGGTGGCATCGAGAAATTCCGCGAGCACCGGGATCACCGCACGGATCGCCGGAGTCTGGATCCCGCAGTCACGCAGATCGACGCCGTCGAACTCCTGATCGAGGATGCCCAAGGTCACGTGTCCGGCCGACCCGCCGACGGCGAGCTTCGCCCGATTCCTGAAATCTCGCACCCCGCCGGCGAAGGTCGGCAGCCACACTCGCGGAGCCGCCTCGGCGAGGATCTCCCGGCACCACGACTCCTTGTCCGTGATCTGCTGCCCGTACGAGGTCTTGATGAGCGCACAGGACCGGCATTCCCCACGCTCGAAATACCCGCACTCCAGGCGTCCGGAAACCGCCGAGGCGGGGATGAGCGGCAGGGATGTCATGCCCCTATTCTAGTCGCCGCCCAGCACGGCTTGCGGCCCGCGGAAAGGGCCCGGAAAGCGTTGACCGGGCATCGTCGGCACCCGTAGAATAAACGGAGCCAAATCGATTTGGCCACACCCTCGAGATGCGAAGGACCCCATGACTCAGCTGCGCAGCCTCCACCAGGCCCCGACACTGCTCGTCCCGGAGAAGGTTCTCCTGCCCGAAGGCGCGCAGACCGGCCATGCGGTGCTCGTCGACGGAGGTCGGATCATTGCCGTCGGTGCCCTCGCCGAGGTGGCCGCCCAGGCCGAATCGCTGCGGACCGACGCGAACGCCGCCGACCCGAATCCAGCAGCCGACTCCGCGGCTGGCACCGCTGAAACAGCCACCGAGCCGGTTCGCGTCGACCTGCCTGGACGACTGCTCATGCCCGGCTTCATCGACGCCCACCACCATCTCACCCAGACCTTCGGCAAGTCCCTCGTCTTCGGCGAACCCTCCGAGATCTTCCAACGCGTCTGGGTGCCCATGGAGTCGAACATGGACGCCGAAGCCATCGACGTCGCCACCCGCCTGGCCGCCTGGGAATCCCTGCGCGGCGGCTTCACCACCGTCACCGACGCCGGCACCCGTTCGAGCGTCGACGTCTCCGCGATCTCCGACGTCACCACCGACGTCGGCCTGCGCTGCGTGCTCGGCGTCATCTGCAATGATCTCGGCGGGGGAGTGCGCACCTCGACCGTCGCCGAGGTGGTCGCCGCCGCCGATGCCCACCTGGGCAGGTGGAACGACGCCTCCCTCGTCCACCCGTCCCTGGCCGTGTCCATTCCCGAGGTCGCCTCCGACGAGGCGCTCGTGGAGATCACACAGATGGCCCGGAACGCGGGGGTCCCCTTCCAGACTCACCTCAATGAGCACATCGTCGCCGTCGAACGCTCCCTCATCGCCGGTGGCGAACGCCCGCTCGAACGCCTCGCCCGCCTCGGCGCTCTAGGGCCCGAGCTGCTCGCCGCTCATGCCACTCTCCTGACCCCGCGGGAGATCCGACTGCTCCGCGAATCCGGCGGCGCAATCGCCTACAACCCGGTCGCCAGCTCCTGGAAGGGCAATGCCGTGGCGCCCGCACTGCTCATGCACGAGCTCGGGATGCGCATCGGACTCGGCACCGACGGCACCCGTTCGGACGCCTTCCGCCTCCTCGACGCCGCCGAGACCGCTCAGCGACTGACCGGCGGAATGAACGTCATCGACTCCTCTGCGGGAGGTGGTTGGACCTGGCTCGAACAGGGTCTGCGCGGCGGCGCCGACGCCGTCGGGCTGTCCGGGCAGATCGGCGAGATCTCACCCGGTGCCCGTGCCGACCTCCTCGTCGTCAACATCGACACCCCGGAGTTCGTGCCCTCATGGGATGTGCCGTGGGAACTCGTCCGCCTGGCCAACCGCGACCAGATCGACGCGGTCATCGTCGACGGCAAGCTGCGCCTCGAACACGGCTGGCCCGTCGACTGGGACGGCCGCGAATTCCTCGAGCGTGCGAAAGACGTCTCCCGACGGGTCGTGGAGAACTCGCCGATCACCCGCATCGACCCGAGCGCGGCCGGGCATCGGGCGAGGTGGATGGGAGAACACTCGGCCGCGTCCACGGACAGGGCAGCCACAACCACGAACTGGGCGGCCGCCTCGGCGAACCCGGAATCAAGTACAGCCTCGGCGGTCAAAGGGAACGCCGCCTCGGTGCGTGAATCCGGAATCTGGGGCGCCGCCTCGATGAGGGATGACTTCTGATGTCGATGCTCGCCTTTGCGATCATCGCCGCGGTCGTCCTCATCTCCGCATTCGTGCAGGGGTCGACGGGGATGGGATTCGCGATGATCCTCGCGCCCGTCGTGACGTTCATCGATCCGAGCCTCATCCCGGTGATGCTGCTCGTGCTGATGATCCCGCTCAACCTCTACATCGCCGCGCGCGAGCGGGAGCATATCGACTGGACCGGCGTGAAATGGATCAGCGTCGGCCGGTTCGCCGGCACGTTCGCGGGTCTGTGGATCCTCGTCATCGTCAACCTCCACCAGCTCGCGCTGCTCATCGGCTGGTCGACGCTCATCGCCGCGGTCGTCGCACTGCTGGCGCCGAAATTCACGCCGAACAAGCCGGTGCTCGCGACGGTCGGGCTCGTCACCGGAGTCACGGAGACCTCGACGGGCATCGGCGGGCCGCCCTATGCGCTGGCCTATCAGCACAGTCCCGGGCCGGAGCTGCGGTCGACGGTGGCGGTGTGCTTCCTCGTCGGTGAGATCATCTCCCTCATCGTGCTCGCCTTCAGTGGGCAGGTCTCGGCGGACACGATGATTGCGACCGCGTGGATGCTGCCGTTTCTCGTGGTCGGCTCGTTCCTCTCTCGCTATGTCCACCACCGCCTCGACGGGCCGGTGCTGCGCTATATCGTCCTCGGCTTCGCCATCGTCTCCGGCATCATCGTCATCGTCCAGGCCTGAAGGGCGGGGCGCGGCAGACAGAGGTGAGCATCGGATGCTTTCAGGGCTCAGAATTGTCCGATTGCGACCTGGGTTCCGTGGACCCGCCGCCCGTCGCTGTGTGAAGTAGGGTGATTCCATGTCTGACTTCCCGCGCGCGCACCGCGTCACGATCGCCGACGTGGCGCGTGAGGCCGGGGTGTCGCGGACGACGGTCTCGCACGCGCTCAGCGGCCAGGGCAAGGTCAATGCCGACACCCGGGCCAAGGTCAAAGAAGTCGCCGAGCGGCTGAACTATCGGCCCAGCGCCCGTGCCCGCAGCCTGCGTTCGGGGAAGTCGCAGACACTGGCCCTGCTCTCCTCGATGCCCGCGGCCGTGTCCGCCGGACCCTCTCAGCTGGGGTTCTTCACCGAACTGGCGATGGGATGTGCGCGGACGGCGCTGCTCGAAGGCTACGTCTTCGTCCTCGCCCCACCCACCGAGGCGGCCAACCCCGTCGATCTGCTCGACATCGACGGGGCGATCCTCCTGGAGCCGACCGTCGACGACCCCCTCACCGAGGCGCTGCGTGACCGGGGCATCCCCTACGTCACGATCGACGGGCCGAGTACGGACGTCGCTGCGGACGGAATGTCACGGGCATCAACAACGCACACCGGGGCCGGCAGCAGGTGGAGCATTGATCTCCACCATCGAGGCACGGCTCAGCTGCTGCTCGATCACCTCCTCGACCAGGGCGCCACACAACCGGCCCTGCTCGTCAGCCGCAGCCAACGCGGCGCCCAGATCGCAGCCCGCGAGGTCTATGCCGAGACCGCAGCCGCCCGTGGATTCGCCCCTCGCATCGCCGAGGCGGAGGAGACGGCCGGAGAGGACGGGGCCTTCGCCGCCGCCGAGGAACTGTTGGCCGCGAACCCTGATATCGACGCGATACTCGCTCCCGTCGACACCTTCGCCACCGGAGCGGTGAGAGCCGCACAGGAGTCTGGCCGCACAGTCGGCGACGACCTGCTCATCGCCACCCGGTATGACGGTCTGCGCGCGCGCACGAGCAATCCGCCGCTGACCGCCGTCGACCTCGGACTCGAGGCGATCTCGGGTGCGGCAGTCGAGATGCTCGTGACCGTGCTCGACGGCGATCACTCACCGAATGCGACCGCCGCTTTGGACGGCGACACGGAATCCGCTGCCCGGGGCGGAGGCGACACGGAACCCGCCGCGGTGGGCGCGTCGGGGGCGGCCGCCTCGGCGGGTTCATCCGGTCCTGTTCTCGTCGTCAGGGAATCGACAGCCGGCCATTCGCCGGACCGGAGCAGGGACTGAACCAGATACTCGGGCCGGGGACTCGGTTCCCGGTGAACCCCAGTTCCGATTCTGGGACGATCCTCAGATCCGGTAGTCGGCCGGTCGCTGGTCGAGCTTGCTCGGGTCGGCGATCGGTGTCCGGGCCTTCGGGTGACGGTTGCGCTTGCCGGTGTGGTGGAAGAGCAGGTTGAGCAGCACCGAGACGAACGCGGCCATGGCGACACCACTTCCCAGCAGGGACGATGCCGTCTGTGGCAGCTTCGAGTACATTCCGGGCAGGAGCACCGGCATGAGGCCCGCGGCCAGGCCGACGGTCGCGGTGATGAGGTTGCCCGTCTGATTGAAATCGATCTTCGCGAGCATCTGGATGCCGAGGACGGCGATGATGGCGAACACGACCACCGCAGTGCCGCCGACAACAGCCGACGGCACTCCGTTGAGGATGCGGGCGACGGGGCTGAGCCCGATGAGGATGAGAAGGATGCCGGCGATCGCGGTCACGTAGCGGCTGCGCACACCGGAGGCGCGCACGATGCCGACGTTCTCGCCGCTGGTGACCATCGCCGGGGTGCCGAAGAGGCCGCCGAGGATCGTCGTGAGTCCGTCGGCGCGGATGAGCCTGGGCACTGCGCGGGCGGGCTCGACCTTCTTCTCGACGATCTCGGCATTGATGATCGTCTGTCCGGTCGCCTCGGCCATGGACGCCAGGGCCCACAGCAGCATGGGGATCGCGGCGATGAGATCGAACTTCGGCGAGCCGAACGGGAAGAGGGTCGGCACAGCGAACAGCGGTCCATCGGTCTGGCCGGAGAAGTCGGTGGCACCCATGAGTGCGCCGACGATGGTGCCGCCGACGAGCCCGACCGCTATGGAGAGCTTGCCGAGCATCCCGCGGAAGAACCGGAAGCACACGACGGTGATGAGGATCGTGATGAGGCCGAGCAGCAGGTTCTGCGGGTCGCCGAAGTCCGGCGAATCCGGTTCGCCGACCATGAGTTTGCCGGTGACCTGGACGAGGTTGATGCCGATGACGATGACCATGATCCCGATGACCAGCGGCGGGAAGAACTTGAGCACCTTGACGAACAGCGTCACCGCGAGAATGTAGAAGACACCGGTGAGCAGCACTGCCCCGACCGCGGTCTCGACATCGGTGCCCTGCGCGATGGTGATGAACAGAATCGTCGCGGCCCCGCCGGGAAGCATGACGAACGGCAGTCGGACGCCGACCTTCCACACTCCCACCGACTGCAGGATCGACCCGAGACCGGAGAAGACGAAGACCGCCGACAGCACCGCCGAGGTGGTCTGCGCATCCAGCCCCAGTGCGGTGGCGATGAGGAACACCGACGAGATCGGGGTCGCCACCATGACGAGCACGTGCTGAATGGCGAAGGGAATGAGGTTGCGGATCGGCCGCAGCTGATCGACGGGGTGGACGGCCTTGCCGGACGTGGTGGTGTCTGCGGATGGCGTTGTGTCGGTGTCGACGGCGGTGTCGGCGTCGTTGCCGACTGTGCTGCCGGTGTGGTCCGGATCGGGTGTTGCGGGCATGGCACTGCTCCTCGATACACATCGTGATCGGCCTGAAATACAGAGGCCAAATCGATTTGTTCAATCGTGCATCGAGCGAGAGACGGTGTCAATGAGTGGTTCGGAATTCGGACAGATCGCCGAAAAACGGGCTGAGCGTCGAGACACGGGTGTGCGCATGCGTTTCTCGACACTCAGCCCGTTTTTCGCCGGAGTCGGGGGAGACTCAGGCGGCGAGGAAGCTGAGGGCGACGAAGGTGCCGAATGAGACGAACGGGGCGATCGCCGCGATTGCGATGGCGATGATGCCGGGAGTTCGGCCCCGCCCGGTGGCTGCGGCCGTGATGCCGAGGACGATGGCTGTGAGACCTGAGCAGACGCACAGGCCCTGGACGCCGACGAGCACGGTCGCCAGAGTCTGATACCAATCCGGAGTGTCGGTGAAGTAGTAGCCGGTAGCCGCCTCGGAGGGGCCGACGGTGGCGCCCAGAATCACCGAGGCGGCCAGGCTGAGGACCATGGCGACGATCGAGAACACCACGGCCACCTTGCCCAGCGTCGGTGACTTCGCCGAGGCGGCGCCATCCATCCGGGCCGCAGCGGAGGCGTGGGCGTCGGCCAGATCATCGGGACGAGGGGAGGCATAGACGGGTTGAGAGGGAGGGGCGGGGGATCGGGGCTGCTGTGCCGCGAGCTCATCATCGGTGGGCTGAGGGTACGAGAAGTCAGTCGAAGTCATACTTCGACGCTACCGACGCGGACCGGCGCCGCCCCATCCTGCTATCCCACGAGCGGGGTCGGGAAAACCTCCCTGGAGGGAGGAGCCGGGTCAGGGTTTGCGGGCGACGATGAGGAACCTCTTCTGCGTGACTGTGATCGGCTCACTCGACTCGGCCAGGCGTCTGAGGACATCGAGGTTGGACCGCACGGAGAACCCGGGGACGTCCCACGGGATATAGGCGAGGTACTCGATGACCGCCTCGACGTCGGTGAAGCGCATCGTCCCCTGCCATTTGCGCGCCGCCTCGATCGACAGGCCCTGACTCTCGGCATCGCTGAGGCACGGTTCGAGCTGTTGGTGCAGATCGCCCACCCCGCCGCCGAAGAAGTCGCGGAACTCCTGCGCCTCCGTGCCGTCGACCTGCTGGGTGAGGAACAGCCCGCCCGGGGAGAGCACGCGGGCCACCTCGGCGAGGTCATAGCTTTCGTGGCGGTTCATCACGAGGTCGAACTCACCGTCGCCCCACGGCATCTCCGGGTGATGATCACTGTCGTACCGGGTGACCTCGACCCCGTAGTCCTCCAGCATCGAGGCGGCCAGAGGCACGTTGGGCTCCCACCCTTCGGTCGCGGAGATCGTCGGCGACGGTTCGCCGGGAGGCCGGGCATCCTCGAGGCGATCGATGAGTTCGCCGAGGCGCTCGCCGCCTCCCGTTCCCATGTCGAGGCAGCTGCTCGACTCGGCCATCGCGTCGAGGCAGATCTGGTCGAAGTCCCAGGGCGGATCATCGGCGACGAGGCGGCCGGACAGTGGGGAGAAGTCCCACCCCGTCATCGACGCCGTCTCATGGATCCAGGCCCATCGCTCGTGGCGTTCTTGGGGAGTCTCGTCGCGCGTGCGACTGCTGTCGGCATATTCGGGCATGTCCACACTCCTCTGCCGGGTGGCTCGGCACCATCACCGAGCAGTTCTGCAACTCTGCCGGACGGCCGAACGCCGCGGTGGCGCCGATGCCGTACTTCGACTCTAGGCCAAAACAGGATCGAGGTGCGGGATGTGGCGAAGAATTCTCCGGACTGAGACATGGGTGCCACTGCGGGGTCGATGGAACACGCTGGCGAGGAGGCGGGTGCGTCTGCGCGAGGAGGCGGGCGCCTACAGGAAGAAGCATGTGTCTGCAGGAAGCAGCCGGTGCCTAAAGCAGGAAGCAGACGATGCACACGGCGAGGCAGACGGTGAGCATGCCCAGGCAATTGAGCCAGAAGTCCCGGCCGATATACCTGGCGCGCAGGTGCGCGGCAGCGGCGCAGAGGAAGTAGGCGACGAGGCCCACCGCGGCTGCCGCACCGAACCCGGGAATCCAGATCCCTGCCACCAGGCCGGCTGCGGCGAGGAACTTCACTGTCGCGAGCACCCACCACCACTCGCGTGGGAAGCCGACCCCGTCGAGGCAGGCGGCAATGGCACGCGGCGGACGGAAGGTGAGCAGACCGTCGCCGGCGACGATGACCGCGAGGACGACGACCGGCCAGACCGGATCGGGCAGCAAGATCATGGTGAACCCCTCACAGCGAGCTCCGGACACGAGTGTGGAAGACGATGCTGGCCAGCATCGCCTCGACGGCGACGTCGAGACTCATCGTCGTCGCCGCCCACCGGAAGAGGATGCCCAGGTACGAGTCGTAGAGAGCTGCGGCGCTGGCCCGCGCATAGTCCTCATTGATCCCGATCGAGACCAGCGACTCGCTCAGGCGGCTCTGCAGGTCCACGGCGAGAGCATTGAATACCTCCGGCTCGCCCCTGACCCGCATCATCGCGGCCGCATAGTCGCGGGACAGATCCTCGTGTTCGGCGAAGAACTCGAGGAACGGTAGGAAGAGTTCGAGCAGATGCCGCTGCACCGACGAGCTCCCGCGCTGCGAGAGACTGCCTCGCCGAGGCGGAGCCGTGTATGTCCCGGCTTGCAGCTGACCGATCCACCGGTCGAAGCAGGCGACGAGGATGGCGTCTTTGTCCCCGACGGCCATCACCCGGCCGACCGACACCTCGGCGGCCTTGGCGATCGCCCGGATGGTCGTGGCTTTGAAACCATGGTCGAGAAACAGCTTCGCGGCGGCACCGATGATCCGATCCTCGGTCTGTCGGCGCTTGCCGGACCTCAGTTGAACGTGTTCACTGGCCATGCTCGAACCTTAAGCCCTTCCGTGTTCACTTTCCAGACCAAGTGTCGTGTTGCCCTCGGCGGGAAAGTTAATGTACCTTAACTTCATGAATGTCGATCCCCCTGCATCGGTGCGCACTCGCGAGCATGGGCAGAAGAAGCTCGGCCGGAAGAAGATCTCCACCGCAGTGCTCCTCGGCCCGGCCTTCGTCGCGGCCATCGCGTACGTCGATCCGGGCAACGTCGCGGCCAACCTCACCGCCGGTGCGGAATACGGGTACCTGCTCGTCTGGGTGCTCGTGGCAGCGAACCTCATCGCCGTTCTCGTCCAATATCTGTCCTCGAAGCTCGGACTCGTCTCCGGGCAGTCGCTGTCGAGCCTCCTCGGTGATCGGCTTCGCAGGCGGTCTCGCCTCGCATACTGGGGGCAGGCCGAGATCGTCGCCATCGCCACCGACCTCGCCGAAGTCATCGGTGGGGCGATCGCGCTGAAGATCCTCTTCGATCTGCCGCTCCTCCTCGGCGGAGTCATCGTCGGAGTGGTGTCGCTGTTCCTGCTGTCGATCCAATCCACCCGCGGTCAGCGTCCCTTCGAGTTCGCCATCATCGGATTCCTGGTCATCATCGCCATCGGCTTTCTAGCAGGCCTGTTCGTCGGGGATGTGAACTGGGGGCAAGCCGCAGGTGGAATCGTGCCGCGGCTCGAGGGCACGAACTCCGTGGTCCTGGCCGCGAGCATGCTCGGCGCCACCGTCATGCCCCACGCGATCTACCTCCACTCGGCGCTCTCGGTCGACCGCCACCGCGACAATGCGACCGCCTCGACCGGGCAGCTGCTGCGCGCCAGCCGCTGGGACGTCGTGCTCTCCCTCGTCATCGCCGGTTCCGTGAATATCGCCATGCTGCTGCTGGCCGCCGCGGCACTGCGCGGCCAGACCGGCACCGACACGATCGAGGGAGCGCACGCGGTCGTCACGGCCAACCTCGGCGAGGTCGTCGGCCTCTTCTTCGGCATCGGACTGCTGGCCTCGGGGCTGGCCTCGAGCGCCGTCGGCTCCTATGCGGGCGCATCGATCATGCAGGGTCTGCTGCGCGTGCACATCCCGATCGTGTGGCAGCGCGCGTTCACGATGATCCCGGCACTCATCGTCCTCGCCATCGGCGTCGACCCGACCTGGGCGCTCGTGCTCAGCCAGGTCGTGCTCAGCCTCGGCATCCCATTTGCGATGATCCCCCTGGTCAGGCTCACGAGCAGCCGCCGGGTGATGGGCGAATTCGCGAACTCCCGGTGGATCACCCTCATCGCCGCGGCCGCCTCGGCGCTCATCATCGCCCTCAACGTCGTCCTCATCGTTCTGCTCGCCCTCGGTGTGGACTGACCGTCGCCGAGGCGGGTCCTCGGTCGGGGGGCAAATCCCTGCGGTGATTCCCTGAGCAGCGGACATCCTCGGTCGGGTTCGGTCGGGGGTGACGGTGACGCGTTCTCGAGCGGACTCAGCCCTGACGCAGGTCGATCGGCCGGACGAGGATGCGCGGGTCCGAGCGCACCCACCACGGCTTCGGTTCTCCGGCAGCGACGGCCGCACGGCGTTCGGCGCGGGTGGCATAGCGGTAGGTGAAGACGCGGACGCGGATGAGATCGGGCGCGGCACCGTCGAAGGGATCGGGACCCATGAGGCGGCGGATCTGCGCATCGCCGGAGCCGATCGCGCGCAGCAGCTCGGTGAACCACGTCTGCCGGTAGTCGCCGAGCGCGGCGAACCACATGAGCCAATCGAGGCGCAGATGATAGGGCGCGACGACCGGCCCGCGACGAAGAACGTCACCGGGTTTGCCCTTGAACTCGTACTCCTGCCAGCGCTCGCCGTCCCACCCCTCGATGATGATCTCGTTGCGGGTCTCGGTCATCGACCCGAAAGCGCCATAGGCGTTGCCGAGTCCGAGTCGATTGAAGCTCGCGTTCATCAGCTGATTCGGCGAGAAGAGATTGCGCAGCGCCGGCACGTTCAGCCAGGCCTGCCACGCGACGAATACGAGGACGATGATCAGCCACCAGACCGGCATCGGCTGAGAGGGATCGGCACCCGCGGACGAACCGGCCGCCTCGGTGACGGTGGGATCGGTGAATATTCCGACGACGGAATTCCATCCCCATCCGGGGAACGGGCCGCCGACGATCCACCGGAAGAACGTGTCGCTGATTCCGGAGCAGGCGAGCAGGATCGTCGCCCAGTTCAGCCACGCATAGTTGCCGCTGATGACGAGAGCGAGCTGGGTGATGATGATGGCGACAGCGGCGAACGATGCGATCGGCTGGGGCAGGAACAGCAGCCACGGGGCGGCGAGCTGGACGATATGACTGCCCAGGGTCTCAGTCTTGTGCCACCAGCCGGGCATGAGGTGGGCCCGGCGGGAGAGCGGGTTCGGCATCGGCTGGGTCTGATGGTGATAGTCCATCGCGGTGAGGTCGCGCCAGGATGAGTCCCCGCGCATCTTGATCATTCCGGCTCCGAATTCGACGCGGATGACGAACCAGCGCAGCAGCAGGATCATCGCCCACGTCGGGGCCACCTCGTGGGAGCCGAGGAAGCCGACGAGGAACCCGGCCTCGAGCAGCAGCGATTCCCAGCCGAAGCCGTAGAAGCGCTGCCCGATCGACACGATCGAGAAGTAGAGTCCCCACATGCCTAAGAACACCGGGATCGGCACCCATGCGGGACCGGCCTGGGGCAGCCCGATGATCGCCGAGGCGGCCAGAACCATTCCGATCACGCAGACGAGGCGGAGTCGTCGGTCCGAATACGCAAACCGCTTCCAGCGGAAGAGACTCGGTGCCTGCTTGGCCGAGGTCAGAGCGATGAAGCGCGGGGCGGGGGTGAGTCCCCTTTCGCCGAGAAGAGCCGGGAACTGGTTGAACGCGGATGCGAAGGCGATGAGGAAGAGCAACGCGATACCGCGTTGGATGATTTCGCGGGAGATCGTGTAGTCGCCGGCGGTGAACAGGGCGACCACCTGGCCGAAGTCCATAGCCTATGCCTCCTGGTGCGGCAGACGGCCGGTGGCAGCCAGGGACGTCACCGCTCCGGCGAATGTGCTTGCGGCGCCCGGGTCCCCGCAGACGAGTTCCATGTCCGGGCGGTTCCGGAAGTAGAGCAGGGTGACCGGTTCCGAACCGCGGTGAGTCGTCTCGGCGCCGAGCAGCTGACCCGGTTCTGCCTGTTCGAGGACGAACGAGCGGCCCGGGGCGACGATCGAGGCACGGACGATCCGGGTGTTCGTGAGCACGATCATCTGCGGTTCGCGACCGAGATCGCTGAGGTGATACAGGTAGAGCTTCTCGTTGGCCGCGAGCAGATCGTATGGCGGTTCGCCCTCCCTTGCCCTGTCGGATCGTGCCCTCTGACGTCTGGCAGCGGCGGTCTGCCGGTCCTGAAAGTTCCGGTCCTGCGGTGGATTCGCGTGGTCATAACTGGAGATTCGGGCGACCGCCCACCGATGCGTGCCCGCGAGGACGGGCAGCGTCAGCAGCAAGATGAAACCGCATACGACGAGTGCAATCCAGGTCGGCATCTCCGGTACTCCGTATCCGAAGAAGAAGGAGGAGGCGATGACAAACAGCCACATGAACGTCAGGATAGTCACGTAAAGGCCGCGATGGTGGCGGCTGACCGCCTCGGCGACCGACGTCCAGATGAAGCTGAGGTTGGCCGCAGACCAATAGGCGAAGAGCATGACGACAGCAGGCAAGGGTGAGGACGCGAAGTCGCCCCACACGGTTCCGAAGTTCCCAGAGTCCTGCGCACTCGCGTGCCAGATGAACGTCGCCGCGACCCCGATCACCGCCCAGATGGGACCGACAGCGAAAATCATGTGCCACGGTTGGTTGATGAAGCCGGTGAAGGATCCGCGCGTCTGCGCGACTGAAGGATCTGGGCCAGAGTCATCGCCGTCCCGCGGACTGATCCGCAGGAACACGATGAAAGCAACCAAGCAGACTGAGCCATAGAGCTGAAAGGCGAGAGTCTTGGCGAACGAGGCATCGAGGGTGCTGCCGTCGAAGCTCTTCGGTTGTGCCATGAAACCTGTATTTGCCCAGAGGAAGTAGACCGTGATCACGGCCGCGACGACGGCACCATATACGAGGATTCTGCGGAATGCTGACCTGCGGAACTTCATACTCAGAGTCTGGCAGATCCAGGGGGTGCCCGACTTGCCGATGATGTTTCAGATTCGACGAAGCCCACCTCACAGCGACCGCTCGCACATCAACAGTGTGCCGCCTCTGCGGGTGGACACGGCCACCCCGGCGAAGGGGTGGGGTCAGTGTTTCGGCTCTTCGAGCTCTTCGACGTCGTCGGGGTCCTTGGGCACCGCCGGAATCGAATCCGTGGTCGGCGGTATGGGAGGGGTGACGACCGACTGGTAGGAGTGCTCGTGCGAATAGGCGAGGAACGACAGGTGGTTCTCGTACCGGTCGAGCACGTCATCGATGATCTGCTGCGAGCTCAAGCCCATGAGGTCGTAGCCTTCCGAACCGGTCTGGGTGAAGACCTCGATGCGCAGGTACTTGTCGTCGCCGCGCGGGGCATTGCGGGCACCGAACGACGGCACATTCGCTTCGACGGCCGCAGCCTCATAGTGGAAGTCGCGCTGCTCGCCCATGTCGACATTGAGCGTGTTCGTCGTGATGCCGGTGTCCTCGTCCATGGTCTGGAGGTGCTCGACGGTGTAGCCGAGTTCGCGGAACTCCGTGGCTACGGCGTCCAAGGACGGTCCGACCACCTCGGCGACGAAGCGTTCGACGGACTTCTTCGTGGGGTAGGACCGCAGAGTGGCCAGACGCTGACGCCAGGTCTTCTCCGGAGCACGACCGCCGTGGGCGGCGGTGGTGCGGCGACGACGGATCCGACCCTCACGTTCGGCGCGTTCCATGCGCAGAACCTTCGAGAACGAGGCCATGACGAGGTAGGCGATGATCGTCACCGGCAGGGCGAAGATCAGGGTCGCGTACTCCATCGTCGTCACACCGCCGGCGACGAGCATGGCGATCGTGAGCACTGCGGTCACCAGCGCCCAGAAGATGCGCAGCCACTTCTTGCCGTCCTCTTCCGGGTTGGGGATCGAGGAGGAGAAGTTCGACATCACCATGGCACCGGAGTTCGCGCTCGTGAGGTAGAACAGCAGACCCGACAGTGTGGCCAGTCCGATGAGGAACGTCGCTCCCGGGAACATCTCGAGCAGGTCGTACCAGCCCTGTTCCGGGGAGGCGATGGCTGTCTGCGCGAACTCGTCATTGCCGTTGAACACCTCGGACAGGGCGGAGTTGCCGAAGATCGTGACGATGATGAAGTCACAGATGACGGGCGCGGTGATTGCGGCGATGACGAACTCACGCAGGGTGCGGCCGCGGGAGATGCGGGCCAGGAACAGACCGACGAACGGACCCCAGGCGAGCCAGAAGGCCCAGAAGAACAGGGTCCAGCCGCCCATCCATTCGGAACCGCCGTCGACATAGGCGAACGTCGACAGAGTGCGTTCGGGAAGGGTGAAGATGAACCGGCCGATGTTCTCGACCATGGCGTTGAGCAGGAACGCGGTCTTGCCGGTGACGAGGATGTAGAGCATCATCGCCGCGCACGACCAGAGGTTGAGCTCCGAGACGAGGCGGATGCCCTTGTCCACGCCCGAGGTGCAGGCGGCGACGGTCATGACCACAGCCACGATGACCAGCGCGATCTGCAGGGCCAGGCCCTGTTCGAGGCCGAAGAGGGTGGCGAATCCGACGTTGAGCAGGACGACGCCGATGCCCATCGAGGTGGCCACTCCGAAGACGGTGCCGACGAGAGCGAAGATGTCGATGACGTCACCGGTGGTTCCGCGCACGCGCTTGCCCAGCAGCGGGTAGAGGACCGCGCGGATCGACAGGGGCATGCCCCAGCGGTAGGCGAAGTACCCCATCGCCATGCCCAGCAGCGAATACATCGACCAGCCGGCGATGCCGTAGTGGAACATCGTCCACACCACGGCATCCTGGGAAGCCGCCGCCGATTCGGGGGAGGCGTTGACGGGGTGGAGGTACTGGGTGATCGGTCCGGTCACCGAGTAGAAGAGCATGTCGATGCCCACGCCCGCGGCGAAGAGCATGGCGACCCAGGTGAAGAGGTTGTACTGCGGGCGGGAGTGGTCGGGGCCCAGGCGGACCGAACCTTCCTTCGACAGTGCGACCCAGAGGACGAAGCCGATGACCGCGGTGACGGTGACGACATAGAACCAGCCGAGGTTCTCCGCGATCCAGTCGACAACGGTCTTCATCGTCGACTGCGCTGCAGCCGGCATGGCCATCGCCCACACGGAGAAGGCGAGGATGATGAGGGAGGCGACGATGAAGACTCGCCAGTTGACCCGGGAGCCGCGTTCGTCGGAGAGCTCCTCAGGGCCTTTGCTCATCTCCGTGCTGTCGATCGGAGCGCGCTTCTCGGGGTCGATGTCCCTGCTGGTTCGCGTCGCCCGGTCGGTGCCGCCGAATCGCTCACGTTCGACGACTGGGCGCTTCAACTTCTCTTCGTTCGGATCCTGCACGCATCGACCTCCGGTAGACAAAAAGGGACAGGGCCCGAAAATGGGCCCGATCCATTCTACGAGTGGAGGTTTCTCACAAATTCATCACCCCCTCTTTTGAGGAAGCAGACTAAGGGGTGGGGGCGTCCGGGTCAGGCCCGTGAGCGGGGCTGCTCAGGTTCGGGAGACGGCGTTCAAGTCCGTGAGCGGGCGGCCACCTCGGTGAAGGTGTCGACGAAGCGCTGCGCCTCGGCGGGGGTGGCCTCCTCCAACCGCATCGACGATCCGACGTGCAGCTCCACGGTCACGGTGGCCCGTCCACGGGATTCTTCGGCGCGGACATCAGCTGCCTGCCGAGGCGTCGCTTCCGAGAGTTGGGCGATGGAACCCTGAGCGTCGGTGCGCACCCGCATGATCCGCGCGTTGGTGAGGATGAGCAGATCGGTGTCGAACGGCGGCAGGCTCCGCAGCCGCGCGTATTCGATCTCGCCGGGGCGGAACAGGCCGGCTGCAGTGAGCCGCTCTGGTCGCGGAGGCGGGCTGTCCGGGGCGGTCGACCCCCGCTGGGCTGCTGGGCGAGAGTCCGTTCTGCGGGTCCTCGCCCAGCGGCGGAACGCACGGAACGGGAACCAGCCGTCCTCGGCGGGGGACGGGCCGTCGGGGACGGCGGGTCGCACCGACTCCGGTCGGTCGCCGTCGTCGGCTGGGTGAACCGGGTCGGAGGGGAGGGAATGGGAGGTCATGAATGTGATTCTGGCAGGGCCGCCTCGGCGATGGGGTGGGTCAGTCGTAATCGTTTGGGAACATCTGTGCCCGATCACTCACTTCGGGTGAAGTTCGGGGAGGGCCGATGCGTCCATGGGATACTGGGAACATGCGTGCAGGTGAAGTCTCCGAGGTCAGTCAGGACTACCTCAAGGCCATCTGGTCGGCCCAGGAATGGGGCGGGGACCCGATGACGGCCACCGAGCTCGCGAAGCGGTTCGGAACGACGAAGGCCAATGTCACCGAGGTGCTCAAACGACTCGACGAACTCGGTCTCATCACTCGCGTGCCCTACCGTCCGCCCGTGCTCACCGAGCAGGGCAAGGCGATCGCCCTGTCGATGGTGCGCAGGCACAGGCTCATCGAAACGTTCCTCGTGAAGTCGCTCGGGTACGGCTGGGACGAGGTCCACGATGAGGCCGAGATCCTCGAGCACGCCGCCTCGGATCGGCTCATCGACCGCATCGACGCGTTCCTCGGCCACCCGTCGTCCGACCCGCACGGCGATCCCATCCCGGGTGCCGATGGTGCCGTCGATACCCATACTCCGACCCTCCTCGCCGAGGCGGCCGTCGGGTCCTATGCGGTGCTGAGGGTCTCCGACGCCGATCCTGTTGTTCTGGGCAAGCTCGCCGAGGCAGGTGTGCTTCCCGATGTCGCGCTCGACGTCGTCGATCGCACCGATGACGCGGTGACCGTGGACATCGGCGGGAGGCGGGAGGCGATCGCTGCCGCGCTCGCCGCGGCCGTATATCTGGATGCGGCCGCGGCGAGGTGACGGGCGGGACCGGGCTCTCGCCTTGGCCGAGCGGGGTCAGGCACTCTCGCCTTCGCCGCGTGTGCGCGGCCGTGGGAACTTCGGTTCGGCACGCAGCAGGGTCAGGCTTGTAGCCGCATGCGCGTCGAAGCCTTCGGCGAGGAAGAGCTTCGGCCAGTCACCCCAGAGCTCGGACTCATACGGGGTGCCGGGCAGGTAGGTTCCGTGCGTGTTCCGTCGATGCCACGGGTGAGACCGGAATGCCGTCTTGGGAATGGTTCGCAGCGTTTCGAACAGGGTCTGATAGAGCACCGGTGTGAAGCCATCACTGCGCGCGGCATCGGCCGTGCCCACCCAGCCGGGTCCGGCAATCGGGATGCCCCGTTTGATCGCCGAGCTCATCTGGGCTTTGATGCCGGCACGCTGCGGGTCGGGGGAGTGGTGGAGGAGCACCTTCGACCAGTGCAGGGCCTCGTCGGGGTCGAATCCCGGCCACTGTTCAGCGGCCCTGCGACGGTTCTCGGCGTCGTTGCGGGAGTCGGCGGAGTCGTTGTCGAAGTCTGCGGACATGGCACACCGTCCTTCTCGGGCGCGCTTCGGTAGCGCTGACCCGGATCGAAGCTTGCCCGAGCGGTTGACCCGGGCCCGTTCTTCCCCTGGGGCACCCGGTCGATGACGGGTTGCCGTGTGGCCGGCCAGGTACCGATGGCCACAACTCGCGAACGTGTACTCAGTGTAGACGGAGGGGGTGACACGACTCTTCTGCTCACGATGCCTGCGGGGAGCAGCGGAGGAAGCTGAACAAGTCCTTCTGCAACGGCCCGTCGGCACAAAGATCAGGCGTTGCACAGGCCGGCCAGGGACCCGGGCCGGCCAGCGTCCCGGCTCGACTGCGATACGTCGGGCCGGGACGCCGGAGACTCACCTCCGCGGCAGGTTCCACCTCGGCTGGGGCTGCTGCGGTTTCTGATGCTGATTCATGAAACCGCGTTCGGCCTGCAGATGGCCCTTGTCATGGCTCTTCGCCTTCGGGTCGGTGCCCGGGATGGGCGCCTGCAGCTTCTCGGTCGCCGGTTTGGAGCCGACGATGGGCATCTCTCCGGTGATCAACGGTGTCTGCGGGGCCGCCTCGGTGATGGGGTTCTTCTTCCCTTTGTTGTTTCGCATGGTCTTTCCCTTCTTCGCATTCGTCTGATCTGATTCGTCGGCCAGTTCGGTGAACAGTCCGGTCCACTGGCCGGGGGTGAGGTCTTTGGGCAAGGTGTCTCCTCTGATGTCGTTGCGGTCCATGGTCGATTGCAGGCTGCGGTGATCGGTGATGCTCATCTTCGAGAGGATTCCTTTCATTCCTCGCCCGCGACCGGTGAAGACCGCACGGACGAACTGTTGATAATCGGATCGAGCCTTGACTGGAATCGATCCGGTGGGGCAGCGATCGATGGTGAGGATGCCGCCATCGACGCTGGGTTTCGGGGTGAACGCATCGGCAGGGACGCGGGTGATGAGGCGGAAGTCGAACCATGGGGTCCATTGCGCGGTCATCATGGTCGATCCGCCGATTCCTGCGCGTTTGCGGGCGACCTCCCATTGCGTGAGCAGGATGGCCCGCTGCCAGCGCCCGGAGCGCAGCAGCCTGCGGAGGATGGCAGTGGTGAGGTGGAACGGCAGATTGCCGACGATGACCGGCCGGTCGAGCCGAGTGGTCAGGATGTCGGCGTGCCGGACCTCGGCCCGCGGGTACGTGTCTTCAAGGTGATCCAACCTCGTTTCGTCGAGTTCGACGAGCGTGAGCTCTCGTCCGAGTCGGTAGAGCTCGGCGGTGACTGCCCCATCCCCGGGACCGATCTCCATGATCGGTCCGGAGGTGGAACGAGCCAGGCTCGCAATCGTTGAGATGGTGGTGGGTGAGCGCAGAAAGTTCTGGCCGAGTTCATGTCGTCCGCCGTGCTGTGACCGCGGGGCCGAGTGCGAATGGGACTGTCTGCGTGTCGAATGGTGTCGTGGTGTGTGGGATCGCAATGGGATGTGCTCCAAGAATCAGATGGAGGCACCCGAGGCGGCGCAATGGTGGTGAGTCAGATCGATCCGCGATGACCTGGTCGATCACTGATGATCGCAGTGGTCAGGGGATCGGAATGGGATCAGCCGATTGCCGCATCGCCCGGATGCCGAGGGCTCTCCGGGAGGACAACGCGCTTGCAGAGGTGATCAGGGTGACCGTCGTCGGTCAGCCGATCGCAGAAGAATCCGTCCGGCGCGCTGTCAGGCGCTGCGGTGACGAATATAGAAGCAAGGCGCAGTCATTGCGCTGCTGTTCAATGTTCCCATGCCGAACAAGATAGCACAGGGAGTTTTGCCGAGACCAGGGTTCGGCCGAAAAACGCCCCGCCGACTTCGTGTGGAAGCCGGCGGGGCGGAGGCTCGGATCCGCTCGACACGATGTCTGGCACGCGGTCCGGGGAACGCTCATGAGCGTTCGTGTCAGTGGGTCAGCCCATCATGGTGCGCAGGGCGATGACGCCGACCGAACCGATGGCCGCGGCGGCCGGAAGGGTGATGATCCATGCCAGTGCGATCGGCTTCATGAGCTTCCAGTTCGCCGAACGGTTGACCAGACCGACGCCGATGATCGCACCGATGAGGATATGCGTCGACGACACCGGCAGACCACTCACCGAGGCGGCCATGACGATTCCCGCGGCAGCGAGCTCCGCGGCGAATCCGGAGGCTGGGTGGATCTCGGTGAGTTTCGTGCCGACGGTGGCAATGACCTTGCGGCCGATGAACCAGAGACCGACGATGAGTGCGATGCCGCAGGTGAGCATGGCTGCGAACGGCACGGTCGCCTCACCGCTGATGCTGTCGGTGCGGAGCACATCGAGGACGGCTGCGAAGGGGCCGACGGCGTTGGCGATGTCGTTCGACCCGTGGCTGAAGGCGAATGCGGAGGCGGTGAACACCTGCATCCAGGAGAACAGGATGTAGGTCGCACGGGGAACCGTCTGCTTGCGCAGGGTCTTGGCGAAGACGAACACGGCCAGCCACACGGCCGCGCCGATCATCGCCATGATGAGCAGGCCGCCGACCGTGGTCACGCTCATGTCGAGGTTCTTCAGGCCCTTGAACAGCAACATTGCAGTGATGATGACCGCGCCGCCGGCGGCGATGAGGGGAACCCACCGCTGCAGAGCCGAATGAGAGCCGATCGACCCTTCGCCGGTGGGGGCATCCTCGGTGGCGGCGTCGATCTGCGCGTCGACGGACCCCTCGGCTGCGGAGACCGGGGCGAGCATATGCGGCTTGAGCGTGTGCGACAGTGACGTGCCGAGCACGTACTTCTTGATCAGCCCGTAGATGATGAACGCGGCGAGTCCGCCGAGGGCGGGGGAGAGCACCCAGGAGATCGCGATCTGACCGACCTCGGACCACTGCACCATGGCGAGTCCGCCGGTGCCGGTGACGAAGCCGATCGTCAGAGACGCACCGATGATGCCGCCGATGATCGCATGCGTCGTCGACACCGGCCAGCCCATCCGGGTCGCCACGAGCAGCCACACTGCTGCGCCGAGGAGGGCTGCCATCATGATGAAGGCGAAGTCCATCGGATTGATCGCGACCCCGCTGAGGTCGACGATGCCGCTCTTGACCGTGTCGGTGACATTCCCGCCGGCCAGCAGGGCGCCGCTGACCTCGAAGATCGCGGCCACGAGCAGCGCCTGCTTCATCGTCAGGGTGCCGGCGCCGACCGAGGTGCCGAAGGCGTTGGCGACATCGTTGCCGCCGATGTTGAACGCCATGAAGGCGCCGAAGATGACCGTGGTGACGAGCACCATGCGGGGAGCGTCCCGGCCCACGAAGTCGAAGGACCACAGGGTGAAGGCGATGAGGGTGATCGCCAGCAGCCCACCGAAGGCCAGATGCCAGAGGCGGTCGTTGCTGCGGCCGACGGCAGGCGGCGGAGTGTGGCGCTCCGGGGCCAGAACCTGGGTCATTCGTTCTCCTAGCGGAATTCAGTCGATGAGGCAGTGTCTGTCTGCCTCCATGATTCGCAGGTCGAATGACCGCCAGGTTACGGCGAAGGTGAACGGACGGTGAACACCACTTCCGAGGCTCACGAAATGCTCATGCACAATCGGTAGGTTTCGCCGTCCGTTCACGCAATGTTCCAGGTCAGGTGCTATGTCAGTGGTCCCTTTCAGGGAGGTGGGGCAGGGGTGTGCTGGGGGCCAAGATTCGCTGTGTGACAATGACCACTGCAGCCCGAAACGTGGGTAAGACTGAGCCCGGATCCGCATCTGCGCGGACCCGGGCTCAAATGAAGTGGGAGAAGCTCGCCGAGGCGGCCGGAATCAGTCGATGATCTCCCCGCGGATGACATCGCCGCCGCCGTCGTCGGGACGATTGCGGTGCGGGTCGGTTCTCATCTGCCGGTCGACTCTGCGCAGGCGACGGCCGAGGGCGATGAGGGCGAGACCGACGAGGATGATGAATCCGGCGAGGGTGAAGATCAGTGCGGTCACTCCGGCGCCCGGGGCGAAGAGGAAGAAACCGCCGAGGATGATGCCCAGCACCCCGATGGCGGTGAGCACCCACCAGGACCTGACACCCATCCGGCGGATGAAGAAGGACATGGTGAGGGCGAGGAAGCTGAAGAAGATGATCGCGAACCCGGTCAGGACGGTGACCATGGACGCGAACAGCATCGGGGTGAGGAAGATGAGCACGCCGAGGAGGATGAGCAGAACCGCACGTGTGACCATGCTGCCGGTGCGGCCTCCGCGCGGTGCGAAGACGAGGGAGGAGACGGCGATGACGGCGAGCCAGCAGGCGAAGATCCGCACCACCACCTCGGCGGAGGAGCCGGGCCAGACCATCATCAGCGCACCCATCACGAGGGCGATGACGCCGTTGACGATGACTGTTCTTCCAGTGCGCTTGAGGTCCATGCACCCAGCCTAGTCCTCGGGTTTGGACAGACGCTGAAGACGTCAGGCGTGCCCGAGGTGCTCCTCCTGTTCGGTCGTGCCGGACCGGTCGGCCGACTCCGATGTGCTCCGTTCCTGTTCCGGCATGTCCGAGGTCACGCGCTCCTGCTCGGGCATCAGCCCGGTGAGCTTGAGCGATTCGGACATGGCCTGGACGATGGCGTCGAGGTCGGCCGGGGCACTCGTCGTCGCGTCCGATTCGGACCGATCGGCCGCCTCGGCGGGGGTGTCCGTCTCTGCCTCCGTGGTCGGCCTCGCTCCCGCTGCGGTGGTGAGAGGAGCGGCAGGGGTGCTGTTCTCGAGGAAGCGGAGCAGTTCGACGGGGAAGGGCAGGACCAGGGTCGAGTTCCGTTCCGCGGCGACCTCGACGATGGTCTGGAGCAGGCGCAGCTGCAGGGCGGAGGGCGTGTGGGCCATGGCCTCGGACGCCTGGGCGAGCTTGTTCGACGCCTGCAGCTCACCATCGGCGATGATGACCCGGGAACGGCGTTCGCGTTCGGCTTCGGCTTGGCGCGACATCGAGCGTTTCATCGTCTCCGGCAGGGCGACGTCCTTGATCTCGACGCGGTCGATGTGGACGCCCCAGTCCACGGCGGGGCTGTCGATCATGATCGCCAGACCCTGGTTGAGGCGTTCGCGGTTGGTCAGCAGGTCATCGAGCTCGCTCTGGCCGATGATCGAGCGCAGCGAGGTCTGGGCGACCTGGCCGACGGCGAGCTGATAGTCCTCGACGTCGACGACGGCCTTGCGTGGGTCGACGACCTTGAAATAGATGACCGCGTCGACGCGGACGGTGACGTTGTCGCGGGTGATGCCCTCCTGCGCGGGAATCGGCATGGTCACGATCTGGAGGTTGACCTTCTCGAGTTTGTCGACGAAGGGGACGATCGCGGTCATCCCGGGCGGACGGGGCTCGGCATTGACTCTGCCGAGGCGGAAGACCACCCCACGCTCATACTGCTTGACGATCTTCAGGCTGTTTCCCAGCGTGATTGCTCCGAGGGCGACAAGTGCGGCGAGGATACTGAGCGCCAACATGTCGAATCGCCTCCTTTGACGATTGACTGTCCGGTCTATTCTACGCCTGTGCGGCGCGGAAAGACCGGGCTCGGAGGGAACGTGGAGGCGGGGCGCTCATGCCTCTCGGGCGAGCAGTCGTTTGCCGGCCGGGTAGGCGTCGAGGGCACGGGGCAGGCTGACGCGGCGGCCGGAGGCGAAGGTTGCGAGCACGCGTCCGGTGTCCGAATGCTCCTCGCCGATTCCGGCGGGTTCGAGGCCGATGCGACGCAGGGTCTGCTTGGCCACCGGCATGGGGGAGTCGAAGACGGTCAGCGCTCCGGCGCGGGCGGCCATGATCCGGTCGGCGACGAGTCCGTAGTGGGTGCAGCCGAGCACGACGGTCTCCATTCCGGGTCCCATCTGGGTGAAGGCATCCTCGATGGCGGTGTCGATCTTATTCAGGTCGGCGGCGTTGATCGCCTCGGCCAAGCCGGGGCAGGCGACCTTGGCCACGTGCAGGTCGGCGGCGAAGGAGTCGATGAGGTTCTGCTGATACTCGCTGCCTGTGGTCGCCGGGGTCGCCCAGATCGCGAAGTCCTGCCCGGTGCCGGCGGCCATCTTCACCGCCGGGACGGTGCCGATGACGGGGATGGCCGGTTCGTAGCGGGCCCGGACGGCCTCGAGGGCCTGCACCGAGGCGGTGTTGCAGGCGATGACGATGGCGTCGGGTTCCCAGTCGGCGAGCACCCCGGCCGAATGCAGGGCCCGCTGTTCGAGGGTGTCGGTGCTCAGACTGCCGTACGGAGTGAAGTCGGGGTCCATCGCTAGGACGAGATCCGCGTCGGGAGCGAGGTTGAACAGCGCGTCGGCGGTGCCGAGGAGTCCGAGTCCGGAATCGAGCAGGCCGATGCGCGTCATGAAGTCCCCTTCGGGTCGGATGTCGTCGGATCGCCGGTCTTGGCTTCGCCGGTCCTGGCTTCGTCGGTCTTTGGACTGCTGGCCTTCGGGTAGGCGAACTCCCGGATCTCCTTGAGATGGGCCTTCGTCAGGCCATGGGCGAAGTCCGGGGCGATGAGTTTGAGGCGGTTGGGCGAGTAGTGGCTGAGGAAGTACTCGCGGGTGGCCGGCCACGCCAGGTCGTCATCGATCCAGATCGCACGACCGTGCTCGTGGGTGGCCAGCCAGTCCTCCACGGCGCGGGCCTTCCACCACTGCTGCGGATCGTGAGCGAAGCGGTTGTGCGTCTCATCGGGCATTTCGATGACGTCGAAGGAGTTGCGCAGACCGAACTTCGGTTCGAGTTCGGACTTGCACCGCTGCGACCAGGTCGACAGCCACACGACATCGACCTCATGGGTCTCGACTATACGGTCGAAGAATTCGACGACGGACGGCCTGTAGTGGAGTTCGTAATGCCACGCGTGCAGTTTCTTCCGCCCCTCGGCCATGCCGCGCAGCTTGGGCACCGGGTAGGAGTTGAGGACGCCGTCGACATCGAGGAAGACGGTGACATGGCGAGCCTGCCTGCGTGCCGACACCGGCGCTGCGGATGCTGCAGCCATGATTCCTTCCCGTGAGCTCGGGCGTTCGGTCCGCTGTCGGGACCGGTCGCGCGCTATTCTGGGGGCAGATCGCGCCGCCCGCACCAGACGAACACCGTCGAGTTTACCGCCGAGAGCATCAAGAGGCCGAGTCCATGTACCGAGAAACCCGGATCCCGCGCCTATGGGCGAGCCTGTGGGTCTCGGTTCCCGACACGGCGGATACCCTCGCCGAGGCGGCCGACCCGGCCCGTCGCAACCTCACTTTCGGGCTGGCTGCCGTGCATTCTCCAGCTCCCTCGCTCATCGTCCCCGACGGATGCATGGATCTCATCGTCATCGACGGACGGATCGTCATCGCCGGCGCCGATTCCACGGCACGGATGTTCCACGGTTCGGCCGCACCGACGGTGGGTCTGCGCTTCGACTCCGGCGTGCTTCCGCAGCTGCTGACCACCTCGGCGGGGGAACTGGCCGATCGGGTGACAGCCCTCGACGCGGTGATCGGCGGCAGCCATTCCGGGGCCCCGAACGTCGGTGAGGCAGGGGCCGCCTCGGTGGCGGGATCCGCTCGGGTGCTGCTCGATACGGCCGGCGATCTGGCCGACCGAGCAATGCTGGATCTGCGGCCGATGGCCCTGGCTCGGGCCTTGGACGTGCGCTCAAGTTCGCCTGCCCACACCGTCACCGAGGCGGCCGCGGAGTTCGCGTACTCACCGCGGCAGCTGCGCCGACTGAGCGCGGAATGGTTCGGCTACGGACCTAAGCACCTGGCGAAGATCCTGCGTTGGCGGGCCGCGCGAGACCTCATCGATGCGGGCCGGTCGCGCACGGCGGCCGCGGCCGAGGTCGGGTATGCCGACGCCGCTCACCTGCGAAGAGACGAGCGCTCGCTCATCGGATGAGGGTGCGCTCTAGGCGTCCGTCCCACCAGCCCGCCCACCCATTTACTACCCGACGGGGGCCCAGCAACCTCGCGCGAGGTTGCTGGGCCCCCGTCGGGTAGTAATTAGGAGTTGAGGGCGGCGAAGAGGTCGACCTTGTTACCGTCGGGATCGGAGACCACTGCGTAGCGCTGCCCCCAGAATGCGTCCCAGGGTTCGTGGACGACTCCGGCCACGGGACCGGAGTTCTCAGCGCCACGGCCGGTGAGCCGGGCGAATGTCGCATCGACCGCCTCGGCGGTGGAGCAGTCGAAGGCCAAGGACATCGTGTGTCCGCCCGTCGGCCGGGTCCATTCGGGGTCGATGCCGAGTATGACCGCCTCGGTGTCGAGCAGGACCCGCAGGGACCCGGAGGTGAACTCGGTGTGCGGGGCGTCCGGGCCGCCGTCGGCGAGCTCGAGGCCGAGCGCGGAGTAGAAGGTGATGGCGGCGGGCATGTCTGCGGTGATGATGGAGATCGCGTCGAGTTTCATGACTTCAGACTATGCGGACGGTTGGTGGCGCGGCTTGAACGAATCGGCCATGGTTGCGGCGCCAGGTGTCAGAGTGAAGCGGTTCGCGCCTCAGTCCTGCAGGTAGGGTTCGAAGACTGCACGCAGTTCGGGGGTAAGAGGGGACGGCTTCTGAGTCTCCCGGTCGATGTGGACGAGGACGCAGTCGTGGTCGAAGACCTGACGTCCGTCCTGGTCGCCGCGAGTGTTGACGGTGAACGAGGAGTTGCCGAGCTTCTTCACCGTCACGGTCATCTTCAGCTCGGGGCCGTACATGACGGGGATGAGGTAGTCGATGGTCTGGCGGGCGACGAGCAGCCCGCCGCCGGTGATGTGACCGGCCCGGATCTCATGCATCCAGCGCACACGGCATTCCTCGATGAGCGTGATCATCCGTGCGTTGTTGACGTGGCCGAGCAGGTCCTGGTCCGACCAGCGCACTTCTGGTGAGAGTTCGAATGTGGCCATGACTGCCTCCGTGAGCTGATGGGGAATTGTGTCTGAACGATCGTTCCATAGTTAACCAGGCGGCCGGCACCAACGGAAATTCTCAGGTCGGCGGATATCTGCAATCAGCGAGATCAGATTTGATTTATCCAGAAGAAGTAGAAATTTTAACTATAAAGTGTTTAGATTAAGGGAGATGATCCCGTATCGGACAGATCGGTTCGAATGAATCGTATGCGATACGGGAGGAAGCGTGCTCGGCCCACGATGCGTGAATCATCTGTTGCGCTGCGTGAGCCCCGAACGCCTCCGTGCACAAGGGAAAGGGGCACAGATGACAGACACCGCAAGCACACAAGGTTTCACATTCGAATCGCTGCTCGAAGCGGTTCAGCCGGAGACCGGCGGGCGTGAGATTCTCGACCCGGCCACGGGCGAACTCGTCGGACGCGTATTCGTGCCCTCCGTATCTGCGCTCGATGAAGCAGTCGCGACGGCAGAACAGGCACAACCGGCTTGGGCAGGTCTCGGCCACGACGAACGCAGTCGACTGCTCGCTCTCGCCGCTGACGCCGTCGAAGCGAATGCTGAGCCATTGGCGCAGCTGCTCTCCCGCGAACAGGGCAAACCGCTGAACGGCCCCAACGCACGATTCGAGGTCGGCGCCTGCGCCAGTTGGCTGCGGGCCACGGCTTCTTTCGAATTCACCCCCGAAGTCCTCGTCGATGATGGGCAGACCTACGCGGAACTCCACTATCGCCCCCTCGGTGTCGTCGGAGCCATCGGACCGTGGAACTGGCCGATGATGATCAGCGTGTGGCAGCTGGCGCCGGCACTGCGGATGGGCAACTCCGTGATCATGAAACCCTCGGAGTACACGCCGCTGTCAGTTCTGGCACTCGCCGAGGTGCTCAACACAGTCCTGCCCGAAGGCGTCCTGCAGGTCGTGGCCGGAGACGGAGCGGTCGGCGAGGCGATGTCGACCCACTCCGACATCGATAAGATCATGTTCACCGGTTCGATCTCGACCGGCAAGGCGATCATCGGTTCGTCGGCCGGCAACGTGAAGCGACTGACGATGGAGCTCGGCGGCAACGACGCAGGAATCGTTCTGCCGGACGCCGACCCGAAGGCCATCGCCGAAGGACTCTTCTGGGGAGCCTTCATCAATACCGGACAGACCTGCGCCGCTCTCAAACGGCTCTATGTCCACACCGATATCTACGACGAGGTCTGTCGGGCGCTGACCGATTTCGCTGCAAAGGTGCCGATGGGCAATGGTCGCGACGAACGCAATGAACTCGGCCCGCTGCAGAACAAGGCCCAGTTCGACATCGTCGATTCTCTCGTCGAATCGGCGAAGAGCTCCGGCGCGAAGGTCATCCTCGGCGGGGATCCCGATCGTGAGGCCGCCGGGTACTTCTACCCGACGACGCTGATCGCCGATATCGATCCGCAGAACCCGCTGGTGACCGAAGAACAGTTCGGCCCGGCCCTGCCGATCATCCGGTACGACGACGTCGATGAGGCCGTCGATCTGGCCAACAGCCTCGAGGTGGGGCTGGGGTCGTCCGTGTGGTCATCGGACCGATCAGCCGCAGTCGAGGTCGCCGCTCGCTTGGAAGCCGGCACCACTTGGATCAATTCCCACGGCGGAATCGATCCGCGGATTCCCTTCGGCGGCGCGAAGCAGTCCGGTTACGGTCTCGAATTCGGAGTTCACGGACTCAAGGGGCTGGGTCAGCCGCACGTGGTCGTCGGCTGAGCCCCGTTCGGTTCCGCAGCGCGGCTGCGCCAAATATCTGTGACAAGTGAAAGGAAGTCTATGAAGGCAATGGTCGTCAGGGAACTCGGCGAAGGCTGGGTTCCTGAAGATGTCGAAATCGCAGACCCGGTGGGCAATGAGGTCCGTGTGGAGCTCAAGGCCTCTGGTCTGTGCGGAAGCGACCTCATGGAGATGCGCTCCGAGGTGAACTATCCGCCACCAGCCGTACTCGGACACGAGATCGCCGGCATCGTCACTGCAATCGGTCCGAATGTCACCCAGTTCGCTGTCGGCGACCATGTCGCAGGCTGCCTCGTGCAGTTCTGCGGCAAATGCGAACGCTGCCTCTCGGGGGATGTCGGACTGTGTCGTCACCCAGAGGACACACTGCGCGGTGAGGGCGAGGCCCCTCGTCTCACAGACGCAGAAGGCAAGGAACTGACTCAGGGAATGGCTCTGGGCGGGTTCGCCCAGGAATCGCTGGTGCACGAGAACATGCTCGTCAAGATTCCCGACGAGATGCCGTTCGCCCAGGCCTCCATCCTCGGCTGCGGAGTCGTGACCGGAACCGGAGCCGTCCTCAACGCGGCCAAGGTCAAGCGCGGCGATTCGATCGTGATCATCGGAGCCGGCGGAGTCGGGCTCAACGCGATCAGCGGCGCGGTCATCGCCGGAGCTTCGCAGATCATCGTGTCGGACCTCAACGAGCCGACTCTTGAAACGGCGAAGAAATTCGGTGCCACCCACACCATCAACTCCTCGGAACAGGACCTGGTGGCCGCGGTGAAGGAGCTGACCGGCGGATACGGAGTCAGTGCCGTGTTCGACTTCGTTGGAGCCACCCCGACCGCGCGTCAGGGTTACGACATGCTTGATCGAGGCGGAGTGCTGTACCAGATCGGAATGGCCGGCCCGGATGCAGTCATCGAGACACACAACCTGGCCAACACCTTCGACCGTAAGGGAATCCAGGGCGTCTTCATGGGATCGGGTGTGCCGAAGCGCGACATCCGAATTCTCTCCGACCTCTACCTCAACGGTCGCCTCAATCTCGATGACCTCGTTTCGGCCGAGATCTCCCTCAGCGAGATCAACGAAGGATATGAGAAGCTCAAGGACCCGGAGACGAACCGGGTCGTCATCACCAAGTTCGACTGAGCCAGACACCGAATAGTCCGACTCGAATTGGGCCCGGGTTCTGCTGCTTGAAGGGAGCGGAATCCGGGCCTTCTCGACTCTGCGCAAACCCCTACGTGATGTCTTCTATCTCGCTAAGCTGAGCCGTGAAGTGGGGTACAGGAATGATGGGGAAGCACGAAGGAGACGCACGATGGATTCGAAGAACGCACTGGTCATCGAAGACGATGACGATATCCGCCGACTGCTCGAGGTCGTTCTGGAACAGAGCGGATACACCGTCGAATCGGTGGCGACGGGCAAGCTCGGACTCGAACGCTTCGACGAGGTCGAACGCACTCTCATCACCGTCGACCTCGGTCTGCCCGATATCGACGGTCTTGAACTCCTGCGGCAGATCCGACCCCGCACCGTGGCGACGATCGTGGTGATCAGCGCCCGGGCAACGCAGAGTGACAGCGACGCCAGCGTCGAGGCCGGTGCCGATGCCTTCCTCACCAAACCCTTCAAACCACGCGAGATCCGCGAATTCCTGCAGGCGATGGACACGGAATGAGCCGGACGCGCTGACCGCCGAGGCGGTTCAGGGGCTGTCGTCAGGTGGTACCGGCGGAATCTCGGTCCCGGCCCGGACGAGCGCCGGCCCGGACGAGCGCCGGCCCGGACGAGCGCCGGCCCGGACGAGCGCCGGCCCGGACGAGCGCCGGCCCGGACGAGCGCCGGCCCGGACGAGCGCCGGCCCGGACGAGCGCCGGCCCGGACCTCAGTGCTGGCCGCGGGTCGGCAGGTCGAGGAAAC
Organism: Brevibacterium sp. 'Marine'; assembly: GCF_012844365.1. NCBI lineage: Bacteria > Bacillati > Actinomycetota > Actinomycetes > Micrococcales > Brevibacteriaceae > Brevibacterium > Brevibacterium sp. 'Marine'. The sequence continues at coordinate 487,738 of NZ_CP051626.1, forward strand.
GGGCGCGGATCTCGACGATCGTATCGTCTCCGACGCGGGCCAGGCGCGGCAGTGCGGCGCGGGCGGCATCGAATTCGCGGCTCTCGACCAGCGTCGTGAAGTCTTCGGCCGCGACCTGCAGTCGGCGTGCCCCGACCATCGTCGACGCCACCCGGATGCTGGCGATCGCATCGCTGATTCCCAGCACATCCTCGGCGGCCACGGCCTGCTGCAGGTTCGCCAGACGGCGGGGCCAGATGAGGGCGAACCGGGACACGATCTCCACGGCGTATTCGTCCCTGCCTTCGAGCTCCTCGGCGAGGTCGGTGAGGCTGCTCTGGTCGAGCAGCGGAACGACCTGCAGCGCTGCCGGGGTGAAGGTCGAGGTGACGAGCACGTCGTCGGCGTTGCGCTTCGTCTTCGCCCACGAATTCCGGCCGGTGACCATGCGTGCGATCGCGCGCGGATAGTAGAAGTACGTGAAGTACACGTAGACGAGATACCCCAACCCCAGCAGCACCGAGGAGACCCGACCGATGGGTTCGGGACCCCATCGTCGGTAGAGCGGACCCCACAGGGCGTAGGGGAGGACGACGAACACAAGCCCGGTGAGGACGATGATCCAGGTCGCGGCATCGCTGACGAAGCCGAAGAATCCCTGAGCGATCGCGACGGCGGTGACGATCGGGATGAGCAGAAGGTTGAGCATCATCAGCCACGGCTGGCTCATGAAGTAGTGGATCTCGACGAACCCGGGAAACTTCAGGACACGGCTCTTGCGCAAGGCGGGCAGATTCGACGCGCACTCCATGATCCCCTGGCCCCAGCGCGTGCGTTGGGTGAGCAGCCGGCGGAAATAGGGCAGCGCCTCCTGGGACACGTGCGCCTGCGGGAAATAGCCGTTGCGGAAGCCGCGGGTGAGGATATTGAGTCCGAGTTCGTAGTCCTCGCTGAGCTTGTTGCCCCACGGTTCCCCGTGGTCTTCGGTCAAGGCGTCGAGGACGGTCAGCCGGGTGAACTGCCCATTGCCGCCCATGCCGACGGTGCCTGTGGTCACGCGCAGCTGCTGCATCGCCGAATTCGACGTGCGGAACTCGATGTCCTGCATCCGGACGAGGAACCGCCCGAGGAGATTGAGATACCGGCCGCGGCCGGGGCGTGGCTGCTTGTCGCCGCGGTTCTTCATCCACACTTCGAGCTGGGCTGCGCCGAGGGAGTCATCGCCGAAGCCCGCCGGTCCCGAGAGCACGGCCAGAGCATTGTCGGAGAGGAACCCGTCGGCGTCGAGGACCCCGATGACCGCACGAGTACGGTCGGCAGGATCAGCACCGACGTACTCGGACACCGAGAGGTACGCCGCATTGAGTGCCTTGCCTTTCCCCGTCCGTGCCTCGGGCAGGACCCGGGAGATGAGATGGGTTCGGTCGTCGACGTCCATGATGTCGGTGACGATGGCTGCGGTGGAGTCTTCGCTGGCGTCGTCGATGACCCAGATGTGCGCGGTGGGGAAGGACGTCCGTGCGGCCGAGACCGTCTCGGCGATGACGGATTCCTCATCACGGCAGGGGATGAGGAAATGCCAGGTGAAGTCCGTCGGGTCACCGGGGTCGACGGCCTTCTGCCGGACATAGGCGATGAGCAGCAGGCTGACGTAGGCCAGGGAGAGAGAGGCCGTGATCGTGATAGTGATGAGTGCGATGTCGAACCACCAGTACTCGCCGAGGCGGCCGAAGGATCCAGAGAAGCAGAAGATGTAGGCCGCAAGCACTCCGTAGACGAGGGACAGAACCACCGCGAGCGGTCCGATCTGCCTCGTCGAGGAGCGGCTGTCGTGCCCGGTCACGGTCGGGTACCTTCGTTTCGGGTCATGGTCGGGTTCCTTCGTCTCGGGAGGGGATGCGAACGCTGAACGTGCTGCCGGCGCCTTCAATCGAGGACACCGTGATCGTTCCCCCGTGTGCGTCGACGATGCCTTTGACCAGGGCGAGGCCCAGTCCGACGCCGCGCTGACTCGAGGCCCGGGCGGCGGCGCCGCGGAAGAAGGCCGTGAAGAGCTGATCGACCTCGTTGGCGGGCATTCCTGTTCCGTCGTCGACAACGTCGAATCCGATGCCGAGCGCATCAGAGCGGGTTCGGACGGTGACGCGATGTCCGGGGCCGGAGTATTTGATGCCGTTGACCACGAGGTTCGTCAGCACCTGCGTGATGCGCTTTGAGTCGGCCGAAATCGTCGGGGAACCCGCGGACTCGACGGCGAGTTCGACTTCCTGGTCGGCGGCCGTCGAGCGAAGCTGTTCGACGACGTCGTCGATGAGCGGGGTGAGTTCGAATTCGGTGATGTTCAGTTCGAAGCGGTTCGACGGTGTCTGCTGGGTGCTGAGAATGTCCTCGACCATGGCGAGCAGCTGATCGGAGTTTCTTTGTACGACGGTCAGATAGGACGCGATCGCCGAGGCGGCTGCGGAGGAGCCGTCGTCGAGTTCGTCGAGCGCGAGCTCCGTATAGCCCATGATCGACGTCAACGGGGTCCGCAGCTCGTGGGAGACCGAGGCGAGGATGCGCTCGCGGGCCCGGATGAGCTGCTGTGTGGATGTCACGTCCTGGGTGGTCACGATCGTGTGCGGGGCGATCCTCGGGTGCCCCTGCCAACTCACCGAGGAGATCGACAGCGCCAGCTGATCACCGCCTTGCGGGCCGACCCAGATGAGTTCATCGGCGAACCGTTCGCCGCGGCGGGCACGGGCCACCGGTGACTCCCTCGGGTCGATCCGGGTGTGCCCATCGGCGCCGAACATGTCCCCGTCGGCGATGGCGGACTCGTCGATGACGGTGCCCGTGGCAGCGGGACCGCCGATGGTGGGGTCTGTGTTGCCGGGACCATCCGAGGTGAACTGAGCGCCGACCAAACGCTTGACCGTCGCGTCGAGGTGAGAGGTGAATGCCGGGTTCTTGAACGCGGTGTCCCCGTTCTCGTCGAAGACGACCACTCCGACGTCGACGCTGGCGCCGGTGCCGCGCAGCAGTGCGCTCGTCTTCTGCAGGTCCCGCGTCAGGGCGCGCTGTCGATCGAGTGCTGCGCTCAGTCGCAGATTCGTCGCGCGCAGACGTCTTTCGAGCCCGATGGTCAGCCCGGAGACGAGCACGACGGCAACGGGCAGAATGAGGGCGAGCACGATTCGGGCGGCATCTACCGGAGTGTCTCCGCCGAACAGGCTCACTGGGGTGAGGGTGGTGAGCACTGCCCCGAGTGCGATGACGGCGCCGCGTGTCCGGAAGCTTGTGACCAGCCAGACGACGGGAGTGAAAGCGAGGACCGACAGCCCCGCCCCATCGGGATAGGTTCCCAGACGGCACAGGCCCAGTGCGAGGAAGTCGAGGAGCGGGATCGCGAGATTCGGCACCCAAGAGCGTGAGAACTTCTCCGAGTAGACGGCTCCGAGCGTGGCGATGACGAGTAGGACGGAACCCGATATGAGCCACTCGTGGCCCACTGCGGAATCCGGTCGCAATGCGCTGAGCAGGGCTGCGCTCGCCCCGAGCAGGATCGCAAACGAGACCTGGTGGATGATCGTGAAGGCTTTGGAGTCCCCGGCGACGAAGCCGAGGTAGGCGATGCGGACGAGCCGGTTCACCGTCGATCCGCCGATCGCGTCGAACTCGTGGGGACAGAGCGCACGACAGCCGCCTTTCGCCGCTTCCGGAAGGCCCCGTCTCTTCCGAGGTCCTTGAGGAAACTATAACCGGGCTCAGCCGCGGCGGCGGACGATCTCCTCATTGACGGCTCCGACCACCTCGTGGAGGTCGCCGATGATCGCGTAGTCGGCCCGTTGGACCATCGTGGATTCCTCATCGGTGTTGATGGCCACGAGCGTCTTCGCGCCCTCGATCCCGGCCATGTGCTGGATCGCACCGGAGATGCCGCAGGCGATGTAGACGTCGGGGGAGATGCGGCTGCCGGTCTGACCGACCTGTTCGGCGTGCGGGCGCCAGCCCAGGCCCGTGACCACGCGGGAGACGCCCAAGGCCCCGCCGAGGTGGTCGACGAGTTCGAGGACTTCGGCGAACCCGTTCTCCGAGCCGACTCCGCGACCGGCGCCGATTACGGCCCTGGCCGAGGTCAGTCCGGACGCATCATCGGCGGCCTCTGCCTCGGTGCGCTGGACACGGGTGGCGAGGTCCGCCTCGGCGACGGTGAGGTCGTAGTCATAGACCTCCGGGGTCACCGGGGTCGTCTCTTCGGGGGTGCAGGCGTGGCCGGCGATCGTGAGCACCTGCAGGTCCCCGTCGAGGCGGAGGCGTTCGTAGGCGGTGCCGCCGTGGACCTGCCGCAGCAGGCCCTCGTCGTCGCAGGCGATGACGTTGGCCGCCATGCGTGCACCCGTGCGGACGGCGGCGTGGGCCATGAGCTCCATACCGCGCGGGGTGCCCGAGGCCAACAGTGTGCCGGAATCCGGGGTGACGTCGACGATCGCCTGCGCCCAGGCCGCCGCGGAGTACTCGGCGAGATCCGGGTGCTCGAGATGGTGGATGACGCTGACCCCGAGTCGCCCCAGCGCCGCGATGGCGGAATCGCTGAGTGGGCCGATCACCACCCCTTCCGTGCTACCTGACGGGGGCCCAGATACCTCGCGCGAGGTTGCTGCGCCGCCGTCAGGTAGTAAATGGGGGTTTTTGCGGGCGAAGGTGAGGGCTTCGGCGGAGGTGAGTATGACCTCGCCTGCCGGGTCGGTTTCGACGTAGACCACAGTCATGGCCGGATCACTCCGATCTCTTCGAGCACATCGACCAGGGCGGGAGCCGCCTCAGGTCCCTCGCCGAGGATGGTCACTGAACTCGCCTTCACCTCGGGCAGCTCGAGTCGGATGCGGGGGCTGCCCGTCCCGGGCTCCGGGGCGTCGTATTCGACGACCTGCGCCTTCTTCGCCTTCATCCGTCCGGTGATCGAGGGGTAGCGCGGGTCGACCCCGCCCTCGTGGACGGCGACGACGGCGGGCAGACCGAGTGAGAAGATCTCCGTTCCCGCCGGCCCGATCCCGCGCGCCTCGATGCGACCGGAGCCGCCTTCGCTGCTCCCAACGCCACCGTTCCCGGCATCGGTGCCGCCACCCTCATCCGTCCCACCGACACTGATCGTCTGGATATTCGTCAGCACCGGGTACTCGAGGTCGTAGGCCAGGCGGATCCCGACCTGGAAATCGCCGGTGTCGGCGGCATCGTCGCCGGTGAGGACGAGATCGAAGGTCTGTCCCGCCTCGGCGCGATCGCGGATGACATCGCCGATGATCTGCGCGATGTCCTCGGGTGCGAACACGGACGGGTCGGCCGCCTCGACGAGTATGCCGTCGTTCGCACCCACGGCCACGGCGGCTCGCAGCTGTTCGACCGCCTCGGCGGGACCGACCGTGAGCACCGTGACCGTCCCACCCGTGGCGGCCGCGGTCTGGATCGCGAGCTCGACGGCGCACTCCTCATGCGAGGACATGGTGTGGCCGAGCCCGGAGTCGTCGATCCCGGTGCCGGTGGCATCGAGGGTGACGGAGCCGGCGATATCGGGGACGCGTTTGATGCACACGAGAATGTTCATCTCATCTCCTGATGCACTCGTTGTCGGGGTCGAACAGCGGCGTCGAATCGACCGATGCCACCGTGACGGGATAGAACTCCTCCATGTACACGACCTGCAGACGGTTGCCCAGCACCGCCTCGGCGGGTGGGAGGAACGCCATGAGCACGTGTCTGCCCAGGCTGGGAGCCGACCCCGCCGAGGTGACATAGGAGTTCCGACCGTGCCCGTCGATCAGCGGATCGCCGTCGGCAGAGACGACGGGTTCCCCACCGAGCATGTACCGCATCTGACCGCTGGCGCTCGTGTGGTCATCAACGGTGAGTGAGCACAGCACCGCCTTCGGCTCCTCCTCACGGTGGCGCAGGTGGGCGGCCCTGCCGACGAAATCCTGGGACTTCACCTTCGGTCTGCTCATCCCGACCTCGACGACGCTGCGTTCGGAATCGAGCTCGGCCCCGAACGCGCGGTAGCCCTTCTCGATCCGACCGGTGGTGCCGTAGACGCCGAGACCGACGGGGACGAGTCCGTGACCTCGGCCGGCGTCCATGAGCGCATCCCAGAGCTTCAGCCCCGATTCCATCGGCACGTAGAGCTCCCAGCCGAGATCGCCGACATAGGAGATGCGGGAGGCGAGCACCTCGAGCGAACCGATCTCGATGACCCGGGCGGTGCCGAACCCGAACCCCTCATGGGAGACATCGGCACTGGTGAGCTCGCCGAGGATGTCGCGGGCTCGCGGTCCCCACAGCCCGATCGTCGTCCACGAACTCGTGAGATCGGCGATCTGCGCGCCCATATCGGGCAGGCGGTCGGCGAACCATTTGAGATCGACCATTCCGTGGGCGGCACCCGTGACGACGCGGAAGCGGTCGTGTGCCAGTCGCATGATGGTCAGGTCGGAACGGAACCCGCCGTTCTCATCGAGGATCGGGGTGTAGACGACCCGACCGACGGCCACATCCATCTGCGCCAGGGCGATGGACTGGACCGCGTCGAGGGCGGCGGGGCCGAACACGTCGAAGATGACGAAGCTCGAGAGGTCGACGAGCCCGGCGCGCTTGCGCATCGCCAGGTGCTCGGCATTGATGATCGGGGACCACCAGCGGGAATCCCATTCGGCGCCGCGGTCCATCACCGCGTCACCGAACTCGTCGAGCAGTCCGGCATTCGACCCGAACCACTGCGGTCGCTCCCACCCGCCGGCTTCGAAGAACACCGCCCCGAGCTCGACCTCGCGCTGCCACATCGGTGAGCGGCGGACGTCGCGATCGGAACTCCACTGCTCGCCGGGATGGACGATCCCATAGGTCTTGTTGAATGCCTCCGAGGTGCGCGCCTTCACGTGGGTGTGGGTGCGCTGGTGAGAGTGGAAGCGTGCGATGTCGGCACCTTGCACGTCGATCTCCGGCAGGCCGTTCGTCATCCATTCGGCCACGGCCCGACCGACGCCCGGCCCTTCCTTCACCCACACGGCCGCCGCCGACCACAAGCCCTTGACCTGAGGTGATTCGCCGAGGATGGGCGCCCCGTCCGGGGTCAGCGAGAGCAGACCATTGATGGCATAACGGATCTCGACGTCCGGATTCGACAGCACTTCGGGCATGAGTTCGACGGCCTGTTCGAGCTGCGGATCGAAGTCCTCGTCCGTGAACGGCATCTCCGTGGGGGAGAGCTTCGCCGCCTCGATCGAGGGAATCTCATCCGGATCGTGGAGGATCGGCCGGTGGGCATAGGAGCCGATCTCCATGTCGGAGCCGTGCTGACGCTCGTAGCAGAAGGTGTCCATGTCCCGCACGATCGGAAACGAGATCTCGCCGGGACGTTCGGCCAACTGCGGGACGGGTCCGACGCTGATCATCTGGTGGACGGCCGGAGTCAGCGGGATCGCGGCACCGGCCATGGCCGCAATGCGCGGAGACCACACACCGCAGGCGATGAGGATGCGGTGCGTCGCGATCTCACCCTTCGTCGTGTGCACGGCCGTGATCTGGCCGCCATCGACATCGATGCCGGTCACCTCGGTGTTGGGCGAGACCGTGAGCGCACCCTTGGATTCGGCGGATTCGCGCATCATCGTGCCCGCCCGCACCGAATCGACGACGCCGACCGTCGGGGTCCAGAACGCGCCGAGGATGACCTCGGGATCGAGGAACGGCACCTTCTCGGCGACCTCGGCGGGGGTGACCAGGGAGGATTCGACGCCCCAGGCCCGTGCCGAGGCCATGCGCCGCCGCAGCTCTTCCATGCGCTCCTCGGTGCGGGCGACCTCGAAGCCGCCGGACTCGGTGAAGACGCCGAGGTCCTTGTATTGGCGCATGCTGTCGAGGGTGAGGTCGGTGATCTCACGCGAGTGATCGACGGGGAAGATGAAGTTCGAGGCGTGTCCGGTCGAGCCGCCCGGATTCGGCAGCGGGCCTTTGTCGACCTGGACGATATCGGTCCATCCGAGTTCGGCGAGATGATGGACGAGGCTGTTGCCGACGATGCCGGCTCCGACAACGACGACGCTGGCCTGGGCGGGGACGGAAGCCATGAGCAGGCTCCTCTCTGAAGGCTTCGTCGCCTTCACCGGCATTGTTGCGAATTATGCAACGATGCGCGCTATGTGGAACTGCGTACGATGATCGTCCTCCGCCGAGGCGGGAGTGTCAAGAGGGCGTCTGCGCGGTCATTGCGCGGTCGGACGAACGTGTCGAACGACATCGTCAGGGCTGGGTGGTCAGCTCTCGGAAGTACTGCTGAGCGAATTCGGCGAATCGGGGGCAGGCCGAGTGGGCGTTGTGCGAACTCCATTCGATGGTGACGTCGACTTCGGGCGAATCGACGATCTCGCGATAGACCACTTCGGGATGCGAATGGGTGAATGAGGTCGCCGCCGAGGTGATTCCGACGGCTTTGTCGAGGACGACGTCCATCAGCCATTCGTCTTTCACGATGGCGATGTCGATATCGGCTTTGGCCAGGGCCGCGTCCAGATCGTCGGGTCGAGTCGCATCGATCGGTGTCTGCGAGGAAGTCTGCCATTCCCTGATGAGGCTGTGCGTGTGTCTGCCCAGTCCCGCCCATGCCCATCCGAGACATGAATGTCTGCCCAGAGGTATTTCTCTTCGCCTCCGATTGTGCTTAGGCTCGCAGCAGACCAGGACACCAACGAGGCGAGGCAGACACCATGAAGGTACTCATCATCGGAGCCACGGGACACGTCGGAACCGCGGCCGTCCGAGCGCTCGAAGGCAGGCACGAACTCGTTCAGGTCGGTCGCAGCACGGATCCGGCGGTCGATCTCGACGATCCGGCGACGATCGAGGCGCTGCTGAACGAGGTCGGTGACGTCGATGCCATCGTGTGCACGGCCGGACACGTCCCGTTCAAACCCGTCACCGAACTGACCCGGGAGGACTTCGAGTCGGGGTTCTACGGCAAGACGCTCGCCCAGCTGGATCTGGTGCGCATCGGCCTGCCCCATGTCAGGGACGGCGGTTCGATCACCCTGACGACCGGGGTCACGGCCCGCGCCGCGATCCCCACCGGATCGGCGGCCGCGATGGCCAGCGGAGCCGTCGAATCATTCGTCATGGCCGCCGCCGGTGAGATGCCGCGCGGCATCCGCATCAACGTCGCCAGCCCGACCGTCCTGGAGTCGGCCACGCACTTCCACGACTTCTTCCCCGGATTCCCGCCGGCCTCCGATGAGGCGGTGGGCAATCTCTACCGCCGCGCCGTCGAGAGCATCGACAACGGCACCACGTACGTCCTCGACTGACGACCTCCTCGCGGAGGATGATCGCACCCTCGCCGAGGCGGACCTCCGTGAGCGCGTGCGTGCCGATTTCGGCGGATGCCGATTTCGTGGGGTGCCGACTTGGCGGGGTTCAGTGTTCGCGCCACCCGAGACGGGCAGAGATGTCGGCGGCCGCCCGAGTGAGCAGATCTCTGGCCGAGGCGACCTTGTCCTCGGTGAAGCGGAAGCTCGGTCCCGAGGCCGAGATCGAGGCGATGACGTCCCCGTGGGCATTGCGCACGGGAGCGGACACCGCGGTCAGCCCGACCTCGAGCTCATCGATGACGAGCGAGAATCCGGTGGCGGCCACCTCGGCGACCTGGGTGAGCAGCTGCGGAACCGAGGTCACCGTGTGCGGGGTGTAGCGGGTCAGCTTCGCCCCCAGGGTCTCGCGGATGCCGTCTTCGCTCAGGCCCGAGAGCAGGACCTTGCCGTTGGAGGTTGCATGCAGCGGAATGCGCTGACCGACCCAATTGTGGCTCTGCACCGACGACGTCGACGAGGCCTGGTCGAGGTAGAGGGCTGCGCCGTCGGAGAGGACGGCGACATTGATCGTCTCACCGGTCGCCTCGGCGAGCATCTTGGTGATCGGGCGGGCCTCCTGGACGATGTCGAGGCGCGCGGTCGTCGCCCCGGCCAGCCGGAGGATGGACAGACCCAAGCGGTATCGGCCGCGGTGGTGATCCTGTTCGACGAGTCCGCGGGCCTCGAGGGTGGAGACGATGCGTGACGCCGTCGATTTGTGCACCCCGAGTTCACCGGCGATCTCGGTGATCCCGGCGAGCCCGGTGCGGGCGATGATCTCGAGGATCGTCACGGCCCGATCCACGGATTGGACGCCTCCCGAGCCCGCTTCGCTGTTGCTCATTTCGAAACTGTAACTCACGACGCGCAACCCGGCCAGAGTCTCAGGGCGTGGGGTAGGGTGAGTGCGGTCGGTGGGCCTCGATTTCGCCGACCCCCTTTCCCCGACGGAGCTGAGCACGATGAGCAATGGGACCCAGTCGATCGACCGGGCGGCAGAGATCCTGTCGTTGGTCGTCAGATCCGACGAACCGATCTCCTACACCGAGGTGGTCGACGAGACCGAATTGGCTCGGTCGACGGTCTCACGCCTGCTCTCCGCACTCGAGCGCAACGGTCTCGTCGAACGCGACGGTGAGGGCCTCTATCGCGGCGGATCGCTGTTCGCGACCTATGCCTCCCGCTTCGACCGAGTGGAGAACCTCGTCTCCGCGGCCGATCCGACCCTGCAGCGCCTCAGCGAGGAGACCGGGGAGACCGTCAATCTCGCCATGCCGGGCCCCAAGGGGGTCGTCCAGGTCGCTCAGGTCGATTCGACCTTCGTCCTCGGGGCCACGAACTGGGCCGACGTCGAGGTGCCGCCGCACTGCTCGGCTCTGGGCAAGGTCATGTTCGCCTACGACGTGATCCCGCTGCCGACCGGTCGGCTCGAACGGCGCACCGAGAAGACCCTGGGCTCACGCAAGGAGCTCACCGACGATCTCGAAACGGTGCGCGAACGCGGATTCGCCATCGTCCACGAAGAATTCGAGATCGGCCTCGACGCTCTGGCGGCACCGGTGTTCGGCATCGACGGAGACGTCGTCGCGGCCGTGGGAATCTCCGGGCCGACGATGCGCATCGCCGACCATCACGACCGCCTCGGCGCACTGCTCGTCGACGAGGCGGGACTGCTCTCACGCACCCTCAAGCGCAAGGTCACCCACAGGTAGACGAGCCGAAAATAGGTCGTATTCGGATACTTTTCGGCGCTGAAAGTATCCGATGGTGACCTGGATTCGTGTGGCCGTGTCCGATTGCGACCTATTCTCTGACTGAGGTGGCTGCTCACCACGCGGTCGAGACCTCTTCGGCGCCGCCGAGGGCCGCGAGCTGCTTGCGGCGCCAGACCTCGGTGTCTTTGATCTGATTGAACGTATAGATGTGCAGACCGGCGACGCCCATGGCCGGGTCGTCGAGGAACGGGCCGATCTTGTCGAGGAACTTCCGCGGGTTGTAGCCGCCGGGCTTGGCCATTCGCGTGAAGGTCGCAGTGTTCTTCCGCAGGAACCGCGTGGACTCACCCACCCCGATCTTCGTCGCGACGCGAGCGAGCTTCGCCAGCTCCACCTTCCCGGCGATGCCGAGGACCAGCGGCAGCTCGATGCCGCGCGAGCGCACCCGGGCCACCCATGAGGCGACGAGAGCCGGATCGAAGCACAGATTCGACACCAAGTGTGTGGCATAGTCGCGTTTGTCCCACATCGCCTGGATGGTCACATCATCGGGGATGATCGGGTGCGATTCCGGATAGGCGCTGACGCCGATATGGCGGAACGGGGCGGCCATGGACGAGAGATCGACGAGGAGGTCGTGCGCTCCGACGTACCCGCCGGCCGGGGGAGTGGCGTCCCCCGCGGGGACGAAGATCCGGTCCACAGCCGCCTCGGCGAGGCGATCGACGATCTCCGTGAGCTCGGGTCTGCCGTGGATCATCCGTGCGGCCAAGTGGGGCACGGCGCGGAATCCCAAAGCCTGGAGCTGCTCGGCCGTGGACAGCGTCGCCTCAAGCGTCAGCCCAGTCGATGCGGTCACGGTGATCTCGCGGCCCGGTGCAACGTACTCTTCGATGCGTTCGACTATTCCGGCCGTGGGCAGTACTTCGTAGCGGGCGGTGCTCAACAGCGTGCGCAGCGTTGACTGTGACATCCTCGTCTCCTTCTCGGAGGTCGATTCATGAAACTCGCAAGCGCGAGTTCCTTGCGTCCCGGTGTGTTCGATCTTACACTCATTGTACCCATGATATGGGAATTGAGTTCCATAATATAAAACTGTGCGAGCAGGGGGAACACCATGGACAACAATGTCCCCACAGTGGACCAAAGTGACAGGCAAGTCCCGATCAACCTACGTCAGTCCGGCCCGACCCCGGTCGAAATGCTCATCGACACCCGTGTCCGCAAGTCCCCGTACTGGGAACTGTCCATGCAGCAGGGTTGCTGGCGGGCGTCGATCTACAACCGGATGTACCACCCGCGTGGCTACATCACCCGCGACGAGGGCGGGATGATGGCCGAGTATCAGTCCCTCGTCAACGATGTGACCCTGTGGAACGTCGCCGTCGAACGGCAGATCCAGGTCAAGGGTCCCGACGCCGAGGCGTTCGTCAACTTCGTCATCACCCGTGACGCAACGAAGATCCCGGTGATGCGTGCCCGCTACGTCATCCTGTGCAACGAAGCCGGCGGCATCCTCAATGATCCGATCCTGCTGCGGGTCGGCATCGACGAGTTCTGGTTCAGCCTCTCCGACACCGACCTCATGCTCTGGCTGCAGGGGGTCAACGTCGGCGGCCGGTTCGATGTCACGATCGCCGAGATCGACGTCGCACCCGTGCAGGTCCAAGGTCCGAAATCCGTCGACGTCATCGCCGACCTCGTCGGTGAGGAGGGGCGCACGCTGCCGAGCTACGGACTCATGGAAGCCCAGGTCGGCGGCCGCGACGTCATCATCTCCCAGACCGGATTCACCGGGGAGAAGGGCTACGAGATCTACCTGAAGGATGCGACGAAGTACGCCGAGGATATGTGGAACGCCGTCCTGGACGCCGGCGCGCCGTACAACCTCAAGGTCGTCGCCCCCAGCCACCACCGCAGGATCGCCGCCGGCATCCTCTCGTGGGGTCAGGACATGGATTTCGAGACACTCCCGTTCCAGGTCAACCTGTCCTACCAGGTGCCGCGGAAGAAGGAAGCAGACTATATCGGCAAGGCCCGCCTCGAGGAGGTGCGCGATCTCATCGAAGCCGGCACTCCGCCGTATCGCACACAGCTGGTGGGCCTGCTGATCGGCGGCAAACCGATCACGGACTACGCGCCGGACTTCTGGCTCGTCTCCGCCGCAGCTGATGGAGAGGCCGTCGGGTACGTGACCTCGCCGTGGTACTCGCCGGAACTCGAAGCGAATATCGCCATGGCGCACGTTCCGGTGTCGGCAACCGAGCTCGGCACGGAGTACTGGGTGCATCTGCCGGAGCCGTTCGCCGATACTCCCGGAGTCCCGGTTCGCGCCGAGGTGGTCGAGATGCCGTTCCGCCCGAGCGTCAACCCCAACCAGCGTGAGCGTCTGAAGATGCGCGGCCTCGACGCCGCAGTCTGAGCCGACTCCCGCTCCCGAGACCGAGCGCGGTCGCCGTTGCTTCGAGCCGGCGGCCGCGTTCGCATGCCCGAGCTCGTTCGCCGGCATCCCTCACCGATAACGGCATCTCCTCCAGATACTTACGCACCCCTCACCGTCAGCAGCTCACCACCCCGTTGCAAAGGGGTGATTTGCTGCTGAGGGTGAGGGGTGCGGCGGTTGGTGCGGGGTGCCGGCACCGGTGAGGGGCGCTCTACTGACTGTGCGAAGTGCGACTGGCGGTGACGGATGCGCCTGGGCCAGCCGGTCGCCCGGCCACGCGCCCGCGGTCACTTTCCGCGCAGCGCCTTGACCTTGGCGAGCAGTTCGTTCTCGGCGTTCGGGCCGGCCTTGACTCCGCGGGGCAGGCGGAACATGAAGACGATTCCGATGACCAGCCACAGGCCGAACATCGCCCATGACTGCCAGGCGAGCTGTGCGGAGACCGGGGTGATCGGCAGATAGAGGACGAAGAGGACGAGCGTGAGCACGGCCGCGATGACACCGATGGCGAAACCGGAGTTGCCCTTGCCTCCGATGCGCAGCGGTCGGTCCATCGCCGGTTCGCGCTTGCGCAGGACCAGGAAAGCGACGCTGACGAGGAAGTAGGCGATGACGATCGCAGGCGACCCCGCATCGACGATCCAGCCCAGCGCCGCCGAGCCGAGGAACGGCGCGAGGGCTGACAGTGCCCCGATGAAGAGGATCGCGTTGACCGGAGTGCGGTAGCGCGGGTGGAGCTTGCCGAACCAGGCCGGGATCATGCCGGCCACGGCCATCGCCCACATCAGGCGAGACGAGCCCATGAGGAACGCGTTCCACGAGGTGATGATGCCTGCCAGACCGCCGGCGATGACGATCTTGCCCCAGACGGCGGAGTTGAACATGGCCGACAGCGCATCCGCGGTGACGAGGTCATGCGTGGCCAGGTCGGAGGCGGGCATCGCCAGAGACGTCATCCAGATGACGATGACGTAGAAGGTGATCGCCATGAGCACCGAGATGACGACGAGCTTGCCGATCTTCGCCGGCGGCAGGTTGATCTCCTCCGCCGACTGCGGGATGACATCGAAGCCGACGAAGAGGAACGGCACGACCGCGACGACGGCGATGAAGCCGGATCCGCCGCCGGTGAACAGCGGCTGGGTGTTGGCGGCCTCGCCGCCGGTGAAGCCGCCGGCCAGGAGCATGAGGGCGACGATGATGAGGAAGGAGACGACGAAGGTCTGGACGAGGGAGGCGATCTTCACACCGCGGATGTTGATCCAGGAGATGATGATCGCGGTGACGGTGCCGACGAGCGCCCAGGTCAGGTACACGTCGAAGTCGGCGATCGTCCACAGTTTGACGAACTCGAGGTTCGGGAAGAGGTAGAGGGCGGTCTTCGGCACGGCGACGGCTTCGAACATGACGACGCTGATGTAGCCGCCGGTGATCGCCCAAGAACCGAAGAGGGACACCTGCGGTCCCATCGCCCGGATCAGGTAGTTGTGCTCACCGCCGGCGTGCGGCATGGCGGCCACGAGCTCGGAGTACACGGTGCCGACGAAGCACATGATGATGCCGCCGACGACGAAGGCGAGGATGGCGCCCAAGGTGCCGGCGCCGGACAGCCACTCGCCGGTGAGCACGACCCAGCCGAAGCCGATCATCGCGCCGAATCCGATGAAGAGCGCATCGATCGAACCGAGAGCTTTGACGAAGCCGTGGCCTCGATCCGTTGTTGCTGCCTGCGATTGACTCATGGGTACCTCGACACTTCTGTGTGAACGGACGAACTGATGCTGGGCCGTGCCGCCGGCGTGAGCCGAATCACGGCAGTTCCGATAAGGCAGAGTAGCAGGATTCTGACCGTTACCGGTGAGTTGTCTGCGCGGGACGCCGAACCGTTGCGATGGTGCTACATTTCGTCAGGTGCACAGCTCACATCGCGCAGCGATCGTCCGCGTCATCGCGGGCTACACGGCAGCACTGGTCACCGGAACCACTCTGCTCATGACCCCGGCGGCCACCGTCGCCGACGGCGGCATCTCACTGCTCAAGGCCCTCTTCACGGCCACCTCGGCGCTGAGCGTCACCGGACTCGTCGTCCTCGACACCGGTCAGGATTTCACGCTCTTCGGTCAGATCGTCATCGTCTGCCTCATCCAGGCCGGGGGCCTCGGCGTGCTCCTGCTCACCGCACTGCTCGCCCTGCTGCTGGCCGGAAAAGCCGGCCTCAGGCTGCGCCAATCCGTGGCCTCGGAGACGAAGAGCGACGCGATCGGCGGCGTCAAACCGCTCGTCCTGCGGATCACGACTCTGACCTTGGCTACGGAGGTCGTGGTCGCCTCGGCGCTGTTCCTCCGGTTCTACTTCCACTACGACGAACCCGTCACGGCCGCGCTCTGGGATGCGATCTTCCACGCGATCTCGGCGTTCAACAACGCCGGATTCGGGCTTCGTCAGGACAGCCTCATCGACTACGTGGCCGACCCCTTCATCTGCGGTCCGATCGGACTGGCGGTCATCCTCGGCGGGCTCGGCTATCCCGTCCTCATCGAACTCTTCCGCCGGTATCGGACCCCGCTGAAATGGGGCCTGACCACGCGCATCATGGTCGTGCTCACCCCGGTTCTGCTCATCGGCGGAACCGTCTTCATCGCCGCGATCGAATGGAACAACTCAGCGACGATGGGCCACCTCGATGCCTGGGGGAAGATCCAGGCCGCGGCCTTCCAGTCGACGATCACGCGCACTGCCGGGTTCAATTCCATCGACATCAGCCAGATGCACACGGTGTCGTGGTTCGGTACGGACATCCTCATGTTCATCGGCGGCGGCCCGGCCGGCACCGCGGGCGGGGTCAAGATCACGACGATGGCGGTGCTCGCGGCCACGACGTGGACGGAGATCCGCGGCGGCCGCGCCGTGACCCTCTTCGGCCGCCGCATCTCCCGTGACGTGCACCGACAGGCGACGACGGTCATCGTTCTGGCGCTCGGCTGGGTGCTCACAGCGACGATGGTCATCCTGCTCGTCGACCCGAGGTTCGGTCTCAGCCGGGTCCTCTTCGAAGTCATCTCCGGCTTCGGCACCGTCGGACTGTCGACCGGGATCACCGCGGATCTGTCCGGCCCCAGCCAGATCGTGCTCATCCTGACCATGGTGCTCGGCCGGCTCGGCCCGGTTACCGTCGCCTCCGGGCTGGCGCTGCGCGAGCGCCCCATCCGCTATGAACTGCCGAAGGAACGCCCGCTGATCGGCTGAGGCCGTCGGGCCGGAGAGGAAAAGACCATGAACGAGAAGAAGAACTGGATGGCGCGGTCCGCGTCGTTCTTCACCGGCGACCCCTCGCCGCTGGCGAGGGACGGTGCGGTGGCCGTGATCGGGCTCGGCCGCTTCGGCGGGTCACTGGCACGTGAGCTCGCCGAGCATGGAGTCGAGGTCATCGGCGTCGACCGCGACGAATCGGTCGTGGCCGAGTTCGCCGACGTCCTCGCCCACGCCTCCCGCGCCGATGCCACCGACGAGGTGGTGCTGCGACAGCTGGGCATCGACGAGGTCTCCCGCGTCGTGATCGCCATCGGCAGCGACCTCGAGGCGAGCATCCTCGTGGCGTCGCGGATCCTCAAGCTCGGCAATCGGCACATCTGGGCGAAGGCGATCAGCGAAACCCATGCGGAGATCCTCCACCAGCTGGGCATCGGCAACGTCATCAGCCCCGAGAACGATATGGGCCGCCGGCTGGCCCACCTGATCAGGGGGCATATCTCGGACTTCTTGCCCATCGACGAGGATTTCGTCCTGGCGCGCACCACCCCGCCGGTGCGCACGACCGACGTGCCTTTGGCTTCGCTGGGATTGCGCTCGACGTATGACGTCACGATCGTCGCGTTCAAACGTCGCGGCGGCGGCCATTGGGACATCGCCGACCGGGATGTCACCCTCTACGCCGACGATGAGATCCTCGTGGCCGGCAGCCCGAAGAAAGTCGAAGCGTTCAGCGAATTGGACAAGGACGCCGACGCTTAGGCCGACGTCCTCGGGCAATTGGTATTACCGCGCCGAGGAGGCGCTTGAGGTTTCAAGGGTCCTTCGACGAGGAGGCCCCGGAGTCGGGCGCGTACGCTCCGGGCGCTGGTGCAGGCTTCAGTCGCCGAGGTCGACGACCTCGAACTCGAGGAGGTTCGCCTGCTCGGAGACCGGGGCCCTGCCGGTCGATTCGTGCGAGGATGAGCGGCCCTGCTTCCAGTTTTCGAAGTCCTTCTTCGTCGCCCACTGGGTGTAGACGAAGTACTGGTCCCCGCCGGCGACCGGGCGCAGCAGCTGGAAGCCTTCGAAGCCGGGAGCCCCGTCGACCGAATGCTTGCGTTCGGCGAAGCGCTTTTCGAGTTCAGCGCGAGCTGGTTCGGGGACGGAGAGCGCGTTGATGGCGACGACTGACATGATTGCTCCTTCTCATCAGAGGCAGTGGTTGTCGGTGAGCAGCTGGCTCACCTCGAGCCTACGACTCCGACCCGAATGCTGTCTGAGGAGTCCGCTTGTTCGCCCGCAGAGTCTCAGAACCGGTGCCGTGCAGGGTTCCAGTATCTGGGTATCTGGGTATCTGGGCGCGCGAACCCCTGCCTGTACCTGTGCTTGTGCCGAGTTTCGGACGATCCGTGCGGGGGCAGCGCCTGAAAACCGTCACGCATCGTCCGGAACTCGCGGTGCGAACGGTGCTCCTGCTGACCTGAGTCGTGTTCAGGTGTCCGGCTGGTGGGTAGGGTGGCCCACTATTCGCCGTCGTCGACCTCGAGCTGGGTGAAGTCCAGGCCGGGGGAGTGGGCTGCGGCTGCGCGGCGGATGCGTTCGGCGGTGAGCTCGCTGATCGTCGGGAACTCGGCGTCGCCGGTCCGGCCCGTTCCGTCACCGACCACCACGGCCTTCGCCGTCTTCGACCGCAGCGGCTCCGGGGTCTGCACGAGCACGAATGATCGCGCACCTGCGTCGCGCGAATTGGCCTCCATCACGGCCTGCGCCGTGGTCCCGGATCCGGCGAAGAAGTCGAGGACGATGGCATCGGGGTCGAAGAACGTCTGCGAGGCCACGAGCGCCTTGACCAGCTCGACCGGCTTCGGATAGCTGAACACCCCCGCCAGACCCAGCGGCTCCAGATCGTTCTGCCCGCCGAGCGCCTTGATGATCGAGTACATCTTCGAACTCGCCTTCTCCGCCGGCGTCACCCGCACCACCGCGTGTTTGCCCTCGGTTCCCCACGACCTGAGGATGTACTCGCCCGATGCCAGCTTCGCGTCCACCTCGGCGAGTTTCCTCTCGCCTTTGACGGCGACGATGTCCTCATACATCAGCCGCCGCTCCGACCCGCGCGCATACCGGCCGAAACCGGCGCGCAGCACATCGGTCTCCACGAGCATCCGCCTGCCATCGATGACCTCGAGCTTCGCCGGCGACTTCTTCTCCGTGAGGAACGGCCCGACCCGGCTCGCGTCGCGGGCCCAGACATGCACATAGTCGTGCCCGCGCACGAAGGAGCGCGCATTGCCCCCGCCCTTGGCCCGCTGATGGATGAGGGTGCCCAGCGAATTGTCCTCACCGAAGATCTCGTGCCCGAGCAGCTGCGCCCACGCGCTCTCCTTGTCGTCGAGATGGAGGAACAGCACCCCATCGTCGCGCATGAGCTCGCGCGCGAGCAGCAGCCGCGGAGTCATGAAGGACAGCCAACTGGCGTGATCGTGTCCGTGATCTTTGTAGGTGTGCGCATTGCCCGTGTTGTACGGCGGATCGATGTAGACGACCTTGACCCGCCCGCGATGCGTGGCCAGGAGCGCCTGCAGAGCCGGCAGGTTGTCCCCGACGATGAAAAGATTCTCCCGCGGATCGGGAGCGACACTCGATCCGTCGACCTTGCGCAGGTGCGGACGACGGGCACCCGCGCCGAGGCGGGGCTCGGGTCCCTCGTCACCCGCGCTGGGGCGGGGCTCGCGTTCCGTATCACCCTCACCGAGGCGGGGCTCGGGTCCCGGTTCACCGGGGCCGGGCTCGGTGTCGGCATCTGCGATGAGGCGGTGGCCGAGGGCGAAGGCGGCGGCCTTGCCCGGCCACTCCAAGACGGTCGTCATCCTTCTCCTTCACCCCGAACGGTGCCAAGATTGCTGTATGAGTATTTCACGAGTGGCCGTCGTCGGTGCCGGCATCCTCGGTGTCGCCGCCGCCCGCGAAGTCACCATGAGGTTCCCCGCCGCCGAGGTCACCGTCTTCGACAAAGCAGATGCCGTCGCCGCACATCAGAGCGGTCACACCTCCGGAATCGTCGACTCCGGACTCGATCAGGAGCCCGGTTCGGCCGCAGCCGAACTCACCAAGCGGGGCCTCCAGCTGCTCCTCCCCTATATGGCCGAAGCCGGCGTGCCCTACCGGGAATGCGGTCAGCTGCTCATCGCCCAGAACACCGACGAAGCCGAACGACTCGAAGAGATCTTCGCCCGCGCCAAGGACAATGAGGTCCCCGGAGCGCGACTGCTCGAACGCCACGAGATCGGAGCCGTCGAACCGGCCGTCAGGGGAGTCCTCGGACTCTTCTCACCCCATGCGGCCGTTGCTGACTTCTCGGCGCTCACCGCGGCGCTCGCCTCCGATGTGCGCGGCGCCGGAGGGACATTCCGCTTCGGCACCGAGGTCACCGGCGTCGATGCCATGAGCAACGAAGTCCGACTGCGTGGGCGCCCGGTCCCGGCAGAAGACTTGCCGGCGGGGGATGCGGCCGCAGCCTCGGAATCCGGCGATGGCGCCCGGGGTGAAGGCACTGCCGACGAGCGGGACGAACACGATGGCGCCGCCGGCCCTGACGGTCGCGGCGCGGAGAATGCCGACGCTCATGACAGCCGCGACGAACAGGTCCGCGACCGGCCGCGCACCTACCGCGGGGAGGAAAGCCGCGAACCCGTCATCGGCATCGGCGACGAGCTGCGCGATCGCTTCGGTGGGCAGGACTGGTTCAAACAGGCCGAATCGACGATCGGCGAGTGGACGCAGAAGCTCTCGGACTCCTGGTCGCGTCGAGAGGACTCACGCACTGGTGGCGCAAGATCGCGCGATGGTGACACACCCAGCAAGTCACGCCGCGACGGCTCGGTTCGGGACGCTGCCGTCGAAGAAGTGCTCGGTGCCTTCGACATCGTCATCGTCTGCGCCGGCCTCCAGGCCGATCGCCTCGCGACCGCCGCGGGGCTCGATGCCGAACCGAGGATCGTGCCCTTCACCAGCGACTTCTACCGTATCCCTGCTGCTGATACAGACTCCCCCACCGGCACCGAGGTGGTCCGCGGCATCGTCGGATCCGTTCCCGACCCGCAGGCCCCCTTCACCGAAACCTCGATCGTCCGGGGACTCGACGACGGGCTCATCCTCGGACCGAACACCTTCGTGGCCCTCGGCCGCGAAACCTACGACCGCCACGGATTCGACCTCGCCGATATCAGCTCGACCGCCAGATCCAAGGGATTCTGGAAGTTCGCCGCGCAGACAGCGAAGACAGTGGCCCGCGGAGTCAAACCCCTGGTGAGCAGGACCGCCTTCGTCGACGGAATCCGCCGCTTCGTCCCCGAGCTCGACCCGACCACGGTGGTCCCCGGGACCCGCGGAGTCCGCGCTCAGGCGATGACCGCCGACGGCGAACTCATCGACGAACTCACTGTGACCAAGCGCGGCAGGCTGACCATGGTCAGGTCCGTGCCGAAGTGGGCGGCCACCTCGGCGCTGGCGATCGCCGAGACGATCGTCGATCGGGCCTTCGAGAACACGACCCGCTGAGCCTCGTCGACACGGAATCGTCACACCCGATGCCCGGCACCTGACCCGGGCTCACCGGCCTCCGGGAAGTCCCGCCTCGGCGAGGGGTTCCTGCATCGTCGATCGATGTCGACGATCAGCCGGAATGGCGTTCGAGGAACTCGTAGACCTCGGTGTCGTCGACTCCGGGCACCGCACCGGGCGGAACCGCGGCGAGGAGGGAGGCGTGCATGCGGGCCGAGGGCAGCGCCTGATCCTCCCATTTCTCGGCCAGATCGTCCGGGGCCTGCCGGCAGCAGGACGGATCCGGGCATCCGGACTGCGAGCGGATCGGTGACTCCCGACCTTCGAACCAGCGGACATGGGAGAACGGGACGCCGACGCTGATGGCGAAGTCGCCGCCGGGCAGCACGCGGGCTGTGCACCAGAACGATCCGTGCGGGGTATCGGTGTACTGGTAGTACGGGCTGAAGCGGTCGGCGACGCGGAAGACGGTGCGCGAGGTGAAGCGCTTGCATGCGAACTGTCCCTCGATCGCACCGAGCGGATCGGTGGGGAACGGCAGTCCGTCGTTCGAATACGCCTTGTGGATGGTGCCGGAATTGTGGACCTTCATGAAGTGCACGGGCAGCCCGAGGTGCTCGGTGGCGAGGTTCGTGAACCGGTGGGCGGCCATCTCGTAGCCGACGCCGAACATATCGCGCAGATGCTCGACGGAGAGCACTCGCTTCTTCTTCTCCTCCTCGAGCATCGGGACGGCCGCGGACTCGGGCAGCAGGATCGCGGCAGCCAGATAGTTGGCCTCGACGCGCTGCTGGAGGAATTCGTGGAAGTCCTTCGGGGAGTCATAGCCGAGGACATGCGGAGCCAGGCTCATGAGCAGGTGAGAACGCGGATCGAAGGCGGCATCGGCATTGGGCAGATACAGCCGCTTGTTCGCGGTGTCCGAGATCGACCGGGTCGATTCGGGCAGGTCGGAGACGTAGTGGAGGCTGAAACCGAGCTTCTCGGCGATGAGCGCCGTCTGCCGCTGTGAGACCGTTCCGGACTCGTAGCCGACGAGGTCGAGCAGCTCGGCGGCGGTGGCCTCGAGGTCGGCGAAGTAGTTGTTCTTCTCCCTCATCCGATCCCGCAGCTCCCGATTGGCCCGACGCGCTTCCTCCGGGGTGGCCGCACGCCGTTCGAGGGCTTCGCCGAGCTGCCGCTGGAGACCCACGATCGCTTCGAGGGCATCGGCCGGCAGGGACTTGATCCGCACCTGCGGCAGGCCGAGTGCGGAGTACATGGGGGAGGCCTGATTGCGTTCGGCCTCCAACTCGAGGGCTTGACGTTCGTCGATCGGAGCCGGATCGATGAGCTCGGAGACATCTGTCTTCAGTGCCTTCGCAATCGCGGCCAAGAGCGTGACAGAAGTTTCTCGCTTGCCGTTCTCGATCGTCGAGATCTGGGACGCTGCGCGCCCCACTTCCTGCCCCAGCTCGTTGAGGGTCAAACCACGCTTCTTGCGAAAAAAACGGATTCTTCTGCCGATGCTGAGCGGGTCGGTCTGCTGGTCTTCGCTCTCAACTTCCGCGCCAACGCTGTTCAAGGCGCCTCCCTCGGTTTCTGTGGGCTGGTTCACAGTCGTGAAAAACAGTATGACAGAACCGTGAAATTTCTGAAACCGGAAATATCGAGATTATTCATCCAGAAATTCAATGCGAGAGCCCTTGCGGCCCCCGCAGACTGGATACATCAACAACCCCGAGAGATCGAGAAAGAGAAGGACAATGACTGAGAACACCACGCAGAACAGCTTGCACGATGCTGAAGCCATCCGCCGCGACTGGGCCACCAACGCCCGCTGGTCGGGAATCGCTCGCGACTACGAGCCCGAGGATGTCGTCAAACTGCGCGGTTCGCTGATCGAAGAGCACACGCTGGCCCGTCACGGAGCCGAGCGCCTGTGGAACCAGATCACTGCCGGCGACATCCACTCCGGGGACTACGTCAACGCCCTCGGCGCGCTGACCGGCAACCAGGCGGTCGAGCAGGTCAAGGCCGGCCTCAACGCCATCTACCTCTCCGGTTGGCAGGTCGCCGCCGACGCGAACGCCGCCGGTCAGACCTACCCCGACCAGTCGATCTACCCGGCCAACTCGGTCCCGCAGGTCGTCCGCCGCAT
This sequence comes from Brevibacterium sp. 'Marine', assembly GCF_012844365.1. Taxonomy (NCBI): domain Bacteria; kingdom Bacillati; phylum Actinomycetota; class Actinomycetes; order Micrococcales; family Brevibacteriaceae; genus Brevibacterium; species Brevibacterium sp. 'Marine'. The sequence continues at coordinate 511,180 of NZ_CP051626.1, forward strand.
CAACAACGCGCTGATGCGCGCCGACCAGATCGAGACCTCGGAAGGCAACAAGCAGGTCGATGACTGGTTCGCTCCGATCGTCGCCGACGCGGAAGCAGGCTTCGGCGGCACGATCAACGTCTACGAACTCATGCGCTCGATGATCGCCGCCGGCGCAGCCGGTGTGCACTTCGAGGATCAGCTCGGATCCGAGAAGAAGTGCGGCCACCTCGGCGGCAAGGTCCTCGTTCCGACCTCGCAGCACATCCGCACCCTCAACGCCGCCCGCCTCGCGGCCGACGTCGAGAACGTGCCCAGCCTCGTCATCGCCCGCACCGACGCCGAGGCAGCCACGCTGATGACCTCGGACATCGACGAGCGCGACCAGCAGTTCGTCACCGGTGAGCGCACCGCCGAAGGCTTCTACAAGATCACCAACGGCATCGAAGCAGGCATCGCCCGCGGACTGTCCTACGCTCCCTACGCGGACATGCTGTGGATGGAGACCTCGACTCCCGACCTCGACGCTGCGAAGAAGTTCGCCGAGGCGATCCACGCCGAGTACCCGGACCAGATGCTGTCCTACAACTGCTCGCCGTCGTTCAACTGGCGCAAGCACCTCGACGATGCGACCATCGCGAAGTTCCAGCGCGAGCTCGGAGCCATGGGCTACAAGTTCCAGTTCATCACCCTGGCCGGCTTCCACGCTCTCAACTACTCGATGTTCGATCTGGCTCACGGCTACGCCCGCGAACAGATGAAGGCATACGTCGACCTGCAGGAACGCGAGTTCGCAGCCGAAGACCGCGGATACACCGCGACCCGCCACCAGCGCGAGGTCGGCACCGGATACTTCGACCTGGTTTCGACCGCGGTCAACCCGGAGTCCTCGACCACCGCACTGGCCGGCTCCACCGAAACCGCTCAGTTCCACTGAGCCGCACCGGGTTCGCACTCCGCTGACCAGCGGGGATGAACCCACCCAGAACCCGGGGCGGATCGGCAGTGTTTTCACGGGGTTTACATTGTCGATCCGCTCCGTCACACCACAGACGAAACGACAACCCCGCCACGATCCCACGGGAACGCTCACGAACAAGTGTCAGCCGCCTCGGCGAGGATCCCCCACAGAACCAGCCGCACATTCCAGGCACACACTACGACGGGTGAGGAGAAGCCCATGTCTTACATCAAGATCAACGCGCCGCTCGAAGCCGGCTTCGGCACCGTCCTTTCGGAGCCTGCTCTGACGTTCATCGCCAAGCTCCACGACGAGTTCGCCGGCACCATCTGCGACGTGCTGCGCACGCGCCGGGCCCGCGCGGCCGAGATGAACGGCGGAACCCTCCCCCGTTTCAAGCCCGAGACCGCACGCATCCGAGCCGACCGCTCCTGGTCGGTCGCCGGATCCGCCGGTGCCCCCGGCCTCGAAGACCGCCGCGTGGAACTCACCGGCCCGGTCACCGAGGATGAGGTCGTGGCGGCACTGAACTCGCAGGCGAAGGTGTGGCTGGCCGATCTCGAAGACGCCACGAGCCCCACCTGGGCCAACGTCATCGGCGGGCAGGTCAACCTCTTCCGCGCCATCCGCGGACAGCTGCCCGGCGTCAACAACGACAACCAGCCGACCATCGGGCTGCGCCCCCGCGGTTGGCACCTGCCCGAGAAGCACCTGATCTACGTCGATGACAACGGCCAGGAATTCTCGACCTCCGGAGCGCTGGTCGACTTCGGTCTGTACTTCTTCCACAACGCCCGCCACCTCATCGACAACGGCTCCGGCCCGTACTTCTACCTGCCGAAGCTCGAGTCCTCGCAGGAGGCACGCCTGTGGAACAAGGTGTTCGTCCTGGCGCAGAACATGCTCGGCATTCCGCACGGCACCATCCGGGCCACGGCTCACATCGAGACGATCACCGCGGTGTTCCAGATGGAAGAGATCCTCTTCGAGCTGCGCGAGCACTGCGCCGGCCTCGAGGCCGCCGGCTGGGACTACCTGTTCTCCGTGGTGAAGAACCTGCGCAACACCACCGACTACGTTCTGCCCGATCGCGAACGTCTGACGATGGACCTGCCGCTGATGAAGGCCTTCACCGACCGCCTCGTGGCCACCTGCCACCGTCGCGGAGCACACGCGATCGGCACCATGTCCAACCTCATGGCCGATCATCCCGACCAGGAGTTCGTGGCCGCCGAGTTCGAGCGCATGCGTGAGGACAAGGCCCGCGAGGCCTGGCAGGGCTTCGACGGCACCTGGGTGGCCGATCCGGCACTGGTTCCGGCTGCTCTGGCCGTGTTCGACGCCGCTCTGGGATCAGCTCCGCACCAGCTGGAGAACAAGCGCCCCGATGTGCAGGTGACCAGCGAGAACATCCTCGACATCACCGGTCTCGAACCCGTCGTGACCGAAGAGGGTGTGCGCGTGAACATCCGCGTGGCCATCGGGTACATGAACGAATGGCTCGGCGGCAACGGGCACGTGGCTCTGGAGAACCAGCTCGAAGACGTGTCGACGGCCGAGATCTGCCGCTCGCAGATCTGGCAGTGGATCCGCCACGAGGTGACTCTGGACAACGGTCAGCAGCTGACTTCGCGTCTGGTGGAGCGCTACCTCGGCGAGGAGCTGGCGCTGATTCCACGCCGTGCCGATGACCACTTCGATGAGGCCGTGGAGATCTTCCGCGAGACGGCTCTGGGCGAGGAGTTCGCCGAGTTCCTCACCATGCCGGCCTACACCGACCACCTGGTCGACCGGGTGTCCAAGACCAGCGAAGCCTTCGTCGCCTAACAATTACTACCCGACGGCGGCCCAGCAACCTCGCGCGAGGTTGCTGGGCCGCCGTCAGGTAGTTCTGGGGGTTTCGGTGGTTCTGTGGGGGCTCAGGACCAGTCCGTACCCTCGGGCGGCCACGGCTCACCGTCGGCCTCGGCGTTGAGCTGGTAGGCGATCGCCCCGTCGATCGATTCGCGGATGATGTCGGCGTGACCGGCATGGCGGGCGATCTCGGTCGCCAGGTGCCATAGGATCCACCGCACGGTCATATCGAAGTCATCGGGCATCCACGGGTTGTCCGGCATCGGCACTTCGGTGCCGAGGTCGGTCCCAGCCTCTTCGACAGCCGAGCGAGCCTCTTCGATCCCGTCGATGACCGTGTCGAAGATCGCGACCGCCTCGTCGATGTCGAGGTCGGGGAGGGCCGACCCGTCGAACATCAGCGTCAGCCCCACCTTCTCGTTGACCGTCCGGTAGTCGTCTTCTCCGACCTCTCGAGTCGGATCCTTGACTTGGATGAGCCAGTTGTTGACCACCTGGGCGCCGTGGACGATGAGCCCGAGGATGCTCAATCCACTGGCCGTCGGCGTGCTGCGAGCCTGCGCATCGGTCAGGCCCAGCGACGTGAGCTTGAGCTGCCTGCACTGCTGAGTGAGGTATGTGAAGGCGGCATCGGCTTCGGTCGTGACGGAAGGGGTGAAGAACGGCATGGTCTCTCCTTATGAGGTCTCCGCTTGGCATGTCCGCCGCAGTCGATTCGCTGCGCCGGTGATCCCATCGTGGGCCGCTATGCGGACATATACTGTCCGCATCGGGATTTCAGTCTGATCGGAATCCACTTGAGCGAATTCAACCCGGAGGTGCGATGCGCTCGGAGGCGAGGCTTCTGGCTCTGCTCGGCATGTTCGCATCTGGGCGTGGGTACGCAGCTGCCGAGCTCGCCGCCCGCTTCGACGTCACCCCACGAACCATCCGCCGCGATATCGCCGAACTGCGCGCTCTCGGTTACATCATCTCCTCGGGCACGGGTGCTGCCGGGTGCTACCGCGCCGAATCGCGGACGGTGCTGCCGCCTCTGCAGCTCGAGGCGGGGGAGGCGCTGGCTACCGCGGTGGGGCTGGCACTCCTGCGCGGGGCCGGCCTGGACACCGAGTATGCGGATTCGGCGACGACCAAGCTGCGGGAGAGGCTCCCGCCCGCGATGCGCACGGCCGTCGCGGATATCGCGGCGGCCGTGTCCGTGTCCGAGGGAAACGTCCCCGGAGTCGACATCGATGCGGTCATCACGCTCTCCTCGGCGATCAACGCGTCGACGATCGCGACCTTCGACTATCGGAAGATGCGGCGGAATGGGGCCGACGACCTCTCTGTCACGAGCGCGCCAAATGCACCGACTGCCGAACCGATCCCGTATCGGTCCGGTTCGGACGACAGCCCTGATGACGGCCCTGACGATGCCCGCCGCACGTCCGTGCGTCGTGTGGAGCCGATCCGCCTCGTCGTCCTCGGCGCGCACTGGTATCTGTTCGCCTTCGACCTCGACCGCGACGATCATCGGGTCTTTCGCCTCGATCGCATGGACCGGGTCCACGCGACGACCCTGAGCTTCACCCCACGGGACCACCCCGACGCCGAGGCGGCCGTCTCCGCCGCCGTCACCACCACCGCGTATCCGCACACGGTCGTGCTGCGCACCCCCGCCTCGGCGCAGGAAGCGAAGGAATGGTTCCCCACCCGGAGTGCCACCATCACCGAGGCGGCCGATGGTGTGCGCATCACCTGCGGATTCTGGGACCTCAGGTGGGTCGCGGCCACCTTGGCGGCCATCCCCGCCGAGATCGCAGTGCTCCATCCGCCGGAACTCATCGAGTCCCTGCGCGACCACGCCGCACGAGCGCAGGCGGTCGTCGACGCATCCACTCCCCCAGGACTACCTGACGGCGGCTGAGCAACCTCGCGCGAGGTTGCTGGGCCCCCGTCAGGTAGTAATTGGGGGAGTGGGGTGGCGGTTACCTGACCGTAGAGTGATCCCGAAATGAACGAATCATGGATGAGTCCATATACTGGGGGCCATGACGATTCTCATTGGCTACCTACCCGCTCCCGAGGGTGAGGCTGCTCTGCGTGCGGGCTTCGCAGAGGCCAAACTGCGGTCGAGCGCTGCCGTCGTGATCAACTCACAGCGACGAGGTGCCAGTGGAGCTCCGACCGAGATCGGTGAGGATGAGATCAAGCGGATCGTCGACCTCGGCAGGGAATCGGACGTCGAGGTCGAGGTGCTCCAGCCCGATCACGAAGACGATCTGCCCGGCACGCTCAACGATCTCGCCGAGGAGTACGACGCCCAACTCATCGTCATCGGCCTGCGCAAACGCTCGGCGATCGGGAAGTTCATCCTCGGCTCGCAGGCCCAGCGCATCCTCCTCGAAGCCGAGGTCCCGGTGCTGACGGCCAAGGCCTGAGGCGACTGCCAGGGCCTGAAACCTCGCCGAGGCGGCCCTGACCTCGGACTCATCGCCGCGGTTCCAGCCCCCACCCCCACGCGAGGAGTTCTGCCAGCGACACCCCCGCGGCGTCGCTGAGATCCGTGATCTGCGTGCGGCACGAATACCCGTCGGCAAGAACGACCTGCAGCCGCCCGTCCGCGCCGGATCCCGTGGCACGAGCGCGCGAAGCATCTGAGACAGCCTCCGTCGCACGATGAGTTGAAGCATTGGTATCGGTATCGGTATCGGTATCGGAAACGGTGACGGTATCGGAATCGGCCCGAGCCTCCACCCCGGTGACCCGTCCGCGTCTGCGCAGCGCCGGCAGCAGAGCCACCTCGGCGACGGCGACCGAAGTCTCGAAATGACCGTCTTCGACGCCGAAGTTCCCGGCCAGACCGCAGCACCCGCCGAGGAACTCCGTATCCGCTCCGGCCCGGGCCAGCAGTTCCTGATCGGCCGCGTTGCCGAAGATCGCCGACTGGTGGCAGTGCGGCTGCACAAGCGCCTCGACTCCGGACAGGTCGGGTAGTTCGGCGCCGATGCTCAGCAGATACTGAGCCAGGGTCTGCACCCGGTTCGCCACTCGGTGCGAGGCCTCATCAGCGACGAGCTTGAGCGAATCGTCCTTGAGCGTTGCCAAGCACGAGGGTTCGACGCCGATGATCGGCACATCTCCCGTGGCATCGAGAGCGGTGATCGTCTCCGACAGATTCGCCCTCGCGGCATCGAGCTGACCGGTCGAGATGAGCGGCAGTCCGCAGCACACCGTCTGATCGATCACCCGCACATGAACCCCGGCCTGCTCGAGCACGGCGACGGCCGCGGCGAGGATGCGCGGAGCGAAATGGTTCGACCAGGAATCGGCGAACAGCACGACCTCAGCCGTGGGCGGCAGCGAGTCCGCGGCCGGCGACGAATCCGCGCCCGGTGACTCGGCGCTCGCACGCGACTTCGGTGCCGCCTCGGCGGTGGTGGCCCACCATTTCCTGAACGGCGTGGCCGCGAACTGCGGAATCGACCGGCGGACGTCGATGCCGGCCATCTTCTTCGCCAGCGTCGTCAGCCCCGGCAGCCCCGAGACCCGGTTGACCGCGGGTGCGAGAGGAGTGATGAGACGGGCGAGCTGCGGAAGGAACCCGAGCGAATAGTGCTTCATCGGCCGCAGCTTGCCCTTGTACGACTGGTAGAGCACCTCGGCCTTGTACGTGGACATGTCCGTGCCGGTCGGGCACTCGGTCCCGCAGGCCTTGCACGACAGGCACAGGTCGAGAGCCTCGTGCACCTCGGGGGAGTCCCAGCGAGGCTCGAGCAGTTCCCCGGACACCATCTCCTGCAGCACTCGCGCACGCCCTCGCGTCGAATGCCGCTCATCCCGTGTGGCCTGGTACGACGGGCACATGATGCCGCCGCCGGCCGCCGAATCCGCACGGCACTTGCCGACTCCGGTGCACCGGTGCACCGCCGAGGCGAAACCGGCGGACTCGCCTTCGTAGGCCATCGCGAGGGTGCCGGGCAGCTCCTGACGCAGCGGCAGCTGGGTGAGGCGGACCGACTCGTCGAGCGCGTCCGGGTCGACGATGACACCGGGATTGAGCAGATGCTGAGGATCGAAGAGCCGCTTGACCTGGGAAAACAGGTCGAGCGCCGCTGGGGTGTACATGAGGCGCAGCAGTTCGGAGCGGGCCCGGCCGTCCCCGTGCTCCCCGGAGACCGACCCGCCGTAGCGCGCGACGAGCTTGGTGGCCGCGACCATGAAATCGCGCATCACCTGCCCGCCGTTCGGATCCGCGAGCGGGAAGTCCACGCGCATGTGCAGGCAGCCGTCACCGAAGTGCCCGTAGGGAATGGCCCACAGTCCGTGCTCCTCGAGCAGCTCCATGAGGTCATGCAGATAATCGCCGAGGTGGTCCACCGGAACCGCCGAATCCTCCCATCCCGCGTGGGCATCGCGCCCATCGGGGGTGCGCGAGACCAGGCCGGCGCCATCGGCGCGGATCGCCCATACCTCGGCCGCTGCTCGGGCGTCGAGGACCGCGGAGTCGAGTGCCTTCGACTCGGAGATGAGGCGCTGAGTCTCGGCCTCGAGCTTTGCCTCGTTCTCGCCGGTGAGTTCGACGACGAGCCAGCCCGCACCCTCGGGAAGGGGCGGGACCGCCTCGGCGCCCTTGGTGTCGATGACCCGGTCGAGCATGCGCGAATCGAGTCCCTCGCAGGCGGCGACGGGGAAGTCCTTCAGCAGCGGCGCATCGTGGGCGGCGGCGACCATGTCCGCATAGCCGAGCACCACCGCCGAGGTGAAGCTCGGATCCTTGACCAGGCGCATCTTCGCCGCGAGGATGACGCCCCAGGTGCCCTCGGTGCCGGCGAATGCACGGCGGACGTCGAAGCCGTTCTCCGGAAGGAGGGATTCGAGTCCGTACCCGGAGACCTGGCGGGAGAATGTGCCGAAGTTCGTGCGGATGGTGCCGAGGTTCTGTGCCACGAGTTCATGCAGCCGCGGGAACGTGGTGGAGGCGTCCGCGTCATCGAGGGTGACGACGGTGCCGTCGATGAGCATGATCTTCAGCGCGAGAATGTTGTCGCCCGTGCGTCCGTAGCCCAGCGCCCGGGGCCCGCAGGCATTGTTGCCGATCATCCCGCCGATCGTGCAGCGGGTGTGGGTGGACGGGTCCGGGCCGAAACGCAGACCGTGCGGTTTGGCCTGTTTCTGCAGGTGGGCGTGGATGCAGCCGGACTGCACCCAGGCCGCCTGCTCATCCGGATCGAGGTCGAGGACCGCGTTCATATGGAGAGAGAAGTCGAGGACGATGCCGCGGCCGATGGCGTTGCCGGCGATCGATGTGCCGGCACCGCGGCTGGTGATGGGCACACCGAGGCGGCGCGCAACAGACAGGACACGAGCCACCTCGCCCTCGTCGTGGGGGAAGACGATGGCGGCAGGGACTAGTCGGAAGAGCGAGGCATCGGAGGAGTACGCGGCGCGGTCGGTATCGTCGATGCTGAAATCACGGATGCCCGCGGCGCGGAACTGTTCGGCGAGTGCGGTGGGAAGCGGCGTCTGGGACTCGTCTTCGTCGACGGTCGCCCGATTCGCTCCAGTGGGATCGGCCATAGTCGTCATGTCCGCATTGTGCCACTTGGGTTGCCGGAACATCGATACCGTCCACGCAGGAAAGGTGTGAGCGACGGTCATCATCCAGACCCATGGAAAGTTATACGTTCGTTATCATACGTGCTCAGAACGGTGCTACACAGTAGCCTGAGTTCCTATATCCGGGAATTCTTGGCGTCTTGACATATTCGTGGTATCTAATGGGACTACACCAATTCGTGGCAACGGGCCACAACATGAATGCAGGGGAAGAAACCATGTCTCGTCGAGCTCGTGAATTGACAGTTGATCAGACCGCATTAGTCGGCGTCGTCCGAAAGGTCGCGCGGCAGCGTTCGAAAATCAACACCGACTATGTGATGGCGATTCTGCGCGCCCGCGAAGAAGGTGCGACCTTCGGTGCGATCGCCGAGGCGGCTGGCACCTCTTCGCAGGCCGTCCAGGAGATCGTGCGCAGGCACGGACCGGTCAAGCGCAGTGAGCCGAAGGCCGGAGTCTCCGACCCCGCCTGACCTCAGGAGTCACAGGGGAAGAACGGCACTCGCCGACCACCTCTGTGTCCGCACTTCCCTCGCAGAAACCAGGGCGGTGACCCGTAATCGGTACGGATCACCGCCCTTGTGCGATTCATGGACGTTCTCTGACGGTTGCGTGACCGATTCATCGAGACGCCGGAAGCGGGAATTCTCGTTCCGGGGACAATGGGCCTGTTGGGCGAACACATTCTCCCAGTGATTTCTGCTCGAAACACGAAAATCACTTCAGGATTCGACGTGTCGTGTGTTTGCGAAATCACCTGCCGCAAGGTGCCGTGACGGCAACCGCAGGTGCGTTTCTGGGAGGCGAGAATAGCCGTGTGATCGGAGTTCCTGGCGCCTTGGGGTGGATTAGATACAAGAAGTACATAGTCGCCGGTGTATTGCAGTCTTGTTACACAAGGTGCGGAACCGGGTGGTTCCCGGCCTGTCGGCGGACACTCGGGCGAGGGGTGCGACGGGTTGTCTAGAGTGGCCGTATGAACTCCGAGCTCGAATCCCTGCCCGCTGAGATCGTCGACGACTCTCTGATCCGCATCGCCTCCGACCTCTCACTCATGGCGTGGGAGCAGATGCTCGCCTGGAGGCCGCTGCTCGGCGCGAGCCTCGACGCCAGTGTCGTCGACACGAAGACCTCGCCGAACGACCTCGTCACTCGCGCGGACGCGCAGATCGAGGCGCTCGTGCGCGGCTACCTCAACCGAGTCAGGCCCCGCGACCTCATGGTCGGCGAAGAGGGGGCGGAAGCCCTCGACCCGGTCGAATTCTTCCCCGCGGATTTCCTGCTGGGGCTCAACGCTTTCGAGCCGGAGACCGGTGCACTCAATGAGATCGCGGACGACGGCCGGCGACTGGAATGGCATATCGACCCGATCGACGGCACCGTCAACTATGTCCGCAACATCGAACACCACGCCTTCTCCGTCGGCGTCTGCGCGGTCGCAGATGAGAACGACGCCGGCCTCGGACTCGGCGACTGGCAGATCGGACTCGTCGCCTCGCCCGGGCTGGACGCCACATGGCTGGCGGCCGCGGGCCTAGGCGCCTTTCGGATCGACGGGCGTCTGGTCGACCACCGCGAGGCAGGTGCCGCCATTCCGGCGCGACGACTGCGCGGGACGCCGCCCGGGCTGTCCGGCAGGCTCCTGGCAACGGGGTTCGCGTATGCCCTGAGCAACCGCGGCGCCCAATTGGCCAAGCTCGAGAGCCTCATGACCGGATACGACGACATCCGTCGCTGCGGCTCGGCCGCACTCGATCTGTGCATGGTCGCCGAAGGCCGAGTCAACGGCTACGCCGAACGCGGCCTGGGCATCTACGACTACGCCGGTGGGGCGGTCATCGTCGAAGAGGCCGGACTCAAGGTCAGCCGCGGAGGATCCGGCGGCCCGACAGCCGCCGCCGACACCCAGGACGAGGTCGACAGACTCATCGCCGCCATCTGACCAGGGCGCAGCGAAGCCCGCCGTACGCCCGCCCGATCCCACTTCAAGTGTGATGCAGATAACGTCACACTTCTTTGACTTTATTTTCGAAGCATAGGCTAAGCTTACTTTCAGTGTGTGCACACGCTCTTCTCATACGTTCATTCCTGAAAGTGGGACCCCATGGTTTCGACTCGCCTTCAACTGAGCGCCCTGGCAGGCGTCGTCGCTCTCACCCTGGCAGGCTGCGGCTCTGCCGACTCCGATTCGGCGCAGGCCGATGACTCCGGCTCGACGATCGAGGTCGAGGACAACAACGGCAAGCAGACCGTCGCCTCCCCGCCGCAGTCCGTCGTCGCCACCGACAATCGCACCTTCCAGACCCTCAGCGACTGGGGCATCGAACTCAGCGGCGGCGCCGTCTCCCTGATGAGCGATGACCTCGACTACACCCAGGACGACTCGATCCTCGACCTCGGCAACCACCGCGAACCCGACCTCGAGAAGGTCGTCGAGGCTGGGCCCGATCTCATCGTCAACGGTCAGCGATTCGCCCAGTTCCACGACGATCTGGCCAAGCTCGCTCCCGACGCGACGGTGCTCGAACTCGATCCCCGCGACGGTGAGGACTTCGACGCCGAACTGCGCCGCCAGACCGAGGTGCTCGGCGAGGTCTTCGGCAAGCAAGACGAGGCGAAGGAGCTCGTCGACGACTTCGATGCCTCCATCGAACGTGCTCAGACCGCCTACGACGACAGCGACAAGGTGATGGGCCTGATCACGTCCGCCGGCGACATCGGCTACGCCGCACCATCGGTCGGCCGCACCGTCGGTCCCGTCTTCGACATCCTCGATCTCGACCCGGCCCTCGAGGTCGAAGAGGGCAGCGAAGACCACCAGGGCGACGACATCTCCGTCGAAGCCATCGCGAAGTCGAACCCCGACCTCATGATCGTCCTCGACCGCGACGCCTCCTTCGCCCCAGAGGACCGCGACGAAGGTTCGGCCCCGGCCGCCGAAGTTCTCGAAGACTCCGAAGCGCTGAAGGATGTCCCTGCGATCAAGGACGACAAGATCGTCTACTTCCCCGAGGACACCTACCTCAACGAAGGCATCCAGACGTACACCGAATTCTTCAACGACTTCGCCGACAAGCTCGAAGACCAGAAGTGATGACCCTCGCCGAGGCGGCCCGCCGTCGGAACGAAGCCCGACGCAACCGGACGGCTGAGTCCCCACAGGGAACGGCCGACCCGTCCCCGGCCGGGACGGCGGTTCTGTCCCCCAGCGGGACGGAAGTCTCGCCCCCACGTGGGGCCGCCTCGGCGAAGGCACCATTGTTCGGATGGCCGCTTCTGCTGGGCATCCTCGGGGTTGCCATCCTCCTCGCGATCTCGCTGCTCACCGGCGTCTATGATGTCTTCGGCGGCGACGGCGGGGCGGAGATGTTCCAGATCACGCGGATCCCGCGCACGATCGCCCTCGTCCTGGCCGGTGCCGCCATGGCGATGTGCGGACTGGTCATGCAGCTGCTGACCCAGAACCGCTTCGTCGAACCGACGACGACCGGCATCACCGAATGGGCGGGGCTGGGCCTCATGCTCACCGTCATCATCTACCCCGACGCCTCGATCGTGGCGCGGATGGTCGGTGCGATCATCGCCGCGTTCGTCGGCACCCTCGTCTTCTTCGTCTTCCTCCGCCGCGTCTCTCTGAAATCCTCGCTCATCGTGCCCATCGTCGGCATCATGCTCGGCGCCGTCGTCGGCGCCGTCTCGACATTCATCGCGGTGCAGACGGATATGCTGCAGTCGCTGGGCATCTGGTTCGCCGGCAGCTTCACCTCGATCCTGCGCGGACAGTACGAGACCCTGTGGATCGTCGCGGCCGTCGTCGTGGCCATCTTCATCCTCGCCGATCGCTTCACCGTGGCCGGACTCGGCAAGGAGATCGCCACCAACGTCGGCCTCAACTACAACCAGATCCTGCTGCTGGGCACCGTGTTCGTGGCGATTGCGACCGGAGTGGTCACCGTCGTCGTCGGCAACCTGCCGTTCCTCGGCCTCATCGTGCCCAACATCGTCTCGCTCATCCGCGGCGACGACCTGCGCTCGAACCTGCCCTGGGTGTGCCTGCTCGGCATCGCGATCGTCACCGTCTGCGACCTCATCGGCAGGATCATCGTCATGCCCTTCGAAGTGCCCGTCTCCCTCATCCTCGGCGTCGTCGGCGCAGCCGTGTTCGTCGCCCTGCTGCTGCGTCAGCGGAAGGTCGGGTGAGTGCCGATGCGCGCGAAGGACGAATCCCCGGTCGACACCGGCACCGAGGCGGCCGACCCGACCGCGGCCACCGACGTTCCCGGCACGGATCGTGCCGCCGTCACTGACGTAACGGACCAGGATCGTTCCACCGTCACCGAGGCGGTTGACCGAGATCGTTCCGCCGTCACTGACCTGACCGGCACGGATCGTGCCGGTGCGGACGCACGGGTCGTTCGGCCGCCTCGGCGAGGGTCTTCACCCGCTCAGCGGCCGTCGGGTCCGCTGCCGACGGCGAAGTCCGTGCGGCGGTACTGGACGATGATCACCGTGCTGGCGGTCGCCTCGGCGGGGATCGCTCTGGGCATCCTGGCTTGGGACAATCCGATGCCGATCACGGACCCCGGGTTCTGGCTGATCGCGGAGCTGCGGCTGACGAACCTCGTCGTCATCGCCCTGGTCGCGCTGTGCCAGTCGTTCGGCACGGTCGCCTTCCAGACGGTGACGAACAACCGGATCATCACGCCCTCGATCATGGGATTCGAATCCCTCTACGTGGCGATCCAGACCTCGGCGATGTACTTCTTCGGGGTCACGGCGATCGTCGAGCTCAAGGGACTCGTGCCCTTCGTCGTCCAACTCATTCTCATGGTCGGGCTGTCGCTGGCGCTCTACGGGTGGCTGCTGTCGGGGCGGCATTCCTCGGTGGCGCTCATGCTGCTCATCGGCGTGGTCATCGGCGGCGGACTCGGATCGGTGGCGACATTCATGCAGCGGACGCTGACGCCGAGCGAGTTCGACATCCTCTCCGCACGCCTGTTCGGGTCGATCTCGAATTCGGATTCGAGCTACCTGCCGGTGTCGATCCCACTGTGTGTGCTGGCCTGCCTCGGGCTCTACCTCTGTTCCTCACGCCTGAATGTGATGGCGCTGGGGCGGGACATGACGAGCAATCTGGGGCTCAACTTCAAGGGCGAGCTGCTCAAGGTCCTCTTCTTCGTCTCCATCCTCATGGCGGTGTCCGTGTCGATGATCGGACCGATGATCTTCCTCGGCTTCCTCGTCGCGATGCTCGCCTACCAGTTCGCCGACACCTATGACCACAAGCGTCTCTTCCCGATGGCCGCCCTCCTCGGGTTCGTCGTCCTCGGTGGGGCGTACTTCGTCATGAAGAACATCTTCTACGCCGAGGGGGTCGTGTCGATCATCATCGAGATCGTCGGCGGCGGCGCCTTCCTGCTCGTCATCCTGCGAAAGGGGCGCCTGTGATCACGCTCGAATCGGTCCGCAAATCCTACGACGACGAGGTCTCGATCGGGCCAGTCGACCTGCAGATCTCGGCCGGGGGAGTCACCGCCCTGGTCGGGCCGAACGGTGCGGGGAAGTCGACGTTGCTGACGATGATCGGGCGGCTGCTCGGGATGGATTCCGGTGCGATCTCGGTGGCCGGTTTCGATGTGTCGTCGACGAAGTCCAAGGACCTGGCGAAGATCGTATCCATACTGCGGCAGGAGAACCACTTCATCACTCGGCTGACGATCCGCCAGCTCGTCGGCTTCGGTCGCTTCCCGCATTCGAAGGGACGCCTGACGGCTGCCGATGAGGAGATCATCTCGCAGGCGATCGACTTCCTCGAGCTCGGTGAGCTGGAGAACCGATTCATCGACGAACTCTCCGGCGGGCAACGGCAGCGCGCCTACGTGGCGATGGTGCTGGCACAGGACACCGATTACGTGCTGCTTGATGAGCCGTTGAACAACCTCGATATGAAGCGATCGGTGCAGATGATGCAGCACCTGCGCCGGGCCGCCGCCGAGATGGGCAGGACCATCGTCATCGTCCTCCACGACATCAACTTCGCCGGTCACTACGCCGACCACATCTGTGCGGTCAAAGACGGTGCGGTGGTCGAGTTCGGCACGCCCGAGGAGATCATGACCGGCGAAGTGCTGTCCCGGGTGTTCGACACCCCCGTCGACGTCATCGACGGTCCTCGAGGCCCGCTGGCGGTGTATTTCTGAGGCGTCACGGACGATGCGGCTGACGCTGTCGGCCTCGCAGAGGAGCCGGTGAGTGGTCCGTGTCACAAATGTTGCCAAGAACCTGTTGCTTAAACATCTAGAATTGATAGTATTCTGATGACCCGTCGGGCGTACCACCGAAGATCCGCCCGCTCAGAGAGACCTCGAAGCCGTGACATTTCAAGGGGGAGACGTTCAACTTCAGGCTTTTCGGGGCAATTCACTTTGCGCTCGCGGTTTGTCCAATTCGACGTCCAGGGCGTTTAAAGAAACAGTTACATAGGTTTTAGTTCAGCGAACCTTGCCCTGTCGGCATTTCGCGCCCGTCAGCGCCGGCCACGTCGAATACGTGGTGCGAACGGACTGCTGCCGGACCGAACGCCGCGGTAGGCGAGTTTCGACTCCAAAGAAGGAATCGGGAGCATGGACACTCACTCACCACTCGACCCCGTTGTGGGCAGCGATGCTTACCACGAGGGCGGAGATTTCAAACGAGATATGGGATTCTGGGGCAACCTTGCCCTCGGATTCACCTATCTGTCGCCTGTCGTCGGCGTGTATGCGACTTTCGCCGCCTCAATGGCACTGGCCGGCCCGCCGGCATTCTGGATGCTGATCCTAGCCGGAGCCGGACAGCTTCTTGTGGCCACCGTCTTCGGCGAAGTGGTCTCCCAGTACCCGATCGCCGGCGGAATCTACCCCTGGAACAAACATCTGTGGGGGAAGAAGTGGGGGTGGATGAGCGGCTGGATCTACATGATCGCCATCAACGTCACCATCGCCTCGGTGGCCTACGGGGCCGGACCTTTCCTCGGTGCCCTCCTGGGCATCGAGATGTCCCCGATCGCAAACGTCCTGCTGGCGCTGTTCATCATTCTCCTCGCCACCATCGCCAACCTGTGCGGGACGAAGTTCCTCGCCAATGTCGCCTTCGTCGGCTTCGTCGTCGAGATCTTCGCGACCGCGGCGATCGGCGTATGGCTGCTGCTTACCGTACGCAAGCATGACCTTTCGGTTCTGTTCCAGGACTTCCGCCCGGCAGATATTCAGGATCAGACGCCCTTCGCGCTCGCTTTCATCGGTGCCGCGATCATGGGCATCTACCTCTACTACGGCTTCGAAGCCAATGGCGACGTCGCCGAGGAGGTGCGCAACCCCGGTCGAATAATCCCCAAGGCGATGCGGATGACGATCTACGTCGGCGGCCTCGCTTCGATGTTCATCGCGCTCGGCCTGATTCTGGCCGTGGGCAGCTTCGAGGACATCATCAACGGGACGATCCCGGACCCGATCACCGTCATCTTCCTCGAGGCGTTCGGCCCGGTGGGCTTCAAACTGGTGATGGCGGTCGTCCTCGTATCGTTCCTGTCCTGCACGATCTCCCTGCAGGCGGCCGCCTCGCGCCTGATGTACTCGATGGGTCGCGACAATCAGCTTCCGTTCTCGCATCTGCTGGCGAAATTCAGTCGGACTCGTGCAGTTCCTCCGTATGCTCTCATTGTCGCCGGTGCGATCCCGTCGGCCGTCATCCTCATCTCGCTGCTGAGCGAGAACGCGCTCCTGGCGATCATCTCCTTCGCCTCCTTCGGAATCTACCTGGCGTTCGCCTCTGTGGTGTTCGCTTCGATCAGGGCACGAGTGAAGGGATGGAAGCCCAGCGGAGAATTCACGATGGGCCGATGGGGCTGGCTGATTTCGATCACCGCTCTGACCTATCAGATCTTCGCCATGATCATCGTTGTGTGGCCGGTGTCGGATGTTCCCTGGTACGACGCGTGGATCGTGGGTCTCATGTCGTTGGCCGTCGTCGGAATCGGTGCACTGTACCTGTTCATCTCTCACCCCGAGCGCCGCGGGAGAATCGGGGGAGACGCCACTTCGTTCGCGCATGCGGTACCCGAGACGACGAAGCTCGGCTGAGCCGACGGGTTCCTGAGCCGGCGCGGCGAATCATCGGAGCGGCCTCTGTCATCACGACAGGGGCCGCTCTCGGCGTTCTTCACGTTCCGGTCTGATCAGCCACCAGTTCGTTGGTACGCCAACCCGGCCGTCTGTCAGGCAACGGCGTCGTCGGCTCAGCTCTCGTCGTCGCGATAGAGCAGACTGAGATCCACACCCGCCACCTCCAGCGGAAGCCGCGAAAATCCCGGAGGCATCACGGCGATGCGCACCCCGGTGCTCAGCTCTCCCGAGTTTCCGACGAGGACCTGATTGTGTCGGCTGAGCAGCGCTGCCCCATGACCGAGTGGTGCAAGCATCCGAATCAGCTGCGATTCGACGTCATTCATGAGGATGTCGATTCCTGCTACCCCGACCCTGCGGTCGCCGACGTGGCACGGAACGGTGAGCGTGACGATATAGTCATCAACCCCGAGGTGATCGATATACGGGCCTGCCAGGGTCCTCGTCCCGGCGTTGAAGCCGCCTTCGAACCACTCGAGGTATTCATAGTCATAGAATCGGTCCGAGCTGCGATCGAGGATGAAATCTCTGCGCGCGATGTCATCGCCGTCGGTGATCCACCATTCGATTCGTGCCGTTGACGGCTCGAGAAGATCGAGCTTGAAGATGAGCCCGGCACCGTCGAAACCGGAATGAGCTCCAAGGAAATCAGCGACATCGACGCCCAGGGCGGCGCGAGCCTTCCGTCCGACCTCGAACGGCGGTTCCCCAGCGAAGTCCGCGGTGAGATGGGCGCTGAGCTTCCTTTCGAGATCCTCGAGTCCGTGGAACAAGCCATCTGCCCAGGCCGAGATCTCACGTGCTGCGTCACGCACTGTCGCGTTGGTCATGTTGCTCCTACTTACTCCACAGTCAGTGGGTCAGCACCGTTGGATTCAATGGTCAGCTTAACGTCGATGAGACTGTAGACGGTCTTTCTGATATTGGCCTCGACTGCACGCTCGGCGCGTTCGATATCGTGTGCGGCGACAGCTTCGACGATCTCGGCGTTGTCCGCTAGGACTTCGCTCTTCTGAGCGGCAGCGCCGGCGGGGGACCATTTCAGGGCCAGGATCTCACTCTGCAGGCGCATGGACGCGCGCAGCAGCCTCGGAGATTGGGAGACGACACCCAGCTGAGTATGGAATCGGGAATCGGCGGCCGAGCATTCTGCCAGAGTCGATGCCTCGTCGAGCCGCTGGGCGGCATGACGGAGTTCGCTGATGGCTTGCGAGTGGGCTCGTTGGCAGGCCAGGCGGGCAATGCCTGTGGCGATGGCCGTGTGCTCATCGCCGTAGTCGCGGTAGGCCACGATCGACAGGCTCGCAAGGTAGGTGCTGATCTGTTCGTCCGAGGGGAAAGGGACCCTGACGATGAAGGTCCCACCGCCGCGGCCACGACGAGTCTCGACGATGCCCTTGTCTCGCAGCAGGGCAAGACTCTTCCGCAATGTCGCCACGGCGACATTGAATTCCCCAGCCAGTTCGATCTCGGCAGGCAGGCGCTCGCCGACGGAGATCGATCCGAGGGAGATCGCCGAGACGATCTGATCTGCCAGGGCGTCGCCATAGCCGAACGGTCCGCTTGATCCGTGAGAAGCAAGCACATACCTGAATGCCTGGCTCAACAGTCCTGCACCTCCTGAGGTTGCTTCGCCTGGCTCGATCCTACCGTCTGGACGTGGTCGTCCAGACGACTGCGGCGACTGTTTCAGGGGTGCGGCCGCCGTCGCCTCAGGCGTCGGCAGCGGCGACGACTGCAGGCAGCCACTCGAGAGCGACATCGCTCGGCAGATCCCAGGAAGACGCGTCGTGGCGGCCGTACTCGCCGACCCGTTCTGCGCCGAGTTCGGTGAAGCGGCGGTCGATGTGCTCGCTGCCCTGGGAGTAGGTCTCTTCGTAGAAACTGTCACCGAGGCCGAACATCGCGTAGCGGACTCCGGTCAGGTCTCCCTCGAACGTCGAGAACTTCTCGAAGAAGTCCTGCGCGGTGTTCGGCAGTTCGCCGTCGCCGTGTGTTGAGCACACGACGATGTAGAAGCTCTCCGGTGTGATGGACTCAGGTTCGAAGTCCTGCAGATCGAAGACTTCGGCGGACTGTCCATCGGCATTGATCTTGTCCGAGAGGTCCTGAGCGATGAGCTCGGAGTTTCCCGACTCGGTTCCATAGAGGACGACGATGTTCATGACTGTCCTTTCACCATTGAGTGCGTAGGTGCGGTCTGTGGGGCGGTACTGCCGTTCGTTCTGAGATCCTCGACTGCTTCGAGCATCTCGGCATGGGTTCTGAATTTCGTGCGGGTTCGCGCCGGTTCGGCATTGGCGACTTCGGCTGCATCGATCTGCTGCCAATCGGCGAAGCTCACAGCCTGTGCGCGAACTGATTCTGGCAGAGCTTCGAAGCCGCCGGGGTCGTCTTCGACCGGGCACCTGCCGGACTCGACATCGGCGATGATCTCCTTCGCGACCTGGTGAGCGTCGGCCCGATTGGCCGGGATCGCTCCTACCGGGCCGCGCTTGAGCCAGCCTGCGCGGTAGAGTCCGCACTCGAGCCGTCCGGGTCCGTCAGACGGGGCGAAGTCGTATTCTTCTGCATAGTGCCAGTGGCCTGGCGCGTTGACGTCGAAGCCGATGGCCGAGATGACGGTGTCGGCACGAATGGAGCCCGTCACTCCGGCGGG
Organism: Brevibacterium sp. 'Marine'; assembly: GCF_012844365.1. Classification (NCBI taxonomy): domain Bacteria; kingdom Bacillati; phylum Actinomycetota; class Actinomycetes; order Micrococcales; family Brevibacteriaceae; genus Brevibacterium; species Brevibacterium sp. 'Marine'. The sequence goes on from NZ_CP051626.1 coordinate 530,393, forward strand.
AGCCTCTGCGAGGTGAACCGACTCGACATGGTCTGTGCCCACGATGCGAGAAGGAGTGGCACCGAAGACGAAGCGGACCTGCGCCCGGGCCTCATCGGGTTCGATGGCCGTGAGGTCTGCGAAAGCCGCCTCGCGTTTGAGGCCGAGAGTATTGTCTTCGGCCGCAGACGAGGAATTGGCGACCGAGAAGGCGACGCCTGGGATCTTTCCGAGTTCGCGCACCATCGCCACATCGGCCTTGGCTGAAGCGATCGGAGAACGACTGAGCACCGTGATCTCGCGGGCGGGTCTTTCGAGATAAGTGCCGAGCGCCTCTGGGCTGACGTCGCTGTCGACATAGTCCGAAGCGGTCTTGATGAGGAAGCGCACTATATCGAGAGCGACATTGCCGGCTCCGACGACGACGACTCGTTCGCCGATCGCTGGCATCGGCAGATTCGGACGGGGCACGGTGTTGAGCGCGTTGACGATGTCGCCGGAGACCAGAACTCCATCCAAGTGGGAGCCCGGGACCGTTAATGCACGATCGCGCCAGCGTCCCGTGGCAAGGACGACGATGTCGAACACGCCTTTGAGTTCAGCGAGACTGATGTCGCTTCCGACTTCGACATTTCCGGCGAAGCGGAAGTCATCGGATCCGAAATTGCGATCGAACTGCCGAGTCACGGCTTTCGTGTGCTGATGATCGGCGGCGACTCCATAGCGGATCAGTCCGTACGGCGCTGCGAGTCGATCGAAAATCGTGATCTCTGTATCTTTCCAGTGCCGTCTGAGCGCCTGGGCAGTGAAGCATCCTCCGGGCCCGCTCCCGACGACCGCGATGCGGCGAGGTGTCTGGGCATTCATTGTTCGGCCTCCATTGGTCGACGATTTCTCCGTTGAACCGCGGTGCTCGACCGCAAGTCGTCGTGATCGCTGTATTTGTCAGCGTCGGCGGGGCCGAGGCTCCTGACAGCGATCGGGGACAGAAATCAATAACATCTGTTTTTCAATCATTGCGGATCGATGAGGATTCGGCAACCCTGGTTCGCTGACTTTGTGCCGCCGGTCGGCTCGCCTGCCGCGCATCAAAGCTGCTGTGTACGCGTGATTGTGGCGATAGGTGAGCAAAATCTGCCGGAGCGGAAATTGCTGTGGAGGTCTTGCGAGATCGAATCCGCTGTGATTTGATTCATAGAGATAATTCATTCATAACTGAATGTTTAGTGCAAGCGTAGATCAACGAGGATTCGCGGGAGTGTGAACACGATGACCACCACGGTCGATACAGCAGAGATTCCGTATCTGGATATCTCAGATCCGGCCTTTGCTATGGCCTCCGAGCAGGTGCGGAACGCACGAGAGCAGTCATGGATCGCTAAGACCAACTATGGTTTTGCCGTCCTGCGCTATGACGAGGTCGCTGCACTGCTCAAAGATCAGAAGCTGTCGCAGGGCAGCGCGCGGTGGCCTGAACACCACGGGGTCCACTCGGGCGCGTTCCACGAGTGGTGGAGCAAGAATCTGCTCGTCCTTGAAAGTGATGAGCACCACCGAATCCGGCGGCTGCTCAACCCCGCGTTCTCGCCCTCGATGGCGCGCAAGCTCGAGCCGGAGTTCGCCGAGATCGCCGAGGATCTCATTGCCGACTTCGCGCACAAGGGCGAATGCGATTTCGTGCGCGATTTCGCTGAACCCTTCGCGACACGGGCACTGTGCGCGATGATGGGTCTTGACCACAAACACTGGCCGTTCATCGCCTCCCGCGCGAACACTGTCGGCTACGCTCTGTCGGTCGAAGTCAAGGAGAAGATCGACGAAGTCGACCAGGCTGTTCGCGAACTGTATGCCTTTGTCGAAGACCTCATCGAAGAACGTCGCGCCGAGCCCGGTCAGGACGTCGTGTCGCGACTGGTCCAATTCAGCGAATCGGGAGACAAGCTGGATGCCGAAGAGCTCAGAAATGCGCTGGTGCTCATGCTCTTCGGCGGTATGGACACCACACGCAATCAGCTCGGCCTGGCAATCCAGACATTCATCCGGAATCCGGATCAGTGGGAGAACCTGGCGCAGCAGCCTGAGCTGGCCAAGTCTGCGCTCGAGGAAGTGCTGCGCGTCAATCCGACGACCAGGTGGGTGACGCGGGAAGTCATCGAGGACTTCGAGTTCCAAGGAGTGCACTTCGAAGCCGGCACCACGGTGCATCTTTTCACTCACAGTTCCGGGACCGATGAACGCGCTTACCCCGATCCGAACATCGACATCACGGCTGAAGACAGGAAGCCCCATTTCACTTTCGGCGGCGGAATCCATCACTGCCTGGGTCACTACATCGCCCGGGCCGATATGAGTCAGGCGCTGCCTCTGCTGGCAGCCAGGATCACCAATCTCGCCTGCCCCGGCGGCGACTCCTGGCTGCCGGACTCCGGCAACACCGGACCGATCAGTCTGCCGCTGACGTTCGACGTCCGCAGCTGAACTCAGACACCCACCCGTCCCTATTCGAGAAGAGTCTCGGCTCATCACGGACCGCACACTACTTCGGCATCAGCCGAACTCAGAACCCGGCATCGTCGCCGGTCCACGAGAAGAGGAATTATGACGATCACAACCCCGCCCACCGCTGAGGATCCTTGCGTGCAGGAGATCCTGCGCCGGAGAGATTCGGCCGAAACGAACCTCGCCGACGCGTTCAAGTCCTCGATTCAGGACGACCTCCTCGACAACAGCGCTCTCGAGCGTCACCACTCGGCGAACATGGACAATGACACTGTCGAGAAGATCAAAGAGAAGATTGAGCGTTCGGGCGTCGAATACCTCTACTACATGGTTCCGACGCTGCGTTCGCGCACCGTTGCGAAGATGGTCCCGGCGAAGCACATCGTGCGCAATCTCGACAAAGGCGTGAACTTCACGAGAAACGCGCTCATGGACTTCCAGAACGATGTGTTCGGAAATCCCATCGGCGCGGACATCCGCTCGAAGGAATTCGTCGCCATGCCCGAGCCCGACTCGTTCAACCAGCTCCCCTGGGACAAGTCGATCGGTCGGATCTTCTGCTCGACCTACGAGCCGGACCACCTCGGCGAGATTGCGGGGCGCCCCAACTTCCATGATTCCCGCGCCCATATGAAGCGCACACACCAGCTGCTCAAAGACCACTTCGGGCTGACGATGAAATCCGGCACCGAACCGGAGATGGTGTGGGTCGGCGAATCGATCAAACCGAACACGATTCCGGGATACAACCCCGCCTATCAGGTCGAATACCTCGAAGGCATGCGCCCCATCTACAAGCGCGTTCACGAATACGCCGACGCCCTCGGCTTCGACATGATCGAAGGCGACTACGAGGACAAGGGGCAGATCGAACTCAACTGGAACTTCGACGAGATCGAGCGTACAGCGGACCGGTTGGTCACCTATCGGCAGATCTGCTCGCAGGTCGCCCGCGAATTCGATGTCGAAGCCTCATTCATGCCCAAGCCCTTTATCGGTGAGATGGGCGCAGGCTGCCACCACAACATCTCCCTGTGGGACGAAAGCGGCCGCAACACCTTCGAAGACGACGGAGTCAAAGACCTCCACCTCTCGCAGATCGGACGCTGGGTCGTCGGCGGCATAATCAAGAACGCTCCTGCCATGATGCTCATCTTCGCGTCCACGGTGAACTCGTACAAACGCTTCTGGGATCCGGGCCAATTCGCTCCGGCAACCGCCGACTGGGGATTGGACGATCGCGCTTCGATGATCCGGATCTCCTCGAAAGGACGCGCCGAGGTGCGGGTTCCCGACGCCTCGGTCAACCCCTACCTCTCCCACGCGCTGCTGGCTGCCGCGGCAGCCGACGGGATCGGCAACCAGGTCGAACCGCCGGAGGCCGGCGCGCAGGGAATCGCCCTGCCGCGCACGCTCGGCGACGCCGTCGAGGCGTTCCGCGACAACGAGTTCATCCGCACAGCGCTGCCTCCTCAGCTCGCCGACACGTACCTCGAGATGAAAGAGAACGAATGGGCGCAGTACTGCGGCGCGCTCACGCAGTGGGAATTCGACCAGTACTGGCAGGCTATCCCGTGAGCGGCGTGCTGCGCTTAGCGTGCATCGATTCGGCTGCGGCGCCCCTGTTCGACAAGTCCGCTGACGGCGGAGTGACCCGCACCGGCTTCGAACCCGACGCCGCCGCGCTGGTCGCCGAGGCACTCGGCCTCAGGCTCGAATGGCATGTGGTGGCATGGGACGCGATGATTCCGGCGGTTCAGCGCGGCGATGCCGACGGCGTGTGGTGCGGGCAGGGCATCATCCCCTCCCGGGTCGCTCAACTCGACTTCACCCGCCCCTACGCCGTGTTCAACGAATCCGTGCTGGTGCGTGTCGGTGATTCCGCACGGGGGCCCGAAGACCTGCGCGGGTACAAGGTCGCTGCGATCGACGGCAGCGCGAACATGGCACTGGCCGAGACGTTCGCCGGAGCCGAACTCGTGCCCTTCGGCCCCAGCGACGATGTCTTCAGTGACATGATCCAGGCGGTCAGGGACCGCACCGTCGACGCCATGGTCGACGACGACGTGGTCACCGTGCCGCTCGGCGACGAGCCGGAGTTCGATCTGGCCTTCACCGCTCAGACCCGGAACCCCTGGGGCGTCGGAGTGTCCAAGGAGCGACCGGAGCTGCTCGAACGACTCGACGCCGGGATCCGACAGGTCATCGAGGACGGTTCGCTCGAACGCGTGTGGACGGAATGGATGCCGCATCTTCCGTTCCCCGTCGAGACCCTCACCGCCGGGCAGCCGACGACGTCGGCGACGACTGCTGAAGGAGCCGAAGTATGAGCGAGCGGCCGTTGATCGGAGTCCCCGCGATGTCGTCGGCGAAGGTGAACGGCCTTCGCTATTCCGGCAGCGTCGTGGCCGACGCGGTGCTTCGCGCCATCGCGGCGGCCGGGGGCGAGCCGGTCGTCGTTCCCCCTGTCCTCGCCAGCGGTCTGCTCTCCCGTGTCGACGGGATCGTGCTTCCGGGCGGTTCGGACATCGATCCGACACGCTACGGACAGCAGCCCGATGAGACGTATGCCGGAACGGACTTCGCCGACCAAGACCAGGCCGATGCGAGAGCCATCGCGGCGGCCGAAGAACAGGGCATCCCCACCCTGCTCATCTGTCGCGGACTGCAGCTGTGGAATGTCGAACGCGGTGGCAGTCTCCACCAGCATTGGTCGGACTCCGACGTCGAACATGTCGATTCCGTCCACTCGGTCGAGGTGGCCGGGGGCTCCCGACTATCCGCAGCTCTCGGCATTTCCGGTGCGGTCGATGTCTCCAGCTATCATCATCAGGCCATCGACCGCCTCGGCGATGGGCTGGAAATCACCGCCCGCGCCGCGGACGGCTGCATCGAAGCCGTCGAGGATTCGAATCATGCGATCGTGGCGGTGCAATGGCACCCCGAGGATCGTGCGGAGACCGACCCCGTCGACAGCGCACTCTTCACCTGGGTGGTCGCTCAGGCGAAAGAGCGCATGCACAGTCGCCTCGGGGCGTCCGTCTGAACCAAGCACCGCAGCCGGTCGGCTCGGTGCACGCCATCAGCCACACTGTCAGTGAATGAATCCACCAGTCCAAGGAGCGAAGTGAACCCGAACGTCCTCACCCACGATGAGGTGCTGCGGTCCGCACCCGCTGAGACAGCGGATGTCGAGATCGCGGTGGTTGTGCAGCTGAATATGCCCGGCCAGACCGAGGATTCGGTCGCCCTGCAGCGGGACCTCACCGTCACGGTCGTCGACGATCTGCACCGCCTCGGTGCGCGGGTGTCCATCCACGACGTCGGAGGCGACTGTGGACCGGACTCGGATGCCGTTGCTCGAGCCGACGGCATCCTCGTGCTCGGCGGAGGCGATGTCGATTCCCAGCTGTACGGGCACACCGGGCCGGTGCCGAACGAATACGGCAAGGACCGGCGGGCCGATGATCGGGAGATCGCGATCATCCGGACCGCGATCGCCGAAGATTCCACTCTGCTGGCGCTCTGCCGTGGCTCGCAGCTGCTCAACGTCGCATGCGGGGGATCGCTCATCCCCGACCTCAACCCCTTCGACCTGCACAAAGGCGCTCCGGGCGAGCCGCTGTTCATCGATGAGACCGTGGCGCTGATTCCCGGCACCATCGTCCACGACCTCTACGGGCAGGACGAACTCACGGTGCGCAACGGCCACCACCAAGCTGTCGGCCGAGTGGGGGACGGGCTGCGCGTGGCCGCACGGGCCGCCGACGGCGTCGTCGAAGCCACTGAACGGATCGAGAACTCCTGGATCCTCGGCGTCCAGTGGCATCCCGAGGAGAACGGCGCCGACCACCATGACCGCCGGGTCCTCTTCGCTGCCTTCCTCGATCAGGTGAGGACGCGGAAGGCGGCTGCGCTGACCGTGTGAGGTCAGGATCTGTGGGCAGGCCGCGTTTGCCGAGAAGGCCGCTGAGTTGGCGCGCCCCGGCACTCGGTGAAGGCGCCTCCCATGGCCGCACACGGCCGCAACCCGGCGCCATACTGCGCACCGAACCTACCGATCCGGCCGGTCAGAACCAGTACAGACGACCCGAGAGACCCCGCGCGAAACGGCTCCGCAGGAACCTCGCAGGGACTCCGCATCTGACCCGCGCTCGGCGGGCTTGACTGCCCCCGACCGATGGGTAAAGTAGCGAGCATGAGCGCATTCTCGCGGGTGAGAGGCCGAATTCCGGCATAGGAGATGTCGGTTGCGAAACGGGTCCGAATCACCCGAAGCGACGCAGGCATTCCACCTCATCCGAGCGAATCGACGCTGACCAGCCGATGTCACGGGGAGTAGCAGTGTTTCTCAGTCTGTATGAACAAGAGCGGTTGATGATCTACACCGCCGGAAAGCTTGCGCTCGAGCGCAAAGAGCGGGGTCTCAAACTCAACCTGCCCGAGGCGACCGCGATCATCACCTCGTACCTGCTCGAAGGAGCGCGCGACGGCAAATCCGTCGCCGACCTCATGGAATCCGGCCGCCACGTGCTGGCCAAAGAAGATGTCATGGAAGGGGTTCCCGAAATGCTCACACAGGTTCAGGTGGAGGCGACGTTCCCCGACGGAACGAAGCTCGTGACGGTGACGGGGCCGCTGCAATGATGAGCAACGAGAACGCCCCCGGCGAGCGGAACGAGGACAGCAAACCTCTCGACGACAACCCGTTCGAAAACGTCGAGCTCCAGCCCGAGGAACGCAGCCTCGAACCCGAACACGCCACCGACGACCCGGGCCGCGAGTACGACGAAGCCGAGACCACCGTCATCGACGAGCCCGGCATCGACGACGACCGCGAACGCCACCCGTCTTCGGGTGAGAGCAGCCCGTCGAGCCCCCGCCGTCCCGGCTCCGGCACACGTCAGGCGCCGCGGCAGGAACATGACGCCCCGGTCACCTCGGCCGATCGCGTCGTCCCCGGCGAGATCTTCCTCAAAGACGAACCGGTCGAGATCAACGCAGGCCTTGCCGTGACGGCGCTGCGGGTGGCCAACACCTCGGACCGTCCGATCCAGATCGGATCCCACTTCCATTTCGCCGAGGTCAACCCCGGCCTCGAGTTCGACCGTGCCCGCGCCTGGGGCAAACGCCTCAACGTGCTGTCCGGCGGCGCCATGCGCTTCGAACCCGGAGCCGATGAGGAAGTCGAACTGATCCCGATCCAGGGTGCGCGCATCGCACTGGGATTCCGCGGAGAATGCAGAGGAGAGCTGGATGGCTGAGATTTCGCGTTCGGAATACGTCGCGTCGTTCGGACCGACGGTCGGTGACCGGGTGCGCCTGGCCGATACCGACATCGTCATCGAGATCGAGAAGGACTACTGCGCAGGCGGCGACGAGGTCGTCTTCGGCGGCGGCAAGTCCGCCCGCGAATCGATGGCGCAGTCCTCGCGCACCCGCGCCGAAGGCACCCCCGACCTCATCATCACCGGGGCGATCATCCTCGACCACTGGGGAGTCGTGAAGGCCGATGTCGGCATCCGCGACGGCAGATTCGTCGCCATCGGCAAGTCCGGCAACCCGGACACGATGAATGGCGTCCACCCGGACCTCGTCGTCGGCCCCAACACCGAGGTGGCCAGCGGCAATGGTCTGATCATGACACCCGGCACCATCGACACTCACATCCACTTCGTCGGCCCCGACCAGTTCGAGGTCGGCCTCATGGCCGGCACCACGACGATGGTCGGCGGCGGCACCGGACCCACCGAGGGTTCGAAGGCCACCCTGGCCACCCCAGGCCCCTGGTGGCTGGCCCGGATGTTCGAGTCGATGGACCCGTGGCCGGTCAACGTCCTCTTCCTCGGCCGCGGCAACACGATGAACGAAGAGGCCCTGTACGAACAGCTGCGCGGCGGAGCCGCCGGCTTCAAGATCCACGAGGACTGGGGCGCGACCCCGGCTGTCATCGACAAGGCCCTGTCCGTGGCCGATGACACCGGAGTGCAGGTCGCCATCCACTCGGACACCCTCAACGAGGCCGGATTCGTCGAGGACATGCTCAAAGCGGTCGCCGGCCGGACCTTCCACTCCTTCCACACCGAGGGTGCCGGCGGCGGTCACGCCCCCGACATCATCAAGATCGCCTCGGAGCTCAATGTGCTCCCGGCCTCGACGAACCCGACCCGCCCGTTCACGGTCAACACCGTCGACGAGCACCTCGACATGGTCATGGTCGCCCATCACCTCAACCCGCAGGTGCCCAACGACCTCGCCTTCGCCGAGTCCCGTGTCCGCGCCGGCACCATCGAGGCCGAGGACGTGCTCCAGGACCTCGGCGCCCTGTCGATCATGTCCTCGGACGCGCAGGCGATGGGCCGCATCGGCGAGGTCGCCATGCGCACCTGGCAGACCGCGCACCAGATGAAGAAGCTGCGCGGACCTCTGCCCGGCGACGACCGGGCGGACAACAACCGGGCTCGCCGTTATATCGCGAAGTACACGGTCAACCCGGCCATCGCCCACGGAATCGACTCCTATGTCGGTTCGATCGAACCGGGCAAACTCGCTGACTTCGTGCTCTGGCAGCCCTCGATGTTCGCCGTCCGTCCGCACACCGTGTTCAAGGGCGGAATGGCCGCCGTCGCCGCGCTCGGCGACCCGAACGCCTCGATCCCGACCCCGCAGCCGGTGTCCGAACGCCTCGGATTCAACTACCGGACCGCCTCGGCGGCGGCCACGAGCCTCGCGTTCGTGTCCGAGCAGGCCATCGACGACGATATCGCGGGCAAGCTCGACCGCGTCCAGCGCGACTTCGTGCCGATCACCTCGACGCGCAAGGTCACGAAGGACGACATGATCGGCAACTCCGCCCGTCCCGACATCGAGGTCAACACGGACACGTATGCGGTGAAGATCGACGGGGAACTCGTCGAACACCGGCCCGCCGACTTCGTGCCCATGTCCCAGCGCTACTTCCTGTTCTGAGGCAGCGCTTGAGATCTCGTTCCGCACTGCTCGTCCTCGCCGACGGGCGCCTGCCGACCGGCGGGTACGCCCATTCGGCGGGGCTCGAACAGGCCATCCGCCAAGGCTGGGTCACCGATATCGCCGGGCTGCGCGACTTCCTGCGCGGCCGCCTGCACACGACGGGGCTGATGAACGCGGCCTTCGCCGTGGCCGCGTGGAAGGCCGTGGATGAGTCCATCCTCGCCGAGGCGGCCCCCACCGAATCGTCGGACGCCGAGTCGACCTCGAGGTCGACCTCAGCGCAGACAGCCGAGTCGACCCCGGTTACGGGGAACCTCGCCGAGGCGGCCCTGCTCGAGCTGAACGCCGAGCTCATCGCCCGCACCCCGTCCCCGGCGCTGCGCCGGATCGGGGCCTGGCTGGGCACGCTCATGGCCCGGTCGTTGCGCAGCATCCACCCGCACCCTCTGCTCGAGACCCTGCCCAAAGACCTGCAGCAGCCGCTCGTCTACGGTGCGGTCGGCCGGGTACTGGGCCTGTCCGATGCCGACACAGCCGCGACCATCCTCCACGAGGCGGTCACGGGACCGGCGACGGCCGCGGTCAAGCTCATGCACATCGACCCGTTCCAAGCCCACGGTGCGATCATCGATCTCGCCGCCGACCTCGACGAAGCAGCTGAGCGTGCCGCGGACTTCGGCCGCGGCGACCCGGCCGAGATTCCGGCGCTGAGCGCGCCGCTGTCGGACTTCGCCGCCGAACTGCACGAGGGGGACAATGTTCGACTCTTCGCTTCCTGAGACCTGGGCGCTCAACCCGACCGGCTCGGCCAGCGGGATGACCTGCCGGGCCTCGGTCGCGACGACCACGGACGGCACGACACCGCACGGCCGTACCCGCTCCCGCATCGACGGACTGCGGCGCCAAGCCCCGCTCGTTCCGCGCCCCACCGGCGCCAGCGGTTTCGAACCCTTCGTCGACGGCGACCCGGACATCGCCCGGGTGGCACTGACGACCGCGGCTGCCGGCCCGCTCGGTGGAGACCACTATGTCTTCGACGTCCACGTCGGCGCCGGCTCGACCCTGCTGCTGCGGGAGGTCTCCGCGACCCTGGTCCTGCCGGGTGCCCACGGCGACCCCTCGCTCATGCACTGCCGAGTCACCGTCGAGTCGGGCGGCACCCTGATCTGGGTGCCCGAACCCGTCATCGCCGCTCAGGGCTGCCACCACACGCACCGCGTCGACATCGACCTCGCCGAGGATGCCCGCCTGTTCTTCCGCGAAGAGCTGCTGCTCGGCCGTCACGGAGAGGAGCCGGGAAACATGAGTTCCCGACTCAATGTTCGCCGAGGCGGCCGTGCCTTGAGCATCCAACGCTTCGATCTCGGCCCTGCCGGGAAAGGCTTCGACACCCCGTCCGTGGTCGGAGGAGCATTGGGCGTCGGATCGGTCGTCATCGTCGAACCCGACGGGGGACTGCCGAGTGCGACCACCATCGCCGATCCGAAATCGGCGCTGCTGCCCATCGACGAGACCTGTGTGCAGGTCAACTCGCTCGGTGATGACGGGCTGGCCCTGCGCAAACGCCTCGACGCGGCACTCGCCGCACTCGGGGAACCCTGGGGTCGGGAGACCGGCTGGTCCGCGGTGCCCCGATGAAGGATGCCGAGGTGACGGCCGACCGGTCGATCCGCGGCGCACCCGGCGGAGGATGACGAGGTGACGGCCGACCGGCCGCTCACCTGGACGGACACGGATCGGCGGGGGCCGCCTCGGCGAGATTCTGAAGAACCAACACAACAACGCACACGACAAACTGGAGGAGAACATGAGCCACGGAAAGCGCGCACTGCGCCTGGGAATCGCCGGACCCGTCGGGACCGGCAAATCCTCGTCGATCGCGAACATCTGCACGGCCCTGGCCGATGAGTTCCGCATCGGCGTCATCACCAACGACATCTACACCGACGAGGACGCCCGCTTCCTCAAGGCCGCCGGCGTCCTGCCCGAAGAGCGCATCCGCGCCGTCGAAACCGGCGCCTGCCCGCACACCGCGATCCGCGACGATGTGAGCATGAACCTGCTCGCCGTCGAAGCCCTGGAAGAGGACTTCGACCCGCTCGACATCGTCCTCGTCGAATCCGGCGGCGACAACCTCACCGCGACCTTCTCCCCGGCACTCGTCGACGCGCAGCTCTTCGTCCTCGACGTCGCCGGCGGCGGCGACGTGGCCCGCAAGGGCGGACCGGGAATCGGCCGCGCCGACTTGCTCGTGATCAACAAGATCGACCTCGGCGAGCATGTCGACGTCGACGTCGAGCAGATGCTCAACGATGCACGTGAGGCGCGCGAAGGCCAGCCCGTGCTCGGTGTGTCCCGGAAGATCCCCGAGACCGTCGAGGCCCTGGCCGGCTGGGTCCGCGAAGTCCACGCCCGCTTCGTCAAGGGCGACCACACGCCCGTCGATCCGGGCCCGATGGCCCCGCATTTCCACGCCGACGAGACGGGCGAAGGCGGCGGATACATGCACACCCACGACGAGGGCGAAGCCGCGCACAGCCACTGATGACACCATCACCGAGGTGACACCAACACTGAGGTGGCACGAGCACCGCGGTGACACCATCACCGAGGTGAGGGGTCGGGACCCGGCTCCCACCTCGGTGGGGGTGTGGTTGGGAAGGGCAGGGCCGCCTCGGTGAGAGGGCGCCCGGTGCGGAGGGCAGCCTCGGCGACGGGACGGATCGGGATCGATCCACAGGGATTCGACGAAGGAGAGTACGGCCGCCTCGGCGGCTGGTGAACGGATGAAAATGCGGACGGCGACGGCGTGGACGGCCGGTGCGGGAGCACTTGCGCTCCTGCTCAGCGGCTGCGAGGCCCCCAGCGGGGGAGACTCGGAGCTGGTCATCGGCACGGAGAACCTCGGCGGGTACAACCCGGTCAACGGCTACTCCGTCGACGGCAACTCGCCCTTCTACGACGGGCTGATGCGACTCCAGGAGGACTCCGGATCGGGCGCGATGCCGGACATGGCACCGGCCTTGGCCGCGGCAGACCCGGAGCCGAACGACGACTCCACCGAGTGGACGGTGCAGCTGCGCGACGATGTCACCTTCTCCGACGGATCGGACTTCGACGCGAAGGACGTCGCCGCCACCTATGAGGCCATCGTCGACCCGGAAGTGGCCTCCGAATCCGTCGACGCCTTCCGCATGATCACGACGGTGAAGACCCCCGACGACCACACGGTCGTCTTCGAACTCGACGAACCGACACCCACCTTCACCTCACGCCTGACCGTCGGCATCCTGCCGTCCGAAGCCATCGAAGAAGGCACCCCGGCCGCGGACTGGAAGGTCAACTCCGAACCCGTGGGCACCGGCGCCTACACCTTGGAGTCGCTGACAGCGGACACGGCCGTGCTCAAGGCCCGCGACGACTACTGGCGGACGACTCCCGAGCTGAAGTCCGTGACCCTGCAGGCCTATGCCGACACCTCCGCGCTGGCCGCCGCGGTCAAGGACGGCAAGGTCTCCGGCGCCGCCGTGCCCCCGCGCTCGGTCGACCAGATCAAGGGCGAAGGGCAGGAGGTCTATACCGCCCGCACCGCCGATTGGCGCGGACTCAGCCTGCCCAGTGACAACCCTTTCACGAAGGACGCGACGGTCCGCAAGGCCCTCAATCTCGCGATCGACCGGGAGAAGCTCGTCGATGAGGTGCTCGCCGGCCACGGCACACCCGCCTCGACGCCGGTCGGCGAATTCTACGGCGACGCCTACGACCCCGACGCCGAGTTCGACGTCGACCTCGATGAGGCGAAGAAGCTGCTCGACGAGGCCGGGTGGAAAGCCGGATCCGGTGGAGTGCGGGTCAAGGACGGGAAGAGAGCCGTCATCCCAGTCACCTATCCGGCCGGCGACACGGTACGCGGTGACATCGCCGCCGAGATCTCCGCACAGCTGGAGCAGCTCGGCGTGAAGCTCGAGATCAAGGGCCAGGAATGGGGCGAGATCGAAAAGGACCTCGCCGGACAGGCCATCGTCTACGCCGGCGGTGAGCAGCCCTATAACACCGACCACCAGATCAGAGCCGCGCTGCACACGCAGACGACGACCTCCGGGGTCTTCGACAACCCCGCAAACATCGCCGTCCCCGGCGGGGACGAGCTGCTCGACCACGCCGCCGTCGAAACGGACGAGGCGAAGGCCGATGCCGACTACCGTGAAGTGCAGTCGGCGTACATGGACGCGCCGAGCTACCTCATCGTCGCCTTCCTCGAACACACCTACGTCGCCGACACCCAGGGCTGGGATGTTCCCGACACGACGTTCGAACCGCACGTCCACGGCTCCGACTGGGGACCGTGGTGGAACCTGGCCGACTGGAAGAAGAACTGACATCGCACCCGACCGGATCCGGGGCATTCCGGTTCCGACACATCGTGGCCCGAGGCGGCATCGTCCTCGGCGGGATGATCCTTGCCGGTTTGGCCGGCGGGGCCGGGGTGTTCGCCCTGTCCGCGGCCTCCCCGTCCAACCCCTTGGCTCATACCGTCGCGGGGTGGGAATTCGCGTCCGCCGAGGCGCGGGAGAACCTCGCGGCCGCCTATGACACAGGCGGTTGGCTGGGTGCCTGGTGGCAGTGGCTGCTGACGTCCGTGACCACGGGCGACCTCGGGTATTCGCGGCTGCTGCACACCTCTGTCGCCGAGGTGGTCCTCGGCCGCGGACTCCACACCGTGGCCGCGACCCTGACCGCCATGGTGATCACCGCGGTCATCGTGGGCATCGCCTCCATACTGTTGGCGAGATTCCCCGGGCTCGCCCACAATTCGGCGACCTCGGGACTCATCGGCGCCTGGTTGGCCGTTCCCTCCTTCGTCATCGCGCTCATCATCGTCGTCCTCTTCGGTCGGCAGCTGCCGAACCCGGCCACGAGTGCTCCCATCACTCTCATCCCCTCCGTGGCGGTGACGATCGCCCTGGCGTGGTCGGCGATGCTCATCGCCGCAGCGCGGTCCGCGGCCGCCGAGGTGTGGTCGACGCCGTGGGCGCGCGCCCTCGTCGGTCGCGGTTTCTCCCCTGCGGCACGGGTGCGCACGGTGCTGCCGTCGATCGTGGCGGCCGTGCGGGCACCGGCGGTCATCTACGTGCCGGTGGTCATCCTCGGCGAGGCCGCCGTCGAGGCGGTCCTGTCCTATCCGGGGCTCGGCAACGCCCTCGTCGAGGCGGCCGCCGGAGCCGATCTGCCGCTGCTGGCCACGGTCACGGCGATCGCCGCGGCTGTGACGACTGGGCTGGTGCTCGGGGTGCGGTCGTTCGGAGCCGGCGGCGACGACCGGTTCCTGGCCGCCGGCGCCAGTGTCGGCGTGCTCGGGAAGGGGTGCGCATGAGCCGGCGGGTGTGGGGTGCCGTCTTCCTCGGGGTCGTGCTCGTCCTGCTCATCTGCGGACGGTTCCTGCCCGGCGAGGGCACGGACTTCTCGCGTGCACTCCTGCCGCCCGGCGCCGGCGGCCTGCTCGGGACCGACCATTTCGGTCGCAGCGTGGCCGTGACCGTCTGGGACGCCGCCGGCGGATCGGCCCTGGCCGCGCTCATCACCGCGGCCGTGACCACCGCGATCGGTGCGGGAATCGGTGTGGTCTCGACCCTGTCGACCGGCCTGTCGAAGGTGTCGACGGGTCTGCTCATCGCGACCTTGGTCGTGCCCTCGATGCTGTTCACCTTCATCGTCGTCGGCATCCTCGGTGGCGGTCGGACGGCGATCATGGTGACCGTGGCGCTCACGCACTGGCCGTTGGCGGCTCAGCTCATCGGGCCGAAGGTGCGGGAGGAATGGGACTCCGGGTGGGTGCGTTTCGACCGCCGCCTCGGTGCCGGTCGAGCGCAGATCCTCAAGTGGCATGTGCTGCCGGCAGCCGGGGGACGGGTGGCGGCGGCGATGGCTGTGATCTTCCCGTCAGCGGTCGTGCACGAGGCGACGACGGCGTTCCTCGGGATCGGCGTCGATCCGGCCGCGGTGTCGCTCGGGCCGCTCATCGCCTGGGGGCAGTCGGACATGACGGTCGGTGCGTGGTGGACTCTGGTCGTCCCGACATGTGCGCTCATGGTGCTGCTTCTGCCGCCGACGATCCTGGCCCGCCGGCTGGGAGAGAGGCCCAGATCGCTGTGACCGCTCTTCATCTTCGTGACATCACGCTGAGTCTGCCCGGAACCGGCGAGGTGCTGTCGGCGCTCGACCTCGAGATGCGCCTCGGAGGGATCACCTGGCTCGTCGGGGAATCGGGGGCCGGGAAGTCCACGCTGTGCAATCTGCTCGCCGGACTCAGCCCCGTCGATGCGAAGGTCAGCGGGGTGCTGGATCTCAGTGAGATCGTCAGCGATCGAGGTCGGCGCGGCGTCCGTGGTGGACGTGGTGGGCGCGGCGTCCGTGGCGAGCGGGCCGCCGGTGAGAGGCGCGACATCGCCGAGGCGGCTGTCCCCGGAGACGGTCGCCTCGACCTCGGTGCCGGGCGGGGCCGTCGGGCGCTGGCGAGGATGCGTCGTGCCGGAGTGATCGCCTGGGCGCCGCAGAATGCCATGGACACGTTCCCGCCGACCATGCGTCTGGTCGACTGGTTCGCACGGGCGGGGATCGAGAGTCCCGACCTGGCGGCGTACGGCTTGGAGAAGTCGATCCTCCGCAGGCGGCCGCATCAGGTCTCGGGAGGTCAGATCTCCCGCATCTCCTTGGCCGCAGCCGTGGCGAAGTCACCTCGGCTGCTCGTCTGCGATGAGCCGACCGCGGGGCTCGACCCCGAGCAGGCCGATGCCGTCGTCGGGGTGCTCAATGAGCAGACTTCGACAGGCGGCCGCGCGGTGCTCGCAGTGACGCATGACCTGTCGGGACTGCAGCGCAATGCCCGTTCCGACGACCGAGTGGCCGTGGCCTTCAACGGACATATCGTCGAGAACTGCTCGGTCGGGGCCTTCTTCGCCGGCCGTGCCGCGAATGCCTATGTGCAGGCGTTGGCAGCGGCCGCACCGGCCGCCGGTGCGCACCCGCTGCCGCCGGCCGACGGGATTCGGCCGGCGCCGTGGGTGTACCGGGACGGGGACGAACTGCGCCGCCTCGGCGAAGGTGAGGTCAGGGGCGGCGGCCGGACCTTGCCGGGTGGACCGACCTTGCTGGTTGACCGGAACCTGCCGGGTGACCTGACTCCGCCGGGTGACCGGACCCTGCCGGGGGCCGGGACGGGACGGAATCGACTCGACGGCAGGGGAGGGCCGGAATGAGGCTGACAGGCGTGGTCATCGACTACGGCTCAACCCGCGTGGGCCCGGTCGATGCGGACGTCCCCGCGGGGACGGTGACGGTGCTCCGAGGTCCGTCGGGCAGCGGCAAGACCAGTCTGTGCTTGGCGCTGACGGGCTTCCTCACACCGAGCAGCGGGCAGGTCGAAGGCGACCTCGGGGTGCTCGTTCCGCAGAACCCACGCGAATGGCTCAACCCACGACTCACCGTCGCCGAGGTTATCGAACACACCTGGGCCGTGCGTGGTGCCGGGGGCGCGAGCGATGGTGGTACAGGAAGTGCCGGTGGTGGTGCGGGCCGTGCTGGCAGCGGTGCGAGCGGCGTCGGAAGCGGTGCGGGCGGCGTCGGAAGCCGTGCGACCGGTGCCGAGCGGGGTCGTGATGCTCCCGGGACTGCCGGGGATGACCGTTGCCTGGACGCTCTGCTCGACCGTGCACTGCTCGGCCCGGAACTGGCTCACCACCGGTGCGGTGAGCTCTCCGGCGGGCAGGCGGCACGCGTCTGCATCGCCCGTGCGCTGGCCAGCGGCATCGACACCATCGTCTGCGATGAACCGACCGCCGCGCTCGACTCGTCGAATGCCGCACGCATCGCCTGGCTCATCAATGACCTCGCCGAGGCAGGGAAGACGATCGTCTGGGCGACCCACGACCGAGACCTCGTCGCCGCCACCGACACGGGTTACTCCTACATCACGCTCTGAACCGCAGCGCGGGCGCAACCACAATTCGTCCGTCACCCCGGGCGCGAACAGAGGTACGGGACAACATGTGAGCCGCACCTGCACCGATTGTGATGGTAGTGCGCTCCAATTGTGGTTCGTCAGACACTAGCCGCAGGTTCGTCATCGAGTTCTGATCAGGGCATCGAGTTGAATCCCGATGACTGGCGCAAAAGTCGATGAGTCGAGGGACGAAACTCGATGACAGTGTCGCTGCCGCCTCATCAGCGGGCGAATCTGCGCCCACAGCCGTTCGGATCGTCACCCGGACGGGCGGAAAGTCACACGGCCGGGCGGAACGTCACCCGGCGGAGGAACTGGTTCCGATTGCTGGGCGGAAAGTCACCCAACGGCGCACCGCAAGCACGAGTGCGGCAACCAGCCCCACGATGAGCAGCCCGTCCGCGGCGATGTAGAGCAGATGCAGCGACGACCCACCCTCGTCGACGCCGGCGAGAACCGCATCCGTGCGTTGATTGAGCAATGGCCGAATGACGACGACCTTGATGATGAGCACCGCGATGAGTCCGCAGGCCACACTGCGGTAGACGCGATCGACACCCGACTTGAGCAGCGCCCACAGCAGGATCACGGCGATGACCAACTCGACCCAGTTCATCACCCCGAACACCAGCCTGCCGATGCCCAACCCCAGCGGGATCGTGATGCCCGGGGCCGTGAACTTCAGCGGCGCCTCGATGAGCGAGATGCCGATGATGAGCCCGAGCCAGACAGCAGGCAGAATGATCCGAGCGCTCGCCGCCAGCCGCGAGTCATCGGTGCCGAAGAAGTGAGTCATGACCTCGATTCTACTCCTCGTAGAAAAGCCCGACTGCGCCCTTCACCTTCGCCCACCAATTACTACCTGACGGCGGCGCAGCAACCTCGCGCGAGGTATCTGGGCCGCCGTCAGGTAGCAAGGAGGGGGTGGTGGTCGGCCCACTCAGCGACTTCGCCGCACCCGCTCTAGACTGGTGTCCATGCGTCTGTTCTCCAACGCCGTGGTGCGCACTTTCGCACCCCAAGCCGCCTCGAGTACCCCCGCCTCGAACACTTCTGCGTCGATCGCCTCCGACCCGAGCACATCGAACACAGACAAGGCCCCCGCCCCGACTCCCGCCCTGACCTTCGACCTCACACAGCCGGCCCCCGATGCGATCCTCGTCGACGGGGAGACCATCGTCGCCGTCGGCACCCGGGCCGAACTGCTCGACATCGCCGCCGCGCAGTCGTCGACGACGGCGGCGCTCGCCTCGGCGGGTGGGGTCGGTGCGACCACGGTCATCCCCGGCCTCGAGATCGACGAGGTCGACTGCGGCGGGCAGGTCATCCTGCCCGGATTCGTCGACGGCCACATCCACTCGATCATGTACGCCGATTCGCTGACCGACCTCGACCTGTCCCAGACGAAATCGCTCGCCGAGGCGGTCGCGGCCATCCGCGAACGCGCCGATTCGCTCCCGGTGGGCGCCTGGGTGGTCGGCTCCGGCTGGGACCTCAACAAATGGGAGGACCCGTCCTATCCGGACCGGGACCTCCTCGACGCCGAGGTTCCCGACCATCCCGTGGCGATGTGGTCACTCGACCTGCACACCCTGTGGGTCAACGCCCACGCCCTCGAGATCGCGGGAATCGACTCCACGACCGATGACCCCTCGGGCGGCAGCTTCGTCCGCGACGACGACGGCCAGCTCACCGGTCTGGTGCGCGAAGACGCCACCGACCTCGTCGCCCGCTTCATCCCCGAACCCAGCCGCGAGGACCAGGTCGAACGGCTGGCCACCACGCAGGAACTCTTCCTGTCGCAGGGCCTGACCGGGATCCATGACTTCGACGGCATCTCAGCGACACTGGGGTGGAACGACCTGCACGAAGCCGGTCGACAGGACATGCGGGTCACGCTGTTCCTCCGCTCACCCGAGGTGCCGTGGGCGATCGAGACCGGCTGGCACACCGGCGACGGAGACGACTGGCTGCAGTGCGGCGGGCTGAAGCTGTTCTCCGACGGAGCGCTCGGCTCGCACACCTCGCATATGTCCTCACCGTTTCCCGAAGCCGACGGCGAGACCGAGAACTTCGGCATCGCGCAGATGACCGAGGACGAACTCTTCGACCAGGCGCACATCGCCACCGAGGCGGGCATCTCCGTAGCCATCCACGCCATCGGCGACCAGGCGAACCACCATGTGCTCGCCGTCTATGAGCGACTGCGAGGCACCACGCGGGCCGCGGAGGAGAAGTTCGGCAGGCCCATGCGCCACCGCGTCGAACACGCCCAGTTCATCCAACCGTCCGACGTCGCCCGATTCGCCGAGCTCGGGGTGCTCGCGTCCATGCAGCCACGCCACTGCATCTCCGATCTGCATCTGCTCCACCTCATCGACGAGTCCGCGCAGCTGGCCGCCTATGCCTGGCCGGACCTGCTCAAGGCGGGCGCGCACGTCGTCTTCGGCTCGGACGGACCCGTCGAACCCGCCAACCCCTTCGCCGCGATCTATGCGGCGATGACCAGGGCGGACATCTCAGGTGAGTCATCCACGACTTTCCAGCCGCACCGCCGAATGAGCGCCGTCGAGGCCATCCGTCTGCACACTCAGGGACCGGCCTTCGCCACCGGCCTCGAGGACCGGCGCGGATATCTGGCGCCGGGGATGGACGCCGACTTCATCCTCGTCGACACCGACCCGTGCGTGGCCGAAGGGCTCAATCCCGAGTTCGCCGCGCGCGCCATTGCCGGTGTGACCGTCGAGGCGGCCCCGCAGTCGAGCGACCCGGCCGTCTCACGCACGTCGGCCGACGGGCTCCTCGGCTACGCTTCCGAGGAAGCCCTGTTCACCCACGCCGAGGCGATCCGCGACACCCGAGTCGCGCTCACCGTCGTCGGCGGCGAAATCAGATACCGCGCCTGACCTCGCCGAGGCGGCCGGCCACCTCGGCGATGGATGCGACCCGCACCGGCCGTTCCCTCAACAGCCGTTCCCCGACCAACCGACAAGGACGTCCCCGCATGCCCCGCTCGTTCCCGGCCCAAGCCCGCAAGGTCGATGAGGCGACCCCGGACACCCGCAGCCGCGAGGTCGACTTCCTCCGCGCCGCAGCGATCACCGTCGTCGTGCTCGGCCACTGGACGATCATCGCCGTCAGCGCCACCGGCGGCATCGAACCGCACGGACTGCTCGACCAGGCCACGTGGACGCACCCTCTGACCTGGGTGTTCCAGGTGATGCCGATCTTCTTCCTCGTCGGCGGCTACTCCAACGCCCTGTCGTGGCGTTCGGCCAGGCGGCGGCAGACCGGCTACGCCGAATGGCTGCGGGCACGCCTGCGGCGACTCGGTCTGCCCCTCATCCCACTGCTGCTCGTCTGGCTGGTCACCTGCGTCATTGCTCTGGCCGCCGGGGCCGAACCCGCCGCAGTGCAATTGGCGTCCCAGATGGCACTCGTACCGACGTGGTTCCTCGCCGCGTACCTGCTCGTCGTCATCGTCGCCCCACCATGTCTGATCCTGTGGGAGAGATGGGGCTGGTGGTCGATCATCGCAGGCATCGGCTTGGCCGGCATCATCGACCTCATCAGCATCGTCACCGAGAGCAGGCTCGCCGGTTATCCGAACTACCTTCTCGTCTGGGCGAGCTTCCACCAGTTCGGCTACGCCTGGCTCGACGGCCGACTCTCCAGCATCAGACGCTGCCTGCTGCTCTTCGTCATCGGCGCTCTCGGGCTCGGGCTCCTCGTCGGCTTCGGCCCCTACCCGGTGTCGATGATCACCGCAGGCACCGACACGATCTCGAATTCCGCCCCGACCCGAGTGACGATGGCCTTCCTCGGCATGGCTCAGGCCGGAATCGTGCTCATGCTTCAGCGCCCACTGGCCGCACTCCTGCGCAGCCCCGGACTGTGGTTCCTCACGGTGCTCGTCAACCAGCGCATCATGACCTGGTTCCTCTGGCACCTGACCGCACTGACTGCCCTGGCCAACGTCCTCATCGGCCTCGACGCCGATGCCCTGCTGCCGACTCCGCTGACCGGAATCTGGTGGCTCACCCGTCCGCTCTGGGCACTCGTTCTGCTGGCGATCACCGGGGTGCTCGTGGCGATCTTCGGCCGGTTCGAAACACCGTCCCCCGACGACCGCCCCGCACCGCCCGTGTGGATGCCGATCGCCGCCTCGGCGGCGATCTGCGCGGGCCTGGCCATCCTGGCCGACACCGGGATGGTCGACGGCCACGGCGTCACTTGGATCTGGCCGCTGCTGCCGCTCATCGGCATGGTCGCCTTCGGCGTCGTCCGCCTGCCCGGCCGACGATCCGCCAAGACCTGATCCTCGCCGAGGCGGCCGGACCGTTACGGTGAAACGTTGCCGCGTCGGACGCGGAGATGCGGAATGACAACTGCCCGACGTCCCCGCGGGGACGTCGGGCAGTTGTCATTCGGTGATCGGGTGATCCACCTCGGCAAAGGTGCGACGAGAACGCCGGGCCGCCTCGGCGAGGGCGAACACGATCAGATATTGCGACCGCCGGAGATCTCGGTGACGGTGCCGGTGAGGTAGCTCGAGAGGCCGGAGGCGAGGAACAGCACCACGGAGGAGACCTCTTCGGGTTCGCCGGGGCGGCCGAGCGGGATCTCGGCGAGCTTCGAATCGATCGCGTGCTGGGGCATGGCTGCGGTCATAGCGGTGTTGATGAATCCGGGCTGGATCGCGTTGATGCGGATGTTCTTGAACGCGACCTCCTTGGCCACGGCCTTGGTCATGCCGACGATGCCGGCCTTCGCCGCCGAGTAGTTCGACTGTCCGGGGTTGCCGACCTTCCCGCTGATCGAGGACACGTTGATGATCGAGCCGCCGCGGTCCTGCTCGCGCATGAGCGCGGTGGCGACCTTGAGCCCGTTCCACGTGCCGCGCAGGTGGACGGAGATGACGTCGTCGAACTGCTGCTCGGTCATCTTCCGGATCGTCGCATCGCGGGTGATTCCGGCGTTGTTGACCCAGATGTCGATACCGCCGAATGCGGTCGTGGCCGCCTTCGCGAGCTTCTCGACGGCCTCGAGGTCGGAGACGTTGCACACGGCGCCGGTGGCGACGCCGTCTCCGCCGAGTTCGATCACGGCCGCCTGCAGGCTCTCCTCATTCATATCGGCGAGAACGACCTTCGCTCCGGAGTCGACGAGGCTGCGCGCCATCGCCAGGCCGAGCCCCTGGGCTCCGCCGGTGACGACGGCGACCTTGCCGGCAAGCAGGCCGGGGATGGCGGTGACTCCGCCGGTGTCGGTGACGGTGATGCCGGAATTCGCGGGCGTGGATTCAGTCATGGTGATGCCTTTCGTATGGGTGTGGTGCCGCGACACGAGGCTGACCTCGCCGAGGCGGCCCGTGCCATTGGTCGTTCAGGTGCAGTGAGGGCCC
Source organism: Brevibacterium sp. 'Marine' (assembly GCF_012844365.1). NCBI lineage: Bacteria > Bacillati > Actinomycetota > Actinomycetes > Micrococcales > Brevibacteriaceae > Brevibacterium > Brevibacterium sp. 'Marine'. The sequence goes on from NZ_CP051626.1 coordinate 553,246, forward strand.
AGCTCAGAGGTTGAACTGCGGTTTGTGTGCGCCACCCAGCAGCTGCTTGGCGACGACGACGCGCTGGACCTCGGAGGTGCCTTCGTAGATGCGGAAGAGGCGGGCGTGACGGTAGAAGCGTTCGACCGCGGATTCGCGCATATAGCCCATTCCGCCCTGGATCTGCACGCCTTTGTCGGCGACGCGGGCGAGTGCTTCGGAGGCGAAGAGCTTCGCCGAGGAGGGGCCCAGCTTGCGATCGGTCTCGGCGTCCCAGCGCTCAGCGGCCGTGAGGACGAGCGACTTGGCGGCGGCGACATCGGTGTAGATGTCGGCGAGCATCGCCTGGACGAGCTGGAACCGGGCGATCGGCTCGCCGCCCTGCTTCGCCTCGGCGGCGAAGCGCACGGATTCGTCGAGGATGCGGATCGACTGTCCGACGCAGATCGCGGCGATGTGCAGGCGTCCCTTGTTGAGCGAGGCCATGGCCGCGTAGAAGCCCTTCTCCTCCTCACCGCCGACGAGGTTGGCGGCAGGCACGCGCACGTCGTCGAAGAAGATCTCCGAGGTCCAGGCGCCGGCCTGACCCATCTTGTGATCGTGCGGTCCGACGGTCACGCCTTCGGACTTCGTGGGCACGAGGAAGACCGAGATGCCCTTTGAGCCCGTGGCGTTCGGGTCGGTGCGGGCGAAGACCATGAGGACGTCGGAGGCCTCGGCGTTGGTGATGAACCGCTTGGAGCCGTTGATGATGTAGTCGTCGCCGACGCGTTCGGCCTTGGTGCGCAGGCCCGAGGGGTCGGAGCCGGCCTCGGATTCGGTGAGGGCGAAGGAGGCGACGACCTCTCCGGAGGCCAGGCGGGGCAGCCATTCGGACTTCTGCTCATCGGTGCCGTAGTTGACGAGCACCTGTCCGGCGATGCCGTTGTTCGTGCCGAACAGGGACCGGAACGACGGGGTCGTGTAGCCGAGTTCCATAGCGAGCAGCGCGTCCTGTTCGGCATTGAGGCCGAGGCCGCCGTATTCCTCGGGCAGGGCCCAGCCGAAGAGTCCCATTTCGGCGGATTCCTTGATGATGGCTTCTGGGAAAGCGTCCTCGTCCTCGACCTGGGTCTCGAGGGGGACGACCTTCTCGCGGACGAATTCTCGGACGGCAGACAGGATGTCGTCGAGTTCCGTGTTGTCCATTGTTGGATCTCCTTCGTCTGTGGTGAACGGTTCAGAGGCTGTCGAGCCAGGCACGGACCCGATCGGAGTCGGCTCCGAGCTCCGGGGGAGCGAGGTCGTAGGAGACCTGCGACTTCGACAGGGTGATCGGGTTGCGGACCGTCGGGATGATGCGCTCGCCGCTGCCGGTGTCCACGACCGGTGACAGGCCGAGGCTCGCGGCGTGTTCGACGCCTTCGGCGATCGTGTTGATCGGGGCACAGGGCAGGCCGGCGGCCGAGAGCTTGTCGAACCATTCCTGGGCGGTGTGGGCCTGCAGGGCCTCGAGCAGTTCGGGTTCGAGGGCATCGCGGTTCGCGTTGCGGTTCTTCGCGGCGGCGAATCGCTCGTCGTCGCACCAATCGGGTCGTCCGACCACCTCGGCGAGGATCCGGAACTGGCCGTCATTGGCGGCGGCGACGATGATCTCACCGGACTGCGTGGCCATCGGCTGATACGGGTAGAGGCTCGGGTGGGCGTTGCCCATTCGGGTCGGATTCACGCCTGCGGCGGCGTAGGCACCGGTCTGGTTGGCCAGGCCGGACATCGCCGAGGACATGAGGTTGGTTTCGACGAGCTGGCCCTCGCCGGTGAGCGTGCGGTGCTGGATCGCGGCGAGGATGCCGATCGTCGTGTGCAGCCCGGTCATGACGTCGAAGACGGCGACTCCGGCGCGGTAGGGCGAGCCGTCGGGGCTGCCGGTGACCGACATGATCCCGGACAGCGCCTGCACGAGGAGGTCGTATCCGGGCAGTGGATTCTCACGCCCGAAGCCGGTCACCGAGGCATAGATGACCGTCGGGTTGATCGCGGAGACGCTGTCGTAGTCGAGGCCGTACTTCGCCAGGCCACCCGGTTTGAAGTTCTCGACGACGATATCGGCCTGCGCTGCGAGTTTCTGCGCGGTGGCGAGGTCATCGGCGTCGGTGAAGTCGAGGACGAGGTCGTATTTGTTGCGGTTGATCGACAGATAGTAGGTGGCGTCGGCCTCGCGCACCGGTGGAGCCCAATGTCGGGTGTCGTCGCCCTTGGGGCCTTCGACCTTGATGACGGTGGCCCCGAGGTCGGCGAGCATCATCGTCGAGTACGGTCCGGCCAGCACGCGGGAGAAGTCGACAACGATCTGCCCCGACAGCGGACCTGTGCCCGCGCGCGGGAGGAACTCCTCGAGGCGGTCATGGGCAGGCGACCGGTGGTGGTCGTGCCCAGGGCCGCTGTCGTGGTGCTCAGAAGTGGTCGACTGCTTCATCGTCGAATGTCTCCCTCTCGTCGGGCCGGCGGCGCCGCCGCGTGCTGCCGGGTTCGGAACGCCCGGCTCGCGCATCCTGTCTTGAGCACGCAGGGTGCGCGTATGGTCCATCCCACCATATATCGAATCAGTCAATAATGTACATGCATTCATGACTGTTGAGGTATCGGATTGCTGCTGGGTGCATGGCCGACGGGCGCTGCCGCCGTTCAGTTCGACTTCGGACGCCGGCGACTGCCGGACGTGCTCACAGCTGGGCGTTCCATTCGTCGAGGCGGCGGCGGAGATCCTCGGCGGTCATGTCCGTGAGGCCGATTCCGTGGTAGTTCGGCAGCCAGGTCTCGACACGGTCGTGGGCGAGTGCCGCGGCTTGGACGTCCCAGGCGCGGATGTCGTGAATGCGGCGGCCCAATCGCTCTTCGTATGCGGCGAGGAAGACGGCGGCGGCCTCGGGGGAGCCGAGCAGCACGAGATCCTGACGGCACCAGGCGAGGTCGACTCCCCGTGGTCCGCGGCTCGCGCCCGACCAGTCGACGACTCCCGTGAGGCATCCCTGCGACCAGAGGGCATTGCCTGCCCAGAAGTCCCTGTGCGTGAGGACCTCCTCGTCGCGGTCGAGGTTCGCCCACTCACGTTGTGCGCGAACGGCGAGATCCGAGGTTCCAGGAGGTGGGGACTGTGGAGTCACCGGCAGGCCGGTGCCGTCGAGTTCGTGGATGCGCACCAATGCCGCGGCCATCTCGCGAGCGATGGTGGTCAGCGGCGTGGCCGGATCCGGAGACGTCCCCGGCACGCGGGTCGTGACGATGACCGGGTCGTTGGTGTCGGCGCTGTGGGCGATGAGGTGGGGGACGAGATCGCCGAGCGGGGCCAGCCGATCGAGCACCGCGGACTCCCGGATCGCTGCGTCGTGGCCGGTGGGAAACTCGCGGACGACGAGCTCCGCGTCTCCGTCTCGGACTGCCACGGTCAGTGCGTGCTGACCGCCGGCCAGGGTCTCTGTGAAGCTCAGCTCGCGACCGAGCAGTGCCGAGGCCGAGGCGAGGGCGCGGCCGTGACGTCTGCTGTCGGCGGTGCTGAGCTGCCGTTTCAGGCCCTCGGCATACCGCCTGGCCATCATCTCCTGTCCGGCCACCGTCACCGGGGCGCCCAGGCGAAGCAGCGGATGCGCGGGAACGGAGTCGGCGCTGATGGTCACGGCCAGTCGACCGTCGGTGCCGATGGAGACGAGGAAGGTCTCCTCTCCGTCCTCGAGGTGACCCGGCAGGGTGCGATAGGTGAATCCGGCGCGATCTGCCTCATCGATCACCCGGGTCACGACGCACGAACCCACGGGCACGAGCAGATCGCGACCGCGCAGCCGCCTCGGCGCGGCCGGCCATCGGAGATTGAGTCCCAGATCGACGATCTGGCCCTCGACCACCCGGCGAGACGGGCGGACGACGACGCCTGCGAGGTCCTGCAGCGCCCACGAGAAGACCGCGTCGCGGGCGAGTGGGAATTGTGCGGCCGGGCCGACGTCGAGGTGGAACTCGAGATGATTCATGACTCCATTCTCGTCCAGTGCGCTCGCTTGGCGCGGCAGTCCTTGTCTTCCTCCGACGGCTATGCCTACGATGAGAACCGATCGCTGAACGAACGCTCGCTTCACGGCGATTCGCCAGGTCAGCGCCGAATCACCATGTCACTGCACGAACACTGGAGTTCATCAATGTCAGACAGCACCTCAGCAGCACAGCCGACAGCCGCCTCTGCGGAACCGAAGTCAGGACGTCGTTTCGACGGTCAGGTCGCCGTCATCACCGGTGCCAGCCGCGGTATCGGGCTCGGAATCGCGCATCGTCTGCAGGCCGAAGGCGCCACCGTCATCCTCACCGCGCGCAAGCCCGAAGCACTGGGCGAGGCAGTCGCGGAGTTCCCCGAGGGTACGGCGATCGGCATCGCCGGCAAGGCCGACGACCCGGCACACAGGGCAGAGGTGTTCGACACGATCGCTGAGAAGTTCGGTCGCCTCGATGTGCTCGTGGCCAACGCCGGAATCAACCCGGTCTACGGTCCGCTCGTCGACATGGAGCTCGACGCCGCACGAAAGATCTTCGACGTCAATGTGCTCGGCACGCTGGCCTGGGTGCAGGACGCGGTCCATCATAATGGCCTGAACTTTCGTGAGAACCGGGGACGGGTGGTGGCGATCTCATCGGTGGCCGGGCAGGTGCCGAGCGAGGGCATCGGCTTCTACGGAATCTCGAAGGCGGCGGTCTCGCACCTGACAAAGACCCTCGCCGTCGAGCTCGGTCCCGACGTCCGTGTCAACGCCGTCGCCCCGGCAGTGGTCAAGACGAAGTTCGCCACCGCGCTGTACGAGGGCAGGGAGGAGGAGGTCGCGTCCGCGTACCCGGTCAAACGCCTCGGGACTCCCGAGGACATCGCCGGTGCCGTCGCCTATCTCGCGTCGGACGACGCCGATTGGATCACCGCCCAGGTGCTCACCGCCGATGGAGGAGTCGTCACCGCCGGCGGCAGCGCCTGAGGGGCACGCGCTACCTCACCGGGAGGCCGGCGGCATGGGCGCAGATCTCGCCATAGCGCCTGGCTACGCCAGCAGGATCAAGCTCACCGCCGGCCCGGTACCACTGCGAGACGCCCGTGCAGATCGTCGTGATCGCACGTGAGGCGTCCCGCGGGAACTCCGTGGTGAAGCTGCCGTCGGCAACGCACTCCTCGACCACCTCGTCGAGGAGTTTCTGCTGTCGGTCACGAGCAGCGATATGAGCATCCCGGTGCTGATCTTTCAGCGCTCGGATCTCGCTGAATGCGATGAAGGCGAGTTCGGACTGGTGTGCGTGGAAGAGCAGCAGGCATTCGATGAGTCTGTCGAATCGTGCGGTCGGCTCCTGCCCGCCGTCGGCGAGAGCGGCGACGCTGCGCTGCCATAGGTCCTCCATCGCCAGCCGGTCGATCTCGGCGAGGATCGCATGCTTCGACGCGAAGTGGTGATAGAGACCGGGCACTGACAGGCCGGCCGCACCGGCGAGCTGACGGATGCTCGTGCCGTGGAATCCGCCTTTGACGAAGCTGTCGAGCGCGGACTGAAGGATCGGCGAAAGCAACGGCGCATCGTAGTCGCGCCAGTCGGTCGAAGGTGCGTTGCTCACGAGTCGTCCCTGCCTGCTCAGTGTCACTGTCGTCTCATCCCTAATCTACGGCCATTCTCGTCCGGCGGGTCCCTTTGGTCGCCGAGATATCCCTTCGCCTGTTGATTCTCCTAAGCCGCCGAGGCATCTCCTTCGTCTGCCCTTGCGCCCGACCATCGTGTGACCTACGATACAGAACTAACCGAGCGAGCGCTCGGTCGGGCCGCGGGGAACCGGCTCGGTCCAGACATGATGAAGGGCGACAGTCAGATGGCAGCCGACAACACCTCCACCGCTACGCAGCACGTGTGGACGCGGCTTTACCCCGCCGGAGTAGGCGAGGCGACGGAGATCCACGACAAGTCCACTGCCCATGCGTGGAATGCCCGCGTCGAGGCCCACCCTGACCAGACCGCCGTGACCTATCGCGGCCGCACATTCACTACCACCGACATCGACCGTGAGGCCGAAGCGCTCGCCGCCGGGTTCCTCGCCCGCGGCCTGCAGAAATCGAGCATCGTCGGCGTCTACCTCCAGAACGTCCCGCAGTTCGCCGTCGCACTGCTGGCGGCGTGGAAGGTCGGCATCGTCCCTCTCGTCCTCAATCCCATGTACCGCGGTCGCGAACTGCGCGAGCTCATAGACGATTCGTCCGCCTCGGCGATCATCTGCGACGAAGCAGATCTCGGCCAGGCTCGCGAGACCCTCACCGGCAGCTCGCTGACTTGGGTGCTCACGACCGATGACGACGAATACGACTGCGACCCTGCTGACTTCACCGGCGATGCCAAGGCGGCAGCCTCCCGTGAGTCAGAGGCCACCCTCGCCGAGGCGACCCCCGCCGAGTCCGGGATCGCCGTCGACGCGTGGGGTCCCTTCCTCGACTCCCACCGCAGCGACGTTCCCAGTCACCGCACCGAACTGCTGCCCGGACTCGATGACTCCGCCCTGCTCACCTACACATCCGGCACCACCGGACCGGCCAAGGGCGCCGTCGGCACCCACCGCAATGTGCTTGCCGTGGCCCGGTCGTACGGAGCGTGGATGAACCTCGGCGAAGGCGACGTCATGCTCGCCATCGCCCCGCTCTTCCACATCACCGGAGCCGTCGCCTGCGCGGCGACCTCGCTGATCTTTCCGATCACGCTCGACTTCATCGGCCGCGTCAACGCGGACAAGATCGTCACCGCCATCCGCGATGACAAGGTCACTGTGACAATCGGCTCGATCACCGTCTACAACGCCCTGCTTGAACATGAGTCCGCGACCGCCGAGGATCTGCAGGACATTCGCTACCTCTACTCCGGTGGAGCCCCCGTGCCTCCGGCCACGGTCGAGCGCTTCCGGAACCGGTTCGGTCATTACATCCACAACATCTACGGAATGACCGAAACTGCCTCGGCGGTCATCGGAGTCCCGCCGAACACCGAAGCCCCTGTCGACCCGGCCACCGACACCCTGGCCATCGGCGTGCCGTTCCCCGGACTCGAAGCCCGCATCGTCGACATCTCCGACGGGACCGTCGTCACCGATTCCATCGCCGGCGAACTCGAACTGCGCGGACCCCAGATCACGCCCGGCTACTTGGGCAAACCTGAGGCCGATGAGGCGGCTTTCGACGACGGCTGGCTGCGCACCGGCGATGTCGGAGTCATGGACGCCGCCGGCTGGATCTACCTCGTCGACCGCATCAAGGACCAGATCAACGCCTCCGGCTACAAAGTGTGGCCGCGCGAGGTCGAAGACGTCCTCTACGAACACCCAGCTGTGCTCGAAGCCGCCGTCGTCGGTCAGCCCGACGACTACCGCGGCGAAACTGTCGTCGCCTACGTCTCCCTGCGCGCCGGACAGCGCGCCAGCGCCGAGGAGCTCATCACCTTCACGAAAGAACGGCTTGCCGCCTACAAATACCCACGCACCGTCCACGTCATGTCCGACCTGCCCAAAACACACACCGGAAAGATCCAACGCCGACTGCTGCGCGACTCCGGAAAAGAAGCAGCGTCGAACAAATAGGCACCACTGACAGACAACCACGCAGCACAGGAGAGACATTGAGCGAATCAACGATCGGACGCCGTTTCGAGGGCCAGGTCGCCCTCGTCACGGGATCGAGCCGCGGCATCGGACTCGGCATCGCCCAGCGGCTGCAGGCCGAAGGTGCGACCGTCGTCCTCACCGCCCGCAAGCCCGAACCGCTCGCCGAGACCGTCGCCGAATTCCCCGACGGCACCGCGATCGGCATCGCCGGCAAGGCCGATGACCCGGCCCACCGCACCGAGGTCTTCGACACTATCGCGGAGAAGTACGGCCACCTCGATGTGCTCGTCACGAACGTCGGCATCAACCCCGTGTACGGCGAAACCGTCGACATCGACCTTGATGCCGCCCGCAAGATCCTCGAGGTCAACGTCCTCGGCACCCTGGCCTGGATCCAGGGGGCCGTCCATCACGAGGGACTGAAGTTCCGGGAGAACAAGGGCCGGATTCTGTCCATCTCCTCGGTTGCCGGACAGAGCCCCAGCGAAGGCATCGGCATGTACGGCGTCTCAAAGGCCGCCGTCGCCCACCTCGTGAAGACGCTCGCCGTCGAACTCGGGCCCGATATCCGCGTCAACGGCATTGCGCCTGCCGTGGTCAAGACCCGCTTCGCCACCGCCCTCTACGAAGGCAAGGAAGAAGAAGTCACCGCCGCCTATCCGGCCGGCCGCCTCGGCACTCCCGAGGATATCGGCGCAGCCGCCGCATACCTGACCTCGTCCGATTCTGCCTGGGTCACCGCCCAGATTCTCACCGCCGACGGCGGACTCATCACAGCAGGAGGCACAGCATGAGCCGAATTCCAGCAGAGGTCGAGGAGCTGCGCCAGCGCACCCGCACCTTTATCCGCGAGGTCGTCATACCCGCCGAACCCCATCCGGGCGACTACCTCGACGAGGCAGTGCTGACCGACCTCAAGGCCAAAGCCAAGGAAGCCGGCGTCTTCGCCCCACACGTGCCCACCCAATGGGGCGGCCAGGGCGTGCCGATCGAATTCTGGTCCCCTGTCTTCCAGGAAGCCGGCTACTCGCCGATCGGACCTGCCGTCCTCAACTGCATGGCCCCTGATGAAGGCAATATGCACATGCTCGAGCAGATCGCCACACAGGAGCAGAAGGAGCAGTTCCTCGCTCCGCTGGCCGCCGGTGACGTCCGCTCCTCCTTCGCCATGACCGAACCACATCCGGGCACGGGCTCCGACCCGTCGGCGCTGGCGACCCGCGCGGTCAAGGACGGCGACGAGTGGGTCATCAACGGCGACAAGCGCTTCATCTCCGGGGCTGAGCTGTGCAGCTTCTTCATCGTCATGGCCGCCACCGTCGCCGAGGACTCCGCTGACACCGGCGAAGGCTCCGGCTCGGCCCAGGCCCGCAAGGGCCAGGCAGCCACGATGTTCCTCGTACCCAAGGACACTCCCGGCGTCAGCGTCGGCCGGTCGATCCACACGGTCGATCGCACCATCGCCGGCGGTCACCCCTACGTCCACTTCGACGACGTCCGCGTCCCCGCCTCGGCGATCCTCGGCGAACCCGAAAAGGGATTCGCCTATGCTCAGGTGCGCCTGGCCCCCGCCCGCCTCACGCACTGCATGCGGTGGCTGGGACTGGCCCGCCGCGCACTGGACACGGCACTCGACCGCGCCGAACACCGTGAGGCATTCGGCGACATCCTGGCACGCCAGGGACTCGCCCAGGAGCTCATCGCACAGTCGGTCATCGACATCGAAACCTCGGATGCGATGATCACGAAGACTTCCGAGGTGCTCGCGACCGACGCGAGTGAAGCGAACTCGCGATCGTCGATCGCGAAGGTCTACTGCTCCGAAGCCGTCTACCGCGTCATCGACCGCGCCATTCAGATCACCGGCGGCGACGGAGTCTCCGACCAGCTGCCGCTGATCCAGTACCTCAACGACGTCCGCCCGTTCCGCATCTACGACGGCGCCACCGAGACACACAAGTTCGCGATCTCCCGTCGCGCTTCGTCGAAACGCCGCAAGGAAGTCGCCGCGGGTGCACCCCGCCTCGACAACGTCGGAGAGGCGCGATGACCGAGAAGCTCGTCGACGTCGTCGACACCGCCGCCGAGGCGCGCGCCCTGACCACGCCGCCGCTGCTCATCATCGACGCCATCACCGACTACCTCGACGAACACGGGATGGGCTCCGGCCCCGTCCGCTGGGACCGCATCGGCGAAGGCCAGTCGAACGTGACCTTCCGCATCCGCCGCGACGACATCGACGTGGTGCTGCGCCGTGGGCCGCGTCCCCCGATCCCGAAGTCGACCCACGACATGGTCCGCGAGGCGAAGATCCAGCAGGTCCTCGGTGCCCAGGACGTGGCCGTGCCGACCATCCTCCATATCTGCGAGGACGAGTCCGTGCTCGGCGTGCCGTTCTACGTCATGGACTTCGTTCCCGGCACTGTCGTCACCGACACCCTGCCCGATTTCCTCGCCGAGGCGGCCGACCGTCGCGTACTCAGCGAAGCCCTCGTCGACCGCCTCGTCGACCTCCACTCCGTCGACGTCTCCATTCCCGCGGTGGCAGCCCTCGGCCGTCCCGACGGGTACATGCAGCGCCAGGTCAAGCTGTTCGCCTCCCTCTGGGAGAAGAACACTCAACGAGACCTGCCCCAGGTCAGCCGCCTCGGCGAATGGCTGGCCGCGAACATTCCGGCCGCTCAGCGACACGCGGTCGTCCACGGCGACTATCGGGCCGGGAACGCGATGATCGCCTCGTCCGTGCCGGTCGAGGTCTCCGCGATCCTCGACTGGGAGATGTCGACGCTCGGCGATCCGCTCGCCGACCTCGGCTACTTCCTCGTCACCTATACCGACGCCGAGCACCCGCGCACGGTCATGGACCTCACCCCGGTCACGGCAGGGGAGGGGTTCCTCACCCGATCCGAACTCGCCGCTCGCTATCAGCAGAAGACAGGACTCGATCTGTCCGACCTGCCCTGGTACGAGGCGTTCGCGCTGTGGAAGGCCGCGATCTTCTCCGAAGCCATCTACACGAGGTGGCTCAACGGCGAAGCACCGGCGGCCGGTGACTTCACCAGCAACCTCGAAACCGGAGTCCCCGAACTCATCGCAGCCGCCGAAGCCATCGCCGCCACCGTCGTCTGAGGGCGAACTGGAGACAGGAGGATCCGCACCACCGAGCAGCACCACAGAGATATACAGCACCACCACCACCTCCAATGAAGCAGTGGAAAGGAAGCCATGACCGACACGATCGCAGAGACAAAGGTGCCTCTGCAGCTGAAACGGCGATCCGTCGTTGCGAGCACCATCGGCAATATCCTCGAATGGTACGAGTGGAGCGCCTACGCGGTGTTCACGCCGTTCATCGCGGCCGCCATGTTCAACAGTGAGGACCCGGTCTCCTCCGTCCTCGCAACCCTCGGCGTCTTCGCTGTAGGGTTCCTCATGAGACCCCTGGGCGGCATCGTGTTCGGCAAGATCGCCGATGTGAAGGGGCGCAAGTTCGTTCTCATCGTCACGATGCTCATCATGGCAGGCGGTTCGTTCCTCATCGCCGTCCTGCCCACCTACGGACAGATCGGCGTCTTCGCCTCACTGATCCTCCTCCTCATCCGAGTGGCACAGGGCTTCGCCCACGGCGGAGAGTCGGCAACGGCGAACTCCTATATCGCCGAGATCGCTCCGGCCCACAAACGCGGTTTCTGGGGCTCCATCGTATTCGTCGCCATCTTCGGCGGTTCGGTGGTCGCCTACACGATCGGGGGCGTAATCACGAATGTCTTCTCCGAGGCGGCTGTTTCCGATTGGGCATGGAGGATTCCGTTCGCGCTCGGCGGTCTGCTCGCGCTCGTTGCGCTGTGGATGCGGCGCGGAATGGTCGAAAGCGATGTCTTCGAATCCGATGAAGCGGAAGAAGTTGTCGACCCGACCCCGCTGGATCGCGGCCGTGTGGCTCGTGCGATCGTCCTCGTCGTGCTCATGACCTCGGGTATCACCGCGGCTCACTACACCTGGACGTCGTACGCGTCGACCTTGGCGATCACCGAACGCGGTATGGATGCGCAGACCGCCTACTGGGCGACCGTCGGTGCGCAGATCATCGCACTCGCGTCGCTGCCCTTCTGGGGATCCCTCTCCGACCGGATCGGTCGTCGGCCGGTGCTCATCGGCTTCGGAGTGCTCATGGCGATCCTGCAGTATCCGCTCATGGGCATGATCACGGACACCGGCTGGACGTTGTTCGTTGCGTCGACGCTGGCACTGCTCGTGGTCTCGATGGCAGGAGCCTTGCTGTCGGCAGTCCTGTCCGAGGCCTTCCCGACGAAGGTCCGTACCCAAGGAATCGGGTTTGCATACTCAGTCTCTGTGGCTGTGTTCGGTGGAACGGCACCGTATCTCAACGGACTGTTCAACTCGCTCGACCTCAGCTGGCTCTCCAGCGGCTGGGTGGTTCTGCTCTGCCTGGCAACGATCGTCGCCGTGGTCAAGCTGCCCGAGACCAAGGGCAAGGACCTCAACGCGATCTGAACATCGCAGCGGGACGGGAGAGCCGCCTCGGGGCGGGCGATCCTGAACTGACCGCACAGAATATGGGTCGCAATCGGATACTGCGGCCCGAATCCAGGTCGCTATCGGATACTTCTGAGCAAGCAGAGGATCCGATAGCGACCTATTTCTGCATACGCGGCAAGGCGGAGCTGCCGCGGGGAGCTGGGCCTCGCAGCGGTCCGACGAGCGGTCACGGCGAGAGGGCCAGCAGGGGGTTTGTCGGGGGTGACTTCATTCACTAGAATCGGAGGCGCAGTCTCAGCCGGGGTCCACCGAGGCCCACTTGGCTGTGCGCATAACTTCATACGCCGCTAAGACAAGACGTGGGAGAGCTGCCGCTGTCAGGCCGAACCGAGCCGGGCATCGAGCAGCGCCGTAGGTGCAATTCCCTCCCCGGGAAACTCTCAGGCCCAGTACCACCGATTGCAGGCATATCTGAAGGGCTCCGGTCCGACAGATCGGGGAGGACACTCAGCGAACGCTGCGTCCTCCCATCGGTGGACGCGACACCGACCCTAGGACGGCAATTGACCAGTTCACTCGCCCATACGACGCAGGCAACAGGGGACACCGCACGCCCCTTCTCCGACCGCCACATCGGCCCCCGCGCCGACGACGCCCGGGCCATGCTCGCCGAACTCGGCTATGACTCCCTGGAAGCGCTCTCATCCGCTGCCGTCCCGGAATCCATCCAGAACGACGAACTCAACCTGGCCGCAGGCCGCTCCGAATTCGATGTGCTGAACGACCTGCGCGACCTCGCCTCACAGAACGTCATGCGCACCCAGCTCATCGGCCAGGGCTACTACGACACGATCACCCCGGCCGTCATCCGCCGCAACCTGGTCGAGAACCCCGCCTGGTACACCGCCTACACCCCCTACCAGCCCGAGATCTCCCAGGGCCGGCTCGAAGCGCTGCTGAACTTCCAGCAGGTCGTCCAGGATCTCACCGGCCTCGACATCGCCAATGCCTCCCTCCTCGATGAAGCCACCGCCGTCGCCGAGGCGGTCCTGCTCATGCGTCGCGCCGTGAAGAAGGGGACAACCGTCGTCCTCGACTCCGAGCTCCACCCGCAGACCATCGCCGTCGTCCGCGCCCGTGCCAAGGCCATGGACTTCCGCGTCACCGTCGCCGACCTCGCCGAAGGTCTCGTCGGCGAAGACATCTTCGGCATCGTCTGCGCCCAGCCCGGCACCACCGGTGCCATCCGCGACTTCACCGACGCCGTCGACGGCGCGCATGACCGCGGGGCGCTCGTGACCTTCGACGCCGACCTGCTGGCACTCACCCTGCTCAAGGACTGCGCCTCCCAAGGCGCGGACATCGCCGTCGGCTCGGCCCAGCGCTTCGGTGTGCCCCTGTTCTTCGGCGGCCCCCACGCCGGCTTCATGGCCGTGAAGTCCGGACTCCAGCGCCAGCTGCCCGGCCGCCTCGTCGGAGTGTCCAAGGACGCCCAGGGCAAGCCCGGCTACCGCCTGGCCCTGCAGACCCGCGAGCAGCACATCCGCCGCCAGAAGGCGACCTCCAACATCTGCACCGCGCAGGCGCTGCTGGCCAACGTCGCCTCCATGTACGCCGTCTACCACGGCCCGATCGGCCTGACCCGCATCGCCTCCCGCGTCCACCGCCTCGCGCACGCGTTCGCCGGTGCCGCAGACACCGCTCCCGGCGCCGAGGTTCTCACCTGGGATTTCTTCGACACCGTCGCGCTGCGCGTGGCCGATGCCGAAGCCGCCCGCTACGTCGCCGACCAGGCCGGATTCAACATCCGCGTCATCGACGACACCACCGTCGGCGTCTCCTTCGGCGAACCCCACACCGTCGCCGATGCCAACGGTCTGCTCGAAGCCCTCGGCATCATCGCCCGGGTCGACGCGGACGAGTTCGAAGCCGCCTCGGCGGGGACCTTCGGAGCCAACGCCGTGCCCGAACCCGCATACGATTCGAAGTTCCACCGGGACACCGAATTCCTCACCCACCCCGTCTTCAGCGCCCACGGCTCCGAGACCTCGATGATGCGCTACCTGCGCACCCTGTCCGACCGGGACCTCGCACTCGACCGGACGATGATCCCGCTGGGCTCGTGCACGATGAAGCTCAACGCCGCCGCCGAGATGGAACCCATCACCTGGCCGGAATTCGCCTCCATCCACCCCTTCGCCCCGGCCGAGCAGACCGAGGGCTGGCGCGCACTCATCGGCCGCCTCGAGGACTCGCTGACCGAGGTCACCGGCTACGACCGCGTGTCCCTGCAGCCCAACGCCGGCTCGCAGGGTGAGCTGGCCGGACTGCTCGCCATCCGTGCCTACCATGTGGCGAACGGCGACGATGCCCGCACCGTCGTGCTCATCCCGCAGTCCGCGCACGGCACGAACGCCGCCTCCGCAGTGCTCGCCGGACTCCAGGTCCAGGTCGTCGGCACCGCCGACGACGGATCCGTGGACATGGACGACCTCGATGCGAAGATCGCCAAGCACGAGGGCACAATCGCCGGCATCATGATCACCTACCCGTCGACCCACGGTGTGTTCGAACCGCAGATCCGCGAGGTCTGCGACAAAGTGCACGCCGCCGGCGGCCAGGTCTACGTCGACGGTGCGAACCTCAACGCCATGGTCGGACTCGCCAAGCCCGGCGAATTCGGCGGCGACGTCTCCCACCTCAACCTGCACAAGACCTTCTGCATCCCCCACGGAGGAGGCGGCCCCGGAGTCGGCCCCGTCGCGGTGCGCGAACACCTCGCCCCGTACCTGCCCGGCGACGCCACCCTGCCGGAACTCGTCGCCGGCGACCCGGACGCCAAGGAACTGCCGATCTCCGCATCGATGTTCGGCTCCGCCGGAGTCCTGCCCATCAGCTTCGCCTACCTCGAACTCATGGGTGCCGAAGGGCTGCGCGAAGCCTCGCGGGCCGCCCTGCTGGGGGCGAACTACCTGGCGAAGAAGCTCGGCGACGTCTACCCCATCCTCTACTCGGGTGAGAACGGACTCGTCGGCCACGAGACGATCCTCGACCTCCGCGCGATCACCGCGGCGACGGGAGTCACCGCAGAAGATGTCTGCAAGCGGCTGATCGACTTCGGCTTCCACGCCCCGACCCTGGCCTTCCCGGTGCCCGGCACCCTCATGGTCGAACCCACCGAGTCCGAGGACAAGGACGAACTCGACCGCTTCATCGAAGCCATGCGCACCATCCGTGCCGAGATCGACGAGATCGGCAAGTCGTATACCTACGAAGAGTCGCCGCTGGCGCTTGCGCCGCACCCGGCGACCGTGGTGATGGACGACTGGGACGGCAAATACAGCCGCGAGACCGCGGTGTTCCCCGTGCCCGGACTGCGCCACACGAAGTACTTCCCGCCGGTCAGCCGCATCGACGGAGCCTACGGCGACCGCAACCTGGTGTGCTCCTGCCCGCCGCCAGAGGCCTTCGAAGAGTTCGAGGAAGGGGACAAGTGATGACCGATCAGACTGCGAACACGCCCAAAGAAACCCCGCTGCACGGCATCCACGCCGAGCTCGGTGCCTCGTTCACCGATTTCGGCGGCTGGGACATGCCGCTGAAGTACGGTTCGGAACTCGCCGAACACCGTGCCGTGCGTGAGGCCGCAGGCCTCTTCGACCTCTCCCATATGGGCGAGGTGCGCATCAGCGGAACCGACGCCGCCGCCTTCCTCGACTACGCGCTCGTCGCGAAGTACTCGAAGATGAAGATCGGCAAGGCCAAGTACGGAGTCATCGTCAACGAGTCAGGCGGCCTGCTCGACGACCTCATCACCTACCGCATCGGCGACGAGGAGTTCCTCATCGTCCCCAACGCCTCGAACACGCCCACCGTGGTCGCAGCGCTCAAGGACCGGGTGGAGCACTTCGTCCAGGACGTCGCCCCCGGCTCCGATGTGCGCCTGACCGACGAATCCGACGCCACCGCGCTCATCGCCGTGCAGGGCCCGAACTCGGAGGCGATCATCCTGCGCGCCCTCGACGAGTCCGGCCACGGCGAATTCGGACCCCGCACCGGTGCCGGAGACCAGGCGAAGGCCCAGGTCACCGACGATGCCAACGGGGGAGCCACCTCGGCGGGGGATGACACCATCACCATCGGTCAGGCGGTGCGCGACCTGGGGTACTACGCGTGGATGCCGCTGACGATCGCCGGGATCGACCTCATGCTCGCCCGCACCGGATACACCGGTGAGGACGGGTTCGAGCTCTACATCCCGAACATCGGCGCCACCCGCCTGTGGAACACGCTCGTGACCTCGGGCGCCGACTACGGACTCGTGCCCTGCGGACTGGCCGCGCGCGATTCGCTGCGGCTCGAAGCCGGGATGCCGCTCTACGGCAACGAACTCGATGAGAACACCACCCCGTTCGACGCGGGGCTGGGCCGGATGATCGGGTTCAAGACGAAGGACGAATTCTTCGCCCGCGAAGCTCTGGCGAAACTCGGTGAGACCGAACCGCCGCGCGTGCTCGTCGGCCTGAGCTCGGAGGGGCGCCGTGCCGCCCGCTCCGGAGCCGCAGTGTCGATCGACGGCTCCGAGGTCGGCACCGTCACCTCCGGTCAGCCCTCACCGACGCTCGGCCACCCGATCGCCCTGGCCTACCTCGACCGGGACCGCGCCGAGGCGGGCACCGCCGTGACCGTGGACATCCGCGGCAAGGCACACGACTTCACCGTCGTCGAACTGCCGTTCTACAAGCGCCAGGCCCACTGAGGCTCACCCAAAGTTCATCCGGATGGGACCGGTGACTCGTAGACTGGTCCCATCCGGCACAACAACATCGTGACCGCCGCTGACCGGCAGTCACAGTAAGGAAGACAGATGGCACAGCTGCCCCCGCTCCCGCAGAACTTCACCTACTCCGCCGAACACGAATGGGTCGACGGCGCGGCCGATGAGCTCGTCGGCAAGACCGTCAAGGTCGGCATCACCGCCGTCGCCGCCGACGCCCTCGGCGAGGTCGTCTACGTCGACCTGCCCGAGGTCGGCGACACCATCACCGCAGGTGAGACCTGCGGTGAGGTCGAATCCACGAAGTCCGTGTCCGATCTCTACACCCCGGTGACCGGCGAGGTCGTCACCATCAACGAGGCGGCCGTGGACTCACCCGGACTGCTCAACTCCGACCCCTACGGTGAGGGTTGGCTGTTCGAGGTCGCCGTGACCGAGGTCGGCGAAGTCATGGACGCCGCCGGCTACGCCGAGGCGAACTCCCTCTGAGCTACATCCTCCGGGCGGAGGACACAAACCCTGAAGCGGGGTCGGTCGAGGTCGGTGCCGACACATCGTCGGCATCGGCACGCCATGCACGTGAGTGCACGGCTGTTCGGTCGGCCCCGTCGTCATCTCATCAGAAACGAAGTGATTGCCATGCCATTGAGTGTCTTCGACCTCTTCACGGTCGGCATCGGACCGTCGAGCTCCCACACCGTCGGGCCGATGCGTGCCGGCGCGAGCTTCATCGACCTCCTCGGCGATTCGCTTGGATCCGTGGCGGATCTGCGTGTCGACGTGTTCGGCTCCCTGGCCGCCACGGGCGCCGGCCACGGGACCTTCGACGCCATCCTCATCGGCCTCGAGGGGTGCCGTCCCGATCTCATCGAAGCCAATGAACTCACCGCCCGGCGGACGCGGATGTCCGAGACCGGGACGATCATCCTCGGCGACTCGACCGGCAACGGCGTCGAGCTTTCGTTCACCGAGGATGACATGGTCAAACGACCCCTGACCGTGCTGCCGCGCCACACGAATGCCATGACCGTGACCGCCTATGACGCCGCCGGGGCAACGCTGGCCGAGGAGACCTACTACTCCGTCGGCGGCGGGTTCGTGACCTCGGAGACCGAATTCCTCGACAAGGAGAAGACCGCCGAGGCTGGTGACGACGGCGGCGACGGCGCGGCTGTCGACGGCAGCAGCGACGGTGGATTCGACGGCACAGCTGCCGACGGCGGCGGCGCCGAGTTCGCGGTCGCGGACTCTGTCGTCGATGCCGAGCTCGAGTCCTACGACGAAGAGCTGCCGTATCCCTTCCACTCAGGTGTCGAACTGCTTCAACGCTGCCGCGAGAACGACCTGTCGATCGCGGAGATCATGCACGCCAACGAACTGTCGATGCGCGACGAGGACGAGATCCGGCACGGCCTGCTCCACATCTACTCGGTGATGGAGGAATGCGCTTCCGCGTCCCTCGACCGCTCCGGCTATCTGCCCGGAGGGCTCAAGGTGCGCCGCCGCGCACACGACTGGTACCTCAAACTCAAGTCCGAGGACCCCGACCGGGACCCCGGCTACTACCTCGAATGGGTCAACCTCATCGCGATGGCCGTGAACGAGGAGAACGCATCGGGCGGCCGCGTCGTCACCGCACCCACCAATGGGGCGGCCGGCATCATCCCCGCCGTGCTGCACTATGCGCTCAACTACGTTCCCGCGGTGGTGGAAGGCGGCGAGTCCGCGAAGCACCGGGCCATCGTCGACTTCCTGCTCACCGCGGCGGCCATCGGCGTCCTCTATAAGGAACGCGCGTCGATCTCCGGCGCCGAGGTGGGCTGCCAGGGCGAGGTCGGATCCGCCTCGTCGATGGCCGCCGGGGGACTGGCCGCCGTGATGGGCGGGACCCCTGAGCAGGTGGAGAACGCCGCCGAGATCGCGATGGAGCACAACCTCGGCCTGACCTGCGACCCGATCTCCGGGCTCGTGCAAGTGCCGTGCATCGAACGCAATGCGATCGCCGCCGGCAAGGCCATCAACGCCTCCCGTATGGCGCTGTGGGGCGACGGCCAGCACCGGGTCAGCCTCGACGAGGTGATCGAGACGATGCGCCAGACCGGTGCGGACATGTCCTCGAAGTACAAGGAGACGGCGATGGGCGGCCTCGCCGTCAACGTCGTCGAGTGCTGAGGCCAGTGCGTCTGAGGTTCGGAGCCAGGCAAGCGGGGCTCACCTGAGTCGCGACCTTTCGAGCCGGCTTTGCGCACTCATGTGCTTCCGTACCTCTGCAGCGGCCTGAAGCAGCGGGGAGAAAGATTTAAGTGTGCGAAGAATGCCGAAAATCGGCCTCTCAGCGACATTCTTCGCACACTTAACTCGTGTCGGCGGCGGCAGGCGCTCAGCTTCCGGCTGATGGCGGCGCTGCGCGAACAACCTCGCTCCTGCGCGAACAGCTTCGCGCTTGCGTGAACAACCTCGCAGCCGCCGCGAAGCCGCTCACAGGGCCTCGGGCGCCTCACCGACCAGCAGGCATCCTTGCTATCCAAATTCGAGTGAAGTGACATGGAACACGTGGAACCCTTGTTCCAACTCCGCGCAAATGTAACGAAACGATAACGAACCTCTGGCGCGGTATGAGCGCGAAGAAGCGCCCCGACGCATCCCAGAGATGCCATGGGGAAAGTCCGGTCTGTTACATGTCGGCAGGCCGGGGGCAACGTTGTGAAAGTGGCCCGGAATCGACGGTTTCGAGGTTGACGCTCAATCTCATCCCGCTAGGTTTGTTGGCGTGATTAACGCACTCGCTGAACCGAAGACGCAAATCGACGTCCGGACTCCTGAGCTGGAGGACGGGCAACATCTATGGCGGCTCGCGAAAGACACAGCCGTGCTCGATCTGAACTCCTCGTACTCGTACCTGCTGTGGTGCCGTGACTTCGCGGACACCTCGGTGATCGCACGGATCGGCGGAGAGCCCGCCGGCTTCGTCACCGGCTACACCCGTCCGGAGAATCCGGACACCCTGATGATCTGGCAGGTCGCCGTCGACGAGAACTTCCGCGGACACGGACTCGCATCGACCATGCTCAACGAGCTGGCCGACCGCACCGGTGCTCTGCGGATGGAGACGACGATCACCGATGACAATGCGGCGTCCAACCGTCTGTTCCAGACGTTCGCGGAGAAGCGCGGGGCCGGTTTCGACCGTCGCCCGCTGTTCACTCCGGACCTCTACCCGGACGGCCACGACACCGAGTACCTCTACGAGATCGCGCCCCTGTAACGAGCCCCACCCCGGTGCCGCGCGGACCCCTGCTGCAAGGGAGCGGACGCGCCAGGTGCCAGGAGGCGGAAGAGATCGCCCGTAATAAGCGCCGGCGGCCACCGCCTCGGCGACTGCATCCGATGCAGACGCACAACTTTGGAAGTCGAAAGGACTCAAGTCATGACTGAAAGCGCCAAGCCCACACCAACTGACAAGCCCGACATCTTCGAAACTCGCGAATCAGCTGTTCGCAGCTACTGCCGTTCCTGGCCCGCCACCTTCGCCCGTTCGCAGGGCGCCAAGCAGTGGGATGAGGACGGCAACGAATACCTCGACTTCTTCTCCGGTGCCGGTGCACTCAACTACGGCCACAACAACCCGGCCGTGATCAACCCGCTGATCGAATACCTGCAGTCGGGTGCCGTGCTGCACTCGATGGACATGAAGACTCCGGCCAAGCGTGAGTTCCTGCAGACCTTCCAGGACCTCATCCTCAAGCCGCGCGGACTCGACTACTCCGTCATGTTCCCCGGGCCGACTGGCACCAACACCGTCGAGGCGGCTCTCAAGCTCGCCCGCAAGGTGACCGGCCGTCAGCACATGCTCTCGTTCACCAACGCCTTCCACGGCATGACGCTGGGCTCGCTGTCGGTGACCGGCAACTCGATGAAGCGCGAAGGCGCAGGAATCCCGCTGACCAACAGCTCGAAGATTCCCTACGACGACTACTTCGACGGCGAGGTGCCCGACTTCCTGTGGCTGGAGAAGGTCCTCGCGGACTCCGGCTCGGGTGTCGACAAACCTGCCGCTGTCATCGTCGAGACCGTGCAGGGAGAGGGCGGACTCCGTGCCGCACGCGCCGAATGGCTGCGCGCTCTGTCCGACCTGTGCAAGAAGCACGACATCCTCCTCATCGTCGATGACGTGCAGGCCGGCTGCGGCCGCACCGGTTCGTTCTTCAGCTTCGAAGAAGCCGGCATCGAGCCCGACATCGTCTGCCTGTCGAAGTCGATCTCCGGTTCGGGTCTGCCGCTGGCACTGACCCTGTTCCGTCCCGAGCTCGACGTCTGGGAGCCCGGCGAGCACAACGGCACCTTCCGCGGTAACAACCCCGCGTTCGTCACTGCCACCGCCGCCATCAAGACCTTCTGGGCCGACAATGAGTTCCAGAACCAGCTTGCCGACACCATCGCCGCTCTGCACCAGCGCCTCGACGGAATCGTCGAGAAGGCCGAAGGCGCATCGATCCGCGGACGCGGCCTGCTGGCCGGCCTGTGCTTCGAGGACCTCGAGGTGGCCGAGAAGGTTGCCGCCTACGCATTCGAGAACGGTCTCCTGCTCGAGACCTCGGGCGCCGATGACGAAGTCATCAAGATCATGCCGCCGCTGACGATCGACTCGCGCGATCTGCAAGCGGGTCTGGACATCATCGAGGCCGGAGTGGCCAAATTCGCTCCCGCCGCAGCCACGGCCGCACTGGCCTGACCCACCTCTGCCGGGCCGGCGTCGCAGCTGTGGCGCCGGCCCGAGCTTTGGGCGGAATCGAGCTCACCTGTTCGATCGTCCACCCGGGTCGACGGACGCCGTTGATGTGCGACGGACGTCCGCGGCCCACCCCCTGAACACTTTCACCGACCTTTTGCGAAAGGACCACAGATGTACGTAGTCAACCGCGATGACCTCAACGACACCGACCGCGATGTGAAGTCCGAGACCTGGCGCTCACGCCGCATGGTGCTCGGCAAGGAGCGCGTCGGATTCTCGTTCCACGACACCGTGATCTACGCCGGAACCACCTCGACGTTCCACTACCAGAACCACGTCGAAGCCGTGTACTGCGTGCAGGGCAAGGGAACGCTGACCGACGAGGAGACCGGCAAGGTCTACCCGCTCCACGATGGCGTCATGTACCTGCTCGACGGAAACGAGAAGCACACCGTCGTGGCTGAGGAAGAGCTCCGCATGGCCTGCGTGTTCAACCCGCCGGTCACCGGCCGTGAGGTCCACGACGAGAACGGCGTGTACCCGCTCATCCTCGAGGATGAAGCGGCACCCGCGAACTGATCGAGGTCCAGTCGAAGACTGGATCGGCGGAAGCTGACTGAGCTTCACTCGCCGAGGCGGCCCGAGCATTGCGCTCGGGCCGTCTTTTGCGTGTGGTTGAGGCTTCCGGGTGAACGGCACCGTTGAGCGGGGCCGGACGGACTGCAGGTGTGATAATCTTCGGTCATACAACTTTCAAGTTCGTGACTTCTCGTTGCCGATTACACATTAGTTGACTCCGACTCAGGCATCCCCTTCCATCCCATCTTCAGTTGGAGTCTCCATGAAGTTCCTCAAGCGCGCCCTTGTGGCGTCCGTTGCCGCTCTTGCTCTCGCCGTCGGTCCCGCCGTCTCCGCCGAGGCGGCGAGTGAGAAGTTCGACGTCACGAAGCTCTCTGCCAAGAGCATGGTTGTCGCCAATTCGAACTGCCGCAACGTCGACGTGACGATGGCTCACAAGAAATCGGGTGTTTCCGAATGGCTCGTCGATGTTGATGTCACTCGGAGCGGCGGAATAGTCGACTACGTGTCTTTCAGTCATGACGGCAACACGAAGCGAGCGCGTTCGATGGTCTGCCCGGACTGGTCGGGGCTTGGAAAATACACGCTCGGTCCGTCAGATGTCTGGGCGAACAATTCCAGCTTCTCGAAGTACGTCGACCGTACCGACTACACCAAGGGGTACTTCTACGTTCGCGGCAAAGCGTATGCGTCTTTGTCCTCGAAGCGCAGCGGCAGCACGGTCACGCTGACCTCGTCGTCGAAGGTCTACCACCCGGAGCGCTACGGGAAGATCAAGTACAGCCCGAAGGTGAAGTTCCAGGTCAAGTCCGGCAGCAAGTGGAAGACGCTGAAGACGGTCTCCGCGAAGAAGGGCAAGGCCACCTACAAGGTGAAGTCGAAGAGCAAGAAGTACTACCGTGTCACCTTCAGCCAGGTCAGCTGGGCAACCGGAGCGACCTCGAAGTCGGTCAAACGCTGACCGTCCAAAGAATGACCGGCACCTTTGGAAGCGATTCATCTCTGTTGGGTCGCACCGAGGGTGCCGGTCTCTCTGTTCTGGCTCTGACCGGGGTACCGGGGACGATGTCCTCCTGTTACGGTGGCCGCACAACCCGATCTGCGGGGCAGATGAGAAGTTGCCCGGCAGACGGCACACAGCGAAGGAAGGAGAAATGATGACAGCAGTGTCAGCTGCGACCGCAACCACAGATCTCTATCCGACTCGCTCCGGTGACACCACTGAGGTTCTCCCGCGCACGGGTCCGATCGTCTTCGGTTCTCCCGGAGGCGGCCCCCTCGAGGCGGCGGAGCTCAAGCACTTCGAGGACACGGGCTATCTGACGATCGATCAGCTCATCACCCCCGAAGAGCTCAAACTCTTCACCGACGAGCTCCAGAGGCTGTCGCACGACCCCGAGGTGAAGGCCGATGAGCGCACCGTCGTCGAAGCCGAGTCCGACGAGGTCCGGTCGATATTCGACATCCATCGCACCAATGAGATCTTCAGAAAGATCGCGAACGATCCGCGTCTCGTCGACCGCGCACGTCAGATCCTCGGATCCGATGTCTATATCCATCAGAGCCGGATCAACTACAAGCCGGGATTCGTGGGCAAGGAGTTCTCCTGGCATTCGGACTTCGAGACCTGGCATTCTGAAGACGGAATGCCCGGCCCGCGTGCGGTGAGTCTTTCGCTGTCGCTGACGGACAACTACTCTTTCAACGGTCCGCTGATGATCATGCCCGGCTCGCACAAGCGCTACATCAGCTGTGTGGGAGGCACTCCCGAGGACAACTATCGGAAGTCACTCATCATGCAGGGCGCAGGCACCCCGGATCGTCAGACTCTCAGCGACTTCGCCGACGAATACGGCATCGACGTGCTCGAAGGAGACGCGGGCGGAGCGATCATGTTCGACTCCAACTGCATGCATGCGTCGAATGGCAACGTCACTCCGTTCTCACGCTCGAATATCTTCATCGTGTACAACTCGGTGGAGAACACCTGTGTGGACCCCTTCGCAGCGCCGAAGTCGCGTCCGGAGTTCGTCGGCAGCACGGACTTCACTCCTGCCGGTCGGTGACTCCATACACGCAATGAATCCGGTCGCTGATGCCCTGCACCCGCCGGACACTCCCTGCGGAGTGAACGCATCAGCACAGAAGGGGTCCGGTGCCGCAGTCGCGACGCCGGACCCCTTTGCCTCCCCGCAGACCTCGACGGGTCGCGGCTACTCGATGATCCTCAGGTCAGTCCCACGAATCATCCCGCGTGATCCTTCGAACGGGCCCAAGGCTTCCAAGAGGGGAAGCCACAAGGCACCTAAATCGGCAGTCCTCTTGCCTCCGTAACCCTGGGCACGGCGATTCTCGTTATAGCGGAGTTCCCCGATCTCGGAATCGGTGACAGTCCAGATGACCACCTGTGTTGGATCATCATTCGTGAACGTCACACGGTGGGGATCGGCCGTGACCGACCATCCGGTCGCCTCGGCGAGTGCGTTCGCCAACTCGGCGCGATCGATACTCATCGGGACCTCCTTAGGGTCAGCGGACTGCCTGCGGAACTTGGGAAATGAAAACACATCGGGCGCCCCGAAAGGGAGCGCCCGATGTGCGTTGTCGACTGCTGTTCGGCAGCGTCACTCGCTGTCGGAGCGAACTTTCTTCCCGCGGTCCTGCCAGAACTTCGCGGTGGTCACCTCGTCGGTGCCGTCCCAGGCGTCGACCTCGGTGTTGATGCGCTTGAACGTGGGCAGATCGCCGCGGTGGAAGACGGGTTCGAAACCGGCTCGGCGCTGCTGCTGGTAGTTCTTCAACAGCGAGAACACCAGGGGCGAGAGCATCAGCAGAGCGAACAGGTTGATGAGCGCCATGATCGCCATGAAGATGTCTGCGGCAGTCCAGACCAGGTCGAGCGCAGCGATCGCGCCGATGAACACCGAGACCATGACGATGACCTGATACACCCGCAATGCGGCGCGGTTCGTCGTCAGATGCTCGATGTTCGCTTCGCCGTAGTAGTAGTTGCCGAGGATCGACGAGAACGCGAAGAGGAAGATCGCGAAAGTGAGGAAGTGGATCGCCCACTGCCCGAGCTGACCGCTCAGCGCCGTCTGCGTGAGCTGGATGCCCTCGGCAGAGCTGCCGTACTCCGGGTTCGACAGCAGGATGATGAACGCGGTGATCGAGCAGACGAGGATCGTATCGAAGTACACGCCCAGCGCCTGCACGAAGCCCTGCTTGGCCGGGTGCGACGCCGATGCAGTGGCTGCCGCGTTCGGGACCGAACCGATGCCGGCCTCGTTGGAGAACAGACCGCGCTGCACACCGATGAGCATGATCGAACCCAAAGTGCCGCCGGCGAGCGAATGCATGCTGAACGCATCAGCGAAGATCGTCGCGATCATCGACGGAACGGCACCGATGTTCATCGCCACGACGATGATGCCGACGATGAGGTAGAGACCGGCCATGATCGGCACCAGATAAGCCGAGATGTTCGAGATGCGCTTGGCACCGCCGGCGAAGATCGCGAATGCGGCGACGGCGATGATGGCACCGGCGACCGCGGCGAAGACGCCGTCCGAATTCTCGACTCCGAAGGATGCGCCGACGGCGTCGACGATGGAGTTCGACTGCACGGAGTTGAACACGACGCCGTAGGTGATGGCGACGATGACGGCGAAGACCAACCCGAGCCACTTCATGTTCAGCCCGTGCTTGATGTAATAGGCGGGGCCGCCGCGGAAGTTCGGGCCGTCCTTGAGTTTGTACAACTGGCCGAGGGCGGACTCGGCGAAAGCCGTGGCCCCGCCGACGATGGCCGTCAGCCACATCCAGAACATCGCCCCCGGACCGCCGAGCGAGATCGCCAATGCGACACCGGCGATGTTCGCCGTCCCCACTCGCGAGGCCGCGGAGATCGAGAAGGCGCGGAACGGCGAGATGTTCCGGTTGCCCTCGGAATCCCGTCCGCCCGGCTCCGTCAGGGTGCGGAACATCTCGGGCAGCAGGCGGATCTGCACCACTCCCGTGCGGATCGTGAAATACAGACCAGTGGGGATGAGAACAGCTACGAGGATGTATGACGATACGGTGCTGACACTGTCGAATGCACTCTGGAGCATCTCCATTGAACTGCGCCTCCTTCGGCAATCGTGCTGGAGAGGATCGGAGGTGCGGAACGCGAGAACTCCGTCCGGGGTTATCCCCAGTCTGCCACCCCACCCCCTGCCGGTGTGGCATTGGCCCCTGCTGTGAGAGATGCCGGTGGTTCGCAGCCGAGTCAGCATCGGCTCAGGCGACGGCCAGTGCCGACACCGGCAGGATTCATGTCCCGTCCACTCGCGCATCACCCGGGCCTTGCTCGGGCCGCCTAGTCTGGGCGGCCTAGTACTCATCGTTCGGTCGCCTAAGCAGCAGTTGGATCCGGCGCCCGAACGCCACCCGCAGTCTCCGTGGAGGAGTTCTGAAATGCCCATCACCCTCGCCACCCCCACCTCCGATCCCTCGCCCAGAGACCTCAGCGCCGGCATCGCCGACACCGTGATCGATCCTGCCCGCGTTCGGGTTCCGCCCCTGGTCATCGCACACCGAGGTGCGTCCGCCGAGTGGCCGGAGAACACGATCCCTGCGTTCATCGCCGGCATCGACCAGGGCGCAGACATGATCGAAGCCGACGTCCACATGAGCGCCGACGGCGAGCTCGTGATCATGCACGACACCACAGTCGATCGCACGACCGACGCCCGCACCCTGTATCCGAATCGCGAAGACCGCAGCATCGCCGGCATGAATGCCGCCCAGATCGCCACGCTCGATGCCGGAAGCTGGAAGGGTGCGGAGTTCGCAGGTGTCCGCGTGCCCCGCCTCGCCGAGGTGCTCACCCTCGCCCACGACACCCGCACCGGCCTGCTGCTCGAGGTCAAGCATCCCGAGGTCTATCCCGGAATCGCCGAGGCGGTCCTGTCCGCCCTGCGCACCGTGCCGAATTATCTCGAGCGGGCTTTGGCCGCCGGCATGCTCGTCGTCCAGTCCGCGAACTGGGCATTCGTCGCCGAATTCCACGCGCTCGCCCCGGAGATCCCGGTCGGCGTGCTCGGGCGCCCGTGCCCGGACGAACTCCAGGACTTCGCCGACTGGGTCGACCAGGTCAACCCGGAATTCTGTGCCGCCGACGAGGACTTCCTCACCGCCATCCACGAGCTCGGAATGACGAGTCTGGTGTGGACCGTCGACGACATCGGCGAGATGGAACGGGCCATCGATGTCGGCGCCGACGGCATCATCACCAACGCCCCCGACCGCCTCGTCGAGGTCGTCGAAGCCCTCTGATCGACGAAGAGCCGGTCGACGGCGTCACTCGTGCGGTGCGCGTGCCACGTCGCGCAGCGCTGACTTCCACGTCGCGGGATCGGTCACCGGGAAGCTCCTACCGGTGACCTCCTCGGCGAGGATCCGGACGAAATGATTCTTCGTCCCGGCCTGCAGCGGGGAGACGTCGAGGGAGACCGTGTCGCGCAGTTCGTCGGGAGCCTTGATCTCCTTCGCGTCGCCTTTGACGACGACGCTGAACGCGGTCTGCCCGTCGACGCCGTCGATTTCGAAGGCGACGCGGGGATGGCTGCGGACGGCGTCGATCTTCGTGCCATCGCCGGTGCGGATGACGAGTGCGGAATGTTCGACGGTGAAGTTCACCGGGAAGATCTCCGGGGCACCATCGGCGATGACGGCCAGGCGACCGACGGAGGCGGATCGCAGGAGGTCCCAGCAGTCCGCGGCGTCGAGCGTCCAGGGTGATTCGGCGTTCATTGTCGTTCTCCTGTCTCCCAGCGGCGGGCACCGGGATCGGTTCCCGCTCCACTAAGTTCTACATAGTGTAGAAGAATGCCGGATGCGGGGGAAGAGGGAACTGCGACGCGGATGATGCCGTCTCGGCAGATGGTCCGGCTCAGGTTTGGGCGGTCGGCTGTTCACCTGGGCAGAGCTTGTCGCTCAACCAGCTTCCGCTATCGGGGCGATGTCACCGGTCGGGGCGCAGTTGAGTGTGCGGATTGCGAGCACGAGGCTGCCGAGGACGAGGCCGAACATGGAGACGACCCAGCCCGAGTATCCGAAAGTGAACGCCGGTGGGTATCCGACCGCCAGTATGGTCGACTCCCGGCACAGGTACAGTCCGCAGACGATGACGACGAACGCGAGAGTGCGAGCAGATCGAGGCGTGGTGCCGGACGGCGCCGAGCCGACGGCCGGTGCATCGGCAGGCAGTGATCGGGACTCGGCGATGAGCCGCAGGGCGAGGACGGCGGAGACGATTCCGGCCGCTGCGCCCAGAGCATTGAAGGCATCACCGTACTCGAACAGGAGCAGGGCGTCGACGAATATGGTTCGCAGCAGCCAGACGAGGAGCACGATCCCGACCGCCACGAACAATCCGATGGCGGCGGCACGGGAACGGCGGCGGAGGACTGCGGGGGAGGCCGCCTCGGCGACGGGGACGAGGCGGGCCGTGACCGCGGCCAGGGCAAGGGCCACAACGATCGGGAAAGCGACCGCGACGATGAGGCTCGCGGAGGCCAAGGCCGTGGTGAGCGCGGGATTGTCGGCCAGGCCCCCGGGGTCGGCGCCGAACGTGTCGATGGTGAAGATCGACCTGAGCGCTTCGACGGCGCAGAGAACCACGGTGACGACGATGAACACGCTGCGGGGGATCGGGCGAAGACCGCGGGCGACCGTGATCGCGGCGGCGCCGGAGACCGCGATAAGCGCGAGGCGAAGGAGGCTCGGACCCGGTGACGACACAGAGGAGTCTTGAGCCTTGACCTCGAGGAGCCCTGCACCGACCCACGTGACGAGGAAGACGACGGCGGCAACGATGGTGAGGGCCATTCTGCGGGCGTCGAGGCCGATTCTCAGGTCGGGGGCGTCGGTGTCCGGTGCGGTGCTCATGGCCCCATGCTCCCATAAAAACCAGCTGCCTTGTCGGCTGGAGGGCGGCGATCTCTGTCGGCGGGCGGGAGATGGCCTCGCGTGTGATCGTCCGAAGTGAGACGCTGGAGGCATGCCGAACGAACTCGCCGAATCGACCAGCCCCTACCTGCGCGCGCACGCCGACAATCCCGTGGACTGGCGGATGTGGACGAAGGACACCCTCGCCGAGGCGGCCCGCCGTGACGTCCCCCTCCTCATCTCGATCGGCTACTCCACCTGCCACTGGTGCCACGTCATGGCCCATGAGTCGTTCGAGGACGAAGCGGTCGCGGCGATGATGAACGACCGGTTCGTGCCCGTGAAGATCGACCGTGAGGAACTGCCGGACATCGACGCCTATTACATGAACGCCCTGCAGGCGATGACCGGACAGGGCGGTTGGCCGATGACGATCTTCGCCACACCTGCCGGCAGTCCCTTCTATGCCGGCACTTACTTCCCGCCCGCGCCGCGGGGCAATCTGCCCGCATTCACACAGGTGCTCTCGGCCGTGTCGGCGACGTGGACGGACCGCCGCGATGAGGTCGATCAGATGACATCCCGGATGGACCGCGGACTGGCCGAGATGGCCGATGCCGTGACCAGCGCCCTCCCCGCCGAGGCGGCCGCGGAGTCCCTGACCCCCGATGAGCTCGACTCCGCTGCCGCAGCGCTGCTCGATTCCTACGATCCGGCCTGGGGCGGATTCGGCGGTGCCCCGAAGTTCCCGCCGATGATGAACGTCCTCCAGCTCCTCGCCGCGTTCGTGCGCTTGGGCGGGACCGCCTCGGCGGGTGAGGGAGAGGACGACGGTGCTTCGGGACGCCCGGGAACCGGCGGGACTGCCTCGGCGAATGAGGGAGAGGCCGGGGAACACCCGATCGATCGAGTCCGGGCCGAGGGACGGCTCGGCTGGCTCGGCGCCGACGGGCACCTGACCGGTGAGCCCGTCCTCGACTGCCTCATCGCCGTGCGCTCGACCTTGGCCAGAATCGCCAGTGGCGGCATGCGCGACCAGGTGCGCGGCGGGATCGCCCGCTACAGCGTCGACCGGCAGTGGTTCGTGCCGCACTTCGAGAAGATGCTCTACGACAACGCCCTCTACCTGCGTGCCGTCGTCGCCTGGGCGAAGGTCGAACGCGCCCTGGACCCGAGGTCGAAATGGCTCGCCCTGGCCGAACGCGAGATCGCCGATACCGCGAACTTCCTGATCAGCGACCTGTCGACCGATGACGGATTCATCGCCGCCCTCGACGCGGATTCACTCAACTCGGCGGGAGTCTCCGAAGAGGGCGCGGCCTATGTCTTCGCCCCCGAAGAATTCGCTGAAGCCGGGCAGGCCGGGCTGCTCGGGCTCGTCGATTCGCCGGCCGGAGGCGAGCTGTCCGGCCAGGTCGTCGCGGCCGTGCGCATCATCGACTGGCTCGGCATGGAAGACGTGCCCTTCGACGCGGACCACCCCGCGCCGTGGGACATCGAGGCGACGAAGCATCAGAGCGAGATGCTCGACCAGCTGCGCGCTCGCCGGTCCCAGCCGGCCCGTGACGAGAAGATCATCACCGAATGGAATTCCCTGGCCGTCACCGCCCTCGCCGAGGCGGCCCTGTACTCCGGTGCGGGCGCTGAGTCTGACGGTGGTGCCGATTCGGCGCGATGGGCAGAAACCGCCGTGCGATTCTGGACGGCGATGGACGAACGAAACAAGCAGGCAGGAGCGACCGCCGGTTCGATGGAGCAGGCCGGATCGGTGGAGTCGGCCGGCTCGGCCTCGCTCGATGTGCGGCGCAGCTTCACCGGCGGAGTCGCCGGCCCCGGGCGGGGCGGGCTTGCAGACTGGGCGCAGACGATCACCGCTGGGATCACGGTCGGGCAGCTGTCGGGCGGGGCCGCCTCGGTGAGAGTGGGGGATCTGGTCGACCTCGCGGCGACGATGCTCGACCTCTTCACCTCCGAACAAGGGGACGGAGTTCTCGAGGCGGTCGATTCGCTCGGCGACGGGATCATCGATGTGAAGTCGGCGGACCCCGTCGACAACACCGTGCCGTCGGGACGATCGGCGGCCGCCGAGGCGGTGCTGCTGCTCGCCGAGCTCGGCGTCGACGCTGCCACGTCCGGTGGTCCAGAATCCGGTGCGACGCCTGGTGCGGCAGAGTCGTCAGGGGAGGCGGCCGCGCTGGATACCGGACGACTGTTGGAGGTGAGAGATCGGCTGCTCGGGGTCTATCGGGCACTGGCCGGTCAGGCTCCGCGCGGGTGCGGCCATGCGCTG
The DNA here is from genome assembly GCF_012844365.1 of Brevibacterium sp. 'Marine'. Taxonomy (NCBI): domain Bacteria; kingdom Bacillati; phylum Actinomycetota; class Actinomycetes; order Micrococcales; family Brevibacteriaceae; genus Brevibacterium; species Brevibacterium sp. 'Marine'. Next base: position 584,665 of record NZ_CP051626.1, read on the forward strand.
TGGCAGGCCGAGCGGGCACTGTCGCCCGTGCGGGTCGCCACCGGCGACGAGGCGCTGCGGACCATCGCTGCCCGGCATCCAGCGGTCACTCTGCTCACCGCTTCGACCGGGGTGCCCGGACCGGACGGTCGGGAGGTCGACGTCCCCGCGGGGACGGCGATCGTGTGCCGAGGGACCTCCTGCTCACTGCCGGTGGGTACAAACGCCGAGCTGGTTGGACTGTTGGATAGGTAGGTCGCGCTCGTCAGCGTTCGAGGTTCAACCCGCGGAAGCGGTTGAGCGCGGCGGCGATCTCCTGCCGGCGCGGCCGGGTCAGGTGACCCGGATGGTCGCGGTGGCCCGTGATTCCGTCGAGCCCTTCGGCATCGAGCATGTCCTCGACCTCGGCCAGCGCCTCGGTCAGGGAGGTGCGTCCGTCGAAGATCTCCGCGAGGTATTCGAGTGTCTCGGCTACTCCGGCGGCCTGCTGCGTGTCGACGAGTTGAGCGATGGCGATGAGATCGATGAAGTCGCGGCCGAACTGGATCCGGTCGGATCCCTTAGCGCGGGCGGTCTTCGTCTTCGACGCCGGACGCAGCGCCTTCGCCGTCGGCACACGCGGTGCGGCGGTGAAAGCGGGGGCGGCGGGGGAGTCTGAACCGGAGTCCGGGCTGAGGTCGGCGGCGGTGACGCCGACGAGGTCATGTGCCTGGTTCGTGACTTCGCGGGGGACATAGGCGTCGAGGGCGATGACGTGGTCGGCGACTTCGAAGAACGCGCTCGATCCGCCGGCGACGAGCACTGTGGATACGCCCTGCTCGGTCAGCAGAGGACGGACGCGGTCGACGAACGGGGTGATCGGTTCCCGTTCGGCGGGGATGAGCGCGCGCATGCGTTCGTCGCGGATCATGAAGTTCGTCGCCGAAGTGTCCTCGTCGATGAGCAGGGTGCGTGCACCCGCCTCGATCGCTTCGACGAGGTTGGCCGCCTGCGAGGTCGATCCGCTGGCATTCGTGGTGGAGAAGGATCTCGTGTCAGTGCCCGAGGGTAGGTTGTTGATGAACGCCGAGATGTCGTCGCCGGTCACGGCGCGACCGTCCTCGGCTCGGATGGAGGTGGCAGTCGGGTCGCTGATGACCCATTCGCGCCCGTCGCCGGCGATATGCGGGTAGACGCCGCGTTCGAGCGCGCGCAGAATCGTCGACTTCCCGTGATAGCCGCCTCCGACGATGACGGTGACCCCGCGGGGAATGCCCATGCCGGTGACGCTGTGGCCGCTGGAGAGATCGACCGTGTGTTCGAGTTCGGGAGGGGAGGTGAAGGCCACCGCATCGGAGGATGTCATCGGCAGGTCCGAATCCCCGGATTTCCGCGGCAGAATCGCCCCGTTGCCGATGAACCCGATGAGTCCGGCCTCGCCGAGGCGGCTGCGCAGTTCCAGCTGATCCCGGTGCAGCTGGACGTGGTCGGCGAGCCCGTGGGCCGATGGGGCGGGAGTGTTCCCTCCCCTGCCTGCCGGGGCGTCCGACCAGCGGTCGAAGAGAAAGAGTCGTTCGGCGAATTCGGGCAGATCGCGAGTGAGGATGTCGGCGGCCTGGTGGCCGAGGATGCGGCGGCCGCGGGCCGGAAGGTTGACGAGCAGACGTGCCTCGAGCCCGGCGTCGTCGATGAGGATGTTCGTCCGTTCGAGGATCTCCTGCCCGGGGCGGCCGAGGATCAGTGCGCGTTGATCGAGCTTCGCGAGCACCGCGTTGCCGGCACGGAGAAGGTAGTCGGCCGCTGCGATGCGATCGGCGCGCTCGGTGGTGAGCTCAAGCGGAACCTTCGCATCGGCACGATCGACACGGACCCGGACCTTCGACGGGGAGGCGAACGGATCGGCTTGGACCCGATCGATGAACACGGTGACCGGTCCGAAGGTGTAGCGGCCGCGGATCTGTTTGAGATTGCCGTAGCTGCGACCGTCGAGGGTGTGCAGAGTGGAGGCGAGATTCGACTGACGTGAACTCATCTCACTCATGCTACTGGGCGGAGATGAACGTCTACTCAGCGGATGACGGTTCGAGGCCGTAGAACCTCGCCGCATTCGACCAGAACACGGCGTCCGCCTCGGTGGGGGTGAGCACCTGGAGGAGGAGTGTGAAATCAGCATCTGAGAAGGGGCGACGTGCCCGCGTCGACGGCAGATCCGTGCCCACCATGAGCGCGGTCGGGTCGGTGTCGACGATGCGACGGACCGCCTCGGCGGGGTCGAGTTCCACGCGACCGAAACCGGTGGCTTTGACCTTCACCCCGGCCTCGACGAGGCGCAGCAGGGTGGGCAGTCCGTCCTCGTGCATGCCCAGGTGGTCGATGCTCACCGCCGGCAGTGCGGCGATGCGTGCGGTGAGGTCGGCATCGATGGTGCGGGCGTCGATATAGAGCTCGGCATGCCATCCGACAAGGTCATGGACCCGTCGGGCGAAGCTGTCGAGGGCATCGAGAGTGGCCGAACCACCGCGGGCGATATTGAAGCGCAGCGCCTTGATGCCGGCCTCGTCGAGGCGGCGGATCTGTTCATCGGTGGTCGCATCCGGCAGCTGTGTGACACCGACATAGCTGCCGCCGAGCCCCCGCAGCGCCTCGACGAGGTACCCCTGGTCGAAGCCCTGGAACGAGCCGGAGACGACGGCACCTCCGGCGACGTCGACTCCCACCTCGGGCAGGCTCTGCAGCCTCGCGCGATAGTCGGCGACCGTGAATGGGTCGGGCAGATAGCCGTTGTTCTCGATCAGCGGATGGGTCGGATCGATGATGTGCAGATGCGCGTCGAAGGCACGCTGAAGTTCGCTCATACCGTCAACCTACATCGCCTCCGCAACGCTCGTTCACGGCCTGGCGCGTCAGTCGAATCGTGCACACTGCGATAGACGCGCCACGCCCTGAACGACGGTCAGTCCGCCTTGAGGCCGACGGTCGGATCGGGCAGGTAGACCTCTCCGCCAGAGGCGAGGAATTCGCGGCTCTTCCGCTGCATTCCTGCCAGGGCCTCCTGAGCCTCGGCGCTGCCGTAGGTGTCGCGGATGTCCTGGGAGATGCGCATCGAGCAGAACTTCGGCCCGCACATGGAACAGAAGTGCGCGGTCTTCGCGGGTTCCGCGGGCAGCGTCTCGTCGTGGAACGCCTCGGCAGTCTCCGGATCGAGGCCGAGCGCGAACTGATCCCGCCAGCGGAACTCGAACCGAGCCTTCGACAGCGCATCATCGCGGGCCGTCGCGCCGGGGTGGCCTTTCGCGATATCCGCGGCATGCGCGGCGATCTTGTACGTGATCACCCCGGTCTTGACGTCGTCGCGGTCGGGTAGGCCGAGATGCTCCTTCGGGGTGACGTAGCAGAGCATCGCCGTGCCGTAGCGGGCGATCTCGGTCGCCCCGATCGCCGAGGTGATGTGGTCGTATCCGGGTGCGATATCCGTGACCAGCGGACCCAAGGTGTAGAACGGTGCGCCGTGGCAGAGCTCCTGCTGGCGTTCGACGTTCTCCCGTACGAGGTGGAGCGGAATGTGCCCGGGGCCTTCGACCATCACCTGGACATCGTGGGCCCACGCACGTTCGGTGAGTTCGGCCAGTGTGTCGAGTTCGGCGAACTGGGCGGCATCGTTGGCGTCGGCGATGGACCCCGGTCGCAGTCCGTCGCCGAGTGAGAACGCGACATCGTAGCGGGCGAAGATCTCACAGAGCTCGTCGAAGTGGGTGTAGAGGAAGTTCTCCTCGTGGTGGGCAAGGCACCAGCCGGCCATGATGGACCCGCCGCGGGAGACCATCCCGGTGACCCGGTCGGCCGTGAGCGGAACATAGCGCAGCAGCACACCGGCGTGGACGGTCATGTAGTCGACACCCTGCTCACACTGTTCGATGACCGTGTCGCGATAGATCTCCCAGGTCAGCGCGTTCGCATTACCGTCGACCTTCTCCAGCGCCTGATAGATCGGGACGGTGCCGATGGGGATGGGGGAGTTGCGGATGATCCATTCCCGAGTGGTGTGGATGTCATTGCCGGTCGACAGGTCCATGAGGGTGTCGGCACCCCACTTCGCGGCCCACCGCAGCTTCTGCACCTCCTCGGCGATGGAGCTGGTGACCGCGGAATTGCCGATGTTCGCGTTGATCTTGACGAGGAATGCCTTGCCGATGATCATCGGTTCGGATTCGGGGTGGTTGATGTTGTTCGGGATGATCGCCCGACCGGCGGCGAGTTCGGCACGCACGAGCTCGACATCGCACTGCTCGCGGAGTGCGACGAACCGCATCTCCGGGGTGATGATGCCCTGCCTTGCGTAGTGCATCTGGGTGACCGTGCGACCGGTCTTGGCCCGACGCGGAACCGGTCTGCGTCCCTTCCACTGCTGCGACGGGGCACCTCGGCGGACGGCGGCACGACCGTCATCGGCGATGCGGTGGCCGCGGGCTGCGTACGTTTCGGTGTCGAGGCGATCCTCGATCCACGGAAATCGCAGAGCTGGAAGTCCCTCTTCCGGAGTGCTGCCCGGTCCGACGGTGCGGTAGACGTCGACGGGATCGTTGGCCCGGCCGTTCGAGTCCTCGAGTTCGATGCGGGTCACGGGAACGCGGATGCCGTGCTCCGTGTCGTCGACCCACGCCGGCGAATGCGTCGGATACTGCTCGAGGGTGAATTCGTCGTGCGAATCTGCGTCAGACGAAGTCGTGGCAGGGGCGGGTGTTTCAGGGGTGAATGCAGTCATCTGCAGTCCTCACTTCCTACGCCGGTATCAACCGGATCAGGTTCTACGGTCTCGGACGATGCAGTCCGATCTCAGCCCGTGCAGCGGGCTCCCGTGGGGTCGTGCAATTCGTATCACGATCGTCGTGGTGAGGACAACCGCGGTGTCGGCGGATTCGAGGCCCGCCGGGGGTGCGAGGTCAGCTGCCTTGGAGGAACGCCTTCGCAGCGGCACCGAGAGCGAGCACATCGGAGACCGCGACCATCTCGCGGGCCGAGTGCATCGAGTACAGGGCCGGACCCACGTCGACGGTGGTCATTCCCAGTCGGGTCGCGGTCAGCGGTCCGATCGTCGACCCGCAGGGCATCGCATTGTTCGACACGAAATCCTGGTAGTCGACCCCAGCGGCCGTGCATGCCTGCGACCACACGGCCGTGCCGACCGCATCCGTGGCGTAGCGCTGCTGAGCGTTGAGCTTGAGCAGGGGACCGCCGCCGAGGCGGGGGCGGACATGCGGGTCATGTCGTTCCGGATAGTTCGGATGAGCAGCATGCCCGGCATCGGAGGAGACACACACCGAGGAGGCCATCGACGCGAGATAATCGCTGCGCGTCGACTGCGGCAGCAAGGAGGCGACGATGCGTTCGGTGACGTCGGCGAGGAACGGGCCGCATGCTCCCGAGCGCGAATTCGATCCGATCTCCTCGTGGTCGAAGGCCGCGAACAGGGGGATGCCGTCGAGGCCGTCGGCATCGAGCTGGGTGAGCGCGGTGACACCGGCGTGGACGGACAGCAGGTTGTCCAGCCTCGGCGAGGCGAAGAACTCCTCGGCCGCACCGAAGAGGGCCGGTTCCTGAGTGGGGATGGTGTAGACATCGTGGCCGACGACGGTCTCGGCATCGACTCCGGCGGACGCGGCGAGCAGTTCGATGATGTCCGCCTCGGCGAGGTCGGCCAGGCCGATGACGGGAGCGGTATGACGCTGCTTGTCCAGGGTCAGCCCCTCGTTGACCTGACGGTCGAGGTGGATCGCCAGCTGCGGGATGCGGGCGATCGGTCCGGTGCGGGCGAGCACGATGCGGCCGTCGGCGAGGCCGAGACGACCGGCGAAGGCGAGCTCACGATCGAGCCACGAATTCAGCAACGGCCCGCCGTAGACCTCCACCCCGACCTGACGGGTGCCCTCAGCGGTGTACTCGCCGCCGGGTTTGAGTTTGAACGCCGGGGAATCGGTGTGGGAACCGAACACACGGAACCGGTCAGCCGCCTCGGTGACGGTGGGATTCATCCACGCGATGAGCGCGCCGTCCCGGATGACGTAGTGCCCGGTCCCAGGTGTCAGCGCCCAGGGAACGGACTCGTCGAGGTGGGAGAATCCGGCTTCTTCCAGGCGTTTCGCGGCGGTGGCCACCGCGTGATAGGAGCTGGGGGAGGCGCTGACGAAGTCGCCGAGGTCGGCCGCTGTCGTCGCGGCCCGATCCGGTCTCGGGAGTGATTCATTCATTTCCCCAGCCTATCGTTTGCGGTAGTTTGGAGGTGAAGAAGATCAGGTCTCAGACGCCGGGTTGCCACCGGGTCCGAGAATCAGGCGGGAGCAGCGATCCTGCTGCCGCACCAGCGACGGCAAGGAGTGTTCGACGTGAACCAGTTCGTGACGGAGTGGAACACCTGGCGCGACTCACGGAACTCGGCACTGGCGAAACCGTTCGGCTGGCTCAGCGTCGTCGGGCTGCACTGGCTCGAGGACGAATCGACCTGGACCGACGCCCCCGGCACCTTCACCGTCGACGACGGGTGGGTGACCGTGTCCCTGGACACCGGAATCAAGGCCGGTCCAGCGGCGGAGACGTTCGACCTGCTCAGCGCGGTCGGCGACGGCGGAGACGGTTCGGATTCGACTGGTTCCGGGGCTGGGACTGGGGGAGGTCCTGGGGCTGGGACTGGGGCGAACGGCGCGGGTGTGACCAACTCGGGGCCGACCCGGGCGACGAGCCCGGCCGTGCCCAGCGACACCTCGACCCTGCCGAGGGTCACGGACCAGGCCGACGCGGCGGCCGGTGCGGGCGCAGATTCTGCGGCTGGTGCGGATGGTTCTGCTGGTGCGGATGCCGGATCGGATGCCGGTTCACAGGCGACCGGCGGACACGCAGCCGTGCCCGCTCGACCTCAGGTCCGCGTCGAGGAGAACGGGTTCAGCGCGAAACTTCCGACCGGCGGATCGCTCAACTGGTTCACCGTCGGCAACGTCCTCTACGAACTCATCGACCGGGCCGGCCGCCTCGGTGTGCGTGTGCGCAATTCGAAGTCCCCGCTGTTGGGCAAGTTCTTCGAGGTTCCGGTCTTCGACCCGGACCCGGACTTCGTCTTCCTCGCCCGATTCACCCGGTTCGACCCGTTCAAGACCTACCCGATCGAAACCGCTCAAGAGGATCTGCAGCTGCAGACGCAGGCGGCGGGAATCGTCACGTTCGACACTCAGCACGGTGAGGTGAACCTGCTCGCCACCGGGTGTCCGAAGACCGGGCTCCAGCTGGACTTCCACGATTCGACGAACGGGAGCACCACCTCGGCGTGGCGGACCATCGATCTCGGAGTGCCGAATCAGGACGGGTCGCTCGTCGTCGATTTCAACCGTGCGGTGAACTACCCGTTCGCGTTCACCTCGTTCGCCACCTGCCCGGCCCCGATCGAGGGAAACGTCGTTCCCTTCGACGTCACCGCAGGTGAGCGGCGTCCCCCGTTCTTCTACTCGGAGGCCGGGATCAACGTGCCGTTCCTCTTCTACGTGTGGTGGGACGAAAACAGCGCCGAGGTGACCCGCCCCTGGTACTCACGATTCGGCCTCGACATCACCATCCTCAACCCCAACCACGACGACGGGCGGATCTCGCTGGTCGGCTTCGACGGGGTCGCCATGTCCGGTGGGGATCTGTCCCCGCTGGGGCGCAAGGCCCGGTCGCGGCTCATCGATGTCGCCACCGAAGCGCTGACCTCACGGATTCCGGTCATCGGCATCGGCGCATACTCGGCGTTCGTCATCCAGGCCCAGCGCGAGCTGCGGTCGCAGCAGGGGTATGTCGATGGCATCGAGACCGAATACTCGGCCCCCGAGGACCGGCTGCTCATCGTGATGAACAACGAACTCGACCCGAAGCAGGCCGGTTTCGACATCGTCCACACCGACGCCAGCGGGCTGCTCTACGTGGAGATGCCCTTCGACATTCCGCTCGAATCCGATCGCACCGAGGTCGAGGACTTCCAGGCTGCGATGGAATCCGGTGCCTCGATCTCGAGCTGGCAGGAATTCGACTACCGCATGGTCGCCCTCATCCGCCACCACCGCTGAGTCACTCCACTCGGATCCCCGGGCTCCCAGCGCCCGTTTCCTCCCCGAACTACCCGACGGCGGCCCAGCAACCTCGCGCGAGGTTGCTGGGCCGCCGTCAGGTAGTAATTACCAGATGGTGACTCGGGAGTCGGGGGCTAAGTACATGCCGTCGGACTCGGTCACGCCGTAGGTGTCGTGGAAGGCGGTCATGTTCTTCACGACCTGGTTGCAGCGGAACTCCTCCGGCGAATGCGGGTCGATCGAGAGTCTGCGCACACGCTCCTCGGTGCGCATCTTCGACCGCCATGCCTTCGCCCACGCGGAGAAGAACGCCTTCGCCTGCTCGGGGCTCGGCGCCACCGGCACGCCCGGAGTGCCCGCCCGTTCGCCGAGTTCGAGCTCGAGCGCCTTCCAGCCGATCGACAGGCCACCCAGGTCACCGATGTTCTCACCGACCGTCAGCGCCCCGTTGACATGCTGGTTGGCCTCGAGACCGGCCGGAACCAGTTCCTCATACTGGGCGATCAGCGCATTCGTGCGCTCCTCGAAGCGCTCACGATCAGCAGACGTCCACCAATCGACGAGGTTGCCGTCGCCGTCATAGCGCGAACCCTGATCGTCGAAGCCGTGCCCGATCTCGTGGCCGATGACCGCGCCGATGGCTCCGAAGTTCGCCGCCACATCACCGGCGGCGTCGAAGAACGGCGGCTGGAGGATCGCGGCAGGGAAGACGATCTCGTTCATCACCGGGTGGTAGTAGGCGTTGACCGTCTGCGGGGTCATCAGCCATTCGGTGCGGTCGATGGGTCCGCCGATCCGTTTGACCTGCCGCACATGCTCGGCCTGCGAGCAGCGACGCACATTGCCCACCAGGTCGGCGGCGTCGATCGTGGCCGGGTACTCCCGCCACACCTCCGGATAGCCGACCTTCGGAGTGAACTTCGAGAGCTTGACCAGCGCGCGTTCCTTCGTCTCCTCGCTCATCCAATCGAGTTCGCGGATCGACTTGTCATAGGCCTTGATGAGCATGCCCACGAGGTGATCGATCGCGTCCTTCGACGACGGCGGGAACTCAGCGGCGACATAGAGCTTGCCCACGGCCTCACCGAGGTAGCCCTCGACGAGGCTGACCCCGCGCTTCCAGCGCTCCCGCAGTGCCGGGGTGCCCGACAGAGTCCGGGAGTTGAAGTCGAAGTTCTCCTCGACGAACTCATCGGAGAGCAGCGAGGCGGTGTCGGAGACGACGACGAAGCGCAGCCAGGTCTTGATGGTCTCGATATCGGTCTCCGCCCACACCTTCGCCATGCCCGTGACGAACGAGGGCTGGGAGACCACGAGGTGCTTGAGATCGGCCGCCTCGGCGGTGAGGATCCCCAGGTACGAGTCGAAGTCGAACTCGGGGCCGAGGTCGCGCAGCTGAGAGATCGAATACTTGTTGTACGTCTTCTCCGCATCGCGGCAGGCCACCCGATCCCAGTGGTGGCGGGCGAGTTCGGTCTCGAACGCCATCACCTTGGCGGCCACCTCGGCATCGGTGATCCCGGACTTCTCCCCGAGACCGGCCAGGGCCGCGATCTTCTGCACATGCGCGAGGAACTTCGCGCGCACCTCGGCGTGGTCGTCGTTGAAGTAGTAGTCCTCGTCGGGCAGGGAGATCCCGGCCTGGACGAGGTAGAGGGCGTAGACGTCGGAGTCCTTCGCATCGGCGGTGACGTACCCGCCGAGCACTCCGCCGATGCCTTCGGTCTCGAGGCGGGCGAGCGTCGCGGCGAGTTCGGACTTGTCCTCGGCTGCGTCGATGGCGGCGAACGTCGAGGTCAGCGGGGCGACGCCGAGGTCGTTGATGCGCTCGACGTCCATGAACGAGGTGAACAGGTCGGCGACCTTCTGCCCCTCGGACCCGGGCTCCTGCGCAGTGTCCGACACGGAGGTGATGATGTCGCGGACCTTCGTCTCGGCGGTGTCGAAGAGCTCACGCATGGCTCCGTCGCCGGCCCGGTCGTCGGGGATCGTGAACGAGTCGATCCACTCGCCGTTGATGTGCTGGTACAGGTCGTCGGCGGGCCTGATCGAGGTCTGTGAGGTTTCAGAAGTCATGGCCCCACAGTATCGTGATCAGTGCCCCGTACGCCCCGCCCGAGGAGGACCGCATGAGTCTGGCATCCGTCGTTTTCGTGTGCACCGGCAACATCTGCCGGTCCGTCACCGCCGAACGTGTGCTCGTGCATCACTTGGCCGAGACCGGCGCCGAGGCGGTCGTCGACTCCGCCGGGATCAGCGACGAGGAGGCCGGCAACCCCATCGACCCTCGTCAGGCTCGTGTGCTCGCCGCCGCCGGCTACCGCACCGACGATCACATCGCCCGGCAGATCACGGCCGAATGGTTGGCGCAGCGCGATCTGGCGGTCGCGATGACCGCCCGCCACTACCGTGCGCTGCAGCGGATGATCTCAGGTCTTCCCGCCGAGGCGGCCCCGGAGCTGCGGATGCTGCGCGAATTCGATCCGCGGGTGGCCGTCTCGGCCCGAGGCGCGGGAGCCGATGGGACCGCGGTGGCCGCAGGGGAGGTCAGCGCCGCCTCGGCGGGGGACGACGACATCCCCGCCCCCGATGTCGAGGATCCCTGGTACGGGGAATTCAAGCATTTCGAAGAAACTCTTGAGACAATTGAAGTATCCGTGCCGGGAATCACGGATCGTCTGCGCACGCTGGCCGCGAAATCTCAGTGATACTGGTAAGCACAAGCTCGCTGACACGATCGAAATCGCAGGTACGCCTCGAAGGAGAAACTCTCATGACTCGTCTCATGACACGACAGAACTGGTCCGCTCTCAGGCTGGGCTTCGCCGCCCTGCTGGTGGCCGCGATGAGCGTGTTCGCTTTCGCTCCCGCCGCCAGTGCGCATGATCAGCTGGTGTCGTCGAACCCCGAGGACGGTGCCGAGCTCGACCAGCAGCCCAAATGGCTCGAGATGACCTTCTCCGGCGACATCCAGGAAGTCGGCTCCGAGGTCAAGGTCGTCGTCGACGGCAAAGACGTCTCCGCAGGTGAGCTGACCGTTAAGGGCAAGAAGCTCAGCGTCGCTCTGCCCGACGATCTCAAGCCCGGCGATTACACGGTCACCTGGCGCGTGGTGTCGCAGGACGGCCACCCGATCTCCGGCGACTACTCGTTCGCTATCAAGGATTCCGAAGGGGCCGGCGGTGAGGTCAAGGAGTCGTCCGGAGAGTCGACGAAGGCCGGGCTCGGCGGCGGAGTCGTCGACGAACCGGGCAAGGACACCGAGGATCGCGGCGAGATCGGCGAATCCACCGGCGGCGACTCCGGAATGTCGACGCCGATGATCGTGCTGCTGTCCGTGGGCGGCCTGGCCATCATCGTCATCGTCGTCCTGCTCATGCGCCGCAAGTCCCAGGGACTGCCCGGAACCAAGGACAACTGAGTCAGCAGTCCGGTGACCGACGCAGCACGTCTGTCACGAGGCCCCGAACGCGAAGAGCGTTCGGGGCCTCGGTCGTACCTGCGAGGCGGGCGAGCCCGGCGTTCCAGCGTGTGCCCGGCTGTCGGCCGGTATACGCAGCGATAACCGGGCAGGCGCCGTCAGGGCGTGAAGCGCAGGAGGCGGTCGTCGTCCGGGCCGGGATCTCCGCGGCCATCGGTGTTGTTCGTCAGCACGAGCAACGACCCGTCGGGTGCCTCGACCACATCGCGCAGACGCCCGTAATCACCGGTCCACAGCTGCGACGATGACGCCAGGTCATCAAGTGGCACCCGGTGCAGCCGCTGCCCACGGAGTCCGGCGATGAGGATGCTGTCCTCGGTGACGGCCAGTCCGGACGGGCTCGCTTCGTCGGGTGACCACTGCTGCACCGGATCGATGAAATCGCCTGCTCCGCTGCCCGAGTCACCGCCACCCTCGCCTCCGCTCGAGTCGCCGTCACCTGCACCGTCATCCTCGGCGATGCCTTCGACCTCGGGCCAGCCGTAGTTGCCGCCGGCTTCGATGACGTTGAGCTCATCCCACGTGTCCTGCCCGAACTCCGAGGCATACATCGTGTCCTCGTCGTCCCACCCGATGCCCTGCGGGTTCCGATGTCCCATGCTGTACACGAGCGAATCGCCGAACGGATTGTCGTCGGGCACCTCGCCATCGGGGGTCATGCGCAGAATCTTTCCCGACAGCGCCTGCTCATCCTGGGCACTGTCGCGATCGCCCGTATCGCCGAGCGTGGCATAGAGCATCCCGTCGGGGCCGAAGGCCAACCGCCCACCGTTGTGGAAGTTCGCCGTCGGCAGTCCGTCGAGGATCGTCTCCTCCTCACCCAGGGACAGGTCCCCGGCCTCGCCGAGGAGGTCGAACCGCACGATCCGATTCTCCGTCCCAGCGGCGAAGAAGGCATAGAGACGGTCATCGTCGACGGCGAGACCGTGGAGGCCGGCCTCACCCGAGGCCGAGGCATCATCGATTCGGCCGACCTCACGAACCTCTCCACCTGCGGAGACTTCGAGGATTCGACCCGAATCGCGTTCGCTGACCAACATGGTCTGCCCGAAGAAGGCGATCGACCACGGGGATTCGAGGCCGGTGGCGACAACCTCGGGAGAGTCCGCACCCGCCGCGGACCCGGCGTCGGCTGATCCGGACCCAGCGCTCGCCGAGGCGGCCCCCGACTCCGACCCGCCCCGACCGTTGGTCTCGCCGGCGTCCGAATCCGAGGAACAGGCGCTGAGGACGACGGCCAGTGACAGTACGGCACCGGTGAGAAATCGTCCGGTTCGGCGCTGTGCTGAGGTGCTCATGCTCTCTCCTTCTTCGGGGAGTCCGGTTGCACAAGACTATCCGTCGGCAGCCCTCGAAATGAACCGTCTGCCGGCGACTGTGACCGTCTGCCCAGGAATGGACCAGGAATAGAACCGTCTGTCCGGACTGTTGCCACAGGTGACTGAAGTCGTGTGATCGCGTTCTGCGGTCGCACTGCGTCCCCACCGAAGGAGCCCTCCGCCTTGTCCGTTCCGTTGAACATCCTCGATCTCGTCTCCATCCGGGAAGGGTCGAACGCCCGTGACGCCATCGCCGAATCGATGACGAACGCGCAGCTCGCCGACGAACTGGGATATCAGCGCCTGTGGTTCGCCGAACACCACAACACGATGGGCCTGGCGGCCAGCGCCACGGCCCTGCTCATCTCACGGGCCGCCTCGGTGACGGAGAAGATCCGGGTCGGATCCGGCGGTGTCATGCTGCCCAACCATGCCCCGCTCATGGTCGCCGAACAGTACGGAACGCTGGCAAACATCCACGGTGAGCGCATCGACTTAGGCCTCGGGCGTGCCCCCGGCACGGATGGGATGACCGCGCAGGCGCTCGCCCGGTCCTCGGCCGAACCGCAGGACTTCGCGCAGAACATCTATGACATGCAGGGCTGGTTCTCCGAGACAGGGCAGGCGCACACCATGCCGATCAAGTCCGCGGTCTCGGCGGGGATGAACGTGCCCATCTGGGTGCTCGGATCGACGATGAACGGCGCCTCGATCGCCGGTCAGTTGGGCCTGCCGTTCTCCCTGGCCTCGCACTTCGCACCCGACCAGATCGACATCGCGATCAAGACCTACCGGGATTCGTTCACCACCGACGCCCCGACCGCGCAGATCGATCAGCCCTATGTCATGGCCGGGATCAACGTCATGGTCGCCGACACCGACGCCGAGGCGGCCCGCCAGTTCACCTCGGTCCAGCAGATGTTCAACGACATGCGCACCGGCCGCCGCCGCAATCTGCAGCCCCCGGTCGACCCGGCCGAGATCGATGCGCAGGGCGGAACCAGCCCGATGCTGTCCATCAGCGCCGTCGGCTCACCGGATACCGCGACCGCGCAGATGGCCGAATTCGTCGAACGCACCGGCGCCGACGAACTCATCACCGTCACCTATGCCTTTGACCCCGAGGTGCAGCGCCGGTCGCTCACGCTGCTCGCCGACGCCTGGTTCTGAGGTTCGGCGGTCAGTCGAGGACCCGGACGTAGTCGGAGAGTCCGGGTTCGGTGTCGGTGAGCGTGTGGGCGGTTGAGAGGATCGTCGACTCCATCGCCGAGGCGGCCCTCGTCGCCCGCACGTCCGCGCGCGTGGCGAGGCTGACCGTGCGCGGCAGCCGCGGGTCGACCAGCGGCACTGAGTCGAGCAGGGGGCGGTCGACGAGGACCATTGCGGGGACGATCGCGACCCCGAGACCGCGTTCGACGAACCGCAGCGCCGCATCCATCTCCACGCCCTCGACGACGACCCGGGGAGTCAGGCCGGCCGAGTCGAACGCGGAGGAGGTCGCCTCCCTGAGGTCGTAACCGTGATGGAACAGGACCTGGGGACGGTCGGCCACCTCGGCGAGGGTGATCCGATCGGTCTGCGCGCGGCCCGAGGTGAGCAGATCGGAACCGGCGGCGGCGATGACGACGAGATCCTCGGCGAGGATCCCGCGCAGGCTGAGCCTGGGCATCTGCGGGGCGAGGTCGAAGGTGCGGGTGATGAGCGCGAGGTCGAGCTCGCCGCCGGCCAAGGCCTCGATGAGCTCACGGGAGCCTTTCTCGACCAACTCGAGTTCGACGCCGGGATGGGCGGTGTGGAACCGGCTGATCGCCTCGGCCACGAGGCCCACGCACAGGGTCGGGGTCGCACCCAGCTGGACGCGACCGCGCCGCAGACCGGCGAGCTCATCCATGTCACGGCGGACCGCCTCGGCGTCGGCGAGCATGCGTTTCGCCGTCGGCAGCAGGGTCGCTCCGGCATCCGTGAGCGTGATGTGACCATGCGCGCGGTGGAAGAGCTCGGCCCCGAGCTCCTTCTCCAGCGTCGAGATCTGCCTCGACAGCGAGGGCTGTGCCAGGTGAAGCGTCGCGGCGGCTTTCGTGAAATGGCCGGTGGCGGCCACCTCGGCGAAACTCCGCAGCTGTTCGAGGTTCATGAGCGCTCTCTCTGCAGGTCAGACATGAAGATAGCATATCTCTATCGAGGTGACTCGAACAATGCATTGGACGTATGGAGTGGGCGGTTTCATAGTGGAATCCATGAACACCACACAGGGCGGACCCCGCCGAAAAGAACACTCCATCTCCACCTCGGTGCTGGTCATCGGAACCGGCGGATCGGGCCTGCGGGCCGCGATCGAGGTCGCCGAATCAGGCGCCGATGTCCTCGCGGTCGGCAAACGGCCGAAGGAGGACGCGCACACCTCACTGGCCGCCGGCGGCATCAACGCAGCTCTGGCAACGATGGACCCGGACGACACGTGGGCCCAGCACGCGGCCGACACGATCAAGGAATCCTATGACCTCGCCAACCCCCGCACCGTCGAAATCGTCACCCAGGGAGCAGCAGAAGGCATCGCTGACCTGGAACGATATGGAATGGACTTCCAGAAGGAGGACGACGGTCGGATCTCTCAGCGCTTCTTCGGCGCCCACACCTGGCGTCGCACCGCTTTCGCCGGCGACTACACGGGGCTGGAAATCCAGCGCACCCTCATTCGTCGCGCCGAAGCCTTAGACATCCCGATCCTCGACCGCGTCTACATCACGAAGCTGCTGGTCTCAGGCGGTCGCATCTTCGGCGCCTATGGCTTCGACGTCATCGACGGCACCGGCTACCGGATCTACGCAGACGCCGTCATCCTCGCCGCCGGCGGACACAACCGGATCTGGCGGCGGACCTCCTCGCGCCGGGACGAGAACACCGGCGACTCCTTCCGCCTGGCCGTCGAAGCAGGCGCCCGGCTGCGCGATGCCGAACTCGTCCAGTTCCATCCCTCGGGAATCCTCGAACCCGAGAACGCGGCAGGTACGTTGGTCTCCGAGGCGGCCCGCGGCGAGGGCGGGATCCTGCGCAATGGCTTGGGGGAGCGGTTCATGGAACGCTACGACCCGCAGCGGATGGAGTTGTCGACCCGTGACCGGGTGGCGCTGGCCGCCTACACGGAGATCGCCGAGGGCCGCGGCACCGAAAACGGGGGAGTGTGGCTCGACGTGTCCCATCTGCCGCGCGAGACGATCATGAGCCGGCTGCCGCGGGTGTTCCAGACACTCATGGAGACGCAGATGCTCGACATCACGGCCTCGCCGATCGAGATCGCCCCGACCGCGCACTATTCGATGGGCGGAGTGTGGGTCGACCCGGTCGATCACAGCACCGACGTCGAGGGACTGTGGGCCATCGGCGAGGCCTCATCGGGTCTGCACGGGGCGAACCGGTTGGGCGGGAACTCGCTCATCGAGCTCCTCGTCTTCGGCCGCATCGTCGGACGGTCCGCCGTCGCGTACTCCGATTCGCTGGAGGCCCAAGTGCGGTCGCATGCCGCGGTCGACGAGGCGAGAGTCGAGATCTCCGATCTGCTGGCATCCGAGGGCACGGAGAACGTGCGTGCCCTGCAGCGCGAGGTCCGCAATCTCATGACCGAACACGCGGGAGTCGTCCGTGACGAGGCCGGACTCTTGGCTGGACTGGAGAAGCTTTCCGGCATCGAGGCGCGGATGGGGTCTGTGGGAATTCATCCCGACATCGCCGGTTTCGCCGACCTCTCCCATGCCTTCGACCTGCGGTCGTCGGTGCTCGCGGCCCGGGCGACGCTCGAATGCGCTCTGGAGCGGAGGGAGACCCGCGGCTGCCACAACCGCAGCGACTACCCTCAGATGGACCCGGAGCTCACGGTCAATCTCGTCTGGTCGCCGTCGGCCGGAGTCGTCCGCGAGTCGATCCCAGCGGTCTCAGCAGACGTCGCAGCCCTCATGCACTCCGGCGAAATCAGCCAAGAAGGCAAACTAGTCGAATAATTGCTACCTGACGGCGGCTCAGCAACCTCGCGCGAGGTTGCTGAGCCGCCGTCAGGTAGTTCCGGGGAGGGGTGAGGTTCAGCGATCAGTTGATGCTCCTGTGCCCGTTGGGCCGAGTCGTTGGCGGTGCCTTTCCGTGTGCCGTATGCTGACAGGTCAGTCGATGCACCGACGACACCGACCTGCAAGTGAGCCACACGAGCGAAAGGTGAAGACATGACTGACAGCGACAAATCTCAAGACCGGAGCCCGGTGCCCGATCAGGCGGAGGCCAACGCCTTCTTCCCGAGCCCGTACTCGCTCTCCCAGTACACGTCGAGCAGGACCGACTTCGACGGCCTCGTCACCGAGGAGACATACACTGGCGGGAAGTGGAAGATCCTCACGATCGCCACCGACGAGCGGTACATGCTCATGAGGAATGGCATGTTCTTCTCCACCGGCAACCATCCCGTCGAGACGCTGTTGCCACTCCACCACATGGCTGAGGCCGGCTACGAGATCGATGTGGCCACCGTCAGCGGCGGGCCCGGAAAATTCGAATGGTGGGCCTACCCCGGGCAGGACGAGGCCATCGCCTCCGCGTGGTCGAGCACCGAGACGAAATTCAAGGCTCCGCTGAGGCTCTCCGACGTCATCGCGAACGGCCTCGACGACTACGCCGCGATCTTCATCCCGGGCGGTCACGGTGCCATGAACGTCATCCCCTTCGACCGGGACGTGCAGGCTGCCCTGGACTTCTTCCTAGACAACGACAGGCTCATCATCACTCTCTGTCATGGTCCGGCGGCATTGTTGGCCGCGGGTCTCGGTCGCTCCACGAATCCCTTTGCCGACTATCGTGTCACTGCGTTCCCGGACGCACTCGACTTCGGCGCGAACATCGACATCGGCTATCTACCTGGCGAGATGCCGTGGGCTCTCGGCGAGACGTTGAAGAAGGACGGCATCGAGATCATCAACGATGAGATGACCGGTGCCACCACACGCGACCGCAACCTCCTGACCGGGGACAGTCCGCTCGCGGCGCATCAGCTCGGAAAAGAGTCTGTGATCGCGCTCCTGGAGAGTTTCGGCAGCTGAGACCTTCGCCGTTCAGCGTTCTGCCAGACGACGGTAACGTCACTGAATTCGCACTGCTGTGGGCGCATTCAGCGACGTCACGGTGATTCAGAGACGCGGCCGACGGCGGTTCAGCAAACTGGCGCAAGATTGCTGAACCGCCGTCGGCTAGTTGTGGGAGGGGCGCGGGTTCAGCGTTCTGTCAGCCGGGGCCAGGATAATCGTGACCAGCCGCCCACTTGATCACTTTCGGAAGGACCATGGACGACTATCGAAGTCCCGGCTGGGACATCACCTTCAGCACCTCAGTACAAGTCAATAGCGCGCGGGCAGACGCTTTGCGAGCACAGAGCGCGCGGGCAGGTGGTCGCCGTTGACCTGGCTGCTTTCACTTCTCGTCGGCCTCCTCGTCGTCCTCCTCATTACGGTGGCCACCGGCTACTTCGTGGCGCAGGAATTCGCCTATATGGCCGTCGACCGCTCCCGTCTGGCCGCTCGTTCGGCCTCCGGTGATCGCGCCGCGGACCGAGCCCTGTCCATCACCCGCCGCACCTCCTTCATGCTCTCCGGCGCGCAGCTGGGCATCACCGTCACCGGTCTGCTCGTCGGCTACGTCGCCGAACCGCTCATCGGCACAGCCGTCGGCGAAGCCTTGGGAGGCACCCCGATCCCCGCCGGCACAGGCATCCTCATCGGCACCGTCCTCGCCCTGCTCGTCTCGACGCTCATCCAGATGCTCTTCGGCGAACTGTTCCCGAAGAACCTGGCCATCGCCCGCCCCGAGGCGCTCGCCACCTGGCTCGCCCGCTCGACCTCGATCTATCTGACCCTGTTCGGCTGGCTCATCACGATCTTCGACAAAGCCTCGAACGCCCTGCTGCGCGTCCTCGGTATCGAACCGGTCCACGACGTCGATCATTCGGCCACCCGCCGCGACCTCAAGCACATCGTCGCCGAATCCCGGGAGGGCGGCGAGATCGTCGACGACGATTCGCTCATGCTCGACCGCATCCTCGACTTCCCGGCCCAGACGGTCGCCCACGCCACGGTGCCGCGCTCACGCGTCGACGTCATCGACATCGACACGCCCCTGGACGAGGTGCGCGACAGGATGAGCCGCGGCCACTCCCGCTACCCCGTGCTCGACGCCGATGATCAGGTGATCGGCACGATCGACCTCCTCGACGTCCTCGCCGAGGCGGGGCCGGGCACCCGCGAAAACGTCGCCGAGGAGGCACCGGGCTCGACGGACACCGTCACCGCGACCGGGGTCCGCTCCCTCCTGCGCGACCCGGTCTTCGTGCCGGAATCCCTGCCGTTGCCGGACGCGGTGGCCACGCTGTTCGAACGCGGAGAGCAGATGGCCTGCGTCGTCGACGAATACGGCGGCTTCGCCGGAATCCTGACGATGGAGGACCTCGGCGAGGAACTCGTCGGTGACATCGCCGACGAACACGACCACACCGTCGACGAACTCGTCGAGACCGGAGACGGCGCCTGGACGGCACCCGGGATCATCCCTCTCGACGAGGCAGCCCGCGTCCTTCAACGCGAACTGCCGGCCACCTCGGCGCAGACCTTGTCGGGACTCGTCATCGAACATCTCCGCGGATTCCCGGAGGTGGGCGACCGGGTCGCGATCGAACTGCCGATCGACCCCGCCGACCTCAGCGAACACGGCACCCCGGAGACCGAGCGCCTCGTCATCGACGTCGTCGAAGTGGCCACGCATGTGCCCGCGCGGCTGCGGATCGGAATCGAGGTGGAACGATGAGCAATCCCTGGGTCATCACCGCGATCACGATCGCCATCATCGGGCTGAGCGCGTTCTTCGTCGCCGTCGAATTCGCGCTCATCGCCGCCAAACGCCACCGCCTCGAAGACGCCGCCGTCGACAGCCGCTCAGCGAGGGCTGCCCTGCGCAGCTCGACCGAGCTGTCGGTGCTGCTCGCCGGATCGCAGCTGGGCATCACGGCGTGTACTTTGGCGCTCGGGGCGATCACGAAACCGGCCGTCCACCACTGGATCACCCCGGTCGCCGAAGCGCTCGGCCTGCCGCTGTGGATCGCCGACATCATCGGCTTCGTCCTCGCCCTCATCGTCGTCACCTTCCTCCACCTCGTCGTCGGTGAGATGGCGCCGAAGTCGTGGGCGGTGGCACATCCGGAACGCTCGGCGATCATGCTGGCACTGCCGATGCGGGCCTTCATGTTCCTCACCCGCCCGCTGCTGCACGTGCTCAACAACGCGGCGAACGCGTGCCTGCGCCTCGTGCGGGTCGAGCCCGTCGACGAGGTCGATCAGGCGCACACGCCGGAGGACCTGCGGCAGCTGCTGCAGCATTCGGCGCAGGCGGGAACTCTCGAGAAGGAGTCCTCGGAGGCTCTGCTCGGAGCCCTCGACCTCACCCGGCTCAGCCTCGGCGAGCTCGTGGCCGGTCGTCCGGAGCCGACGGCGGTCGGGCCGGACGCGACCGCGGGTGAGGTGCGTGAGGCGTCGCGCCGTGACCGACATCGTCGCGTCCTCGTCCGCGCCGAGGGTGACGGCCCGCCGAGTCATGTGGTGCATGTCAGGGATGTGCTCGGACTCGCCGAGGATGCTCCCATCACCGAGGCGGCCCGTCCCGTCACCATCGTGGACGGATCGACGACCGTGGTGCGGGCGTTCGAGACGATGCGTGAGGACAGCGTGCAGCTGGCGCTGGTCGAAAGAGCCGACGGCGGCCACGCGGTCGTCACCGTCACCGACGTGCTCACCCACCTGCTTACCACCGGCCAAGCGGCCTCCCCAACCTGACCACACCCTAATTACTACCCGACGGCGGCCCAGCAACCTGGCGCCAGGTTGCTGGGCCGCCGTCGGGTAGTTCGAAAAGTTAGATGCATGCATCAATGTATGCATCTGTTATCGTGGGCCCGTGAATGATTTGCTGACACTGCCCTGGCAGCGCATCGACGACTCCGCTCCGATCGCCGTTCGGATGGCCGCGGCGACCGCCCGGGAGATCATCGAAGGCCGACACGAACCCGGCGACCTCCTCATCGAGTCCGACCTCGCCGCCGCGCACAACGCCAGTCGCACTCCCGCCCGGGAGGCGATGCTCCAGCTCGAACGCTGGCGCCTCGTCCGCCTCGTCCCCAAGAAGGGCGCGCTCGTGACCACCGTGACGGGCAAGGAGCGCCGCGACCTGCTCGCCGTGCGCTCGATGTTCGAGATCGACGCCGTCGATACACTGTCCGACAGCGGCGACCTCACCGCTCTGGCCGCCGATCTGCGCACCCTGCTCGGCGAGCAGAGGAAGGCCCTTGACGCGGGCGATCCGCTCGGCTTCGCCAGCGCCGACTACGCCTTCCACGCCCGCCTCATCCGCAGCGGCGACAACGCCATCGTCACCGAGATGCTCACCACCATGGGCCCGCGCCTGGCCCGCCTGACCTTCCAGGTCGCCATCGACGCGCCGCACACCCTCGACACGCTCCTGACCGAGCACGAAACTCTCACCGACCGCGCCGAGTCGGGCGACGCAGAAGGCTTCGCCCGACTCGTCCGCGCCCACATCGAAGGCTCCCACTTCCCGCAGTCCCGCTGAGGAGGACCATGACCGCTTACCCCTCGACCTTCACGAACGACACCGCCGCCGAGGCAGTCCCCACAGGGGACCGGAATAGCCACGCCGAGGCGGCCCCCGCCACGGACATCGAAACGACGGTTCCTAACCCTGCCCGGTCCCGCCTCGGCCAGGTGGCTCCCGATCGTGGGCCGCAGCGGCCACGACGACCACGGGCGTGGCTGCGGGTGGCCCCGGCGATGTTCCTGCTCGCGTGGGGCGGCAATCATTTCACCCCGCTCGTGCACATGTATGAGGAGGACGGCGGCTACGCCATCTGGCAGGCGAACCTGCTGCTGGGCATGTACGTGGGCGGACTCATTCCGGGACTGTTGGTCGCCTCGGCGCTGTCGGATCGGCATGGACGCAAACCGGTCCTCATCGCCGGATCGCTCGCCGCGATCGCCGGCAGCCTCGGCCTCGGGGTCGGTTTCGATCTGTTCTGGCTGCTCTGCCTGGGCAGGGTGCTCGCGGGGATCGGCGTCGGGGTGGCGATGTCGGTGGGCACGAGCTGGATCAAGGAGCTCTCGGCCCCGCCGTTCGATCACCGGGCCGGAATCACCGCCGGCGCCCGGCGTCCTTCGCTGACGCTGACTTTGGGGTTTGCCATGGGCGCGGCGGTCACCGGGTGCCTGGCCCAATGGGGGCCGGTGCCCGAAGTCGTGCCCTACGCGGTGCACGGAGTGCTCAACCTCGCCGCACTGATCCTGGTGATCTTCGCGCCGGAATCGATGCCTCGCGACCAACGGGCAGCAGGCCATTGGTGGCACGGTCTGCGCGTTCCGCTCATCGCGCATCGGACGTTCCTGCGACTGATCGTGCCGGCCGCGCCCTGGGTGTTCGGTGCCGCCGGCGTCGCCTATGCCGTGATGCCGGCGATCGTGCAGGCAGAGCTGGGGGAGTGGACGACGATGTACGCCACGGTGCTCACCGTCGTCACGCTCGGAGCCGGTGCGCTGGTGCAGAACATCGTGCCGTGGATCAACCGACTGACCGGCGGGCGGGCGCTCGTCGTCGGACTCGGGCTGATGACCGTGGGTATGGGGCTCGGGGCGGTGGCCGCACTTCTGGCGGACCCGATCCTCGCGTTCATCGTGGCGATCGTGCTCGGTGTCGCCTACGGAATCTGTGTGGTCTCGGGGCTCATCATCCTCCAGGCCATCGCCACACCGCAGGAGCTCGCCGGCATCACCGGGGTCTACTATTCGCTGGCGTACTCCGGGTTCCTGCTGCCCACCGTGCTTGCCGCGCTGTTGCCCGTGCTGTCGTACATGGTGTCCTTGGCCGCGGTCGCCGTCGTCTGCCTGGCCTGCCTCACAGCAGTCGCCATATCCACCAAACACCCCTGATTGCTACCCGACGGCGGCCCAGCAACCTCGCGCGAGGTTGCTAAGCCGCCGTCGGGTAGCAAGGAGAGAGGTCGCGGGGTTCGCGGCCAGCGGCCTACCATGAGAACAACCGTCGCCTACCGATAGGGATCGACCACATGCCCGGCAAGTCACGTCACCAGTCCCCGGCCGTCAACGCCTTCATCGACATCATGGGGCCGCGTCACGTCCTCACCTCCGCGCGGGCGACCGCACCGTTCGCCAAGGGCAACCGCTTCGGCGGAGGGAATGTGCTCGCCGTGCTGCGCCCGGGCAGCCTCGTCGACATGTGGCGGGCCCTGCAGGTCTGCGTCGACAACGACCTCATCGTCATCCCGCAGTCGGCCAACACCGGGCTGACCGGCGGCTCCGGACCCGGCGCGCAGGACTACGACCGCCCGATCGTCATCATCTCGACCCTGCGGATCAACCAGATCTACCTCATCAACGACGCCCGCGAAGCGATCTGCCTGGCCGGATCCACCCTGTACGAACTCGACGAGGCACTCGCCCCGTTCCACCGCGAACCGCACTCGGTCATCGGCTCATCGTCGATCGGCGCCTCCGTCATCGGCGGCATCGCCAACAACTCCGGCGGCTCCCAGATCCGCAAAGGCCCGGCATTCACGAAGCACGCAATCTTCGCCCGCGTCAACGAGGAGGGGCGACTCGAACTCGTCAACCACCTCGGCGTGGAGCTCGGTGACGACCCCGCCCACATCCTCGACAAACTCCAGCGCGGGGACTGGGACCCTGCCGGCGTCACCCCCGCACCGGAGGACACGACGGAGACCGAATACGGCGAGCAGGTCCGCAGGATCGTCGACTCACCGGCTCGATTCAATTCGAACTCCGACTACCTGTACGAGGCCTCCGGTTCCGCCGGAAAGCTCATGGTCTTCGCCGTGCGCACCCGCACCTTCCCGAAGGAAGAGGGAGCGACGACGTTCTACGTCGGTACGAACTCCCCAGCCGAACTCGAAGACCTGCGACGGGCGATACTGACCTCGGAGATGCCGCTGCCGATCTCGGGCGAATACATGGGCCGGCCCTCATTCGACCTCGCCGAGAAGTACGGCAAGGACACGTTCGTCTCGATCAAGCACGCCGGCAGCCGCGAGCAGATCAAGTTGTTCGCGCTGAAGAACTGGGCCAACGGCGTGTTCGCGAAGCTGCCGTTCTTCGGCGAGACCGTCGCCGACACGATCGCGCAGAACGCGTTCGGCCTGCTCCCGCAGCAGCTGCCCACGCGGATGCTCGAGTACCGCGACCGGTTCGAGCATCATCTTCTCCTCGTCGTCAGTGCCGAGGAGAAAGCGCGGATGGGTGCGTTCCTCGACGATTTCTTCGCCGAGGAGGCCCACGACGGTGACTATTTCGTGTGCAGTGCTGATGAGGCTCAGTCGGCGATGTTGCACCGCTTCGGCGCCGCGAGTGCTGCGACCCGGTACTTCAACCTCAACCGCGAGGACTCCTCGGACATGATCACCTTCGACGTGGCGCTGCGCCGCGATGACGAGGATTGGCTCGAGGTGCTGCCCGACGAGATCGCCGACCAGCTCCACATCAGCTCCTACTACGGGCACTTCTTCTGCCACGTCTTCCATCAGGACCATGTGGCGAAGAAGGGCGTCGACACGGTGGCGCTGAAGAAGCAGATGACCGAGCTGCTCGAAGCCCGCGGCGCCGCCGTTCCCGCCGAACACAATTACGGCAGGCTCTACCCCGTGCCACCGGAGATGGAAGCGCACTTCAAGGACCTCGACCCGCACAACGTCTTCAACGCCGGAGTCGGCGAGACGTCTGCGAAGAAGGACTGGGCCTGAGCGACCCGGAAGCTTGCATGAGCGTCGCTTCACTACCGTAAACGTGAATGCAATAGCCCCGGTGATGTGGTCGATTTTTCAGACCAGGGATCATTCCGGGGCTTTCACGATACAGTTTAGCACGATGCTTCAACGAGGAGGCGAAGTGCACCTTCCTGACGAGTCCCTGCTCGAGACGTGGATCAGCGCAGATCGGTTGGCCAGATATCGATCGGCACCGGAACCGACGTCCGAACTGTACCTGTGGAATGCCGAGCTCAGCGCTGCATACTTTGAGCTGATCGGACACGTGGAAGTGTTCCTCCGCAACGTCTTCCACAGCAGCCTCTACCCGTTGAGTGATGAGGGCAGATGGTACTTGGACTCGCAGTTTCCGTTTACCCGGCAAGCCGATAGAGACATCAGTACTGCGGTTCGGAGGGCAACGGCAAATGGAAAGACTACTGAAAGACCGGGCAAAGTCATTGCCGAGTTATCCTTTGGGTTCTGGCGGTTCCTCCTCAGCTCGCACTATTCCGCAACGATCTGGCCGAAAGTCTCACCGGGTTTCAAAGGAGTGCCCCGGCACGAACGGAGTCGATCTGAACTCGAAACTGCTGCGAAGCGAATCAACGACCTCCGAAATAGAGTCGCTCACCATGAGCCTGTCTACAATCGTTCGTCAGCGCGGTACCTCGGCGACATCTACTTGATAGCTCGGTACGTCGACGTGCAGGCAGAGGAGATGCTTCGGAGCCAATCGAAGGTCCCCAGCATCTTGGAGCGGCGACCCCGGAAGGCCTCATCAGACTGACCGCGCCACCACGTTGCCGGCACGTCAGGGAATCAGGGGCACTCTACTCTCCTCTCCAAGTGCCGCGTGAAGAACCGTGCCGCATCCTCGCCGGCGAAATCCGGAACTCCTGTGTGCCCGCCCAAATTGGCATAGAGCGTCTTCTCCTTGGAAGCGAAGGCGTCGAAGAGTTCGAGAGCGGCCGCACGGTCATTGCCTTCGTCATCCCACTGCAGAAGGACGTGCAGCGGAATGCTCACGCGCCGGGCTTCTTCCATAGTCGACTGCGGAATGAAGCTGCCGGCGAAGAGCCCGGCTGCCGCGACCCTGGAATCGATCGCAGCCAGCCGGACGGCGATCGCAATCACTCCGCCGGAGAAGCCGACACTGTCGGCAAGGCCGGGAAGGCGCAGGAGTTCATCGAGCAGCGACTGCCATTCGGGAACTGCCTGCTCGACGAGCGGCAGGATGAGCGCGTCGATGACATCAGCGGCGGGTGATTCGCCGGCGAGAATGGCAGAACGCAGCCGATTGCGTGCCTGATCCATGCCGGGGAGGCGTGGACGCTCACCCGAACCGGGCATCTCGAGGCAAGCGGATGCGAACCCGAGTGCCGCGGCGCTGCGGGCGCGTGCCATCAGTCGCGGGTACATCCGCTCCATGCCGATGCCGCCGGGCTGACCCATGAGAATGATCGGAACCGGCTCGGTTTCAGATGCGGAGGACGGAGTCCAAAGAATGCCCGGAATATCGCCGAGGCGGAATTGACGTTCGACGAAATCCCCGTCGAAGTGCTGTTCGGAGGTGAAATGCATGGTCGTGCCTTTCGGGAGCGCGATGAAGGATCGGCGCTCCCGGACGACTTATCGTCCGACCGTGACTCCGCAGGGGAGCACCCTTGTTACTGCAATCACGGGTACCACCTCCTCGGTCTCTTTCACGGAGTCTCAAGAGTAGCAGGGGCGACGTAGCGGTATGTCGCACAGCAGACAGCGAAACTTCCCAGCGGACCGGGGTGTTCTGGCGCCATCAATGATGGACGCCCAAACACTGACCCTCAAGCACCGAGCCTCAAGCGTTGAGTCGAATCAGTCCTCGTCGTCGATCTCATCGGCAGCGGCCGCCTCGGCGCGGGCCTGCTTGATTTTGCGACGGCGGGTGATCATGTTGACGACGATGACGGCGAGGACGCCGCATGCGGCGCCGATGATCATGGAGCTTCCGCCGCCCGGGTCTCCGAACATCGTCCCCAGTCCCGCGTTGATGAGCGGGTGCCCCGTCGTCTGATGGTAGATGATCGCGAAGAGCCATACGGCGATGAACGGCACTGAGATGAGATAGGAGATGGTCAGGCGTTTGGACGCAACGCGGGCGAGCCTCATCCTGAAGTCGACGCCCTCTCGTCTGCAGTATAGGGCGACCGCGACTCCCATCGCTCCCGAGGCCAGAATGATCGGCACAGTCCAAAGCCCACCGCCAATGACCGCAAAGAGCACTCCGAGCGCAAAGAACGCGTACGTCGAAATGATCGACCCGAAAGTATAGGCCCGCAGAATGACGTCGCGCTCGCGTTCATCGCCCATTGACGGGTCATTGATGCCTGCGATTCGATCGGCAAAAGCATTGGGGCGGTTCTTCCTGTCACTGACGTTATTCATGGCGATTCCTCCTGGAGCGAGAAGATCTCTTCGACTGTCGAATCCAAGGCTCGGCTGATGCGCAGCGCCAGATACACGCTGGGGGCGTAGTCGCCGCGCTCGGTCGCGATGATCGTCTGCCGCGACACCCCGGTGAGCTGTGCCAGCTGCGCCTGCGTCAGCCCCGCAGCCTTGCGAACCTGCTTGAGGTCCGAGGTCTGAACTTCCATGCCGTTCCTTGATGTCAACTTCTCTTTACATGAAAAGTAAAACATGCTTGACATCAGGATGTCAATGATCTTTGACATCACCGAGGCGGCCCCACAGTCCCATGGCCCCGCAGGCTCGCGCTTGGGCCACCACGGCCGGGCTGAGCCGGTGAGCCATCGAATCCTCCGTGCATCACCTCCCGCAAACGCGAAAACACCCCGCCGCAACGGGGTGTCTTCGCGCTGTTGGTGACGGATGCCCAACCGGCGGTGCGAAGAGACGCTAGCGCGAGGGTGTGCCGCTGACGGTGACGGATGCTCGCCGAGGCGCTCGCTACAACACTTGCCCTACGAGGCCCTCGCCGCAACAACCCCGTCGCCCCACCGCAGACTTACCCCTCCACAACCTTTTCGCGCCGGCGGTCCTTCGCCAGCCGAGCTTCGTGACTCGAGCGCGAAGGGTTGAGCAGCTTGAGCAGCGACAGCGCGATGATCGCCCCCAGCACAGCGCAGCCGGCGGGCAGGAGCATCGCGGTCTTCGCATCGAAGGCGTCGATGATGTTGCCGGCGACGGCCGATCCGAAGGCGACGCCGAAGCCCAGCGAGGTGCCCAGCCAGGCGAACGCCTCGGTGAGCCTGCGCGGGGGAGCGAGCTGCTCGATGACGGAGTTCGCGCCGATGAGGCTCGGTGCGATCGCCGATCCGACGAGGATGAGGATGATGCCGTAGGTGACCATCGAATTCGCCAGAAGCATCAGACAGGCACCCACGGCCAGACCGGCCACGGCCGTGCCGTAGCGATGGTGGACTGCCGAATTCCAGTTCCTCGCTCCGTACAGCGCGCCGGAGATGAGCGATCCCAGCGCCAGGCACGACAGCAGCACACCGGCCGTGGACTTCACGCCGAGTTCGTCGGCGAAGGCGACGGCGATGACGTCGATGGCACCGAAGTTCACGCCGAGGAAGATGTTGACGATGATGATCGCAAAGATGCCCGGGTTCGAGAACACGTGGCCCTTCGCGTCGGTGGTCCGTTCCACCGGCGGGGGTTCGGTCGACTTCTGGATGTAGAGCAGCAGTGAGCCGACGCCGACGGTGATCATCGAGAGGATGATTCCGGCCGGCGGCCACACGGCCGTCGCGAGCACCGTGGCCAGCACCGGCCCGGAGACGAACATCAGCTCATCGGCGACCGATTCCCACGAGAACGCGGTCTGCAGCTTCTTCGGGGTGTCGACGATATGCGACCAACGTGAGCGCACCAGCGAACCGACGGAGCCGACGGTGGCGCCGCCGATGCCGGCGAAGACGAAGACGAATCCCGTCCACCATTCCTCGTACACGGAGACGATGAGCACGGCCAACGCGATGAGGTGGGTGATGACGATGGGCACCATGACCTTCGCCTGGCCGAGGCGGTCGACGAGGCGAGCGATCCCGGGGCCGGCAAGTGCCTGGACGATCATGTACACGGCGGAGACGATGCCCGCCATGCCATACGACCCGGTCACGCCCTGGATGAAGAGGACGATGCCCAGCCCCAGCACCGCGATGGGCATCCGGGCGACGAGACCGGCCAAGGAGAACTTGAGAGCACCGGGAAGCGACAGAATTTCCCGATAGTTATTGAACACCAGGAAAGTCTATCCAGCCCTGACCCGACCGACCATGTCGAGCCAGCGGAATTGCTGGTGACTCCCCTCACCTCGGCGCCGGGATCATCCGTGGGTAACGAACGGATATCGGTCCCGGTCATCCCGGTCGGAGCCGAGTATCACAACGTCTGACAATGCAGAACACCTCGCCGAGGCGGCCCTGCCCTCCCGTTCGCCCGCGCACTTTCGCGCGGGGTGCGCCGCGCCGCTGAGAATTGGGTCACCTCGGTCGCTATACAATGGGCGGGATTGCCCAATGACCCCGGCGCCCGGCGCCGACCGCTCAAACCCCGGAGTGCCGATGACGGACAACACCACTTTCGACGATCTCTTCGACCACCAGAATGAGGAACAGCAGCGCCCACGCAAGAAGAAGCGCGTGTGGCGGAAGGTCCTCGTCGCCCTGCTGATCATCGTCATCCTCGGCGTGCTCGGCATCGGACTCTACGTCTGGAGCGTCGGCCGGTCGTTCGACAAGAACGCGAACCAGCTCAACGATGAGCAGGTCTTCGGCAAGGACAGCGCCGGCGGCAAGGAGGGCGACGGCACGAACATCCTGCTGCTGGGCTCGGATGAGCCGATGGACAATGTCGACGTCAACGATTCGCGCGGGCTGCGCTCGGACACGATCATGGTCATGCATCTGCCCGAGTCGGGCGGCAACGTCCAGATCATGTCGATCCCGCGTGACACCTACGTCGACATCGAGGGCCACGGCAAGGCGAAGATCAACGCGGCCCTGTCCTACGGCGGTCTGCCGCTGGCCGTGTCGACGGTCTCGGACTTCATCGGCACCGACCTCGATCACGTGGCGATCATCGATTTCGAGGGGTTCAAGGCTCTGACCGACAGCCTCGGCGGGGTGACGGTGAATTCCGAGCAGGCGTTCGAGAAGAACGGCTACACGTTCACCAAGGGCGAGAACGTCCTCAACGGCGATGAAGCGCTGACCTTCGTGCGCGAGCGCAAGCAGTTCCAGGACGGCGACTTCCAGCGTGCGCGCAATCAGCAGGCGTTCATCCGCGGGCTGACGAACGAGATGATCTCGGCCGATACTCTGTCGAACCCGAAGAAGATCCAGGACATGGTCAAGAACTTCGCGCCGTACATGTACGTCGACTCGGGCCTGGACGCGAAGTACATCTCCTCGACCGCGTTCAACATGCGTGATGTCCGCCCCGGTGACATCGAGTTCTTCACCGCCCCCGTGGCCGGCGTCGGCACCTCCCCGGACGGTCAGTCGATCGTCAACGTCGACGAGGAGGAGCTGAAGAAGGTCCAGGACGCGTTCAAGAACGACACCGTGGCCGACTACGTGCAGAACGCCCCGGAGGCCCACCTCTAGAACCTCGCCGAGGCGGCCCATTCCCGGCCGTCCCTCGCCGAGGCGGCCCACCGCAGCCGCAGACGCCGACGCCCAGCGTCGCTGAGTCACGCACCGAGCCCCGCACCAGGAATTCCTGGTGCGGGGCTCGGTGCATTTGCGGCTCGATCTATCTGCCGCTCGAGGGCCGGAGTTTCAGTCCTCGAAGCTGATCATGTGCACCGCGTTGGGTGTGCCCCATTCGTCGTCAGGACGGACGTCGGCCCCGATGGACATCTCTCGCCGGGCATCCCTCGGCTTCATGCGCAAGCGCCCCGTTCCGGAACAGCCCGGAGCGGGGCGCTTGCACTGTCGAAGGTTGTTCCGGCTGGGCGGTCGACTCAGTGATGCGGTGATTCGCAGGGCTGACCACCCAGTCCGACGGCTTACTCGGCGAGGCCGAATCCACCGGTCCAGCTGATCTTCTCCGCACCGGCAAGGGTCAGCTGCAGGAAGCCGAGAGCCTCGAGTTCGTGTGCGCGCTTGAGCGAGCCTGCGTCGACGGCGTCGAGGCCGCCGGCGTTGACGCCCTCGATGAGCGTCTTCTTTGCGTTCTCGTCGTCACCGGCGACGAGAACTGTGGTTGAGAGGTCACCGACCGTGCCGGTGCTCAGGGTGGCGGCGAAGTTCGTGTTGAAGGCCTTGACGACGGACGAGTCCGGCAGCTTGGCTTGGATCTCCGCGGTCGCCGAGGATCCGGCTGGAACGACGAGCTCGTCGAAGGTCTCGAAGTTGAGCGGGTTGGTGATGTCGACGACGATCTTGCCGGCCAGCGCCTCGCGGTGATTGCCGATGACCTCGTCGATGGCAGGGTAGGGCAGGGCGAAGATGACGACGTCTCCGGTGATGGAGGCGATTGCGGCCTCGGCGTGGGAGATGTTGACGGTGGTGGCTCCGCCCTTGCCGAGGACCTCGGCGATGGCGGTTCCCATGTTGCCGGTTCCGAAGATGGTGTATGTGTTCATAGTGCCTGTCTCCTTGTGGGTTGCGCGGTGCGATTCTGTGTGGGCGGGGCTGACGTCTCGCCCGAAGAGCTTCTTGATCAGTGCGTTGAGCATGCTTCGACTGTATATCAATACAGTTGAAAGTTCAACTATTCTGATTCAGAATGGTCGCGGAGACTCGGCCACCGGCTGTCGTTCGCCTGGCCGGGGTGGAATCAGTCCTCGAAGTTGACCTTGTGCACCGCGTTGGGAGTGCCCCACTCGTCGTCAGGATTGACGACGGCCTCGGTGGGCATCCCAAGCCACATCTTCTCGCCGGTGACGGTGTTCTCGTAGTCGACGTAGGTTGTGCCGGCGGCGCCCTCTGCGCCGACGCGGTTCCAGTGGGTGGCTTCGTCGTCGCTGTGGTCCTTGAGCTTCTCGGCGACCTGGGATGAAGCGAAGGCCTCCACTCGGTCAGTATCGCCTTGTCCCCAGGCTCGGACGAGCTCGTCGGCGTAGGTGACCGGATCGGTCGGATAGTACACGGACTGCGTGCCGACGTCGGAGTCAGTGGACTGGCTGGATGAGTCGGCCAGAGACGCGTCGGCGGCCATGGCCGGTCCTGTGGCGAGCCCGAGGCCGGCGAGTCCGACGACGGTGGCGATTCCGATGGCTGCTGTGCGGTTGCGAATGGTGGACGTCATTGTGTCGATCCCTTCTGCTGTTCTGCCGCCTCTGCGAGTTGACCGCGAGGTCATTTCGGGGCGGCATGTCATCTGACGCAGAACAGTATTGCGATCGAATATGAGGCCGCGACAACAGAGACTGAAAGCCGACTTGGAGCCGATTACGGCCGGAACACAGGAACATTGCGGCTGTGCGGCGGTCGTTGTTACATGGTGAGTGCTCGACCGGTGAAGACAAGAAGTCTTGCAGATGA
This sequence comes from Brevibacterium sp. 'Marine', assembly GCF_012844365.1. Classification (NCBI taxonomy): domain Bacteria; kingdom Bacillati; phylum Actinomycetota; class Actinomycetes; order Micrococcales; family Brevibacteriaceae; genus Brevibacterium; species Brevibacterium sp. 'Marine'. The sequence continues at coordinate 616,872 of NZ_CP051626.1, forward strand.
ACCTTGTGGTCAGGGCTCTATGTGGGCACTGCGGCCGGCGCAGCTCGCAGGCCCGGCGCGGTGGTGGCCGGCGCGGCCATCCGGCTGGTGGCTCGCGTTTGTGCAACAGTTCTGCTTGAGCAGCGATACGCGATCGTGACCCGCGCACTTGCCCGCACTCGGAATCTCGCGCGCACGAAGCTGCTCTCCCGCATCCGCGTGTTCGAAGTGTGAGCGCAACGAATCAGATCCCTACGCTCACACTTCGAGCCCGCGGAAGCAGGCGTTGAGAGGCGACGCTGCGGGACTCGCCGCCTGAGCGGACTTCCGCAGCAACGCGCGGTCCCTACTCCAGCACCCCGTCGACGAGAGTTCGGGCGTCGTGCTGGACCTGGCGCAGGTGGTCCTCGTCGCGCAGGGACTCGGCGTAGATCTTGTAGACGTCTTCGGTGCCCGACGGCCGCACGGCGAACCATGCGTTGTCCGTGGTGACCTTGAGTCCGCCGATCGGGGCGTTGTTGCCCGGCGCCGAGGTGAGCACCGCCTTCACGGGTTCACCGCCGACCGTCTTCGCGCCCACCTGAGAGGCATCGAGTGACCCCAGTCGTTCCTTCTGTGTGCGTGTCGCCGGGGCATCCTGGCGGGCGTAGGAGCTGGTGCCGTGATTCGCGGCCAGTCCTGCGTAGCGCTGCGAGGGAGTCTGTCCGGTCTTCGCAGTCATCTCGGCCGCGAGGAGGGCGAGGATGATGCCGTCCTTGTCCGTCGACCACACCTTGCCGTCCCGACGCAGGAACGATGCGCCGGCCGATTCTTCACCTCCGAAGGCCAGGGTCGAGTCGAGCAGGCCGGGGACGAACCATTTGAAGCCGACGGGGACTTCGAAGAGGGTGCGGTTGTGGGCCGCGACGATGCGGTCGACGATCGACGAGGTGACCAGGGTCTTGCCGATCCCGGCGCCGGTCGGCCAGTTGGTGCGGGAGTCGAGCAGATAGTCGATGACCGCGGCCAGATAGTGGTTGGGGTTCATCAGGCCCGCATCGGGGGTGACGATGCCATGGCGGTCGGCATCGGCGTCGTTGCCTGTGGCGATGTCGAAGTCATTGCGTGAGGCGATGAGGCCGGCCATCGCATAGGGGGAGGAGCAGTCCATGCGGATGTTCTCGTCCCAGTCCAGGGTCATGAATGACCAGGTGGGGTCGACGTCCGGGTGGACGACGTCGAGGTTGAGGTCGTAGTCCTCGGCGATCGCCGCCCAATAGTCGACGCTGGCTCCGCCGAGCGGGTCGGCGCCGATCTTCAGTCCGGAGGAGCGGATGACATCGAGGTCGATGACCGACTCGAGGTCGTCGACGTAGTTCGAGACGTAGTCGAAGTTCTCGGTGTTCTCCAGGTGGAATGCCCGCTGGAAAGGGGTGCGCGGGATCTTCTCCCACCCCTCGGCCAGATACCGGTTCGCGCGTTCGGCGATCCAGGTCGTCGTCTCGGTGCCGGCGGGTCCGCCGTGCGGTGGGTTGTACTTGATGCCGCCATCGGCGGGCGGATTGTGGCTGGGAGTGACGATGATGCCGTCGGCCTGCGCCTCATCGCGTGACTTCCCGGCGTTGAAGCCGAGGATCGCGTGGGAGACGGCAGGGGTCGGGGTGAAGCCGTCACGTTCGTCGATGAGCGCAGGAACCTCGGCGGCGGCGAGCACCTCGAGGACGGTGAGGAATGCGGGCTCACTCAGTGCGTGAGTGTCACGGCCGAGGAAGATCGGTCCGCGAATTCCTTTGTCTCGGCGGAAGTCGACGATGGCCGCGGTGATGGCCGCGATGTGCGCCTCGTTGAAGGAACGGTTGAAGCTCGAACCGCGGTGGCCTGAGGTCCCGAAGCTCACTGCTTGCGAAGGCACCGAAGGGTCGGGAACCAAGTCGTGATAGGAATCGAGAAGGGCAGGGACGTCGACGAGATCCTTGTCCTGGGCCAACTGGCCGGCGCGTGTTGTCATTCTTCTACCTTGCCAAATCCGGGCCACCCGTCACAGTTGTGTCCACGGAGTTCTTGCATCGTGGACTCTGCAGGCACGACGGATCGGATTTCCATGACCGAGCCCGCGCTGCCGCAGACTCAGTCCGGCGGCTCCACGGAGTCGTCGTCCTCTTCCTTCGTGTCTCCACCGCTGATATCCCGGTCCTTGTCGGGGGAGTAGGCCCCTTCGGCTTTGGCCTGGGCTTCCTCAGGGTCCCGATCGATCGGGACATCGTGCTCGGCGGCGATGCGCTCGAGCCTGTCGTCAGGAGTCTGGGAACTGCCTTCGGCATCCGTATCGGGGCCGACTCCGACGGTCGAGCTCTCGATCTCCTGCTCGTCTTCGGTCTGCTGTTCTGCTGCGTTCTCCGGCAGGTTCTTCTTCTCGTCACTCATGACTTCTGCTCCCTTCGGAGTTGAACACGCTCACGCCGTTCGACGGAGGATTGAGGATCACAAGAGGTGCGGGAGTGATCCGTGGTCTCGACGGTAGACCTATCGTGGGAGCGGAGCAAGGGGGCTCATTTTCGCGGCTCATCCGGTCGACCTGGCGACGATGGGAGCGACTCTCGCGGATGGTGGGATCAATCCGCTGACTGCTGGCTGGCCGACTGCAGGTGGCTTTCTGCTCACTTCACCCAGGGCTCTTCGCCGGTCTCGGAGACGATCGGCTTGCCGTTGTCGAGGTTCCATGACCCCATGCCGCCGTCGACATTGAAGGCATCGAAGCCATTCTGGTTGAGCCAGGCGACCGCGCGGTTCGAGCGTCCGCCGGTGCGGCAGACGACGTACATGTCGTCGTCGAGAGGAAGGTCGTCGAGGCGGCCCGGCAGTTCACCCAGCGGCACGTGAATCGCACCTTCGATGTGCCCGGCCTCCCACTCGTCGTCCTCGCGGACGTCGATGATGGCGGCCCCTTCGGGGATGTCGTTGACGGTGACGGTCGTTTCTTCATCCATGACTTCAGTGTAGGCACGCGGGCCCAGTGCTCGCACCTGCCCGAGAGGTCCGCAGCCGCACGCGGCGCCGCACCTGCCCGAGGCTTCCGAAGCCGCGCAGCCCCGCGACCACGCTCGCGCCTCTGGCCACCCGCGTGTGCCCTGTCCGAGCAGTTCCGGACGTCGGGCGTCTCGGGTTCAATTCCAAGGGGGCTGTTGCCGAGCGGAGAGCCGTGTGACAATGACCGTGCAGTCGCTGATGCGCCCGTCGACCACGGCCCGCAGTACGGGCCAGGGCCCGAGCGAGCCGACTAATGTCCGCGTCAACGACTGCAGCGCCAGGAACCGTCTGCGAAGGGAAACGGTCATGAACAACAGAGACACGAGTGACGAGTCACCGGCCGAGGAAAAGGCGCGTGACGTCGCGGCGAAACTGGACGAGGCGGCCGAGCCGCTGGCCGGGACCTCGGACATGAAGCCGCAGGCTGAAGTCGGATACACCGAGCGCAACGTCGAGGCCCGTGCCCAGAACGCTGCCGACGCGGAAGGTGTGACGCTGCATCGGAACCCCGACGGCTCACACACGGCGGTGGACGAATCGAAAATCGCCGAGGCGGGCCCGAACTCGGAATCGCGCCTATCCGGGTCCTCCGCATCCTCCTCCGCCGGGTCCGTGGCCTCCTCCGCCACCGACGACACGGAAGCCGGCGGCACCCGTGGCGACAGGCAGAAGCCCGCGGGAGAAGCGGCGACAGACGAGCTCAACCAGGCCGATGTCGTGAAGATCCTGCGCGGCGCCGACTCCGTCATGCTCGCGACCGCGTTGGCTGACGGCAAGATCCTCGCCCACCCGATGGCGCCTCAGGAGGTCACCGAGGATGCCGACGTCTGGTTCTTCCTCGCCCTCGACGGCGACCAGGCAAGTGCGCTGCGGACGAACCCTGAGGTCAATATCAGCATCGCCGAGGCAGGCAATTGGCTGTCGGTCGCCGGACGCGTCGAGTTCGTCGACGACGAGGCCAAGGTCGATGAGCTGTGGTCGGATTCCGCCAAGGCATGGTTCGATGACCGTCGGGACCCGAACCTCGGGCTCATCACGGTCGTCACACACTCCGCTCAGCATTGGGGGTTGCCCGGCGGCAAGGCATCGGGCCTGTTCCGCATGGTCAAGTCCAAGATCACCGGAGACCGCCCGGCCGGCGGCACTCAGACCACCGAACTCTGAGCCGTACCAGGCTCCACGGCGCTCGGCACGGCTCCTCCTCTGTCCGTGCCGGGCACCCGCACCTCCCGCCCGACCGCCTCGGCGAGGATTAGCATGGAGGCATGAGCAAGCGGATCGTCATCATCGGTGCAGGATTGGCCGGCACGACTGCGGCGCGGGAGCTGAACACGCGCGGTCAGGCCGTCACCGTCATCGACCCCCGGGCCGGCGAGACGTGTGAGCGGCCGCCGCTGTCGAAGCACCTCTTCGACGGCTCCCGCCACCACCTGCCCTACCACCTCGAATCGACCGAGCACATCACCTTCGTCCGTGATCGGGCAGAAGAGATCACCCTCGCCGAGGCGGCCGCGGACTCCCGCTACACCGCTGAGACCCAGCGGCACCCCCACCCGTTGGCCGACCACCACGCCACCGCAGGGACCGTCCACCTGGCCTCGGGGGAGTCCATCGACTTCACCCACTGCATCCTCGCCACCGGGATGGAAGCGAACCGCCCGGAGGTTCCCGCCTACCCGGACTCCCTGCCGGTCTACGACCTCGCCGATGCCGAATGGATCCTCGCTCGCGTGAACAACGCAGCCGAAGCACTCAACGTCGGAGTGCTGGGCTCCGGTTATCTCGGAATGGAAGTGGCCACCTCGGCGGTGGCGGCCGGGCACCGCGCCACGGTCTACCTGCGCGGGAACGAACCCCTGCGCAAACAGCTCTCCGCTCCCGTCCGGCAAGCACTGTTCGAGAGGCACAAAGCCGCCGGAGTCGACTTCGTCACCCACACCTCGAGCCCGGATGACATCCCCGCCGATGTTCACGACCTATTCATCACCAGCGTCGGAGCGCGCCCGCGACTGATTCCGATCGACGGTCACCGGCCCGCTCATGCGTGGGACGTGGATGAGAGGTTGGCAACATCCCATCCGGGTGTCTTCGCCGCCGGCGACTGCGCCATCGTCACCGCCGGACCCTATGCACTCGACCACCCCTGGGCCTGTGAACCGGTGGCCGAAAGCCACGGAAAATTCCTCGCCGAACTCCTCAGCGCAGACTCGGAAGGGGCATCGATTGGTGTCGCAGACGCCCCCGAAGCCGGTTCGGGCAGCGGGTCGGCAGACGGTTCGACAGTCTGGTCCGATGTCCCCTGGCACTGGAGCTTCCAAGGCCCGGAGAAGGTGTTCACGGCGGGCCTGACGAGCCCCGACGCCGACGACACGATCATCCGATATGACCCCAGCGGAGCGAAATTCCAGGTCTTCCACTTCGACGGACCCGACCCGGAGTCGTCGCTCGTCGGTGTCGAGACGTTCAACTGGCCGCCGATGCAGGCGGCCGCCCGACGGGTACTCGGCGGTAATCACAATCCGACGAGGGCCCAGATCGCCGACCCCGACTTCGACTTCAAGGCTCACAGCCGACTGTGAGTCTGCGCTAGTCTCATCCCGTAGACTCTTCCTGTTCTATCCCCAGTCGCCGACGAGAGAATTTTCTGTTCATGGATATGGCCAGGCTTGCTGCCGACCACGGGCTCGAGAGAGTGGGTGGACGGCCGTCTCTGCCCCAGTACGTCAAACAGCTTCTCAACCGAAGCGACTTCACGTACACGCTTGCGAAGTATCGGATGCAGTCCGAGAACGAGCGCAATCGCCTCGGCATGCTCTGGGTGCTGCTGCGCCCGGCGTTCTCGGCGCTGATCTACGGCACGGTCTTCGGCTTCATCATGCGGGGCGCCACCGCCCGGCCCGACGATTTCGCCCCCTTCGTCATCATCGGCGTCTTCGTCCTCGAGTTCTTCAACACCTCGATGAACGGCGGGGCGAAATCGATCATCTCGAACGCCTCTCTCGTCCAATCGCTGCCGTTCCCGCGCATCGTGCTGCCGATCGCCACGGTGTTCCAGAACCTGCTGAACTTCATTCCCACCTTCATCTTCATGGCACTGCTCGTCATGCTGTGGGGTGCGAAACCAGGGTGGGACTGGTTCCTCTTCATCCCCTTGGTCTTCCTGTTCTGGGTCTTCAACCAGGGTGTGGCCTTCATCTTCGCCCGCGCGACGGTCCACTTCCGTGACCTGTCCCAGGTGACTCCGTTCATCTCCCGGATGATCTTCTACACCTCGGGCGTCTTCTTCGACCTCAAGGTCATGGTCGAGAAGATCAACCCGGCGCTGCAGCCCTTCGCTGATTGGCAGCCGCTGAACAACGTCCTGGCGATCGCCCGCGGCATCCTCATGAAGGACGGTGTCATTCCCTACGATTACTTCTGGCACCTGGCGATCTGGGCATTCGGCATCTTCATCATCGGCTTCGTGTTCTTCTGGCAGGCCGAGGAAAGGTTCGGTCGTGATGAGTGAGACGAACGAAGAGCAGACCTTCGACACCGGCAGCCTGCCCGAGGTGACGCGGAACAACCCGCCCGTCGTCGTCTGCGACAACGTCCACGTCCGCTACAAGACGCTGGCCACGGGCAAGAAGCTCAAGCTCGGCAGCAAGGACGTCATGTCCAAGCGCCGCGAGCTGCGGGAGGTCCACGCCCTCAAGGGCGTCAGCTTCGTCGCGCACAAGAACGAATCCATCGGCATCATCGGCAGCAACGGCTCCGGGAAGTCCACGCTCATGCGGTCGATCACGGGGCTGACCCCGACCTCCGAGGGCGCGATCTATGCGACCTCACGGCCGAACCTCCTCGGTGTCGGTGCCGCTCTGATTCCGGACCTCTCCGGTGCTCGCAACATCATTCTCGGGTCTCTGGCGCTGGGACTCACCCGTGACGAGATCGACGAGAAGTTCGATGAGATCGTCGAATTCACCGGGCTCGAGGACTTCATCGATCTGCCGATGCGCACCTACTCCTCGGGCATGTCCCAGCGGTTGAAGTTCGCGATCGCGACCTCGGTGCAGCATGAGATCCTCATCGTCGACGAGGCGCTCAACGTCGGTGACAAGAAGTTCCGTGACCGTTCCGAGGGCCGAATCCGGTCCATCCGTGAGAACGCCGGCACCGTCTTCCTCGTCTCGCACTCGATGCGCACGATCAAGGACACGTGCAACCGTGCTCTGTGGATCGAGAAGGGCGAGCTGCTCGCCGACGGCCCGGCGCTCGAGGTCATTCGCAAGTACCAGGCCTTCACCAAAGCTGAAAAGGCCAAGGAAGTCGAGCAGGAGCCGGGCTGAGGCACCGCATCCCCTAGCCGAGTCACAGTTCGCTCGGTAGATTCGACGGCATGGACAACAGTTCACGCGAGCCGATCGAGTCACGTCGCATCAGTGACCAGCCTGCGCTGCGCAGCTCGTCCGGCACGATCTGGATCGTGGCCGGAGGGATCTTCCTCGTCGTCATCGCGGGTGTGCTCACAGCGATCATCGTCTTCGGCAGCACGGCGGTGCCCACAGCGATCACCACGATCGTGATAGCGGCAGTGCTCTATCTGATCCTGCTCATCGCCCGCTTCGCCTTTCGACCGGGTCGAGTGCGTCTGTGGGTCATGGCCGTAGCAATGATCGGCATGGCCGTTGCCTCGCTCGTCGGTCTCGTCCTCTGCGTGGGCGCTGCCGCGAGCGGAGCCTGAGACTGCTCAGGCGAGCAGGGACGTGCGCTCGGGCGCGCGGGGCGGCTCTGTCCCTATGCGTTGGACCCTATCCGGCAGAGTTCGGCTGCAAATGCCCCTTGAGGTACTCACCGGTCACGCTGTGTGAGGTGTCCGCGACCTGCTGCGGGGTTCCCGTCGCGACGATCTGTCCACCGTCCTGACCCCCGCCGGGACCGAGGTCGATGATCCAATCGGCGTTTGCGATCATGTCGAGGTCGTGTTCGATGACGAGGACCGTTGCGCCATGGTCAAGCAGCTGTTGGAAGACGCGCACAAGCACACGCACATCCTCGGGGTGCAGGCCCACGGTCGGTTCGTCGAAGACGAAGAGCGTGTGCTGCTGCGACTTCCCGAGCTCGGTGGCGAGCTTGAGCCGCTGCGCTTCTCCGCCGGACAGTGCCGGTGTCGCCTCGTGGAGGGTGAGGTATCCGAGTCCTACATCTTTCAGCGCCCTCAGCCGGGCGTGGACCTTGCGCATCTCGGCAAGGTGGGGCAGCGCCTCGGCGACGGTCATCGCCAACAGATCAGGCAGCGACAGCGGCTGACCATCAGCATCCGAGGCACGGCTGTACTCGTCTGCGTCCGGACTGTACCGGCGGCCCTCGCAGTCAGGGCAGGGGATGTCGACATCGGGGAGGAACTGCACGTCAAGGGTGATCTCGCCGGTTCCTTCGCATTTCGGGCAGCGCAGGGAACCCGTGTTGTACGAGAAGTCCCCGGCCGTGAGCCCGTCGACCTTCGCCGACTCGAGGCGGGCGTACGCTCGGCGAAGGTCGTCGAGCACGCCGGAATACGTGGCCACGGTGGAGCGGACATTGATGCCGATCGGGGTGGCGTCGACGACGTTGACCCGGTCGATCCCGTCGGCGTCGATCTCACGCACATGACCGGGCCGCGAACGTGCGTCGGGGGCCTTGAGCGCGGGGACGAGGCTGTCGAGGACGAGGGTGGTCTTGCCCGATCCGGACACTCCTGTGACGACGGTCAGCCGCTGCCGTGGGATCTCCGCGTCGAGGGCATGGACCGTGTGGATCGGTGCGGTGCGCAATCGGATCCGCCCGTGATCGAAGGTCGCCGAGGCGGCTGCGGACTCGCGTACGAGCGTTTCGGCACGGCCGGTGAGGTAGGGGCCGATGCGGCTCTCGGGATGATTGTCGAGGTCGGCGACGGTGCCGGTGGCCACGACCGTTCCGCCGTCGCGTCCGGAGCCGGGACCGATCTCGATGAGGTGGTCGGCGGCGCGGAGGACCAGCGGGTCGTGGTCGACCATGACGACGGAGTTGCCCTCGTCGAGGAGGTCGGTGATGACGCCCTGAAGGCCGGTGATGTTCGAGGGGTGGAGACCGATCGAGGGTTCGTCGAGGACGTAGAGGACTCCAGTCGTCTCATTGCGCACGGCGCGGGCAAGCTGGACGCGTTGGCGTTCACCGGTCGACAGGGACGAACCGGCCCGGTCGAGGGCGAGGTAGCCGAGTCCGAGATCGAGCAATCGGCGGGCCATTCCGAGCAGCACGTTCACCAACGATCTGGCCATGGATTGCATCGATGAGGGAAGCCCGGCAGGTACGTCCGCGGCCCAGTCGACGAGTTCGTCGAGGGTCTTGGCGGTCGCCTCGGCGAGGCCGATCTCACCGATGCGCGGTGCACGGGCGGCAGGGGAGAGTCGGGTGCCTTTACAGTCGGGGCAGACCTGTTCGGAGAGGAAGCGGCTGACCCGGGCGAAGCGCTTCTCATCGTCCGCGCGTTTGAGTTCCTCGGTCACGGTCAGGCGGGCGTTGCGGAAGGTGAAGTCGAGGTCGTGCAGTCCCTTCTTCGAGGTGACCGTGATGTGCTTCTTCTCTTCGGGGCCCGCAAAGACGATGTCGCGTTCCCAGCTCTCGAGGTCGCGCCAGGCCACGTCGGTGCGGACGCCGAACTCGCGGGCGATCTGTGGTTGGACGTTGAAGCCGAACATCTGCCAGGGGATGACGGTGCCGTCGTCGATCGACAGGTCGGGGTCGCGGATGAGGGAGGCATCGTCGACTTCTCTGATGGTGCCGATGCCCTCGCAGCGGGGGCAGGCTCCACCGGAATTGAAGGCAAGCTCCTCGGCGCCGGGAGCGTGGACGGTCTCACCGCATTCGGGGCAGTCGAAGGGCTCCTCGGCGGCGACGTTGAGGGTCGGCTTCTGTCGGTGTCCGTTGGGACAGAGGTGGGAGGCCAGTCGGGAGAACATCAGGCGGATGACGTTGAGCAGCTCGGTGGAGGTGCCGAACGTCGAGCGGACTCCGGGGACTCCGGGGCGTTGCCGCAGGGCGAGGGCGGCGGGGATATGGCGGACGGTGTCGACATCGGCACGGGCGGCTTGAGCCATGCGCCGGCGGGTGTACGTCGACAGTGCTTCGATGTAGCGCCGCGACCCTTCGGCATAGAGCACTCCCATGGCCAGTGAAGACTTGCCCGACCCGGAGACGCCGGCGATGGCGACGAGGGTGTTCAGAGGCACGTCGATGTCGATGCCCTGCAGGTTGTGCACGCGGGCACCGCGGACCTCGACCGCCGTGGCAGGAGCAGGATTGCGGGCTTCGGTCGACATATCGTGATCGTAACAACCAGCGCTGACATGCCGGACGCTTGCTGAGACAGTATTTGCGACCGGGTATGACCGGACTACAATCGTCACGCTGACGACAACAGGGGCGTACTCGCCAGATCAGAGACACCGATCGGAACGACAGCAAGCAACACCAGACCCAGGATGGCGAGCAACGGTGCCTGCATCCCGTAAGCCAACGAACCACCACCGGCTCCGCCGACCACGGCACCCGGGCACCTACAAGAAGAGGCACACGATGAGTGAGACGATCGAGGTCACCCGCGAAGAGAAGTCGCGGGCCCGCAAAGCCGTAGTGGCGGCCGGATTGGGCAATGCCCTCGAGTGGTACGACATCATCCTCTTCGGGTTCATGGCCACCTCCATCACCGCGGTCTTCTACCCCGGCGAGGGCCTGTCCGCGCAGCTGATGACCTGGGCGACGTTCGCCATCACCTTCGTCGTCCGCCCGCTCGGCGCCATCCTCATCGGCCGCTACGCCGACAAACACGGCCGCAAGTCCGCCCTGTCGCTGACGATCGGTCTGATGACGCTCGGCGTGTTCATCATCGTCATCCTGCCCGGTGAGGCGACCATCGGCATCTGGGGTGCGATCGGCCTCATCATCGCCCGCATCATCCAGGGCATCTCCGCCGGCGGCGAATTCGGATCCGCCACCGCCTTCCTCACCGAGAACGCCAAGCGCGGCAAGGCCTACTACGCGTCCTTCCAGACTGCGACCCAGGGCATCTCGATGTTCCTCGCTGCCGGTGTCTCGTGGATCTTCAGCTCGACCCTGAGCGAAGAGGACCTGCACTCCTGGGGCTGGCGTGTGGCCTTCGCCCTCGGCCTGCTCATCGGACCCGTCGGCTGGTACATCCGCTCGAAGATGGACGACACCCCCGAATTCAAGGCCGCCGAGAAGACCGACAACCCGCTGCGCGTCCTCCTCGGCGAGCACTTCGGTCGTCTGTTCTCCGCGTTCCTCATCATCGCGATGGCCACGATCTCGGTCTACCTCATCACCTTCCTGCCGCAGTTCGCCGTCGGCAACCTCGGACTCGAACCGTGGGCGGCGTTCCCCGGTGCCGTCGTCGCCGGCCTCATCACCCTCATCGGCGCCCCGTTCGCCGGCCGCCTGGCCGACCGAGTGGGTCCGACGACCGTGATGATCCCGACGACTATCGTCGGCATCATCGTCGCGTGGCCGATGTTCATCCTCCTGACCGCGAACCCGTCGATCAGCGTCCTCACCCTGTGCGAGGCGATCGTCGGCCTGTTCATGGTCTTCTACTTCGGCCCGATGCCGGCCCTGCTGTCCGAACTGTTCCCCGTCAAGGTGCGCAGCTCCGGCATGACCATCGCCTACAGCTTCGGTGTCGCGATCTTCGGCGGCTTCGCCCCGCTCATCCTCACCGCCCTGCTCGGCGCGACGGGTCTGCTGACCGTGCCCGGCTTCTACTACGCCGGCCTGTCGCTGCTGTCCCTGATCGGCGTCATCGTCGCCCGGAAGGGGTACAAGCAGGCGTGATCCTCGCCGAGGCGGCGCTGACCCCATGTGGGGGCGCTGACCTCGTGCACGGGTGCCGACCCCACCGAGGTGGGGTTGGCCTCGCCGAGGTGCGCTGACCTCGCCGAGGCGGCGCTGACCTCGCCGAGAAGACGTCGATTCACCATGAATTGACGCACCGACCCATCCGATGCGCAGAGTGCTCCGAATCACGAGTGTTCGATCCCGACTGGGACCGTCCGACTATGAGGAGGAAAGACACCATGCGCACAGCGAAGAAGCTCATGCTCACCCCGGTGCTCGCCCTGACCGCGTTCGGCCTGGCAGCAGGCCCCGCGGCCGCGGCGACAGCCGGAAGCAGCGACTCCGAACAGGGCTGGACCTACCAGGCCGATCTCAATGAGGTCAACGACAGCGGCGCCTCGGGCGACATCATGATCACGCTCAAAGGCGATCAGGCGATGATCACCGAACACGTCGAAGGACTGGCCGAAGACTTCCAGGACGGCCCGTACCCCCACGTCCAGCACATCCACGTCAAGGCCAACGGCAGCGCCGAGTGCCCGACCGCCTCGGCGGATGAGGACGGCGACGGAATCGTCAACACCCCCGAAGGCGGAGCCGCCTACGGTGAGGTGTCCGCGACCCTGACCGACTCCGGTGACACCAGCGCCGACGCCGCGGTCGATGTCGAACACGCCGGCATCAAGGGCGGGTCGGCCACCTACGAGCGGACCATCGACCTCGACGCCGACACGAAGGAAGCGATCAAGGACGGTCGCGCCACCGTCGTCGTGCACGGACTCGATCCCGCCAAGCAGTCGCAGGAGGTCCAGGACGCCAAGAGCCCCCTCGACGACAGCCTGCCGCAGGCCGCCACGGCCCCGGCACTGTGCGGGACGCTGGCTGACAGCCAGATGGGACAGCCGCCCAAGGGCGGACCGGACACCGGCGGCGGAAGCACCGCCGGCACCGATGACACCGTGATGCTCGCCGCCGGCGGGGGAGTCCTCGTGGCAGCGGGAGCCGCTTTCGCGATCTCCCGGAAGCGGAAGTCATCGGCCGAAACCCGGTGACCTTCGACCACGACTGAGACAGGAGCGAGATGAACGGCAAGCAGGCCAGGACCGGCCGCGGCAGAATCGCATGGACCGCGGCGGCCCTGGCCCTGCTTGCCATCGCTGCCGTGCTCATCACCGCCGGTCTTCTCACCGACCACTCACCACCCCAACCCGATGCCGACTCCGCTGCTGAACAGTCCGAGTCGCGCACGACACCGTCGGCCGATGCACAGCCGACGGATCCCTCGACTCCCCGGACCGAACAGAGCAGCGACGGCGATCAGCAAGCCGGTATGGAGGCCTCGGCCCCCACCCGGCTGCGGATCCCGGCGATCGACGTCGACACCAGCCTCATGGACTTGGGGCTGACCGCCGACGACGAGCTCGAAGTCCCACCCCTGGGCAAGGACGCGCCCGCCGGCTGGTACAAGCGTTCACCCACCCCCGGCGAGGTGGGGCCTTCCCTCATCGTCGGACACGTCGACTCCGCCTCGGAGGGACCTGCAGTGTTCTACCGCCTCGGTGCACTCGAGCCCGGAGACACCGTGTCGGTCACCCGGGAAGACGGCTCCGAAGCCGAGTTCACCATCGACGACGTCACCGACTACGGCAAGGACTCGTTCCCCGACTACCGGGTCTACGGCAACACCGAGGACCCCGAGATCCGCCTGATCACCTGCGGCGGGGAGTTCGACGACGACACCGGTCACTATGAGGACAACATCGTCGTCACCGGCCACCTCAGCGACGGCGGGTGAGGCTAAGCGACGGCGGGTGAGTCCCCGCAACCGCTTGTGAGCGCCCGCAACCGCGTGTCCAAAGGGCAGGTGCAGAGCCTTAGGGGTCTGCGCCTGCCCTTTGAGCACGCGGATGCAACTTCAGTTGCCGCCTACATGGCATGTTTGACGCCCTTCCTGACCAACACCCAGTTCGCCGGAAAACTCGTGAGGAAGCCCAGCATCATCGCAATCTGCATCATCAGCCAGAAGACCGGTGAATCGGGTTCTGGCGGCGAGGAGAAGAAGACCAGAGACACCAGTGCCATCCAGCCGAACATGCCGACTTCGAATGCGACCAGCGAGAGTGTGTCTGCCTTGATGGCATTCTTCAGGGCGTCCTTGGGGCTGTCGTGTTTGGTGAACCCCATCCCGAAGTACTGGAAGGCGATGCCGAAGATGTATGCCAGTGCGAACTCAACGACGTAGTCGGTGAGCAGGCTCGAACCGGCGATGACGAAGCCGGTGAGGAAGACCAAGGGTGCACCGATCATATCGCCGAGTGAGCAGCCGGCACTGCAGTGAGTTGTAGAGACGAACACGCTCTGCCAGAACGGCTTGCCCTGATCGTGGGAGTCCGTGGCATCCGTTGATTCGTGGTGCGACCGTCCCAGTGTGAAGTACGCCCAGATGCCGACGAGAGGGAAGAAAAGGCCGATGAGCGGCCAGACGAGGTTCATGATCGGCATCATCGACTGCCGGTGGCGCGTGATGTCGATGCTGATCGTCACTGCCTGGCCAGCGCTGACGGCGAGGGAAGTCCAGGCGAGCACTTCAAGCCATTCCATGGCGTCTCCGATCTGCCGTGGTCCGAGCCTTCCTGTCTGTCGCAGGCGCACACTTCGATCAGTGGGCGGACGCGACTGTGGCCACTCTATTCCCATGCGCGGCGCTCGTACACCGGGTGCCGGGACCGGGTCGTTGCCACGATCGCACCTTAAGCGAATCCGCTCGACGGGGCGGCGGAATGAACGCCACTCACCTGCCGGTGGTCGCTTCGGGCCCGGCCTCCCGACGCCGCTCACCCGCCGTGGTGAGTGCCCGCAACCGCGTGTTCAAAGGGCAGGTGCAGAGCCTTATGGGTCTGCGCCTGCCCTTTGAACACGCGGATGCAATTTCAGTTGCCGACGGCCACCTCGACGCCGGCCTCCTCGGCCTCCTCGGCCTTCCGCGCCTTCGCGGCCACCCGCTCCAGGCGGACGACGTGAGCGAGCAGTGCGAACCAGACGAGAGCCAGGCCGGCGAGCGTCAGCCACACAGCAGATGCATCCAACCCGAAGGCGAGCAGGATGGTGCGGATATTCGTGAGGATGATGATTCCGCCTGCGGCGACAGCCAACACCTTCGCCGGCAGCAGCTTGACCAGCCATGCGGCGAACGGTGCGGCGATGACGCCGCCGACGAGCAGCGCCGCCACGATCTGCCACTCGATGCCCTGCGATCCCAACGCGATGAGGAACCCGAGCGAACCGCCGACGGCGACGACGAACTCACTCGTGTCGATCGATCCGATGACCTTCCGCGGCTCCAAACGACCTGATGAGAGCAGCGTCGTCGTCCCGACCGGACCCCAGCCGCCACCGCCGATGGCATCGAGTGCTCCACCGACGAAGCCGACCGGCACGAGCATCCCCGCACTCGGCCGCGACTTGAACTCCGGACGCTTCCCACCCAGTGCAAGGAACCGCCAGATCACGTACACCCCGAGCGCGAGCAGGATCCCCGAGATCCACGGGGTCGCAGCCTCCCCATTGAGACTGGCGAGGAACGTCGACCCGAGGACCGCGCCGATGAAGCCGGGCCCGGCGAGGATGCCCACCGTCCGCCAGTCGACGTTGCCGAACCGATGATGGGAGATCCCCGACACCAGACTTGTGCCCAGCTCGGAGAAATGCACCGCCGCCGAGGCGGCCGCCGGTGCCGTCCCCGCCGCGAGCAGCAACGTGGTTGAGGTGACCCCATAGGCCATGCCCAGGGAACCGTCAATGAGCTGCGCAATGAGGCCGACGATCCCGAGGATGATGAGCTGACGCATGTGCTTGCCTTTCGTGGATGACGCGAAGGAGGTGGAGGCGCAGACGGTGAGGACGACGTCGACGACGCGGACGTGTCAGACGCGCAGAAGTGCGTTGACAACACACACTAGCGAAACTGTTGAGCAGAATGGGAAATCAACGGCAATCCTACGAACTCGGTCGCCGTATGTCGAAAGATGACGCCACATGGCGAAATTACGCTGATGACAAGCCTGAGTGCAGGCCCCAAGCGGATGGGTTACGCTGTGGCAATGCATTCAAGAGTGACGAAAGCTGATCGCACCGGCCGCTCAGCCGTTGAGCAATCAACGTATTCGACTCATGGGCGGGCACTGTGACACGGGCCGACGCTGGGATACCGGTGGGCGCTGTGACGGGGCTGCCGTCGGTGGGTCTGATCTCCCACGGAACCTCATCGCCGACCGGTCAGGTCCTCATCGAGGTGCTCGCCGCGGAGGTCGCCACGGACCTGCGCATTCGGGGCATCGCCGACGAGGTCATGCTCGGGCATGTCGACGTCCAGAAGCCCGACGTCGACGAGGTGATCGCCCGACTGCCCGCCGACCGTCCGGTGATTCTCGTGCCGCTTCTGCTCTCGCCGGGCTATCACGTCCATGTCGACCTCGCCGAGGCGGTCGGTCGTGCCGCTGAATCGGGCCGTGATGTTCGACGGACCCCCACGCTCGGCCCGGATCCGCGGCTCGCGGAGATCCTCGCCGATCGACTTCCGCCCTTGCGGGACAATGACGAGGTCATCCTCGCCGCCGCCGGTTCGAGTGACGAGCGGGCGAACGAGTCCTGCCGTGAGATGGGCATGCTGCTGGCGGCAGAGCTCGAGCGTCCCGTCGAGGTCGGCTTCCTCGCCGGCGGGGGAGTGCCGTTGAAAGACCTCGTCGAGCAGAGCCGCAGTCGCGGTGCCCGCCCCGTGCTCGCGAACTACCTGCTGGCTCCGGGATTCTTCGACGACCTCGCACGCAGACTCGTCGAGGCCGGGGCGAACGGCGACAGTGGCCCGGTGGGTGTCCTCGCTCCGCCTCTGCTCACCGGCGGCGCCGCTTCCGCTGTGCCGCCGCGGCTCGTCGACATCGTCCGCGATCGAGTCCGCGAAGGCGTCCGCGCCCAGCAGCAACCCCGCGCTCAGATCCACGAATCCGCGCCGGACATGCTCAACGCCTGACCGCACTCGTGGCAGACCGTGACGCCATATGTCACTCCGTGACACAAACCCTTCGGTAATTTGTTGAGCAATTCGGCATTCATGTAGCGTGACTCATCACTGGTTCCCCTCAGCGTTTGGAGACAGCAATGTCCACTCAGGTGGAAGAGAACAAGGAAACGGCAGGTAAACGAGCCGCAAAGCGGCCCGTCAGCCCGAAGAAGTCCAATGGGCAGTGGAAGATCGACGGTCATGAACCGTTGAACAAAAACGAAATCGACAAGGCCGAGGACAACGGCCTCAACGTTCGCGCCCGGATTGAGACCATCTACGCCAAGCGCGGATTCTCTTCGATCGACTCCGACGACCTGCACGGCCGCTTCCGCTGGTGGGGACTGTACACCCAGCGCAAACCCGGAATCGACGGCGGTCGCACCGCGAAGCTCGAACCGCATGAGCTCGAAGACGAATACTTCATGCTCCGTGTCCGGATCGACGGCGGCAAGCTCACCACCGAACAGCTGCGGGTCATTGCGGACATCTCCACCGAATTCGCCCGCGACAGCGCCGATCTCACCGACCGCCAGAACATCCAGCTGCACTGGATCGAGATCGAGAGCATGCCCGAGATCTGGCGCCGCCTCGAAGCCGTCGGACTCCAGACCACCGAAGCCTGCGGCGACGTTCCCCGCGTCATCCTCGGCTCACCCGTGGCCGGCATCGCCGCCGACGAACTCATCGACCCGACACCGGCGATCGAAGAGATCTCCCGCCGCTACATCGGCGACCAGTCACTGTCGAACCTGCCGCGCAAGTACAAGACCGCGATCACCGGCCACCCCAGCCAGGACGTCGTTCACGAGATCAACGACTGCTCCTTCGTCGCCGTCGACCACCCCGAACACGGCATCGGCTACGACCTGTGGGTCGGCGGCGCCCTGTCCGTCGTGCCCCGCTTCGCCGAACGCCTCGGCACCTGGGTCGCCCCCGACCAGGTCGTCGAGACGTGGCTGGGCGTCACCCAGATCTTCCGCGACTACGGCTTCCGCCGCCTGCGCAACAAGGCCCGACTGAAGTTCCTGCTCGCCGACTGGGGTCCGGAGAAGTTCCGCGAGATCCTCGAAACCGAATACCTCGGCTACAAACTCGCCGACGGTCCGGCACCGGCCAAGCCGCTCACCGCCGGCGACCACGTCGGCGTGCACAAGCAGACCGATGGCCGCTACTACATCGGCGTCAGCCCCGTCGTCGGTCGCGTCTCGGGCACCCTGCTCGGCCAACTCGTCGACCTCGCCGAGAAGTACGGATCCACCCGCCTGCGCACCACCCCGCACCAGAAGGTCCTGTTGCTCGACATCGAGGAGAAGGACGTCGAAGCCGTCGTCGCAGAACTCGACGCCTTGGGCCTGTCCAGCCGCAAGGACCTCTTCCGCCGCTCGACGATTGCGTGCACCGGCATCGAATACTGCAAACTCGCCATCGTCGAGACCAAGCAGACCGCAGCCGACACCATCACCAAGCTCGAGGAGCGCCTGGCTGACATCGAGGAGCTGCCCCACCCGATCAGCTTCCACCTCAACGGCTGCCCGAACTCCTGCGCCCGCATCCAGACCGCCGACATCGGGCTCAAGGGCCAGATCGTCACCACCGACGACGGCGAACAGGTCCCCGGCTTCCAGGTCCACGTCGGCGGAGGCCTGGCCTCGAAAGACCGCGACGAAGCCGGACTCGGCCGCACCGTCCGCGGACTCAAGGTCACCGCCGAGAACCTCAGCGACTACGTCGAGAAGCTCGTCCGCCGCTTCCTCGCCGGGCGCGAGGAGACCGAAACATTCTCCGAATGGGCCCACCGCGTTGACGAGGAGGAACTGGTATGAGCACCACCGACACAACCGCGAACCGAACAACGGCCCAGACACCGGCGCAGCCCCGCCCCGAACCACGTCCGGTCGAGGAGCTCAAAGCCCTCGCCGAGGCGGGTGCCCGTGAACTCGCCGGTGACCCTGAGAACGGTGTTCCCGAGGCCAACCCCGCCGACGTCATCCGCTGGGTGTCCCGGAACTTCGACACCGCGGCCTGCGCCGTGGCCTGCTCGATGGCCGACGCCGCCCTGCCGCACTACGTCGCCCAGTACCAGCCCGGCGTCGACGTCCTCTTCCTCGACACCGGCTACCACTTCAAAGAGACCTATGACACCCGCAACGAGGTGGCCCGCCGGGTCGATGTCCACATCGTCGACGTCCTCCCGGAGCAGACCGTCGAAGAGCAGGACGCCGAATTCGGCAAGGACCTCTTCGCCCGCGACCCGGGCCTGTGCTGCGCCCGCCGCAAGGTCGC
The DNA here is from genome assembly GCF_012844365.1 of Brevibacterium sp. 'Marine'. NCBI lineage: Bacteria > Bacillati > Actinomycetota > Actinomycetes > Micrococcales > Brevibacteriaceae > Brevibacterium > Brevibacterium sp. 'Marine'. The sequence goes on from NZ_CP051626.1 coordinate 636,049, forward strand.
ACCGTTGAAGAAGTCACTGAAGGGCTACGAACTCTGGTTCACCGGAGTCCGCCGTGACGAGGCCCCGACCCGGACGAACACACCGCTGATCACCTTCGATGAGAAGAACGGCCTGGTCAAGGTCAACCCCCTGGCCGCGTGGTCCTTCGATGACCTCCTCGACTACTCGCGCGCCTTCGACGTCCCGGTCAACCCGCTGCTTGACCAGGGATACCCGTCGATCGGCTGCCAGCCCTGCACTCGCCCCGTCGCCGAAGGGGAAGACCCCCGCGCCGGCCGTTGGGCCGGATCGACCAAAACAGAATGCGGACTCCACACATGAGCATCGACGCCCAGTTCAACCACGACACCCGCACCACCGCCGAGGCGGCACCCGCCCACAACTCGGGCGCGAGCCTGTCCACCCTCGACGTCCTCGAATCCGAAGCGATCCACATCATCCGTGAGGTCGCCGCCGAGTTCGAACGCCCCGTGCTGCTGTTCTCCGGCGGCAAGGACTCCGTGACGGTCCTGCACCTCGCGGCGAAGGCGTTCTGGCCGGCGAAGATCCCGTTCGGACTCCTCCACGTCGACACCGGACACAATTTCGACGAGATCATCCGCTTCCGTGATGAGACCGCGGAGAAGTACGGCCTTGACCTCACGGTGGCGAAAGTTCAGGACTACATCGACGACGGCCGCCTGCGCGAACGCCCCGACGGGACCCGCAACACTCTGCAGACCCAGCCTTTGCTCGACGCGATCACCGGCGGGAAGTTCGACGCCGTCTTCGGCGGTGCCCGCCGCGACGAGGACAAAGCTCGGGCAAAGGAGCGGATCCTGTCCCTGCGCGACGAGTTCGGCAGTTGGAACCCCAGCAGCCAGCGCCCCGAACTGTGGAACCTCTTCAACGGCCGCCACCTGCCCGGCGAACACGTCCGCGTGTTCCCGATCTCGAACTTCACCGAACTCGACGTGTGGAGCTACATCGCCCGCGAAGGCATCGACCTGCCCGAGCTCTACTTCGCCCACGACCGCGAAGTCTTCGCCCGCGACGGCATGTGGTGGGCCACGGGCGAATTCTCCACCCCGCGCGAGGACGAGACAGTCACGACCAAGAAGGTCCGCTACCGCACCGTCGGGGATATGAGCTGCACCGGAGCCGTCGAATCGAGCGCCGATGACCTCGAGTCCATCCTCGCCGAGGTGGCCGCCACCACTGTGACCGAGCGCGGAGCCACGCGCGCCGACGACCGGATCTCGGCCGCGGCGATGGAAGACCGCAAGAAGGACGGGTACTTCTGATGACCACAACCACTGACGCAACCGCCGCCACCACCACCGTGGCGACGCCGACCTTGGACACGACGACGAAGACGCTGCTGCGCTTCGCCACCGCCGGATCCGTCGACGACGGCAAATCCACCCTCGTCGGCCGGCTCCTCCACGATGCGAAGGCGATACTGGCCGACCAGCTCGCCGCCGTGACCGCGACCAGCCGGGAACGCGGATTCCTGGGAGGTGAGTTCGACTTCGCTCTGCTCACCGACGGTCTGCGGGCCGAACGGGAACAGGGCATCACCATCGACGTGGCCTACCGGTACTTCGCCACCGACCGTCGCTCGTTCATCCTCGCCGACTGCCCCGGACACGTGCAGTACACGCGGAACATGGTCACGGGAGCCTCGACCGCCGATGCTGTCGTCGTCCTCATCGACGCCCGCACCGGAGCGACCGAGCAGACCCGTCGACATCTGACCGTCGTGTCCCGTCTGGGCATCCGCCACGTCATCATCGCCGTCAACAAGATCGACCTCGTCGACTACGACCAGGCAGCGATCGAGACGGTTGAAAACGACATCAAGACCCTCGCGGACGAGATCGGCCTCGAGACCCCGCACCTCATCCCGATCTCCGCACTGGCCGGGGACAACATCGCTGCGACCTCGGACAACACACCGTGGTACCAGGGTTCGGCACTGCTCGAACTCCTCGAGACCCTGCCGAGTGCGGATGAGGACACCGCCGCCCTCGAGGCCTTCCGCCTCGACGTGCAGACCGTGCTGCGTCCGCAAGGGGGACTGGCACCGGGGCTCGACCCCGAGGAATTCCGGGACTACCGGGCGGTGGCCGGACAGATCACGGCCGGGCGGGTCAGCCTCGGCGATGAGATCGAGATCCACCCCGCCGGGCTGACAACGACCGTAACCGGAATCGATACCGCCAGCGGTCCCCTCGAAACCGCGAGTGCGCCGCTGTCGGTGGCGCTGCGACTGGCCGATGACGTCGATACCGCGCGCGGCAGCGTCATCGCCGCGGCCGGAACCCTGCCCACCCCGCGCCGGGAACTGCGCGCCGAGGTCTTCCCCTTCACCGCCGAGGGCCTGCGCACCGGGGATCGGGTGCTCATCAAGACGGGGACGACGACCGTGAAGGGCATCGTCACCATCGAGGCCAAACGCAACCTCGAGACCTCCAAGACCGAACCCGCCGAGGTGCTCGCCGGCAACGACATCGGCCTGGCCCGGGTGAAGCTGTCCGCCGAGCTGCCGGTCCCGGACTTCCGCGACCACGGTACGGCCGGAGCCTTCGTCGTCATCGACCCGCAGTCGGGCAACACCCTCGCGGCGGGAATCCACACTCCCGAGGCGGCCCACGCCGTCGAGGCCCCCAGCCCCGAATCCATCGAGGACCAGTCATGACACTCTTCCTCCCACAGCAGCCCGGAACGGTGCTGCTCGTCGGTGCCGGACCGGGCGATCTCGGACTGCTCACCGTCACCGGTCTGCGCGCCTTGGAACGCGCCGATGTCATCGTGGCCGACCGGCTCGGCGCCCGATCGGTCATCGATCAGCTCGAAACCGAACGCGGCGCACCCCTGGAGGCGGAGATCATCGACGTCGGCAAGCAGCCGGGGCACCATCCGGTGCCGCAGAGTGGAATCAACGACATCCTCGTCGAACAGGCGAAGCTGGGCCACCGGGTCGTCCGCCTCAAGGGCGGGGACCCGTTCGTCCTCGGACGTGGGGGAGAGGAGGTCACCGCCTGCCGGGCCGCCGGAGTCGATGTCCGCGTCGTTCCCGGGGTGACCAGCGCGAACTCCGTTCCCGCGGTCGCCGGAATCCCGCTCACCCACCGAGGTGTGGCCACCTCGTACACAGTCGTGACCGGTCACGACCAGCTCAGCGAGATCGGCGGGGGACGCGACCACACCGTCGTCGTGCTCATGGGAGTGGGCACACTCATCAACTCGGCGATGGTGCTCGCCCGCACCGGACGCGGTGACGACTGCCCGGTCGCGATCGTCGAAGACGGATTCGGTGAGAACCAGCGGGTGACCATCGGCACCCTCGGCGACATCGCCTTCCGTGCGGCTCGCCGAGGCGTCCGGTCACCGGCCGTGATCGTCGCCGGTGATGTCGTGACCCTGAGCCCCTACGCCGATGGTGCGTTCACTCAGGCGACCGAGCCTGCTGCATCGGCATCCGAACTCGTGAGGAACCCATGACCTACATCATCGCCCAGCCGTGCGTGGACCTGAAGGACCGAGCCTGCATCGAAGAGTGCCCGGTCGACTGCATCTACGAAGGCACCCGCTCCCTCTACATCCACCCCGACGAATGCGTCGACTGCGGGGCGTGCGAACCCGTGTGCCCCGTCGAGGCGATCTTCTACGAAGACGATGTGCCCGATGAGTGGGAGGCCTACTACAAGGCGAACGTCGAATTCTTCGACGACATCGGCTCCCCGGGCGGAGCAGCCGCCCACGGGGTCGTCGACAAAGACCATCCCTTCATCGCCGCACTGCCGCCGCAGAACACCGACGACTGAACTCCAGCGACAACTGAATTCCAGCGACTTCGCTCCACCATTCCGAGCGACTCCTCTCACCTCCGAATGACCAAGGAAACCCATGCCTGCTATTCCCTTCAGAGTGGCCATCATCGGTGCCGGTCCCGCCGGCATCTACGCCGCTGACCTGCTGACCAAGGCCGAACATGACCTGGAACTGAGCATCGACCTGTTCGAACGCCTGCCCTCTCCCTTCGGGCTCGTCCGCTACGGAGTCGCCCCCGATCATCCGCGGATCAAGGGCATCATCAATGCGCTCATCAAGGTCCTCGACCGTGGTGACATCCGTCTGTTCGGCAACGTCGAATACGGTGCGGACATCAGCCTCGGCGAGCTCACCGACCGCTACGATGCAGTGATCTTCTCCACCGGCTGCTTCGTCGACGCGCCGCTGTCGCTGCCCGGGATCGACCTGCCCGGTTCCTATGGGGCAGCCGACTTCGTCAACTGGTACGACTCACACCCCGATGTGGCACAGACCTGGCCGCTGGATGCGGAGAAGGTCGCCGTGCTCGGCAACGGCAATGTCGCCCTCGATGTGGCCCGGGTGCTCGCGAAGCAGGCCGATGACCTCCACACCACGGAGATCCCCGATCACGTCTATGAGGGGCTGAAGTCCTCGAAGGTCACCGACGTCCACGTGTTCGGCCGCCGGGGTCCCGCGCAGGCGAAATTCACGCCTCTCGAGCTGCGCGAGCTCGGTCAGGTCAAAGACGTCGACATCATCGTCTATCCCGAGGACTACGAATTCGATCAGGGATCGCTCGAGGCCATCGAGTCGAGCAACCAGGTCAAGCAGGTGACGAAGACGCTCACGGACTTTGCGATGCGCGAGGAGACCGGGGCGAAGCGGCGTCTGCACCTGCACTTCCTGCACGCACCGGTGGCCATCCTCGGCGAGGATCGGGTGACCGGGCTGCGCACGGAACGTCAGGAGCTCGACGGCATCGGTGGCGTCAACGGCACCGGGGACTTCCACGACTGGGACATCGATGCCGTGTACCGGGCGGTCGGCTATGCGGGTACGCAGCTGCCGCAGCTGCCCTTCGACGAGGCCAAGAAGGTCATCCCCAATCACGAAGGGCGCGTTGTCGACGCCGAGGATCAGACCAAGGCCGCCGAGGCGGACGTCATCCCCGGCGTGTACACGACCGGATGGATCAAGCGCGGTCCCGTCGGGCTCATCGGTCACACGAAGGGCGATGCGCTCGAGACGATCGGGCACATCCTCGATGATCAGGCCGCCGGAGCGCTCACCGAACCCGTGTACCCGGAGGAGTCCTCGATCGTCGAGCTGCTCGAGTCGAAGGGCGTCGACTTCACCGATTGGGAGGGCTACCACCGGCTCGAGGCCGCCGAGAAGGCCCTCGGCGAGGCCGAAGGACGTGAGCGCGTGAAGATCGCGACCCGTGACGCCATGCTCGCCGAGGCGCGCGCCCACCTGACCGCGGACGCGAACGCCGGGAGCTGAGCGGGGCAGCAGCCGAGACCCGAAGGCCCAAATCCTCACATAGTGACCCTCAACGTTCCGCCATTCGACCCCGAACACCCAAAAGGCGTGTTCGGGGTCGTTTGAGTCTGTGACCTTGCCGTATAACCCAGCTATGTAATTGACATCACGTTTCGGCAGGAGAAAGCTGGCGGCGGAAACTCAGCCGTCACTACCTAGGGAGGCACTGATGTCCTTACGCAATTCCCTGTCATCGGGCTCGCAGACGAGCGTGACAGTCGTCCATGACAAAGGACTCAAACGCGATATCGGCAAGACCGGGCTGCTCTTCACCGGAGTCGGGTCGATCATCGGCTCCGGTTGGCTCTTCGGTGCCTTCGACGCCGCGAGCATGGCCGGCCCGGCCGCGATTCTGTCCTGGGCCATCGGTGCCATCCTCATCATCTTCGTGGCACTCAATTACTCCGAACTCGGTGTCATGTTCCCCGTCGCCGGCGGTGTCGTGCGCTACCCGCACTATGCTTTCGGTTCGTTCGCCAGCTACACCAGCGGGTGGATCACGTGGCTGTCGGCGGCGGGAACCGTCGGCATCGAGGTCCTCGCGGCCGTCCAGTACGCCTCGAGCTATATGCCGTGGCTGATGGAGTCGAAGGACGGCGTGCTCGTCCTCACGGTGCCGGGCATCTTCGTGAGCATCGCGATGGTCGCGGTCTTCTGCATCATCAACATGTTCGGCGTGAAGTTCTTCGCCCAGTTCAACAACGTGCTCGTGTGGTGGAAGCTGCTCGTCATCGTCCTCGTCTTCGTCGGTCTGGCGCTGCTGGCGTTCAACCCCGGTCACTTCCACATGCCCGAGTTCGGCGGTTTCGCCCCCAACGGCATCGCCCCGATCTTCGCGGCCCTGCCCGCGGCGGGCATCGTCTTCTCCTACCTCGGCTTCCGTCAGGGCGTGGAGTTCGCCGGTGAGACGAAGAACCCGCAGAAGAACGTGCCCTTCGCTGTCATCGGTTCGATCGTGCTCACCGGCATCATCTACATCCTCCTGCAGGTCGCGTTCATCGGCGCCATTCCCACCGACCTGCTCAAGGACGGCTGGAGCGGACTGTCGTTCTCGAACTCGGCAGGACCATGGGCCGAGATCGCGCTCATGCTCGGCGCGATGTGGCTGGCGATCATCCTCTACATCGACGCCGTCGTCTCTCCCGCCGACACCGGTCTGATCTTCACCGCGCTCACCCCGCGACTGTCGTACTCGCAGGCGCGCGTGGGCAATGCCCCGCACGCGATGACGAAGCTGAACAAGAAGGGCATCCCGTGGTTCGGTCTGCTCATCACCTTCATCGTCGCCTGTTTCCTGTTCTTCCCGTTCCCGTCGTGGGCGAAGATGGTCGGGTTCATCACCTCCGGCACCGTCATCTCCTTCGGATCCGGCCCGGTCACGGTGGCGGCGCTGCGACGTCAGCTGCCCGATCAGGAGCGCCCGTTCAAACTGCCCGGCGGAGACATCCTGCCGTTCCTCGGGTTCCTCGCCGCGAACCTCATCGTCTTCTGGACCGGCTGGGACACGAACTGGAAGTTGTTCCTGGCGATGGCGCTGGGCTATGTGGTCCTCGGCCTGCACTACGCGTTCAGCGACCGCAGCAAAATCCCGCCGCTGCAGTTCAAGTCCGGGTGGTGGATGATCCTGTGGCTCGGCGGTCTGGCCGTGCTCAGCCTGCTGAGCAACTACGGCGACGGCGCCATGGGCGTACTCACGTTCGGCTGGGGCGAGCTGATCTGTGCGATCTTCACCGCCATCGTCTTCTACGTCGGCATCAGGACCCGCCTGAAGTCGGAGGAGGTCATCGCCAACGTCGAGAACACCAAGGAGACCGCAGCCGAACACATCGACGGGGAATGATCCCGTCGAATCGTTCGACGTGAGGTAGCGAAACCCTCGCCGAGGCGGCCCGACCCCGTACATCCACGACAGTGGCGTACAGGGTCGGGCAAGTTCGTGCGACGTGGGAGACTCAGCCGCCCGTCAGGGTTGTGCAACTTGGGCTATGTCGTCGACATACTGCTGGGCCAGAGATTCGCGGCTCAGATCCGGAATCGGAGTAACGAAAGTTCAATTTTGCTTCACAGTTGACTCCTCCTCGCGATAGATGCTCGAGAATATTTTCCGTAGCTCTCCAACGACGCCTTCGGCGTCAGAACCATGAACCTGCTTGAGCTTCTCGAGTGATGTCGTGTCGCTACAAAATTTGATAGCCGCGTTCACCTTTTTGCTATCAACAGAATTGCCACAATAGTCCTCGAGGTCCCCTCGACGCAGCACGTAGGTACCCTCTTGCGCAAGCAAATAGATCACGTCATCAATGGCGTGCTCGATGTCTGCGGTTGGAGGGTCGGAGATTAGTCTATATTTGTCGCCGCTTTGACCACGTTGGAAGAGCTTGGTAAGGGCATCAATGGCGCCTTGAGCTGAAGATTCGGATTTCTCAACTCGCCATGTTGCAAAGCTTTCTTGTGCTGCCGACCAGAGCTCTCTGGCACTGTCTGACTTAACGATACTTTTGGTTTTTTTGGCGCTGATGTCAACCTTATCGGTTAGGTGGGCGCCGACCTTTGACATCAGGTTCGAATGAGCTTCTTTAATCGAGTGAGTTGAAGTTAGATGATTGAAACCATCCGATAGAGCATCCAAATCTGTGATTACGTGTACTGGAACGCCGAACTTCTTGAAGAACTCGCGATATCGTGTAATGTTTCCTTTGCCTTCAATCTTCACGAACATTATACCGCGCTCGATGTGATCCCATTCTTTTGCAAAGAGCTTCGCTAGGTGAGGGTAGACAAACGTGTCGCTGTCGCCCTCGACCAGCACAACAAGCTTCGCAAAAAAGGCAGCTTCGTTGTTTTCATGTCGAATGATTTGATACGCGTCGCGGAGGGACATGTCTACTAGATCGACTGGCCTCGCACAGACTCCTTGCGTCGTTTTATAGAGGCGAGTAAATCCCGTAGTGCCGGGTTGAAAGAATCCGGGTGAGTGCGTCGTCACCAGGACTTGATGATCTTTCGCGAACTGAGCGAGTGCGCTCATAAGCTGACGCTGAGCTCGAGGGTGAAGGTAGAGTTCGGGCTCTTCGAAAAGCAGCAAGTATGATCGTCTGCTTGTGGTACCAACCGAGGAGTCCGATGGTTGCGATTCGTTGAGCCCTTGATATCTCATGTCGTTATAAGCTCGAAGTAGTGCAAAAAGGACGGTTCTTTGTAAGCCATCTCCTTTCGTGACTACCCCGCCGATGTGCCCGTCGTCAATCTGGAGATCCGCATTATCTAGAAGCAGCGACAAAGTAGGGGCCGGGACATTCAAATTGATTCGTATGCCAGGAAAACTCATCCCCACATACTCCTCAATCACTGATTCAATTCGTTGAACGGCGGGGAGGCGCTCATCTGTCATGTCCCCATCGCTATTCAGGTGTCGGCTCAGCTTCTTGTGGACCTCTTTGAATTCGCTCTCGATGCTCTGAAACTGGTCTTGGACTTCGTCAAATAGCATTCCCAGAAGTCTGGCAAACGCGGCAGTCCCTGTCGCTTTGGTTTCAGAGGACGCGTCCTTAACTGCGGGAATGTAGATAATCGAAGGCAGGAGCGGCTTGATTGATGCATATATTCCAGTAGGAAAATCTGTTGGTTCCTCTTTGAGCTGATCTTCGGGCAGACCCTCTACTAGGACCTGCCAGGCTCTATTCACTTCGTCCTGCTTGGGCTTTTCACTGAGGTATGGGTCTAGCTCTGGACGAATATCAACTGCAGCTTTTCGGAGTGCTGGCCCAGACTTGCGCTTTATAGCTTCAGCGAGATGTTCGTAGTTCCAGCTTGGATTAATCGGAACGATCTTCAAATATTTAGCCTCTGCTTTTGAGCCTAAAGCCTGAGTTCTGATAATTGTTAGTTTGCCTTCATTGAGTATGCCAGATACTTTTAATCGATTATTTTCGCTGACGCGTTCAAGATCGGTATCTGTGATGCCGTCAATATGGACCGTCACTTTTATGAGTTGATCCGTGTCGTGGAAATCTCGTTCGTCGATCTTCTTCTCGTCGAACGCGAACTGTAGCGCATGTAAAATTGATGATTTCCCGGCATTATTCTCTCCAATGAGACAGCCGAGCTGTTCCAAGGGTATTTCAGTGGCCGTATGAGCGCGGAAATTCTCTATTTTTACTTTTGAGAGTCGCATAGTCGTTCCTTGGTTGGGTTCCGAGAGGAGTGGGCGCTCTGACTGTACCAATGTTGCTCCACGTTTGATCGAAAGAAACGTAACGGGTAGTTAACGAACTGCGATTAGATGCGCTTGGTACCGAATCGTTTCCGTTCGTTTCGGCTCAGATGTTTTAGGGAGTCAGTGGGGCGGCTGCGATTACTTATGCTGGACACGTCCCACCCGCGAACCGCACAAAGTACTCCAGCGCCTCAAACGAATCAACAGCATCCGCATTCGCCACACGATCCAGATCATGCCCCTGGATGAGCCGCTTCACGGGCACTTCCAGCTTCTTCCCCGTCTTCGTGTGCGGAATGGCCGGGACCGCAATGATGTCATCGGGCACATGCCGCGGGGACGCCTTGGACCGCAGTTCCGCCGCGATCCGCGACCGCAACCCAGAATCCAACGAAACCCCCGAACCCAGCACCACGAACAGCGGCATCCAGTACCCACCATCCGGCTGCTCGGCGCCGATGACCAGGGATTCGGCCACCTCGGGGATGCCGTCGACGACGTCGTAGATGTCGGCGCTGCCCAGGCGCACGCCCTGCCGGTTGAGCGTGGCGTCCGAGCGGCCGGAGATGATGACGCTGCCGTGGTCGGTGATGGTGATCCAGTCGCCGTGGCGCCAGACTCCGGGGAACATCGAGAAGTACGTGTCGCGGTAGCGCTCACCGTCGGGATCGTTCCAGAACTTCACCGGCATCGACGGCATCGGGGCGGTGATGACCATCTCGCCGACCTCGTCGACCAACGGCTGACCGTTGTCGTCCCAGGACTCCAAGGCCACACCGAGGACCGGCCGTGAGAGCTCCCCGGCCCAGACCGGGACGTTCGGCGCGGATCCGGCGAAGCCGCTGACGACATCCGTGCCGCCGCTCGTCGAGGCCAGCTGCACGCGTTCGCCGACAGCATCGCGCACCCACGGGAAGCAGTGGGCGGGCACCGGGGCACCGGTGGCGCCGATCGTCCGCAGCGCGGAGAGGTCGAATTCCGTGCCGGGTTCAAGCCCGGCCTTCATCCCGGCCAGGAAGATCCCGGGACTGACCCCGAGCACATTCGCCTTCGTGTCCGCGGCGATCTCCCACAGCCGGCCCGGCCCCGGATAGAGGGGGCTGCCGTCGAAGCACACCGTGGTCGCACCGCCCACCAGCGCCGAGGCGACGAGGTTCCACATCATCCAGTTCGTGTTCGTGTACCAGAAGAACCGGTCACCCGGCCGGATGTCGAGGTGGAGACCCAGCAGGCGCAGGTGATCGATGACGACCCCGCCGTGGCTGTGCACGATCCCCTTGGGAATCCCCGTCGTGCCCGAGGAGTACAGCACCCACAGCGGGGTATCGAAATCGACGCGCGCGAACTCGGGTTCAACATCCCCGGAGGCAACATCGTCCCAGGTGACAAGGTTCGTGATCTGGCCGTGTTCGTCGATGAATTCCTCGCCGAGGTTGCCCACCCCGACCACGGCCCGCAGGCTCGGCATCCGGTTGGCCAATTCCGCGACCTGGTCGCGGCGGTCAAAAGCCTGACCGTTCCACAGGTAGCCGTCGGCAGCGAAGAGAACAGTCGGTTCAAGTTGGCCGAGTTTCGTCGCAGCACCTTCGGCGGCGTAGTCCTGGGCGCAGGCGGACCAGATGGCGCCGATTGAGGCGGTCGCGAGGAATGCGATGAGCGTGTGGTGGGTGTTCGGCAGGTAGCCGACGACGCGGTCGCCTTCTCCGACTCCTTGGCCGCGCAGCCAGGCGGCGACGGATCCGACCTGGCGACGCAGTTCGCGCCAAGTGGTTTCGGTTCGCTCGCCGGATTCTTTGATAGTGATGATGGCCGGTTCGTCGGCGAGTGTGTCGTCGAGGCCGGCCCGCAGTGCATGTTCGGCGTAGTTGAGGCGGGTGCCGGGGAACCAGGTGGCGCCGGGCATGGACCGATCGGCGAGCACCTCGGTGTAGGGCTCATCGGCGATGACGTCGAAGAAGTCCCAGACAGCACCCCAGAACCCGTCGAGGTCGCTCACCGACCAATTCCACAGATCCTCATACCCTGCCATGGTTTGGTCGGTGCGTTGGTTGGCGAAGTCGATGAAGTCGGCGATCTGCGGTCGCGGGGTCTGGTCAGGGTCGGGAAGCCAGATCGGTTCAGCGGTCAATTCTCCTCCTCAGCACAGCGGTGGGCGGTAGCGATAGCGGTCTCCACCAGCCGAAACGAGGCGCACTCGTTTTGCAGCGGAGACGTTGAGACCACCATACGCCGCCATCCCAGCGACCATTGCAGGCAGTCTGGAACACAACTGCGCCGCTGAGAATTCTCAGCGGCGCAGTCGACAGGGAGATGGGTTGAGGCTCAGCCCCACACGCCCCGTGTGTCGTGGACGATCTTCTGCGCGAGCAGCGAAGCATCCAAGTTGATGAACTCGTTGTGATCGACCAGCAGGAGAACGATGTCGGCCTGCTCGACCGCGGTTTCGGTCTCGGCCAGGGTCACATTCTCGCGAGACTCCAACTCTGCAGGAAGCTCGTCGATGTTCGGCTCGACGGCGAGAATCGTCGCTTCAGGCAGCTCTTCGGCAAGACGGTTGACGATCTGACGAGCGGGGCTCTCACGCAGGTCATCGATATTGGGTTTGAATGCCAATCCGAGCGTCGCGATCTTCGCCTCGTTGATGCGCTTCGCCTGAGGGATGAGCTTGTCCAAGACGAATCCGGGCTTGGAGTCGTTCACTTCGCGGGCAGTCTTGATGAGTGATGACTGCTCTGGCGCAGTGGCGACAATGAACCACGGGTCCACGGCAATGCAATGGCCACCGACACCGGGGCCCGGCTGCAGAATGTTGACACGAGGGTGGTGGTTGGCCAGTTCGATGAGTTCCCAGACGTTGATGTCGAGACCATCGGCGATCATCGACAGTTCATTGGCGAAGGCGATGTTGACGTCGCGGTAGGCATTCTCTGTCAGCTTGGACAGCTCGGCCGTGCGCGCATCGGTCATGAGGAACTCGCCCTCACAGAACAGCTGGTAGAGGTCGCGGGCCCGCTCACCGGCATTTCCGTTGAGCGTGCCGACGATGCGGTCGTTCGTCCGCAGCTCAATCATGATGCGGCCGGGCAGGACGCGTTCGGGGCAGTGAGCGAAGTAGATCGTCTTGGACGTGCCTTCATCAAGCGTCAGATCTGGGCGCTGCGACAGAATCGTGTCGGCCAGGTATTCGGTTGCGCCGGGAGGCGAAGTCGACTCGAGGATGACGAGCTCATTGCCCTCAAGCAGCGGCGCGATCTGTTTACCGGCGGTCCCGATGTAGGAGAGGTCTGGTTTGTGCCCATCCTTGAACGGCGTGGGCACGGCGACGATGTAATTGTCGGCGTGTGGGGTCTCAGTCGTGGCTTTCAGGTATCCTTGTGAGACAACACCAGCCACTGTTGTCGACATATCGGGCTCGACGAACGGGACTTCGCCCTGGTTGATGAGATCGACAGCTTTCTGGTTGATATCGACGCCGACGACGTTCGCTCCAGAGCTAGCCAGCACGGCCGCAGTAGGGAGTCCAATATAGCCGAGTCCGATGACGGCGACCGAAGGCCGGTTACGCTCGGGAGTAGGGGTCATAGCTCTTCTCTCTGGGTTGTAGCGTCGGCCATAGGTCGCGACGGGCATCTAGTGTCGGCGACCGTCACTCTCCGTGGCACACAACAAATGAAATGGTATTGGATAACCACACGACCGCGAAACGATCTTCGGTGATAACCTGAGCGTGTGATGTGGAACACCCGGTCAATTAAGGATCAGTGAATTTTCTACGCACTTCGATAATTTAAGGGAAAACCACTGTCGAAATGTGGTTGAATCTTGTGGAAACTATAGGATTTCTCATGCATTCTGGCGGGTCCGGCCATGAGTCAACGGTCGGCCCGCTATTTACATTTGGAGCAAGTTTTCAATTGACGAAGGAGCCGTATTGAGCGCTGGCAAGTCAGGTATCCCCCCGAAGGTCATGGTTGTGTATGGAACCAGGCCAGAGGCGATCAAGGTGGCCCCGGTGATTAAGGCTCTTGAAGCGGATCCGAATCTTGAACCGATCGTCGTCGTCACTGCTCAGCATCGTGAGATGCTCGACCAGGTCAATCAGGTGTTCGAAATCGAACCCGATGTGGACCTCAATCTCATGGCTCACGGACAGACTCTCAATACCATCGCGGGCAGCGTCATTAGCAAGATCGACGAAGTACTTGCCGACCACGAACCAGACGCCGTCGTAGTCCAAGGCGATACGACGACGGTGATGGGTGCCGCGATCGCGGCCTTCAACCGGGAGATTCCAGTTGTCCATCTCGAAGCAGGATTGCGCAGCGGAGACATCAATTCGCCGTTCCCCGAAGAGGCCAATCGGAAGATCGTCTCCCAGATCGCTCGCGTGCATCTCGCACCGACTATGGTCTCTCGGAGCAATCTGCTCGCGGACGGGGTCCCTGATGAGAATATCCACGTCATCGGCAATACGGTCATCGACGCTCTGCAGTGGGCCGTTGAGCGCCCGGTCGAGTTCAGTGTTCCTGAGCTTCAGGCGCTGGAGTCTGATGAGCGCCGAGTGCTGCTGGTAACCACTCACCGCCGGGAGAACCTTGGCGACAACATGGTGAACATTGGCAAAGCCATGCGAAACCTGGCCACAAACTATCCCGATCTGCTCATCATTTGGCCTGCGCACAAGAACCCCAAGGTCCGCGCGTCGATCGCTCCTCAGATCGAAGACCTCGACAATGTGATCTCAATCGAGCCCGTTGAGTACGGCGAGTTCTCGCACCTCATCAACGCCTCCGACATCGTGCTTACAGACTCGGGAGGAATCCAGGAAGAAGCCCCCAGCCTGGGCAAGCCGGTTCTGGTTCTCCGAGAAAACACGGAACGCCCCGAAGCTGTGGATGCAGGGACGGTGAAGTTGATCGGTACTGCAACCGAGAAGATCATCTCCGAGGTTTCACGACTCCTCGATGACAAGAAGGCCTACCGGGACATGGCCAATGCTGTGAATCCCTACGGTGACGGCCATTCAGCCGGTCGCAGCGTCGATATTCTCAACGACCTTCTCGGAGACAGCTGAGCCTTCGGTCAGAAGCAGTAGTGTCCACGGCTGAATCCGAAGCTGTGGACGTTACTGTTGGCCAACAGCAGATCGTCGTCGACATTCCACGTATGACTATGCGAGTCACGAATTTGGACGAAGTTGAAACGGTCTGCAGAGTAGATCCGTGCTCCGTCGGAGACGAGTCGCCGCTGCAGGTCGGTATCTTCGCCCAAAGTGCGGTCAGCGAATGGGAACCGTTGGAACAGCTCTCTGCTCCCCATCAGGGTGGGGCCCATGACAAGATCGGTGAAACGGTGCTCGCGTTCGGGGAACCGGCACATAACGATATCGCGGTTGCGCAGGTGAAGGTAGTGAGCCTGTTTGCCGACGAGGTCCGCATTTGAAAAGCGCAGAGCTGCGAGCTGGTCCGTCAGATAGTGCTCACCGTAGACGTCGTCATCATCCATCTTGGCGATGACGTCGCCGGATGCCGCTTCGATACCGCGGTTAAGGCACGCGCCCAGGGAATCCGAGCCCGGGGCCTCGAGCAATATCAGGTTTTCGATCCCCAGTTCGGTTGCATAATTCAGCATCTCCGGCGATGAAACGAACCCATGCTGGACGATGATGAGCTCTCGATTCTCAATATTCTGTGCGGCGTGTGTCTCAAGGACGTTGCTGAGGTGTTCCGGGCGATTCGTCGATACCACGACAGACATGGAACGAGGAATTGGATCGCTGTACTCGACCCCAACGGAGTCCATGATCGTCATCGCGCGATGAGTGTAGGTGTGTTCGTTCCAGATGCGCCGTTGCGCGAGATGTACCGTGCGGTCTCGAAGTTCGCCGCTTCTCACATATGCCCTGAGGATAAGTTCGGCCTCTTCTTGCGTCTCAGGCTGAGGAAGCTCTGAAAGTGGGAAGAACCGCTTCGTCGCTTCACTGGGGCTCGAGATGACCGGAGTCCCGGCGGCAGTGATCTCGAAAATGCGCCTCGCGCACATGCTCGGCGAATCGACTACCGAGTTCACATTGAGGAATGCCTTGTAGTTCTTGTAGGCCGTCAGAAGGTTTCGGTAAGGCAGAGACCCGACGACTCTTTCGGCCAGAGTGCCGGGAAATTGATAGCGCTCATCGTCGCCGAGGAAGCGGGAGAAGATCTCAAGCCCGTGCTCCATCCGAGGGGACACTTTATCTGCCGCTCCCAAGAGCAGGTCCATCTGAGCCCGGCGCTCGGGGAATTTATGAGTGAAGTACATTCCCGCGAATGCGATATCGCGTGCGGCGTAATTGTGCGCAGGTCGGACGGGAGAATGAATCGCGGGTTGAGCGGCGAAAGCTAAGGGAGCGATGCGGTCATGTCCGAGATGTTCCCGGTACTGATGGACAAGTCGCACATCGCTGGTGAAGACGACATCGAACAGCTTGGCCAGCGGAAGGAAATCGTCGAAATGGGGAGGATCTTCCTTGTTCCAGAACACTGTTGGGATTTTGCGATGACGACACTCTGCCAGCAGTTCGATGACCTCGGGACTTGGGCCTGTCGTGCCGGTGAGCTTGAACTTCCAGTCCCCACCGTTGCCGTTCCACGCTGATTCGATAAAGACGAAGTCGACCGAGTCCAGCTGCGATGTCCATCCATCGCGTTTCAGTGGGACAGTCGCCCATTCGTAACCGAAGCTCTCCGCTGAGAACTCGTCGAGGATGGTGCCGACTCTGAGATCGTCGAAGACAGGCCGACGATCGGACTTCGGAGCTGCAGGAAACGCCTCTAACAGATTGTCCGCAGTGAGCTGGTCGTTCGTCCGTCCATCGGCAACGCCTTGGTGAAGATTCCGACGGCGCCTCCACTTCAAGAATTGAGCTGGGCCGCCGTGGCGCAGATGCCAGAGACCGGTCCGCAATGTGCGAAGAGGAGTTTGAGGCACAGTCGGATCCTTTCGACCTGATCAGAATCGCGCAAAGTCCTGTTTCGCAGAGACCCGGTTCAAGTAGGCGCGAGCATAACGGGATTTATCCCACTCTACTTGCAGTGGGGCAACCTAAATGAAACCATTTCTTAACGCTTTCAACAGTCTTCCTGTGCGGAAGCTGACAAGCCCAATAGTACAATCAAGAGGTTGCAAGACGCTCGGTCGGATGCCGCGAGATGTGCACGGCGCAATCGTAGACTGAGTTGAACCAGACCATGTAAGCCGAGGGAAAAGAGGACAGTGGGAAGCAACACAGGGCCCATTCCCTCACGGACCCCAATGAGACGGCACGGCAGAGCCATGGCGCTGTCACTCATCGACGGTCTCGTCTTCGCGTTCCTCGTCGTATCGATGACACTCGTGAGGTACGACTTCCATGCATCTCTCGTCAACGTGCCGGGAATGCTCGTCTGTTCGGCGGTTGGTCTGATCGTCTTTCTCATCGGCGGGCCTCTGGCAATCTACCGCGGTCGCTACCGACGTGGTTCGACCGATCAGTTCGCCGCAATCGTGGGAACGGTTGCTCTGGGTGTCGGCATCATGTGGGTGGCCGAATTTACCTTCGCCAATCGACTGCTCATCCCGACCAGCGTCCCCATTACGGCGGGAGCGCTCATGGTCGTGGTCAAGAGCCTCGAGAATTGGATTCGTCGCAACTTGAGGCAACGCAGTCTCACCACGTCCGGTGCATCCCGGCCCACGATCGTCGTCGGCGCGGGAAACCAGGGCATGCTCGCTCTCGATATGATCGCTCAGGACACACACAACGAATTCGTCGCTGTCGGCATCCTCGACGACGACCCTGCCAAGCGGCATCTTCGCTACAACGGAATCCGCGTGCTCGGACCGATCGCCGACATCGCCACCCATGTCGATCGCACCGGAGCTGGGGCCGTCATCATTGCGATCGCTGACCTGCCGCCCGAAGAGCTCTCCCGTATCGCGTCGAATCTCGAATCCCGGCCAGTCGAGATCAAGATCATGCCGAAACTCTCGGACTCCGCGTTGGCACGTCCCGAGCCTGACGCCCATGACGTCGCCGACCTGCGTCATCGCAGCTTCCGCGATGTCAGCCTCGAAGACCTCATCGGACGCAAACCAATCTCGACGAATATCGACGACATCGCCTCGGCGATCACCGGAAAGGTAGTCCTCGTCACCGGTGCAGGCGGCTCCATCGGCTCACAATTGTGCCGTCAGGTCGCACGGTTCGATCCGGCCCGACTCATTATGACCGACCGGGACGAATCCGGCCTGCACGCCACTGAGCTCGGTCTCGAGGGGTCAGCCCTTCTGACCAGTGATGAACTCGTCCTCGGAGACCTGCGAGATCCGGCATTCATCGATGCCCTCGTCGCCGAGGCGAAGCCGGACATCATCTTCCACGCCGCGGCTCTCAAGCACCTGACCTTCCTCGAGCGTTTCCCGGAACAGGCAGTGCGCACGAATGTCGGTGCCAGCCTTGACCTGCTCAATGCAGCGGTGGCTCATGACGTCGATGCCTTCGTCCACATCTCCACCGACAAAGCCGCCGGTGCGACCTCAGTGCTGGGGCGGACGAAGTTCTCCATCGAACGGGCGATCGCCTCTGTGGCCGCGGCGACCGGCCGACGTTATATGTCAGTGCGATTCGGCAATGTTCTCGGTTCCCGAGGATCCGTGCTCGAGACCTTTGTGGCTCAGGTGGCGGCCGGTGATCCTGTCACAGTCACCGACCCGGAGGTCACTCGATACTTCATGACCGCCGATGAGGCCTGTGAACTCGTCCTTCAGGCCGCAGCAATCGGTGGCCCCGGAGAGACCTTGGTCCTCGACATGGGCGAACCGATCCGCATCGATGACCTCGCCAAGCGAGTGATCGCGCTGTCGGGGCGCAGTGATGCGCAGATCGTCTACACGGGACTGCGGCCGGGGGAGAAACTCACCGAGGCTCTGCTGTCGCCCGGAGAGGTCGACAGCCGACCCACCCATCCGCTGATCACTCAGGTGCCGATCACTCCGATCGATCTGGAGAAACTCGGTGCCCTGGTCGCCGAATCACGTGACCCACAGGTCTTCACTCACAGGTCGGGCCTCGAAGAGCACCTGACGCGTCTCCTCGACTCCGAGACGGCACCGGCCACCGGTGACGCGACGGAGGCCATTGAGACGGCAGCGACAACGTCAAGAGCCCCCGAGCCAGGCGCAGACCCCCATGACACCGGAGTCGGCCTCTGATGGCTCTGCAGTCGCTGGTGATCCTGGTAGTGGCCGCGGTGGTCACGGTTCTCAGCGCCCTCATCGCCTTTCCGCTGCTGCGTCGAGCGGGGATCGTCGATGTCCCCTCTCATCGCTCCTCGCATACGCTGTCGACCGTACGCGGCGGGGGAATCGCCATCGGCTGCGGCATCACCGTGGCCACGATTCTGGCCATGGTGTGGACCGTCAGCGAAGACGGTGTCTTCGGCCTCGGCGGGGTCCTCCTTCCGGTCGGTTTCCTGGTCCTGACCTGGTGCTATTCGGCCATCGGGATGAGCGACGATCTCGACTCGCTGCGCCCCGCCGGGCGGCTGATCGGACAGGTGATCTTGGCTCTGCTGTTCAGCGCGATCATCGCCATGTTCTCAACACAGGGAATCGCTCACGTCATCGCCTTCGCGGTCATCGGCGTGACCACTGTCAACGCCGTGAACTTCGTCGACGGACTCAACGGCTATGTCACCGAGTGGACCATCGTCACCGCTGGATGGTTCGCCTTCGTCGGTTCCTGGGAAGGAGAGAACGACATTGCACTACTTGCTCTGGCGCTGGCCGGCGCTGCTGTCGGGTTCCTCCCGTTCAACCTCGGTCGGGCCAAGGCGTTCCTCGGAGACACGGGCAGCTACGGGATCGGAGCGGCCGTCTTCGCTCTCGCGGTCTGGCTGTTTGTCCAAGGCGTCCCGATCGTCGTCATCATCGCACCGATGATCTTCGTCTTCTTCGACGTCGGACTCACTTTGGTCCTACGGCTCTTCCGGGGAGAGAATATTCTCTTGCCTCATCGTGAACATATCTACCAGCGGATCCAGCAGGCGGGCTGGCCACACAGCTCCGTTTCGCTCTTCCACGCCGCATTGAGCGTCCTCGCTTGCATAATGGCCGTCCCGACTCTCATCAGCGGAAATACGGCGACAACCTACCCGGCCCATGTGTTCTGGGTCGCGTTGCTCGCCCTCTATGCGCTGTTGCCGCTTTGGTTGCGGCGCCGGGCGCTGAAGGAGGTGACGACCGCATGAAGATCCTTCTGCTCAGCCACTATTACTGGCCCGAGGTCGGCGCTCCGCAACGACGGTGGGCGACTCTCGTCAGTCATTTCGTTCGCCAGGGACACCAAGTAGTTGTTGCAGCACCCCACCCGCATTACCCGCACAGCAGACGGGACGAGTTCTTCGGATCCGCCGTCGGCCGCTTCCGCACTCGTGTGGACGCGAAGCTCGGTGGAACATGGGAGCTCGGCGAACTGGGGGAAAGGATCATTCGCGTTCCATACCTGCACAGTGGGTCTTCGATGGCTCGGCAGCTGCTCGACCAAGGAGTCGCCTCTGCCGGTGCGGTCAATGCGATCATCCGCCGGATGGGCGGACCTTACGCACCCGACGTCGTGATCTCGACGACCCCTGCTCTGCCGTTCCTCTTTGCGGGGGATGCCGTTGCCAGAGCACTGCGTGTGCCTCATATCGCCGAGGTGCGTGATGTCTGGCCTGACCTCATCAGCGACCTGTCGCTGGTGAAGAACGCGGTCGGGAAGTATCTTCCTCGTGCGGCGACTGCTTATCTTGAGGAGAAAGTTCTACCCGGCTTGCTCACGCTAGTGCAACGTCGCGCATCTGCGGTGGTCGTGACGACGGAAAGTTTCCGCTATCTTTTGGAACGGAGAGGAATAAGGTCTGAAGTTGTTCGCAGCGGTGTCGGACAGTCGGAGATCGACCAGCTTCCCCACCGGTGCACCGTGGCCGACTGCGACAGGAAGCTGCTCTACGTCGGTACCGTTGGACGCTCACAGGACCTTTCCTCGGCGATCGCTGCGGCTTCTCGAGTCCCCGGAATCAAGCTGCGCATCGTCGGCGACGGCGCCGACAGAGCAAATCTAGAGACACTAGCCCGCACACTTGGCGCGCCAGTTGAGTTCTTCGAACAGACCACAGGTCAGGCGCTTGCCGAGCATTGGGAATGGGCCGATGTGGGGCTCGTCAGCCTCGGCGATGTCCCCGCCCATGCACTCACAGTTCCATCGAAGCTCTATTCGCTCATGGCACGCAGAGTGCCGATTCTCGGCATCGTAGCGGGGGAGGCCGCCGAGATCATCAGTGAGAACCGTGCTGGCGTCGTTGCCAGACCAGGAGACGTGGATTCGATCGTCACGGCGCTGCAAGCCTTGGTCCAAGGAGTCAAAAGCCCCGATTCGGTGGGGCATGAATGGGTGGTCAACCACGCGTCCGTCGATGTCATGGGTGCTGAGTACGATCGGATCCTCGAGCGGGTGAGGCCATGAATCTCGCATTTCTTGCCAAGCAGATTGCCAATGGGGCTATCACGATGTCAGGCCACCTCTATGAAGACCGCGTATTCTTCTCGATGCAGTTGGCACGCAGACTCCCGAAATCGGCATCGAGAATGGCCGGCCGACTGGTCGGAAACGTACCCGGTGTAGCCGCAGAGGCTGCCTCGGCGTGGTTGTTGGGCCAGGAGCTGCGAGCCAGGACAATCATCACGGTAGCCAAAGATAGGCAGCCGTCCCTACTGCTCGGAGAGATCGCGCTCAACCTCGGAATGCTTGATACTGCGACACGTATCGCAGGCTCCCTTGCATCCGCGGCCTCGCTGCGTTCCCGTATCCTGTGGACAGAGGGCAATCTCGACAAAGCGATCGCCGTCCTTCCGGACAGCCGCCGTAGGCGACGCCTCAGCGAAGAGCGGCGGTCGATGTCCCCAGGATGGTGGCCGGAAACGGCCGCTCACCTCATCGCACGACCAGCCCGCCACGTGAGCGAGGGGCCCGCAGCGTCACTGCACGTTCTGACGAACTCGCTGCCGCATACGCGATCAGGTTACGCCTACCGCAGTCATCTCATTCTTTCCACTCTCAGCGACGCAGGGCACCAGGTCGCCGCTGTGACTCGCCCATCTTTTCCCGTGACGATCGGTCGCTTGAGTCGCGGCAAGGTTGAGGTCGTTGACGGAATCGACTATTTGCGGAATGTGCCGCTTCGTCCTTCCACTACACCAACTGCGCGTCTAGTAGACCAGGCAGCCTGGATCGCAGACCGCGCCCTCGCACGCCAAGCCGACGTTCTCCACACCACGACCCACTACGTCAACGGATTGGCGACCGGAGCTGCGGCCAGGGCCATCGGACTGCCCTGGGTATACGAAGTCCGAGGGGTTCTCGAAGAGACCTGGGCCGCGGCAGGCACCACCTCTGCTGACCGTGCAGCACGCCGAGAGAGCCAACGTTTTGCCCTCATGCGGGCGAAGGAGATCGAGGTTGCCTCGGCGGCCGACGCCGTCATCACCCTCGGCGAGACCATGCGCGAGCATCTCATCGCAGGGGGAGTACCCGCCGACTCGATCATGCTCATCCCAAACTCGATCTCAGAGGCCGTCGTTGACGCTGATACCACCCAACCAACTTCTCACGTGAGGGCCGGGCTTGGGCTGCCGACAGGAGGCTTCTGGGTTGGTACCGCTGCGTCAATCGTCGGCTATGAAGGACTTGACGATTTAGTTGACGCGGTTCGTATCTCTAGGGCGGAAGGGGTTGATATACGATTGCTGATCGCGGGTGACGGAGTTGCACTTCCTGAGCTGCGGGAACGTGCCGTTGATCTCGGCGACCACGCGGTCTTCACAGGTAGAGTCTCCCAGTCGCAAGCTATTCAATACCAGCTTGCGATGGATGCGGTCGTTGTGCCCCGGAAAGACCAGCCTGTATGCAGACTGGTGACGCCCATTAAGCCAATTGAAGCCATGGGGTTGGCACGACCAGTAGTCATTTCTGATCTGCCGGCACTCCGTGAGCTCGTGCCATCGACAGCAGGACTGAAAATTGCCAGCGAAGATCCGCATACGTTGGCGAGTGCACTATCGCAGTTGGCCAAGGACGAGGACCTGTGCTCACGTCTTGGGGCTTTTGGGCGCCAACATGCACTAGCGACCCGAAGGTGGAAAAATATCGGAATGCGATATGGGAAACTGTATTCTCAACTAATGGAAACCGGTGTGAAGTGACTACAACAAATCCACTGGGGCTGACCTCCATGCGATCGGTCCCAAGCGAGGGACTCGTCCCTGTTGGTAAGCGAGCCAGTCTGAAGCACTATTTGGCGAGCTTATGGGATCGCAGACATTTCATAGTTGCTGAGTCGCGTGCGAAGATGAGCGGTTCTACGCGAAAGAACCTCCTCGGCTATGGATGGCTATTCCTTAATCCGATGCTGTCAGTACTGGCATACTCGTTCATCTTCGGTTTCATTTTGAACACTGCCAGGGGGGTGGAGAACTTCCTCGGCTTCCTGGTGATCGGCGTATTCTTCTTCCAGTACACACTGAAATGCATGACAGGTGGTGCCGGCGCAATCCGGTCTGGGTCCGCTATGATCAAGGCCTTTCAATTTCCCAGGGCAGCATTGCCTATTTCGATAGTCGTTCGGAACCTGCTCGATTTCGTTCCGACCCTGGCTGTGATGGTCATCGTGCTTATCGTCGTACCTCCTGCGGAAACGATCACCTGGCGTGTCATACTCATCATTCCTCTTGTTTTATTGCAGACTATCTTCAATGTTGGCCTTGCATGTTTCATGGCCAGGTTTGGGCACCGAATTCCCGACCTCAGTAACATTACGTCAATCATCGGCCGATTCTGGCTGTATGGGTCCGGAGTATTCTTCGTAATTGATGAGAAACTCGCTGACAAACCAACACTGCTGGCAGTCATGCATGCGAACCCTATGTATTCGGTACTTGAGCTGAGTCGCAATTGCATCCTCTATGGCGTCGACTCACCGTTATGGATGTGGGCCTCAGTTGTATTGTGGGCATTTGGACTCCTTTTATTCGGTTTCCTGTATTTCTGGAGAGGGGAGGAGAGCTATGGTCGCCACCGAGCTTGAAGCTCCGAATATCGTTGCCGAAAACGTACAGGTTCGATATACCGTTGGAACTCGAGACCCTGGTCAGCGGTCGCGCGGTATACAACGCCTTGCAGATATTGCGTTGGGACGTCAGGGGCGGACGACAGTCCGCGCTCTTAGAGGCGTGAACTTCGTCGCTCGCGAAGGAGAGATGGTAGGAATCGTCGGAGCCAACGGTTCAGGCAAATCTACATTACTGAGAAATGTAGCGGGTGTTGAACAACCGGATCGAGGACGGATCCTGGTGCGGTACCAGCCGCTGCTCCTCGGTGTCTCGGCGGCTTTGCAACCGTCTCTGTCTGGAAGTGAAAACGTGAGATTGGGATGCCTGGCAATGGGCCTGACACCTGACGAGGCCACCGAAGCTTTCGACTATGTCGTCGACCTTTCGGCGCTAGGGCCGGCCATTCATCGGCCGATGGGGACCTATTCTTCCGGAATGGGGTCTCGCTTGAGGTTTGCCATCGCGTTGGCCGCCCGCCCCAAGATCCTCCTCATCGACGAAGCGTTGTCTACTGGTGACGCGACGTTTGCCGAACGGAGCGAACGAGCAATGGATGGGCTTCTTGCAGAGGCCGGAACCGTGCTGTTGGTCAACCATGCCGCCAAGGTGATTCAGGAACTTTGTACCCGAGCAGTTTGGATCCATCGTGGAGAGATCATCATGGACGGCCCGGCAGAATCAGTTGCGGAGAAATATCGATGGTGGGCGTGGAATGTCGCACAAGGTAAGCAGGAAGTCTCTGACAAGCTCCTACACGACGTGGTCAGCAACGCAGTCAAGGAAGAGTTAAATGTCCTTGAACCTGAACTCGTCAATAATCCCGTACCGCGGCATGCCGCCCGCCGGGCAAATAATCGAGGAAAGATAAAACAAAGTACGCCGGCGGCGCGACATGTCCAACGGCGTGAACAAATGGATCCTGTAGAGGACGCTGAGATTCCACGGTTAGCGACTGCAGAGTCCCAAGTCTGGCCGGTGGAATTGGAAAAGCCACTGCAGCAGGCAAAGTTTCCTGTGCTTCCAAAGCCTGTTTCCCAGGTCGTCGGTTCTAGGTCACAGCACGAGCCCCCGGCTTTAAAATTGCGACCCAGCGGCAAGAGAATTATCCTCAGGGCTGAAAATCCTGATGATCGTGCGTCCTCAGTTGCTGCGAAAGGAGACCTTACCGGGCGTCGCCTTGCGTCCCGGGCGCGTGAGATCGCAGAACAGAGATATCAGGACCGGCTTCAGGCACGCGCGAAGAATGACGAAGGCGCGGCTAGGCCGGAACGCTTGACTGAGGAATCCGCACAGTCAGCCGTTTCCCCAGAATCGACAAGAGATTCTGTGCAATGAATATTGCAATATTCGGTTCGTGCGTTAGCCGAGATACATGCGAGTTTATACCAGGTGCCAATGTCCTTGAGTATGTAGCTCGACAGTCGGTGACTAGTCTTATCTCACCTCACGGCGACCGCGATGTGGATATTAGCGGCCTGGAGTCTCCGTTTCAAACAAGAATGGTTGAGAGCGATCTGCTAGGGAGCGGCGCAGATAGAGTTATCTCGCATAACAAAGAAATCGATGTAGTGCTGATCGATCTTGTCGATGAGAGACGAGGGTTCTGGCTTTTTCCGGACTCGACTACGATAACGAATTCTTTGGAGATCGAATCCTGCGGCGCTGCGGATTGGGCGGTTGGGCAGGGCGCTGAATTGATCGAGTTCGCGACAGAACGGCACTTCGAAGCATGGAAGCACGGGTTTGAGCTCTTGGTCACTAAGCTACGCGATGCTCAAATGTGGGATCGAACCATACTTCTTGATATTGAATGGGCGCGAGTGTTTAGCGGTTCGCTATATCCCGCGAACGAGACTATCGCCAAGCTGGGGCGTCGTTGGAGACAGGCTCAAAGGGGAATACGTAATGCTGAACGGCAACTTTCGAGCGGCCACGGCGTTTCGAGCGCCTGGAAGCAGTTGTGGAACTTGAAGCCGACAGATGCTGAAGAATTCGCTGATCGAGCAGTTCGAGCCAACCACGAGTACGTGCGTTATAGAGATTTTGCACGTTCGATGGTGGCCGCGACAGTAACCCGGGAGAGTTGGGAATTGCGGATAAACGGTGACCATAAGTGGGGGCCGCAACCATTCCACTATCGTGACGGCGACTACAAGTCGGTCGTCGAAAGTATTTTGGTCCTGTATCAGGGGGCTCCGTGGAAGTGAGAGGCATAAAAAAGGGCGGGCAGTGTTCAAAAAGCGTCTCCACAGAACGTTGACGGTTGACATTTTCTGGACACATTTGTGAACTGTGGTTGTTCAAAAACTTCAATTGATTGAATGACTCACGTTGAATCGAAAATAACGGTAGGTGATTGGAATAGCATGTATTTTAGATCCAGTCCGCAGCGGCCATTTGTGAACGTGGTGGGAGGCGTATGTTGCATCGTTCCCGTATTGTTAAATTCCATTGTTGAGGCGTGAAGTATGACTATTCATTCGGACGAGCACCGATCTACTGAAATTCTATTCAAACAACGATCCTCTGAATTGCTTTCTGATCCTGACGAACTTGTTCGCAAATTCGAAGAATTGGCGGTTCGCGAGGGCGAATACATAACTAAAATTGAGAAGCTCGAAGAAGAGCTGAAAGCGGTAAATCAGTTTGCATTCGAAAAGAAAAGCGTACTTTCTGAGCAGACGAAAGCCCTTGGAAGTGCCAGGGCTTCGTTGGAGGCATATCGGGATGAGAACAAGCGACTCAAAGAGGACTTGAAACGCGTTCGCGGATCTAGCTCTTTGGCGCTTGGAAAGGCGCTTCTCTCGCCGATTCATTCGGTGAAGAAGCTGTTCGAAAGCGAGGAAAAGCGGCCCGATAGACCTAGCTCAGCTACGTCAACACCTACCGAGTCTACGAAACCGTCGCAGGCTAAGTCGCCAGACAATATAGGCAAAACGCGCGCGCTTGCTGAGATAGAAATGCCCGAATCTCACGCGTCTGCTGTGTTTTCGGTGGGGCGGAATGGAGAGACAGACCAGGATGGCCGTCTGGCTAAGCTAGCGCAATCGTTTAACGAAACCCGAAGCGCGATTGATCTTGCGAAGCTCTTGACTTACCAGTGGTATGTATGTGGCATGGTGTCCGAACCCGCCCGAGTGCTCGCCCGGAACAACAAAGTCCGTGAAGCTCTTGATACGAAGACCAGTATCTTGGCTGCACGGATAGTGGGAGCTGCCAACATGAGTGAGGCTCAAGAACTGATCCCTGCTCGAGCGAAAGGTCCGGTGTATACCCCCGAACGCGAACGCGTGATGTATTGCGCCCATTCGACTCCGATGTTCAACTCGAATGGCTATTCGACACGGACCAGGGGGGTGGTAGCCGGTCTTGCGCAAGCTGGAATCGATGTGACGGTGGTCGCCCGCGCCGGGTACCCGTGGGACTCTGCAGTAGATACAGTAGTACCAAATGAGACTCGTTATGTTTCTGAACTAGACGACGTCCGATATGTACATCTGCCTGGACCCAACCTCAATAATTATCCACTTGACAGATATACGATTCAGGCAGCGGACTCGCTAGTGCGCGAAGCGAAGCTTTTGCGTCCATCGATTATCCACGCAGCATCTAATTTCCGCAATGCGCTTCCGGCACTAATCGCCGCTCGCCGTCTCGGGCTTCCGTTCGTATATGAGGTCAGGGGACTATGGGAGGTCACTGAGGCTTCTAATAAAGAGGGTTGGGATGCTACTGAGCGATATAGTCTCATGGCAAACCTCGAGACGCTTGTGGCGACAGAAGCTGATGCGATCTTGGCGATCACTCAGGAAGTCGCTGATGAGCTGATTGCTCGAGGCGTCACCGCGACCAAAATCAAGATTGCTCCAAATTCAGTGGATTCGAACTCATTCCTTCCGCTTCCTGTTGACGCGGAGTATGCCAAGAAGAGAAACATTCGAACGGACGTCCCAACCATCGGTTTCGCTGGGAGTCTAGTTGAGTACGAAGGTTTGGACACCCTGTTGGAAGCGGGCAAGATTCTTGACGAGCATGATCGAGAGTTCCAAATCGTGATTGCCGGATCTGGCAGCTACGAGGCTGAATTGCGCAAGAAGTGCGACGACGAAAGAATTCGGAACGTCGCATTCACTGGACGAGTGCCCATCGCTGAGATGCGTAGATTGTACAGTTTGTTCGACATCATGCCATGCCCCCGAAAATCGTTGCCAGTTACAGAAATGGTGTCTCCACTCAAGCCGCTTGAATCCTTCGCTTCCAGTAAGGCAGTAGTTCTCTCAGACGTGTCTCCACATCGAATTTTGGCTGGAAAAAACGAGGAGCGGGCGTTGCTCTTTCCTGCGGGCAACGCCGAGGCATTGGCGGCGGTACTGGAACGGCTCATAGACGATCATGAACTAACAGAGGAGCTCGGCCGGAGAGGGCGGCGCTGGGTACGATCAAGTCGCAGTTGGACGAGTCTAGGACTGAACATCCGAGAGTGGTACCGCGAAGCACGTGACCACTACGGTAATGCGATAGATATCGAGTGTAGGTCTCTGGATCAGTTGAAGGTCGGAGTCATTGCCGATGAATTCACCCGGAAGACTCTTGCAGGGTCCGTCAACGCAGTGCCGCTCGGTCGACGCACATGGAAAAACCAACTTTCCGAAGTCAAGGTCGACGCGGTATTTATCGAATCGGCTTGGGAAGGCAACGAAGGTGAATGGCATCGCGGGGTCGGCTATTACGGTGACGATGAGAATAGGGATCTTTGCGACTTAATTTCCTATTGCGTCGCCCGCAGCATTCCGACGATTTTCTGGAATAAGGAAGACCCGGTTCATTTCAATAGATTCCGTCGTACGGCCGCTCGATTTGACTTTGTATTCACTACGGACGCAAATATGGTGCCTCTCTACCTTTCCACGGAATGGGCAAGGACCAAAGTGGCCGCTTCATTACCATTCTATGCGCAACCGAAGATCCACAATCCTCTACCTGGCGAAATTCCTTATGACGAATCGGTAGCATACGCAGGGACGTATTACGGTGATCGGTACAAAGAGCGGTCGAAGACTTTGACCGCAATTCTGGCGGCGGCTCAGCCTTATGGGCTGAGTATTTATGATCGCCAACTGGCATTCGCGGATTCTCCATACAGTTTTCCGCGGGAGTTCAAGGCGAACGTCAAAGGGGCTCTTCCCTATGACGCAGTTATCGATTCATATAAAGCCCATATTGCTCACTTGAACGTCAATTCAGTTGTCGAATCGCCTTCGATGTACTCGCGTCGTTTAGTCGAGATTCCGGCAAGCGGTGGTGTGGTACTTTCCGGACCGGGCCGTGGCATCATTGAAACATTTGGAACTACTATTCCGGCCATGAGCGACATGCAGGACTGGCGTGCCCTACTCCATTCGTGGACGACGGATCCAGTGGAGCGAATTGCAGAATCATGGATGCAGTACCGATCCGTAATGAGGGCACATACTGTGGACACCGAGCTCACGGTCATGTTCCGAATCGCTGGCATTCCGGTGGCGGGCCCCGCGCTTGATACCTACTCGATTGTGATTTCAAATGAGTCTGACGAAACAATCGATGATGTGATCGAATCACTGGTTAGCCAGTCAGTTCTTCCCCATACGGTGTTCGTAGGGTCAGATGTGGAACGAGTTCGCGAGTATTTCGCTGGTACTGCTGTCCTGGTACAAACCCTCGATAAGGTTGAGGCTACTGCCAGCGATTGGATAGGTGTACTGTCGGGCCCAGTACCTCGTACTCATTTTGAGGATTTGCTGTACGCGGGGCGCTTCGGCAATTGGACTCGCATAACTGCTAAGCAAGCTAGCTGGACAGATCGTGGCTCAACAATCGCACGAAGAGTCAATCAGACCACTAGCAAGGAAGGATTGATCCGCACCTCAGAAGTGAATCTAACTAAGAGTTTATACTCACAACTCTCGGTAACAACCGGCTCGATAATCGAATGGATAGTTCCAAGACTGAGACTGGAAGACGGCAATGCTGCTCCGGTGTGCACCGAGCACTCAGCGACGGAGCTTACAGTTGTCGTAGCCAGTCATGACCTCAAGTTTGCCGACAATATTATTGACGAGCTGAGGAGCGCAGGCCACCGCGTACTCATCGACAAATGGGAATCGCATACGTCTCATGACGAAGCTACATCGCGTCAATTGCTCGACCGCGCGGATGTGATCTTCTGCGAATGGGGACTTGGTAACGCAGTATGGTATTCGAAGAACAAATTACCGCATCAGCGCCTAGTCATACGTGTCCATTCCCAAGAATTGCGACGCCCGTATTTACAAGAACTGACGATGGTTAACGTCGATGCCTTCGTGTTTGTCGGAGAGCTAACCCGTCAAGCCGCTATCAGCGGACATAATATTCCGGCAAATAAAACGTTCGTGATTCCCAACTTCGTGGACAACGATGGATTGAAGCAACCGAAGTATTCGAAGACTGAGAAGAATCTCGGCTTAGTTGGTATCGTTCCGAAGTCGAAACGTATGGACCGTGCTCTGGATATTCTTGAGAAGCTGCTAGAAGTCGACACGGAATACCGACTGTTCGTCAAAGGGAAAGGGACAGGCGACTATCCGTGGCTGAAAAATCGACCGGACGAGATAGAGTACTACGACGCTCAGTACGCTCGTGTAGAGAGCATCAATAGGAGATTTCCGGGCTCTGTTATCTTCGACAAGTTTTCATCAGATATGTCGGAGTGGTATAGGAAGATTGGCGCCGTCTTATCGGTCAGTGATTTCGAATCTTTTCACTACACCATCCCGGACGGAGCTGCGTCGGGCGCAGAACCATTCTGCTTGGCGTGGCCCGGTGCTGACCTCTTATATCCCGACGATTGGGTTTACGACAGTATAGATGATATTGTTTCTGCCATTAGTCAGCGGCAGCCCGGTAGTGAAGACGCTAACCGACAATTTGTATCGGCTTATTTTAATGGCCAGGAATCCACGGCGCTGCTCCTTAACATGATTGTGGGAGGAAGCTCTCCTCTGAAGTAAAGATAAATTCACATTTGGGAATTCAGGGCTCAAAGTGTCGATCTACTGAAAAGTGCGGACTTTTGACCTGAAGTTCAAAATGCATTGATAAATGTAATGTGAATTTAGTTAATCACTATGTGACTATTGATCAATTCATCGTGAGCCTGGGTCGAAAGAACCTGGGTGTAACAATATGCATCCTTGGCTGGCCTCGAGAACCGTAGTCGCCAACGGGATCAGCAGGTTCGGTCAGCTCTCCGTTCCTGTCTCCACCCACGGCGTATTGTTCTTTAAGCCTTGTCCTGAGTTGCTTTACTTTAGACAATATGAGGGAAAGATGCGGCTGGGCCTCCGTGCATCAAAGCATTCGTGGGTTACCCAGCCACAGACACCCTCCTACCGGGAGCACCGGTTTCGGGTGTGTACTGGTGGAGCCACATTTGAGCTCTTGGAGGTCCCGACTTGCTCAAGACTACCTTTATCGGACTCGGTTCACGCGAAGACTGTGACTGCAGCAGCGCTGAACGCGAACACTGGCGCGATCGACCGGGCCACGATGCACGCCGACAATCTCACAGTCGTTTCGTGAGTGAAGACTCATGGGGTGGACGTTGCGGTCACTTACGAGGTCGGACCGACAGGCTACGGACTCGCTCGAGATCTGACAGATCGCGACATCGCATGCACGGTTGCGGCGCCGTCGAAACTTCTTCGAGCCCCGGGTGATCGGGGCCTGACACGGAGTGGGACACAGCCGTGGGCGTGTGATTGAATAGTACCTGAGAGGTGCCCCTTTCTGAGCGGGAAATGGAGACTTAGAACATCACCATTTTCCCCGTCCGAAAGGGGCATTTCCATTTCACGCAATGCCTGATCCGGCTACTTGCATCGGTGGGTCAAGGTTAAGCCAAAAAAGGGTTCCAGCCGATCGGATTATATTCCCTAGTTCTCGACCGTCTCCAGCCGAGCATGGTAATTCGGGGCTAGTCCGACACCGCGAATTTTGCGCGTGCATGCTACAGGTAAGATACTAGTGATACATAAACACCCCAAGCCTCAAAGTCTGCACATAGGAGTACTCGGTTTGAAGATTTCAGTCATCGGATGCGGATACCTAGGTGCAGTGCATGCTGCTGCAATGGCATCTCTGGGACACGACGTCATTGGCATCGACGTTGACGAGGTCAAGGTCGATGCCCTGACCGCGGGGCTTCCGCCCTTTTTTGAGCCAGGCTTGAGTGAACTACTCCTCGCAGGTCAGGACCGCGGAAGCCTCAAATTCGCAACCGATATCTCGCAGGTTGCAGGCGCGAAAGTTCATTTCATTTGTGTAGGAACTCCGCAGAAGGCCGGCGAGTTCGCTGCAGATGTCACGTACGTTGACGCGGCTGTGGAATCTCTACGTCCACATTTGGACACCGACTCTATCGTTGTAGGGAAGTCGACGGTACCGGTCGGAACTGCTGAACGCCTTGCTGGTGCCATTTCAGAGTCAGGGGCCTCCCTGATGTGGAATCCAGAGTTCCTGCGCGAGGGGCATGCCGTCGACGACACGCTACACCCGAACCGCCTCGTATACGGTGTTGCCGATGGCGAACCGGGGAAGCGGGCGACCAGATACCTCGACGAAGTTTATGCCGAGATGCTATCGGACAGTCTTCCGCGTTTAATTACGGATTTCGCTACTGCGGAACTGGTCAAAACCGCAGCGAACTCCTTTCTCGCGACGAAGATCTCTTTCATAAATGCGATGTCTGAACTTTGTGAAGCTTCAGGCGCTGACGTCACTCAGCTTGCGGACGCTATAGGAATGGATGACCGCATCGGACGCAAGTTCCTCAACGCCGGACTTGGATTCGGTGGGGGTTGTTTGCCCAAGGACATTCGAGCGTTCATGGCGAGAGCAGGCGAGCTCGGCGCGGATCAGGCTGTGGCGTTTCTGCGCGAAATTGATTCGATCAATATGCGTCGACGAGTTCGCATCGTGGATATCGCTCGTGATGCCCTGCATGGGTCATTTATTGGGAAGAGGATCACCGTACTTGGTGCGGCGTTCAAGCCCGATAGCGACGACGTTCGGGACTCCCCTGCTCTGGCAGTCGCTCGCCTCATAGCCACCCAGGGTGGAGTGGTAACCGTGACGGACCCCCAAGCGATCGATAACGCTTCGAAATCGTTTCCCGAACTCAACTATGTAATCAACACCTCCGACGCGTTGCTCAATGCGGATGCGGTGCTTCTGCTCACCGAATGGCGCGAGTATCAAGATCTTGACCCGAAGCAGACAGCTTCGCTCGTCGCCGGAAGGATCTTGATCGACGGCCGTAATGTGCTCTCTCCTGAGCTATGGCGTAAGGCGGGCTGGACATATCGAGCTCTTGGCCGACCGTGAATGCTCAACAGGCGCGGCGTATATCTCGAACCGAGAGACTCCAACTCAGGAATGTAACAAATGCATGGAAAATACTCAATCAATCGCATTGCCAAGCCGCTAATTCGCGAGGGCTTAACGTGATGTCTAGCGCAGCAGCTTAGAGGCCGGTACTCTAGCCGACCGTTGCAAGAAAGTGGACTCCTGTTGCCCTGGAGGAACTGAACGAACGTAAAGAACTGCGATGGAACTCGCCAGTTATGACAGGGATCGGATCCTGAGGTCGCCCGATTTATTTCTTGCAACTGGTGATTGCTTGAATCAAGCGCAGGTTCCTGTGAAGGCAATTCAGATGGACTTAAGCACGGCGGTTGGGAGGTCTGAAGCAAAAATAATACGAGTTGAAACTGCTGGAGGTAAGCGCGGACGCTAAAGGAGTTTACGCAGTTTAAATCTTTCCGAATGCAGACACTCAGATATTCACAACGAGAAGAAGAACCGTAGTCTGTACGAGTATCGACTAACCATCTCGTTGGATCTTACAATTTTGAACTGCAATTTTCGGATAATCCGCGGTTTAGTAGTATGAAGAAACAAGATAAATACGTAATGGACTCATGATTGGCTCGCGCAGGCAGATCCAAATCAGTAGCCGACAGTTGGAACCCGAAGAGCCCGCTGAGGATCCTGGCTGTCGCGAGATGCCGAGAGCACGAGGCACCGTGATATTATCAACAGGAGTCTAAAGTCATGCGCACAGTAGCGCAGCACCATCGTGAAAGGGCCAGTGGTGTGGAAGATACCTTATCGTTTAATCTCCCGACTGCAGCAATGGAAGTGGTACCGGGGATTAGAGTTACAGCGAGTGTAAGTTCAAAGAGCTATATAGCCTGCTTCTCATTTGAAGGGCCAGGTGTTCGTGTTGAATCAGCGGAAGAGACGCCGATAGGTCTCTATTGGTCAAAGACGCTGAATTCTCCGTTTCAGTATTTTAGTGAGATAGAATTTGAGCCCTCGGAGTCCTATCAGATTGTATATCTAAAAAAATTCCGACCGCCGCTTGGCGCGAATAAGATCAAGATTAAAATACTTCCGTGGTCACAAAGTGCTGGTTCGACGCTATCACCATTCTCCGGAGTAATTCTAGAAACCAATATACTCGATCGTCCTGCAATCATTATGCCAGAAGAGGTAGATCATTTTGGAAACTTTTGACGTATCTGTGGTCATAGGGTTTCGCGATTGGGGTGCTGATCGCATAAGGCGGTCGGCTAGCAGCATAATGCAAGCATTTAATGGCGTCTCTGGCGAGTTGATAATATCGGATTATGGTAGCGTTGATCCTGAACCTGTGAAACAGGTGGCTGATCAAATCGGCGCGAGGTATGTGTATACTGCTGGCGACCCAGTCTGGTCACGTTCAAGAGCTTTGAACGCCGGTTTCGCAATTGCGCAGGGCGAACTACTTGTTTCGACCGATGCGGATATGTTGTTTTCCCCTAAATCAATTAGAACAATTGTTGAGACCGCCCGAGAAGCTGAAGATTGCGCGCTATTCTTGCAATGCAGGGATTTGCCGCAAAGTATGGATGATGAATTCTTTTCCAATCATCCAACGGTCGACTGGGTACAGCTGGAAAGAGCGGGTCGCCTTCGTCCGCGTTGGGGCATGGGCGGCATGATGGCCATCCCCGCTCGCGGATTCGAAGTAATACGTGGATTCGACGAGCGTCTTCATACCTATGGCGGTGAAGATTTGGATTTTGCCCAACGAGCTCGACGCGCTGGATACCGTACGGTTTGGGTCGATGACCCGGAGGTCCGCATGTATCACATGTGGCACCCGCCAACTATCCGCACAGTTGAACAAACAGAAGCTGGCCGTGAAGCGGTGGCCTTCAATAAGCAGGTTGTCTACAAAGACAAAACGTTTACGAGAAATACATTGGCGTGGAATTGGAAGCCTAAGGGTGCGGCCCCGCTGGTTAGTATAGTCTTTGCTACTAAGAATCGCGCTGACCTTCTCGTTGAAGCTATACGCTCTGTATTGATCCAATCAGTTCAGGACTTTGAGGTGATAGTCGTCGATGATGGATCGGACGATGATTCGACTCAGGTGGCTGTCGAAAGCTTCAACGATAATCGAATCAGATACTTCAAGCAGCCATCCGAGGGTATTTCCGTCGCACGAAATCTCGCGCTAGCTGAAACTCGAGGGTATTTTACAGCAGTAATGGACGATGATGACATCATGCCGCCACAACGGCTTGAATGGCAACTTGAGTCTATCACCGCTGACCATGTCGGCTCAGCTGGTTCATTTGTCAACTTTGATGATGAAACCGGCGAGTTGCATCTGATCGTCTCTAGGCTACCTACAATTGCCCAAGCCGCTGAAAAGGGCGGAGCTCCCGGGCACGGGACGTGGCTAATAAGAACCGACGTAATGAGGTCCATTCGGTACGATGAAACTCTAACAAGCGGTGTCGACAATAACTTCTTCCTTCGTCTGCTTAGGTCTGGATATAAGATTGCACATTGTGGTAAACCTGTGTTACTAAGACGCCGCCATAAAAGTCAGGTGTCCGTAGTTGACAATTCGAATCAGGGAGATGCCGCGAAGCAAGCGCTTCAGTACTTCAATTTTGGGCTGGGTAAGTGGCACTTGAAACAGCTTGCCGAAGAGGCTAAGGAGTTGAGCTATCCACAAATCGGAGAAAAAGCGGATTATATTCGCAGTGTGCAGTCTTATCTGCCAGATTCGCTTGTGCGACGTAATGCTACGGTGCGAGTTACAGACGATATAAAATTCTTGCCACGTTTTGATGGCTCTCCCTATTTTCAAAGACTCAGTCGCGATGGGTTGACTCTGTCTGCGCGATTAACAGTATTGAACGCCTCATACTCTGATCTGGTTTACTTAATGTCATTGGGACGCGACCTTGAGGCAGAACTTGTCGAATCTGAAAATGACGCTCTATCACCGAAGACTCAAGCAGGCTGGGTGCTCTCCGCACTTGAGGACTACCTCGAGCAAACTCCCACAGGAGAGGCGGTCTCTATACACAGGAACAACGAAAGTTTCAACGGTGAAGTCCATAGGGGTGTCAATTACGAGATGATTAGTGGTGAAGTTACTGAGTCTATAAATATATGCCGCCACGAAATCGGAGATGCCGTGGAAGTGCCGGTGCCGTGGGTAGTTTACGGTCGAACTGCTAAGGAGTTTTGGTCATGAAATTGACGTGGCAAGGGACAAACTACGCTCAGGTGGGTTTTCACAGCGAGTTGCATGAGTACGATGCGGCTCCGCCTGTGTCCTCACTGCTGATGGACCGAGCTCCTGTATCTATTAATCCTGAACGCGAAGCTATCGCCGGCTATCTCGCCTTCGGGCGGTGGGTTAGTGGAGATTTACAGCTGCCACATAGGTTGGGCCCAAATACTGCCGCGGCTATTGAAAACGACTTAGATCATGTCCAGGTTAGGCCCGGACCCATCGAATATTATCCAAAGCCGTTAGAAATCGGTCTGCGAGAAGTCGAACTGAATTTCGACACTAAATTTCCAACAGTCGCTGATTGTGCACTGACTATATTGCCTGCATCAGA
This sequence comes from Brevibacterium sp. 'Marine', assembly GCF_012844365.1. Taxonomy (NCBI): domain Bacteria; kingdom Bacillati; phylum Actinomycetota; class Actinomycetes; order Micrococcales; family Brevibacteriaceae; genus Brevibacterium; species Brevibacterium sp. 'Marine'. The sequence continues at coordinate 672,764 of NZ_CP051626.1, forward strand.
GTGGTCAGGTTCTCTCCGATCATTGCGGTCAATGGCGATAGCTTCTAATGCGTTTGTCTTAGACGCGGCTGCAAGCTCGTCCTCTGTGTCAATACGTGCCAGGCTCGCGGTTGCCGTTCTGTTTGCAGGCGATCTTTCCGCTGATTCTTTCGTTATTAGCGCGGATATCGAAGAGCGGGAGAAGCAAAAGTTGGGGAATCTGTTGCTCTCGGTGCGTCTGGGCGTGCGTTTTGTTGAAAGATGGTGAGTCCAAAGGATTCAGTGGATTCGGCTCTGGAGTTCGGCCCATCCGCTTGTTGGGTGGGTGGTTTAACGGTCGGAAGTTGTTCATGATGTGGCGCGCAAGGGAAAGCATGACGTAGGATCGCTGAAACGGCCGTGAAAGACTCGTATGCTTTAAGTGATAATCCGCATCTCAATGAAAGATGAGCGTGAAATGCAGACTGTTGGTGTGATGGGCGGAAAATGGCACATGCCTCTGAGCTATCCTGGCGAAATTGAGGGTAATGCCGGCGACATGATACATACGATGGCGCCTCTGGAAATTCTTTCCGGCAGTGTCTATTCGTCAGACCCGATGTTTAAGCTGTCGGGCGCCAGAACGTTTCGACAGTTTGTCAATGATCGCGGAACTCACCTTGTAATAGTGTTGGCGAACATTTTACGGAATGGCAGAGAAGATGGTGCTAGTTATGCTCGGTTGCAGAACGCTTTAGAAAAGTACAACAAGCCTATTGTCGTTTTTGGCCTTGGTATGCAGTCAGCTACTACCAATATTGAGGACGTCTGGTTACCGCGAGAAGCTGTGGAGTTAATGCAGTTTCTGTCGTCGCGTGCCCCATTGCTTGGGGTTCGGGGAGAGTTCACCAAGCGTGTACTCGTTGAATTGTGCGGCGTAAAGAATGCGTTTGTGACTGGTTGTCCCTCCTTATACAGTCGTCCGACAGCGATTCGGGATTTGTGGGAAATGCACAAAGAAGGGGGTACCAGATTCGATAGGCTTCGGGGCGTTGCTTCTGCCAATGTCACTAATCTGGCACGGGAGTCCGAGCGTCGTATCTTGGCATCGGCCATTCGGTCTAATCACTACCTAGTCGAACCGGTCTCAAGGGTTGGTTATGAATATCACGTCGCACTCCAGCGAGGCGAAGATGCCGAACTTCCATATTATTTCAAAGCTATGTTGAAAGATCGGTCTTATGGCTTGTCCCGTAAAAGTGTGGAGTATTACTATCGCTCGAATTATCGATACTTCCGACATACAGCACCCTGGTTGGAGTTCAACTCCGAATTCTGCAGCTGGAGTTACGGTTCACGGTTCCACGTAAACATGGCGACGCTATTAAGCGGAAGGCCGGCATTGTGGTTGACCCATGATGCTCGCACAGTGGAGTTGACATCTTTCATGGGCCTCCCGAATTACGACTTGGAGTCCGCTTCGGAACTTTCCGAATCCGAACTGTATCGCGAGATGAATCTAGATCTGTTGTTCGATAAAATACCGTGGTTATTTCAGAACTTTTCCACCTATCTTTCGGAGAATGGTCTAAATGGTGTAGCGTCGCCAATCTGAGTTCATTTATATATTCGGTCAGTTCTTACAAGGGTTGGCGGAGCTACAGCAGCTCTTGGCTTTGTGGAGACGGGCGCTTGTGAGGCGCGCATATTCGATGTAGTCGATCAACTAATGGGAGTAAAGATATGGAAGCGTCTTTTACAGGAGTCAGATGGGAGGGGACTACTCTCTCGTTTGATGCGGATTTGGGTTCTCTTTCTAAGGAGTTATGGATATCGCTGCCAGCGGGGACTCCGAGGCCAAACGATGACCTAATTGCTGGGTTCTTTGCTTCCCTGGCGGGTCCGGAGTTGGATAGTATCAACATGGAGCTATCCGTGTCTCCCGCAATCGTTGACGTGATTGAAGAATTTTGCGGTTGCAAAGTTCATTGTGATCTTGCAATCGAAAGTGTTGACTGGCGCACGGGCTTCGCTGAGCATGCTGTTTCGTTTTCGGGGGGCTTCGACTCGCTTGCCGCTTGGACTCTGCTCCCCGGGGATCCGACACTGATTTCAATGGATTTCGGTGGTTGGTTTAAACGAGAGACCGAGTTTTTTGTTGAGTTTAGTCCTCAGGTTGTCAGCACGAACTTCCGAATGGAAGGTTTTGGCCGTCGAAGCTGGATTTTTATGCTCGCTGGTGTGATTTTGTTAAAGCAGCATCTGAATATTGGTCGCTATACGACTGGAAGCATTCTAGAGAGTTCTCCTTGGAACTATCGGAAGAATATCGATCAGACATTTAAAGCCGCTCCTTTGTTGCATGGTTTTGGGTTTGAGCAAGTTAATACCACTCTTGGGATAACTGAAGTCGGTACGACTTTACTTGCTATGCGTCATTACCCCAACCTGATTGGTCGATCGCTTGACAGCTTAGCCGCTCCGGGCAGTGGCAAGAGTCTGCGGAAGCAAATGCTTGTTGAATCGCTTTATCGGGAAAAAAAGGCGGACTTGAATGTTCAGCCCGTGGTGGCCTCCGTGGATAGTCCGCCATTGAAGTGGGGCCAGAGTCTTACTGATGATATGTTGACTCCATACATGATTAAGCATTGTGGCCTGGAGGCATCGCGGCGATTGATGGCAGATATCCCTGATGACGTCATTTCACTAGCTCAGAATAGTAGGCTTCACTTCTATGAGCGTTATCATACTGGTTTATACATGGGCATTCCTGAAGAGATAGGATCTCACCTCAGGGAAACGCTTTATGATTCTGGCATAGTGCCGTTTACTGAACTTGACTGGTTGGAGTACCGAACTCTTACCGAGCTGCTGTCCGCGTACCATGAACTGAATATTAATTGACTTTTGTCGGATAGTGTTGGTATCGCGGTGGTGTTCGGTGTTTAGGATTGGTTTGAGACAGAGATAGCATTTTCGCGGCCGGTAGTCGGTTCGCGAGTTTCTCGATCGGTGGATGGTTAGGTTCACTATTGTGCGGTCCAACGTGGTCAGTATCCTAGCGAGGCTAGATGGCGGAAGAAGTCAGCCAGTTCGTTGCTGGCCAGAGTGTTTTTCCTGAGTTGCTTCACTCTAGACAATATGAGGGAAGGGTGGGGCCGGGGCCTCCGTGCATCAAAGCATTCGTGGGTTACCCAGCCACAGGCACCCTCCTACCGGGAGCACTGGCTTCGGGTGTGTACTGGTGGAGCCACATTTGAGCTCTTGGAGGTCCCGACATGCTCAAGACTACCTTTATCGGACTCGACGTTCAGCTGATTGTACGGGATGACACTATGGGCAGCCAGGCCAGCCGGCTGAGCGACGCTCGGTTTTAGACCACGGGAAGCTCCGGTTCGAATAATCGTCATGAGGTAGTCAATCCTCAAATATCAGTCTGGCCATGTGTGTATAGAAGTGGCGTTCTGTAGCAGGTGTGTAACGAAGCGGTGTGTAACCTCGCTACATCGTGGACACTGAATCTCACCTCTTCGGGGACACCAGATCTCAGAGCTTTGTATGTCGCTCCACGGCTGCTACCGAATTCGGCTTCTTAGCACAACGACGCGTCTGAACCTCGGCCCCTGCCGCGGCGGTACTCTTACATGCCCGGGTACGACGACATGCGATCCGGGAAAATATCGTTCTGCCTCTTGACTATTGGGCCCACATATCAGTGTCCCAATTCCACGCAATACAACTCTCTCACCAGTACTAATGCCGAATCAATACCCAATAATCGGCCTAGGTGCAGCAAGCCAGGGGTCCAACGGGGTCAGTATCCTAGCGAGGCTAGATAGCGGAATAAGTCAGCCAGTTCGTTGTTGGCCAGAGTGTTTTTGAGAGCTGGCACTGCCTCGGGGTCGAAGTCGATGATGACCGTGCCGTCATCCTCGCGACGTGAGTTCGTGGGCACGGTGACCACCGCGATGTCGTCCTTCTGCAGGGTGCGGAGGCCGTTGGCGATCTTGACGAGATCACTCGTGGTCAGCTCGGCGTTGCGCTGAATACCTGACGCGAAATGTCCGAGCACGGCCGCGCCCTTGTTCGGATCTTTGACCAGCCCGCCTGACTTGAGTGTTTGAACGAGCGCACGCACGACCGCACGTTGATTGCGTGTGCGCGTCTGGCCGGCATCATCGACCGGGTCTGCCGCAGTGAAGATCGCCGATGTCGCTCCGTCGAGGTTATTCGTCCCCTCGACGAAATCGGTGCCGCCGGCGCTGAACGCAACTCGGCTGTAGACCTGCAGGCCGCCGATTTCATCGATGACGCGTCCGAGCGCGTCTGCCTCCAGCTGTGCGATGTGATCGATGCGGACGCCAAGGAACTCCTCAACCATGGCGACGACGACCGGCCACCCACCTTCGTCGACGATGGTGCCGAACGTCTGACCTGCTTCGATCTGTGTGGAGGGATTGAGCACGAGCACGGCAGCGAATTCACCGGCGGCGGGAACATGGATGACAGCGAAAGTGTCACCTTGGCTCGATGACTGCGGAGCCGCCTCGGCGGGGTTTCCGGGATTCGTCACCCGAAGCATCAGGGTGCGGGAGTCGTCCGCGCTGGGACGGATGTCTGCGGGTGGGAAGGCAGCCTCGGCGGGAATGGTCTTCGATGCGTCATCGAACTCGGCGCGGGCGGAGTTGAGGTCCTTGAGAGAACCGATGGCGGAAACCATCTTCGTCAGCTTGGCCATGGCAGTCCTACTTCCTCTGTCCGGTCATTTGGTGCTGGTCTCAATAGTAGCCGCGGGTGAGATCGGCTCGTGTACCGATCTCACCCGCGGTGAGGACTGCTGTGCTGGGTCGCTGAAGTCAGCGGACGTGCGCTGGTTCAGCGGAGGCCGAAGAGCTTTCCTAAGCCGTTTCCGGACGGTTGAGCATCCGGCTGCTTGGTCTCCGGTGTCTTCTCTGCCGGCTTGTCAGCGGGCTTGACCGGCGGCGGGGGAGGGAACTCCTTGCCGGCGGGCTCAGCGGTCGGGGCTGCCTCCGGGGTCTTCGGCGCTGGAGGGGCGGTCTCGTCGGCCTCGTCCTCATCGGCGGGGGCCGCCTCGGCGAGGTTCTTGATCAGGGAGAGCTCGAACTCGAGGGTGATCTTGTCACTGACGAGCACGCCACCGGAATCGAGCGTCGTATTCCAGGTCACGCCCCAGTCCTTGCGGTCGATGCGGCGCGAGCCCTCGAGGCCGGCACGCAGGTTGCCGAAGGGATCGGTCTCGACGCCGATGAGCTCGAGCGGAACCGACACGGTCTTCGTCATGTCACGGATCGTCAGCTCACCGGTGACGATGTAGGAGCCTTCCTCGACCTCGTCGATGGCGGAGGAGACGAAACGGATCTCCGGGTAGGTCTCCACATCGAAGAAGTCCGCCGAACGCAGGTGCTCGTCGCGACCCTCGCTGCGGGTGTCGATGCTCGCGGTCTGGATGATGACCTCGGCGGTCGAGTCGGCAAGATCCTCGGCGATGTCGGCCGAACCGGAGACATCATTGAACGCTCCACGCACACGCGAGACCATGGCGTGGCGTGTGGAGAATCCCAGTCGAGAATGTGAGGGATCGATGTCCCAATGACCTGTGATCCCAGGATTTTCTGTCATGGGGGATAGCTCCTTCGGTTCCTCCGCGCTCCTGTGGGGGAGGCTGTCGTAGTCGGTGTGCCAATTCGCAGATCGAGCGATCATTGAAAAAGCAATCGCCTACGTAGTCTTACACGGGCGGTCGGGTGAGTGCCACCTCGCCGGCGGTAAGCTCGGCGGGGTCGCGCTGACGTCGACTCGGCGGCCGGACGATTTCAGAAAAACTCCCGTCACAGAACCGGCATTCGATGTCGGGGAGAAGTCAATCCAACAGTGCTGCGACGAAGGGGACGGCGTAATTCCAGTCGTCTCCGTCCGGATCGGCAATTCCCGCCTTGTCCAGCCAGGTCTGGTCAGCCTGGGGGTGAGGGCCGACCAGACCTGCCATACCGTCACCGTGGTCGTAGCGTGCTGCGGCGATGTCGCCGTTGCCATAGCGCGCGAACACGTCGGCGCGATCCCCGGGTGGAGGAAGGACTGCGCCCTCTTGGAAGAATGTCTGGCGATGATGACCGTCCCACGCGACGTCGACCACGGTCTCTCTGCTGTCGGTGACTGGGAATTCGGGACGGCCGACCTCACCGTCGAGGTCCGATTCGACGAGGCCGAAGGCGACCGGCCCCGCCAGGTAGGCTCCCATGCACAGACCGAGGTAACGACCGCCGTCTGCAACATACTGTTCAAGGCCCCCGACGAATCGAGGCGGCAGCGCTTCGGCGGCAGCGTCGATGTCATCCCCGCCACCGGGTTGGACGTAGAGGTCCACGTCTGCAAGGGAATCGGCCTGCAGCGGCAGACGTTCACCGCGACCGATGAAGACCACCTCGGCGTCGGTGAACGAGGCTCTCAGCCGTTGTGCGACCGTCTCGGGGCACCCGTCGCACGCGGCCTCACCGCGGTACACGGCCACGAGCGGGGAATCTGGACTTGAAGTGTCTGCGGCGGCGCAGCCCACGGAGCCGGTCGCGGTGAAGAGACTGACCAAGAGAGCTGCACCGGCTCGTCGGATGGGGGCGGTCATGACGCTAGGCCCGGGGCATACCCGGACTCCTCGGACACAGATGGGGGAGTTCCGCAGGTTGCGATCATCGTTTCGCACTAGGTTAGTTGTCGGAACGGCGAGAGGCAGTTGAGAGTATTCCGGCGATTCCCTGCCCGGCTCGATCACCGGAGATCAGTGCGCCTTGGATCGAGCCGGTGTCACGGTGGTCGCCGCAGACGAATATTCTCTCGGAGATCCGCTGCACGGATCGGTCGATCAGAGGGGGAGCCGAGGCCGGCAGTGCGTGCGGAAGCCGATGATTGATCAGGACCTGCCACCGGCGCGTCGACGTGCCGTAGATGCGTTCGAGGTGCTGTCGGATCTCCCGTTCGTCGGCCAGACCGTCGGGCCGATCGAGCAGAGTCGTCGCCTCAATGAGCGCCGATCCCGCAGGTGCGTAGCTCGGTGCTGCATTTGAGACCACTGCCGTGTGCCAGACGGGCCCATCTGGGCCTCCTTGGGGAGCCGAGGCATCCAGCACCAACAGCGGATCCTCGAGTGGTGGCTCCGGAGCTTGGAACCACCAGGTCGTCAGTCCGCGTGTAGGAGGAGTCTTCTCGACGGTCAGTTCCTCGAGATCCTCAGCACCGACCGCGGTGACAGCGACACGCGCTCGTATCCGTCCCTGGTCGGTGTCGACTTCCACACCATCATCGGTCTCGCGAAGGTCTCGTACGGCGGTGTTCACGCGCACGGGCGTTTCGAGAGAAGCCGCCATCTGTTCGGGTAGAGCCGCCATGCCTTTCCTGGGCAGACCGGGGATCGCGCGCACGAATGATCTCATCAGCAGTCGAGCATAGTTCGCCGAGCTCGCGCCAGTACTGTCGGCCAGCACACCGGCGAGGAACGTGTCGATGACGTCTCGGCGCAAAGCTCCCGTGACTCCCGCAGCCTCCAAAGATTCGGCGAGAGTTGAGTCCCGCGTTGCGCGCGAGGCTGACGATGGCCGCAGCAGAGTCGGACCGAGCCATCGCAGAAGTCCGCGGATCTCCTTCGGTCTGAGCAGTCCGGAACTCAAACCGGATGACTCGGTGCCACGTCGGCTCAAGGATGCGCGCAGCGTGGTCAGACGCTGTCCCTTGCGGACCATCACTCCTGCCCCGAAAGTCTGCAGGTCCAGTGAGGCGACGTCGATGAAAGCGCGCACTGCAGGGTACGCGGGGTTGAGCAGCTGAAACCCACGGTCACAGAGGAACCCGTCGATTCGATCGGTGCGCACGCGGCCGCCCACATCATCACTCGATTCGCAGACCTGGACAGTCAAACCGTTGCGCTGCAACCGTCTGGCACATTGCAGGCCCGCGAGACCTGCTCCCACGACTACGACGTCGGCGTCCACGATTCCCCTCTTCTCGGTTCGACACCAGCATACGCGTCGCGCCACCGTGAAACATCGAGTCATCAGAACAGTGGGAACTCAGAGACCGAGAACGCCGAGTCAGGTCACAGCGGGCGTGCCGACGACCTCGAAAGATAGCGGAGATGTCCGAGACGCTGATGCAGATCTCGCCAACGGGAATGCCGCGGATCGCGGCGACTCCAGCAGGAACCGGGAGTGTCCGGAGATGGAGTAGTTGCGCAGCAGCGAATGCTTCCTCCGGAGCGGGACTCACAGGGACATCTTCAGCTGGGGTTCATCGAAGAATCACATGTTCCAGTGGGTCTGCACAGTCATGTGGTCCACTAAGACGAATTGCTGGTGGCGATCGGACCCCGATATGAATGGCCCTACGAAGAGGGCAGATCAATTTGCAAGAACTGGCCGCGACCGCGCTTGTGACGAGGGAACCCGGGTCGGGAACGTATGAGGCTGCGCGGGATCTCCTCGTCGATCATGTGCCAGTCGAACCAGCTCTGGTGCTCAGCAGCAATGCGGCGGTCCGAGTCGCCGTCGCCTCGGATACTGGTCCGGCCATACTGAGCGAACTCGCTTTACGGGGTCATCTCGCCCGTGGTCATTTGCTGCGTGTGCCGTTCGAGGGGAGTGGCATCACCCGCCCTCTCACCGCGGTTTGGCCCGGTTCGCGGCGCCTCCCTCGACGTCGGCCCACACCTTGTGCCAATGCTCTGCGAGGCTGCTGAGCGTCTCATGCGCATTCAGCCCGCTGGGATGGGGAAGAGCCCATAAAGAGGTTTGATCAGGCCAACCATTGAGCTGGTTGGTGTCCTGTCTGCCCACCACCGCACGAGGAAGATCGAACGCTTTCCGGAAGGCCGTGATCCCGACGACGGCTACGGAGAGGGGGAGCAGAGTGCTCACTCGACTCACCGTCCTCTGGCCACCGCGGCGAAGTTCAGCATCATCGAGCTCAGCGGCTCGGGCGGTGGGCCGAGAGACCAAATTCGTCATGGCGAGGCCGCGCTCCGCGAGCATCCTCTCATCTGCGCTGCTCAACCCGCGAGATGCGTCGACCACGGTTTCAGTGACCCCGGCGCGATGGAGCGAAGGCCAGAAGCGATTCCCCGGTCGGGCAAAGGGCGCGTTGACGGCAATGGTCCACGGGCTCGGATTGATCCCGACGATGAGGAGGCGTATTTTTCCCCTGCACAGTTCATCGTCTGGGTAGGGAAGAACGTCTTCACGGCCCCTGCCGCAAAGACTGGCCCGTTCGAGGTCGGACCGACCGGGTCTACGTCCCTCCAGCGATGACGGCGTGCGCCAGGGTTGCCAGTCGTCTGGAACACTCGTGTGCATGCGCTCAGTCTAATTCTCGGCCTGTCAGTGTGGCCGACTGGGTCGCATGCGGATCCGAACGGAGCTTCAGTGCTTGAGGCTCACTCCAAGCCGCGCTTTCCGTTTCGAAGTTCGGTGGGGGCAGAGCTTCATTTCATCGCTCGCGCGGAATTCCCAGCGGAGGATTCCCGGTCGAGTCGAAGGGGCTATCGCGTTCACGTCATCGCTGACAGACTTGGTCAAGAGCTTCAACTATCTTCCCCGGTTGCGGGCGCATCTGTTCACAGAACGCGAGACGACACCAGCCCCAGCGATTGCGTCTGCGACACGGTTGCTCGACAGCATGCCATAGGAGGACAGACAGCATGAACGAAACTTCTACCGATCAACGGACCGCGGGCGAGGACTCCGTGGCACGAACCTACGAAGTCGTGATCGTCGGCGCCGGATTCGCTGGCCTCGAAGCAGCCAAGCGCCTCGGGCGGGCCGGAGTCGACGTGCTCTTGCTCGATCAGAACAACTATCACCAGTTCCAGCCCCTGTTGTACCAAGTGGCAACCGCCCAGATCGCCCTTTCAACGGTGGCTCGCCCCCTGCGCTCCATCCTCCACCGGGAGCGGAAGCATGTCACAATTCGCACGGCGCAAGTAGTTGCGCTCAATGCAGCGAAGAAAACGGTCACCACCGCAGACGGTGTGCGCTACCGAGCGGAGATCTTGGTGATCTCCTCGGGTGCGGAGCCGAACTTCTTCGATACTCCCGGAGCGGAAGAACACGCCTACCCCCTGTATTCGGTCGACGACGCCGCCCGATTGTCATCAGCACTGCTCGGAGCTTTGGAACGAGCATCGGCGAACCACGACCACTCCACAAACCAGAATTTCACGGTTGCCGTCGTGGGCGCGGGTCCCAATGGTGTGGAAACTGCCGGGGCCATCGCCGAAAACATCAGGGACGTAGTCGGCAAGTACTACTCGCACAGTTTCGCTTCGTCGTGCGCGGTTCACCTGGTGGACATGGTCGACACTGTGCTGCCGCCCTTCTCGCAGACGTCCCAGCAATACACCAGGAACCGGTTGGAGAAACTCGGCGTCAAGGTGCATTTGGGAAGTGCTGTCTCGGAAGTCTCCGATACAGATATCTCCCTTGCTGATGGGACGAAGATCGATGCGGAAATCGTCGTCTGGGCCGCCGGATTGAAAGCCTCGCACCTACTGGAGCCTGCCGGACTCACGACCGGTCGTGGGGGACGGATCGATGTGGCCAAAGACCTCACGGCACCGGAGTGCCAGGGAGTCTATGTCTTAGGCGATGCCGCCAATATCGTTGATGCCAAGGATCGGAAGCTGCCGCAGTTGGGCTCGGTCGCCAAACAGTCGGGCCGATGGGCGGCAGAGAATATTCGAGCCGACCTGACTGGACGGCCTCGCCGCGAATTCAAGTTCGTCGATATGGGGTATATGGCGATGATCGGTCGAGGGCAGTCGGTGGCCGAGCTGACTCCGCGCCGATACCAAGTGCAGGGAATGCCGGCGTTCCTTGGCTGGCTGGCAGTCCACGCAGGTCTTCTCTCAGGCTGGCAGCAACGTGCCGCAGCGGTGGTGTCCTGGGCTCGTGACTATCTGACGACGAGTCGTCCTCACGCCGTGATCTATCGACCGGAGGCCTATGAGATCGCCAGGTATGCCCGAACAGACGATTCATCCACGGTCTGAGGCCAATCTGAGATTGTTCACCGGGCGCACTCTACGGTGCGCCCGGTTCAATACGCGCTGGTTGAGTATCTCCACGGCCGCCCTGGACTGTGACTCCTTTCTTGGACTCCGTCAGTATTGGGAGCATCGAGCATCGCGTGGCCTGGTTGCTCTTATCTAACTGGTCGGATGTGAGGGGCAGTCGCGGAACCGTTGGACTGCTAGATTGTGACCATGAGCACAGAAAAGATAACGACGCGACCCGACTTTCCCCGACCTGGGCGGGCACAGGCTCCCACAGGTGACGATGTCGAAAAGGTCTTTGAGCGTTTCTCTCCCACTTACGAGCAGCAAGCAGCGGATGTCTGGGATGCGCTGGAAGAGCAGGATCTGAAAGTCTGGATCACCGACGGTGGTGAGCACGATGGCGAGATGATCTGCGCCGGTCGAGCATACGATGACGCGGCGTTGGTGATCCATCTCGAAGACCCCAACGAGGCACTGGCTGTCGCAGCGGCCCGGGAGGCGGGGAAGCTTGACGACTACATCGCCTCTGGGCTGGCCTGAAAGTCGAAGCAGTCGTCACCGTCTGCGGTTCCTTGATACCCGGGTGAAGAGGACGATTCCCCTGTTGCTTCAAACCGCGCCGCCACACCCCTGATGAGTCAGATCGCTTCGCGCAGGACGTCCCGCAATAGTGCCAGCGCCCGTTCCTGGGTCTGAGCGAGGATCGCGATCGGTTCACCGGAGAAGACCTGTCGTTGGGAATAAACTTCGGATCCGACAGCGACAGCAAGCCAAGTCGTGCCTGGCTCGTTCCCCTCCTGGCCCGAAGGGCCCCCGGCGCCGGAAGCGGCCACGGCGGCATCGGCGCCCAGAAGGGTGCACGCAGAACTTGCCATACTCTCGGCAGCCGTCTGCGAGATGACTGGCCCCCGCGGGACTCTCAGCAGCTGATGTTTGACATCGCTGAAATAGGCGACGACAGCACCCGCGAACCAATTGCCAGAACCCGGCACAGCGGCGAGCTGGCTGGCGATCTTGCCACCTGTCAGTGACTCGGCAACACCCACGACTATCTGGTGGGTCTCGCACAGTTCGCCCAGCTCGGAAGCGATACGGGCGGCGCGATCTTCGTATTCTTCGGCGTTGCTCATGGCCTGAGTTTCACCGTTCGGCGGGGACGAGATCATCGGTGCTCGTGACCTCTGCCAAAGCCTCTTGGAGGGCTCTGCGCGCGATGGGGCAGGGGATGGTGAGTTCGAGACGGCGGTTCCTGGTGTGCTCAGTCGCCTGTCGCATCAGCTCCCGGCAGTGTTTGTTCGCCTCTGTCTTCTCAATCGCTTCGCAGTAGACGAACATCATCGTGTGTTCGGCAGGGTCGAGATTGTAGTGGAGAGCCGCCACGAGTCTGCCAGGGAGGTAGAGATCGTATTTGGAGGCTTCGCGGTTGTTGAGCAGGATGTAGGAATTCATGTCTCTCTCAGTGAAGTATTCGGATATGAGGTGGGCGCCGCGGGGTGAGCTCGTGAGCGGGACGCCGCCGGTTGAGTCGATTGCGTCGTCAATCAGAAGATGTAACCTTCTGCGCGGCTCGGTCACGATGGGCAGTCGCTGACTTCCGCATTGCGGGACCGAGCGGCGCGGACGGTTGCAAAGCTGTGAGGAACCTTTGGGCCCAGTGGTGCACATCATGGTCTTCGACCGTTGCCGCCATCGCTGCGATGCGCTCTCGTGCCTGGACGGTGTCCAGGCTTGCGGCCTGGTGCATTCCGGTCTTCAGCCCTGAGATGTCATGGGGGTTGACGATGGTGGCCTGCTCGAGTTCATCGGCGGCGCCTGCGAACTCTGACAGCACAAGCGCTCCGCCTCGATTTCTGCGGGCGGTGACGAATTCCTTGGCGACGAGATTCATCCCATCGCGAAGGGACGACACCACGAGCACATCGGCGGCGAGGTACAGGGCCACAGTGTCCTCGAACGAATACGAATGGTGTGAGTATTGGACGATGCCTCGCCCCAGCGTCGCGAAACGACCATTGATCCGTCCCACCAGTCGCTCCACCTCGTCGCGGAGGTCCTGGTAGGCTGCGATGCCCTCGCGAGAGGGCACAGCCACCTGCAGGAAGTTCGTCGTCTGCGGTGAGAGCAGGTCGTCATCGAGGAGTTCATCGAACGCCCGGAGGCGGTGGGGGATGCCTTTGGTGTAGTCGAGACGATCGATGCCCAGCATCAGAATGTCCGGATCGCCGAGATCGCGGCGAATCTGGGTCGCCGTTCGAGCCACCGCCTCCGAGTCAGCGGCCTGACGGATCGCTTCGGTATCGACCGAAATGGGAAAAGCCTCGATCAGGGGAGGCGGGGCATCGGCATCGACGGCAAATTTACGCACCGCCGCCCGGAAGTTCTCCGCGTCCGAGTTGCGCTGGAAGCCGATGACGTCGGCTCCGAGCAGACCTTCGACGACTTCTCTGCGCCAGGGCAGCTGCCCGAACAGCTCGACGGGGGGAAAGGGAATGTGGTTGAAGAAGCCGATCCGCACGTCGGGGCGGAGCAGCCTGATCATGTGCGGAACCAGTTGCAGATGATAGTCGTGGACCCAGATGGTGGCTCCAAAGGCGGCCGATCGGACGGCCGCCTGCGCAAACCGGGAATTGATCGCCTCGTATGCGCGCCACCACGTGCGATGGTACTGAGGAGTGACGATGAGGTCGTGGTAGAGCGGCCACAGCACGCCATTGGAGAAGCCCTCGTAGTAGGCTCGATGTTCAGCCTCAGTCAAAGGGACAGGACCGAGTGACATCTGGTCGAATTCGAATGGTGGGATCGTTTCGTCGAAGCCTCCAGTCCAGCCGAGCCACGCCCCACGTTCGGCTCTGACCATCGGCGCCAGTGCGGAGACGAGGCCTCCCGGCGCGGCCTGCCAGGTGTCTTCGCACCGGTCGACGGGTAAGCGGTTCGCCAGGACGATGAACGAATGTTCAGGGTTGGTCTCTGCCATGTTCTTCTCGCTCTTCTGACTCATCTGCCGCTGAGACTCGTTGAGTTCTTCTCCTGCCGGGGCAGCGGAAGGGCGAGAACCTGGTCCTCGCCCTTCCTCCGGGCAACGTCAGTGCTTCGGACCGTTCCTCAGAGATTCGGCGGCTTCACGAGCCGTGTCCCTGATCTCTTCTGCGGCTTGTCTGCCCTCGGCCTGGATCTTGTCGGTTTTGCCTTCGGCCTCCAGTCCTTTGTCACCGCTGGCCTTGCCTGCGGCAGATTTCGCGGAGCCCTTGAGCTTGTCGACTTCGGGGGAGCTGTCGTTCATCTTTCTTCCTTTCGCGTGCATGACCGGTCTCGCGCAAGCAGGCGGGATCCGATGCGATGGGAGATTCTGTGTGAGAAGTGTCCGGCTACCTGTGCCTCAGCTGTTGATCAGCAGCAGGATCTTGCCGTGGTCGAGCTTCTCTTCGAGGTCGTCGGACTCGTTCGACGTGAAGCCGAACTCCTCGAAGATCGCACGCAGCTCGTCGCCCTTCTTGTCGTACCGGGTGCCCACGAGATTGCTGAGATCGTCGGGTTCGTTGGCGTTGACGCTGCCTGCGACGCGGTCGGTGCGGTCATCGTCATGGGAGATGACGAAGAGGTCATCCTTGGCGATGCCCGCTGCCGCCTGGCGCTTCACTTCATCCATCAGTGCGGTATCGTCCTGGAATTCTTTGACTGCGGGTTTCATGTCGACTCCTTTCATGTTTACGACGTAATCACGCTAACAGACACTGTGGGTCTGCGCGAAGAGCCTACGGCGAATTTTGCAGGGGGTTCTCGTCGCCGCGGACCCGATGTAGCCTGGACGGCATAGCGTAAAAGTGTTTACGCGCTAATCGCGCCTCAGGGGTGAAAGGAGGTCTTGGGCTGTGTGACATCTGAGGTGAGCGAGCAGGTTCAACATTTGGCAACTCGGGCAGGGAGGATCCCATGGCCCAGAATCGTCTGACCAGAAACGACATCGTGCGAGCGGCGATCACCTTCGTCGACGCACACGGACTCGATGCGCTGACCATGCGACGACTCGGGCAGTCCCTGGGGGTCGAAGCCATGGCCTTGTATCGGCATGTCTCCGGACGCGAAGATCTTCTCGAAGCGATGGTCGAAGCTCTCATCGACAGTCTGTTCGACAACCGGCTGATGAGGCAGACACCGTCGTCGTGGGAGGACTATCTCCAGAGGGTGGCCAATACGACGAAGGAACTGGCGCGCGATCATCCCGGGATCTTTCCTCTGATCGCCACGCAACCGTCCCAAGCCCCGTGGCTGCGCCCTCCACTGCGCAGCCTGCGCTGGGTCGAAGAGTTCCTCTCCACTCTGCAGGGATTCGAGTTCTCTGATGCGGCCGCGGTCGGCGCTTACAAATCGTTCACCAGCTTCCTCATCGGGGATCTGCTGCTGCAAGTTCATTCCACGAATTTCGACCTCACCGGCGGAGATGATCACGAGAAGGCGGGTGACGACTCCGACTTATCGGAGTATCCCACCGTGAACGCGCTGAGTGACCTGCTCAGCGAAGATCATCGCCAACGCCAGTTCGACGATGCTCTCGACGAACTCATCGAACGCATCCGCCTCTCACCAACCAATTAGCTGCAACCTCAAACAGCTCACCCAGCTGAGAAGGATCAATATGCTCGACACCTCTTCAGAGGCCCTCCAGGTCCTTCTCGTGGCCGACCCGGGCCTGCCCAGCCGCCGGGCGGCTGCTATCCATCAACGTCTCGAAAGGCTTCTGCAAGACGCGTATGGGGTCACGACGACCTTGCACACGGCGACTGACACCATCCGATTGACACCGGAAAGCGAACTCGACCTCAGCGCTGTCGAAGACCTTCGGGCCGACTACCCGGACGTGAACATCGTCCTGATACTCACCGAGATCCCCCGCCATACTCAGGGCGACCCGTTGATCGCCGAGGTGCATTCCGACAGCAATCTGGCGATCGTGTCCTGTCCCACTCTGGGCGCATGGTCGACCAAGCGCCGCATCATCAAAGTGCTGATGAGCTCGGTCAACAAATTGGTGCCGTGGGATCCCGAAGATACGACCCGTCGGTTTCTGCTCCGCTGGTCCGACTGGTCCGACAACGAAGACGCCCAGCACCAGTCGCTGCATGCCCACACCATCACAGGAGGCCCACGTCTGGTGCTGGGAATGACGATGGCCAACGACCCGTGGCGCACTGTCCCGAAGCTTTCAGGCGCCCTCGCCGCGGCATCGGCCACAGGAGCTTTCGGCATCTTCTACAGTTCCATCTGGCAGATGTCGACCTATCTGTCCACCACGCGGCTGCTGTCAATCGGCGCGGCCGCCATCCTGGTCATGGTCACCTGGCTGATCATCAACCACAAACTCTGGGACGAACCGCGCAGAGACAGCCTGGCAACAGTGGTGATGTACTACAACCTCTCGACCGTCCTGACCCTGCTGATCACCGTGCTCGCGCTCTACGCGGGACTGGTCGGCCTCATTCTGCTGGGCGGTCTCATAGTCATCGACCCCGAATTCATGACGGCCCAGATCCAGCAGAAGGCGACGGTCGCCAACTATCTCGACATCGCCTGGCTCAGCGCAGCGATGGGCGTCGTCGCCGGCGGTATCGGCGCAAGCTTCGACTCCGACTTAGATGTGAAACGACTGACTCACGGACAGCGCATGCGCCAACGGGTCTACACCGACAACCACCCGGACACCGATGATGTCAGCCAGAACTCCTGATGGCTGATAAGGACCTGCCCAGCGATTTCAGAAAGATATGACATGAACACACAGCATCGGTTAGACGTCACTGGGATGATTTCAGCGCCTCTGGGCTCCTGGCGCGACGAACCCGCCTGCCAGGATGATCTGCGAAAGCTGGTCACCAGCAATGCGCAGACCGCTGACAAGGTTCGCGCCCTGAGTCGATTTCTCGGACTCACCGGGACGACGTCTCACATGCGGCAGTGGGAGTCGCTGCTCGAGGTGGCGGCCATCGATGTCGCTGTCGCTCGGATGCTCGAACCCCATGTGGATGCGCTGGGCATCCTTGCCGAAGCCGGACACGACGCACCCGATGGCTCGACCTGGGGCGTCTACGCCGCCGAGTCTCCAGCCCACGTCCTCACCGTCGGCGCAGAAGGCGAACAGACCGTGATCGATGGAGAAAAAGCCTGGTGTTCCTTGGCCGCCGAACTCTCGCACGCCATCGTCATCGCCGGCAGCGACGGGGGATCATACGCCTGTGCCGTGGACCTCAGGGACCCCCGAGCGCAGGTCCAGCCGACTGCCTGGCCGAGCGTGGGGCTGCAGGAGATCCCGAGCGGAAGTGTCGCATTCACGAAAACGCCCGTCACCGTCCTCGGTCCGCCGAACTGGTACCTGGATCGAACTGCATTCGCTTGGGGAGGCATCCGAGTGGCAGCATGTTGGTTCGGCGCCGCCGTGGGACTGGCAAGAAATGCCGTGCGACGGCACAGCAAGCGCTCCAACCCATCCTCAGTCGGTGAGATGCTGATCGGTCAGCTCGAGGCTGAGATCTTCTCGATTCGCAGCGCCCTCGCGCAGGCAGCGGCCGCAGCCGACGGGAGTGACGAGTATTCCCGTGCACGTGCCTGGACCGTGGCCCTGACAGTGCGCAATATCGTCTACTCAGGAGTTCGCCGGATCCAGCACCTGAGTCGCGAAATTGCGGGACCGGCGGCGCTGACAGGTGACGCTCGCTTCGCCAAAGCCGACGCTGACCTCGCCGTCTACATCAGTCAGCACCACGGTCCACGCGATGAAGCCGCTCTCGGCACGGAACTTCGCACGAAGGTCGACCACAATGGGTTTTGACCATCGTGACCCCGGTACGCCCGAAGCCTGTTGGAGGGAAGCCGGCGTGCAGGATCTTCCCGCGCTCGGAGTCGAGGCCATGCCTGCCGAGGCCACGTTCATCATCCTTGCCGCACATCCGGACGATGAGGCCCTTGGAGCCGCCGGCCTGCTGGCCCGCCTGCGCCGGTGCGCTCATCGAGTCGTCGCCCTGCTCTTCACCGCAGGGGAGCGATCCCATCCGGCGTCTCCCACCCATTCGACGAAGGAACTCAGAGAGATTCGTCTGCGCGAGTTCAATGCGGCACTGGATCTGTTCGATCACGAGCGTCTGTCCCGTCGTTTCGTGGGGTTGCCTGATGGGCAGCTGAACGCATTCAACCAGAGGATCGTCGACGAGATCGGGGCCGAAGTGGACCAGCACCAGGGACCCGTGGTGCTCGTCTCACCCTACAGCCGGGACGGACATGGCGATCATGAGGCGATCGGAGCAGCCGCCCTGCAGTTGGGGCGTGACCGCCACACGACGGTGCTCGAGTACCCGATCTGGTACTGGCATTGGGCAGACCCCTTCGACGAGGAGTGGCGCAGCTGGTCGTTTTTGCCCGATCCAGCGAACTTCGACAGGCAGGCAGTGTTCGATTGCTATCCCTCGCAGGTGTCAGCGCTATCCGATCAGCCCGGAGACGAAGCAATCGTCAGCCCCGCTCATCTCGAACACTTCCGTCGTGGCGGAGACACCTTCGCGGTCTCGGACTTCCGCGCCGCTGCGGCTCCGGTTTCCTGCGGCGGCGACAGTTCAGAGACGCTCCACGACGCCAGTGCGGCCTCTGCGGTCTTCGACGAAGTCCACGTTCAACGGTGTGACCCCTGGCAGGTGTGGAGTTCCGAATATGAGATCGCCAAACGCCGGAATCTCCTCACCCATCTGCCTGCGGTTCCGTACGCTCATATCCTTGAGATCGGCTGCTCGGTAGGCGCTTTGACTCATGATCTCGCCGGTATCGGCGCGCAGGTGACGGCAGTCGATGCCAGTGAGGAGGCGTTGCGAATCGCCAGATGCCGAGGAGCTGCGCCTTCATCGGCAATCAACTTCGTCCATGCCACCATTCCCTTCGAGTGGCCCCAGGGCACTTTCGACTGCGTCGTGCTGTCGGAGACCGGCTTCTACCTCAGTCGTTCCCAGCTCTTCGACACCTTGGAGAAGATCGATGGCTCGACAACGGTTCGTTTCGTCCTCGTGCTCTGCCACTGGAGGGGAGAGATCGACGATTGGCCACTGGATGCCGATGAAGTGCATCGCATCTGCTTAGGCGCCTGGCCTCGTCATCGGGTCGAACACCGGTATGAAGGGGATTATCGTCTGGACATCATCACGATCGAAAAGGATTTCCGCCCATCCGCGGCCGAGGGGCACGCATGATCACGCGTTTGGGTGTGATCATCCCGGCTCATAATGAGGAGGAAGACATCCTCGGGTGCCTCGAGTCGGTGCAGCGATCGCGCTCATGCGCTGTCGAGAGAGGCATCGACTGTCGGTTTCGAGTACTTGTCGTGGCAGATGCCTGCACCGATGCCACGGAGGGCATCGTCGAGGATTTCGCCGCCCGACATCGCGACGTCTTCGTCCTCGCGACCTCTTTTCAGTCCGTGGGTCGAGCCCGCGACTTCGGATGGAGGCACTTCATGCGAACAGAGAAATCGACGACAGAGCAAGACTCCGACTCGGCGTGGATCGCATTCACAGACGCCGACAGCAGAGTGCCCGAACATTGGATCACCACACATCTTGAACTCGCCGCTACAGGTGTCGATTGCCTGGTGGGCACTGTGGCCCCACGCCCGGAGACAGCATCGACCGAACTGATCGCAGCTTGGCATGCCAACCACGAACTGCTCGAGAACCACCCGTACATATTCGGAGCGAACATGGGTCTGCGCGCCGGCGTGCTCGAAGCCATGGGCGGCGTACCGCCGCTGGTGTGCGGTGAGGACGAGGCAATCGTCGACGCGGTGCTGCGGGAGGGCGGAGATATCCGCAGAACCGACGACTGCAGAGTGCTCACGTCTGCTCGTCTGTCCGGTCGCACGCGCGGCGGATTCAGCAGCTATCTGCGGCAGCTGAGCTGAAGCGGTGGTGCCTTCCGGTCCCGAAGATCGGGGCGCTTACGGGGCGGTGGCGCTCTGGTCCTGACTCGTTCTCCACCTGCACGTCAGGCGCCCCTCCGGAGAGAGACGCCTCACGTGACGGTGCGAGCAGATCAGGCGAAGATGCTCACCCCTCCTGGCCCCACGAGGCAGCCGACGACGATGAGGACGACGCCCCAAAGAATCTGCTTACGCAAGATCGCGAAGACGCCCGAGACGACGAGCAGCGCTGCGAGGATCCATAGGACAATAGCCATAATTTCTCTTCCTTATCGGTTTCGCTGTGAGCGTGGCACCACCGGATCGATGGCCGGTGCGGAATCTGATCAACGCCGAGGCTGAGCGCAGCGACGTCGGAGAGCTGCCTTTCACTTGGCCGGCCGAAGGGTGCGATTCCATGTGCCTTTGCATCCTCCGAGTCTGCCGACCTCAAACAGCACTCGCCGAGAAGATTACAGCGTAAACACCGCGAACGATACCTCCTCCTTCACAGAGGGGTCGTCTTCGCGGCCACAGCGGAGTGAGAGAGGCGATCGGTCCCGACCCCCGTATGACGAAGAATGTGGACGGTACGAGGCAGGCGTGACAGGCTGATGTGATGCGTACACTCACGGTCCTCGGAGCCTCGGCCGCCCACCCCGTCCCAGGGGAGGCTTGCAGCGGCTATTTCCTTGACTGGGATGGGTTCCGACTTGTGCTCGATCTCGGCTATGGCACGTTCCCGCGCCTGTTGAGTCATGTGCCAGATGCTGAGATCGATGCGGTTGTCATCACTCACGAACACCCTGACCACTGCATCGATCTTCACGCGCTGTTCCGTTTCCGTCAGTATGCCGAGACACCGACGAAGAAGCTGCCGCTGTACTGCCCCGCCGGAGTCATCGACCGCCTCGGCGCTGTGGAACCAGGCCTCGACATGACCTCGGCATTCGACATCCATCTGCTGCCTGGGCACTTCGAAGTCGGGCCTTTGAGGCTCAGCTCCGTGTCTTTGCCGCATTTCGTGCCCAATTACGGAGTTCGCCTCGAGACCGCGACGGCAGCGGTCGCCTTCACCGGAGACACCGGACCGCATCCGGGACTCGCTGATCTCGGTCGCGCAGCCGATCTCTACATCGTTGATGCCACCGACCGACCCGGCGAGCAGGACAGCACCCGCCGCAACCTATTGACTGCTTCCGAAGCCGGTGAGTGGGCTCAGAGAGCCGGTGCCAAGCGGCTGCTTCTCACCCATTTCTGGCCAGGCAATGACCGTTCAGCGTCCGCTGAAGATGCAGGCGAGCACTTCGATGGAGAGGTCCTCACCGCCGAACCCGACTTGCGCATAGCTCTCTGACCGCTCGCACCGGCAACCGCGGCGGAGGGCCGTTGGCAGCTGACCGCCGAGACACAGAGTTGGCCGGCACGCGTCACCGTCCGACATTGCCGGCGAGGACGCCGACCAAGGTCAGGACCATGGCGATGGCCAGAGCGATCGCCGAGGCGACGAAGGCGGCGGCGATATGCTCGCTCAGCGCCGCTGCGACGATGGCCGGTCCGACGATCTGACCGATGCTGTACCAGGACGTCAGCTTCGCCGAGGCGTTCGCGACTCCCAGCTGCGTGCCGACGCCGATCGTCATCATGACCACCCCGATGAAGGTGAAGCCGAAGAGGGCTGCGGCGATGATGAGCACGACTGGGGAGGAGCCGAAGACGGCGAGCAGGGCACCGAATACCTGGAGGCAGTAGCAGAGCGTCAGAGCCTTGACCGTGCCGATGCGGGCGGCGACGGCTGACCACGTCAGGGGAGAGGCCGCCGTCGCGATTCCGGCGATGAGCCACGTCGAGGCGGCCGCGGTTGCTCCGAAGACGGGACCGGCCAGGACGACGAGGTAGGTGCCGATGATGATGTAGCCGCCGCCCTGGAAGAAGTAGCCGGTGGAAAGGATCGCCATGGCTCGGCGGCGGTTGGCGTCGAAGGGGGTGGCCGCCTCGGCGGGATCGTCGGTGGCGGTTTCGGTCGGGTCGTCGGTTGTGGTCGGGTCGGCCGCCTCGGCGGGGTTGGGGTGTGGCAGGATCCGGGCGGGGATCGGCCAGGTCCAGGCGATGATGGAGAAGACCGCGGACACGGCCGCGCAGATGAGCCACAGTTGGCGCCAATCGGCGACGTTGCCGGCGGCGAGCACGATGGCCCCGGAGACGAGGATGCCGAAGCCGACTCCGCCGTAGGAGATGCCGCCGTCGCGGGGCCGGCGGGAGTTCGCGGGTATCCGTTGGGTCACGCACACGAAGATCAGCCCCGAGGCGATGCCGGCGATCGTGCGGATGCCGCCCTGCCAGATGAGGTTCGGGGTTAAGGCGACCGCGGCGAGACCCAGAGTGGAGACGATGAGGCTGAGGCGGTAGACGAAGCGGTTGGGTTCGACCCAGCCTTGGGCGATGATGAGGGTGCCGATGAAGTAGCCGACGTAGTTCAGCGTCGCGATCCATGCGCCGGGAGCCGAACTCCAGTGGAGGGCTGCGACCATGAGGGGCAGGGCCGGGGTATAGAAGAACCGGCCCATGCCCATCGCCACCGACATACCCAAGGCCCCGCGGATGGGGGTGAGGGAGGGCCGGGCGACGTTGTCGGGCATGGCGGTTCCTCTCCTTGGGTGGGCTCAGGTGGCGTGGTCTCTACCCTTACGATGCCATGGGCGTGGGGCGGGCGCCTCGGCGGGTGGGGTATTCGGATGGGAGGCCTCCCGAAGGCACTGTGGAAGTTGTCGATTCTGCGGGGACAGGGCAGAGTTATCGGAGTGAACCTCAGAAGGAGTATCCAGGGCAGCGTGGTGGCGCTCGCCCTCGTGCTGTCGGGATGTTCGTGGTTCGATTCGGACGGTTCGTCGTCCTCGAACCAGTCCCCGGAGCCGAGTCCCACGCCGACCGAATTCGAGCAGGCGAATGTTGACAGCGCCTCGGGTGATGCCGCATCGATCACCGCGACCGCTGAACAGACGGGACCGAGCTTCAGGTCCGACAACATCGGGGTCTCCTTCGAAGCCACCGACCTTGCCGACCCCCGGCTCGACCCGGCGAAGTCGAATCTTGACGAGCAGCTGAAAGCGCTCGGGTCCCCGGCACTGCGGTTTGCCGGCAATGCCCTCGACCGGAGGACGTTCTGGACGTCGAAGGGGGAGAAGCCGAAGCATGGGGAGGAGACCACGATCACTCCTGATGACCTCAAGAGGCTGAAGAAGCTCGTCGATGCCACCGGGTCGACGGTCACTCTCGGCGTTCCCCTCGGCACTTACGATCCGCAGCGGGGAGCCGACATGGCCGCGCACGCGGTCGACATCCTCGGCGATTCCCTCATCGGTCTGGGGATCGGGAACGAACCCAATGGCTATACCGTCGACGATGTACCCGACGGTGCCGTCCGGGAAGACGGCTGGAACGAAGACAAGTACGTGGCTCAGCTCGAGGCGTATGCCAAGGCGATCCATGCGAAACGGCCCGAGGCGCCGATCATCGGTCCCGATGTCTACGACGGGGCGTGGATGACGGCCTTCTTGGACTCTGATGTCAAGAACAAGACGGCGCTCGCGCAGCATTGGTATCAGCTCTACGACTGTGATTCGTCGAAGGTGCCGGGTCGCGGTCCGCAGGCGCCGAACCTCATCGTCCCGCTGGCAAAGGAGGCGGCGAAGAAGAACCTCGGCATCGGGAAGTCCAAGGCCGATGCGGCCGGTGTGCCGCTGTGGCTCGAGGAGACGGGGCCGACGAGCTGCCCGGGGACGAATGACACGTCGCTGACGAATGCCTCGGCGCTGTGGGCGGCCGATTACACGCTGTATGCGGCCACGCTCGGCGTCGAGCGCATGGCCATGCATTCGATGCTCGGTGCGTGCAATGGGGGAGCGCCGATGTCGCTCATCTGCGATCCGGCCGATCACGGGGACCGGTCGAACTCATTTCAGGTGCGTCCGAATATGTTGGGGCTGCGGCTGTTGGTGCCGAGTGTCGGTGGGCATTTCACCAAGACTTCGGTTTCCGGTGGTGGGAATATGAGCGCCTACACCGTGGTGAAGAATGACGGCAAGACTCTGGTGACGACGGTGATCAATGCGAACGATGCGGCCAAGGTGGGCGGGAATCCGGTGACGTTGGCGATGCCGTCGGGGTTCAATGTGTCGTCGGCGTCGCAGGTTTATGGGGAGTCGAACGATGTGAAGAGTGCGACTCAGGTGGTGCCGGCGAATCCGCTGCCTGACTCAGTTCCTTTCAGTGGGGATGGGGCGGCGGCTTCGGCTTCTGGTGGGGCTTCTTCGTCGGCTGGGGAGTCGGCATCGAGTTCGCCGGATGCGTCCGGGGCGTCGGACGCTCAGAGCGGCGGCATGGGCGATGACGGGAAGCTGCGGATCGACTTGGCCGGGAGCTCGGTGACGGTGTTCGTGATGACCAAGGGGTGAACGCTGGAAAGGCTGTGGCACGCCGTCAGCGCTGGTCAGCGATGACATCCAGTGACGGCTGCCGACCCGATTCCACATGCGCAAGCATGTAGGCGGCGGCCAGCCTGTCCTGACCTGAGTGAATCGACTCGTAGATCTGATGATGTTCATGGGATTGGATTTCCGCGCTTCGGTCGGCAGTCTGTGCGAAGAGCCACCTGGTGCGAGCGAGCACCGGTGCCATAGCATCGGTGAGCATATGGTGTCGGGCGGCGAGGACCAGCTCGGTGTGGAACTCGGAGTTCGCAAGCAGGATGGCCTGGGCATCAGCCGAATCGGTCGCCTCCTGTGCCTTTTCCATTGCGTGGTCGAGCCCTTCGTGTCGCTCCCCAGCTCGGTACCTGCGCGCGGCGGCGCCTGCAGCCAGAGGTTCGAGTGCGGTTCTCAAATCAAAGAGCTCATCGACGTCCTGAGTCGACATCTCGCGCACGATAGCCCCGCGCCGCGGCTGAATAGTGACAAATCCCTGAAACTCCAGATTCCGAAGTGCCTCACGTACGGGCACGCGCGAGACACCCAGTTCGACGGAGAGCTCTCGTTCTCGCAGGCGGCATCCTGGTTCATATCTGCCTGAAATGATGCCTTCGCGAACGGCGATTTCGGCCTGTTCGGTCAGACTTCCCGCGCGGGATTCAGGCATCGATATCCACGACCGTCCCGGCTTTTGACGCCGCAGCGGCTTCCAGGATGACGTTGACGATGGCTGTGTCCTGGAGACCTACGCCGACAGAATTGTAGAGAGTGATATCTTCAGACGTTCGGCGGCCAGCGACCTCCCCGCGCAGTACCCTGCTGAGTTCCGAAACGATTTCGGGCAGTCGACCGTCTTCGCCCCTGGCCAGCAGATAGTCTCCGGACTCGTGAGCCACTGTGTCCAGATGATCGACGAACACCTGGCTGCGATCGAAGGCATCCGCGTCGACTTCTCGATCGGTTGGTCGCGGACGGGCCCCGACCACGTTGATATGCTGTCCTGGCCGCAACCACGAACCCTTGACCACGGGTGTCACGCTGGGCGTCAGCGTGCAGATGATCTCGCTGCGAGAGACTACGTCTTCGGGTGCAGACGCGTTGGAGACTCGGGGCATGGTGCCATCATTCCAGACTTTCTCCAGTTGAGTATGAAATCGCTGCATTGACTCTCGCGTTCTGCTCCACACGACAACAGTCTCCAAAGGTCTTACGCGATTGACAGCTCGGACATGTTCGACCGCCAGCGCCCCTGCACCAATGAGGCCAAGAACGGAAGCTTCGGGGCGAGCAAGAGCATCGGTGGCAACGGCAGATACTCCCGCAGTGCGCACGCGAGTGGGCACTCCACCGTGCAGGATGGCTCTCACCTCGCCAGAGTTCCGATCGATGACGGTGATCGCTGAGCGTTGCGACGGTAGCCCGAGTCTCGCATTCTTTGGGCTGTCCATGAGGGTCTTGCTCGTGACGATATCTGACACGAGGTCAGCGCCGATCATCGGGACGAACGCTGAATCGTCGTCCAATCGCAGCGCGTGGGGAGCCACCGTCAGCGCGCTCTCGCTCTGTCGACTCAGCACCTCCCGCAGAGAAGCAATGGTCGCGTCGGTGTCGACCAACGCTTCGAGGTCGGAACGGGTGAGGATCAGCATAAGCGCTCCAATGGAAATGTCGGAGGGAAGATTTCATCGGTCGAGCGCCCCAATGGATCGCGAACGGCGTACCCTTCGCGCAATTTCTCAAAGACCGCCTGTGCCTCGGCCCTCAGCATGTCGAGATCGATGCCCGGAATCACCCCGTCTCGCATGACTGTCTGTCCTGCGACCATGGAGAACACGGCATTTCTTCCGGTACCGGCTAGGACTAATGTGCGCAGCGGGTCATCGTGGACGCCGTCGCGGAAGTCACTGAGAGAGAATGCGGTGAAATCGGCTGTGGCGCCCGGTTCGATGGTTCCGAGATCCCGGCGATTCAGCGCGGCTGCGCCGCCGCTCGTCGCTGCATTGATGTACTGAGACACATCGGCCGACCCGTATCCGAACCGCGCCTTTGCAGCGTGCACTCCGACATCGATGCCGCGGATGAGATCCGGTGGGAACGAGTCAGTGCCCATGGCCATAGTGACTCCTGCCGCGTTGTAGTCGCTGAGCGTGTGGAGGACTTCTCCGTAGCGGAATGATGTCAGCGGGCAGTGGATCACACTGGCCCCGGCTGCAGCGAGTCGGCGCAGATCCGCAGATTCTTTGGCGGGGGTCTCGAGTCCTCCCAGCCGTGGGTGGCGATCCGTCCACAGTGCATGCGGTATGAGGAGACGCTCATTGAGCAGGCCCACCTGCTCGATCAGCTGCAACGGGGTCAGGTCGCTGCGTTCCTGAATGAGTTCGCGCTCCCATCCCTGTTGCAAACTGTGGAGGCGCACCAGAAGATGGCGCTTTTCTGCTTCTGCCGCGGTTGCGCGGAGGAGCTCGTCGCTCATCGTCTCTATGCGGCACGGCAGAAGGACCGGGTGGATGAGCGGGTCTGCCGCGGCCGTGATCTCGTCAGCGAACTCGAGTGCTCGCCTCAAGCCGGCTTCACCGCGGTTTTCGTCATCGACCAAGGAACGGGAGATTCGTCCGTTCGAATCTGCGGCTGCGGCAACTACCGATGATCGATAGGACGGGCCAAGCCACCCTCTGAGTCCCAATTGTTTCGAGACGCGGGCCAGTTCCCGCAGTTCGTCTGTCGATTCATCCCATTCGAGATGGACTTCCGAAGCGATGGGCATATAGCTGGTGATCCCGTGCAGAGCGAGCTGGACGAGGCCGAATGTACGAAGAGTTGTGCGTTCCTCAGGTGTGAGCACGTTCGAGGGGCGCGAAGTCCAGTGGTCGACGGAGCCCGACAGAAGGAGGGAATTTTCAGGGTCGTGCCATGAATCGAGGAGCAGGTGGTCGATGTCAACTAAGGCATCGAGGTCGATGAGGCCTGGAAGCATAACCACTTCGCCGAGGTCCATGATTGTTTGAGTCAATGGCCGAGTGTGTGAGATGCCGACAATGGTCTGGTCGCGAACGTGAACGTAGCCATCCTTCACCCAGTGCCGATGAGCACCGGAGCCCGCCAGGATGTGCTGTGCACGAATTGAGAAATCCATACTCTAGGTATACCAGATGGAATGTGACTATTGTAACGTGATGCGAGATATGCAATGATTCATGCGGAACAAGCGGAAACTGTTCGCTCCATTCACATCGATTGGTATACAAATGACACAGTCGTCATCATCTGTTTCGAGTACTGGCTCGGCTGGATCTATGCCCGAAAAGGCTGGGCTGAAGCACTGGGTTGTCTCGGTCGGACTGGGGTTCGCCATCTCCCTCGTCGCGATCGTCATCGGTGAGCACACCATCAGAATCGGGCCAGCGGCAATCGTGCTGTTTCCTATCATCTGGGCAGTTCTCATCGGCGCAATCGTCGGGCTCCAGAAAATTCTGCCGATCACTGGACGGGTCCGTGCAGTCGGTGAGCCGCAGATTCGCATAGGAATCGTTCTGTTCCTTGCGCTTCTCGGCATGGGCATCGGGCCCTCTATCGGCAAGGTCACCAACCTCGGGCCTGCGATCCTGCTGCAGGAAGTCGGCCACATCTTCGGCACTGTCATCATTGCGTTGCCGA
This sequence comes from Brevibacterium sp. 'Marine', assembly GCF_012844365.1. NCBI lineage: Bacteria > Bacillati > Actinomycetota > Actinomycetes > Micrococcales > Brevibacteriaceae > Brevibacterium > Brevibacterium sp. 'Marine'. The sequence goes on from NZ_CP051626.1 coordinate 700,824, forward strand.
TTGCAGTGGGACTGCGCATGGGGCGGTCGGCGATAGGGGCGAGTTGGTCTGTCGATCGTGAGTCATTTCTGGCTTTCGCCATTGAACGGTTCGGAACTCGATCACCGGAGTATCGGGGCGTCTTCGGAGTGTGGATCTTCGGATCACTCTTCGGTGCGCTCTACATCTCGCTGATTGCAGGACTGCTGGGCAGCCTCGATATTCTCCACCCTCTGGCTCTCGCTCTGGGACTCGGGCTCGGGTCGTCATCGATGATGCTGGGCGGGGTCGGGGCCCTGTCTGTCCTCTATCCATCTCAAGCAACTGAAATCATGGCGTTGGCAGGATTGTCCAACCTCGTCACCAATATCGTCGGATTCTATGCAGGCGTTTTCCTCTCACTGCCGCTGGCGCGCAAGCTGTATCTGTTTTGGACCAGGATCTGGAGGCGTCCCACGGTTGAGATCGAGGAAGCGAAGCTGGTTGCTCGGGGAGCTGTTCCCGATGGCGATGCCTCCCGGGCGGAGAATACTCGCCGGGGCTCCGCCGGCGATGTCTCTGAGGTTCCCTCAGGCGATGGCGGGGCAGTAAAAGCAGAAGGGGCACCTTCGGACCCGCCCGAACCCACCGGGCGGAAAGTCTCGCTATTCGTCTACGCCAGCGCAGGAGGACTCGGACTCCTGCTCAATGCGATCGGGACAGGTGCATTCGAGCCTCGACAGCTGCTCGGCACGGTCTTCCTGCTGGCGCTAACAGCTATGTCGTTCCAAATGGCACGATGGGTTCCGGCCGTTCCGGCAAGCGTCTGGGTTCTGGGACTCGCGACGATTATCAGCGCCCCCTTCGTGCCCTTCTCCGCTTCTCTTACCGGCCTGGTCGACGGTATGGACGTGATGTTGTTCGGCCTCCTGCAACTGGCACTCATCGGTTTGAGCCTGGGGCGTGACGTGAAGGCGGTCAAGCAGCTCAGCTGGCGTGTAGTTGTCATCGCTCTCATCACCTTAACCAGCTCGTTCGTCGTCGCTGCCGTTCTCGCTCAGACAGTGCTGCATCTCTGACTTCAGGTCTCGATCGACTGGAGCCCACCTACCACCAAAAGACCGCCACACGACCGAGGGAGTCAAATGACCACTGTGAAAAACGTCCGCATATTCGCCCGCCGCCACGATGACGCTGCAGTCGACATCGAGGTCGCTGATGGCAGGATCAATGCGATCACCCCGACCGGAGAGGCCGGTCCGTCGAAACTGCTGCTGCCGAGCCTCGGCGATGTCCATGCCCATCTCGATTCCAACCGCATGGGCCAACGGTTCCGGCCTCACACGGCCGACGGCACCCTGCACGGCTACATCATGAACGACCGCGCCAACTGGCGGAACGGGGAGCGCAGCGTACGCGACCAGGCCAGCTTCGCCATCGCCACCATCATTGCCTCCGGAGGAACGCGCATCCGCTCGCACACTCAGATCGATTCGGATTGCCTCCTCGAACGCTTCAGCGGAGTTCGTGATGCGTTGTCCGCATACGACGATGTCCTCGATTCGCAGATCGTCGCATTTCCTCAAGCCGGGATAGTGAGAGAAAAGGGCGTCAAGGGCCTGCTGAACGCCGCACTGTCCGAAGGAGCCGACTTGGTCGGCGGACTTGACCCGGTGCAGTACGACAGGGACCCCAAGACACACCTCGACATCGTCTTCGAACTCGCGGAAAAGCACGGCAAAGGAGTCGACATCCACCTCCACGAAGGAGGCACCGCTGGAATCTACTCATTTGAAGAGATCGCACACAGGACAAAGGCACTGGGTCTCGAGAGAAAAGTGACCATCTCGCATGCCTTCGCTCTGAACACGAATCCCGAACCCGAAGTCCGGAAGCTGGTCGAACTCATCGCCGATGCCGGGATTTCGGTGACGACCGTCGCCCCGCAGAAAGGCAGCCTGCCGCAGAGCATCCTCGGTGACCATCGAGTTGCCATCGGACTCGGTGAGGACGGACAACGCGACTACTGGAGCCCCTACGGAGACGGCGATCTGCTTCGTCGGACGTGGCAGCTGGCATTCACCAATGGATTCCGTCGCGACGATGCGATCGAGCACTGCTTCGACATCGCTTCCAGGGGTGGTGCACAGGTCATGGCCGGACAGCGGCCCGACGGAACAGAACTCACCGACGACGCGCAATTCGGGCTGGCCCTCGGTGCACCTGCGGACTTCATCGTCCTCGATTCCGACAGTGTCACTGCGGCCATCATGGACACTCCACGGGAACGAGACGTGTACAAAGGTGGACAACTCATCGCGAGTGGCGGAGAGATGCTCGGCGGCGCGCGGTAACGACCGTCTGAAGAAGCCACGGGTGCCGACGTCCTCACGATGAGGGCGTCGGCACCCGTGGGGGAAGTCGAGCAAGAGGGACCGTCGGTCAGTTCACGGAGACCCACTCGCCTTCAGTGGGGCGAGCCGCCTCGGGGGCATTCGTCGGCGCACCGTGGGCATCCGGTTCGAGCGAGAACTCATCGAACGGGTTCTGACCGGGTAGAGAGGCCACGGCGTTACCGGTGAAGTTCGGCAGGGCCCGGCACTCAGACATGAACTTGTCGATGCCGACGATGACGCCCGTACCGTCGAGCAGCTCGAGTCGATGCGACTGCAGGCCGGCGGCCAGGGTGGCCAGTCCCGCAGGCGGTGAACCTAATCGTCCCGCTGGCGAAGAAGAACCTCGGCATAGGGAAGTCCAAGGCCGATGCGGCCGGTGTGCCGCTGTGGCTCGAGGAGACGGGGCCGACGAGCCGCCCGGGGACGAATGACACGTCGCTGACGAATGCCTCGGCGCTGTGGGCGGCCGATTACACGCTGTATGCGGCCACGCTCGGCGTCGAGCGGATGGCCATGCATTCGATGCTCGGTGCGTGCAATGGGGGAGCGCCGATGTCGCTCATCTGCGATCCGGCCGATCACGGGGACCGGTCGAACTCATTTCAGGTGCGTCCGAATATGTTGGGGCTGCGGCTGTTGGTGCCGAGTGTCGGTGGGCATTTCACCAAGACTTCGGTTTCCGGTGGTGGGAATATGAGCGCCTACACCGTGGTGAAGAATGACGGCAAGACTCTGGTGACGACGGTGATCAATGCGAACGATGCGGCCAAGGTGGGCGGGAATCCGGTGACGTTGGCGATGCCGTCGGGGTTCAATGTGTCGTCGGCGTCGCAGGTTTATGGGGAGTCGAACGATGTGAAGAGTGCGACTCAGGTGGTGCCGGCGAATCCGCTGCCTGACTCAGTTCCTTTCAGTGGGGATGGGGCGGCGGCTTCGGCTTCTGGTGGGGCTTCTTCGTCGGCTGGGGAGTCGGCATCGAGTTCGCCGGATGCGTCCGGGGCGTCGGACGCTCAGAGCGGCGGCATGGGCGATGACGGGAAGCTGCGGATCGACTTGGCCGGGAGCTCGGTGACGGTGTTTGTGATGACCAAGGGGTGAGTGGCCGGGACGGCATCCTTGAGGGCCCTTTTAGCGAAACGAAGCAAAACTGTGTTGGGTGTCAAGGCAATTTCCCTAATCTATGGAGTTACCAGTTGTCACGCTGTAACATGGTGTGTATGAGTACTGAGGCATTCGACCACACGGAGCGTTTGGAGACTGCCCTGAACCGTCGGGGCAATCCCCTGAGCGTTGATGCCTTTTTGGACATCCTCCGCGAGATGAGCGGTCCGGCCTCGGAGCCCCTGTCCGCAGGCGAACGCGACTTCCTGCTTGAGGTCACCGACCTCACTGAAGAGGACCTGTCCGCGCAGTCGCACGAGGCCGCGCGCATCCAGGTCGCTGAGGATCGGACGCTTGCGGAGAAGGAAGCTCGAGACTCCGCGCTGACGACCGGTGAGGTCGCCGAACTGCTGGGACGGCAAGGAGCCAGCATCCGTCGATCGAAGCTGACAGGTGACCTGTATGCTCTGCCGACGAATAACGGACGCTCCACACTGTTTCCCGACTGGCAGTTCGACGGGAATCGGGTGGTTCCGGGACTGCGAGCGATCATCCCGGAATTCCCTCGGTACGCCCACCCGCTGACTATTCAGCGGTTCATGACAGAGGAGAACGACGAGCTGGGCGGCAGGTCGCCTGTCGAGTGGCTGAGTGCCGGAGGGGCAGTCGAGGCTGTCGCGTCGTTGGTTGCTGAACTGGCGTATGAGTGAGTCCCGCTCGGGCGAAGAACCCTCGCAGCCCCCAAGTTCCGCTGACGCTTCCTCCGGGGACCGTTTACCAGCATGGCGGAGCGTTATGGAGAATCCATACGACCTCGGGGCAATATCCGGCGGCTTGGAATGATCTTCGCTGGACAGGACCGATTCGCAGTCAGCGCTGGGACCCGCACCCCGGGCCGCTGGGTGCTCAGTCGACTGCCGGGGTGTCCTACACTGCGTCGAGCTACATCACCTGCTTCACTGAGGTGTTCCAGGCCGCCCGGGCGATCACACTGACGTCAGACAGAGCATTATCGGGATGGATCCCGAGCCGGCCGCTTGAATTGCTCAACCTGACCGGCGGTGAAGGATCTGGGGATTGGGCGCTGCGCCATGGCGCAACTGCCTCGCTTCCGCAGGCGTCGAAGAGCACCTGTCGTGCATGGGCCGCAGCCATCCATGATCAGCTGGGTGATCGGATCGATGGTCTCTGGGTCCCGTCTGCTGTCGTGGGTGATCCGGCAGTCGTGCTGTTCGCACGAGCCGCCTCGGCGTTTTCAGAAACTCCGAGCTTCTCCCGCACGCTCGAACACGATGATGTTCGAGTCATGGCGGCGAAAGTCCGCAAACGGCTGGGCTGGCCGATCAGGTGAATGCTGGGAGTCCGAGGTAGGATGCGTGGGGCCGACGGCTATTGGGCTGAATCGAGCTCGCTGTCCAGTGCTGGCGAAGGAAGGCCCAACTAGGCCGATCCGGCCGTGTGGTGCCGACGTCCTCACGATGAGGACATCGGCGCCCGTGGTGGTTGTGGTGGAGACGGCGACGGCAAGCTGCGGATCAACTTGGCCGTGAGCTCGGTGACGGTGTTCGTGATGACCAAGGGGTGAGGGCGCAGTTTGGTCACTCCGCCAGTGATCAGTCCCAATAGTCCACGACGGACACACCGAGTCGGTCGAGCAGCGTATCGAGTTGTACTCGCCCTTCGCCTTCGTAGAGGGAGCCGATGGAGTCTCGTCCCGGGTTGAGACGGAAGGCGTCACGGCCTCGGCTCAGACGCTCTTCGAAGAGAACAATGACGGGCACTCGTGGCAGTCGGCTGACTTCTACTTGCCGGGAGTGCCAGATGATGCCGCTGAAATTCTGAGGCGAAGCATGGACGGCTTTGGCGACAGTGCGAGTGCAGGGGTAATGCTGGCTGGGGCTGGACGAAATCGCTGTCCGCTTCAGGCCAAGATCGTCCAACTGCGGATCTCGAAGGTCGGCAACCTTCATCTCTTCTGAGGCGAGCAGTTCGACGTGCAGAAGTCCGTGGAAGCTCTCCTCCTCCGCTTCCGGAATGCCGCTCACGTCGACATCCCGGAGACTGCCTTCGAGGAGGGCGGCCTCTGGGGTTCCTGCCAGGTATATGACGGCAACCCGGTTCTCGCCCAGTTCGGAGTCGAACGGGGAGAACCGCGCGTTGCCGAACCCGGGGTTGAACTCCGTGCGTCCGAACCGGGAGTCATAAACGCGACTCCAGGCTGTGTCTGCGGAGATGGTCGTCGACGGCAGTCGGCCTCTGCGAGCCAGGTCAGTCAGCGTATCGATCGCCACCGTGCACGTAGACGGCTCTGGGCAGGTCAGCGCTTCGGGTCTGAACGCGGGACTCATGCGCCGGCTGGGAAGTCGAGGTCATCGATGTGGATCTTGACCGCGTTCTCAACCACCTCTGGCTTCTCGTGGACCAGCTTGGCGGGGACCCGCCCGCTGAGGAGTCCAGTCGGTCGTGTGCTCCATGCCCAGATTGCCCATGCGCGGACGCCAGCCTTGAGCATAGGCTGGACGATTATGCTGCTGACCGCCTTGTCGAGGTCGCCATCGTCGCCCAGCTGAAAGGCGGGCACGATGACTCGCCCTTGTGCCTCGACGGTGAATAGCCTCTGTTCGTGGCGCTGGCGCGATACCCACTGACGTGCGGCTTTCTCGTTGGAGCCGCGCATGTCAGCCACGGCCGAGTAAGTGGCTGCACCTTCACTCTCGAGGAGCCGCTTCCGAATCTCACCACTGCGGACCGCCTGCCGCTGAGTCGCTCCAGAAACGATCTGCGCATTGTCGACATAGTCCTGATCGATGTGCTTTCGCAGCGTGGCACGACCGGACACCCGGAGCCGTTTGCGCTGTTTGTAGAGCCGGATGGCGTCTTGAACCTCGTGGGGGCTCAGGCCTTCGAAATCTACCTGCCCGTTCGGGTCGACTGGTTGATGTGCCTGTGCAGTCATGGCAACCTCCCACTTCTGCTCTCAAGTGTAGCACTTGTGCACTTTCGGCAGCAGAGTATTCAATTGCTACATGGTGCCGTCGAGCCCACCTGCCTTGAAGCAACTCCCCGAAGGACGGAAAACTCTTCGCAGTTGACTTCGGGCCTTACAGGTTGATCGCCACGACCGGGTCCGTGGTCGGCTGGTCCGATCCGCCCTCCGGCTCGATGGTGATGCCGAAGACGCTGCCGTCGGTGAAAGCGTGGCCGGCGATCGTCGTCGATTCTCCGGTCATCAGCCCGGCGCTTTCGGGCCCCTCGTCGCCGATCACCCACATCTGCAGTGATTTCCCCTCTGGAGCCCGTCCGACATCCTCGGGGCTGATCCGGATGAGCTGTTCGGACTCCGAGGATGACACGGTGACCGTTCCTCCATCCGGAAGATCGTCGGTGCTCGTGCGCAGATCATCGGCTTGCATCAGCCGTGTGGACTCGTCGAGCTGCTGCTGCGCGGTGGTGAGATCCTCCTCGAGCTGGTTCTGACGCTGCGTTTGCTGCCAGACAGTCACCCCGGAGCCGGTCGCGACCACGAGAGCGGCCGCAGCGGCCGCATACGGCAGCCACGAGCGGCGACGTGACTCGCGATGGTCGGCAAGCGAAGTCGGAGACGCGAGGGCGACCGCGGTCGCTGCAGTCGGGTCCGCCTGCGTATGAGTCGCCGGGTTCTGCAGCCCGTCCGTCGACCTCTGCTGCGCATGTGTTCGGGGGATGCTGAGAATCGCATCGCGGGCAGTCGCACTGACCTCGACCGGTTCATCGGATTCGGCGGCGTCGGCCATGACGTCGGAATAGGCGGCGACTTCGGCACGGAATTCGGGGTCGGCATCGGCCAGCGCCTGAGCCTCGGCGAGTTCTGAGTCGCTGAGCCCGCCGAGGGCCAGCCCGGCAGCCAGATAGTCACGATCTGCGCTCATCGGCTTGCCTCCAACTCTTCTCGCAGCTTCTTCATTCCGTCTCTGATCCGTGACTTGATGGTACCCAGGGGCACCTGGAGATTCTCCGAGATCTGGGTGTGGGTCATGCCCTGGTAGAAGGCCATGACGATCGGCCTGCTCTGATCTTCGGGGAGGATCTTCAACGCGGAGACCGTGCGATCCGACTCCGCCCGGTCGATCACGGTCTGCTCGACTCCTTCCACCGCCTCGGTGGAGGTGCGCAGCCCGTCGGCGAGGTCACGGTCCTGCTGGGACTGAACACTGCGCACACAGTCGATGGCGCGTCTGCGACACAGAGTGATCAGCCATGCCCTGCCCGTCCCTCGGGTCGGGTCGAATCCCGAACACCGCGTCCACACCTCGGTGAAGCAGTCCTGGAGGACCTCCTCGGCCAGTGTTCGGCTCTTGACGATCCGGACGATCACGGCCATGAGGATGCTCGACTGGTTCGTGAAGAGCTGCTCGAAGGCGACTGCATCACCCCCGGCGATCCTCACCAGCAACCGCCCGCTGGCATCGCCCGAACTGTCGTCGGGCGAGCCGGCGGCCTGTTGTCTGGAGAGGGTCGGGGACCCCGGGGGACCATGTCGAAACGCCGTCGGATCGTCTGAGCTCATCCACCAATGTTCTCATCTCCTCGGGTTTCGTTTCGCAGAGTATCGATCGGACGAGAGATCTGCGGGCGGCTGAGGGGCGGCCCCGGCCGCTGCATCGTGATGCTCTCTCCCTGTGGAGGTTCCGGTCACTTCTCCGGCATCATCACGGCGTCGACCATGTAGACCGTGGCGTTGGCGGTCTTGACTCCGCCGCAGACCAGTCCGGCATCGTCGAACTTCATGTCCTCGCCCTCACCGGAGACGGTCACCTTCGAACCTTCGACGGTCTCGTGCTCACCGGCGATCTCATCGGGGGAGAGCTGTCCGGGGATGACGTGGTAGGTCAGGACCTTCGTCAGCTGGTCCGAGTCCTTGGCCAGGGCGTCGAGGTCGTCCTTGGGCACATCGGCGAAGGCGTCGTCGACCGGGGCGATGACCGTGAACTCGTCACCGTTGAGGGTGTCGACGAGGTCGACATCGGGATTGAGCTCGCCCGAGACCGCCTTGGTCAGGGTCGTCAGCATCGGATTGTTCGACGCGGCAGTGGCCACCGGGTCCTGGCCCATGCCCTCGACGGATCCGGCTCCATCCGGGTTCGCCTCGGCGTAGGCCGAGCAGCCCTTGCCGACGAGGTCGGCATCGGCCATGGACGCGTCGCCGGACTCGTCGGGCATCTCGGACTCGCTCGAGTCAGCCGGTTGGGATTCGGAGCTGCCGGAATCCGAGCCGGAGTCGTCGCTGCCGGATCCGGAATCCATTCCGCAGCCGCTGAGGGCCAACAGGCCGATGGCGCCGGCCGAGAGGATGGTGGCGGTGCGTGTGCGAAGCAGAGTCTTCATTGTTCTTCTCCTTAGAAACAGTGATGCGGATGATCCCACAGCAGTGAAGTGGTCTCCATTGCTCGCTGTGTACTGAGTATTCGCAGCGGGCGATCATCCGGATGGGCGGATGGAGAAGAAACGTGAGAAATCCTTCGCAGAGCGGGCCGCAGTCAGCCGACTCCCAAGCGGGCGAAGGCATCGCGGAAGATGGTCAGCGAATCCAGACCCGGCAGCTTCTGGACGCTCTTGTCGAGCTTGTCCAGTTCGTCTGTGTGATCCTGGAAGAGATGACTCATCACATGTTCGACTTCGGCATCGTCCATCATCCCTGAGCCCACCGGCTTCCACAGCTTTCCCAGCGCCAGGCGCACGATCTTCTGAGCTCGTGGGTTGTCCTCGAGTCTCTGTCGTGCCTGAGTCGTGTAGAAGGCCACGTGTCGAGTCTCCTGTTTGGCGATGCGCTCAAGCAGCGGAGAGAGCACCGGGTGGTCCTGCATCGCCGCCATCCTGCGATATCCGGCTGTGGCGGAGAGTTCGTTGGCCGCACCCCAGGCCATATGCACGGCAATGAAGTCCGTGCCGACCATGTTCGACAGCACCGACTGCTTCGCCGGCCCGAGAGCGAGTTTCCACCCCAAGCTCATCCGCTTGGCTTTGACCTCGTCGTAATCGACGTGGATCCCGTGTTTCTCGAGCACGGCGGCCAATGCCTCTCCGTGCCAGAACTCCTCACGGTTCCACATCGTCATGAATGCTGCCGTGGCGTCCTCGCTGTGTGAAGGAGTGACGAGCAGCTCCCTGACGAAACATGTGGTGTGGTACTCGACGTCGCACATGTATCGCACCGACCGGAGAGTGTCTCTGTCCAAGGGCATGTCGTCGAAGACATCGAGATCCAGATCGTTCCAGTTCACCGCCTCGGACGTCTCGGCGTACTTGTCGAAGTCAAATGCCATGGTTTCTCCCTGCTTGAGCATGGGCTCTGCGCGTCGAGCGCAGTGCCGCCGTCACTTGGTTCATCGAAGGCTGAGGGTTCCCCGGCAGGAACCGTCCGATCTCGGCATCCGAGTCGATCAGGCGTCGTCTGTCGGAGGCAGAGGCGAAGATGCTCGTCAGAGCGCGGGCCTCGTCCGGTTCGGGCACTCCGACGATCCGCAGGGGAGCCCACGGCCGCATGAGATGAGCGCGGGCGGTGAGGGCTTCGATCCGTGAACGTCGGATCCGAGCCACCGCCTCCGAACGGAAGAAGCGGACGATCGCCTCTCGCCGGTCGATGATCTCGGTCAGGACGCGAGCGGCTTCACCGCTGAGTCGTGTCCGCACTGCCCGTTCAGCTGCCTGGAGGCCCGCCTCCTGGATCGCGAGCCTGGCCATGTGTCCGGCGGTGAGAGGTTCCTTGACCAGTCCGCCGACGACAGGTGCGAGGATCGGCAGGCCCCGTTCGACCCACATTCCGCGCAGTCTCCGTGACCTGCCCCCGCGAAGGTCCTCAGGGCTGAGGGTGGTTTCGAGCATGTCGCGCAGTGCCCGCGCCAACCAGTACCGTTCGTAGCCCCATCCCGTCACGAAGGCTGTGATTCGCGCTTCGTTGGACGTCCAGGAGGCGAACATCGCTCGGGTCTCGGCCAGCGCTGAGTTCTCCAGTCGCCATAGGAAGCCGAGATCGCGTGCCACGTCCCCGGTCACCTCGATGCGCTCTGAGTCGAATTCGATGCGCCCTCGAGCGTGAGCAAGATAGTCATCGACATCGAATGCTGTGCGCAGCACGATGGGATGCTCTGCATCGGAGAACAGTCGTCCTCCGACATGCCCGGGCGGATGTTCGACGCGGCGGTCGTGGAGTGTTCTGTCGTTTGTCACCATTCCATCACTTTCCATCGCTTCTTCAGTGCCAGGCCGTAGAGACCGAGATCCGGAGTGACGGCAACGGGGCTGCCGACGAGTTCGAGCCACGCGGCGTCGCCCAGAGAGTCGCCGTAGCCGGTCGAACGTCCCAGGTCGGCACCCACGGTGTCGGCATATTTGCGCAGCCAGTTCGCCCGAGCCTCATCGACCAGCGGAGGGCTCGCGAGGAACCCCGAGAGAACACCGTCATCGGTGACGTCCATCCGGGTTGCGACCACCTCGTCGAAGAGATCGGCCAGAGGTTCGACGAGGACGTCGAGAGCGCCCGTGAGCAGGACCGTGCGGTGACCGGCCGCGCGGTGCTCGTCGATGAGCTGCCGGGCCTGGGGGCGGATGGAGTCGCGGATCGTCTGCCCGAGGCGGCCGGTGACGGCCGCTCGGAGCTCATCGAGTTCGAAGCCCTGATATCGGCGATTGACCATGCGGATGAGGTCCGAACGGTCGCGGTACTCGGCGCGCAGCAGTCCGGGGACGACTCCGGCCATCGTTCCCATCATCGCCGGCCACTTGTAGATCGGCTGCGTGGCGCGCACGACCGCCGCGAACTGCTGCACGATGTTCGCTGAGATCACCGTCCCGTCGAGGTCGAAGACGGCCAGAGCCTCGGAAGTGGGCGGCAGGGGACGCGGAGTGGGCGGGGCCTCGCTCTGGCGGCGTCTGCGCGAATAGCTGCGGGTGAGTTCTGTGATCGCCGGGATGTGGACGTCCTGGAAGTATTCCGTCCAATCGATCTCGGTCACGTCGAACCTGCGGTTGGTCGGGCAGTCCTCCGGCAGCCGCTTAAGCAGCCGTCTCGTGTTCGCATCATCGAAGATCATCTCTGTCTTCGTGTACTGCTGGTACAGGTCGGCGAACTGACGCAGTGACTTCAGTTTGGCGTCGGTTCTGTGCAGCCGTGAGGTCAGAGCGCGTGTGCGCGTCGAGGCGGGCAGCCGCTCGACGACTTCGCGGCCGACGCCCGTGACCAGTTCCTTCAGCCGGATGCGCTGTTCGATGAGTTCGGAGCTGGGGAAGCTCCATTCGGGCACCACCGTGGGAACCCCCTCTGTGTCAGGCAGGGGGTGGGCGAGGAAGTACTCGCGGACGGTTCCGACCATCTGGTGGAACGGCAGGGGATTGCTCGTGCCCGAGACGACCTGGTAGTAGTCCGAATGCCCTCGATCCGGCTGTCCGGAGCCGCTGTCGTGCTCTGCCGGCTGCTGCTCGAGTGGACCCTGTTCGGCAAGGGCGAGGATCACATTGACGACATAGTCGACGGGAATGATGTCGAGCACCGAATCGGCGTGCCCGGGGAACTCCGAGAGGCTTCCTTTGGCGTAGGCCATGATGAGGGGGTCAGCGACTTTGAAGCCGTCGATCCACCCGGGGCTCGGTCGACGGAACGCGGATTCGATGATGGACGGGCGAACGAATGAGACCTGATGCCCCTCGGCTGCCCACTCTTCGCCGATCCGCTCGGCAAGCGCCTTGGTGAAGGTGTAGATGTCTGTCCACCCGAGGGACTGGGCACGGGTGCGTCCGAACTCGACGAGTCGATCCCGCACATAGCTCTCCCTGGCGGCTTCCGCCCCGGCGGCCACCGATTTCGGGCCCATCCGAGAGCTTCGAGCGCGGGCTGTGCGGATGAATCGACTCAGATTCTCGGGCTGTCTGGATTCGGACTCGACGCTGGTCCTGGCCTGCCGGGCCGCCCGGAACTCATCGCCATGATCGACGGTGTGGGGCAGCCGGGACTCCTGCACGAGGCCCTTCGCGATGCCTCCGACATAGGCTGTCGAGACATGGATGACGTGGGGGCTCTGATCCGATTCCCGCAGAGCGTCATAGAGTCGTTCGACGCCCCCGACATTGGTGTCGAACGCCTCATCGATAGCAGCGTCGAAGGACACGCTCGATGCGGAGTGGATGACGACGTCGAAGCGATCGGTCAAGGGCGGCAGATCGGCGAGATCTCCCTCGAGGGCCGTGACCCGTGACTCGAAGGCCTCACGCACAGTCTCTTCGCCGACCCGATCGATCCAGGACGCGAAGACCGGCTTGCCGAGCAGCCGCTGCAGACGATTATGTCCCGACTGGGTTCCGCGGGGGCGAACGAGTGCGGTGACGGCGACGTGCGGGTCGCTTTCGAGCAGCGCTTGGAGCAGCGCTTGACCAAGGAACCCTGTGGCGCCGGTCAAGAGGTATCGGCTGGGGTGCATGCGGAGACCTATCGGATAGAGAGTGCGATTCGGAGTGGACGCGAACGTGGTGAACACCGGTGATTCGGCGCGGACGGACGATCGGATGCCTGTATCGTAGCAATATGAATGTGGCCCTCATCACCGGAGGCACTGCGGGCATCGGTGCGGCTTTCGCCCGCTCTTTCGCCAGACGCGGTGTCAATCTTGTCCTCGTTGCTCGAGACCCCGGCGCCTTGGAGTCGTCTGCGGAGCGCATCCGCGGGGAATTCGGTGTGGACGTCGCAACGATCGTCGCCGACCTCTCCGACCGGGATGCCCAGGCCCGCGTGGCCACCCGGATAGAGCAGCCAGGCGACGAACCCGAGATCGACATCGTGGTCAACAATGCGGGATTCTCGGTCCGCGCGAGTCTGCTCAGCCCGGATGTCACCGAACATGATCGAGGCTTCGAAGTGATGCAGCGCGCCGTGCTGATCATCGGCGGGGCCGCCGCCAGAGCGATGAAGCATCGAGGGCGGGGCTGGATCATCAATGTCTGCTCCGTCAGCGCGGGACTGACCCAGAACAACTACACCGCGATCAAAGCGTGGACGCAGAACTACTCCGAGTCGCTGTCGGTCCAGACCGCAGGCACAGGGGTGAGCGTCACCGCCCTGGTGCCGGGCTGGGTGCGCACCGAATTCCACTCGCGAGCCGGGATCGCCGGAACGTCGATTCCCGACCCGCTGTGGATGGACGCGGATATGCTGGTGGAGGGGTGTCTGCGCGACGCGGCTCGTGGGAAGAGGATCTCGGTGCCGCAGCTGCGGTGGAAGGTCATCTCGACGACGCTTCGGGTGCTGCCGCGTCCGGTGATCCACCGCCTGTCCGCTGCTCTCGGCTCTCGTCGGGCGCAGGAAGGCTAGGGTGATGATGCTCAATCCGGGACCGGCCCAGCCAGGGGACGATGATCGTCCGGAAGCACCATCTCGGCGCGTCATCCGCCGTCATGTCGGAAAAAGTTCGTCCTCACGCCCATCCGATCCCGCTGCCGGCTCCGAACCAGTGGAGATGTCTGATCACACTTTCTCTCCGCTGGCGCCGCCGAAATACCGGTCGCGCACGCGCTCTGCGTTGCGATTCCTCCTCCAGCGTGTCCTCTTCCGGGGCCTCGTCCGTTCGGCGATCACTCCGACGGTGAGTATCGCCCCAGGAGTGTGCCAGCTCGACCGAGGCTTTCTCGTGATTGCCAATCACACCTCACACCTCGATGCGCCGATGATCGCGCAGAGCCTGCCGCGCAGACAGTCGCGGTTCCTTGCGACCGGAGTCGCCTACGATTACTTCTTCACCGTGTGGCACAAGCGACTCTTCGTCCGCTGGCTGTTCAACGCGTTTCCGATCTATCGCGAAGGATCACGCGGCAGCGCGAATCTGCCCCGCGCACTGCTGCGCTCGGGTGTGCCGGTTCTGCTGTTCCCCGAGGGAAGTCGGCAGAAGTCAGGCACGATCGCTGATTTCAAGGCCGGATCGATCAGGCTGGCAGTCGATGCCTCGGTTCCCATCGTGCCGGCAGCGGTCGTCGGTGGTTTCGAAGCGATGCCCAAAGGCGCTGTCTGGCCGGCGGCGGGCAGGCCACCTGTGCATGTTGCTTTCGGTGAACCGGTCACCGCCCGAGACGAGGAATCTCTGTCTGAACTCACCGCGCGGGTGCGGCAACTCGTCGCGGAACTCTTCGCCGCGGGAGCCGATGACATCGGTGTCGGCAGTGAACACGTCGAATCGCCGGAAAGGACGAAGAAATGAGTGAACCCATGAGAATGCAGGACGTCAAGCGGCACCGCTGGTGGGGCTGGGGAGCCGAAGGAGTCGACTTCCGGTGGGAGACCAAACCCGACTTCGCTGCGATCGCCAAGGACAAAGTCGGTCTCGACCTCTGGAATGCTCCGCGGCCGACCACCCCGGTGCTCAGCGATCTGACCATACCTGAGTCTCGAATGTCATCGACGCTTCTCGACGAGCTCGGCGCCGTGGTCGAGTCGGACAATGTCAGCGTCGACGACGAACTGCGCGTGATCCATTCGTTCGGCCGCTCCCTGCCGGACCTCTACCGGGTGCGCCACGAGCCGATCACCCGCCTCGTCGACGCCGTCGTCTACCCCGGCAGCGAGGATGAGATCGCCGCTGTCCTCGCTCTCGTCCTCGAGCGCGATCTCGTGCTCATACCCTACGGCGGCGGCTCATGCATCTCCGGCTCAGTGACCCCGAGTCCGGATGAGGAGCGTCCCATCGTCTCGCTGAATCTCGGGAGGATGCGTCGAGTCATCGACATCGATGAGTATTCGGGCCTCGCCCGAGTCGAAGCCGGAGCATATGGACCCGACCTCGAGGAGCAGCTCAATCTTCGCGGATGGACGGTGGGTCATTTCCCCGACTCGTTCAGCTATTCGACCCTCGGCGGATGGGCGGCGACCCGGTCATCGGGAATGCAGTCGGACAAGTACGGTGACATCGAAGACATCGTGCGTGGTCTTCGTGTCGTCCACCCTCGTGGCGTCATGGTGAGCAAGCCCATTCCGGGCCGCGATTCGGGTCCCTCGGTGCATGAGATGGTCCTCGGCAGCGAAGGCCGTCTCGGTGTGATCTCGGAATGCACGGTGCAGGTGCATCGGCTGCCGAAGGTGCGGCAGGTCATCGCCTACCTCTTCCCCGATTGGGCGAGTGGAGTCGAGGCCATGCACGACATCGCCCGTTCCGAGGTCACGCCCGCGTTCACCCGTCTCTCAGACGGGCCCGAGACTCGGTTCAGTCTCGCGATGGTCTCTGAGCCGAAGGGTGTGAAGGCAACGATCGCGGCTCGCGGTCAGGACGCCCTGTTCGCCTACCTGCGGTCCAAAGGGTGGGACACGACAGAAGGCATGTGCCTGTCATACGTCTGCTTCGAAGGGTCGAAGGAGCGCGTGGCACGTGAGAAGGCCGAGGTGAAGGAACTCATCGGTCGCCGAGGCGGAATCAGCCTCGGCTCCGGGCCCGGCGCCGTCTACGATCAGAAGAAGTTCGACACCCCGTATCTGCGCGACTTCCTGCTCAACTACAAGGTCTTCGGCGATGTCTGCGAAACGGGAGTGACGTGGGGAGATCTCAAGAACGTCCATGCTCGGGTGCACGAGCGATTCCGCCAGACCCGCAGCGAGCAGGGCGGACCGGGGTTCATGTTCTGCCATCTGTCCCACAGCTATCACGGCGGCGCCTGCCTGTACTTCACCTTCGCGATTCCCTACACGGATGAGGACACGGCGCTGGCGGAGTATCAGGGCGTCAAGGACAGCATTCAGCAGGAGTTCATCGACTCCGGCGGAGGCGTGTCGCACCACCACGGAGTCGGCACCGAACACCAGCCGTGGCTCGTCGACGACATCAGCGAGCCGGGGGCATTCATGGTCGATGCCGTATTTCGCGCCACCGACCCCGGGCAGAACCTCAACCCGGGGAAAGTCCTCGGCGATCGGGCTCCGTCCTGAGGAGGCTTGTCTCGCTGGGCTGCATGCATCCTCACCGTCCGGCGAGAATCTGCTGCAGACTGACAGCCTCGACGGGCAGTCGATCGGCACTGCACAACGCCGCGACATACGGTCGAGGGCATGTGAGCCGGGAGATATTCAGTGCGTCGAGTTCGGAATTTCCAGGGGCCGCGATCGTCGCTGTCCATGGTCCGTGCGGGCCGATTCCCGACGGCAGGTCCATGACTTCGATATCACTGGGCGGCACGGACAGCCCATGCCCGGTGGTCTTCACCGCGGCTTCCTTGCACACCCAGACGTCGATGCGCCGACGCACGGCATCGCCGCCCTCGGTCAGAGTCTCCGCGGGGCCGAGGACGTAGTCGTCGAAGCCGGAGAAGACATCGGTCGGGATCTGTTCGATGTCGACTCCGATCGGTGAGGTCCCAGGCGCCGAGGCGATCGCCACGACCCGGTTCGACCGAGACAGGCTGAGTTCCGCCCCGGGGACTGTCGGCTTGCCATGGGGGCCGCCGCACGTGCGACAGCGGCGTGTCAGCTCCAATTCGCCGGCCTCATCGAGATCGACGCCGAGGCGGCGAGCCGCCATGAGCCGAAAGATCAGATGCGCCCCTCGGAACGCGGCCCGATCGGCGGGTCTGCGAAAACGGTCCGCGCGAGCGACCTCGTCCGGTGACAACAGTGAGTCGAGCCACGGGTGATCGGCGAGCACCCGTTCGATCGCTGCTATGTCGCTGATGAGGTATTCGATCGCGGCTCTCGTCATCTCCGACTGATCCGACGGTACTGGGAGACGGCGATGGGCGAGAAGACGGCGATGACCGCAACGCAGCTGAGGATCGCATAGATGACGGCGTTGTCGGCCGCCCAGCCCGTGCTGGTGACGAACCCGGCCGGCGGTGCGTTGCCGAAGAGTTCTCGGACACTGGTGGCGACCGCGGTGATGGGATTCCACGCGGCGATCGTCTGCAGCGGGCCCGGAAGAGTGTCGATCGAGACGAAGGCTCCGGAGATGAAGGTGACGGGGAAGAGCCAGATGAGGCCGAGGCTCTGTGCCACCTCGACGCTCCTGGCCGTCAGTGCGATGACCGCACCGATCCACGACATGGCGAAGCTGAAGAGCAGCAGGAGCGTGATGCCCAGCAGGGCCGAGCCGAATCCCTCGGTGATGCGCCACCCGATGAGCAGACCGCAGACCATCGTCACGGCCACGGAGATGAGGCTGGTGACCAGGTCCGAGGATGTTCTGCCCAGAATCACGGCCACCCGTGACATCGGCAGCGAACGGAAACGGTCGATGAGTCCGAGCTGGAGGTCCTTGGCGAGATAGACGGCGGTGAAGGAGGAATTGAAGGTCAGCGTCTGAGCCAGGATCCCGCCGATGAGGAACTCCCGGTACGGCCCACCGCCGAGGCTGCCGCCGAAGACGAATGCGAGGAGGAAGACGAAGATCACCGGCTGGACGACCCCCGTGACCAGGGCTCCCGGAGTCCGACGGACCGTGAGCAGATTGCGCCAGGCGATGACGGAGCTGTCGCGAGCGGCGGAGACGAGTGCGGTCATGCTCCCACCTCGGCGGTGTCTGCCGGTGTCCGTGAGGGCCTCGTCGAGGTGGGCTGTCCGGTGAGATCGAGGAACACGTCGTCGAGCGTGGGACGGCATAGGGCCGCCTCGGTGACGGAATGCCCCTCGTCTTCCAAGGCGGCGAGGACGTGCAGCAGATCCCTCTGTCCCAGTGGTGCGGAGGCGGTGACGCGCAGTCCCGACGAGTCCGTCTGCGGGTGGGCGGAGTCGCCTAAGATGCGGTCGAGGATCCGCAGGGTTCTGTCGAGGGAGACGCGGTGGGTCAGCGTCAGTGTGATGCGTTCGGCACCGAGCTTGCCCTTGAGGTCGGTGGAGGTTCCCTCGGCGATGACCTGTCCGGAATCGATGACGGCGATGCGATCGGCCAGCTGGTCGGCCTCCTCCAGGTACTGGGTCGTCAGCAGCACGGTGGTGCCGCCTCTGACCAGGGTGGTGATGACCTCCCAGGTGTCGAGCCGTGCGCGCGGATCGAGCCCGGTGGTCGGTTCGTCGAGAATGACCACCGGTGGACGCACGACCAGGGCCGAGGCCAGGTCGAGTCGTCGCCGCATGCCTCCCGAATAGGCGCCTGCGCGTTTGCCTGCGACGTCGCTGAGACCGAATTCGGCCAGCAGCTCGCGGGCACGGCCCGCCGATTCCCGGCGACTCATCCCGTAGAGGCGGGCGACCATGACGAGGTTCTCGTACCCGGTGAGCTTCTCATCGACGGCCGCGTACTGGCCGGAGAGGCCGATGCTGCGGCGGACGGCAGTGGGATCGGCGGTCACCGAGTGTCCCGCGACGACGGCGGTGCCGGAGTCGGGGCGGATCAGTGTGGACAGGACCTTGACGGTCGTCGTCTTCCCGGCCCCATTGGGGCCGAGGAGACCGAAGATCTGTCCCTCCTCGATGTCCAGGCTGATGCCGTCGAGAGCCCGAAAGGCCCCATAGTTCTTCCTCAGATTCTCCAGGCGAATCACTATGAGGCGATCTCGGCGAGCCGGCGCGGAGTGATGTCCGTCCAGTTCTCCTCGACGAATTCGAGGCAGTCGTCGCGGCTGGCCGGTCCGAACACGAGGACCCATCCCGCGGGCACATCGGCGAACGACGGCCACAGCGAATGCTGCTGCAGGTCATTGACCAGCACGCGGAAGGTCCCTGTTGTGTCATCGAAGGGATTATTCACGGGGTTTCAGCTCCTAGTGGTGTTGCTTGGCGGGGTTTGGTTCCAGGAGTGGATGGAACTCATCTGTGATTCGGCGGCCTCGTCCAAGTGGATGGACAGGACGGGAAGAATCTCTTCGAGCGCCTCGGCACTCAGCATGTCCGAGTGCCGGGCATCGACCTCGGTGACGTGGATGTCGCCGGTGACGAATCGGCGCCATGAGTCGGGGCCGGGGGTGCCGCTGGGAACGTCCCGGGTCGCGGTGAAGAGCACCAGCTCACCGTCGAACGTCTCCACCGGGGCCTCGCGGATCAGTTTGGCCAGGGTGAAGAACCCGCGGGTCATCGCCGCAATGGTCGTCGGCGCCACATTGCCGAGGGGATCACCGTGTGCACGCAGGATCTCCAGGGCCCGTTCGTCATCAAGACCCTCCGTCGTCTCCGTGATCGCCGGGTGATTGGCGCCGAGGTAGTTCGCCCACAGCTCGGACCCTTCGCCGACATCGGCGTTGCGCTCCTGCCCGGTGGGGAAGGCGTCGAGAATTCCGAGGAACGCGACGGACTCGCCCTGCTCCTGAAGGCGGGTGGCCAGACGGTGGGCGAGGACGCCGCCGAGAGACCACCCGATCAGGTGGTAGGGGCCCGACGGCTGAATCGTCTGCAGATGGTCGATGTAGTCGTCGGCGAGTTCGGTCAGCGTCCGGGCAGTCATCTCCGCCGAGTCCCCGGGTGAGAGGCCGGGCATCTGCAGGCCGATCAGCGGACGATCCGGATCGAGGCCGTGGAGCATCGCGGCGAATCCCCAACTGATGCCCGTGGCCGGGTGAACGGCGAACAGCGGCGGCTTCGAACCCGCGCGGCGCAGCGGAAGCAGGCGGTGGAGGCTGTCGGCGATGGAGTCCGCACCGCCTCGGCCGACCTCGCGAACGAGCTGTTCGACGGTCGATGAGCGGAACAGGGCCTGGACCGACAGATCGGCACCGAAGGCCTCGTTGACGGCCGCGATGAGGGGCCGGGCGAGGAACGAGTGCCCGCCGAGTTCGAAGAACGACTCATCGATGCCGACACGCGGCAGGGACAGTACGCGCGCGAAGATCGCGGCGACGGTCTCCTCCTGCGGCGTGCGCGGCATCAGCCGCGATCCGACGGCCGCTGTCGACGGATCGGGCAGGGCCGCCTCGTCGATCTTGCCGTGAGCGGTGAGAGGGATCTCGTCGATGACGACGAGGTGCGAGGGCGCCATGTAGGACGGAACGACCGAACGCACATGGTCGCGGACCTCATCGGCGAGGAGGTCCCGAGACGACGTCCCGGTTGCGTCTTCGGCGAGCTCGGCGTCGGTCTCCGTCCTCGCGCCGGCGCCGGCGACGATATAGCCGACGAGCTGCATGGTGGCAGGGTCCGTGCCGAACGGACGGACGACGGCGTCCCTGACGCCCGGTGCCTGGCGCAGGGCCCGCTCGACCTCCCCGAGTTCGACCCGGTATCCGCGCAGCTGGATCTGATCATCGCTGCGACCGATGAATACGAGCTCTCCGCCCTTGTGCCGGACGACGAGATCACCGGTCCGGTACATGCGCTCGCCCGAGCCCCCGTGGGGGTCGGCGACGAAGCGTTCTGCGCTCAGCCCCGGTCGGCCCCGATACCCGTGGGCCAACTGCTCACCCGCCAGATACAGTTCCCCGACCGTCCCGGACGGCACATGATGGAGGCGTTCATCGAGGACGTATCCGCGCATGCGCTCAAGCGGTGCCCCGAGGATCGGCGTCGGGAAGGCGCCCACAGGCGCGGCGAATGCGTCGACCGTGGTCTCCGTGGGCCCGTAGAGGTTGTGGGCGATGATGCCCGGGTGGTCGCGCAGCCACTGCCAGAGATCGGGATCGATCGCTTCCCCGCCGAGGGCGAGGATGATCGGAGAGTCTTCTTCCGCGGCCTCGGTGATCATGCGCTCGAATTCCGGTTCGGTGGTCAGCAGGCGAAGGTAGCTCGGTGTCGTCTCCCAGAACCCGATGTCGAGTCTGCGCAGATCGGCCGCCAGCTGCTGCGGATCGCGTTGGACGGTCTCCGAGGCGATGTGAAGCGGATGCCCGACCACCATCCACAGCAGAGGATCCCAGGCGGCGTCGAAGCCGATTCCGGTGGTGTGGGCGACCGGAATCCGATCGGCCTCATCGCTCGGGGTCGGCAGGAGCCGTGTGCGGTGGGAGGCGAGGAGGTTCGCCAAGGCCGAGTGGCCGACCTCGACGCCCTTGGGTCGGCCCGTCGAGCCGGAGGTGAAGGTCACATAGGCCGCCGAATCACGATGAGGCATGGGCGGCATCGCGGTCGTGGTGGCAGCGGTTCCCCTTGGGATCGGCGTCCCCCGAGGAGCAGGCGAGGTGCGATCCGAACCGTCGGCCGGCGAGATCTCGACGATGCTCGGGGTGATCCCGGCATCGGCGAGGAGGGGCGCGAGCTCTGAGGCGCCGCCCGGCTGTGTGATGACGATGAGCGGTTCGGCGTCGGTGAGGATCGCCGTGGTGCGGCCGCGGGGATAGTCGATGTCGATCGGGTTGAAGGCCGCACCGGACTTGAGCACGGCCAGCGTGGCGACGATGACGCCGGGGCCGCGGCTCAGTCGGACGGAGACCGTTTCGCCGGCGCCTGCTCCCTGGTCGATGAGCTCGTGCGCCAACTCGGACGAAGCCGCGTCGAGTTCGCGGTAGGACAGTGACGTCTGGTCGGACCGGACCGCCATGGCATCGGGCATTCGGGCTGCCGTGGCGGCGAAGACGTCGAGCACCGGTGGCGGCGTGTCTGCAGGCTCGGGGCCGGTGAGCGAATCGATCGCCGTCCGCGTTTCGACCGGGTCGAGCAGGGCGATGTCGTCAAGCGGACGTTCGGGATCCTGCACGGCCTCATCGACGAATCGGGAGAATCGTCGGCAGATGCCGGCGATGGTCTCCGCGTCGAACATCGATGAGTTGAAGTCGAGGACCACCGCGAGCCCCGCCTCGGCATCGCTGCGGCGGAACGTGAACGAGAGGTCGAACTTCGCGTCACCGGTCTCGACCTCAGGTTCGATGCTCGTGGTCACCCCGGGCAGCTCGAGTTTCGGTGCTGCCGACTCCTCGAGGGACAGCATGACCTGGAACAGGGGATGGCGTCCCAGTTCGCGAGGCGGATTGACCGATTCGACGAGACGCTCGAACGGCACGTCGTCGAGTTCCACAGCATCGATGACTGCGGCGCGGGTGCGAGCCAGGAGCTCGCGCAGGCCGGGACCCGCCGAGGTGTCGGTGCGGATCGGAATGGTGTTGACGAAGAGTCCGACCATGTCTTCCAACGCCGGGTCCGACCGGCCGGCGCTGGGGGAGCCGATGACGATGTCCTCACCGGCACCGAGCCTGCTGAGATAGCCGGCGAGCACGGAGTGCAGCGCCATGAACAGGCTGGCCCCGTTCTCCGCGGCCACCGCTGCCAGACGGGCAGAGGTACGGGCGTCGAGGCTGAAGTGATGGTGACGACCCGACTGTCTGGCGGTCGTGGGACGGGGACGATCGGCGGGCAGGGTGATGTCGGTGGGAATCCCCTCGAGCCGGTCGTGCCACGCCCGGACCTTTCGTTCCAGGAGCGGGGCCTCCGCTGCCGGGGCTTGCTCGTCCTCGAGAACATGGCGCTGCCAGAGCGCGTACTCGGCGTATTGGACCTCGAGGGTGCGCTGCATCGGATGGGCCGAGCCGCGCAGTGCGGCATAGGCGGTGGACAGGTCCTGCGTCAGCGGTCTCAGCGAGGCCCCGTCGGTGGCGATATGGTGCATCACCAGGTGGAGGACCCACTCGTCGCCTTCAGTGAAGAGGCTCGCACGAATGGGAAGGTCGCGGCTGAGGTCGAATCCGACGGCGGCCTCGTCCCGCATTCGCTCCGCGGTCTGCGTGCCAGAGGTTGTGGTGCGGCGTGCCATGAGACCCTCGCCGGCGTCCGGGGGCAGGATCTGCTGGACGGGGCCGTCATCGACGCTGGGGTAGACGGTGCGCAGGATCTCGTGTCGGGCGATCACGTCCGTCAGCGCCTGGCCGAGAGAATCCGCGTCGAGATCTCCGGAGAATCGGACAGCCAAGGAGATGGTGTAGTCCGAGGCATCGGTGTCGAGCTGATTGAGGAAGTGCAGCCGCGCCTGCCCATAGGACAGAGGGATCAGCTGCGGGCGGGTCTGCCCGTGCGACCGACTCCACGCGGTGAGGCTCATGTGCGGCGCACCGTCGGCCGATTCTGCCGTCCTCGCGGGCTCCTCGGCGGGTGCCGGCTCGGTGCGGCCGCGAGACTCGAGTCGATTCAGCAGCGCAGCCGGGGTGGGGGAGTCGAAGATTGCGCGCAGCGGCAACTCGGTGTCGAAGGCAGTGCGGATGCGGCCGATGAGGGAGACCGCCAGCAGCGAGTGCCCGCCGAGTTCGAAGAAGTCGTCGTCGAGGCCGATCTCATCAGCACCGAGCACGGACGAGAAGACTCGGCACATGGTGTGTTCGTCCGCGCTGCGCGCGGCTCTGGAGTCCGTGGTCCCCGAAGCAGTGGGGGCAGGCAGCCGGGAGCGGTCGAGTTTGCCGTGTGAGGTCAGCGGGATCGAGTCGAGACCGATGAGGATGTGGGGGACCATCGGTGCCGGCAGCTGGGCGGCGAGGTGATCTCGGAGGGCCGCCTCGTCGGCGTCCCCGGTGTAGTAGCCGATGAGCCGTGCCGATTCGGGGTCCGTGAGATTCTCGACGATGGCCGCCGCCTGGGTGACGCCGCTGCCCGAGGCCAGGGCGTTCTCGACGTCTCCGAGCTCGACCCTGTATCCGCGCAGTTTGATCTGGTCGTCATCGCGGGAGACGAAGTCGAGGCTGCCGTCGGGGTGTCGGCGCACGAGGTCGCCGGTCCGGTACATCCGAGCGCCCGGTTCGAGAGGATCGGCGACGAATCGCGTTGCCGTCTCCTTGGGCCTGTTGACGTAGCCGGAGGCGATTCCGGCGCCGGCGAGATAGAGATCGCCGACGACTCCATGAGGGACCTCACGCAGATTCTGATCGAGGACCATGGTTCGAACATTCCTGATCGGGTGCCCGATGGTGGGTCGGTCTCCCGCGACTGCGGCGGTGACGGAATCGATGGTGAATTCGGTGGGACCGTAGAAGTTGTGGGCTCGCACCTTGGGGTTCGCAGCAAGCTCCTGCCAGAGATCCTCGGGTACGGCCTCTCCGCCGAGGGCGAGCGACAGCGGGACGCGGTCTTCCTCGGTCTCGTCGTCGAACAGTCCCGAGATGATGAGCTGCCTGACGAACGACGGAGTGGTCTCGAGGGCCCGGATCTCATGCTCGCGGCAGAATCGGACGAGTGCTTCGGCATCGCGGCGGATCTCGTCGCCGACGATGTGCAGGCTCGCTCCTGCCACGAGCCAGAGCACCGGGTCCCAGGCGGCGTCGAAGCCCAACCCCGCCGTGTGCGCCGCCTGGACCGGTCCGACGTCGAGTCCCGCCTCGGCGAAGATGGTCTCCCGATGATGGGCCAGCAGATTCAGCAGTGCACTGTGGGGGACGGCCACACCCTTCGGAGTGCCGGTCGAACCCGAGGTGTACATCTCATAGGCGCGGTCGCTCGGAACCGGACGGTCGGCCCAGCGGCGACCGTGGTCGGCGGTGTCATCGGCACGTCGACCGACCTCGGCGGTGTGGAGTGCGGCGGTGCCGATCGCTGTGCCCGGGCGGACCGGGAGTTCAGCCTCGTCGGTGATGACGGCCGCGGGGGCGCTCGCGGTGAGGATCAGCCGGATCCGCTCTCCGGGGTAGCTGAGGTCGATGGGCACAGCGACTGCCCCGATCGAGAGGACGGCCAAGGGGGCCGCGACGGCGTCGGCGGACCGGGGAAGGGCAATGGCGACGGTGTCTCCCGCTGTGATTCCGCGGGAGGCCAGGACATGAGCGATCTGGTCGATGCGGGCCCCGAGGCCGGCGAAGGTCAGCTCACCGTCGTCGGCGATGAGCGCCCGACGGTCGGGATGCCTCCTGATCGTCGAATCGAGGACGTCGAGGACCGTCGACTCGGGTGCGACCGCGGCGCGGCCCTGACCCTGAGTGCGGATCTCTGCGAGCTCGTCCGGACGCAGCACCTCGAGTTCGCGCAGCGGTGTGTGCGGGTCGGCGGCGAACTGGTCGATCACTCGCACGAATCGCGCGGCGATGGCTTCGGCGGTGGATTCGTCGAAGAGCGCGGAGTCGAACTCGAGGGAGCCGGTGATGCCGGCAGCCTCATCGACCGTGGGCATTGTTTCGCCGACCGGGCGAGACGCGCCGTCGTTCTCACGTTCGGCCAGGTCGAGGAGGAGGTCGAACTTCGCCTCCGACACCTCTGGCCCGGGTGCGGGTTCGACGTCGAGGTCACCCATGTCCAGAGCCGCGGGGGCAGTGTTCTGCAGGGTCAGCATGACCTGGAACAGCGGATGGAGCTGATCCGAACGTGGGGGTGCGAGTTCGTCGACGACGCGTTCGAACGGCGCATCCTGATTGGCATAGGCGGAGAGGTTGGACGCGCGGACCCGATCGACGACATCGACGAGGCTGGGGTTGCCGGAGGTGTCGGTGCGCAGAACGATGGTGTTGACGAAGAAGCCGATGAGATCGTCGAGTTTCGTCTCCGTCCTGCCGGCGACGGGAGTGCCGATGGGAATGTCGTTGCCGGCACCGAGTCTGCTCAGCAGCACAGCGAAGGCGGCTTGCAGGACCATGAACAGACTGGCATTGCGCTCGCCGGAGAGCCGGCGCAGACCGGCGTGGGTCTCGGCGTCGATGTCGACGGGGACCCTGCGGGAGACACGGTCGGTGTTCTGTGCGCTCCTGGGCCGATCGACGGGAAGTCTGAGTTCGACCGGAGCCCCGGTCAGCGCGTCCTTCCAATAGGCCAGCTGGTCGGCGATCTCGCTGTCGGGGTTGTCCTCGGAGCCGAGCGTTCTCCGCTGCCACAGTGCGTAGTCGGCGTATTGGACCGGCAGCTCGGGGATGGCGGGGGTGGTGCCGCGAGCCCGAGCGCGATAGGCAGCGGAGAGGTCACCGGCCAGGGGCCGCAGCGACCAGCCGTCGGCGGCGATGTGGTGGAGCGTGAGGAGCAGGAGATGATCCTCGGTGCCCAGCCTGATCAGCAGGCACCGGATCGGCAGCTGCGACGAGACGTCGAAGCCGCGTGTGGCCTCCGCATCGACGGTGTGATCGACGAGGTCCTCGCTGATCTCCACAAGGGGCAGGGCGATCTGCACATCGTCGGCGGCGCGGACCACCTGTTCGGGCTGACCCTCGGTCCACGGGAACACGGTGCGCAGGCTCTCGTGCCGAGCGACGACGTCGTTGATGGCAGCTCGCAGAGCATGGGTGTCCAGGTCTCCGCGGATGCGCAGGGTGAGCGGAATGTTGTAGGCCGCGGACGCCGGGTCGAACTGGTTGAGGAACCACAGACGGCTCTGCGCGTAGGACAGGGGAATGGTCGCGGGACGGTCTGCGGCGACGAGTTCGTCTGCCGGCTCCTGTGCCGTGTCGTCGAGGTCGAGTCCGGCACTGAGTTCGCGGACGGTGGGATGGTGGAAGATCTCGCTCAGGGCGGGTGGGGACGCGAACCTCTCCCGCAGTGAGGCCACCAGCTGGGTGGCGAGCAGGGAGTGCCCGCCGAGTTCGAAGAAGTCATCGTCGATGCCGACGGTCTCCACCCCCAGCACTTGGGCGAAGGCCTCGGCCACGGCCTGCTCCTGGACTGTCCTTGGTGCTGCCGATTCCGATTGCGCCGACTGCGGTTCCGGCAGCGCGGCGCGGTCGAGCTTGCCGTTGACGGTGAGGGGAATCCGCTCGATCTGTGTGATGAATGACGGAACCATGTAGTCGGGTACGCGCGTCTTCATGCGCCGACGCACCTCGGCAGTATCGATCTGCTCATCGGCGGTGATGTAGCCGAGAAGCTGACTGTAGCCGGCCTGATTCTGTCCCAGGATGACCGCGGCCGACCGGATCCGGCCCTCCGACTGGAGAGCGAGCTCGACCTCGGAGAGTTCGACGCGATAGCCGCGCAGTTTGATCTGCTCATCGGCCCGGCCCAGGAACTCGATGCCTCCGGCCAGAGGCCTGCGGACGATGTCGCCGGTGCGATACATTCTGGAGCCGTCGTCGGCGAAGGGGTCGGCGATGAACCGTTCTGAGGTGGTGGCCGGACGGCCCACGTAGCCGCGCGCCAGATTCAGCCCCGCAATGTAGAGCTCCCCACGCGCCTGCGCCGGAACAGGGGCCAACCGGGAGTCGAGGACGTAGTGCCTGGTGTTCGCCACGGAGCCGCCGAGGTCGGGTGAGGCACCGGCGACGATCGGAGCGGTGAGACTGTCGACCGTCGTTTCCGCCGGGCCGTACAAGTTGAAGGAGTCCACCTCGGGCAGGGCCGCGAGCTGATCCCAGAGACCGCGTTCGACCGCTTCGCCGCCCAGGGCGACGACGCTGGGATGCTCGGTGCCGCTGAACGTGCCGTGCGCGAGAAGGGCCTTGAAGAATGAAGGAGTCGTCTCGATCGAGTCGATGCCGTGGGCGGCGAAGTAGTCGGTGAGAGTTTCGGGGTCACGGCGGGTGATCGAGTCGATGAGGTGGAGTTCGTGCCCGGCGAAGAGCCACAGCAGCGGATCCCAGGAGGCGTCGAAAGAGATCCCTGCCGTGTGCGCCACGCGCAGTCCTCGTCCAAGCCGTTGGGCGGCCGGATCGAAGATGGTCTTCTTGTGGCTGTGGAAGAGATTGAGCAGCGACCGGTGCTCGACCCCGATGCCCTTGGGCCGACCGGTCGACCCGGAGGTGAAGATGACGTAGGCGAGGTCGTCGGGAGCAGGCGTCGATCCGGTCTGCTGTGATCCGGCCTGCGCTGACCCGGTCTGGGTCGACTCGGTCGTCGGTGCTGTCGACTGTGGTTCCGCGTCGATGTCGATGACGGGTCGGTCGGTGCTCACACTCGTTTCTCCGGCGGGACCCGACGCTGCAGAGGAATTGATGACGAGCACCGGCGCGGAATCGGCGATCATCGCTTCGAGGCGGTCGGCCGGATAGTCAGGGTCGAGGGGTACGTAGGCGGCACCTGTTCTGAGGATTCCGAGCACGGCGATGGGCAGCGTGGTGGACCGGCCCAAGCGTGCCGCGATGCGAGTCCCGGGCCCTGCACCGCAGTCCCGAAGACGGTTCGCGAGCTCAGTCGAGCGGCGGTCGAGTTCGCAGAAGCTGATGTGCCCGTCCTCGGCGACGACCGCGGTGGCGAATGGGGACTTGCGGGCGTGACGGGAGAATTCCTCCACCACGGTGTGGCGGGGAAGGCTCTGGGCGGGTCCCTGGCCGCCCGCGATGAGTTCGTCGGACTCGCCGGCATCGATGAGCGCGAGCCCCGACAGGTGCTGATCTTCGCTCGGATCGAACTGGCGCAGGACGGAGAGGAACTGCCGCAGGTGCTCGGCGAGGCTGTGCTGATCGTAGAGTTCGGCGTTCGCCTCGAACCGAACGATGGCCGGCCTGCTGCCTCCATCGGAGCTGGGATCCGCTCCGATGCCGTGGACGATGATCGAGAGGTCATCGACCGGGCCGGTCGACAGCAGGTGCAGCGAGGCGGTCGACATTCCGAAGTCGATGTCGTCGACGTGCGGGAAGATGTTGACCGAAGGCCCGATGTAGTCGCTGTCGGTGCTCAGCTCCTGATACTGGAAGCGCTGATGGGTGAGCGTCTCGCGCAGTGTGGCGCCGGCGTCGGCGACGAGATCTGCCGACGTCATCCCCGGTGCCGCCTGCACCTGTACCGGCAGGATCTTCGACATCATGGACGGCACTGATTTGGACAGGGCGCTGCGACGAGCAGTGACCGGAAGGCCCACCGAGATGGACTCTCGTCCGGTCATGCGGTGCAGGTAGGCCGCTGCGGCGCTGAGGATGAGGGTCGGTGCCGACCGGGAGCCGGCCAGGCGTGATGAGAGCTCCTGGGGGATGTCGGCATTGCAGGTGACAAGCCGTCGTGCCGGTGATGCCGGACGGTCGGCCAGGCCGGTGGCCGTCTCCGACTCGGAGCGCACCTGCTTCCAGAACTCGGCGTCGGTGGTGAAGCGCTGCGAGGAACGGTACCGAGCCTCCTCGGCCACCAGA
The DNA here is from genome assembly GCF_012844365.1 of Brevibacterium sp. 'Marine'. Taxonomy (NCBI): domain Bacteria; kingdom Bacillati; phylum Actinomycetota; class Actinomycetes; order Micrococcales; family Brevibacteriaceae; genus Brevibacterium; species Brevibacterium sp. 'Marine'. The sequence continues at coordinate 730,082 of NZ_CP051626.1, forward strand.
TCGTCGAGGTTGCCGAAGGGCGAGTCCGATGCGGTTCCCTGATCGGCGAGTTCCCGGTAGACCTGGGATTCGCGGCGGAGGACGAGGACGGCGGAATAGCCGTCGACGAGGAGGTGGTGGGCCCGCTGATAGAAGATCCAGTGGTCGGGTCCGATGTGGAACAGCTGGGACCGGAGCAGGTCACCCTCATCGACATCGTGGACGGTTTCGAGATCCTCCTGCATCAGCGCATGGGCCGAGGCTTCGGGATCCTCACTCGACTCCGTCCGCAGGTCACGGACCAGGAGATGGCTGCGTGCCGGTCCGAGCTGTTGGAAGGGACCTTTTTCGTCCTCACCGAAGACGACGTTGAGCGAGTCGGCTTCGGCTACGGTCGTGGCGACCGCCTTGCGCATTCTGTCGACATCGAGCGGCCCGCGAATATCGACGTAGAGCCCGATCTGGAACGTCGGGTTGTCTGGTTCGATCTTCTGGGCGTACCAGATTCCGCGCTGTGCTGAGGTGAGGTCGATTCGAGCGTTCTCGTCAGTCATCGTGTCTTTCGCATTGGGTGGGGGTTTCCTTGGGCGAGGTTTCCGTCGGCAAGGAGGCGCGCGGGTGCTCAGCGCAACCCGGCTGTAGGCTCACGTGAGCAAGCAGGGGATCGGTCGTTACTGGAACTGCCCGATGTTGATATCGCCGAGGAGGTCGCCCAGATCGATGATCGGGCCGTTGATGAGCGCCCCCGAGGCCTCGGTCGAATCGGTCGGTGAGGTCTCGGCGGCGGAGGCGCCCCCGGGCGCGGCCATGAGACCGACGGCAATGACGATGCTCGCGAGGGCGGCACCGGAGACGGTGCGGGCGTTGATGAGCGTGAGATTCTTCATGGTCTCTGTCCCCTTCTGACTTCGTGGTCGTCCGTATTGGATCGGACATGTGTCGTTCGGAGGGCTCGCGCACGTGGATTGGCCGGCCGGGACGTTTTCTTGATCCGATGGTTCGAACCCTCGTCACAGCGGTACGACATGGCAGGGCCGCCTCGGCGAGGGAAGACGAAACACCACGGGTGCCGACGTCCTCACGATGAGGACATCGGCACCCGTGGCGGTTGTGGAGCGGGAGCGACCGGGGGTCAGCTCACGGTGACCTTTTCGCCTTCAGCGGGGCGAGCCGCCTCGGGGGCATCCGTCGACGCACCGTGCGCATCCGGTTCGAGCGAGAGCTCGTCGAACGGGTTCTCACCCGACAGGGTGGCACGGGCGACGTCGAGGTCGATCTCGTTCGTCCACTTGCCGATGAGCAGGGTGGCCACGGCGTTGCCGGTGAAGTTCGTCAGCGCACGGCACTCGGACATGAACTTGTCGATGCCGACGATGACGCCCATGCCGTCGAGCAGCTCGGGACGGTGCGACTGCAGACCGGCGGCCAGGGTGGCCAGGCCGGCACCGGTGACGCCGGCGGCGCCCTTGGACGCGATGATCATGAACACGAGCAGCGAGATCTGCTCGGGGATCGACATCGGCATACCCATGGCCGAGGACACGAACAGCGACGCCATGGTCAGGTAGATGGCGGTGCCGTCGAGGTTGAACGAATAACCGGTGGGCACGGTGATGCCGACGACCGGCTTCGAGACTCCGGCGTGCTCCATCTTCGCGATCAGGCGCGGCAGGGCCGACTCGGACGACGAGGTGGAGAAGATGAGCAGGAACTCACGGGCCAGGTACTTCAGCAGCAGGAAGATGTTGAGCCCGGTGACGATCTTGAGCAGACCGCCGAGGACGACGACGATGAACAGGGCGCAGGTGAGGTAGAAGGCGCCCATGAGGGTCGCCATCGCACCGATCGCGGCCCAGCCGGTCTTGCCGACGACTGCGGCGATCGCACCGAAGGCGCCGACCGGGGCGGCCCACATGATCATCATCATGAGCTTGAAGACGACGGCCTGGATGTGCTTGATGCCGGTGAGCACGGGCTCGCCGGCCTTGCCCATCGACTGCAGGGCGAAGCCGACGAGGAGGGCGAGCACGAGGGTGGGAAGCACCGGGATGTCACCGGGGATGAGGCTCATGAGGAAGGCGACCATTCCGCCTTCCTCACCACCGGCGGCCGCCTCGTACGGCTGGAGGTGCAGGCCGTCGCCGGGGTGGATGAAGTTGCCGACGACGAGACCGATGACCAGGGCGAAGGTCGCCATGATGAGGAAGTAGATGAGGGCGAGTCCGCCGACCTTGCCGACGGTGGCGGCCTTCGCCACGGAGCCGACGCCGAGGACGATGGTGCAGAAGATGACCGGGGCGATGATCATCTTGATGAGCGCGACGAACGCCTTGCCGAGGGGTTCGAGTGCGATTCCGGCAGCCGGGGCGATGAGCCCGAGAGCGGCACCGGCGACCACGGCCACGATGACCATGATGTAGAGCCAGTGCGTGCGATCCTTCTTCCGCTGCGGGGCACCCGGTTCGGGAGCGTTTGCTGCGGCGGCGATCTCCTTGTCGAAGGATCCGCCTTGCTGTTGTGGCGACGTTGCCATGTTTCCTCCAGATGATGTTCGCGACCTCACCCGTCGGTGGGTGGGATCGCACGCGACGATTGGCCGCGGTGGTGATGTACCCGACAACTGTGCCAGCGAAGTGTGACGGGTGTCTCGGTTGCGTTCATAGTGTTCACAGGAGGAATTGGGCGCCCGCCGAGGCGGGGGCTCGGCCGGGGAGGGTCGGCCTGGGAGGACCAGGCCCGGGAGGAGCAGGCCCGGGAGGATCGGCCGGGCGGGGTCAGGCCCGTGGGCCCTCTGCCTGCCGGGGACCGACATCGACAGGCGGTTCCTGCCGTTCGAGGGCCTTGCGGCCGATGGGACAGGTGATGGTGAGCTTGAGGCGTCGGCCCTTCGCGTCTTCGACGGCCCGTCGCATGAGCTCCCACCGGTGGCGGTCGGCCTGTGTGGGCTCGATCGCCTCACAGTAGATGAACATGACCTCATTGGCGTCGGGCTCGAGTTTGTAATGCAGCGCGGCGACGAGCTTGCCGGGAAGGTAGAGGTCGTACTTCGAGGATTCCTGGTTGTTGAGCATCGTGTACACAGTGGTCTCCTTGGGGTGGGTGGGTCAGAATGGTCGGTGTCACCAGTCGCTGGGCGACAGGGCCGCCGCAGATGCTGGGTCTCGCAGGCCATGGAGGAAAGCTTGCGCCCAGTGGCGGACGTCGAAGGCGGCGACGGTGTCGGCCATCGCATCCATGCGCCTCCGGGCCTCGTCTTCGCTGAGCGTGGTCGCATGATGGATGGCCACCTTCAGGGCGGCCCGGTCGTGGGGATTGACGACGATGGCTTGGTCGAGTTCTTCGGCGGCCCCGGCGAACTCGGAGAGGACGAGTGCCCCGCCCCTGCCTCGGCGGGCAGTGGCGAATTCCTTGGCCACGAGGTTCATCCCGTCCCGCAAAGAGGTGACGAGCAGGATGTCGGCGGCCAGGTACAGGGCGACGGCTTCCTCTGTCGAATACGAGTGGTGGGAGTAGTGGATGACATCGCGACCGAGAGTGGAGAACCTCCCGTTGATGCGCCCGACCGTATGTTCGACCTCGTCGCGCAGGTCTTGGTAGGCGCGCACGCCTTCGCGGGACGGGACTGCGATCTGTGCGAGACAGGTTCCCCGCGCATCGAGCAGTCCGTCATCGATCAGCTCCTCGAAGGACCACAGCCGGTGCAGGATCCCCTTCGAATAGTCGAGGCGATCGACCCCGATCATGAGGGTGGCGGGATCGCCCAGATCACGGCGGAAGCAGCGGGCCTTCTCCTGTACGGCCGGGGATTCGGCCGCGGCTCGGATCTCCTCGACGTCGATCGAGATCGGGTACGAGCAGACGCGGTCGCGAAGTTCCTCGGGGTCCATGCCCAACAGCTTCTGCATGGCCTGGCGGACTTTCGCGGCATCGGCCTCTCGCTGGAGACCGATGACATCGGCTCCGAGCAGGCCGCGCAGGATCTCGTCGCGCCAGGGCAGCTGGGCCATCTGCTCGACGGGAGGGAACGGGATGTGGCAGAAGTATCCGATCCTGACGTCCGGTCGTTGGGCTCGGAGCATCGCCGGCACGAGCTGGAGGTGGTAGTCATGTACCCAGATCGTCGCCCCGATCTCGGCTGTCGCGATCGCGGCCTGTGCGAATCGGGCGTTGACTGCCCGATAGGCCCGCCACCACGAGCGGTGGTACTGCGGCGCGACGATGAGGTCGTGGTGCAGCGGCCACAGGGTGGCGTTGCAGAATCCCTCATAGTACTGCTGATGTTCGTCGAGGCTGAGAGGCACGGGGACAAGGCTCATCCCATCGACATCGAAGGGCTCCAAGCTGTCGTCGTGCGTGCCCGCCCAGCCGACCCAGGCTCCGGCGTGCTCACGCACCACGGGAGCCACGGCTGAGACCAGCCCGCCGGGCGAGGCCTCCCACGTCCCGTCGATGCGGTCGACGGGGAGGCGATTGGCCACCACGACGAAAGCATGGCGGTCAGTTCCCATCATCGTCTCCTCTTCTCGTGCCGCCGGGCCGGATCGTGCCGGCACGTCGACTTCTGGGGCATGGGATCTGAAAGCATGGCCGAAGGGCGGAGGCGGACAGTGCCTCCGCCCTCCAGCCGCGTCCCTCAGTTCTCCGGTGAGTCCTTGAGCGAGTCTCTGACGCCCTTCAGCGAATCTTTGGCATCGTCGCCGACCTGCTTGATCTTGCCCTTGGCGGCGTCGGTCTTACCCTCGGCCTCGAGGCTCTTGTCATCGGTGGCCTTGCCGGCAGCGGCCTTCGCCTTGCCCTTGAGCTCCTCTGCTTTGTCTGAGGTCTTGTCGGCCTTGTCGTGGGAATTCATGATTCGTCCTTTCGCATGGATCGGTCTGGACGTCCTGCTCTGCCGAGCAATATTCATGTTTACGGTGTAATCAACTTAGCAGACCGAGTTTTCGCTGCGCAATAGATCCGGCGAGTCGGGTGGTCGATGGAGGGTGATAGCTTAGTCATCCATGAGGAGTTTACAGTGTAATCGCGTTATCAGGGGATCTCTCGACGCGTCGGATCAAGCGAGTAGACTGACGGTGAAATCCGCCCGGTCTGCGACATCTCCGACGAGGAAAGGGAGGCGCGCGTGGTTCAGCAGCGACTTGATCGTGCACAGGTCGTCGAGTCGGCGATCGCCTTCGTCGATGCCTGCGGTCTCAGCGAGCTCACGATGCGTCGCCTCGGAACGGCCTTGGACGTAGAGGCGATGGCACTGTATCGGCACGTTTCGGGGCGGGGGGACCTCCTCGAGGCCATGGTCGACGAGCTCATCGACGGCCTCTTCGACGACGATCTCATGACAGAGGACTCCCATTCGTGGGAGGAGTATCTGCAGCGTGTCGCCAATGCCACGCGGAATCTGGCCCTCAAGCATCCGCGGATCTTCCCTCTCATCGCCACCCAGCCACCTCAGGCGCCCTGGCTCCGTCCGCCGCTGCGAAGCGTGCGCTGGGTCGAGGACTTCCTGTCCTCGCTGCAGCGCTTCGGATTTGCCGACGCCGAGGCAGTGGCGGCATACAAGGCCTTCACGAGCTTCCTCGTCGGCGCGCTTCTGCTCCAAGCGGCCTCCCTGACCCCGGAGGTCCTCGGAGATGAGGAGGAGTCCTCCGCCGGCGACGACCTCGGCGAGTATCCCACGGTGGCCCGATTGCAGGGCCTGCTCATGGAAGACCACGCCCAGCGCGAGTTCGACGACGCCCTCGACGATCTCATCGAGCGGATCCGCACCAGCACGCAGGGCTGAGAGTCTCGGCAGCTGGGGTCGACAGTCCTTGTGCTGTGGCGCACCTGCGCTCTCGCGGATAGTCTTGGCTCAGTGACGATCCCATTACGAAGGAGCAGGATATGAAACTCAGCACCGCACTTCTGCGCGCAGCCCCCGGCGCGTTCATCCTCAACTCGGGCATCGGCAAGCTCGGCCTCGACGAGGATTCCGCCGCGGGACTCCAGCAGATGGCCGCCAACGGTGTGCCCATGGTCGAAAACATGACCCCCGCCCAGTTCGGGAAGTTCCTCTCCTACGGTGAGATCGCCGTCGGCTCCGCACTGCTGCTGCCGTTCGTGCCCACCCGCATCGCCGGCGCCGCACTGACGACGTTTGCCGCAGGCCTCGTCGCGAACTACTTCTCCATCGATTCGATGACCAAGGACGACGGAATCCGCCCGTCCGAGGACGGCATCGCCGTGGCCAAGGACACCTGGCTGGCCGCGATCGGCCTGGCCCTCCTGCTGACCGGCGGCAGCAAGAAGAAAAAGAAGAGCGACACGAAGTAATGACCTCCGTCCCGGCCCCACCACGGCGGGGCTGGGATCGATTCCGGGCTCGCCGAGGCGGGACCCTGGCGAGGCGACTCTTCCTCGTCCAGCTCGTCCTCATCGTCATCGTCTGCACCGCTCTGTCGGTGACGAGCTACGTGACGACGCTGAACAACATTCGGCACGCTGCCGGAGAACGGGTGCTGTCCATCGCCGAGACCCTCGCCCACGACCCCTTCGTCACCGAGGCTGTGACCGAGGGTGATCCCTCTGCCCGGTTGCAGCCCTTCGCGCTGACCGTCATCGACACCGCCGAGGTGGATTTCGTGACGATCATGGACCGTGACGGCACCCGCTACACCCACCCGGATCCCGATCAGCTGGGCAAGACGTACCTCGGGTCCACCGCGAAAGCCCGCGCGGGGCAGGCCGAGACCGAGGAGTATGTGGGCACGCTCGGCCCGTCCGTGCGCGCGATCGTGCCGATCACCGACGCCGACGGCGAGGTCACCGCGATGGTCGCCGTGGGCGTGACCCTGGAGACCCTGTCTGTGGCGCAGGCGGCCTCCCTGCCGCAGATCATCCTCGTCGGCCTCGCCGCTCTCGCCCTCGGTGGGCTCGGCTCCTGGCTGCTCGCCCGCTACCTGCGCCGAGTCACCCTCGGCTACGGTCCCGAGGAGCTGCGCCGGCTGTTCGCGTTCTACGATTCGGCCCTGCATTCTCTGCGCGAGGGCCTTATCCTCGCCGACGAAACCGGTCGACTCGTCCTCTACAACGACGTGGCCGCGTCCCTGCTCGGCCTGCCCACCGTGGAGGAATCGACACCGATCTCCCTCGCCGAGGTGGCCCTGCCCGAATCCGTCCGTGACCTTCTTGCGACCGGTCGGGTCGCGGTCGACGAAATCCACTTCACCGAGGATCGTGTCCTCGTCATCAGTCAGAAGCAGGCCCGGCAGCCGCGCGGCGGGAGGGATGAAGGCGGAACCGTCGCGACCCTGCGCGATCGCACGGACATCCAGGAGCTCACCGGAGAACTCGCGACGATGACGACGCTGTCCGAGGCCCTGCGCGCCCAGACGCACGAACATGCCAACCGGCTGCACACGGTCTCCACGCTCATCGAGCTCGGCCGGGTGCAGGAGGCCCTCGACTTCGCGGTCAAGGATGAGCAGGAGTCGCAGCGGCTGACGGATTCCTTCGTCGCCTCCCTCGACGAGCCATTCATCACCGCGCTCATGATCGGCAAGGCCGCGCAGGCCCACGAGCGCGGCATCGAACTCACGGTCACCGCCACCGGGGAACTCCCGCCCGAGCGACTCGATGCCCGCGACCTCGTCACCGTCGCCGGCAACCTTCTCGACAATGCCTTCGATGCCGTCGCGAACGCGGATGAGAAGCATGTGTGGGCAGATTTCGTCGCCGCCGACGGGGAGCTGATCATCACCATCGCGGACTCCGGTCCCGGGATTGCGGGCGACGACATCGAGGCGCTCTTCCACCTCGGCGCTTCGGCGAAACCCGAGGTCGCAGGCGTGGGACGGCACGGATTCGGACTCGTCTTGGTCCGGCAGGCGGTGAGCCGCCTCGGCGGGCATATCGATGTCGACTCCGATGGCGGCGCGATCTTCACGATCACGCTCCCGCTGGGGGACGGGGCGGGCGACTACGATTCTGCCAGGGAACCCACCACGGACGGTGAGGGTTCGAGCCGGGAGCGGGCGGAAGGAGACTCACGTGAGCGATGATGCCGCGCTGCGGGTCCTCATCGTCGAAGACGATCCGATGACGGCGCAGGCGCACGCGGATTTCGTGGCGCGGGTGCCCGGTTTCGACGTCGTCGCAACGTGTCTGGGCGGACACGAGGCGATCGAGCGCTTCGACGAACTCACCGCGGCCGGCACCCCGGTCGACATCGTCCTCCTAGACATGAACCTCACGGATTCTCACGGTCTCGAAGTTGCAGGGCGCCTGAATTCGCGTGGTCAGGACGTCGACATCATCGCGATCACCGCGGTGCGGCACCTCCAAGTGATCCGGTCGGCGATCTCATCGGGCATCACCCAATACCTCATCAAACCCTTCACCTTCGCGGCCTTCCGGGAGAAGCTGGAGAACCAGCGGGAGTTCCGGCGCGGACTCACCGGCTCGGGGTCCTTGGCGACTCAGGCCTCGGTGGACAATGCGCTCTCAGCTCTGCGGTCCGTGTCGGCAACGACCCTGCCCAAGGGGCTCATCGCCGAGACCTTGGACGCCGTGTCCGCGTTCGTCCGGGACTCTGCGGTTCCGGTCTCCGCCACCGAGGTGGGGCGTCGGCTTGATCTGTCTCGCGTGACCGTCCGCCGGTATTTGGAACATCTCGTCTCGACGAAACAGGCGATCAAGCAGCCCCGGCACGGTACCCCGGGGAGGCCCGAGTACGAGTATCGGTGGGTGTGAGGGGCCGAGTCAGTCCGGCTGAGGTGGCGGCTGTAAGGAAACAGTCAGGTTCGACGACGCGGTCGGCCCGACCAGATCTGTCATACTCAGTTACGCACATCCCCAGCCCACCTGCGCAGCTCCCCGGCTGCCACCTCGGCGCGCGCCGAGACGACAGAGAAGATCCCGACAGTGACAGACGACCATACGAACCGAGCCGTAAACCCACACGAGACGGCGACCCCACCGCCCTCGACATTCGACGCACAATGGGGGCCACGAGCCTACTCGGAGGCTGAATTCGCCGCAGCGATCGAACGCAGCGATGTCCTCTCCGAGTCCGAACTCACCCAGTTCTTCACCTGCGCCGGTGGTCGCACCCGCATCGCCGACATCCTCCTGCGGGCACGCCTGAACGCAGGTGTGCCGGTTGCCGACACCGACCCCGACCGTATCGATGCACAGCTCGCGCCCGCACTCACACCCGTCGTCGACGGTGTCTCCCGGGAATCCGCGGCACTCTTCCTGCTGACTCTCTTCGCGTGGACTTCCCGAATCACCTCGGCGGCGGTCGATCTCGTCCACGCCGCATACGTCGCCGCCGACGTGACCGACACGGCCAACGCGACTGCCGAGGACCTCACTTCCTTCCTCATCGATGAGGGCCTGTTGACGATCTCGACCGGCCCCGACGAGGTCTTCGCTGTCCCCGCCCTCATCCGGATGCTCGTCCGCCGCACCACCGCGATCGACCCGAGACTCGCCGGCAAGAACCCGCGCGAAGCGCTCGGTGCGGCCGCCGCCGACACCTTCGGTCGGATGCGTGCAGATGAGCGATCCGGGCTTGTTGAAGTCGTCGACGTCGCCGTCGAGACCCGGAACTGGCATGTCCTCGAACGAGCCTGGGCCCGCCGCTCGGTCAACGTCTTTCTCGACGCTTCCACCGCCGTCGAGGCCTATCTCAGCGTCCCCGAGGATGTCCTCGCGACGAACCCGATCCTCACCCTGGCCCGCAGCGCGGCCCGCCGAATCGACTCGACCCGGTTGCGGCTTCGCACAGACGATGGACCGACGCTGCTGGCCGCCACCGACTTCGACAGCATCGTCGTGCCCGAACTCCACGGTCTGCTCCGGGCGGAGCCTGCATTGCCGCTCTCAGCCGACGAGGTGGCTGTGCTCACCACGCTGGAAGCGCGGACGCACCGGTTGAACCGGGAGAACCGACTTGCGCTGGACATCCTCAAAGCGGGACGTGATCGACTGCGCCACCTCGGCGAAGGTCACCCCGGGCCTACGCTCATGCTGCAGTCCGAACTCAATCTCGAACACGGGCGCAACCTCATCGTGGCCGGTCGCTTTCCCGAGGCGATGTCGATGCTGCAGCGGACCGTCCAGTTCGCCGAGATCTACACCCCGAACTCTCCCCACCCGCTGCTGTCCGGACTGGTTGAGGCCGCCTTGGCCGGGATGGGCCATGGGCACGGATCGGAGATGGACCGCAGCCTGGATCGGGCGCGAGGGGCCGCGTCCCGGTTTGGGATGGAGGCGCTGCCGGGCGAGCATACTGCCCTGTGCATTGAGCTGGTGCGCAGCCTCGACCGTCTCGACCTCGCTGCCGCCGAACAGATCGTCTCCGCGCTCGACACAGCACGGCCGACCGAACACCTCGGGCCGATTCCCGACGTCGTGCGCAGCCTGCACTATGTCTTCCAGGGGCGCGCGTCGATAGCGGCGAAGCTGCTGACGGAGAGCACACAAGTAGGTTTCCTGCCGATGGCCGACGCACAGAGTACGCGGTTCTCGGGCATCCTCAACATCGCCAGCTCCGTGTTGGTTGCCGCGGGGGAGACGAAGGCGCTGCAGAATCTGGGTGACCGCATGAACCCGCAGAACCCTGGATATTCCATCGTCAAGGCACGGCAGGCTCTGGTGTTCGGCCAGCACGATGAACTGTGGAGCGCGACTGGGCAGGCGCTGTCCGGTGACCAGGGGCCCAGGCTGAAGAGTTCGGCCATGGCGCTGCGCGCTGACATCCTCCACCATGAGGGCCGGGCAGACGAAGCGCTCGAGACGTTCGTCCATGTGCTCGACTACTGTTCGATCACGTCGTCCGTGCTGGCGATCACACAGCTTACCCGAGAGGCGAGGCATGCGCTCGTGCACGAGTCGGCTGAGCATCCGATGTGGGAGGCGGTGGCCAGGTCGTTCGGCCCGGGCGAGGTGACGGCGGCCGAGCTGCGCAGGCGTCTGCTCGAGCTGCCGGAGACCTCGCCTGTGGCCCCGGACTTCCAGACCGATCTCACCCCGGCCGAGCAGTCGCTGCTGTTCGCGATCGACTCGTCGAAGTCGATCGCGCAGATCGCCCGCGAGTTCGGAGTGGTGTCCGGGACGCTGAAGAACCGGTTGTCCGCGCTCTACCGCAAGCTCGGTGTGCGCAGTCGCGCCGAAGCCGTGGCGCACGTCCACCGGCAGCGGTAGGGCCAGGTCGCCTCGGCGAAAGACTCCTACCCGTGCGCCGCCTCGGCGGGGGAGAGGAATTCGGAGAGACGGTTCAAGGTGGTGGCCTCGAGCGAATAGTACGACCAGACTCCGCGCTTCTCACGGTGCAGGACCCCGGCATCGACGAGGATCTTCAGATGGTGGGAGACGGTCGGCTGGCCGAGACCGACGGGTTCGGTGAGATCGCAGACGCACGCTTCCTGCTGCTCGTGCGCGGCGACGAGGGAGACGAGGCGCAGCCGGGTCGGGTCGGCCACTGCTTTGAGGATGCGCGCGAAATCCTGGGCATCATCGAGACTCAGCGGCGAGACGGTCAGCGACGGGCAGCAGACGTCCGTCTCCGTCGGAGAAGGCGCGGATTGTGTGGTCACTGTTCCATTATGCCCATACATTGACATTTGTCGATGTCTCATGGTCCTATCGTATCGATGAACTTCAATGTGCCGGCACATGACGATGGTGCCGGCACGATTCGCACCTCGAGGGGGACCATGCATTCCACGGCGACTGCCAACGCTGAATCGCCGGTGGCGGCGAAGATGTCGACGCTGGACCGATTCCTGCCGCTGTGGATCATCGGTGCCATGGCCCTGGGCCTGGTGTTGGGCAGGCTCGTGCCCGGTCTCGCCGAGGCTCTGGACTCGGTCAAGGTCGCCGACGTCTCCCTGCCGATCGCCATCGGCCTCCTGGTGATGATGTTTCCGGTGCTCGCCAAGGTCCGGTACAACGAGACCGGGCACGTGCTGGCCGACAAGAAGCTCATGGTCACCTCCTTGGTCATCAACTGGTTGGCGGCTCCGGCGTTCATGTTCGCGCTCGCCTGGCTCTTCCTTCCCGACCTGCCCGAATACCGCACCGGACTGATCATCGTCGGGCTGGCCAGGTGCATCGCCATGGTCCTCATCTGGAACGACCTGGCGTGTGGCGACCGTGAGGCCGCCGTCGTGCTCGTGGCCATCAACTCCGTGTTCCAGGTTCTCGCGTTCGGTCTCCTCGGGTGGTTCTATCTGCAGTGGCTGCCGAATCTGCTGGGGCTGCCGACGACGAGCAGCGAGTTCTCCTTCTGGGCGATCACCGCGAGCGTCCTCGTCTTCCTCGGAATCCCGCTTCTCGCCGGCTTCCTCACACGTACCGTGGGTGAGAAGGCGAAGGGGCGTCAGTGGTACGAAGATCGCTTCCTCCCGAAGGTCGGGCCGTGGGCGCTGTACGGACTGCTGTTCACCATCGTCGTGCTCTTCGCCTTCCAGGGCGACGAGATCACCTCTCACCCGGGCAACGTCGCCCGCATCGCCCTGCCTCTGCTCGTCTACTTCGTCGTCGTCTTCGCTGTCGGGATGGTCATCGGCAAAGCCCTGAACCTGGGCTATGAGAAGACGACGACCCTGGCATTCACCGCTGCCGGCAACAACTTCGAACTCGCCATCGCAGTGGCGATCGGGACGTACGGCGTCGCCTCGGGGCAGGCGCTCGCCGGAGTCGTCGGCCCGCTCATCGAGGTGCCCATCCTCGTCGCCCTCGTCTACGTCGCGCTCTGGGCACGACCCCGTTTCTTCCCCTCAAACTCTGTTCAAGGAGCGAATCGAGCATGAGTCTCACGCCAACGCCAAAGCCGAGTGTCCTCTTCGTCTGTGTGCACAACGCCGGCAGGTCCCAGATGGCGGCCGGATTCCTTCGGGAACTGGGCGGGGGATCAGTCGAAGTGCGGTCCGCGGGCAGCGCACCGGCCGAGACGATCAACCCCGTCGCCATCGATGCCATGCGGGAGCTCGGCATCGACATCACCCGCAACAGCCCCACTCTGCTCGACGCAGATACCGTGCGCACCTCCGACGTCGTGATCACGATGGGCTGCGGCGATGCGTGCCCGATCTTCCCCGGCAAACGATACGAAGACTGGGTTCTGGACGATCCCGCAGGTCAAGGCCTGGAATCGGTGCGCCGAATCCGTGATGAGATCCGGACCCGAGTCGAAGCCCTCATCGTCGATCTCGCCCCCGACGCAGGGACGAAATCCACAGAGCCGACGACCACGTCGGACCCCATCGCCGAGGCGGCTCCCGATGACTGATATCGCGCTCGCAGATCTGCCGGTCGCCGTGATCGGTTCCGGTCCCGTCGGCCTCGCGGCCGCGGCCCAGCTGGTCCGACGTGGGACCCGACCGCTCGTCCTCGAAGTGGGATCCTCCGTCGCGGCGGCAGCGGCCGAGTGGGGTCATATCGGGTTGTTCTCTCCGTGGAAGTACAACATCGACGTCGCGGCCCGCAGCCTGCTGGCACCCACCGGTTGGCAGGAACCCGACGGCGAGCACCTGCCCACAGGGGACGAACTCATCCGGGACTATCTCATTCCGCTGGCCGAGACAGATGAACTCCGGGACGCCATCCTCACCGATACCCGGGTTGTGGCAGTGAGCCGAGTCGGAATGGACCGGACGGGCACCGCGCAGCGTGAATCGACTCCTTTCCTTGTTCGCACGCAGAACTCCGATGGAGCAACGGCGGACTTCCAGGTCAGGGCGGTCATCGACGCTTCGGGGACATGGGAGAGCCCGAACCCGATCGGGCAGTCCGGGCTCGCAGCGCCCGGCGAAGTCGAGGCACGTCGCAGCGGGTTCGTCACCTCGCCTCTGCCCGATGTGACCGGCCGTGACCGTGAGAAGTTCGCCGGACGGCGGACTCTTGTCGTCGGTGGAGGGCATTCGGCGGCGAACACGCTCTTGGCTCTGGCAGAGCTGCGTGCGGAAGTGCCGGGCACGCGAATCGGCTGGGTGCTCAGGCGCGCAGACCCCGCATCCGTCTACGGCGGGGAGGACCAGGACGGTCTGCCGGCTCGCGGAGCCCTGGGCGCCCGGCTCCGCCGCCTTGTCGAAGATGGAGCCATCGATGTGCATTCCTCTACGACGATCACCGGGTTCGCCGCCGACGGTGGTGGCACCGTGGCGGCCGAGACCGGCGGTGAGCCGGTGACGCTCCACGCCGATCGGGTCGTCCCGGCCACCGGCTTCCGTCCCGACTTGGGATTCCTGCGCGAGATCCGGCTGAACCTCGACCCGGTTGTCGAAGCTCCGCAGCAGTTGGGGCCGCTCATCGATCCCGAGTATCACAGCTGCGGAACGGTCCCTCCGCATGGCGCCCGGGTGTTGGGGCATCCGGAGCCGAATTTCTACATCGTGGGCATGAAGTCCTACGGGCGAGCCCCGACGTTCCTCATGTACACCGGTTACGAGCAGGTCCGCTCCGTCGTTGCAGCAATTGCAGGGGACCACGAAGCAGCGGATCGAGTCGAGCTCGTCCTGCCGGAGACCGGCGTGTGTTCGACTGACATCGGATCTTCGTGTGACGCGCCGACCGGCAAGCCTGGTTCTGTCGACTTGCCCGCGGCAGGCGCACCGGACGCAGGCGGATGCTGCGGACCTGCGGAGCCGCTAGTGATCGGGATCCCCACGGGGACAGAACACGGGCGATCCGGAGAGAGCAGGAACGACTGACTCGCGGGCCCGGCCTGCGCCGCCTCGGCTTTCGCCGCCTCGGCGGGCTGACTCGCGAGCTCGGCCCTTTGCCGCTTCGGCGGGGTGACTCGCGAGGTCGGCTTTCGCCGCCTCAGCGGTAGGTGGCGTTCTTCGGGTCCTGGTGGCCGTGGTCGTTGAACGAGATGAGGCTGGTTCCGCCTCGGCCGGTGATGATCTTCGTGATGCCGGTGTTGATGGTCACTCGGTTGAAGGCCATCCACTGATCGAAGCCGCCGCCGATCAGACGGGCAGCGGTCCACGCGATGGCGCCGGCGCTTGAGACGACGATCGTCGACTGTCCCGACTCCATGGCTGCGACCGCATCATCGAGGGCCCGATCAACGCGTGACGTGAACTGGCTGTAGGTCTCTGTGTAGTCCGCGTCGTGCTCACCCGAGGCCCACCGGGCGGCACCGCGTTCGAGTTCGCCCTGGAAGATCTTCGAATCGTGCTGAGCGCGGGGGTCGAGATCTTCGAGCACGCCGGTGAGTTCCCATGCGGCATATTCGTTCCAGCCAGCGTCGACGTGGGCGTCCATATCGCGGCCGAGTCCTGTGAGGAGGCCTTCGGCGGTCTGGCGCTGTCGCAGCATCTCACCGTGGATGATTCGATCGGGTTCGAATCCTTGTGAGGCGAGGAAGCGACCGGTGATGCGGCTCTGCTCCTTGCCGAGGTCGGACAGTCGATCATAGTCATCGGTGCCGAACGAAGCCTGTCCGTGCCGGACCAGATAGAGCACACTCATGAATCACTACATCCTCGTCGTGAAGTCCACGCTGCTTTTCGAGCGATCGTTTTCTGATGCAGTCTACGGGACAGCGGTGGGGAACAGCTGCTGGGCCAGTCGAAGAACCTCGGCGAGGGCGGGGCTGACGCCGTCTCTGCGCCATGCCATGAGCAGCGGAAAAGTTCCCTGCGGGTCCTCGAGGGGGACGAAGGCGATGTTGGGGAACGAGGCATTCTGCGGCACCGACGACACGGTGACCGAACAGCCGATCTCAGCGCCGACAAGTGAGAGTATCGTCCACGTGTCCGGAGCCGTCTGGATGACGGTGGGATTGAACCCGGCCGCCTGCGACAGTCCATAGAGTCGCTCGATCGTCGTCGACCCCGGGTTCGGCGGCAGCGTGATGAATTCCTCTCCCTCGAGTTGACTCATCGACACCGAAGTTCGGTCTGCCAGGGGATGATCACGGTGCATGGCGACGACGAGTGACTCCTGCGCAACGACTCGCGTGTCGACTGCGTGGGGGATGAACGGCCAGTACCCGAAGGCGAGATCCACAGAACCGTCGGCGACGCTGTCGATGGCAGGCAGGGCAAAGGAGGCACTCTGCAGGCTGAGGTGGATCCCGGGGTGGGTGCCGCGGACGAGCTTGAGCAGACTTCCCATGAGTTTGTGGGTTGCGATGCCGGTGAAAGCTACACGCAAGTGCCCGACCTCTCCCTTCCCTGCGGCCTGCACCGCCGAGTCGGCCAGCCGGTGGCTCATGAGGATGTCGCGCGCAGGTTCGATAAGCGCTCGCCCGGCGGGAGTCACGCGCACCGACCGGGTGCTGCGTTCGAACAGTTGAGCTGACATATCGGACTCCAGAGTTCGGATGAGGCGGCTGAGGGGCGGCTGGGTCATGTGAAGTCGTTCCGCAGCGCGGCCGAAATGAAGCTCCTCGGCGAGGACGAGAAACGCGCGGATGTGCTTGGTGTCCATATCTGTGCCTCGTTCATGAGTTCGGCGCGGCCCTGGGCGTGAGGGGTCAGTTGTTATTCGTGCAGACTATGCATCAATAGTCCTCAGTATAAGTATTGGACGGGTATCAATGATTTTGAAAGGATGACTCAGGTCACAGCCATTCGAGGTTCGAGGAGGAACGCGATGGATAAGACGATGAGTTTGTCCCAGGCGATCAGCACCTATCTGAACGATGGGGACACCGTCGCGCTCGAGGGATTCGGTCACATCGTGCCGGTCGCCGCCGCGCACGAGATCATCCGGCAGGGCTTCACAGATCTGATCCTCGCCCGTATGTCCTGCGATGTCATCGTCGACCAGCTGCTCGGAGCGAATTGCCTGAACGGTCTCATCTCCTCGTTCATCGCCAACAGTTCGGCAGGTTCTCTCCATGAATTGCGGCGGCGCATTGAGAAGTCGGACCCGGAGCCGCTGTGGTTCGACGAATACAGTCACGGCGGAATGGTCGCTCGCTATCAGGCCGGTGCCGCGAAGCTTCCGTTCCAGCCCATCGCCTCCTACCGGGGCAGCGACCTGGCTGCGAAGAATCCGCGGATCAGATCCGTGCCAGACCCCTACGGCGGACCGGACATCCACGTCGTCCCCGCACTCAATCCCGACCTCACGATCATCCACGCCCAACGCGCGGACGTGCACGGAAACGTGCAGGCCTGGGGGATGCTCGGGATCCAAACCGAGGCCGCGTTCGCCGGCCGCCGACTCATCGTCACCGTCGAGGAGATCGTCGACGAGGCTGTCATCCGCTCCGATCCGAACCGCACGATCGTTCCCGCGCACGTCGTCGACGCTGTCGTCGCCGTCCCCCGAGGCTCGCATCCTCACTCGGTCCAGGGCTATTACGATCGCGACGACGAGTTCTCGAGACAGTGGTCGGTGCTCGCCCGCGACGCGGCGGCGGTTCAGAGCTGGCTCGAGACCAGCATTCGCGGCACGAACGATCACGACGAGTTCCTTGCGGCTCTCGGATCGGACCACTTCGAGCAGATGGCCATCCACGACGCCTATTCGACACCTGTGAACTACGGAGGCCGAGCATGACGCTGAGCGCTCACGGCATCACTGAGATTCAGACCCGCGACGAAGTCAGGGAGACCACAACCAGCGAGGTTGCTGGCGACGAGGTCACCAGCAGCGAACTTCTCACGGTCCATTCGGCCCGCGCGCTGGCCGGACGCAATGTAGTCTTCGCCGGACACGGTCTCCCCACGCTGGCCGTGTCCCTGGCCCAGCACACTGTGGCGCCGGACGTCGAGATCGTCTACGAGTCGGGGGTCACCGGAGCCAGGCCGCCGGCCATGCCGCGCAGCATTTCGGACTCGATTCTCGTCCCGGGAGCCGCCTCGGTGATGCCGATGACTCATCTGTTCAATTACGTACTGCAAGGTCAGCGCATCGACGTCGGATTCCTCGGCGCAGCCCAGGTCGACAAGTACGGGAACCTCAACTCCACTCTCATCGGTGAGGACTGGGAGCACCCCGACAGCCGACTTCCGGGCTCAGGCGGAGCCATCGAGGCCATGGCGGGCGCGTCCGAGATCTTCCTCGTCATGCGCCGACATACCCCGCGTACCTTCGTCGAGTCCTTGGACTTCGTCACCTCCCCGGGGCCGAAGAAGGCCGCCGAGGCTGCGGTCGGGTCAATGCCGGCGGGCGCTGGCGTGACCCATGTGATCACTGACATGGGAATCATGACGCGCTTCGCCCAGGACGAAGAACTCACACTCACGGCCGTTCACCCCGGTGTCGACCCCGCCGAAGTGGTGCGCCAGACCGGGTGGAGCTTACAGGTCTCGCCCGACCTGGAGACGACGCTGCCGCCGACTCTGGGTGAGCTGGCGCTGCTGCGAGAGACGCTCGATCCCACCCGCATCTACCTGCGCTGAACCGGAAGCCTCGCCAGCCGACCCATGTCCACGGGCAATTATCGGCGACAGCCACCCACTGAGGCCCCCTGCCCACTGCGGCTCCCCACCCACTGAGGTCCCCTGCCGAACACGCGAGAATTCGAATCGAAGAAAGTTGAAATCATGTCAATGAAGACAAGAGCCCAGGTCACCTCCCCTCCTGATCCGAACGTGACTCGTCCCGAGCTGCGCCGTGCCGCATGGTCATCCTGGCTTGGCAGTTCGCTCGAGTACATGGACTTCACCCTCTACACACTCGCCTCAGCCTTGGTTTTCGGGCCGCTCTTCTTTCCCAATGAGACTCCTGCGGTCGCGTTGATCTCGAGTCTCGGTGTCTATGGATCCGGGTTCGTCGTCCGGCCGATCGGCGGGTACGTCTTCGGCCGAGTCGGTGACAAGCACGGACGTCGGATCGTCCTCATCGTGACCCTTTCCATGATGGGCATCGCGACTATGGGCATCGGGCTTCTGCCGACTTATGCGCAGATCGGCATCTGGGCACCGGCTCTGCTGGTCGTTCTCCGACTCGTGCAGGGGTTCGGGGCCGGAGCCGAATTGGCCGGAGCGTCGGTGCTCTTGGTCGAATCGTCGCCTGTGCGTCGCCGTGGGCTCTTCGGGGCGATCGTGGCGATGGGGACCAACAGCGGAATCTTCCTGGCCACAGTTCTGTGGACCCTGCTCACTCTGCTGCCGGACGATGCCTTCCTGAGCTGGGGTTGGAGGGTGCCCTTCCTGCTCAGCATCGTCACCACATTCGTGGCACTGGTGATTCGCACGAAGGTCAGGGAATCCCCGGTATTCGAGGAAGCCAAGGAACGCCGTGCGGAGGTCGCAGCGCACAAGGTGGAGCAGCCGAGCATCCTCGTCGAGGCGCGCCGGTCGACGAAGTCGTTCCTGCTCGCCTTGGGCATCCGAATGGGCGAGAATTCTGCGGTCTACCTGGTCAAAGGCTTCATGGTCGGATGGGTCGTGACTACGACCGGCCTTGATTCCGCAGTGGTCACGACCGGGATCATGATCGGAACCGTCATCGGCTTCGCGACCGTGCCTTACTTCGGCAAGCTCAGCGACAAGGTGGGCCGTCGGCCGGTGTTCCTGGGATTCACACTCTTCCAGATCCTCTTCGCGATTCCGGCCATGCTGCTCATCGAGACCGGCAATCCGATTGTCATCGCCGCTGTCTTCGCGGTCTTTGTAGGCGGCCCCCTGCCGAACCTGTACGGAGTTGAGTCGAGCTGGTTGGTCGAACTGTTCGGATCGAAGCACCGGTATACGTTCATGACCACGATCAAGGAAGTCGGTTCGGTCGTCTCCGGCGGTCTGGCACCGGTGATCGCCGCCTCGCTCGTCGCGGTGATCACCGACACGTGGTGGCCCGTCGCGATCGTTCTCATCCTCTTCGCAGGCTGCGGTCTGCTCGGCGCACTCTTCGCACCCGAAACCCGTGGTCGCGACCTCACGACTGAAGACGACGCAGTGGACGAACTGCACCCGATGCAGTAGATGAGGGCCGGAACCGTGCGTAGGCGAAGGTCGGGCCTCTGAGATGGACGGCCCTGTGAGATGGACGGAGGCTGCTCCTGTGGGGTGGACGGCGACCGGCTCACTGCGGTCGGCGATGGCGCTTCCGCCGAATCGCGCTCAGCGGTTTCGGTGTGAAGGCGTATTGCCGCCAGCGCTGTGGACCTGGCTGTCTGGCTTCGGTACGGCGTGGGCGCTGTGTTCGGACAGACCGGTGCAACCGAGCTGCGCGAGAGGTCAGAATGGCGGGGGATCGACCTCGAGGTCGTGTTCCCAGTTCACCGTCTTGGAGACGAAACGGTGGTCCCAGGGATCGTCGGCTCCAGCGTCCTTGGAGCCGGAAGCGTCCTCAGACTGCGTCTTGACCTCCGAGTCGCTGATGCTCGAGCCCGTGCTGGTACGAGCGCTGGGTTTGTCGAGCCCGTTCGGGTCGACGGTGATGTCGTCGATGTCGAGACCCGCGAGACGCGCCCATTTGACGACTCGTGCATACTTGGCGTTCCCAGTCAGCTGCTTCATTGCAGCTGGGTCGATGCCGGCGGGGAGGCACGGCTGGAAGACAGAGTTCTCCCAATCGAGGCAGCGTTCAAGCCGCAGCCGCCTGATTTCTGCCTGCTGCTCCCGATACGCCTCCGACAGTTGCCGCTGTCGAGCTTCGCGTTCCTCTCGCTGACGCCTCTCCTCGTCGCGCCGGCGCTTCTCTTCGTCGCGCTGGCGGATCGTCGACTCACCGGGCATGAGTTCGAGCACCCTCGGTGCTGGCGGGACCATCGACCAGGGCAGTTTCCACCGCTTGAGACCCAGTCGTCCCAAGGCATCGAATTCGAGCGCTTGGGCCACATTGATCGGCTGGCCGGGCGCCGACACAGTAGTCGTGATCCCGTGCCTGAACTCGTAGTCGAGCTCACCGGATTTGGGCATAGTGACCCGAAGGCGGCCGGCGGTCTTCAGTGCATGGTGTTTCTTGCACAGAGGATGCAGGTTTCCGAACCGAGTGAGACCGCCCTTGAGCGGATTCAGGTGGAAGAACGGAACGACGTGGTCGATCTCCGACTTCTCGGCCCGACGCGAGCAGCCGGGAACGGTGCACACCGTCCACTGCTCGACCAGGGTCTTCCGAAGATCTCTGGGGACTTGGTAAGTCGTCGCTTTGGCGTCGACGGGAGTGCCGGTGCCGGGGTCGGTGAGGATCCGTTGGATGCTCTTCGAGCGGCCGGCGATAGTGCGGGCCACCTCGGCGGGTACAGGCGAGCCGTCGGCAAAAGTGCCGGGCAGGTCCGAATCTTCAGTGAGGGTGAGGAAGGGAACGGTCACCACGGTAGCAGCCTGATGCGATAGCCACCACGCATTGGTGGGCATACGCAGCTTGACGAAATACTCAACGGGTCCGTCAGCGTCCTCACCGTCGGGGCAGAACGCCGAGCCGACGGACCGGTCGGCAGCAGAGCAAGCGTCGGACGATTCCTCGGCGCCGCCGGCTGAACACCCGTCGGACGTCTCCATTGCGTCGCCGGCTGAGCCCGAAGCAACATGCTTCGCAAAGTCGGCGACGGCGTCGTCGGAGTTCATATCCGGAATGAGCTCGCCGTCGGCGTCGAGCAGCGATGTGTCTTTGGCTGTTTGGATTCCCGTGATCCGATCGACCGACACGACCTTGACCTTGAGCTCCGGGACAGGCCGGATGAACAGATCGTACTCGAGCTGGGAGATGGAGCGGTCATCGCTGATCTCAACGCCCACGGGTAAGTTGAATGCCGACTTGTTCTTGCCATGCACGGCAAGAGCCATGCCTTGGATCCGGTTGTAGCAGGCGAAGATCTCCGCCGAGGGTCCGCTGACGGTCAGGCAAGCTGAGCCGTCCTTGTAGCCGTCGACATCGATGCGACGACGCTTGGTGGCGAGCTCGGTATTGTCGACGGGCGGAATGAGCAGGGCGATCATTTTGGCCAGATCACGGCGCAGAGTCTCGCAGGTGATATCGGCGCGCCGGGCCGCCAGGAAGATATCGAGTTTCGGAAGGAAGGCGAACGCGACGTCGGCACACTGGCGGGCAACCACGTCGACATGGGCTTGGGTGAACTCTCCGGCGCGGACCCGGTCGGCGAAGCGGGGAAGACCATAGAAGATCGTCATCGCGCCGGTCAGCTGACGGTAGGTGCGCGCAGTATTGGTCCCCAGCACCGTCGAGATCTCAACGAGGTCCTCCGCGTCGACATAGTCATAGACCCATTTCGAGAAGCAGATGCCTTCATCGAGCTCGGGCAATTCAGGCAGGACCTTCTTCTCGGACTCAGCCGCCTTTTCCACCTGCGCGCTGGCGAAGTCGGCATCATAAGGCACTACTGCTGCGGAGGAAGGCGCATCGGTCGACGACGGTGCGTCCGTGGGTGCGATCTCGAACGTATCCGCCGAGCCGAAGCCGGTGGTCTGTTCGGACTCTTCGGCTCGACGCTCGAAGGTTGCAGCAATCGTCTCGCAGCGGAAAGGCTCGGACCCCTCGGGCATGGGGAGTTCGAACTCGATGAACACCTGTTCGAGTACGACCGAAGAGACCGACTCGAGGAGCGAGAAATGCGCACGATCGGAAGCGACGGCATTCTCGGCGAAGCGAGACATGCTGGATTCGAAGCGGACGGCGAATCGCGGTGACGGCGAAGTCTGTGCTGCGCCCGGCTCTTCGGCCCGACCCGGGGTCGAACGGTTGGTGGTGCCCTTCATTGCGTTTTCACCTGCCTCGGACTTCGTTGTCGGGAGTGGTGCTGAATCGAAAAGCTGTTAATTCTATGATAAGCGTTCAAACGGACAGTCACAATAGAAAACAAAGAAAGGATTCGAATATTTCTCGGTGAGAGATCTAAGAGGTTCTGATTACCTCATCATCGTTGCATCCGGCACTGACATGAGAGTGTTGGATTTCATCCATGCAGGTCAGGCGCGGTTTCTGGATGAGTGCGGTTCCTGGGTGGGGATTGCGGGGAAGGTCTGCTGCGATTTCCGGGGAGAATACGCCTCCTCGGTACTGACCCGTCGCGGCTGCAGAATGAGTCGGCCATCGGGGCGTGCCTCCTCGGCGCTGACCCGTCGCAATTTCGAAATGGGTCGGCGCGTCAAGGACGCGCCGCCTCGGTGAGGCCGAAGGCCACAGCCCTCCCGCGGGGTCCAAAGGTCTGGAGAACGTGCCACCGAAACGGCGGGACAGCCTCGGTGAGGGCGGGATTTTCGGGTGTAACGGGTCACAGCATCGGTTATGATGATCGGGTTGCCGGATGCGACCCATGAGGTCGGTACTCGCCACATGCGAGCCGTATCCGCACTGCGCGCAACCGCGTAGCCCTTCACCTAGGGCCACGTCGCGGGCCGCGTCGACGTCACCGCACCATCCTTCACTGGTGACCAGTTCTTCGCTCAGACCATCGCCGGTGCTCACGGCTGACCGTGTCCGCGCCGACCGGTGGACAGACGATCACTGTCGGCTGCACCGATGATCCGATCATCGAGCAGAGTGCTCGCCCAGCCGAGTGCGCGCGAGCTCCTCACGCTCACGGACCGCCGCCGCATCAACCATGAGGATCAACCATGACGACCACCGCTCACAACTCAGCCGCCTCCGACCAGGGCTCGCAGGGCCCGATCACCGACGCCGAGATCTTCGAGGCACACGAAGGCGGCAAGCTCTCCGCCGAGCTCACCTCACCGCTCCAGACCCAGCGCGACCTCTCGATCGCGTACACCCCCGGCGTGGCCAAGGTCTGTACCGCGATCAAGGACGAACCGCAGCTGGCGCGCACGCACACGTGGACCGGCCGGCTCGTCGCGGTCATCTCTGACGGGTCGGCTGTGCTCGGCCTCGGTGACATCGGTCCGGCCGCCTCGCTGCCGGTGATGGAGGGCAAGTGCGCCCTGTTCAAGTCCTTCTCCGGGCTGAATGCGATTCCGATCGTACTCGACACCAATGACACGGACGAGATCGTCGAAACCATCGTCCGCATGGCCCCGACTTTCGGAGCGATCAACCTCGAGGACATCTCCGCCCCGCGCTGCTTCGAGATCGAGGACCGGGTCAAAGAAGCCCTCGACATTCCCGTCATGCACGATGACCAGCACGGCACCGCCGTCGTCGTCCTTGCCGCACTGACCAACGCACTGCGCGTGGTGAAGAAGTCCTTCGATTCCGTCCGCGTCGTCGTCTCCGGTGCCGGAGCTGCCGGTGTGGCCGTGGTGAAGATCCTTGCCGACGCAGGCGTGAAGGACATCGTCGTCCTCGATTCCAAGGGCGTCGTCGAGGCCGGCCGCTCCGATCTGACCGAGACCAAGCAGTTCCTCGCCGAGTCGACGAATCCGCGCGGAATCGCCGGTGGGATCGGCGAGGCCCTCGACGGTGCCGATGCCTTCATCGGCGTCTCCGGCGGCACCATCGACGAGGCGCACCTGGCCAACATGGCCGACAACGCGATCATCTTCGCTCTGTCGAACCCCAACCCCGAGGTGGCCCCCGACGTCGCCGCCAAGTACGCCACCGTGGTGGCTACCGGGCGCAGCGACTTCCCGAACCAGATCAACAACGTCCTCGCGTTCCCTGGAATCTTCCGCGGTGCGCTCGACGCCGATGCGTCCGAGATCACCGACGATATGAAGCTCGTCGCCGCCCGTGCGATCGCCGATCTCGTCGGCGATGACCTCGAGCCCGGCTACATCGTGCCCGGCGCGCTCGATTCCCGTGTTGCCCCGGCCGTCGCCGAGGCGGTCGAGAAGTCCGCGCTCGAGGCGATGGCCGAGCGCTGAGGTCATAGCGTCGCGCTGAGGTTCGCATGTGTCAGCTGGTATCCGCTGATGTCAGCTGAGGTTTGGGTGGGGCAGGGTCTGCGGGTCGGCTGCTGGATCAGAACGGCACTGAGGGGCGGGTGAAGAGAGATCTTCACCCGCCCCTCAGCTGTTGTTGCGGCCGGAGGTTCTGGCCCGCGCCGGCGCGCCGGAGCCGGTCAGCCGCCGGAGGGCTGCCGCCGACTCCTGGCAGCCGCGTTGCCGCTCAGTCGTCGGTGACGGTGATGGTGACGTCGATGTTGCCGCGGGTGGCGTTGGAGTACGGGCACACCTTGTGGGCCTTGTCGGCCAGCGCCTGGGCCTCGGCCTTGTCGAGGTGCGGGAGAGTGACCTCGAGTTCGACGGCGAGCTGGAACCCGCCCTCATTGTCCTTGCCGATGCTGACGCGTGAGCCGACCGTGGAATCGTCGACGTTCGCCTTGGCCTGACCGGCCACGAGGCGCAGCGCTGAGTGATAGCAGGCCGCGTAGCCGACGGCGAAGAGCTGTTCGGGATTCGTGCCGTTGCCGCTGCCGCCCATCTCGGTCGGAGTCGCGAGATCGACATCGACCTTTCCGTCGCTCGTGCGTCCGTGGCCGTCGCGGCCTTCGCCTGTGGCCAGTGCTTCTGCTGTGTAGAGAGCCTTCATGATGTTTCCTTCCGTTGGTGGTGCATTGTCGGATCAGTGGTGATCAGTGGGATCGGCGGTGATCAGTGGGGTCGGTGGTGAAATGTGGGGTCAGCGGTGCAGTGCGGGGTCAGCGGTGCGGTGTGAGTTCAATGGTGCGGCAGGGGGTCGGGGGACTCGACGGGCGCCGGTTCCGCGCGCAGGTTCCTCGTCAGCGTGCGCAGGGTCTTCAGCAGCTCGGGCATCGACGCTGGGTCGAGATTCGTGCGCTCACCGATCCGGGCGGGAACGCATTCGGCGCGTGCTTTAGCCGCCGCGCCCTCGGCAGTGGCGCGGACGAGAACTCTGCGCGAATCCTCGGCGGAACGATGGCGGGCGACGAAGCCGAGCGATTCGAGTCGTGACAGCAGAGGGGAGAGCGTGCCCGAGTCGAGCTGCAGACGCTCGCCGAGGCGCTTGACCGTCACACCATCGTCGTCGGAACCCTCTTCCCACAGCACGAGCATCACCAGATACTGCGGATAAGTGATGCCGAGTTCGGCAAGCAGATCTTTGTACGACGCGGTCATCGCTCGTGACGCCGAATAGAGAGCGAAGCAGAGCTGCCGGTCGAGATCGAGCGCGTTCATGGGAAAAATGATTGCACACAATTCAATTGTGCACAACTAATAATTCCGGGAGGCGGCGAGTTCCCAGGAGTCAGTCAGTTCGCGGGCGGCGTCGAAATCCCAGGAGGCGGCGAGTTTCTAGGAAGAGAAGTTCCCAGGTGGCGGCGAGTTCCTATGGGGAGGACCCCGCCGGTGGAGGAGTTACCAAGTGGAGCACTGGAGGTGCGTATACGGATGAGGGGCGGGTGAAGATCTCTCTTCACCCGCCCCTCGGCGGTGTGCGCTGAGCGGTGTCTGCCAGCTCAACTCTGCCGGCCCAGCGCTGCCGGCTCAGCTCTGCCGGCCGGTTCAGTGTTGCCGGCTCAGCCCTGGTTGCCGCCTCGGCGGTTGCGCCACTGCTCGGCGGCGGCGCGAACGGCCGACTGGGCCGCGGAGCGCGGATCCGTGTGTCCCTGCTGACCGTGCTGACCTTGGCCCTGCCCCGGCTGGCCCTGCCCCGGTTGGCCCTGTCCGCCCACTCCCTGTCCAGAGCCGCCCTGGCCCTGTCCGCCGGCATACTGCCCGGACCGATCTGCCGGGGGAGTCGTCGGCTGCGGCGGGACGTTCGTACTGCCGGCTGCGCTGCCGGAGCTGCGCCTGGAATCATCGCCCGCATCATCGCGGCCCTGCGGAGCGGGCAGATGCGAGCCTTCGTCGGCGGCATTGGCGGCGAACAGGGCGTTGCGGATCTCCTGGCCCATCTCGCCCAGGCCGCCCGGGTTCGACGGCATGAACAGCACGTTCGACCGGCCCTCCTGCGCGACGTTCTGCATCGTGTCGAAGTACTGGGTCATCATCAGCAGCTGCTCGGCCGTCTTGTGGATGCCCACCTCCTGCAGCAGTGCGTACTGTTCGGCGATGCCGTTGGCGATCGCCTTCCGCTGAGCGGCCACGCCTTCACCGTGCAGGCGCATCGCCTCCGATTCGGCCTGTGCCTGAGTCACGCGCTTGATCTTGTCGGCCTCGGCCAGCGACTGCGCGGCGACCTTGTCACGCTGCGCGGCGTTGATCGAGTTCATCGAATCCCGCACGCGCGGATCAGGGGTGATGTCCGTGACCAGAGTGCTCACGATCTTGAAGCCGTAGCGCTTCATCGACTCCGACAGTCGGCGCTCGACGTTCTCCGCGATGTCGTCCTTCGACTCGAACGCGGTGTCGAGCGTCAGTCCCGACAGCGCCGAACGGACGGTGTCGAAGACATAGGAGCGGATCTGCTCCTCCGAATTCGCCAGCCGGTAATAGGCATCGGCGACGTTGTCCTCTTCGACGACGTACTGGACCGCGACGGGAACGGTGACGAAGACATTGTCCTTCGTCTTCGACTCGATGTTGACCTCGAGCTGCTGGACGCGCAGCGAGATCGGCCTGCTCGTCGTCTCGATGAACGGCACCTTCGTGTTCAGTCCCGGCCGCGCGACCTTCTTGAACTTGCCGAATCTTTCGACGATGACGTTCTCCTGCGTCTTCACCGTGAAGAACACGCTCGTGCGCAGCTTCCCGAACAGCAGGACGGCGACGACGAGGATGATGATGACAACGGCGATGGTGACCGCCACTCCACTCATGACTCCTCCAATGGGTCGTGGTTGTCGGCCGTGCGACGACCGCTGACTCCTATCACTCTAGTAGTCATCGAGCGCCGCGTATATGACAAGGACGCTGGCTCTCGTCTCGAGGAGGGAACTCATCACCGATACATCTGATGTCAGACGTATACTGGAGGCTCAGCGTGGAACGACCAGCAGAAGGTGATCATGGCGGAGACGACAGAGACCGGACGGAAAGTGACGACGTCCGACAGGATCAAGGATCTCATCCTCTCTGACGGTCTGCGCCCCGGAGACCTGCTGCCGACCGAAGGCGAACTGTGCACCCGCCTCGGCGTCTCGCGGTCGAACGTCAGGGAAGCCATCCGCAAACTCTCGACCCTCGACATCGTCGATGTCCGCCACGGCCACGGCACCTACGTCGGCGAGATGACGCTCGATGCCCTTGTCGAAGCCCTCGTCTTCCGCGGCGTGCTCAGCCCCGGTGACGACCTCGACGCCCTGCGTGATGTCGTCGAGGTGCGCAAGGCCCTCGACCACGGAATGTCCGAGCAGATCGTCGACGCACTGCGCGGAACCTCGAACCCGGAGCTGCACTCCCTCGTCGATGAGATGACCGCGCTCGCCGCCGCCGGCAAGACCTTCCCGCAGCAGGATCGCGCCTTCCACACGGGGCTGCTCGCGAAACTCGGCAACTCGCTCGTCGGCCAACTCGTCGCAGCGTTCTGGGATGTGCACACGGCCGTCCTGCCCAAACTCAATGTCGCCGTGGCCGCCGACCTCGAGCAGACCGCGCAGGCCCACGGCCTCATGCTCGAAGCGGCGGAATCCGGCGATGCCGCGGCTTTCCGCGCCGCGATCACCGCCCACTATGAGCCGATCATGCGCGCCCTCGAGCAGAAGTGATTGACTGAACGACGAAGGAGACCACATGGAAGTCGTCATCGCCGACGAATACACGCTGGCGGAACTCGCCGCCGACGCGATCGAGCGGCTGCTGCGCACCGAAGCCGCCCCGGTCATCGGGCTGGCCACCGGATCGAGCCCGCTGCGCATCTACGATGAGCTGACCACCCGCCACAAGAACGAAGGGCTGTCCTTCGCCCACGCGCAGGCATTCATGCTCGACGAATACGTCGGCATCGCCGACGACCATCCGCAGCGCTATCGCAACGTCATCGACACCGAGATCGCCACGCGCGTCGACTTCGCCGAGGGGGCCGTCCACGGTCCGGAAGGGTCGGCCGATGACCTGGCGGCCGCCTCGGCGGACTATGAACACAAGATCGCCGAGGCGGGCGGGATCGACCTGCAGATCCTCGGGATCGGCAGCGACGGTCACATCGCGTTCAACGAACCCGGATCATCCCTGGCCTCAAGGACGCGAGTGAAGTCCCTGACGCACCAGACCCGGCTCGACAATGCGCGGTTCTTCGACGGCGACGTCGAGCAGGTGCCGAAGCTGTGCCTGACCCAGGGGCTGGGCACGATCATGGAGGCCAAACACCTCGTGCTCGTCGCGACCGGCGGCAACAAGGCCGAGGCCGTGCATCAGATGGTCGAGGGGCCGATCTCCGCGATGTGGCCGGCGACCGTGCTGCAGATGCACCCGCATGTCACGGTCATGCTCGATGATGCGGCGGCGTCGCGGCTGCAGCTCGGCGACTACTACCGTCACGCGTACGAGAACAAACCGGATTGGCAGAGCCTCTGAGCGAACTCAGCCCTCGACCGCCTCGGTGAACCATGAGGTGATCGTCGTCGGATGCGTGATCGCGGTGCCCACGACCACGGAGTCGGCGCCGGCTTCGACCGCGGCGGCGGCATGCAGCGGGGTGTGGATGCGGCCCTCGGCGACGAGCAGCGCGGGCAGTTCCGCACGTCGGAGGGCGCTGATGAGTCCGAGATCGGGACCCTCGGTCTTCGCCCGTTCGCCGGTGTAGCCGGCCAGGGTCGTGCCGATGATGTCGGCTCCGGCCTCGACCGCGGCCTTCGCATCGTCAAGGCTGCCGCAATCGGCCATGACCAGGGCGTTCGTCTGCTCATGGAGGCGTTCGACGGTCTCGGCCAGGCTCAGCCCGTCGGGTCGTTCACGCCGTGTCCCGTCGAGGGCGACGATGTGGGATCCGGCCAGAGCCACCGCATAGGCGTGCTGGAAGGTCGGAGTGATGACGACCCCGTCCTTGCCGTCCTTCCACAGGCCGATGATCGGGACCTCGACGGCCGAGCGGGTCGCCTGGATGTCGCCGAGCCCCTGCACCCGCACGGCCGCCGCTCCTCCGCTGACCGCCGAGGCCGCCACCTGCGCCATCGTTCTCGGATCGCGCATCGGCTCGCCGGGATAGGCCTGCGCGGAGACGATGAGCCGCCCCTGCAATGCCTCGAGGATCTCGGTCTTCGACAGCATCAGTGAGTCTCCTTCTTCTGGCCGCAGTCGTCATTCCACAGGCCGGCGGCGCCGATGAGCGCGGCATCCTGTCCCAATTCTGCCTTCACGAGCTGAGTTCCGGAGGCGGCGGGGATGAGGTCCGCGGCGAAGGCCTCCCGGAGGGGTCCCCACCAGATGCCGTCCATCTCGGCGAGTCCGCCGCCGATGACGACGACCTCGGGGGAGAGGACATTGACGATCCCGCCGAGTGCCGATCCGAGGGCACGTGCCCCGATGTCGAAGGCGCGGATTGCTAGAGCATCCCCCGCCGAGGCGGCCGCCGCCAATTCTCGGGTGTTGGCCGGGACGGATGCTGAGTTCGCCGAGGCGGCCGCCGCATCATGATCGGATCCTAAATTTGGCCCCGAGGAGGAGCTGGACGGATTCGCCGATTCCTGATTGTGGGAATGTTCGTGTGCCGCAGGCTCCGCCGGCCCGGGAACGCGCTCGCCAGAGCCAGAGGCCAGGCGCCGGTAGGTTTCGAGAACAGCCGGACCCGAAGCAATGGCCTCGACATGGCCGGTGCCGCTGCACGGGCAGCCCAGACCGGCCGCAGCTGCGACGGGCACATGACCGATATGACCGGCTGCGGAATTCCGGCCCGTGAGCAGATGCCCGTCGGCGATGAACCCGCCGCCGATTCCGGTGCCCGCCGCGACGAGCAGGCAGCTTCGAGCACCGCGGGAGGCTCCGGCGGCGGCCTCGCCGAGGGCATGGGCGTGCACATCGTTGACGACGCGCACGGGAAGGCCGGTGCGCGCGGAGAGTTCAGCGACCAGGTCCGTTCCGGCCCATCCGGGCAGGGACTCCGTCGCGGAGACGACGAGACCGCTCGACGGGTCGATGACCCCGGCCGCGCCGATGCCGATCCGCCACACGAAGTCGGAACCCGAGCCGTCCCCGCCCCCGACAAGACCGCCGAATCCGGCACTGCCACGACCGGCAGTCGCGGCACTGCCATGACCGCCGGTCTCGGCGCCACGCGCACCCGACGTCTCGGCGATGACGGCGGCGGCCACCTCGGCGATGGTGTCGAGAACGGCCTGGGCACCTGCGGTCGCAGGCGTCGGGACGCTGCGCACGTGCGCCAGATTGCCGTCGATGACGGAGCCGGCACGGATCTTCGTGCCTCCGACATCGACGGCGACGGTGGCGGGCGGTGTCACAGCAGTCCTGCGGTGCTGACGATCTGGCGGACGCGCTCGGCCTCGTCGGCGTTGAGCGCCTCCATCGGCTCGGCCATCCGGTTCGAGTCGATGACGCCCATGAGCTGCAGTGCGGTCTTGAACCCGCCGAGCCCCGCCGCACCCGCGGAGACGCGACCCGGGGTGGCTGCCCCGGTGATGTCGAACAGGGCTGCCACACGGTCCTGTTCGGCAGCCGCTGCCCGCCAGTCGCCGGCCTTCGCCGCATCATAGATGCGCACGTATCCGGCGGGGTCGACATTGCCGAGGCCGGGGACGATGCCCGCCGCCCCGCCGAGCATCGCACCGTCGGTGACGACCTCGTGGCCGGTGAACACGGCGAAATCGGTCAGGTGCTTCGTCGCCAGCAGCAGACGGCGGAATCCGACGTCATCACCGGAGGAATCCTTGACTCCGGCGATCACACCCTCCTCGGCGAGGCGGACGAGGACGTCGAGCGGCATCTTCATATGCGTGCGCACCGGCACGTCGTAGGCGAAGACGGGCACGCTGATATGGGCGGCGACGGCGCGCAGGTGGCGCTCCACCTCGGCGGCGTCGGACAGGGCATAGAACGGCGTGGTCACGACGGCGGCGTCACCGCCGATGGCCAGCAGACGGTCGGCCTCGTCGAGAACCCGGGTGGTCGTCTGCTCGCTGATGCCCACGAGCACGGGCACCCGGCCGGCGGCGGCCTCGAGCGCGGTTTCGAGCACGAGGTCACGTTCGGCGTTCGTCAGGTACGGGACCTCACCGGAGGACCCGAGCACGAAGATTCCGTGCACTCCGCCGGCCACGAGGTGGTCGACGAGGGCGGCCAGCCCCGCCCGGTCGATCTCGCCGTGCGCCGTGCGCGGGGTCAGCAGCGGGGGGATGATGCCGTGGAAGTCAGTCATGGTCGTGTCCTTACTTGTCGTTCTTGTCATTGCTCGCCGAGGCGGCCCCGGGCTCGGTCGGATCCGATCCGATCGTCGGGGCTGAGTCGGCGGAGACCGCGGGGGAGGCGGCCGCGGAGACCGCACGGGAGGAGGCCGCGGATGCGGCGACCGCCCGAGCGGGTTCGGTGGGGACTCGGCGAGTGTAGGCCGAGCGCTTGCCGAAGATCGTCAGCGGCAGCACATCGTGGTCGCTGCGGCCGCGCTGCATCGTCCCGGTGAGCAGGGAGATGAGGTAGCCGAAGACCATGGCGCCGATGAATGCGACGGTGGAGACGGCAAACGGCGAGAGCCCGGCCGTGTCCTGGACGATCCAGGCCAGTGCGGCACCGAGCAGGAGACCTGCCAGCACGCCCGAGGTGTTCGCCCGCTTCGTGAAGATCCCGAGGGCGAAGACGCCGGCCAGCGGGACGCCGAAGAGCCCGGTGATCGACAGGAACAGGTCCCAGGTCTGGGCCTGATCGGTCGCCGAGAGGTAGAGCGCGACGCCGACGGACAGGGCGCCGACGATGACGATGACGGCGCGGGAGAAGCCGACCCCGGTGCGAGGCGCTCCGTCCTTCGACGGGAAGAAGCGGTCGCGGATGTCGACGGTCACGCAGGCCGAGATCGAGTTGAGGCTCGACGAGATCGTCGACTGCGCAGCGGCGAAGATCGCGGCGATGAGCAGACCCGAGATGCCGGCCGGCAGCGCGGTGACCGCGAAGTACGGCACGAGCGCCGAGGTGTTGAAGCCCTCCGGCAGCGACTCCGCGTGCCGGTAGAAGCTGAAGAGGACGGTGCCGATGCCGTAGAACAGCGGGATCGTCAGCAGGGCGAGGAAGCCGTTGACGATGAGCGAACGCGCCGTCGACTTCGGCGAGTCCGTGGTCTGGTAGCGCTGGACGACGTCCTGGCTGGCCGTGTACTGGTGCAGGTTGTTGAAGACCGAACCGAGGAAGACGATCGGGATGGCCGCTGCCGCTCCGCCGAACTTCCAGTTGTCGGCGGAGATGAACTTGTCATCGGCCGCAGCGTCGGCGGCGACCGTGCCGAGCCCGCCGTCGATGGCCATGATGCCGAAGACGAGGATGACCGCGGCACCGACGAGGAGGATGATGCCCTGGACGACATCGGACCAGATGACACCCTCGATGCCGCCGAGGAAGGTGTAGACGACCGAGAGCACGCCGACGGCTCCGGCGACGACGGCCGGGTTGATGTCGGTGACCGAGCTGATGGCCAGCGTCGGCAGATAGATGACGATGGCGACGCGGCCGATGTGGAAGAGGACGAAGAGAACCGAGCCGAGCACGCGGATGCTCGGGCCGAAGCGCTCCTCGAGGTACTCGTACGCCGTGGTGACGTCGAGCTTGCGGAAGAACGGGATGTAGAAGATCACGAGCAGCGGGACGATCGCGAAGATCGCGATGTTGCCGGCCGCATAGGACCAATCGGCGAGGAACGCCTGCTCGGGCGTGGACATGTAGGTGATCGCCGACAGCGTCGTCGCGTAGATGGAGAAGCCCGCCGCCCAAGCCGGGATCCGCCCTTCGGCCTTGAAGAAGGCGTCCTTGCCTCTGCCTGCCCGGCGGGTGAACCAGACCGCGATGCCGAGAGTGGCCAAGAGGTAGATGATGATCACGGCCCAGTTGAGGCCGCCGAGTCCCGGAGCGTCCATGCTCCCTCCTCACGTGGATGATGTAGAGGGCCGGCGCGGGCGTGAGTGCGAGCGGAAGCCCCATCTGACATTTAGGACCGACACGTAAGACGTATGATGTCCTATGTTGTGAATGTACGGGAATGTGCGACACGGCACAACCCGGAGGGCAGAGGGCATGATATCCGCGCAGGTGAGGCGGGTGCAGCTGAGCTGGGTCAGATGAGGGCGGGTGCAGTTGAGCTCGGTCAGTCCTGCGGTGTGCGTACGGTGATCGTCAGCTCCGGCTTGGCAGCCGGGCGCTCATCAGTGGGAAATGAGTCGACGACCTGATCGACGAGCGGCTGAAGGAACAGTCTGCCCAGCTGGCGGACCATGACGGTGACGACCTGATCGACGCGATCCCTGTCCGTGGAGGCGACGCCGCCCGAGCGCATCGAGTCGACGCTCTGCAGCGAGAGCCGGGCCAGGCGAGTGATGAGAGTGCGATCGGCGGAGTCTTCGAGGAGTTCGCGACGCAGATAGCCGACGATGAGCGGATTGTTCTCGAGCATCCGGGCCACCGCGGCATCGCGAGCGGCCGTATCTGCGACGGAGTTCGCAGCGGCGGTATCGGCACCGGTGATCGCTGCGGCGAATTGGTCGACGACCCAGCCCTCGACGGCTTCTCGGAGACCGTCCTTCGAGCCGAAATGATGCGAGATCAGACCGATGGCCACTCCGGCTTCGGAGGCGATGGCGCGCAGGGGTGTGCCGGCGAAGCCGGTCGTCGCGAACTGGTGGAGCCCCGCATTGCGGATGCGGGCCCGGCTGGTGAGGTCGGACCCCGAGGGGCCGCCGGCGTCGGCGCTGCTGGTTCCGTTGTCCACATTCATCGGCACGCTCATGTCCTCACCTCTGTCGTCCGCCGTCATTGTCTCAGGTCGGCGCATACTGCCGGCTTCGCGGGGCGGATTCCCTCCGCGGCATTGAACGGTCTTTCAACATCCTATATGTTTGTTCAAAAGTGAGTAGTCGACTCGACCGGAGGCCCCAAGAATGACTGCCCCTCAACCGCTCGCCGGAATCACGGTGATCTCGCTTGCCGTCAATCTTCCCGGACCATTGGCGGCCGCACGCCTGCACTCGATCGGCGCCCGGGTGATCAAGGTCGAGCCGCCCGTCGGCGATCCCCTCAACCTGCTGTACCCCGACTACTACCAGGAGCTCACCGCCGGGCAGGAGATCCGCACCATCGACCTCAAGGACGGAGCGGGAGCGGAACAGCTCAAAGCACTTCTGGCCGAGGCCGATCTGCTGCTCACCTCGATGCGTCCGCGCGCGGCAGCGGCGCTCGGCCTGCCGGAACTCGTCGACGAGTACGGACTGGTCCACGTCGAGATCGTCGGATTCGCCGGCGACCGTGCCGACGTCCCCGGTCACGACCTCACCTACCAGGCCGCTCACTCCACCCTCCTGCCCGGAACCATGCCCACGGTGCCCGTCGCCGATGTCCTCGGCGGGGAGCACGCCGCACTCCAGGCCCTGGCGGGGCTGCGTGCACTCGAGGCCCGACGCGATGCCGGTCAAGACGCCGGTCAGCGCACCGGCGGAGTCGTCCGGCGGGTCGTCCTCGATGAGGCGGCCGAATGGGCGGCAGGGCCGGCGCGGCACGGAATGAGCACACCGGGAGGCCACCTCGGCGGGGGTCTGCCGGTCTACCGCACCTATCCCACGGCCGACGGGCACGTTGCCGTGGCGTGTCTCGAACCGCACTTCGCGAAGGCGCTGGGGTCTCTCCTCGGGTCGGAGCACGAAGAGCTCGAGCGGGTCTTCGCAGCCGAGCCGACGGCGCACTGGGTCGCCTTCGCCGCGGAACACGAACTGCCGATCGAGCCGGTCGCCCTCGTGTGATCGCCCCTCGCCGAGGTGACCCGGACGCACAAGCCCCACTCGCGCATCCCCACGCCACACGAAAGTCCCACTCAAGGACCCCGCACCCCCGCTCAACCCGCTGACACCAGCTCAACCATCAATCTCAGGAGACGAAAAATGATTCTCGACGGATACCGCGGCACCTGGGAAACCCAGGAGACCGACGACCTGCGTGATCTGGCACGCGGATTCTTCGCCAAGGAGATCGTGCCGCACGAAGCCCGCTTCGCCGAACAGAAACAGGTCGATCGCGAAACGTGGACCCGGGCCGGCGACGCCGGTCTGCTGTGCATCTCGATCCCAGAAGAATACGGCGGCGGTGGCGGCACCTTCGCCCACGAGGCGGTGCTCCTGCAGGAACAGGGGTTCGTCGGCGACACCGCCTGGGGCAACAGCGTCCACTCGACGATCAACGCCCACTACATCAATGCCTTCGGCACCGAAGAGCAGAAGCGCAGGTGGCTGCCCCGCATGGCCACCGGCGAGCTCGTCTCGGCGATCGCGATGACCGAACCGGGCACCGGCTCGGACCTGCAGAACATCACGACCCGGGCGGTGCGCGACGGCGACGAATACGTCATCAACGGCGCCAAGACCTTCATCACCAACGGGTCCCACGCCGACCTCGTCATCATCGTGGCCCGCACGAGCGACGAGCCCGGTGCGAAGGGGGTTTCGCTCATCGTGGCCGAGGTGAATGATCTGCCGGGGTTCTCCCGCGGACGTGTGCTGGAGAAGGTCGGACTGCATGGACAGGACACGCGGGAGCTGTTCTTCGAGGACATGCGCGTCCCGGCCGAGAACGTCCTCGGCGGAGTCGAGGGCCGCGGGTTCATCCAACTCATGCAGCAGCTGCCTCAGGAACGGTTGGCGATCGCCGTCGGCGGTGCCGCGACCGCGGAATTCGCCGTCCGGGAGACCGTCGCCTATGCGAAGGAGCGGGAGGCCTTCGGCAGGCCCATCCTCGGTTTCCAGAACACGAAGTTCGTCCTCGCCGAATGTGCCACCGAGGCATTGTCCGTCCGCACCTTCATCGACCATCTCACCAGCGAACACATCAGGGGAACGCTGACGACGGAGCAGGCGTCGGCCGGAAAGTACTGGGCCACGGATGCTCAGAACCGGGTCGTCGACCGCTGCCTGCAGGTATTCGGCGGCTACGGATACATGGTCGAATACCCGATTGCTCGCCTCTACGCCGATTCCCGGGTGCAGAAGATCTACGGCGGCACGAACGAAATCATGAAGGAGCTCATCGCTCGGGGTCTGTGAGCCGGGCCCCACCTGTATGCCCCCTCAAGACCGGGTGCGTGCGGGTATGGGAAGATTGACAGCGTGTCGAAAGTACTTGAGATCCTGACCCCGGAGGGCCTTCCGCCGCTTAACGAGAAGTCCGGTGTCTCCTTCATCATGCCGGTCCTCAACGAGGCCGAGCACATCGAGCAGGCGATCACCACGATCCTCGCGCAGGAGTATGCCGGCGACAAAGAGATCGTGCTCGCTCTCGGTCCCTCGACCGACGATACGAATGCCATCATCGCATCGATGGCCGCGCGCGACTCACGGATCCAGACGGTCGACAATCCGCAGGCCGCGACCCCGATCGGGCTCAACCTCGCCATCGCCGCGACCCGGCACCCCGTGATCATCCGCGTCGACGCGCACTCCGGACTTAGGCCCGACTACACCAAGCAGGCCATCGACACTCTGCGCGCGACGAAGGCCGCGAACTGCGGCGGGCTCATGCTCGCCCGTGGCACAACCTCCTTCCAGAAAGCCGTGGCGCGGGCCTATATGTCCCCGGTCGGCCTCGGCGGCCCCGCGTACCACTCCGGCGACGAGGCGCAGGAAGCCGAATCGGCCTACCTCGGCGTCTATCGTCGGGAAGTGTTCGACCACCTCGGCGGGTTCGACGAAGGCATCAAACGCGGTCAGGACTGGGAGCTCAACCTGCGCATCCGCACCGCGGGCGGCCGCATCTGGTTCAACCCCGACATGGAAGTCACCTATTGGCCGCGCGGCACCTGGGCGAAGATCGCGCAGCAGTTCTGGGCCACCGGAATCTGGCGGGCCGAACTCATCCGCCGCTACGGATCGCAGAACTCGCTGCGCTACTTCGCCCCGCCGCTGCTCGTGCTCGGCATGAGCGCGGCCGTGATCGAGACCCTGCTCCAACTGACGGGCACGACGAAGCGGTGGCCGAAGTTCCTCCGTCGGTTCACTTCGCTCATCCACGTGCCGAGCTTCGGCTACATCTCCGGAATCCTGGCCACCGCCTCGGCGGCGAAGGACTGCGGACGACGTGAGCGGTTCTGGTTCGGCATCGTCCTGCCGACCATGCACCTGTGCTGGGGTGCCGGGTTCCTCCGGGGACTCGTCACCGGGGCCGGATCGACGAAGGACAGCAGCCGATGAGCAAGAAGAAGTCGAGCCGGGCACACCGGGACCGCTATGGCCGCGGCACCACTGATCCGCTGCCGAGCGTCGATCCCGAATCCCGCGAGCGGATTCCCGTGCCCGATCGTCCCGAGCCGAAGAAATTCAACGCACCCCTGTGGGCCGGAATCATCGTCGTCCTCCTCGTCGCGGGCGTGTTCGCGATGAACTTCTTCGGCTCCGACGACCAGCTGACCGTCGATTCGCTCAACCCGCCGGCCGTGGGCGCCCTCGACGGCGGATCCTCGGTATACCCGGCGAACTCGAAGCTCGCCTTCACCGAGAACGTGAAGTTCGGCTACCTGCCCGCACCCACGCTCACCGCGTTGGGCGACGGCACGATCGTGGCCGCGAACCCGGAGACCGCCGCCGAGGACATGGGCCTGAAGAAGAGCCTTGACGAGCTCGACTCGGACGAATTCCTCGACCAGACCATCAAACCGGCCCGCAAGGACACGAGCCCGGGCGAGCCCATCACCTGGGATCAGATCGTCGACGAGTTCGGCGGGGACACCGTGTTCATGCCCGCCATCGACTCCGACGAGGTGGCCACCCCCGCATTGAAGACCATCACCGAGGCGGGGCTCGAGGATTCGACGCTCGTGCGCACCGATGACCCCGAGGTGGCCCGTGCCGCCGCCGATGCCGGCGTCGGCGCCATGTTCACCGGGGACGTGACGGCGACACGGAACGAGTCGCTTTCCGGTAGCGGATACACGGCCCTGGCTGTCGAGGCCGATGTCGCCGAGAAATGGACCGGAGTGGACCTGGCCGTCTGGGCCACCGACGTCAAGGACGAGAAGCAGCTCGAGAAGCTCGCAGACGCCGGAGTCACCGGCGCGCTGAGTGAGAACCCGTACACGGTTCTGCCGTCCGAAGTGAAGACCGACTAAAAAGGAGACGCAATGACCCAGCCCATCGGCAA
Organism: Brevibacterium sp. 'Marine'; assembly: GCF_012844365.1. Classification (NCBI taxonomy): domain Bacteria; kingdom Bacillati; phylum Actinomycetota; class Actinomycetes; order Micrococcales; family Brevibacteriaceae; genus Brevibacterium; species Brevibacterium sp. 'Marine'. Next base: position 769,033 of record NZ_CP051626.1, read on the forward strand.
CCCATCGCATATCGGCAATCTGGATGCCAGCCAGCTCGGCCCGCAGCCGACCTACCTGCCGGACGACCACCCGGACGTCGACGCTCGCAAGCGCATCGACGCAGGTGAAGAGCCCATCGACGTGGCAGCCGCACTGCCGGCTTCCTCGTTGGCTTGGGCGGAACTCGCCGAGGAAGCGCACCAGGAGGGCCGCCTCGTCGACGCCTATGCCTACGCCCGCGTCGGCTACCACCGCGGACTCGACGCCCTGCGTGCCGCCGGATGGCGCGGTGCCGGCCCGATCCCGTACTCGCACGAAGTCAACCGCGGATTCCTCCGCGCGCTCTACGCTCTCGGCCGTGCCGCCGGAGCGATCGGCGAAGGCGAAGAGGCCGCGCGCATCGAGGAGTTCCTGCACTCCTCCGACCCGACAGCCGTGGACGCCATCGGCCGCGGGGAGTAAGGGAGCAGGCCCGCCGCATCGTCGGCGAATACATCGGCCTCCGTGGTGCGTGAGCAAACGCACCGCGGAGGCCGATTGTGCTTGTCGGCAGGGCGGCGTAGAACTATATGAATGGGTAATGTTTCCGAGACAGTCATGACGGCAGAGCAGCGCAAGATCCTGGCGGTGATGCTCGTCCCGATGTTCATGTCGCTGCTGAGCGTCTCGATCGTCAATGTCATCCTCCCCGACATGCAGCGCTCGATCGGCGCCTCGAACTCGGCGATCCAGTGGGTTCTGTCGGGCTATACGCTCGCCTTCGGCGTGCTCCTCGTCGCCGCCGGCCGAGCCGGCGACCTCTTCGGGCGTGGTCGGCTCTTCGTCATCGGCGTCAGTGTCTTCGCCCTCGGCTCCCTCATCTCGGGACTGTCCCCGGACCCGCTCGTGCTCAACATCGCCCGTGTCGTCATGGGCCTCGGCTCCGGCCTGCTCAGCCCCCAGGGCGTGGGGATGCTCCAGCAGTACTTCCACGGCAAGGTGCGCGGTCGCGCCTTCGGAATGTTCGGCACGATCGTCGGGGTCTCCGTGGGCATCGGCCCCGTCCTCGGCGGTGGACTCATCGCTGTCCTCGGCGACGAATGGGGATGGCGATCGGCGTTCCTCATCAACGTGCCGATCGCCCTGACCGCGATCATCCTCGGCCGGTTCTGGCTGCCCAAGAGCGCCTGGATCGGCACCGGCACCGAGTCCGCCTCGCAGGGCCGACGTCGGGCCGACTTCGACCCGATCGGACTCGTGCTGCTCGGCGTGGGCACGCTGCTGGTCATGCTGCCCTTCCTCGAACGCGGCGCAGGGGCGTGGATCTACGCCCTCGTCCCGGTCGGCGTCGCCGTCGTCTGGCTGTGGGTGCGGTGGGAGAACCGGTACTCCCGCCGAGGCGGATCACCGATGGTCGACATGCAGCTGTTCCGGACGCGCAGCTTCGCCTACGGGGCGTCGCTGACGTCCATGTATTTCGTCGGCATGCCCGGCATCTGGGTCATCGTGGCGCTCTACCTGCAGAACGGTCTCGGGTTCCCCGCCCTCCACGCCGGCCTCATCGGTCTGCCCTCGGCGCTGCTCTCGGCCATCGCCGCACAGGCGGCCGGCCGTGTCGTGCTCACCTTCGGACGGAAGATGGTCGTCCTCGGGGTGGCGATCGGTCTGACCGGGGTCGTCGCCTCGGCGCTGCTGGTGCTGGCGCATGGGGCCTGGGGAATCAGCATCTGGTGGCTGCTGCTGACGCTCGGGATCACCGGCCTCGGACAGGGAATGGCGATCAGCCCGAACCAGACGCTCACTCTGGCCGAGGTGCCCGTCGAGTACGCGGGCAGCTCCGGCGGCGTGATGCAGACCGGGCAGCGGGTGGGCACGGCCATCGGCATTGCGGTCGTCACCGCCGTGTTCTTCGTCGTCCAGCCTCTGGCCGGCTACGGCGCTGCCATCGTTGCGGGTTTCGGGTTCATCGCGCTCGTCATCGTCTTCGCCGGAATCATCGGACTGGTCGATCTCGCCCGCGGTCGGGCCAAGGCCCGGCAGGAGGGGCAGCCGGTCAGCAGCTGAGGCCCGGTCCGACGGCATCGTCGATTTCTGGGTCGAGGTGCTCAATCAGAACGACGCGGTCGTCCCGATTGCGACTTAAGTGGGGCCAGATTGCTCGTCTACCCGTATGTAGCGGGCAATCTGGCCCCACTTAAGTTTCGTCAGCGGGAGGAGAGAGGCTTGCTTGCGCGGGGGAGAGCGTCGCCCGCCCGCTGCGGCCGAGTCTGGGCGGAGGCGACTCGGTCGGGTCAGGCTTGAGGATCGGGGGCGGTCGCCTCGGCGCGTTCGATGTACTGGGCTGCGAATACGGCGTCGAGGAGGCCGGGGAAGCGAGCGTCGAGGTCATCCTTGCGCAGGGTATTCATGATCTTCGTGCCCTCGTACTCCTGGCGGATGACGCCGGCTTCGCGCAGGGTGCGGAAGTGGTACGTCGCCGTCGACTTCGACACCGGCAGCTCGAAGGTCGCACACGCATGATCGTCGAATGCGTCGTTGAGCTTGCAGGCAACGGTCCGACGGACCGGGTCGGCCAGCGCGGCCAGAACCGCGTCGAGTCTCATCTCGCCCCTGCTGGGGTGGTCGAGTGTGCGCATAAGGACCCTCCCTTCTCGCCATCGTGTCGGTCAGCGTCGGTGGATGTCATCTGAACAGCCCCCGATCACATGCAGCGCCGTATCTCCCCATTGTACGAGACATTTGGTAGTACGAGATCTATCGTAGTATGGTCCTTCATTGAAGTACGAAGAACGTCGTACTTCCAATTGCACATTCTCCACGAGATCGCGAGGTGCCATGTCTCATCTGCTGTTCGAACCGCTCACTCTGCGCGGACTGACCTTCCGCAACCGCATCTGGGTTCCGCCCATGTGCCAGTACTCCGTCGAGGCTCTCGACGGCGTCCCCGTCCCCTGGCACACCGTCCACTACGGCGCCATGGCCAGGGGAGGTGCGGGAGCTGTCATCGTCGAAGCCACCGGCGTCACTCCCGAGGGGCGGATCTCGGCGAAGGACCTGGGGCTGTGGAACGACGCGCAGCGCGACGCCTTCGCCCCCATCGTCGACTTCCTTCACTCGCAGGGAGCGGCCGCCGGCATCCAGCTCGGCCACGCGGGCCGCAAGGCCTCGACATATCCCGAGTGGGGGACCGACGGCGACGGCAGCGTCCCGGTCGAGCAGGGCGGTTGGCAGACCGTGGCTCCGTCCGCGTTGGCCTTCGAGGGCCTCGCCGAACCCCGGGCCCTGACTGAGACGGAGATCGCCGAGGTGGTCGCGGCCTTCCGGTCCTCGGCGCGCCGGGCGATCGAGGCCGGGTTCGACTTCGTCGAGATCCATGCCGCCCACGGCTATCTCATCGACGAGTTCCTGTCCCCGCTGAGCAACACTCGTACCGATTCCTACGGGGGATCGCCGGAGAACCGTGCCCGGCTGCTGCTCGAGGTCGTCGATGCCACCCGCGCCGAGGTGGGCGACGACGTTCCCGTGTTCGTGCGCCTGTCCGCGACGGACTGGACCGAGGGCGGGGTCACGCTCGAGGACACAGTCGAGGTCGCCGGCTGGCTCAAGGACCACGGCGCCGACCTCATCGACGTCTCCTCCGGCGGCAATGTGATGGCGGAGATTCCCGTCGGACCCGGCTACCAGACGAACCTGGCCGCCGGTGTGCGTCAAGGGTCGGGTCTGCCGACCGCCGCAGTGGGACTGATCAACGAACCGTTCCAGGGCGAGCACATTCTGGCCACTGGTCAGGCCGATGCGATCCTCGTGGGCCGCGAATACCTGCGTGACCCGAACTTCGCGCTCCGGGCCGCCGACGCCCTGCGCTTCGATATCGACTACCGCCCGGCCCAATATCAGCGGGCCTACGCGTGAGCTGAGGCTGAGGCGCTGGGGGAGTGGCGGACTCGGGCGCTGACGGCCCAGTCGAAGTCGAAGAGCACATGATCAAATGTGTGCTCTTCGACTTCGACTGGGCCGTTTGGCGTCTGCATGGACAGCGCCTCGCTGAGGGGAGGCGTGTGGAGATGCGGCTGAGCTTAAAACGGTCGGTCGCTGCTAAGCCAGACCGCCGAGCCACAGCCCGATCGCCGCGGCCGTTGTGGCGAAGACGAAGGTGCCGAGTCCGTTGACCAGACCGGCGGCCCAGCGCCGTTCTTGGAGTAGTCGGACGGTTTCGAAGCTCGCCGTCGAAAACGTCGTGTACCCGCCGAGGAATCCCGTGCCGAGCACCAGGTGCCAGGCTTCCGGTAGCAGGTTCGCTCCGGCCAGCCCGGTGAGCAGACCGAGAGCGAGCGACCCCGAGACGTTGATGATGATCGTCCCCCACGGCAGGGCGGTGCTCATGCGGGACTTGATGAGTCCGTCGAGCAGCATCCGTGACGAGGCACCGAGCCCGCCGGCGGCGGCAAGAGCGATGAAGACCAGCGGGGTCATCGTGCGCCTCCCGGGTGAGGGTCCGTGGAGACATCGCGACCGGCATCCGCGGCGTCCTCGTCCCAGACATCGGGAGCGATCGGCACACCGTCGGCCCCCTCGTCGACCTCACCGCCGCCTCGACGCAGCGCCGTCGCCGTGGCGATGCCGACGAACGTGGCGAGACCGCCGATGAGCACCGTGCCCACCCCGTAGGCCAGACCGACACCGGGATTGTTCGCACCGCCCGGACCCGCGCCGAGGAGGCTCGCCGTATCCGCGGCCAGTGCACTGTACGTGGTGAAACCGCCCATGAAACCGGTGCCCCCGAGGATCCGCGTTCTCCGGCGCCATCCGTCATCGGGACCGCTGCGCGCCAGGGAATCCAAGAGAAGGCCGAGTGCGAACGCGCCGAGGATGTTGACCGTGAGGATCGCCCACGGCACATCGCCGAGGGTCGGCAGGCTCAGACTGACCGCCTCGCGTGCCGCGGTTCCGAGTGTGCCGCCGAGGAACGCGAGCCCCAGATAGGACAGGCGCAGATGGACCGGCCGGGTCACTGCCCGGCCTCGTCGGTCTGAGGTTCAGCAGTGGGGGAGGCGCCTGCGGCCAGCGGAACGACGACGAGCGGGCGATGCTGGTGCCTCGACAGCTGGATCGCGACCGAACCGTTGAAGAACTCGCGCAGAGAGCCACGGACACCTGCGCGACGGACGCCGAGGATGATCATGCGGGCATCGAGCGCCTCGGCGAGCCGGTCGAGTTCCTGCGCCGGCGACCCCGCCAGCGCACGGGTCGACCAGGCCACATGCGTCCCTGCCAGGGCGGCAGCGATGCGGCGCTCGAGTTCGGGGTCGAACTCGGTGGCCGCCTCGTCGGTGGTGTCGGGATCGATGGGCATCGAGAGCACGGAGCCGTCGGGGCGGGTCTCAACGGTGTAGCGGGAGTCGTCGACATGGGCACAGATCAGCTCGGCGTCGAAGTGGGCGGCGTAGTCCGCGGCGGCGGCGATCACCTCGGCGGGCTGATCGGGGACGATGCCGAGGATGATGCGGGCGCGCGGCGGCCCGTCATGTTTCGGATCGCGATGTCTCGGTTCGGGGCCGGTGGTCATGGTCTCTCCTACCTTTCGGGCATGCTGAAGCCGGTCGAGGTAGGGACTGTTGTCGACTGCGGAGTCTCGAGCGTCTGCACGAGTCCCGCGCCGAGGTTGGGTACGGCGAGCCCCACCGCCGTGTCGCGCATGTGCGACATCTTCATTGTGCCACAGGGGGCAGACGCGGTCGCAGGCGGCGGACACGGCCGCGTCCGAGCGCCGAGGCGACCCCCAGTGCGGGAGCGCCCCGACGTCGTGGTCGGGCGAGGTCAGGGCCGCCTCGGCGAAGGAGTCGTCGAGGTGATCAGCGCTCCGCGCGGTACCGGTCGACGGCGCGGCGGAGACGTTCGAGGCCGTCGTCGATGCGGTCGGGGGCCGCCGAAGCGAAGCACAGGCGCAGCGCATTCGAGAAGTTCCCGGCCGGGGAGAACGCGGGACCGGGGATGTAGGCGACCCCCTCCTCGAGCGCGGTGGTCATGAGGTCTTCGGTGTTGATGGATTCGTCCTCGAAGGTCACCCACAGGAAGAATCCGCCGTCGGGATCGGTGGCTCGGATCTCGCCGGGGAAGAGGCGGGCCAAGCCCTCTGACATCGCGATCTTCCGGTCGCGGTAGGCCTTGCGCAGGACCTCGACGTGGGAGTCGGCACCGCCTTCGGCCAGCCAGCGGGCGATGAGGTGCTGGTTGGGAACGGGGGCGCAGGAGTCCATCGTCTGTTTGGCGTTGACGGCGAGCTCGCGGACCTCCGGGTCGACGTCGATCCACCCGACCCGCAGGCCCGGGGCGACGAATTTCGAGAAGGTGCGCACTCCGAAGATGAGGGGATCGTTCGGGCTGAGGTCGCTCAGCGCCGGCAGGGACTGGCCTTCGAAGCGCAGCATTCCGTACGGGTTGTCCTCGATGATGACCGAACGGTGGCGGTGAGCGAACTCGAGCAGGCGTTCGCGACGCGGCAGCGACATCGTCACTCCGGCCGGGTTCTGGAAGGTCGGGACGGTGTAGATGACCTTCGGGGCGCGCCCGGTGCGCTGCGTGTGCTCCTCGAGGGCGTCGATCTGCATGCCTTCTTCGTCGACGGGGATCTCGAGGATCTCCGCTTCATAGCTCATGGCCGTCGCCGAGCCGTTCGTATAGGTCGGCGACTCACAGGCGACGAGGTCGCCCGGGGTGACGAAGAGCTTGAATCCGAGGTCGAGGCCCTGCATTCCTCCGGAGGTGATGAGGAGGCGGTCACGGTTTCCCTGCTGTTCGGGCGGGATCTGATCGGTGGACGCGAGGTAGTCGTGGAGGGCCTCGATGAGGATGGGCTCGCCTTTCGTCTCCCCGTACGTGAAGTTCTCCGGGGAGAACACGTCTGAGGCGATCCGGGCGAAATCCGCGGCCGGGAGCATATCCGGGGCCGGTGCTCCCATGCCGAACTTGACGATGTCGTGGTCGTATTGGGCCAGCACCGTGGTGGAGGCATCGATGACGGACCCGACGAGCTGATCGCGGCGGCGGGCGTAGGGCAGCGCGGGGGACTGCGGCTGGTTCTCGGGCTGGTTCGGGGATCGGTTCTGCGAAGCACTCGTGGCCGGATGCATTGACGTGGTGGACATGAGCGACCTCCTCTGAGCGGTGATGCCCTGAAGTCGACGGCTCCGGCGACCATGCCAAGGCTCCTGCCCGAACGACGGGTTACGTGGGTGACTTCAGCATAGGGGTGGGGGACCTGGCGGACAAGGACGCTGGATGCCTGCGATTTCGGGCGAGTCGGCGATCAGGTGTGTCCTCCCTCGCCGAGGCGGCTCTAAGCTGGAGCCATGACGGACAACGGAGTCGATGCCAACAGCACCTTCGCCATGCGAGAGGCCGATCTTGCCGCACAGTTCACAGCGTTCATCGACGAACACCGACAGCATCTGCTCGGCAGTCTCAACGAGCTGAGCGAAGACGAAGCGAGGCGGTCCCTGGTGCCGAGCAGAACCCGCCTGCTGTCTCTGCTCAAGCATGCGGTGTTCGTCGAGACCGTCTGGTTCGGTGAGGCGGTCACGGGGAAGAGTCGGGTCGACTACGGGCTGCCGCGCGACTCCAAGGACTCCTTCCTCCTCGATTCCTCGGACACGATCGCCAGCGTTTCGGCTGACTATCGGGCCGCCGTGGAGCGGTCGCATTCGGCGATCGAGGGAATGGATCTCGACACCGTGCTCACCGGCCATCGGGCGGGACCGATGCCGCTGCGATGGGTCCTCCTCCATGTCCTGCGGGAACTCGCGCACCACTGCGGGCACGCGGACATCCTGCGCGAGCAGATCCTCGCCGAGCGAGGCAGACGCGGCGGCTGGTCCGGGGTCGTGCGCTAGGGAAGGTCCTGCTCGGTGAGTCGGGGTGGGCAGCCGTCCAGGCTGAGCGAGCTGCCGCGGGTGAGCGCCACGGCCGGCGTCGTCGGCTCGGATCAGCCCTGAGTATGATGTGAGCCCCGGCGGCGCAGAACTACCATGGCCGACATGAGCAATCGATCGATCCGGACCGAGGGCCACCGCCCGGAGCCGCAGCTGCCCACCCCCGACCGAGTCGACCGCATCCGTCGCTCCTTCACCGCTCATCCGTGGATCGTCGACTCGCTGCTCTGGGCTCTGCCGATCACCTATCTGACCGTCGTCTTCACCTCCTCCCAGGCCGAGCGGAGCGAGATCGCCCTGGTGCCCGTTGCAGTGCAGATCGGCATCGTTCTGCTCCAGACGCTGCCGCTGGGACTGCGGCGCACAGCCCCGCTGCTGAGCTCCTCGCTCATCGCCGTCGGCTGCCTGCTGACCGTGCTCACGATGATGGGACCGACCTTCGGCATCGTCGCCGTTCCGCTCACCGTGTATTCGACGACGGCGTGGGGGACACGCAACCACGGTCGCATCGTGCTCGTCCTGGGCCTCCTCGGCGCGCTCTTCCTGGGCGGGTGGCTCTACCTCGTGTCCCTGCAGGCGACGATCGGGGTGAACCCGCGCCCCTTGGCCTTCGGCGAATACGTGCTGCTGGTCGTCGTCGTGGCACTGTGTGCGTCGATCGTGCTCATCGCCTGGCTGTTGGGCGGAGTCGGATTCCGTCGCCGCCGCGAGATCGAGGGTATTCGGGAGCGCAACCGCCTGCTGGAACGCGAACGCGAATCCGAGACCCGGCTGGCCGCCGATGCCGAACGCATGCGCATCGCCCGCGAAATGCATGATGTCATCGCCCATTCCCTGTCCGTCGTCATCGCCCAAGCCGACGGAGGTCGCTATGCGGCGAAGACCGATCCGGCTGTCGCGGTCGGCGCCCTCGAGACCATCGCACAGACCGGACGGGAAGCCTTGGCACAGACGCGGTCGCTGCTCGGCTTCCTCCGCGCCGAGGAGGACGACGAGCGCTCTTCGTCGCCGCTGCCTGGCGTCGCCGACATCGGCTCCCTCATCGACGATGTGCGGTCGGCGGGGCTCCCGGTCTCGGTGACCGAACTGGATGACGTCGACCGCGGCCGCTTGGCCGAAGGAGCGTCGCTCGCCGTCTACCGCATCGTTCAGGAAGCGCTGACGAATGTGCTCAAACATGCCGGAGACGGTGCTCGGGCACATGTCGAGCTGCTGGCCGAGGACGCGGAGCTCGTCGCCCGCATCAGCGACAACGGAACCGGACAGACGAGCGCCCGCGTGAGCGGAGAAACGGACGGCCACGGAGCCGACGACCCGACAGGGACGGCTGCCCACGGCCGTGGCTACGGCATCGTCGGCATGCAGGAACGCGCTGCGCTCTACGGCGGCACGCTCACGGCTCGACCGATCCGTTCGACCGGAGTGAAGGACCGGTCCGAAGGGCGCACCGACGCGAAGCCCGGGTTGTCCTCCGGTGCGGTCATGGGAAGCGCCTTCGGAACGATGACGGGATTCCTCGTCGAGTCCCGACTGCCGCTGTCCGCTCCCGCGCCCACTCCCGAATCCGATTCCGGGCTCACCGCGGGCACCGGCCCTCATGGTTCGTCCGATCTTGGAGAGAATGGGTCTGCCGGAACCGGGCAGACAGCCGGAACAGGACAGGAGGCTGAGACGCGACAGCCCGCCGAGGCTGCCGAGACCGGAGAGAGCCAGTCCGCCGAAGTCGAGGAGAGCAGCCGATGAGCGCCGATGACGAGGCGACCGTGCACGGTCGGACCGATGCTCGGGAGAGCGGGCCGCTTCGCGTCGTCCTCGTCGATGATCAGGCCCTCGTGAGGGCGGGCTTCGCCATGGTCATCGACTCCCAGCCGGACCTCACCGTCGTCGGACAGGCCGGCGACGGCGCGGCAGGTCTCGACATCGTCGTACAAGATCAACCCGATGTCGTACTCATGGACGTCCGGATGCCCCGTATCGACGGCATCGAAGCGACCCAGCGGATCCTCGCTCGCGCCGACGAGGGGACGATCCGTCCCCCGAAGATCATCGTGCTGACCACCTTCGACGATGACGACTACGCCCTGCGTGCGCTGCGCGCCGGTGCGTCAGGCTTCCTGCTCAAAGACACCCTGCCCGAGGTGCTCCTCGAGTCGATCCGCACCGTCGTCGACGGCGGTGCCGTCATCGCCCCCACCACCACCAGACGACTGCTCGAAACACGACTCCTGCCCCACCTCGGCGCGGAGTCTCGTTCCCATTCGGATCCGCAATCAGCGGCCTCGTCAGCTGGGGCGACCTCGGCCGGGGGAAGTGCGCCCACACAGCCCGAAGGCGTTGAGCCTGCACCATCCGCGGCCGGTGCCAGCCGTCTCGATGCGGCCGATATGCGCCGCCTGGAGTCACTGACCCAGCGCGAGACCGAGGTCCTCGTTCTCATCGCCACCGGTCTGAGCAACACCGAGATCGGCGAGCGGCTCTTCCTCGCGCAGCCGACCGTGAAGACCCACGTCGGTCGGATCCTCATGAAACTCGAGGCCCGTGACCGTGTGCAGGCCGTCGTGTTCGCCTACGAAGCCGGTCTCGTCGGCCCCGGTCACTGAACCGGAAGCATCTCTCACGTGCTTTGGGCCGACTGCTCGAGACCGGTTCATCGTCGGCGAGCAAGGTCGCTCAAAGGAATCCGAAATCATCCTCAGGTATGACGGTCGGGCCACGGCCGCCTCGGCGCTCTGCGGCGAAGACCATCCTCAGGTCCGATGTGGGAGGGCGGGCCCGGCGACGAAGCTGGAGGCATGAACACATCAGCGACATACACCGATGCCCATCCTTCCCCGACCTCATCCCCGACCTCCGCGCAAGGGTCGACCCGGGGCCAGGGTTCGAACCCCGCGCCGAGGCTGGCCATCCAAGCCATCGGACTGCGCAAAACCTACGGTAGAGGGGACGCGCAGGTCCGACCGCTCGACGACCTCAGCCTCGACATCGAAGCCGAACGCTTCACCGCCATCATGGGACCCTCCGGCTCGGGCAAATCGACGCTGCTCAACATGCTCGCCGGACTCGACACCCCGGATTCGGGCGAGGTCTTCATCGGACGCACGGCGATCTCACGGCTGGGCGACCGCAAGCTCACGGCGCTGCGCCGTGACCGCATCGGCTTCGTCTTCCAGTCCTTCAACCTCGTGCCCGCGATGAGTGCCGAGGAGAACATCCTGCTGCCCTCGCAGCTATCGGGGCAGAAGACCGACCGCCGCATCTTCGATCGCATGGTCGACCTGCTCGGTCTGCGCGAGCGCCTGGGCCACCGGCCGCACGAGCTCTCCGGCGGACAGCAGCAGAGAGTCGCCGTCGCTCGCGCACTCGTCGCCCAGCCCGATGTGCTCGTCGCCGACGAGCCCACCGGCAACCTCGACTCGAGCTCCGGTGAAGAGGTCCTGAACATCCTGCGCGCCTCGGTCGATGAACTCGGCCAGACCGTCGTCATGGTCACCCACGATCCCCGGGCCGCCGCCCGCGCCGACCGCGTCGTTCTGCTCGCCGACGGACGGCTGGCAGGTGAGCTCTCCCAACCGGATCCGGATTCCGTTGCCGCCGCGCTGATGAATGTCACGGCGGCCTCGGCGTCTTCGGGAGCCGCACCTGCTGGCCAGTCGGCCGGGACCGCAACCGGCCCCGGGTCTCCAGCCGGAGCCGCGCCGGCAGACGGAGGTGCCCGATGATCCGCATCGCCTGGTCCAACCTCCGCAGCGCCTCCGGGCGCCTGAGTGCGGCGATGATCGCGATCGCCGTGTCCGTGGCCTTCATCGTCGCGGCACTCCTGTTCTCCCAGGCCTTCGGCGACACCCTGCGCAATCAGGTCCAAGCCGAATGGGCCGGCGCCGACGTTGCCGTCACCGCGGCCGCATCCGAGGACCCGGCAGCTGCAGCCGATGAGGCCTCCCCGCTCACCGAGTCCATGCGTCAGACGGTGGCCGACGTCGAGGGGGTCGAGTCCGCCCAGCTCACCGAGTCCGCCTTCGTCTCGGTCTCGGCGGGATCCACCTCGGTGACGGGGTCGGCGACGAACCTCCCACAGGGACAGGCAGAGACCGTCGACGGCTCCGCCCCGGGCTCGGATGACGAGCTCATGCTCCGCGAAGCCGATGCGAAGACCCTCGGGGTCGGCGTCGGCGACAGCATCACACTCGGCGAGTTCGACGGGGCGCGGCGGTCCGCCGATGGGCCGAGCTTCACCGTCTCGGGCATCATGCCCGGCTCCTCGGCCGCGGGGATGAATCTCTACCTCACCGACGGCGGACTCAAAACCGCCCCGGGTGAGCTCGTGCCCGACTCCATCCGGGTCGTCGCCGACGACGGGAGTGATCGCACGGCCCTCGCCGAGGCGGTCGGATCCGCGCTCGCCGATGCCGGTGCCGACGTGTCGGTGAGGACCGTCGACCAGGTCGTCGAGGAGCAGATCGAGTCGCTGTCGAACACCACCGACATGCTCTCGACCGTCGGCATCGCTTTCGGACTGCTGGCCGCGGGGGTCGCGGCGCTCGTCATCTCGAACACGTTCAACGTCCTCGTCGCCTCCCGCACCCGCGTGCTCGCGCTCTTCCGCGCGATCGGAGCCTCACGCAGTCAGGTGCGCGGAGCCGCGGTGGTGGAGAGCCTGAGCCTCGGAATCGTCGGATCCGTGCTCGGCGTCGGGCTCGGACTCCTCATCGGATGGGGACTCTCAACCGTGGTCCGTGCGCTGTGGATGCCGGAATTCGCTCAGATGTCACCGTCCGTCTCGGCGTTCGTCGTCGGACCGGTCGTCGGCATCCTCGTCACCCTCGCCGCGGGGCTGATCCCCGCGATCCGGGCCTCTCGGGTTTCCCCGATCGAAGCGCTCCGCCCGGTCGATGTGCCTGCCGCCGCCCCGAGCATCCGGTGGGTGCGTCTGAGCCTGACGCTTGTGCTCGGCATCGCCGGAATCGGACTGTGCCTGCTCGGCACCGCCAGCCAGTCCGTGCTGTTCGGCATCGTCGGCTGCTTCGCGCTCTTCGTCGCCCTCCTCGTCGGTGCGAAGGTCTTCGTGCCGCCGTTAGTGGCGCTGTTCGCCGCCGCAGTCGGCCTGATCACTCGGCGCTCGCCGGCAGTGAAGCTGGCCGGACGGTCGGCGAGCACAGCGGGAGGACGCACCGCCTCGACGACGGGTGCCCTGCTCATCGGGATCACCCTCGTCACAGCCGTGGTCGTCGGTTCCTCGAGCCTGCAGCGAACCCTCGAGCTCGCCACCGCCGAGGACACCCCGGTCGATCTCGTGGTCTCCGCGGCAGGGCAAGACGGTGCCGATGATGCGAAGATCGCCTCCGTGCTCGAAGATTCGCCGGTCGTCGAGGAGCGCATGAACATCCCGGCGCCCACCGCCTCGGTGAGCGTCGGTGGGACCGACGGGTCCGGTGATGTGGCGATCACCAGCGCCGAGGCGGCCGCGGACTCCCCGGTTCTGCGCAGCGACGGGTACGACGTCGATGAGGGCACGATCCTCCTCGACCCGACAACGGTGGGACTCGACGAGGCGGATTCTGATGTCGACGGCCAGAGCGCGACCGTCCGCCTCGGCGAGCAGGACCTCGATCTGACGATCGAGACTTCCTTCGACGTCCCCGCGGGGACGGCCTTGGTCAGCGGTGTCGACGCGAAGACCCTCGAGGAGGCCGCCGGCGACGATGTGGCCGAACAGACCTGGGCGAAGATCGCCGATGACGCTTCGATTTCGCAGATCGAGGCCCTGACCTCAGAACTCGACGCCGTCGGTGCCTCAGCCGATGCGACTGCTGCACAGTACCGGGCGGATTTCGCCTCGCTGTTCCAGGTCGCTCTGAGCGTGGTGCTCGGACTGCTGGCGGCCGCGGTGGTCATCGCCGTGATCGGAGTGAGCAACACACTCACGCTCTCGGTCATCGAACGACGCCGAGAGGGTGCCCTGCTGCGGGCATTGGGATTCACCCGAGCCGCGATGTCGCGGATGATCACGATCGAATCGCTGCTCATGACGGTCATCGCACTGATCGTCGGAGCCGGGGTCGGCACGTTCTTCGGCTGGGTCGGAACGGCATCGATGATGCCTGCCTCAGCGAATCCGGTGCTGTCCGTGCCGTGGACGCAGATCGGGCTGATCGGCGTCGCCGCAGTGCTCGCCGCCGTTCTCGCCTCGGCGATACCGGCGAGGTCGATGTCGCGGATCGCCCCGGCCAAGGGGATGAGCATGGAGTGAGACCGGGGTCGGGTCTCGGTGCGGCCGCGAGTGGGAGCTTCGGGTCTCCTGCCCGCGGCCGCCTCGGTGAGGGAATGCTCCCGATGGCGGCTGTGTCGGTGTGACCCAGTAGACTTGGGGAGTAATGACATCCCCTTTCACTTCGAGGTGAAGCACTCTCATGCCAGCAATCGTTGTCGTCGGCGCTCAGTGGGGCGACGAAGGTAAAGGTAAGACCACCGATATCCTCGGCACCAGCGTCGACTACGTGGTCAAGCCCAATGGTGGGAACAATGCCGGCCATACGGTTGTCGTCGGAGGAGAGAAGTACGAACTCAAGCTTCTGCCGGCGGGCATCCTCTCACCGAACGTCACCCCGGTCATCGGCAACGGCGTCGTCGTCAACCTCGAGGCGCTCTTCGAGGAAATCGACGCCCTCGAGTCGCGCGGCGCGGACACATCGAAGCTGCGGATCTCCGCGAACGCCCACCTCGTGGCTCCGTACCACCAGACGCTGGACAAGGTGACCGAACGGTTCCTCGGCAAGCGGGCCATCGGCACCACCGGCCGCGGCATCGGACCGGCCTATATGGACAAGATCGGGCGCTTGGGCATCCGCGTCCAGGACGTCTTCGACGAGTCCATCCTGCGCCAGAAGATCGAAGGATCGCTGCGGCAGAAGAACGAACTGCTCGTCAAGGTCTACAACCGCCGAGCGGTGTCGGTCGAAGAGATCGTCGAATACTTCGAACCTTTCATCGAACGTCTGCGCCCCTACGTCGCCGAGACCGAGCTCATGCTCAATGAGGCGCTCGACCGCGGTGAGGTCGTCGTCATGGAGGGCGGTCAGGCGACCATGCTCGACGTCGACCACGGCACTTACCCGTTCGTCACCTCGTCGAACCCGACAGCCGGCGGATCCTGCGTGGGCACAGGCATCGGCCCGACCCGCATCAACCGCGTCGTCGGCATCGTCAAGGCATACACCACCCGGGTGGGTGCCGGACCGTTCCCGACCGAGCTGTTCGATGAGATGGGCGAATACCTGCAGAAGGCCGGCGGAGAATTCGGTGTCAACACCGGTCGTCCGCGCCGCTGCGGCTGGTACGACGCGGTCATCGCCCGCTACGCCGCCCGCACCAACGGCTTCACCGACTATGTGCTGACCAAGCTCGACGTGCTCACCGGCATCGAGCGCATTCCTGTCTGTGTCGCCTACGACGTCGATGGAGTGCGCCAGGACGAGATGCCGGTGTCGCAGACCGAGTTCCACCATGCGAAGCCGATCTTCGAGTACTTCGACGGCTGGACCGAGGACATCACGAAGGCTCGCACCTTCGACGACCTGCCGGTCAACGCACAGAAGTACGTGCTCGCCCTCGAAGAGCTCTCGGGCTGCCGGATGTCGGTCATCGGCGTCGGCCCCGACCGCGAACAGTCGATCGTGCGTCACGACCTGCTGGACTGAGCAGGGCCCCGGGAGCTTCCCGGATCGAAACACATGGTGAAGGGCGGAGCCGACAGTGCGTCGGTTCCGCCCTTCGGCATGAGCCCGTCAGCACAGTGTTTGTGGGTTGCTAACCCCGCAGCTTCCGGATGGACTCGACGGCGCCGTCGTAGGCGGCGGCGATGTCGACGAGGTCGATCCGGTCCGGCAGGTCCCCAGGAGGCTGATGGCTGAGGAGGAATTCCACAGTCGCCCGGACAGAGGCTTCGTCATTGCCCAAGACTCCGTCGGAGACCTCTTCGGCATCGTCGAACATCAGAACGATCTCGTCGGTTCCCGTCGCTGAGCGGATGCTGGCCAGGAACTCTCCCGTGTCCTGCATCTCCACGTCGATCTCTTCAGCCATTCCGACCTCCCACTGCTCGGTGCACGCGGTTCGGTGCATACGACGACGCGGCTCATTCACCTGCGTCGGCTCTGTGATTTCAGCATAGACCCGACGACCACCGTCTTGGACAGCCGGTGAGAAGCTGGCATCGTTGCAGGCAACACGACTACGGAGGAGGATGCGTCCAATGGCTCAGAGCCGTCTGCAGGAAGCCGCCTATCAGGGCCCCGCGCTCGAGGTCGACAGAGACTTCTACTCACAGATCGGTGAAGACACCCAGTCCCGGGAAATCATCGACGAGTTCACCATCCCCATCCGCTCCGGACAGGCGTGGGACGTCCCCGCCGGCCACGTCTGCCGCATCTCCACCGTCGACGGCCCGCAGGTCGGCGACCTCAATCTGTGGAATCGGCACGATCCCAGGGAACGGTTCTGGGCAGCACGGACCCGACAGCTCCAGGCTGCACACGTGTCCACATTCGACCGCCTGTGGTCGACGCTGCCGTTTCTACGACCGATGGCCACCATCGTCGGAGACACACTGTCCGACTACGGCACGGACCCGGAGGGCGGCCGAGTGCACGACACCTTGGGCACCCGATGCGACCCTTATGTGTCGCAGATGCTGAGCGGCGTCGACTTCGACTACCACTGCCATTCGAACCTCGTCCGCGCGATCCTGCCCTACGGCCTCACCGAATTCGACGTCCACGATGTGCTCAACGTCTTCCAGTGCACGGGGCTGAACAGCAACGACGAATACTTCATGAAGACCTGCCCGGCACGCCCGGGCGACCACTTCGAGTTCTTCGCCGAGCAGGACCTGCTCGCGGCCCTGTCCACCTGCCCCGGCGGAGATCTGTCCGCACCGATGTTCGGTGACGGCTCGTCCGATCCGGTGGAGAACTGCCACCCACTGCAGGTCACGGTCTATCGGCTCCCCGCGGACCTCCTCGGCGAGTGGGAGGAGCCGAGCTCACCGAACTATCGGGGAGCCCACGGACTCCGACCCCAACCGTGGGCGTGAACTCGCGTCCAGAACGGAAGGACCGGCAATGACACCATCATCGCTTGCAGCCCGGTATGCCGACCGGCTCGGACTCGACAGCTCGGAGGACGGACTGCGCCGTCGGGCGCACGGGACGATCGACGACATCGTCGACCTCATCGACGAGCTGCTGACCGCCCACGTCCGGTCGATCTGCTTCGAGAACCTCGACGTCATCGCCGCACGCGCGGCAGGGAAGTCGCGAGGCATTCCCACCGACCTCGACCCACTGACGGCGAAGCTCTTGGACGCCGGCCGCGGCGGCTACTGCCACGAACATGCGACACTCGTCCGCGCCGTGCTCCGAGAGCTCGGGCTGAGCGCGCACCCGATCCTCGCCCGCGTTCACCTCGGCGACGGGAGGTCCGCGCCCGGACCGCTGACCCACCAGGCGACGATCGTCGAGATCAAGGGTCGGCGTTTCCTCGTCGACCCGGGGTTCGGCGGTGGGACGCCGCAGGCTGCACTCGCGCTCGAGGCGGAGTCGAAACCGCGGACGACAGAGCACGGAGAGCACAGGATCGTCCCGGCCGACACCGTGCTGGCACCGGCGATGCGAGCGGAAGCCGACTGTGCGCTGCAGTCGCGGACCAGTGCTGACCAGGAGTTCCGCACCGTCTATGCCTTCGCGGATGTCCCACGGGAACAATCCGACCTCGAGGTGTGTCGAACTGGTTCACCGCGACGAAGCCCGGCACGCGCTTCACCGGCGCACCGGTGGTGGCAAGGACGCTCGACAGCGGCGGCAAGGTGTCGCTCGAAGGTGGCCAGCTGCGCAGTCTCCGCCCCGGTGGCGAGCCCGAACGCATTGAGCGGACGGTGACCGATGCCGCCGACTTCGCCGCCGTTCTCCGTGGAGAATTCGGGCTCGACCTCGACCGGACTTTCACCGACCCGATCTGGGGCGTCGTCGAACGATCGTGACGGGCCGGGCTGATCACGCCTACCCGCCCGCACTCGCGGGTTTACACTGGCGCCATGTCCGCGTCGCGCACTGACGACCTGATCGGCCGGCCTCACCCAAGTCTGCGGCCATTCGTGGGTGACTACGTCGGCTACGACATCTCCGGCGTCCCCGCGGGGACGCACCTCGGACTGCCATCGGGAACTCTGACTTTCATCGTCTCGATCGACGAACCACTGTGCCAGGTCGGTGCCCTCACCGGCAGCCGTGAGCATTTCGACGTGCTGCTCGCCGGCCTTCACCTGCGCTCGACGCTCATCGCCCACCCCGGTGCGATGTCGGGAATCCAGATCAATTTCAGCCCGTCGGCCCCACGGGCGTTCTTCGGAATCCCCGCCGCAGAATTCGCCCACCACAGCGTCGACCTTGCGGGGATCTCCCGGCCGCTGGCCGTGGAACTGCACGAGCGGGTCAACCTGGAGACCGAATGGTCCGCCCGCTTCGCCGCCATCGACGACGTGCTCACGCGCACGATCGATGACGCGAATCGCCCCCGCACCGAGGTGGCCGCCGCCTGGCATCGGATCGCCGACAGCCATGGCGGTCTGCCCGTCTCCCTCGTCGCTGATCACGTCGGATGGAGCAGGCGCCATCTGGGCAGCCAGTTCCGATCCGAATACGGGATCGGACTCAAGGACGCCGCCCGCATCGTCCGCTTCGATCGGGCGCGGAGGCTCATCCCCGAAGGCCGGGGCAGTTTGGCGGAGATCGCCGTGAGCTGCGGCTATGCCGATCAAGCGCACCTCAACCGGGACTTCCAGGATTTCGTCGGTCTCAGCCCCAGCCGGTGGCTGGCCGCCGATGACGTGGCCCGGACCCGGACTGGGGGAACAGATTCGGTGGGGGCCGCCTCGGCGAGGGGATGACCTGTTCCCATTTGTCCAAGACGTATAGGTGGGTGTGCGTCGATGATGGAATTCCAACTGCGACGAACTCAGGAGTGACCATGTCCGAGAACCATGCCAACGTCTGGCCCACCTTCCGCTACCGCGATGCCAAAGCCGCGATCGCCTTCCTGCAGGAGGCCCTCGGCTTCGACGTCATCGCCGAATACACGAACGCCGACTATCCGGATCGCGTCGATCATGCCGAACTCGCTTGGCCCGAGGGCGGGGGAGTGATGCTCGGGTCCGTCCGCGACGACGGCGGGGTCATGACCAAGACGGGAGTCGCCTCGGGGTCGGTGTATCTGGCCTCCGGCAACGTCCGTGAGCTCCACCAGCGTGCGCTCGCCGCCGGTGCCACCGAGGTCATGGGACTGACCGAGCAGGACTACGGATCGCTCGACTTCGCCATCCAGGACCCCGAGGGTGTGCTGTGGTCGGTCGGCAGCTACCGCGGAGCCGGCACGTGACGGCTCGGACCGATCCGCATCGGCCCGAGAGTCACTCCACCCGTGCGTCGACGCCCTCGGCCCACCGGTAGGGGCGGGTGGCGAGCAGCGCACCGACGGATCGGCGCAGACGCGAGACCTCAGCGCGGACGGTGACCACATGGTCGCCGTCCCCGTAGAGGCGCTGGCTGAGATCGGCGGCACTGATCCCTGCAACACCCGCCGAGGTGACCGCCGCCAGAATCTGCGCCCTCCGCGGCGTGAGCGGAACGACGAGGGGGTCGGTACCGGAATGGATGTCGAGCACGGGTGGGTCCTGTCTCATCCGCAGAGTCACCGAGGCTCGACGGTCGCCGGTGGGCCGCAGCAGCCACCCGCCGGTGATCTTCTCCGGCAGGCACAGACCAGCACCGGGAATGAGGATCGAGCGGTCGGCAGCGGGGGCCTCGATGCGGTCGCGGCTGCGCACTCCCTGCTGGTAGGCCACCCATCCGGCCTCGTCGACGACGAGGGCCGGGCCGGACGTGCCGGCGAGCATCGCCGACATCCGATCGCGCAAGGTGTTCAGCGCTTCCTGCTGCGCGATCATCAGTCTGGCCTCGGCCAAGCGCACCGCCGTCGTCACCAAGGACTGCACGGCCGGGTGGAGGGTCATCGCCGGGCCGCTGATGTCGACGACTCCCAAGAGGGTCCCATCGTGCGGGTCGTGGACGGGCACGGCGCTGCAGTACCAGGGATGCTGCGAGGCTTCGAAGTGCTCGGCGGAGAAGAGCTGGACGGGTGCCTCCTCGGTCAACGCCGTGCCGATGGCATTCGTGCCGACCTTGACTTCGGACCAATGCGCTCCTTCGACGAATCCGAGCTCATCGGCTTGCCGTCTGGCCGATGCCGCACCGTCTCGCCACAGAATGACGCCGTCGGCATCGGTGACGACGAGGATGAACGGAGCCGCGTCCGGAGCCCGCAGCAGCACTGAGCGCATCTCCTCGACGACCAGTCGCAGCCGCGACGTGCGCCGCCGAGTCTCCAGCTCGGCCTCATCGGCGACGATCCGCGCATTCGCACCATCCGGGTCCAGCCCCAAGCGCAGCATCCGATCCCACGAACGCCTGACCAGCGCGCGCGGTTGCACCGGCGGCGAGGCCCCGGTGATCACGGCATCGTGAATGCGTGTCAGATCTCTGGCGAGATGCGCCAGATCCGGCTGAAGCATGCCTTGAGTATAAGACGGGAACGTATCCCTGACCATGGGGTCGGAACGTTGGTGAGAATCCCGGCCCGGCGCGAGCCTTGCAATCCGATGCAACTCTTCCGAGCCGTGAACGCCCGGCCTAGTTTGGAGTCACTGAACTCAATGAGGAGGAGTGACATGACAACGACGCTCGACCGTCCCCAGCTGACTGCCGACGACATCGCAATGAGGTGGCTGCAGGACTTCGAATCGGCACTGAGCCGCCGGAACATTCCGGCCGCCGCCGGACTGTTCGCCACCGACAGCTACTGGAGGGACCTCGTGTCCTTCACCTGGAACCTCAAGACGGTGGAGAACCCTGATGGGGTCACCGACCTGCTCACCCACAACCTCGACCGGGTCTCACCGGAAGAATTCGAACTGACCGAACCGGCGGCAACCGCCGACGGAGTGACGGAAGCATGGTTCACCTTCACCACCTCGGTGGGGCGTGGCAAAGGGCTCGTCCGCCTCATCGACGAAGACGGCATCAAGGCCTGGACCATGCTCACCGCGCTTCAGGAGATCGCCGGACACGAGGAGCCGCGCGGCACCCGCCGGGCCAAGGGTGCCGAACACGGCGTCGATCCCGAGCGGAAGAGCTGGTCGGAGAAACTCGCCGAGGAGGACGCCGCCTGGGGTAAGACCGCCGATCCGTACATCCTCGTCGTCGGTGGCGGGCAGGGCGGGATCGCCCTCGGCGCACGCCTCCGCCAACTCGGGGTGCCCTCCCTGGTCATCGATCGGTGGGAGCGGCCGGGTGACCAGTGGCGGTCGCGGTACAAGTCGCTGTGCCTGCACGATCCGGTCTGGTACGACCACCTGCCGTACCTGAAGTTCCCCGACAATTGGCCGGTGTTCGCACCGAAGGACAAGATCGCGGACTGGTTGGAGTTCTACACGAAGGTGATGGAGATTCCGTACTGGTCATCGACGACAGCCGCCTCGGCGACCTATGACGAAGCAGAAGGCCGGTGGACGGTCGAGGTCGACCGGAACGGAGAGAAAGTCACTCTGCGCCCGACCCATCTGGTGATGGCCACGGGCATGTCGGGCAAGCCGAGCATCCCCACTTTCCCGGGCTCGGACATCTTCGAGGGCGAGCAGCAGCATTCCTCGCAGCACCCGGGCCCTGACGCCTATGCGGGCAAGAAGGTCGTCGTCATCGGCAGCAACAACTCGGCCTTCGACATCTGCGGAGCCCTGTACGAGAACGGCGCCGACGTCACGATGGTGCAGCGCTCGAGCACGCACATCGTCAAGAGCGACTCGCTCGTGGAGATCGCGATGGGGGACCTGTACTCCGAACGCGCTCTTGAGAGCGGGGTGACGACGGAGAAGGCGGATCTCATCTTTGCGTCGCTGCCGTACCGGATCATGCACGAGTTCCAGATCCCGCTCTACGACCAGATCAAGGAAGCGGATAAGGACTTCTACCAGCGCATGGAAGATGCCGGGTTCGACCTCGATTTCGGCGACGACGAGTCCGGTCTGTTCCTCAAGTACCTGCGCCGGGGCTCGGGCTACTACATCGACGTCGGAGCCGCCGAGCTCGTCGCCGACGGCAAAGTGAAGTTGGCCAAAGGCCAGGTCGACCACCTGACTTCTGACTCGGTTGTGTTGGCGGACGGCACCGAGCTGCCGGCTGACCTCGTCGTCTATGCCACCGGCTACGGTTCGATGAACGGATGGGTCGCCGACCTTGTTGACCAGGAGACCGCGGACAAGGTCGGCAAATGCTGGGGGCTGGGATCGGAGACGACGAAGGACCCGGGCCCGTGGGAGGGCGAGCAGCGCAATATGTGGAAGCCCACCCAGCAGGAGAACCTGTGGTTCATGGGCGGCAACCTCCACCAGTCCCGCCACTACTCGCTCTACCTGGCATTGCAGCTCAAGGCCCGGCACGAAGGTATCGAGACTCCGGTGTACGGGCTGCAGGAGGTGCACCACCTGAGGTGACTCTCGCCCGAACCGGTCATCTTCGCTGCGTGCGGAGGCGTGTTATAGGAAGTTCCGGACGATCTGTGCTGATTTGAGCCTCAGTTTTCAGCACAGATCGTCCGGAACTTCCCATCTTTTAGCTGAATCTCGCCTGAGACGAACGTCATCCCGGTCGGTCGCCGCATGGTCAACAGCCGCCACCACTGCCCCGGCCCGACCGAACGCGCGGCTCGAGACCCAAATGGTCACGAATCTGTGACTCCAACAGGATGTAGTTGGCATTGCTCGTCACGTGGAGGACCGTCCAGCCTTCTGCACGGAGCGCTTCGTCGCGTCTGAGGTCGCTTTCTCTCTGCCGCTTCGATTCGAAGTGGTGACCGCCCTCGTACTCCAGAGCAAGCCGTGCGTCGGGATAGCCGAGGTCAGGTTCGACAATGCGCCCAAGGAGGCGGCTGGGAACATGAGGATGCACGACAGGTTCGGGAAGACCGACGTCGACGGCCCACAGCCGCAGGTCTGTCTCGGGTGGCGAATCAACAGTCGGACGGGCGAGGTTGGCCGCCTCCAAGAGGTGCTGTCGTCCGCGGACGAATGGACGTGTGCGAACGCAGTCACGCAGTTCGTCGAGCCCGATCTGTGGTGGTCCGTGCCAGTTGCCGACGGCCGCGTCGCAGATTTTCACGAGGTCGCGTTGCATCAGGTCGCCTGCGATTCCGATGATGACCTCTGCTGGAGCGAGAATGGGTAAGCCGAACCATTGCCTGACCGTCATGGTCGTCATTCGACGCAGAGTGATCCCAGGGAGTCTGATCCGACAATTGGGCTCTGTGACTGAGACATGGAGTTGCGACGTCAGCCAGGTGGAAGGAAGCGGCCAGCCGTAGAGCCGCGCGGCAAGGGCGTGGCTGGCAGCAATGTCCGGGTAGTGAAGGAGCGCGGCTCTGAGCCTCTGCGCATCAAACAGCCAGTCAGTATCGGCCCAAGCAGGTACCGGGCGGCGGTCGAACCGTTCGAGGTCCATCCGTACGCCGGGCAATACCTGCTGAAAGCGCTTCGAATGATAGAGGCTGTGCCGTGTGATGCCTCGTTCGATGTAGTCCCGGGTTCGGAACACCTCCGGAAAATCGTGCATCATCCAGCGAGAGTCAGCGCACATAGGAGCCAGCTTCGCCTGCCGGTCACTGAAAAGAAATGGCGAGAAACCAGCCTGTGGATAGAGAAGCGCCATCCACAGTCAGCTGTGTGCGAGTGATACAGCGGTCGCGGGCCGACTTCCGGACGATCTGTGCTGAAAGCTGAGGCAATATCCCGCACGAGACGTCCGGAACTCCACGGTGGGTGATTCAGAGTCCGAGGCGGGTGAGCACTCGCTTCACGTGGTCGAGGGCTTCATCCTGTGACAGCCCGAAGTTCTGATTGAAGTACATGCCGTCGCCGATGAGCTGGATCGTCATCGCCAGGTCAGCATCGCCGAGGTGGTCGTTGAGTAAGTTGAACCACGCTTCCCTGGTCCTGCGCAGAGCCGCCTTGGCCTCCTCGTTCTCGAGTGCGAGACAGCCGGCAGCGATGAGGCTGCGGTCCAGGGGAGTGCCGACCTCGGCCGAGGTCTCGAGGTAGTAGTAGTGAAGGCGTTCGCCGGCGGCCTTCATCTCTTCGATGTCCTCGTCGACCAGCTGGTCGAGCCGTTCCAGGCTGCCCTTGATGAGCTCGGCTTTCGAGCCGAAATGGTAGAGCAGACCGCCCTTGGAGACTCCGGCTTTCGCAGCAACTGCGTCCAGAGTCGCACCGGCTGTGCCGTGTTCGTCGAGGAGCTCATCGAACGCGTCGAGCAGCTTCTCCTTGGTTGCGGTCGGATTGCGTGCCATAGCCACGAGCCTAGTCGATGGCGGGGCCCATGAGACTGACGGTGCGCCCGAAACCGGACCGAGGCGGTGAGGGGGCGAACCGATGGTACCGGGCGGGGATGCGGGTAGGGACACGGTCATCGCCGAGGCGGTCGAGCACTCCGTGTATCTCCTGAGCGTGCGAATGCGGGTGACCTTTCCGCTTCCCAACTGTACCGTCCAGACGGTACAGTTGGGGGCATGACGACGACACTGACTCCACAGCTGCGTGCCGGTCGGCGCGAGTGGGTCGGCCTTGCGGTGCTCATGATCCCCGTGCTGCTGATCTCGATCGACAACACGGTGCTCGGCTTCGCGATCCCCGCGATCAGCACCGGGCTGCATCCGACCGGCACGCAGCTGCTGTGGATCGTCGACATCTACGCGCTCATGCTCGCCGGTCTGCTGGTGGCCATGGGCAGCCTCGGCGATCGAGTCGGGCGTCGCAAACTGCTCATCATCGGGTCCGCCGGATTCGGTGCGGCCTCACTGCTCGCGGCGTTCTCCACCTCGGCAGAGATGCTCATCCTCGCCCGCGCACTGCTGGGCATCTTCGGGGCCACCCTCATGCCCTCGACGCTGTCACTCATCCGCAACATCTTCGACCACGACAAGGACCGCCGCATCGCGATCGCCACCTGGGCCGCGATGTTCTCCGGCGGTGCCGCTCTGGGTCCGATCGTCGGCGGCTTTCTGCTCGAGCACTTCCACTGGAGCTCGGTCTTCTTCATCAACCTGCCGCTCATCGCGCTCTTCATCCCCGCGGCCGCCTTCCTGCTGCCCGAATCGCGCGATCCGAACCCCGGCCGCTTCGACCCGTTCTCCATCATCCTGTCGATGCTCGCCCTGGCCCCGCTCGTCTTCGCCATCAAACACAGCATGGCTTCTGGCGCCGACCTCCTCTTCTGGTTCACCCTGTCCGTGGCGATCGTCGCCGGCGCCAGCTTCGTCCTCCGCCAGCTCGCCACACCGAACCCGATGCTCGACGTCCGTCTGTTCGCGAACTCCGTGTTCACCTCGGCGGTGGTGTCGAACCTGCTGAGCGTCATGGGGCTGGCCGGGTTCCTCTACTTCGGTACCCAGCTGCTCCAGCTCGTGCTCGGGCTCTCTCCGATCGACGCCGCGCTTGTGCTCATCCCTGGGCTGATCACCTCGGTCGCGGCCGGCTACCTCGCGGTGCCGCTCATCGCCCGCTTCGAACCGCGCGTCGTCGTGCCCTGTGCGCTCGCGCTCAACGCCATCGGCATGGGCATCATCGCCTTCACCTCCGAACACTCCGTGATGGGAATGCTGCTGGCCTTCCTCATCCTCGGCATCGGACTCGGCACCGCCGAGGTCATCACGAACGACCTCATCCTCGCCGCGGTCCCGGCCCACAAGGCCGGAGCCGCCTCGGCGATATCGGAGACCGCCTACGAATTCGGATCCGTCATGGGCACGACCGTGCTCGGCGGGCTCTCGACCTTCATGTACGGATCCGCGCTGCAGTCCGCGATCGGGGACACAGCCGACAAAGCCGAGTTCGATACGCTCGGCTCCGCCCTCGAATACGCGTCCGGACTGAGTTCCGCAGCAGGTGAGAAGATCACCGAGGCGGCTGTGTCGGCCTTCGACTTCGGCGTGCAGTGGGCCGCCGGTGCGGCCGTCGCCCTCGTCCTCATCGCCGCTGTGCTCACGAGTTTCGGCCTCAAGGGGGCCGGGCGACTCCTGCCGAGAGCAGCCTCCCGATCTGATTCCGACCGCTGATCCCGCATCATGGGCAGTGGGCGCGGGGCAGAGCACGCTGGGCAGTGGACTCCCCACGAACATAGGTCAGCACCGGATACTTCTTGGGGGCAGAACGTATCCGGTGCTGACCTATGTTCGGCGCCGTTTACGACAAAGGACTGGGGAGACGTTCCTCGGCACGGAGCCGGGACCATCTCCCCAGTCGCTGGTGATCGCCGAGGCCGGAACCGCACCCAGCAAACGCGGCGGCCTACGCCGCGGCCGCTGGGATCAGCCCTGCGACGAGTTCGCCGGAGCGAGCACCTCCTGTGTCGCCTGCTTCTGCCGCTTGCGGGCGAGCACTCGGCCGATGCCGGTGTAGACCAGAGCGGCGATGAGCACGACGTAGATGACGATCGTGATCGGCGAGGACACCAAAGTCGACGCATCTCCGCCGGCCGCCAACAGGGCATCACGCAGGTTCGACTCGGCCAGGGGCCCGAGCACCATGCCGATCATCAGCGGCGCCAACGGCACACCGTAGCGCTTGAGCACGAAGCTCAACACGCCGATGCCCAGCAGAATGAGCAGCTCGAACGTCGAGGCAGACGTCGCATAGATGCCCAGGCCGCAGAAGACCGCGATGCCGCCGTAGAGGTACGGGTCCGGGATCTTCAGCAGCTTCGCCCACAGCGGAGCGAACGGCAGGTTGATGATGAGCAGGACGATCATCGCGACGAAGAAGCTCGCGAGCAGACCCCAGACGAGCTCGGGGGAGCGGTCGAAGAGCAGCGGACCGGGCTGGATGCCGTACTGACGGAACGCCGCGAGCATGATCGCCGCCGTCGCCGAGATCGGCAGACCCAGAGCCAACAGCGCACCCATCGCGATGCCCGTCGTCGCCGATCCGGCCGCCTCGGGGGCGGCAAGACCACGGATCGCGCCCTTTCCGAACTGCGGATCCTTCCGCCGGGAATCGAGCTTGCGCTCCAGGCCGTAGGCCATGAACGTCGGAACATCGGCACCGCCGACGGGGATGACGCCGAAAGGCAGACCGATCGCCGTGCCGCGCAGCCATGCCGGCAGAGCTTCGCCGACCTCCTTGCGGGAGAGGAACGGGCGGCCCGAGGAGCTGACTGTGTTGTCCGTGGCCTGGCGGCGGATCCGGGAGGCGATGAAGAACACTTCGCCCAGCGCCAGCACACCGACCGTCACCGTGACCAGCGAAACACCGTCGAAGAGTTCGGGGACGCCGAGGGTGAACCGCTCCGTGCCCGAAACCGAGTCGATGCCGATGACGGTGAAGCCGATGCCCAGCACCAGAGCCGTGAGCCCCTTGAGCACCGAATCGGCGACCACCGAGGAGGTGGCGACGAAGGCGAACAGGGCAAGGGCGAAGAACTCGGCCGGGCCGAAGCTCGTCGACAGATCCGCCAACGCGGGAGCGACGAAGACGACGAGGAAGCACGAGATGAACCCGCCGATGAATGCGCCGATCGCGGCGGTGGCCAGAGCCTGCGGGGCCCGCCCGGATTTGGCCATCTTGTGGCCTTCGAACGTCGAGGCGATCGCAGAGGCCTGACCCGGGGTGTTCATGAGGATGGCCATCGTCGAGTCGCCGAAGAGCCCACCGAAGTAGACGCCGGCGAACATGATGAACGCGCCTGTGGGGTCGAGGGCGAAGGTCATCGGCAGCAGCAGAGCCACGGCCATCGACGACCCGAGGCCCGGCAGTACGCCGACGGCGGTGCCGAGGAAGCATCCGACGAACACCCACAGCAGGTTCATTGGGGTCAGAGCGTGTGCGAAGCCTTCGAAGAGGGACATGAGAGCGTCCATATCAGAAGCCACCTCCCAGAATTCCCGAAGGAAGGTTGAGTCCCAGCATCACCGCGAAGGCGATGTAGACCAGGGACGAGAACGTCAGTGCCAGAGTGAGGTCGAACAGCGGCTTCTTCGATCCCATCGACCGGGCCACACACCAGAACAGCAGCGCTGCGGCGATGATCCACCCTGCGAATTCGAGGATGAGGGCGAACGCCGCGAAACCGCCGGCGCCCCAGGCCAGGGACACGAAGTCACTGTGAGTGCGGTGCGTCGAATCGGCCTTGCGGGCCGCGGCCAGAGCTGCGCGGTCGTCCTCGGGTTCGTCTTCCTCATGAGGGGTGAGCCGAGAGGCCGCGACTGCCGAGGTGACCGGAGTCGAGAACGCCTTGTCCTCTTCGACCTGGGCCGGGACCGCATCGTCGACGTCGACGGGTTCGGGATTGCGGATATAGGCAATGACCAGCAGGACCGTCAGCGCGTAGCCGACGAGCATGATGATCGTCGGGAAGAACTGCGGACCCGGTTTGTCCGCATCCGCAGGCACGTCCATCGTGAGGATGCCGACGAGCAGATAGGTCGAGAATGCACCCATGATGAGGGGAACGATGAGTCCTGACCTTCCCTGCCACCAGGTTCCCGCGCCGAGGTGGCCCGTGCGTTTCGTCGTCTGTGCGCTCACAGTCCCAACTCCTTCAGCAGCTTCTCCACCCGTGACGAGTCCTCCTTGATGAACTCGGCGAATTCGTCGCCGGTCAGCCACACGTCGGTCCATTTGTTCCGTTCGAGGGCGTCCTTCCAGGCCGCGCTGTCGCGGGTCTTCTGGAGGATGTCGAGCAGCTGGCTGGATTCCTCGCCGGTGATGTCCGGGGCGCCGAGCCAGCCGCGCCAGTTCGTCAGCGTGACCTCATAGCCCTGTTCGGACATCGTCGGCACCTCGTCGAAGCCCTCGATCCGC
This sequence comes from Brevibacterium sp. 'Marine', assembly GCF_012844365.1. Lineage (NCBI taxonomy): Bacteria > Bacillati > Actinomycetota > Actinomycetes > Micrococcales > Brevibacteriaceae > Brevibacterium > Brevibacterium sp. 'Marine'. The sequence continues at coordinate 797,870 of NZ_CP051626.1, forward strand.
TTCGGGGCGGCCACGCCGATGGCCTTGACGCGTCCGGCTTCGATCTGGTCGGAGACCTCGTTGAAGCCGCAGGAGGCGAAATCGGTGGTCCCCGAGAGCAGCGTCTGGATCGCTTCGCCGCCGCCGGACTTCGGGATGTAGGTGATGTCGGACGCGGCGATCCCGCCGAGGAGCGCGAGCTGCGCGATCGTGAGATGGTCGACCGAACCCGCCGAACCGCCCGTCCACACGAGCCCCTTCGGGTCCTTCTTCCACGCGCCGATGACATCGTCGATCGTGTTGTGCGGGGAGTCGGCGGCGGCGATGAGGACGTCGTAGTCCTCGGCCACGCGGGCCATCAGGGTGGTGTTGTCGAATCCGACCGGCGACTTGTTCAGCGCGATCCCGCCGACCATGGCGGTGCCGGTGGCCAGGATCGTGTCCGCCTGGCCGTGCATCGTTGAGAACTTGCCGAGGCCGATCGTGCCGCCGGCACCGGGGATGTTGACGACCTGGGCGTTGTTGGCCAGCCGTTCGACGCGCATGGCCTGCTGGGTCTCGCGGGCAAAGCCGTCCCAGCCGCCGCCGGCGCCGGCCGGAGCGATGAGGGTGAGATTCGACGACAGGTCGCCCTTCGCCGAGGCGGCCCTGACCGAGTAGGTCGTCGCCGTTCCGATCGCTGCCAAGGCGATCGCCCCGTAGGCGATGCGTCCGAAGGTGCGTCGTGAGGGATGGGAGGATTCGACCGTCGAATCCTCGGGAGGTGGCGCCTGTGGCACGGTCTTCTCCTTTGAAGGCGAGTGTGATTCGAGACTCACCTTAGAGCTTGCTGAGTGTCCACTGCGAGCTTGTGCTCGCTCTGCGCTTTCTGCTCATTGAGCGCGTTGAGTGCATTCTGCTCACGGTGGGTCATCGCTGCGCGGCGTCGCCTGGTCGTCGCGGCTCGTCTGTGTGTGATCATTCCACCGAGGCATAACAGCGAAGATCGGGGACACGCCTCGGCTGACTGGCCGCAGACGAGGTGAACGGGCGGAGTGACTAGGGTGGGACCATGACTGATGCCGATTCTCCTGCCACCGTTCCTGCAGCACAGACCCCGTCCGGGGCCGGGGCCACCCCCGCTTCTGCGCCGGTGGCGAAGAAGGTTCCCTTCGAGCGCACCCACCACGGCCATACCTTCATCGACGATTACGAGTGGATGCGTGAGAAGGAGTCGCCCGAGGTCATCGCCCACCTCGAAGCAGAGAACGCCTGGACGAGCGCACAGACTGCTCACCTCGAAGGGCTCCGAGATTCGATCTTCACCGAGATCAAGACGCGCATCAAAGAGACCGATATGTCGGTGCCCAACCGGCGCGGGAACTATTGGTACTTCTCCCGCACGAAGGCCGGGCTCGACTACGGCATCAGCGTCCGGATCCCCATCTCCGGGCCCGACGACTGGACGCCGCCCGAGGTCGGCGAACAACCTATGCCCGGCGAAGAAGTCGTCTTCGACTCGAACATCGCCGCCGCTGGTCAGGAGTTCTTCTCCCTCGGTTCCTTCTCACTCTCGGACGACGGCAGCAGACTCCTCTACGGTGTCGACACCACCGGCGACGAACGCTACACCCTCCGACTCCGCGACCTGGTCACAGGAGATGACCTCGCAGACACGATCGAGGGCACCTTCGCCGGAGCCTCCCTCGACCCGAGCGGTCGCTTCGTCTTCTACACCACTGTCGACGACGCCTGGCGGCCGGAGAAGGTGTGGCGCCACGTGGTCGGCACCGACAGCAGCGACGACGTGTGCATCTTCCACGAACCCGATGAGCGCTTCTTCGTCGGATCGGGATTCTCACGTTCGGGCCGGATGATGTTCGTCGTCACCGGGTCGAAGACGACCACCGGGTACTGGGTCGTCCGCGTCGACGACCTCGAAGCCGAACCGCAGGAGATCTGGCCCCGTGTCGACGGAGTCGAATACACCGTCGAGCACGCCGTCATCGGCGGTGAAGACCGATTCCTCATCACCCACAACCGCAACCGCGCCGATTTCGAGCTCGTCGACGTCCCCGCCGCGGACCCGACCGCGCCCGGTCGAGACGTCATCGTCACCGAAGCCGCAGGCGGCAATGGAGAGCCGCATGACGGCGAACTGCGCAGCGGCGAACTGCGAGTTGATGACCTGCGCATCGAAGATGTCGACGCCTTCGCCGACTTCATCGTGCTCAGCTACCGTCGCGGCGGCTTCGCCCGCGTCGGCATCATCCGCCTCGGCGATGCCTCCTCTCCCTTCGGATCGCTGCAGGAGCTGCCCTTCGGTCGGGAGACCGGAACCCTGTCGCTGGGCGGCAACCCCGAATTCGCACAGACGAGCATCCGACTTCACTTCACCTCCATGTCAACGCCCGCGGTGCTCTATTCGCACAGCGTCGCAGACGGCACTGACACGGTCCTCAAGCGTCAGCCCGTTCTCGGATCCGTCGACCTCGACGCCTACACCGAAACCCTCCTGTGGGCGAAGGCCGGCGACGGCACCGACATCCCGATCTCGGTGGTCTTCCGCAAGGACCTGCACCGATCCGACGAACACGGCGAACACGGCAATCCCGCCTCGACGGAGGACACAGCGGACGGAGTCGGCGCGGACGAGGCGAACGGCAGAGCCGCCTCGGCGAAACCGCTGCTCCTCTACGGGTACGGCTCGTACGAGGCGAGCATGGACCCGTACTTCTCGGTCTCGCGGCTGTCGCTGCTCGACCGCGGCGTCGTCTTCGCCATCGCGCACGTGCGCGGCGGCGGCGAAATGGGCCGACACTGGTACGACCAGGGCAAGACGACGGCGAAGAAGAACACGTTCACCGACTTCATCGACGTCGCCCGCCACCTCATCGACACCGGGTGGACGAGTCCGGATCGGCTCGTGGCCAGCGGCGGATCGGCCGGGGGCCTGCTCATGGGTGCGATTGCGAACATGGCGCCCGAGCTCTTCGCCGGAATCAGCGCCGACGTGCCCTTTGTCGACGCGCTGACCTCGATCCTCATGCCCGAGCTGCCGCTGACCGTCATCGAATGGGAGGAGTGGGGCGACCCGCTGCATGATCCGGAGGTCTACGAGTACATGCGCTCGTACTCTCCCTACGAAAACGTCACCGAGGCGGCCTACCCGCAGATCTTGGCCGTGACCTCGCTCAACGACACCCGGGTCCTCTACGTCGAACCCGCGAAATGGGTCGCCCGACTCCGCGAGGTCGGTGCGAACGCCCTGCTCAAGACCGAAATGGTCGCCGGGCACGGCGGGGTCTCCGGGCGGTATGACGCCTGGAAGGAAGTCGCATTCGAATACGCCTGGATCCTCGACGTGCTGGGACGATCGGACGTCGAAACAGAGCCCTGAGGGGACGACTGTCGCCGCAGATAACGATAACGGGACGATTGTCTCCAAAACCCGGATTCGGCACCCGGTGTCAGTGCCGGGCCATAGAGTGGATATCATCACATTCGACGTGATGCGCGTCATGAACTCAGAACGGTCTGAGTGACGGCGGCGCATCATTCATCTGCATTGCCGTCACTGTCCTTGCCCGCGAGGAGCGGCGGTGTCGAATGCAGAATTCGTGACGGATCCGCACCGGCGGACCGAAATTCCGAAAGGGAGAAGAATGCGTCTCAGCAAAGTGGCCACAGCGATGGTGGCAGTCGGTTCGATTCTTGCGGTTTCGGCCTGCGGCGGCGGTGAGAGCGGTGGCGGCGAAGGCGATTCGTTCTCCATCGGCGTCTCGCAGCTCGTGCAGCACCCGGCGCTCGACGCCGCGACCGAAGGCTTCAAGAAGTCCTTCGAGGATGCCGGCGTCGACGTCGAATGGGACGTGCAGAACGCCCAGGGCGAACAGGCCAATGCGACCTCGATCGCACAGCAGTTCGCCAGCGACGACCTCGACCTCGTCCTCGCCGTCGCCACCCCGGCCGCTCAGGCCGCGGCCCAGGCGATCACCGACAAGCCCGTGCTCTTCACCGCCGTCACCGACGCCGAGGAGGCCGGACTCGTCGATTCCAATGACAGCCCCGGCGGCAACGTCACCGGCACCTCCGACCTCAACCCGGTCGAAGAGCAGCTGAAGCTGGTCAAGGACGTCAAACCCGATGCGAAGACCGTCGGCATCGTCTACAGCTCCGGTGAGGTCAACTCGCAGGTGCAGGTCGATCTCGCGAAGAAGGCGGCAGAAGGCCTCGACGTGGAGATCAAGGAGGCGACGATCGCGAACTCGGGCGAGCTCGCTCAGGCCGTGGACTCGCTCGGCAAGGTCGACGCCTACTACGTGCCCACCGACAACAACGTCGTCTCGGCAGTGTCGACCATGGTCCAGGCGGCAGAGAAGAACAAGGCTCTGCTCGTCGGGTCAGAAGCCGGCCAGGTCGAATCCGGCGCGGCGATCACCCGCGGCATCGACTACACGAAGCTCGGAGAACAGACCGGCGAAATGGCTCTGAAGATCCTCCAGGACGGAAATAAGCCCGCCGAAATGCCCGTCGAGACCAGCTCGAACCTCGAGCTCGTCGTCAACCCGAAGGCCGCCGAGGCCCAGGGCGCCGAGATTCCGCAGAAGCTCGTCGACGAGGCCGACAAGGTCATCGAGTAACCGACACCAACCGTGACCCGGTGCAGAGAGTCCTGAACTCCTCGATTCCACCGACGTCACCGGCCCCGAGGCCGCCGGCGCTGACACCGACGACCTCGGGGCCACCACGAACCACACACCAGAAATGAACGGAAACCCATGTTCGGAGCATTGGAGCTCGGGCTCATCTACGGCGCGATGGCGCTCGGGGTCTATCTGACCTTCAAGGTCCTCAACTTCCCCGACCTCACCGTCGACGGAAGCTTCACCACGGGCGGGGCCACCGCAGCCTCCCTCATCATCGCCGGGGTCAACCCCTTCCTGGCCACGCTCGCGGCGATCGGCGCCGGACTCATCGCCGGCTACATCACCGGCCTGCTCCACACGAAAGGCGGCATCGACGGACTGCTCGCCGGAATCCTCACGATGATCGGCCTGTGGTCGATCAACCTGCGGATCATGGGGAAGGCGAACCTGCCGCTCCTGCGAGAAGACACTGTTTTCACCCCGCTGCGCGAGAACATGCTCATGGGCACCTGGGTGTCGATTGCGATCCTGCTCGCCTTCGCACTCATCCTCAAGTTCGCCATCGACTGGTTCCTCACCACCGATCTCGGACTGGCCATCCAGGCCACCGGCAACAACAAAGAGATGATCCGCAGTCTCGGCGTCAACACCGACAACTCGACGATGCTCACCCTGGCGCTGTCGAACGGATTCGTCGCGCTCTGCGGAGCGCTCGTCGCTCAGTACCAGGGGTTCTCCGATATCAGCATGGGCATCGGCCTCATCCTCGTCGGGCTCGCCTCGGTGATCCTCGGCCAGGCCGTGTTCGGCAGCCGCAACATCGTCATGGCCAGCCTCGGCGCACTCCTCGGGTCGGTCGTCTACCGGCTCATCATCTTCCTCGCCCTGCGTGCGGGCCTGGATACGAACGATATGAAGCTGACGACCGCGCTGCTCGTCGTCATCGCACTGCTGCTGCCCAGGTGGGGATTCCTCAAACGGATCCCCTCACTGCGCGGACGCGGAAACCGCGCGGCCGCCTCGGTGCCGGCGGGAACGACCGATATGAAAGACCCCGCCGAGGTCGCCGACATCCCCGCCGGCGCGACCGGTGCCCGAGCCGGGAAGGAGATCTGAGACCCATGCTCACGATCGACAATATCTCCAAGACCTTCTTCCCCGGCACCGTCAACGAACGCAAGGCACTGCAAGGGCTTTCGCTCGAACTCGACGAATCCGACTTCGTCACCGTCATCGGCTCCAACGGTGCCGGAAAATCGACGCTACTCAACACCATCTCCGGCCGTCTGCCCATCGACACCGGATCGATCGCCATCGACGGCGCCGAGGTCTCGCGGATGCCCGAATACAAACGAGCGGGATACCTGGGCCGAGTCTTCCAGGATCCGATGGCCGGAACCGCTCCGGACCTCACGATCGAACAGAACCTCTCTCTTGCGCTCAAGCGCGGAAAGCCGCGCGGGCTGGGACGGGGGACCACCTCGGAACGGCGCGAACACTTCAAAGAGGAGCTGGCGACTCTCGAACTCGGCCTCGAGAACCGGCTGAAGACGAAGGTCGGACTGCTCTCCGGCGGACAGCGGCAGGCACTGAGCCTGCTCATGGCCGGATTCACTCAGCCGCGGATCCTGCTGCTCGACGAGCACACCGCCGCTCTCGACCCGCAGCGTGCTGCTCTGGTGTCGACCCTGACGAAGAAGATCGTCGAGGCCGACGGGCTGACCACCCTCATGGTCACCCACAATATGGAGCAGGCGATCGCGCTGGGCAACCGGCTGATCATGATGCACGAGGGACGGATCATCTACCAGGCTTCGGCCGAGGAGAAGAAGGACCTGACCGTCGAGACCCTGCTCGGCGAATTCTCGAAGCTCAAGGGAGCGACGCTCGGCGATCGGGCACTGCTGAACTGAGCCGAGGCTCGATAGCCGCTGAAGCGCATGGGTGCCGAGCTCGCTGGCGAACAGCCGCGCGCATGACACCCGGCCGAGGCACATAAGAGGGTGGTTCACACCGCGTGGTGTGGACCACCCTCTCTTCCGCACTGGCGAACTTTACCAACCGGTTGGTAAAGTCGAGGCATGGCGAATGACGGACGGATGCGGATTCTCGAGGCGGCGAAGGCTCTGGCCGAATCGCATGATTCGGTGCAGGGTGTGACGATCTCGCTCGAATCGGTCGCGCAGCAGGCGGGACTGACGAAACCGGGCCTGATGTATCACTTCCCGTCCAAGGAAGCGCTCATGCTCGGGCTCGTCGACCATGCCGCGAAAGACTGGGCGCAGCGGCTGCGTGAGCACACCGGACATTCGAGTCGGGAACTGACGAGCTTCGAACGGCACCGGGCCTACGTCACCGTGGCCACCACCGCCGAGGTCTCGCGCGCGGACTACTGGATCTTCTCCGATGCGCTCTACCACCCGAAGCTGTCGCGGGCGTGGAGCGAGCATCTCGGTCCGTGGTTCGACACCGCCGGGCTCGATGATCGTGCGGTGTCTCTGCTCACCGCCGCTCGTTTCTGTGCCGACGGCGCATGGATGTCCGAAGCCACCGGAGTGTTCCCCTCCACCGATCTCGCGGCCGTGCGCACGCACGCGCTCGCGCTCATCGACGCCGCTGAGGCAGCCATCGATGCCGCGGCGGGAGTCGCTGTGGGAACGTCCGACGATGCCGCGGCGGAGGTGACAGGATGAACTCGACACGTCTGCTGCTGCTCGTTACCGCCATCCTCGCCGAGGTGGCCGCCACCCTGATGCTGCGCGCCGCGGTCGCCGATCCGGTGTGGATTCCCGGGGTCGTCGTCCTCTACGCCGCGGCCTTCTTCATCCTCGGCCTCACCCAGCGGCTCGGTATGCCGCTGGGTGCCGTCTACGCGACCTGGTCGGCCAGCGGGGTCGCACTCGTGGCCGTGCTCGGTGTCGTGTTCTTCGGTGAACTTCTGAGCGTCGGCGCCATCATCGGCATCGCCCTCATCATCATCGGCGTCATCCTCGTCGAATCCGGCACTCCCGAAGAATCCGCGACCGTGGAGACGGAGGTGACCGAATGAGCTGGATGTGGTTGGCCCTGTCGATCCTCAGCGAGGTCGCCGGCACCCTGTGCCTGCGTGCGAGCGCCGGACTGCAGCGCAGGATCTGGTTCATTCCCGTGGCCATCAGCTACACCGCGGCCTTCTTCTTCCTCGGCCGCACACTTGCCGAGGGCATGCCTCTGGGCGTCGCCTATGGTCTGTGGGCGGCCTGCGGAGTCGCGCTGGTCTGCCTGCTCTCCCGGGTCATCTGGAAGGATCCGCTCACGCGCAAGGCGCTGCTGGGCATCGGCTTCATCACCGTCGGAGTCATCCTCGTCGAAATAGGCTGACCCGGGACTGCCGAATCGACCGGGACTGCCGAATCGACCGGGACTGCCCGATTGACCGTTCCCGCGCGGGGCAGGTCCGGGCGGCTCAGCCCGGTGCATCCTCGGCGATGGCGGCGGCCATTCGTTGCTGAGAATTTATTGTGAAGCCTCACGCAAGCTGTTATCGTCCGAAGGCATGACCCCTCTCAGATTCGACGACCACCACCGCTGGGGTTGGTCGACCCCGAATCGAGAGCGCCCGAGCTGCGGCTTCGCCAATGATTCCTGGGAACCCGTGGCCGTCGGCTGGTGGGGCGGAGAGCCCTAGTCACTGATCGCCGATCCGCAGACCATCTGCCAGATCGACGACCGCCGGCCGGTCGCATCACCTGATTCCCGACTCTGACCCGATGTGCGTTCATGCCATCGGGCCCTGATGCGTTCGTCTTCGTGCGCGGCACCGATCGATCTCGGCAGTTTCCGCAACAATCGAAAGAGTGTGAACCGACACATGACAGATGACTCCAACCGCACCGACGAACACGATCGGGGCCCGGATCAGCGGTCCGATGCCACCACCGAGGCGGCCCGCCGTGCCTCACGTGAACGGATCATGGCCGATGCCCGTCGGATGGGTGCCGACGCCAAACGCGTCGGTCGCGAGACCGGGCGCAACCTCGGCCAATTCGACTACCGCCGCCCTCGCGGTCCCGTGAAGGCCGATCTCGAAGACACACACGGCCACTACCCGCACGACACCCACCCGATCCTCGTGCCCGGCATCGCCATCGACGAACAGCGGCGCCGGTACTCCCTCGACAAAGTGATCTTCGCGATCGCCGGAACCCTCACGGTCGCCTTCGTCATCTGGGGCATCGCCGATTCCGGCAGCGTTGCCTCGGTGGCGCAGGCTGCATTCGACTGGTCGACGATGAATGTGGGCTGGCTGTTCAACCTCGTCGCCCTCGTCATCCTCGTCGCCATGCTCATCCTCGCGTTCTCCCCGTACGGAAAGATCCCGCTCGGAAAGGACGGGGAGAAGGCCGAGTTCTCCACGTTCGCCTGGGTGGCGATGCTCTTCGCCGCGGGCATCGGCATCGGAGTCCTCTTCTTCGGCCCCTCCGAGCCGCTGACCTACTTCATCACTCCACCCCCGCTGACGAATGACCCAGAGTCGATCGAAGCGCTCCACGGCGCGATGGCGCAGACCTACTACCACTGGGGATTCCACGCTTGGGCGATGTACGCCTTGGTGGGCGGTGCGATCGCCTACGCCGCCTACCGCCGCGGCAGGTCCCTGCTGCTGTCCTCGATCTTCGTCAGCCTCTTCGGCAAACGACAGTCGGAGGGCTTCGCCGGCAAACTCGTCGACATCTTCGCCATCGTCGCCACACTGTTCGGCACGGCCGCCGCGCTCGGCATCGCAGCCATGCAGATCGGCACCGGAGTGAGCATCGTCTCCGGTGCGGGACCGATGACGAACAATATGCTCGTCATCATCATCCTCGTCCTCACCCTCGGCTTCATCATCTCTGCGGTCTCGGGTGTCTCGAAGGGCATCCGCTACCTGTCGAGCATCAACATCGTGCTCACGATCGGCATCGTCGGCATCGTCCTCTTCCTCGGGCCGACTCTGTTCCTGCTCAACCTGCTGCCCTCGGCGCTCATGGAGTACCTCGGGTCGATGTTCGATCTCATGGGCAAGTCCCTGTCCTGGGGTTCCGAGACCCAGGAGTTCCAGTCGGTGTGGACCGTCTACTACTGGGCCTGGTGGATCTCCTGGTCGCCTTTCGTCGGCACCTTCATCGCCCGCATCTCGCGCGGGCGCAGCATCCGCCAGTTCCTCCTCGGCACGATCTTCATCCCCTCGACGCTGCTCTTCGTCGCCTACGGGATCATGGGAGGAACCTCGATCTCGATGTACCGGGACGGCGCCGCCGGATTCTCCGACAGCATGGCCGCACCCGAGGTCTTCTTCGCGCTCGTCGACAACCTGCCCTACGTCGAATGGCTGCCGTTCGCGGCGATCGTCGTGCTCGCGATCTTCTTCATCACCTCGGCTGACTCCGCCTCCGTGGTCATGGGCATGCTCGCCAGCCGCGGCGACCAGGAGCCGAAGAAGTGGGTGGTCGTGTTCTGGGGCCTGGTGATGTCGGGCATCTCCGTGGTGATGCTCCTGCTCGGCAACGCGAACGCGCTCGAGGGCCTCCAGCAGCTCGTCATCGTCACGGCTGTGCCGTTCGCGGTCATCATGCTCTTCATCATCATCGCCTGGGTGAGGGAGCTGCGCACCGACCCGATGGCGCTGCGCCGGAAGTACGCGCAGAATGCCGTGGACAATGCGGTGGTCGCCGGTGCCGAATCCTACGGCGACGACTTCGCCCTGCAGGTCGTGCCCACCGAACCGGGAGACGGCGCGAACTGCGGCATCGACTCCGAACACGAGGACTACACCGACTGGTACCAGCGCACGGATGAGAACGGCGAACCCGTCGGATTCGACTACGAGACGGGGGAGTGGGCCGACGGATGGACTCCGGAAGACGGTACCGCCCCCGCCGAGGCGGACGCCGCCTCGACGACGGAAGCGACGGAAGGGAACGCCGCCTCCACGACCGATGCGGACTCCGTGGCCGCCTCGGCGACCGATGCGGACTCCGTGGCCGCCTCGGCGACGGAACCCGACCCGGATTCAGTGACCGATTCCGCAGCCGACCTCGGCTCCGACCGCAGAGAGGACCACTCATGACCACCCCGAACATCGTCGTCATCCAAGCCGATCAGATGGCCGCCCAGGCCCTGGGAGCCTATGGTGACGCCGCCGCGCTGACGCCGAATATGGACGCCCTGGCCGCCGATGGAGCCGTCTTCGACCGTGCGTACTGCAATACTCCGCTGTGCTCGCCGTCGCGGGCGTCGATGATGACCGGGCGGATGCCCTCGGAGATCGACTGCCTCGACAACGGCGATGACTTCGCAGCCTCGGTGCCGACCTTCGCCCACCGCCTTCGCAAGCTCGGCTATCACACGGCGCTGATCGGGCGGATGCACTTCATCGGTCCTGATCAGCACCACGGTTTCGAAGAGCGGCTGACCACGGACGTGTACCCGGCCGACCTCGATATGGTGCCCGACTGGAACCGTCCCCTGGAACAGAAGCTGCAGTGGTATCACGAGGCCGACCCCGTGTTCACCGCCGGTGCGGCGACCGCGAACGTCCAGCAGGACTTCGACGACGAGGTGATCTTCAAGACCCTGCGTCACCTCAACGATCGCAAACGCGCGAACCAGGCCGCCGGGACCGACCAGCCGTTTTTGATGGTCACCTCGTTCATCCATCCCCACGACCCGTACGAGCCGCCGAAGGCCAACTGGGACCGATTCGCCGAGGTGGCCATCCCGGACCCAGCCCACCCCGAGGTTCCCGATCCGGCCGTGGACCCGCACAGCCACCGCCTGCGCACGATGTGCGGCTTCGACGAACGCGAACCGGGCACCGAGGATGTGCGGCGAGCGCGTCGGGCCTACTATGCGGCGGTCAACTACATCGACGACCACGTCGGGGCCATCCGGCGTCGGCTGGCCGAACTCGACCTCGCGGACAACACCGTCATCATCGTCACGAGCGACCACGGCGACATGCTGGGGGAGAAGGGGCTGTGGTTCAAGATGTCCCCGTACGAACAGTCCTCCCGGGTTCCGCTCATCATCAACGGTCCCGCCGAGGTGATCGCCCCGGGCCGGTACGCGAACCCGGTCAGTCTCGTCGACCTCGCGCCGACCCTGCTCGACATCGCCCAGGGTACGGGAGAAGTCGAGCCGGGATCGGTGGGTGCCGGCGATGCGAACTCCGGGGCCGCCTCGGCGATCGATGACGGTCTGAGCGGAACCTCGCTGCTCGAGTCCGCTCGGCGGGAGGCCGCTGGCGAGTTCGGGTCCGAGGACCGCGACGTCGTCATCGAGTACTTCGCCGAAGGCACCTACCGGCCGCAGGTCACTTTGGTGCGTGGGGATCTCAAGCTCACCGTGTGCCCGGGCGACCCGGAGCTGCTCTTCGACCTGGCCGCCGACCCCGACGAGCTGGTCAATCGGGCCGAGGATCCGGCCTATGCCCAGGCGCGGGAGTCGATGCGCGCCGAACTCGAGTACCACTACGATCTCGAGCATCTCGAGGAGCATGTGCTCGGTTCGCAGCGCAGCCGGCAGCTTGTCGCCGATGCGCTCAAGGTCGGCCGTGCCCGCCACTGGGACTTCGACCCGGAGCCGGAGCACGGCTACGTGCGCGGTGACTTCTGGTCGGCGTTCCGCTTCGGCAAGATCCCTGCCGCCGACTGACCGCGCTGCACCCGCGGGTTCGAAGTGTGAGCGCCCCGATCCAGATCACTGCGCTCACACTTCGAACCCGCTGAAGCGGCTTTCAGGGCTGCTGGGCGGGTGAGCCGCCTCGGCGAGAACAATTCACCTGGTCTTAGGTGAGTTGCAGGTCATATTCTCAGAAACCGGTGGCATCATTCGAGGTAGGAGGGATGCCATGACCATCTTTGAGTCGACATCTGAAGTTCCGCTCGGTGCGGAGACCACATTCGACTGGCACGCTCGGCCAGGAGCGCTGACCCGCCTCTCGCCGCACTGGGCCCAGGAGATCGTCGAAGAGAGCTATCCTCCGATCGCCCCGGGCTCGGTGGCGCAGGTGAGGACGAGCGTGCCCGGCACCTACGGGCTCGTGCGACGGCCGTTCAGCTCGGTGCACTCGGAGGGGCCATCGCGGTTCTCGTTCGTCGACGAACTGAAGAAGGGCCCGCTGAGCCAGTGGAAGCACACGCACGAGTTCACCTCGGTCGCCGGCGGGACGAAGATCGACGACCACATCGAATTCTCCATGGCTCCCCAGGGCTTCGACGTCATCGACCGCGGGCTCACCCACTACCTCGAAGCCACTTTCGACGCCCGCCGCAAGCGGATGCTCATGGACATCGCCTTTCTCGAATCCACGAACGCGCCCCTGCTGACGCGGAAGAAGGGCAAACACATCCTCATCGCCGGCGGAAGCGGAATGATCGGACGCCAGGTCGCCGCACTGTTCTCCACCGCCGGACATTTCGTCCGACTGCTTGTCCGCGAGACCCCGAAGTTTCCGTATGAGGTGCATTGGAACCCTGATCTGGGAATCCTCAACCCACGGGACCTCGCGTGGGCGGATGCGGTGGTCCACCTCGGCGGGCGATCCATCGCCACGCGGTTCACCAAGCACGCGAAGGACGAGATCTGGTCTTCCCGCATCGACTCGACGAGGCTGCTCGTCGAAACGATGCGCGGTCTGCCCGAAGAGAAGCGTCCGTCGGTCTTCGTCTGCGCCTCTGCGGTCGGATATTACGGGGCGAAAGCCGACGAACCTGTCGACGAGACGGGGCCGGCCGGCGAAGGATTCCTCGCCGAGGTGTGCCAGAAGTGGGAGGAGACGGCGGCCGGGGTCGAGGACGCCGGAATCAGGCGCGTGTCCATCCGGACCGGCGTCGTCCTCAGCTCTTTGGGCGGTCTGCTCAAACTGCAGGCGCCGCTGTTCCTCGCCGGTGCCGGCGGTCGATTGGGCAGCGGGGAGCAGGCCCTGGCCTGGATCTCCCTCGACGACGTGGCACGCACGTATGTGCACGCCGTCCTCTACGACTATGTGCGGGGACCCGTGAACGCTGTCGCCCCGGATCTCGTTTCGCAGGCGGAATTCGCCGAGGCTCTCGCCGCCCACCTGCGCAGGCCCGCATGGATCCCGACGCCCGGTTTCATCACCGAGATCATGCTCGGCCGTGACGGGGCGAAGGAGCTCGCGCTGGCCGATCAGCGGGTGGTGCCGGAGAAGCTGGAGGAAACCGGCTACCAGTTCGCTCACCCGACGCTTGCCGATTGCTTCGACGAGGAGCTCGGCATCGGGGCGTGATGCAGAAGTCCCCTCCGCTCGGCAGACGAGCCTGACGGAGGGGACCGGTGTTACTGCTGTTGCTTCTGCGGCCGCAGATCAGAAGCGCTTCGAAGCGATCTCCGCGCCTTCGGTCAGGGACTGCAACTTCGCGACGGCGATGTCCGGGTGGACTCGCCCGCCCAGGCCGCAGTCGGTGGAGGCGACGACGTTCTCGGGTCCGACGAGCTTGGCGAATCGACCGATGCGTTCGGCGACGAGTTCGGGATGTTCGACGACGTTCGTCGAGTGGGAGACGATTCCGGGAATGATGTACTTGCCCTCTGGCAGCTTCTTCTCTTCCCAGATCCGCCATTCGTGTTCGTGGCGGACGTTCGCGGCTTCGAAGGTGATGCCGGCGGCGTTGATCGAGAGCACCTGGTCGACGATCTCGATGAACGGCAGGTCGGTGACGTGGGGCCCGTGCCAGGAACCCCAACAGGTGTGCACGCGCACCTGCGCCGGGTCGATTCCGCGCAGCGCATGGTTGAGGGCGTCGATGCGCACCTGGATGAACGAGCGGTAGTCAGCGAACGACGGTTCCGGGTTGATCTGGTCGAAGTTCTCAGCCAGGGAGGGATCGTCGATCTGGACGGTCAGACCCGCCTCGGTGATGGCGAGGTATTCCTCCCGCAGCACATCGGCCCACGCCCAGATGAACTCCTCATCGGATGAGTAGTACTCGTTGGCGATGCGGGAGGCCGAACCGGGGGAGAGCGCATTGATGTACCCGGCACGCTCGTCGTACCCGGCGGCAGCCAGACCGGCCTTGATGTTCGCGACGTCGCGGTTGACCTGGTCCTGACCGATGTAGCTGATCGGACCGGTGGCCTTCGGGAACTGCGGCTGCTGGCCGGTGTCGGTTCCGGCGTCGGCGTCGGAGTAGACGTTGGGGAACAGGTTGCGATCGCGGCGGTCGCCGAAGCTGGTGAGAACCGTCTTACCGGGTTCGGAACGCACGGCCGGTGCATCCCACTTGTCGACGTCGTCGAGCTCGAGTCCGCCGGTGCGGGCGAATGAGTAATGCCACCATGCGCCGTAGTCGAAGTCGGCGGCCATGGCGTGACCATATTCGCCGTCGTTGGGCAGTGAGATGCCCAGGTTCTTCTGCCGCTTGACGAGGTCGGTGACGCTGGCAGCGAGGAGCTCGTCGAATTCCTGCTCCTGTTCCTGCGACACGGACTCGCCGGCCAGGCGGGCGGTGTTCTGCGCCTGCTTGACCTTGTTGGCCTCGATGAGTTCGGGGGTGCGGGGTAAGGATCCCGCGTGGGATGTGCGGATCGTCGCCATGACTGGCTCCTCTTCCTTGAATGTGGTGTCTTTGGTCTGCGCTTCCGAAGCCGTTCGAACGCAACGCCGACGACCGGACTGATCTTCTTCAGACAATCACATTCGCCATGGTGCATGTGAGTACGTTGTCATCTTCGGTCACGTGTGCAGACGGGCGAAACCGTAGAGTGGGCACATGAGCTATGGGCAGAGCAGTCACGGCAGGGGTCATCGGCAGGGGACGAATCAGTCCTGGGCCCAATCCGGGTGGACCGAGGCAGACGGGTACCAGCTCGCAGGTGGGCAGAACCCGTCGGGACCGTATTCGCCGGAGAATTCCGCCTACCCACCGGCCCCACCGGGACCGCCTGCACCAACAGGCTGGGACGTCCGACCGGCGCCCCACCATCCGGGCTGGCTTGCCCGCAGTCTGTTCTGGACGGCGCTCATCCTCGGCGGACTGCCGTCTCTCCTGCTGGCGCCGCTGAGCATGTCGGGTGGACCACAGGTCTATGCTCTCTACAGCATCGGGTCGATCCTGGCGCAATGCCTGCGGCTCATCCTCGGCGTCGCTGCCATCCTGCTGGTGAAGAACACGAGTTGGTCGCGCAGAATCGTCGGCGCCGCGATCTTCCTGATCGGATGTGTCGCGCTGTTGGTCCTCAATCCGGTGCTGTCGGCGGTCATCAATATGGGTGAACCCGGGTCTGTCGACTCGATGCTGGTGTCTGTCATTCAGGGAGTACTGAGTGCCTGTTACCTGGCGGCCGTGCTCTGCGGGTGGAACATCGCCCGCAATCGGCGGTGGTGGATCCTCGTCATCGCCGTCGTGATCGCCGTGCTGTTGAATGTGCTGACCGCGGTCGTCGGCCTCTCCCTGGCCACGGGGCTGGCTTCCGGCGTCATTGCCGTGGCGATCATCCAGGCAGTGATGTTCGGCCTCGTCTTCGCGGTACTCGGACTCTGCCATCTGCTCGGTCGGGTGCGCGGAGGGACAGTGCCTGTGTCCAGCCGGGCAGCACCCGTCTATTCGGCCCCGGGACGGCCGGCCCAGAGTCAGTCAGGGCACATGCCCTACCAGCCCTGACCCGGGACCTTCAGCGAATCGGCCCCTGAGTGTCGAGACTTCCGCATGCAGCGGGTGGTCTCGACGCTCAGGGGTCGATTCGGTGCTGCGGCACGGCGTGCCGCGGATCAGACGCCGAGCGCGGGGACGCCCCGCCGCCAGTGTCAGACGGCGGTTTCGGTCACCGCCGCGACGCTGCCGCCGAAGCGATCAGCCAGCGTACCCTCGTGGACCCTGCCGAGTTCGTCGAGTTTGATCGAGAAGTGGTCGACGACCTCGAGCTCGGGAGCTCCGTCGCCGGCATCGGTCATGCCGATGCGCACGAACGGGAACCGGCGTGCCGTGCACATGTCCTTGAAGCGGACTTCTTCCGACCGCGGCACGGCGACGATCGCGCGCGCCGCCGATTCGGAGAACAGTGCGGTGAACACGTCGATGCCGTCACGCTCGCAGACCTCGTCGAGCCAGATCCGGGCGCCGGTGCCATAGCGCAGCGACGATTCGACGAGTGCCTGCGACAGTCCACCCTCGGACAGATCGTGCGCGGCATCGATCATGCCGTCGCGCGAGCAGTTGATGAGGATCTCGCCGAGTTCCTTCTCCGCCGCCGGCTTGTACTGCGGAGGAACACCGCCGAGGTGGCCCGCCGTGACGTCGGCCCACGCCGAACCGTCGAGCTCCGCCTCGGTGGTGCCGAGCAGATAGATGGTCTGGCCCGGCTCCTGCCAGCCGCTCGGGGTGGCGCGGGTGACATCATCGAAGACACCGAGCACACCGACGACCGGAGTCGGGTGGATGGCCACTCCGCCGGTCTGGTTGTACAGGGACACGTTGCCGCCGGTGACCGGGATTCCCATGTCCTGGCAGGCGCCGGCGAGGCCTTCGACAGCCTGCGCGAACTGCCACATGATCTCCGGATCCTCGGGGGATCCGAAGTTCAGGCAGTCGGTGACCGCACGCGGAATGGCACCGGAGGTCGAGACGTTGCGGTAGGCCTCGGCCAGAGCCAGCTGGGCACCGCGCGCCGGG
This sequence comes from Brevibacterium sp. 'Marine', assembly GCF_012844365.1. NCBI lineage: Bacteria > Bacillati > Actinomycetota > Actinomycetes > Micrococcales > Brevibacteriaceae > Brevibacterium > Brevibacterium sp. 'Marine'. The sequence goes on from NZ_CP051626.1 coordinate 815,130, forward strand.
TCGAGGAAGCTGTAGCGGCCGTTGGCATCGGTGGCGATGGCCACGCCGAGACCGGACTCCTCGTCGACGCGGACGACACCGGCATCATCCGGGTAGGCCAATGCGGTATTGCCCTGAACGTACTTGTCGTACTGCGAGGTGATCCACGACTTCGAGGCGAGGTTCGGCGACCCCGCGAGCTGCAGCACCGTCGACCGCAGCTCATCATCGGACTGGGGCTTCGCCAAACCAGCGGCCTCAACGGTGTTCGCCGCCACCTCGGCGGTCCATGACGGTTCGGTGAACGGACGGTTGTACACGGGGCCGTCGTGAGCGACAGAGCGCGGGGGCACATCGACGATGACGTCGCCGTGCCATTCGATGACGAGACGATCGGAGTCGGTGACCTCGCCGAGCACGGAGGTCTCGACCTCCCATTTGCCGACAATCTGCAAGAACTCCTCGAGGCGGTCCGGACGGACGACAGCCATCATCCGCTCCTGCGACTCCGACATGAGGATCTCTTCAGGGGTCAGCGTCTCATCGCGCAGCAGCACGTCATCGAGGGCGATGTGCATACCGCCGTCGCCGTTGGACGCCAGTTCCGAGGTCGCACAGGAGATTCCCGCGGCGCCGAGGTCCTGAATGCCTTCGACGACACCGGCGTGGAAGAGCTCGAGGCAGCATTCGATGAGCACCTTCTCAGCGAACGGATCGCCGACCTGCACGGCTGGACGCTTCGACGGCTTCGAATCGTCGAAGGACTCTGAAGCGAGGATCGAAGCACCGCCGATGCCGTCGCCACCGGTGCGCGCACCGAAGAGCACGACCTTGTTGCCCAGTCCCGACGCGTTGGCCAAACGGATGTCCTCGTGTCGCATCACGCCCACAGCCAGGGCGTTGACCAGCGGATTTCCCTGATAGACGGAATCGAAGACGGTTTCGCCGCCGATGTTCGGCAGGCCCAGGGAGTTGCCGTAGTTGCTGATGCCGGCGACCACGCCGTGGACGACTCGGGCGGTGTCCGGATGGTCGATGGCTCCGAATCGCAGCTGATCCATCACGGCGACCGGGCGCGCGCCCATGGAGATGATGTCGCGGACGATGCCGCCGACTCCGGTGGCAGCACCCTGGTGGGGTTCGACGTAGCTGGGGTGGTTGTGCGATTCGACCTTGAAGGTCACCGCCCAGCCGTTCCCGATGTCGACGACGCCGGCGTTCTCGCCGATGCCCACGAGCAGGTGCTTCTTCATGTCCTCGGTGACCTTGTCACCGAACTTGGACAGGTGGACCTTCGAGGACTTGTACGAGCAGTGCTCGGACCACATCACCGAATACATGGCCAATTCCGCCGAGGTGGGGCGACGTCCGAGGATCGCCTTGATCTTCTCGTATTCGTCGGCCGTGAGACCGAGATCGGCGAAAGGCTGCTCGACGTCGGGGTTCGCCGCTGCGAACTCGACCGTCTCCTTGACCTTCTTCGATGCATTCTGCGGGGAATCGACCTGCGTGGAATCCGCAGAGCTGAGGTTAGACGTCATGTCCTCTTCGGGGCCCTTTCATACGACACGGCACTCACGGCCAATCTTAGCCGTGTCCCCACTGCAAGGGCGAAGCGCGTCCACGGCAGGGCCGCCTCGGGGAGGGGATGGGCCGTTCCCGGCTGGGAATCGGACGGTCGCACGCCACTTAGAATGGAAACCATGGCAACTCCCAAGATCGTCCTGTTCTATGTCTTCACCCCGCTGCCCGACCCCGAAGCGGTCAAGCTGTGGCAGCACACCCTAGCCGAGAGCCTCGGTCTCAAAGGGCGGATCATCGTATCGAAGGACGGAATCAACGCCACGGTCGGAGGGGACGTCTTCGACGTTAAGCAGTACGTGCGGGCGACGAAGTCCTACGCGCCATTCAAGGGAGCGGACATCAAATGGTCGAACGGTCAGGGCGATGACTTCCCGCGCCTGAGCGTGAAGGTCCGCGACGAACTCGTCACCTTCGGCACCCCGGACGAGATCACCGTGACAGACGACGGAGTCCAAGGCGGCGGCCAGCATCTCAAACCCGGAGCCCTGCACAAGCTCCTCGACGAACGCGGCGAGGAGGTCGTCTTCTTCGACGGGCGCAACGCGATGGAGGCGCAGATCGGGAAGTTCCGGGACGCGATCGTGCCCGACACGGACACCACGCGTGACTTCATCGCCGAGATCGAATCCGGCAAATACGACGACCTCAAGGACAAGCCCGTCGTCACCTACTGCACCGGCGGAATCCGCTGCGAGGTCCTGTCCGTGCTCATGAAGAACCGCGGATTCGAAGAGGTCTATCAGCTCGACGGAGGCATCGTCCGCTACGGCGAGACCTTCGGCAGCTCCGGCTACTGGGACGGATCGCTCTACGTCTTCGACAAGCGCATGCACGTCGAGTTCGGGGACAATGTCGAATCCATCGGGCACTGTGTGTCCTGCGACAAGAAGACCCCGGAGTTCGTCAACTGTGCGAACCTCGAGTGCCGCAGACAGTACCTGCGGTGCGCCGATTGCACGGACAAGGGTCTGCAGCCCTATTGCGCCGACTGCGTCGAGCAGGGGACCCCCGCCGAGGCGGCCGCCGGCTGAGCGTGTGACCTCGCTTCAGCGCAGCAGGTTCTTCGTCGCCGCATCGATGTCGGTCCACCTGAAGTCGAACCCGGCCGCTTCGAGTCGTGCCGGCAGCACCCACCGACTCTTGAGCACGAGTTCCGACTCCTGACGCAGGACGGTCATCCCGATCTCGAGCAGCCACCTGGGTGCAGGAATCCCCACGGGCATGCGCACTGCTGTGCGCAGCGCTTTCATCAGTGAGCGATTGTCCGCGACCTGTGGGTTCGAGACGTTGATCGGCCCGCTGAGCTCGTCATGTTCGTCGATGAACCGGATCGCCCGGAGCACATCGTCGATGTGGACCCAGCTGAACCGCTGTCGTCCGTGAGTCGGCGGATGCCCCCGCCAGACGGTCGGCCCGGAAGCGTCCGGGCCGATCCCGCGATAGCGCCGGTGCGGGAACCAGCGACCTTCATACTGGGCACCGCCTGCACCGAATCTGGCCGCGGTGGCCAACATGTTCAGCGCCGCTCCGTCACCGAGCACGATCGCCATTCGCAACGCGACTCGTCGGGTCGCGGGCAGGTCCCCGGCGAAGAACTCCTTCTCCCAGGCTTTGGCGATGTCGACCGAGAACCCTTCGCCGATGTCTCCGTCGTCCTCGGTCTGCGGGCGGTCCATCGCGTGACGGTAGATGGTCGCCGTGCTCGAGTTGATCCACAGGCGCGGCGGCGCCGAGGCGGCCGACACGGCCGTATTGAGAGTGCGGGTCGTATCGACGCGGGAGTCCCAGATGACCTGGCGGTTGGCATCCGTATACCGGCACCCGACGCTGCGACCGGCGAGGTTGATGAGCAGATCGGCGCCGTCGACGAGCTCGGCGATTCGGTCGGGACGATCCCAGGTGGCGTCGGCCGAGGCGGGGGAGCGGCCGATCGTCCGTGTTGCATACCCCCACGTGGTGAGTGCATTCAGCAGCTCGCCGCCGATGAATCCTGATGCGCCTGCGACGACGGCGATCGGAGCCTGGGCGTTCGGCAGTGATGTGTCTGCGGGTTCGATGCTCATACTCAGGACGCTAACACCCCGCTTTCGCGGGGCTGTTGATGCGGCGTGGAGGCCGTGTGGTGGGTGTCACGTGGAGAAAGTCGGTTTTGGATTTGCACGTCGCCTCTGGGGTGGTCTAGAGTTATATCTCGTTGCCCCGCCGGAAACGAGGTTCACGGAACACCGTTTCTACCGGGTCTGACCAGGACAAACACGGTTTGATCCAAGTGTTCAGGCGATCGGGTGGGTGACAGAAAAATGAAACTGATACCCCCAGTGAACACACTGTCTTTTTGTGTGGTGTGGTGATGGGTGTGTGTTTGTGGTTTGAGAATCCAATAGCGTGTTTGTTTGAACAAGTTGTGATGCCAGAACAATTTATTTTCTGGTAAGACAATCACCTGGCCAAACATTGGTTCGCCCCTGGTGGGTGGTTCTTCGCCGAACCTCCTGCTGTGTGGGGTGGATGGTGTGTTTGGTCAGTAATTTTATGGGTCAACCTTCTCACCCCGTGAGGGGTTGGCTGTCTTGCTGGGATTCATTCGTTACATAAAGTTTTTTATGGAGAGTTTGATCCTGGCTCAGGACGAACGCTGGCTGCGTGCTTAACACATGCAAGTCGAACGCTGAAGCCGGGTGCTTGCACCTGGTGGATGAGTGGCGAACGGGTGAGTAACACGTGAGTAACCTGCCCCTGATTTCGGGATAAGCCTGGGAAACTGGGTCTAATACCGGATACGACCATCCCTCGCATGAGGGTTGGTGGAAAGTTTTTCGATCGGGGATGGGCTCGCGGCCTATCAGCTTGTTGGTGGGGGTAATGGCCTACCAAGGCGACGACGGGTAGCCGGCCTGAGAGGGCGACCGGCCACACTGGGACTGAGACACGGCCAGACTCCTACGGGAGGCAGCAGTGGGGAATATTGCACAATGGGGAAACCCTGATGCAGCGACGCAGCGTGCGGGATGACGGCCTTCGGGTTGTAAACCGCTTTCAGCAGGGAAGAAGCCGTAAGGTGACGGTACCTGCAGAAGAAGTACCGGCTAACTACGTGCCAGCAGCCGCGGTAATACGTAGGGTACGAGCGTTGTCCGGAATTATTGGGCGTAAAGAGCTCGTAGGTGGTTGGTCACGTCTGCTGTGGAAACGCAACGCTTAACGTTGCGCGTGCAGTGGGTACGGGCTGACTAGAGTGCAGTAGGGGAGTCTGGAATTCCTGGTGTAGCGGTGAAATGCGCAGATATCAGGAGGAACACCGGTGGCGAAGGCGGGACTCTGGGCTGTAACTGACACTGAGGAGCGAAAGCATGGGGAGCGAACAGGATTAGATACCCTGGTAGTCCATGCCGTAAACGTTGGGCACTAGGTGTGGGGGACATTCCACGTTCTCCGCGCCGTAGCTAACGCATTAAGTGCCCCGCCTGGGGAGTACGGTCGCAAGGCTAAAACTCAAAGGAATTGACGGGGGCCCGCACAAGCGGCGGAGCATGCGGATTAATTCGATGCAACGCGAAGAACCTTACCAAGGCTTGACATACACTGGACCGTTCTGGAAACAGTTCTTCTCTTTGGAGCTGGTGTACAGGTGGTGCATGGTTGTCGTCAGCTCGTGTCGTGAGATGTTGGGTTAAGTCCCGCAACGAGCGCAACCCTCGTTCTATGTTGCCAGCACGTGATGGTGGGAACTCATAGGAGACTGCCGGGTCAACTCGGAGGAAGGTGGGGATGACGTCAAATCATCATGCCCTTTATGTCTTGGGCTTCACGCATGCTACAATGGCTGGTACAGAGAGAGGCGAACCCGTGAGGGTGAGCGAATCCCTTAAAGCCAGTCTCAGTTCGGATCGTAGTCTGCAATTCGACTACGTGAAGTCGGAGTCGCTAGTAATCGCAGATCAGCAACGCTGCGGTGAATACGTTCCCGGGCCTTGTACACACCGCCCGTCAAGTCACGAAAGTCGGTAACACCCGAAGCCGGTGTCCCAACCCCTTGTGGGAGGGGGCCGTCTAAGGTGGGACTGGTGATTGGGACTAAGTCGTAACAAGGTAGCCGTACCGGAAGGTGCGGCTGGATCACCTCCTTTCTAAGGAGCACACATCAGAACCCCAACGCAGTGACCGAATGCGTCATCTGGTTGGGAGCTCAAGGGTGGAACATCACTTCTTTCGCTCATACCTTCCAGCGTGGTGTGGCCTGTGTGCCATGACGACGGTGGTGATCGGGTGGGCTAGGACGAACACGTTATTGGGTCCTGGAATCACAAACCCCACACAGTGTGTGTGGGTGTGGTTTCAACCAACAGGACCAACCCGACGGCCAGGCAGCAGCGAAATGGTGTTGTGTGGTGGCCGGTGTTTGGTAGTGGTTTGAGAATCGTATAGTGGACGCGAGCATCAAACAACACAATTGTTTTGTGTTGTTGATGTAATGTTTTTTTCTTGTCATCATCTAGTGAAGGTGAATGAAACAATTTTTCGCGCACACAAGCCCCTGTGGGTTGGGTGAGTGTGTAAGAGCGCATGGTGGATGCCTTGGCATCAGGAGCCGATGAAGGACGTGGAAATCTGCGATAAGCCTCGGGGAGCCGATAAACAGGCGTTGATCCGAGGGTCTCCGAATGGGGAAACCCCGCCACTCGTGAGGGTGGTGACCCGTGTCTGAATATATAGGGCATGTGGAGGGAACGCGGGGAAGTGAAACATCTCAGTACCCGCAGGAAGAGAAAATAACAATGATTCCGGGAGTAGTGGCGAGCGAAACTGGATGAGCCTAAACCTTGTCAGTGTCAAGCGTGCTGGTGTTGCTGTCAGGGTGTTGTGGGTGTGCATGGTCCGGTTCAGCATGACTGGTCCGCGAGCGTGGTGGTGTAGTCGAACCTGGTGGGAAACAGGACCGGAGTGGGTGAGAGTCCCGTAGACGAAACATTGACCTGTCGTGGTGTGTGCGTTGCCCGAGTAGCACGGAACTCGTGGAATTTCGTGTGAATCTGCCAGGACCACCTGGTAAGGCTAAATACTTCCTGATGACCGATAGCGGAATGAGTACCGTGAGGGAATGGTGAAAAGTACCCCGGGAGGGGAGTGAAAGAGTACCTGAAACCATGTGCTTACAATCCGTCAGAGCAGTATCTTGATGACTGTGATGGCGTGCCTTTTGAAGAATGAGCCTGCGAGTTAGCGGTGCGTGGCGAGGTTAACCCGTGTGGGGTAGCCGTAGCGAAAGCGAGTCCGAATAGGCGAATTGAGTCGCGTGTCCTAGACCCGAAGCGGAGTGATCTAGCCATGGGCAGGGTGAAGCGTGTGTAAGAGCGCGTGGAGGCCCGCACCCACTTCAGTTGAAATGGAGGGGATGACCTGTGGTTAGGGGTGAAAGGCCAATCAAACTCTGTGATAGCTGGTTCTCCCCGAAATGCATTTAGGTGCAGCGTTGCGTGGTTCTTGCTGGAGGTAGAGCTACTGGATGGCTGATGGGCCCTACCGGGTTACTGACGTCAACTAAACTCCGAATGCCAGTCAAGGTTCAGCGTGGCAGTGAGACAGTGGGGGATAAGCTTCATTGTCGAGAGGGAAACAGCCCAGACCATCAACTAAGGCCCCTAAGCGTGTGCTCAGTGGGAAAGGATTTCAGTTGCGAAGACAACCAGGAGGTTGGCTTAGAAGCAGCCATCCTTGAAAGAGTGCGTAATAGCTCACTGGTCAAGTGATTGAGCGCCGATAATGTAGCGGGGCTAAGTACACCGCCGAAGTTGTGGCAGCACCACGGACGCCGTAATGGTGTGGTGTTGGGTAGGGGAGCGTCGAGTTGCCGGTGAAGTCGCCGTGTGAACGAGTGGTGGAGGCGATTCGAGTGAGAATGCAGGCATGAGTAGCGAAAGACGGTGAGAAACCCGTCCACCGGATGACCAAGGGTTCCAGGGCTAGGCTAATCCGCCCTGGGTAAGTCGGGACCTAAGGCGAGGCCGACAGGCGTAGTCGATGGACAACCAGTTGATATTCTGGTACCGACACACAACCGACAGTACCAAAACACACGATACTAACCATCCAATCCTCCTTTGAGTCTTCGGACTTGATGTTGGGGTTGCGGGTGGGACCTGAGTGTGGAGTCGGTAAGCGTGAGGTGTGACGCAGAAAGGTAGCCAGGCCGTGCGATGGTAGTCACGGTCTAAGGTTGTAGCACGTGGGGGTAGGTAAATCCGTCCCCACAAGTGTGTGAGAGCTGATGGGCGCCCCACATTGGTGGGGTGATCTGGTGATCCTCTGCTGCCGAGAAAAGCATCGACGTGAGGGTGTGTGTTGCCCGTACCCTATAACCGACACAGGTGGTCGAGTAGAGAATACTAAGGTGATCGAGAGAATCGTGGTTAAGGAACTCGGCAAAATGCCCCCGTAACTTCGGGAGAAGGGGGACCATCCCGGTGAACCCAACTTGCTTGGGGATGTGCTGGTGGTGGTCGCAGAGGCCAGAGAGAAGCGACTGTTTATTAAAAACACAGGTCCGTGCGAAGATGTAAGTCGATGTATACGGACTGACGCCTGCCGGTGCTGGAAGGTTAAGAGGACCTGTTAACCCGTAAGGGTGAAGCGGAGAATTTAAGCCCCAGTAAACGGCGGTGGTAACTATAACCATCCTAAGGTAGCGAAATTCCTTGTCGGGTAAGTTCCGACCTGCACGAATGGCGTAACGACTTCTCTGCTGTCTCAACCACGAACTCGGCGAAATTGCATTACGAGTAAAGATGCTCGTTACGCGCAGCAGGACGGAAAGACCCCGAGACCTTCACTATAGTTTGGTATTGGGATTCGGTGTGGTTTGTGTAGGATAGGTGGAAGACTGTGAAGCCCTGACGCTAGTTGGGGTGGAGTCGATCGGTGAAATACCACTCTGACCATAGTGGATTCCTTAACTTCGGACCCTGATCGGGTTCAGGGACAGTGCCTGATGGGTAGTTTAACTGGGGCGGTTGCCTCCTAAAGAGTAACGGAGGCGCCCAAAGGTTCCCTCAGCCTGGTTGGCAATCAGGTGTCGAGTGTAAGTGCACAAGGGAGCTTGACTGTGAGACGGACGTGTCGAGCAGGAGCGAAAGCTGGGACTAGTGACCCGGCCATGGCTTGTGGAAGCGTGGTCGCTCAACGGATAAAAGGTACCTCGGGGATAACAGGCTGATCTTGCCCAAGAGTCCATATCGACGGCATGGTTTGGCACCTCGATGTCGGCTCGTCGCATCCTGGGGCTGGAGTCGGTCCCAAGGGTTGGGCTGTTCGCCCATTAAAGCGGTACGCGAGCTGGGTTTAGAACGTCGTGAGACAGTTCGGTCCCTATCCGCTGCGTGCGTAGGAAATTTGTGGAGGTCTGTCCTTAGTACGAGAGGACCGGGACGGACGAACCTCTGGTGTGCCAGTTGTTCCGCCAGGAGCATGGCTGGTTGGCTACGTTCGGGATGGATAACCGCTGAAAGCATCTAAGCGGGAAGCCGGCTCCGAGATGAGATTTCCAACTGACTTTTGTCAGGGGAGGTGTCCTATAGATGATGGGGTTGATAGGCCGGGTATGGAAGCACAGCAATGTGTGGAGTTGACTGGTACTAATACACCGATCACTCACCAACCATTCCAAGTGGGGTTGGTGTGTGCGAGAGAGTGTTTCTGTGAGTAATCTTTTCTAGTTGTGATGAGAGAATGCGCCCTTGTGGGGTGCGCATGACATTGTTTTTGGTGTTCGCGTTCGCTGTGCGGTTCTTGGACCACTACCGCTGACAATCCTTGTGGGTTGTGGTGGTGGTCTGTGTGGTTTTGCGGTGGTGATAGTGGTGGGGAAACGCCCGGTTAACCGTTCCGATCCCGGTAGCTAAGCCCATTCGCGCTGATGGTACTGCAACTTGGTGGTTGTGGGAGAGTAAGTGACTGCCGCAATATTCTTTGGGGTGATGGCCTCGTCCAGTCTTGGGCGGGGCCATCACTGTATTCACGATGAGGTGTGTTGCCCGTGCTTGTTGCTACCTGAAGGGGGCCCAGCTACCTGGCGCGGGGTTGCTGAGCCCCCGCCAGGTAGCAAATGGCCTCGTCCGACTCTGACCTGACTTGCACAAGTAGATGAGGTTTTCGGGGCCGCCGAGCATATTCCTCCTGGTCAGGAGGTTGCTTGTTTCGGATTTGGGTAACTAATTTGAGCCTTATCATGGTGGAATGAGCCCATTCGTGCGCAAGGTCCCGACCGCGTCGGGCGCCACATCCGTACAGATCGCTGATAAGACCGGCGGGAAGTACCGGATCGTCGAGCACCTCGGGTCAGCCCACACACCCGAAGACCTCGCCGCTCTCGTCGAGGCCGGCAAAGCCAAACTGCGCGACCCCGGACAGGCCACACTCGACTTCGATATTGCCGACAAACCACGAGTGGCATCGGCAGTCGTGAAGTCCAGCAGATCCGGACTCCTCATCGACACGATCCGCACCGTGTACGAAAGGCTCGGGTTCGACATCATCGACGATGAAGCATTCTTCCAACTCGTCGCTGCCCGATTGGTTGAGCCGACGTCGAAGTCCGCCAGTGTCAGAGTCCTTGACGAACTCGGTGTCGACGTCGTTCACCACAACACGTTCCTCAACAGCCTTATCCGGGCAAAAGAACGCGACTACCGGGCACAGATCGCTGAGAAATGCTTCGCCCACAGCGTCGCTACCACCGGGATCAGCCTGCTCCTCTATGACGTCACGACCTTGTATTTCGAAGCTGAGAAGGAAGACGATCTGCGCCAGGTCGGGTACTCGAAAGAACGTCGTGTCGACCCGCAGATCGTCGTCGGGTTGCTCGTCGACAGGACGGGGTTCCCACTCGAGATCGGGTGCTTCGAAGGCGCGAAAGCCGAGACCCACACGATCATTCCCGTGATCAAAGCCTTCCAACACCGCCACCAGGTGGCGGACATGGTCGTCGCCGCTGATGCGGGCATGCTGTCGGCGAAGAACCTCAAGGAACTCGACGATGCTGGGCTGCGGTTCATCGTCGGGTCGAGGCAGACGAAAGCACCACATGACCTGGCTACGCATTTTCGGTGGAACGGTGAGTACACCGACGATGGACAGATCATCGACACGATTACTCCGAAAGGGGTGAAGCGACTCGATCCGGAGCGGGTGAAGAAGCGACGCGAACCCGTGTGGTCGGCTACGGAACATCCGGATGCGTGGCGAGTGGTGTGGCAGTACCGGCGCAAACGGGCGATGCGTGATGAGCAGACGCTGAACCTACAGCGCAACCGCGCACTGGCAATCATCGATGGTGACAAGCCAGCGAAGAAGGCCCGGTTCGTGAAAGTCACGGACGAGGAGAAAGCCTTCGATGAGAAGGCGTATGAGCGGGCGATGAAGCTGACGGGGTTCAAGGGCTACGTGACGAACATTCCCGTCGGGACTATGCCAGCGACCGAGGTCATCGGCAGCTATCACGATCTCTGGCAGGTCGAGCAGTCTTTTCGGATGTCGAAGACCGACTTGAGAGCCAGGCCGATCTTTCACCGGACCAGGGATGCGATTGAGGCGCACTTGACGGTCGTGTTCACGGCGTTGGCCGTATCGAGGTTCATGCAGGCCGCGACTGGGGCGTCGTTGAAGAAGATCATCACGAGTTTGCGGCCGTTGCGGGAGTTCACCGGGCGGGTCGGTGGGCAGGACATCACGTTCACACCGGAGGTACCTAGGGCCGTCGAGAACATGCTCCAGGCGCTGGAAAAGTCGTAGATTCTGCTGTCAGCGGTGGGTAACTAAAGTTGTGCAACTCAGGTGACAATCCTTGTGGGTTGTGGTGGTGGTCTGTGTGGTTTTGCGGTGGTGATAGTGGTGGGGAAACGCCCGGTTAACCGTTCCGATCCCGGTAGCTAAGCCCATTCGCGCTGATGGTACTGCAACTTGGTGGTTGTGGGAGAGTAAGTGACTGCCGCAATATTCTTTGGGGTGATGGCCTCGTCCAGTCTTGGGCGGGGCCATCACTGTATTCACGATGAGGTGTGTTGCCCGTGCTTGTTGCTACCTGATGGGGCCGGGCTACCTGGCGCGGGGTTGCTGCGCCGCCGTCAGGTAGCAAATGGCCTCGTCCGACTCTGAGCGGGAGCCGGGCGAGGCCATTCGTGTATTCTCCGGCCCGGTCGCCGGCGACTATGAGCGGTGTTCTTACTGACGCGCAGAGATTGTGTGGAGTCGCCCCGGACAGGAGCCGGCCATCGATTCGCTCGAAATGGGCATTGCCGGTGGATCTAATGACGCGTATTCTAGTCGTTAATAGATTATGTGGTGAGTATTGCACTCATAAGGAGCCCAGATGAGCGTCACTCGACAAGTGGATCGCCGCCTCAGCGAGATCGGATCCTCGATTCGTCGGTGGCGACTCATGCAATCGCTCAAGGCAGTCGAAGTCGCAGAGCGGGCCGGCATCTCTCGATCGACGCTCCAGAAAGTCGAACGTGGTGACGCAGGCGTATCAATCGGGGCAGTGATGTCGGTTATGCAGGCACTGGGGCAGCTCGACCATGTGTCCGCCGCATTTGATCCTCTGAGCACCGATGTCGGCAGATTACGTTCCGCTGAAACACTTCCAAACAGGGTCCGTCGATGAGTGAGCAGATCCGGGTTGAGATGGACCATGGCGGAACGGCGGTATTCGTCGGCACCGCGTACTTCCACATCGCACGGGGGCAGATCTCGACGACGTTCAAATATTCCGATGAGTACGCGAGGACTCGATGGGCCTATTCCATCGACCCTGAGCTCCCGCTGTCGACAGCCCCATTCAGCGTACCTGGTCTGCCGGGAGCATTCGCCGACTGCTCTCCTGACCGGTGGGGTCGTAACCTCGTTGCGAAGGAGCATCGGCGGCAGGTCGCCGACGGCGTCGTGCGTGACCGCCGTCTGACAGACATCGACTTCCTGCTCGGAGTCAGCGACCGCACCCGGCAAGGGGCTCTGCGATTTCGTCGTGCGGCTGGAGAAGACTTCCTCAGCCCGACGAACCGTGTACCGAAACTGCTCTCCTTGCCCGAGCTGCAGCGGGCTGCCGATGGGGCCGCAGAAGGGTCGGGCACGGCTGTGAAGCGCCTTCTTGACGCTGGGACAGGATCTCTGGGAGGGGCGCGGCCCAAAGCATCTGTGGCGGACGATGAGGGGCGACTGTTGATCGCGAAGTTCTCCCGGCCCGGAGACGATCGAGACGTCATCGCATGGGAGAGTCTGGCACTCGAACTCGCCCGTAGGGCCGGAATCGACACTTCTGAATCTCGGTTGCTGAGCGTCGACGAGAGATCCGTGCTCCTTCTGCAGAGGTTCGATCGTACGGCCGACCGTCGGATCGGATATATGAGTGCGATGACAGCAACCGGGCGTCGGGACGGAGAAGCCGGTGACTATCTCGATATCGTCGAAGCTATCGAAGACCACAGCCGGAGCTGGCGCAGCGACTGTGCGGAACTGTTTCGCCGAGTGGCATTCTCAGTTGCTTTGCACAATACGGACGATCATTTGCGTAACCATGGCTTCATACGGGCGGACGCGGGATGGCAGCTGAGCCCGGCTTTCGACATCAACCCGGAACCGGAGCCCGCGGTCGAACGGCAGACCGCGATCAATGGCGTCGCGTCCGCGGAGGTTGAAGCAGAGGCGCTGCTCGATTTCGCCTCTCTCTGCCATCTGACGAAGCCGACTGCTGTGTCAGTGCTCAATGAGGTCGTGAGCGCAGTCCAAGGGTGGAGATCGCAGGCGGTCGAACGCGGGATCCGACGGGCAGAGATCACCGAGATGGGTGCCGTCATCGACGCGCAGCTCGCACGCTTGGGCGAAGCTATCCGACTGTGCCGCTGAATCGCGCGGCATTCAGGCTCGTTTGCTGCAGGGACTGATGTGCAGCCGGGCCGCTCTGCAAGTGGCATCGCTGAGCACTGCAGGCCGTGTGGTGGGTGTCACGTGGAGAAAGTCGGTTTTGGATTTGCACGTCGCCTCTGGGGTGGTCTAGAGTTATATCTCGTTGCCCCGCCGGAAACGAGGTTCACGGAACACCGTTTCTACCGGGTCTGACCAGGACAAACACGGTTTGATCCAAGTGTTCAGGCGATCGGGTGGGTGACAGAAAAATGAAACTGATACCCCCAGTGAACACACTGTCTTTTTGTGTGGTGTGGTGATGGGTGTGTGTTTGTGGTTTGAGAATCCAATAGCGTGTTTGTTTGAACAAGTTGTGATGCCAGAACAATTTATTTTCTGGTAAGACAATCACCTGGCCAAACATTGGTTCGCCCCTGGTGGGTGGTTCTTCGCCGAACCTCCTGCTGTGTGGGGTGGATGGTGTGTTTGGTCAGTAATTTTATGGGTCAACCTTCTCACCCCGTGAGGGGTTGGCTGTCTTGCTGGGATTCATTCGTGACATAAGTTTTTTATGGAGAGTTTGATCCTGGCTCAGGACGAACGCTGGCTGCGTGCTTAACACATGCAAGTCGAACGCTGAAGCCGGGTGCTTGCACCTGGTGGATGAGTGGCGAACGGGTGAGTAACACGTGAGTAACCTGCCCCTGATTTCGGGATAAGCCTGGGAAACTGGGTCTAATACCGGATACGACCATCCCTCGCATGAGGGTTGGTGGAAAGTTTTTCGATCGGGGATGGGCTCGCGGCCTATCAGCTTGTTGGTGGGGTAATGGCCTACCAAGGCGACGACGGGTAGCCGGCCTGAGAGGGCGACCGGCCACACTGGGACTGAGACACGGCCCAGACTCCTACGGGAGGCAGCAGTGGGGAATATTGCACAATGGGGGAAACCCTGATGCAGCGACGCAGCGTGCGGGATGACGGCCTTCGGGTTGTAAACCGCTTTCAGCAGGGAAGAAGCCGTAAGGTGACGGTACCTGCAGAAGAAGTACCGGCTAACTACGTGCCAGCAGCCGCGGTAATACGTAGGGTACGAGCGTTGTCCGGAATTATTGGGCGTAAAGAGCTCGTAGGTGGTTGGTCACGTCTGCTGTGGAAACGCAACGCTTAACGTTGCGCGTGCAGTGGGTACGGGCTGACTAGAGTGCAGTAGGGGAGTCTGGAATTCCTGGTGTAGCGGTGAAATGCGCAGATATCAGGAGGAACACCGGTGGCGAAGGCGGGACTCTGGGCTGTAACTGACACTGAGGAGCGAAAGCATGGGGAGCGAACAGGATTAGATACCCTGGTAGTCCATGCCGTAAACGTTGGGCACTAGGTGTGGGGGACATTCCACGTTCTCCGCGCCGTAGCTAACGCATTAAGTGCCCCGCCTGGGGAGTACGGTCGCAAGGCTAAAACTCAAAGGAATTGACGGGGGCCCGCACAAGCGGCGGAGCATGCGGATTAATTCGATGCAACGCGAAGAACCTTACCAAGGCTTGACATACACTGGACCGTTCTGGAAACAGTTCTTCTCTTTGGAGCTGGTGTACAGGTGGTGCATGGTTGTCGTCAGCTCGTGTCGTGAGATGTTGGGTTAAGTCCCGCAACGAGCGCAACCCTCGTTCTATGTTGCCAGCACGTGATGGTGGGAACTCATAGGAGACTGCCGGGGTCAACTCGGAGGAAGGTGGGGATGACGTCAAATCATCATGCCCTTTATGTCTTGGGCTTCACGCATGCTACAATGGCTGGTACAGAGAGAGGCGAACCCGTGAGGGTGAGCGAATCCCTTAAAGCCAGTCTCAGTTCGGATCGTAGTCTGCAATTCGACTACGTGAAGTCGGAGTCGCTAGTAATCGCAGATCAGCAACGCTGCGGTGAATACGTTCCCGGGCCTTGTACACACCGCCCGTCAAGTCACGAAAGTCGGTAACACCCGAAGCCGGTGTCCCAACCCCTTGTGGGAGGGGGCCGTCTAAGGTGGGACTGGTGATTGGGACTAAGTCGTAACAAGGTAGCCGTACCGGAAGGTGCGGCTGGATCACCTCCTTTCTAAGGAGCACACATCAGAACCCCAACGCAGTGACCGAATGCGTCATCTGGTTGGGAGCTCAAGGGTGGAACATCACTTCTTTCGCTCATACCTTCCAGCGTGGTGTGGCCTGTGTGCCATGACGACGGTGGTGATCGGGTGGGCTAGGACGAACACGTTATTGGGTCCTGGAATCACAAACCCCACACAGTGTGTGTGGGTGTGGTTTCAACCAACAGGACCAACCCGACGGCCAGGCAGCAGCGAAATGGTGTTGTGTGGTGGCCGGTGTTTGGTAGTGGTTTGAGAATCGTATAGTGGACGCGAGCATCAAACAACACAATTGTTTTGTGTTGTTGATGTAATGTGATTTTTCTTGTCATCATCTAGTGAGGTGAATGAAACAATTTTTCGCGCACACAAAGCCGGCCCTGTTTGGGGGTTGGGTGAGTGTGTAAGAGCGCATGGTGGATGCCTTGGCATCAGGAGCCGATGAAGGACGTGGAAATCTGCGATAAGCCTCGGGGAGCCGATAAACAGGCGTTGATCCGAGGGTCTCCGAATGGGGAAACCCCGCCACTCGTGAGGGTGGTGACCCGTGTCTGAATATATAGGGCATGTGGAGGGAACGCGGGGAAGTGAAACATCTCAGTACCCGCAGGAAGAGAAAATAACAATGATTCCGGGAGTAGTGGCGAGCGAAACTGGATGAGCCTAAACCTTGTCAGTGTCAAGCGTGCTGGTGTTGCTGTCAGGGTGTTGTGGGGTGTGCATGGTCCGGTTCAGCATGACTGGTCCGCGAGCGTGGTTGGTGTAGTCGAACCTGGTGGGAAACAGGACCGGAGTGGGTGAGAGTCCCGTAGACGAAACATTGACCTGTCGTGGTGTGTGCGTTGCCCGAGTAGCACGGAACTCGTGGAATTTCGTGTGAATCTGCCAGGACCACCTGGTAAGGCTAAATACTTCCTGATGACCGATAGCGGAATGAGTACCGTGAGGGAATGGTGAAAAGTACCCCGGGAGGGGAGTGAAAGAGTACCTGAAACCATGTGCTTACAATCCGTCAGAGCAGTATCTTGATGACTGTGATGGCGTGCCTTTTGAAGAATGAGCCTGCGAGTTAGCGGTGCGTGGCGAGGTTAACCCGTGTGGGGTAGCCGTAGCGAAAGCGAGTCCGAATAGGGCGAATTGAGTCGCGTGTCCTAGACCCGAAGCGGAGTGATCTAGCCATGGGCAGGGTGAAGCGTGTGTAAGAGCGCGTGGAGGCCCGCACCCACTTCAGTTGAAAATGGAGGGGATGACCTGTGGTTAGGGGTGAAAGGCCAATCAAACTCTGTGATAGCTGGTTCTCCCCGAAATGCATTTAGGTGCAGCGTTGCGTGGTTCTTGCTGGAGGTAGAGCTACTGGATGGCTGATGGGCCCTACCGGGTTACTGACGTCAACTAAACTCCGAATGCCAGTCAAGGTTCAGCGTGGCAGTGAGACAGTGGGGGATAAGCTTCATTGTCGAGAGGGAAACAGCCCAGACCATCAACTAAGGCCCCTAAGCGTGTGCTCAGTGGGAAAGGATGTTCAGTTGCGAAGACAACCAGGAGGTTGGCTTAGAAGCAGCCATCCTTGAAAGAGTGCGTAATAGCTCACTGGTCAAGTGATTGAGCGCCGATAATGTAGCGGGGCTAAGTACACCGCCGAAGTTGTGGCAGCACCACGGACGCCGTAATGGTGTGGTGTTGGGTAGGGGAGCGTCGAGTTGCCGGTGAAGTCGCCGTGTGAACGAGTGGTGGAGGCGATTCGAGTGAGAATGCAGGCATGAGTAGCGAAAGACGGGTGAGAAACCCGTCCACCGGATGACCAAGGGTTCCAGGGCTAGGCTAATCCGCCCTGGGTAAGTCGGGACCTAAGGCGAGGCCGACAGGCGTAGTCGATGGACAACCAGTTGATATTCTGGTACCGACACACAACCGACAGTACCAAAACACATGAGACTAACCATCCAATTCCTCCTTTGAGTCTTCGGACTTGATGTTGGGGTTGCGGGTGGGACCTGAGTGTGGAGTCGGTAAGCGTGAGGTGTGACGCAGAAAGGTAGCCAGGCCGTGCGATGGTAGTCACGGTCTAAGGTTGTAGCACGTGGGGGTAGGTAAATCCGTCCCCACAAGTGTGTGAGAGCTGATGGGCGCCCCACATTGGTGGGGTGATCTGGTGATCCTCTGCTGCCGAGAAAAGCATCGACGTGAGGGTGTGTGTTGCCCGTACCCTATAACCGACACAGGTGGTCGAGTAGAGAATACTAAGGTGATCGAGAGAATCGTGGTTAAGGAACTCGGCAAAATGCCCCCGTAACTTCGGGAGAAGGGGGACCATCCCGGTGAACCCAACTTGCTTGGGGATGTGCTGGTGGTGGTCGCAGAGGCCAGAGAGAAGCGACTGTTTATTAAAAACACAGGTCCGTGCGAAGATGTAAGTCGATGTATACGGACTGACGCCTGCCCGGTGCTGGAAGGTTAAGAGGACCTGTTAACCCGTAAGGGTGAAGCGGAGAATTTAAGCCCCAGTAAACGGCGGTGGTAACTATAACCATCCTAAGGTAGCGAAATTCCTTGTCGGGTAAGTTCCGACCTGCACGAATGGCGTAACGACTTCTCTGCTGTCTCAACCACGAACTCGGCGAAATTGCATTACGAGTAAAGATGCTCGTTACGCGCAGCAGGACGGAAAGACCCCGAGACCTTCACTATAGTTTGGTATTGGGATTCGGTGTGGTTTGTGTAGGATAGGTGGAAGACTGTGAAGCCCTGACGCTAGTTGGGGTGGAGTCGATCGGTGAAATACCACTCTGACCATAGTGGATTCCTTAACTTCGGACCCTGATCGGGTTCAGGGACAGTGCCTGATGGGTAGTTTAACTGGGGCGGTTGCCTCCTAAAGAGTAACGGAGGCGCCCAAAGGTTCCCTCAGCCTGGTTGGCAATCAGGTGTCGAGTGTAAGTGCACAAGGGAGCTTGACTGTGAGACGGACGTGTCGAGCAGGAGCGAAAGCTGGGACTAGTGACCCGGCCATGGCTTGTGGAAGCGTGGTCGCTCAACGGATAAAAGGTACCTCGGGGATAACAGGCTGATCTTGCCCAAGAGTCCATATCGACGGCATGGTTTGGCACCTCGATGTCGGCTCGTCGCATCCTGGGGCTGGAGTCGGTCCCAAGGGTTGGGCTGTTCGCCCATTAAAGCGGTACGCGAGCTGGGTTTAGAACGTCGTGAGACAGTTCGGTCCCTATCCGCTGCGTGCGTAGGAAATTTGTGGAGGTCTGTCCTTAGTACGAGAGGACCGGGACGGACGAACCTCTGGTGTGCCAGTTGTTCCGCCAGGAGCATGGCTGGTTGGCTACGTTCGGGATGGATAACCGCTGAAAGCATCTAAGCGGGAAGCCGGCTCCGAGATGAGATTTCCAACTGACTTTTGTCAGGGGAGGTGTCCTATAGATGATGGGGTTGATAGGCCGGGTATGGAAGCACAGCAATGTGTGGAGTTGACTGGTACTAATACACCGATCACTCACCAACCATTCCAAGTGGGGTTGGTGTGTGCGAGAGAGTGTTTCTGTGAGTAATCTTTTCTAGTTGTGATGAGAGAATGCGCCCTTGTGGGGTGCGCATGACATTGTTTTTGGTGTTCGCGTTCGCTGTGCGGTTCTTGGACCACTACCGCTGACAATCCTTGTGGGTTGTGGTGGTGGTCTGTGTGGTTTTGCGGTGGTGATAGTGGTGGGGAAACGCCCGGTTAACCGTTCCGATCCCGGTAGCTAAGCCCATTCGCGCTGATGGTACTGCAACTTGGTGGTTGTGGGAGAGTAAGTGACTGCCGCAATAATTTTTTAGTGGGGAGGCTCTGCTTCTGATCTTCGGGTCAGGGGCAGGGCCTTTCCTGTATTCACGATCGGGTGTGTTGCGTGTATTCACGATGAGGTGTGTTGCCCGTGCTTGTTGCTACCTGATGGGGGCCGGGCTACCTGGCGCGGGGTTGCTGCGCCCCCGCCAGGTAGTAATAGGGTGGTGGGGAATGTCTTTTGGAATGGTCGGGAGAACCCCACTTCGGGGCAAGTGGTTTTGTCAGTAATCTGATCACCATGATGACGCAAGACACTGCGATACAGGAACAATCAACAGAACAGTCAGCTCAGCAGCTTCGGTCACGATCTCTATGGGTCGGGATCCTTTGGGCCCTCCACTGGGTGCTCCGGACGGGGCTGGCGGTGTCTCTCCTGCCCTACGCCTGGACGAAGGTCTTTCACGTTCAGATGGGTTACGCCGACTACGCCGATGCTCTTGTCCAATACGGCGAGATGAGCCCCATGGGACTGCTGTGGCGCTTCATGGCGTTCTCCCCGACCGTGCAGTTTCTGGCGGGCGTCGCTGAGCTGATCGCCGTCATCCTGCTGCTCTTCCGGCGCTCTGCCTGGCTCGGTGCGCTCATCGCTGCTCTGGACATGAGCGTCGTCTTCCTGCTCAACCTGACGTTCGACGTGCCGGTGAAGCAACTGTCCGGAGCGATGGCACTGGTCGGTCTCATCCTTCTCATCCCGAATGTGCCTCGAGTCATGCGATTCATACTCGGGCGCAGCGTCGGTCCTGCGGTCAGCGGCCTCATCTGGCGCAACCGGATCTTCGTACGGATCACACGCTGGGTATCCCCGATACTTGCCATCGTCATCATCATCGGCAGCGGTCTGGCAACCGGTATCAGCTTGAATTGGGGCAACCGCGGCACTCCCGAGGAGATCTCAGGTGTCTACACCGTCACTACGTCAGGCAAGACGACCCCGATCGAAGGCACCGACCACACGACCGCAGACATCGCTCAGATCGCCTTCGGGCAGATCGGATCGGGCAAGGGCAAGAGAATGAGCGTGCGGTACTCCGACGGAGACTTCCAGGACGGTGTCTACAGCGTCGATGGCCAGTCGATCACAGGGAAGCTCTTTCCGGTCCGGAAAGGTGCTCAGACCCTCATTCGCGATCCCTCCGGCACGGTCGAGTTCCGGTACTCGAAGGTCGGAGAGGGGGAGTTCTCTCTGCGGACAGAAGACTCGGAACTGACACTGCACAACGATGACGAGAGACGTTTCCTCTTCGACCGCGGGTTCCGATGGGGTCCCGAGGCACCCGTGAATCGCTGAAGGGCGATGAATGATCCGGCAGATCAAAAGCTGCTTCAACGACCGAACAACTTCGAGAACAGGCCCTTCTTCTTCGGCTTGGCCTCCTCGACTGGTTCTTCCTCGGCAGAAGTCTCTGCCCGCGCAGGCTCGACAGGCTCGTCTCCGCGCGGTCGTTCGTCTTCCGGCTGGTGCTGTCCGCGTGCGGCATCCGAAGCCTCCGCCGCAGGCTCTGCGGCTTCGTCGGCCCGAGCCTCGGCCGCCGGGGTCGCCTCCGCTGCCGGCTTCTCATCCGGCACGGACTCCGCGGGCGCAGTTTCCTCTGCCTGAGCAGGTACCGGAGTTGCCGGGGCCGTCTCAGAAGGCGCGACAGCGTCTTCCGCGGCGGTAGCGGAAGCTGAATCCGGCGTACGGGAGGCGGGGGTGCCCGTGGCTCCCCCGGCGGCGGCGAACTGGTCGGCGGCCTCACCCTCCAAGGGAGCGTTCAGGTCGCAGTTGGAGATGCGACGCTGATCGTCGAAGGACAGGTCGGCGGAGCCGTCGGAGAACAGCATCCGCAGCCCACCCTCGGGCAGCTCTGCCGTCGGAACGCCGCGCTTAGCGACGTACGCTTCGACAGCCGCGCGGTGATCGGTCACCGTCGTCTGTGTCAGACCCTGCATGAGCGCGCGCACAGAGACTTTGACCTGCGGTGCGGGCAGG
This sequence comes from Brevibacterium sp. 'Marine', assembly GCF_012844365.1. Classification (NCBI taxonomy): domain Bacteria; kingdom Bacillati; phylum Actinomycetota; class Actinomycetes; order Micrococcales; family Brevibacteriaceae; genus Brevibacterium; species Brevibacterium sp. 'Marine'. The sequence goes on from NZ_CP051626.1 coordinate 836,517, forward strand.
GCGACTTCGGCGGCATCGACGAGCAGCCATACCGTGGTCCCGGCACCGGCGGCGGCAGGATAGTGGGCCCACTTGTCAGTGGCCTCCTTCGACGCCAGGGTCAGGCGCAGTGCGAGCTCCTCATCGAGGGACAGCTCCGGGGTCGTGAGCTCGGTGACATCCTCGGCGGCCCCGTACTTGCGCACCTCGTGGGAGAGCCCGACGACGGCATCGGGGAAGTCATTGACGTTCTCCCATCCCCACAGCCAAGTCTTCTCCCGGTCGGACTCGGAACCGAGCAGATGTGGTCGGGCGCGCAGAACGGCACCGTCGGCCGACGTGAACGTCAGATGCGGGTCGGAGCTGAAGTCGACTTCCCACTCGGCGTCGGCGATGAGCGCACCGAAATGCGTCTGCACCTCCGTCGAGTAGAAGACGGCGCGGTTGACCAGGTCCTGCAGAGTTGAGCTCATGCTGTCAAGCGTATGCGGGAGCGCCCGAGAATCGAGGAGGCACGCGGTGCGATGGCCGTGTCAGTGCCTCATGGTGGAGTAGATATCTCAGCAGAACTGCCAGAATCGTCGTCCGTTCACATACCTCGGGGAGGAGAACTCATGTAAGGTAGTCTGTTGCGCTTCGCAACTCTCACGACTCAACTGTCAGCCTTTCTTCACTCTGGACGTTCAACGTGGCATTACTCCGCCTGTCCCTGAAATACGCCAAGAACTATTGGCCCTTCATCATTCTGGTCGTCATCCTGCAGCTGGCCTCGACCATCGCAGCGTTGTACCTTCCCAGCCTCAATGCTCGGATCATCGACGAAGGCGTCGCCAAGGGCGATACCGACTTCATCTGGTCGACGGGCATGACGATGCTGCTCGTCTGCCTCGTGCAGGTCGTCACCGCGATCACTGCGATCTACTTCGGTGCCCGCACGGGAATGGGCGTCGGCCGCGACCTCCGCAGAGCGATCTACCGGCAGGTCGATGACCTGTCGATGCTCGAGGTCGGAAAATTCGGCTCCGCCACTCTCATCACCCGCAACACCAACGACGTCCAACAGGTGCAGATGCTGGTGCTCATGACCCTGAACTTCATGGTCTCGACCCCGATCATGTGCATCGGCGGCATCATCATGGCCCTGCGGGAAGACGCGGGGCTGTCCTGGCTGGTGTGGGTCTCCGTGCCCGTCCTCTTCATCGTCGTCGCCATCCTCGTCTACCTCCTCATGCCGCTGTTCCGCCGCATGCAGGGCCAGGTCGACGACATCAACGGGGTTCTGCGCGAACAGATCACCGGCATCCGCGTCATCCGCGCCTTCGTTCGCGAACCCTTTGAGACCGACCGATATGCCGATGCCAACCGTGCCCTGACCGAGACCTCGGTCAAGGTCGGCAATCTGTTCGTGCTCATGTTCCCCGCCATCATGATGATCCTCCACCTCGCGACCGCGGCCGTCCTGTGGTTCGGCGGTCATCGCGTCGACGCCGGACAGATGGAAGTGGGATCGCTGACGGCGTTCCTGCAGTACCTGCTGCAGATCCTGGTGGCCGTGATGATGGGCGTATTCATGATGATGATGATTCCGCGCGCCGTCGTCTGCGCCGAACGCATCGCAGAGATCCTCGACACCCGCAGCACGATGACCATCCCCGCCGGTGTCACAGACCTGCCCGGCCGTGGTGAGCTCGAATTCCGCAATGTCTCCTTCGGATATCCCGGCGCCGAGGTGCCCGTGCTGGAAGGACTGACCTTCACCGCCCAGCCCGGAACGACCACCGCGATCATCGGCTCGACCGGCTCCGGCAAATCGACGATCGTCAACCTCATCCCCAGACTCATCGATCCGCAGGCAGGCGAGATCCTCATCGACGGCATCCCCGTCACCGAGTTCAACCGTCACCAGCTGGCCCAGCTCATCGGTCTCGTCCCGCAGAAGCCGTATCTGTTCTCCGGCACGATCGCCTCGAACCTGCGTTTCGGAAACGAGGACGCCACCGATGACGAGCTGTGGGAGGCCCTGCGCATCGCTCAGGCTGACGACTTCGTCATCGAGAAGGAGGACCGGCTCTCAGAGCGCGTCGCCCAGGGAGGCACGAACTACTCCGGCGGTCAGCGTCAGCGTCTCTGCATCGCCAGAGCGCTGACGGTGAAGCCGCAGATCTATGTCTTCGACGATTCGTTCTCCGCCCTCGACGTCGCCACCGACGCACGGCTGCGGGCGGCCCTCGACGAATCGACGGGGGAGGCCACCGTCATCGTCGTCGCCCAACGCGTGTCGACGATCCGGGACGCCGACCAGATCATCGTCCTCGAAGCAGGGAAGATCGTCGGCCGCGGCACCCATGACGAACTCGCCGAGGCGAACCCGACGTATCGCGAGATCATCGAATCCCAGCTGACCGCGGAAGAGGTGAACTGACATGGCCGACGAAACCTCGACCGAGACCGTGGTGGCTGCGGAAGACGAGTACATTCCCAGCGGCGAGGACCTGGAGATGAGCGGAGGCACACCTCCGCGCAAGGCCAAGCACTTCTGGCCCTCGGTCAAACGGCTGTTCGGGCTCATGGCCAGCGAGAAGAAAGGGCTGATCTACGTCGTCGCCCTCGTCGTCGGCTCCGTGGTCCTCACCGTCATCGCTCCCAAGGTCCTCGGCAAGGCGATGGACGTCGTCTACTCCGGAGTCATCGGTGCTGGGCTGCCCGCAGGTGCGAATATCGACGACATCATCGCCGGGGCCCGCGCCGAAGGCCGCGACGACTTCGCCGATATGCTCGCCACCGCCGAGGTGGTGCCCGGGCAGGGAATCGACTTCACCGCCCTCGGGCAGATCATCATCGTCGTCCTGCTCATGTACCTCGTGGCCTCGATGCTCATGTGGGCGCAGGGATACATCCTCAACGCCCTGGTCATGCGGGTCGTCTACCGACTGCGTGAGGACATCGAACGCAAGATCAACCGACTGCCGCTGCGCTACTTCGACACGCGGCAGCGCGGCGATGTGATGTCGCGAGTGACCAACGATGTCGACAACATCCAGCAGGCCCTGCAGCAGGCGTTCTCGCAGCTCGTGCAGTCGGCGCTGACGATCATCGGCATCGGGGTGATGATGTTCATCGTGTCCTGGCAGCTAGCGCTGCTGGCCCTCATCGCTCTGCCGCTGTCGGCGATCATCGCCGGTGTCATCGGCACTCGGTCGCAGAAGCTGTTCAAGGCGCAGTGGAAGCACACCGGTGAGGTCAACGGGCACGTCGAAGAGTCGTTCTCCGGCCTCGACATCGTCAGGGCCTTCGGCCGTGATGAGGTCATGCTCGAGGAGTTCGACCGTCGCAACGAATCGCTGTACAAGGCCTCAGCGGGAGCACAGTTCGTCTCCGGCATGATCATGCCCTCGATGCAGTTCGTGTCCTACCTCAGCTATGTCCTCATCGCAGTCGCCGGCGGCCTCAAGGTGGCAACGGGGCAGATGACGCTCGGCGATGCGACCGCGTTCATCCAGTATTCCCGTGAGTTCTCGCAGCCGATCTCCGAGATGGCCGGTGTCGCGAACATGCTCCAGTCCGGAGTCGCCTCGGCGGAGCGGACCTTCGAGCTGCTCGACGCCGAGGAGGAAGATCCCGACGAGGTGCAGCGGGAACTGCCCCCGCGCACCCCGGGCAAGGTCGAGTTCTCCGAGGTGAGCTTCCGCTACGCTCCCGAGATTCCTCTCATCGAGAAGGTGTCCTTCACCGCAGAACCGGGACACACGGTGGCGATCGTCGGACCCACCGGTGCCGGCAAGACCACCTTGGTCAATCTCGTGATGCGCTTCTACGAGATCACGGGCGGAACCATCTTCCTCGACGGCATCGACACCCGCGACCTCAGCCGTGCCGACCTCCGCTCGCATGTGGGCATGGTGCTCCAGGACGCCTGGCTGTACGAGGGCACGATCGCCGACAACATCCGCTACGGTCGGCTGGGTGCCACCGATGAGGAAGTCGTCGCAGCTGCCAAGGCGACGATGGTCGACCGGTTCGTGCGTCAGCTGCCCGACGGCTATGACACGGTCATCGATTCCGACAGTGGAAGCGTCTCGGCCGGTGAGCGACAGCTCATCACGATCGCTCGAGCCTTCCTCGCCGACCCCTCGCTGCTCATCCTCGATGAGGCGACCTCCTCGGTCGACACCCGCACCGAGGTGCTCGTGCAGCAGGCGATGGCGGCGCTGCGGACCGATCGGACGTCGTTCGTCATCGCCCACCGGCTGTCGACGATCCGTGACGCTCACACCATCCTCGTGATGGAGGACGGCGCAATCGTCGAGCACGGCAATCATGAGCAGCTGCTTGCCTCACAAGGCGCCTACTACCGGCTGTACATGTCGCAGTTCCGCGGGGAGGACGCCGAGGAGCAGTTCACCGCCGAGGTGCTCGCCGAGACCGAGCCCGAGTCTGGTACGCCGGTCGGCGACGAGACCGGGTCCTCCGACGGTGACAGTGCGGACGGGCCGAACGTCGAAGGCGAGAGCACCGAGGCGCCGGCAGAAGAGGGGTCCTCGCCGCAGGCCTGACAGTTCCAACCGGTCGCAGGGTCCCCGAGCTCGAGCTCGGGGACCCTGCCTCGTTTTCACCGCAGAAATCAGGAAATGAACGGAAATCCGGCATAACGATTTCTGCCTGGCTTATGCCGAAATCGACCCGAATGTGACATTGATCTGACTGCTCTGCCGTGTGGATCTCGGACCCCGACTCGACGTTGCTGTGCAGGTGAGAGCACAGCAGCTGGTCCGAACCCGCGGGGCGCCCTAGATCGGGCGCGCGAACAGTATTGCGAAGTGATAAACATTCGGCACAACACCTCTATCACTTCTGTCATGACCTAAATGAACTAAAGTCGTGCGCACTCCTCTGCCTGCGTATGGTCCAAGCCATAACTGAAGACGGCAACCGGCCAGAACTCTGGAAGGACCATCATGAGACGGTTGGCAATGGCGGCAACATTCGCCCTGGCACTCTCCATCGGAGGACTGAGTCCGGCGGTCGCGCTGGCCGACGACAAGTCTGCAGCAGACGCGACGGTCGTGCAGGGAGCAGGAAACGGTGACGCAGAAACCCCGGGTCCGGAGGATCCGCCCGCGGGCCCTGGTGACGACGCTGATCCCGGCAACGACGGCAGACCTACCGAACCCGGTGACGGGGAGGAATCGACTGATCCGGGAGGCGACGAGAACGCGGCCGATCCCGGCGACGGTGAAGAGGCGGCCGATCCTGGCGAAGGTTCGGAGGAGCCGTCCGAGGACTCAACCCCGATCGACGCCTCGTTCTCCCTCGACCGGTCGACGATGCCGGTCGACGAGGCGGCTGAATCCATCCCGTACACCATCACCGGATTGCAGGCCGGAGATACTGTCACCGCCGAACCGGGCGAGAACAGCTCCATCACCGTCGACAGCGACGGAACGTTCAACGGAGAGCTCCGCGGCAATACCGAGCTCAAGGTCGGCGATGTCGTCGATGTCACCGTGACCGTCGCCCGCGACGGGCAGGAGTCGAAGACGTTCACCGGCAGCGTGGAGATCACCGACAGCCAAGATGAGTCGGATGCGGCAGTCAGCGTCGATCCGCAGAGCCAGGGGATCGATTCGTACCTCGACAACGGTGTCGACATCACCGTGAGCAGCTGCGAACCGGGCGAGAAGGTGCCAATCACCATCGTCCGCAAGGGCGAGGACACGAATATCTGGGAAGAGACGAAGACCGCCGGCGACGACGGTTCGGTCTCTGCGTCCTTCATGCCCGGCACCGGTGGCGACGGCTGGATCGGTGACTTCGTGGTCAGCGCGAAGTGCGGCGGCACGAGCGCCGAGACGACATACTCGGTCACTGAGAACGACGACGGAACTGATGCCGATCTCAGTGTCACTCCGCAGAGCCAGAAGCTGGCCGACTTCCTCGAGAACGGTGTCAACATCACCCTCGTCAACTGCCACGTCGACTCCGAGGTGACGTTCCAGGTGAGCTCCGCGAAAGACCCCGACACCGTGATCTGGGAAGAGACCCAGGAGGCCGGTGAAGATGCGGCCGGATCCGTTCAGTTCCTCCCGGACGGTGACGGCGGCACCGGTTGGATCGGTGACTTCACCGTCGCCGCCTCCTGCGGCGACAAGAGCGCCGAGACCACGTTCACGGTCACCGATGACGGCAGCGTCGTCGACCCGACGCTCTCGATCAGTCCCGAACGAATCTCCGGAGTGGACTTCATCGACCGAGACAAGGGCGTACAGATGACTCTCACCGACTGCGCAGCGGACGCCGATGTGCATTTCGAGGTGTACTCGGGTGATAAGAGCGAGAAGCTCTACGAGCAGACGGCAACGGCTGATCAGGATGGCGCAGCCGGAATCCAGGTCTACGGCCTCGGGGATGATCCCGCGTACTACGTCGGGACGTACCAAGTCGTCGCCGCTTGTATGGACGTCAGCAGGTCAGGAAAGTTCGTCGTGACCGGTGGTGAGTCCGGTGGCGGTAACGGCGGGGATTCCGGCGGATCCGGAGACGGCTCGTCGATGCCGCGTACCGGTGCTGAACTCACCGGACTGACGGCAGGCGCCCTGCTCATCCTCGGCGGTGGAGCAGCCATCGGACTGGCCCGCCGGAAGAACAAGAGCTGACAGCGACCGGTGACCCGTCGGGTTGGTGACTCCACCCGGCCCGACGGCGACCGTGGTGACTGCGAAAGCGACACACTGCTGTCCGGCCACAACAGCTCAGGCCCCGAACTCGCAAAGAACCGAGTTCGGGGCCTGAAGCGTGTCCGAGCAAAGCCGGACCACGTGCCGGGGTGGTCTCAGCCCTTGGCGACGAGAGTGCGCACGGCCGAGGAGAAGAACCCCTGACCGTCGATTCCGCCGCCGGACTCGGGGCCGAAACCGGCCTCGACGGCGTGTTCGGGGTGCGGCATGAGACCGACGACGTTGCCTGCTTCGTTCGTGATTCCGGCGATGTCGCGCAGAGACCCGTTCGGGTTGAAGCCCTGGTAGCGGAAGACCACGCGCCCGGTGGACTCGAGCTCGTCGAGCACCTCGTCGGTGGCGACGAACCCGCCCTCACCGTTCTTCAGCGGAATGCGGATCGTCTCACCTTGCTCGTAGTCGCTCGTCCACGCGGTGTTCGCGTTCTCCACGACCAGGTCCTGGTCGCGGCAGATGAAGTGCTGGTGATCGTTTCTGATGAGGGCACCGGGCAGCAGACGGGACTCGCAGAGGATCTGGAAGCCGTTGCAGATGCCGAGCACCGGCATACCGGCATTCGCCGCAGCGACGACGGACTCCATGATCGGAGCGAATCCGGCGATCGCACCGCAGCGCAGGTAGTCACCGTAGGAGAATCCGCCCGGCAGGATGACGGCGTCGACACCGGACAGAGTCGAATCCGCATGCCACAGGTTCACCGGGTTCGCCCCTGCCAGGCGAACGGCTCGAGCGGCGTCACGGTCATCAAGCGTTCCGGGGAATGTGACGACTCCGACGGAGACACCGGACTCTGCGGTCGCCGCGGCGGTGGGATCAGCAGCGACAGCGGTCACGATGCATCCTCGGCCACGCGGACGGCCACAACGTTTTCGATCACGGGGTTCGACAGAAGCTTCTCCGCGGCTTCGCGTGCCTGGGCGAGGACCTCCTCGGTGGCTTCGCCGTCAACCTCGAGTTCGAACCTCTTGCCCTGACGAACCTCACCGAACCCGGTGAAGCCCAGACGGGTCAGTCCGCCGGAGATCGCCTTGCCCTGCGGGTCAAGGATCTCGGGTTTGGGCATCACCTCAACGACGACACGTGCCATGCGTGTACTGCTCCTTTGTGAAAGTGTTCGGGAGTTCCTCCCGCGCTCACCCAGAGTCTACCAACCACGGCCGAATTCCCCGCCTGGGGTCCGGACGCCGGACAGGCCGACGCGAGCTTACGAATCGAAGCCCATGCCCACTGCGTCGAGGACCTTGAGCAGAGGTCCGCGCCGACCCTCGTTCTCATCGGCCTTGATCAGTGCATTCGTCGTCATCTTGATGCCCAGCCAGGCCACGGGTTCGGGAGGGAACGGCAGGGGGAGCTTGCGCACCATCTCGAGCGCTGTCAGCTCGGTGTCCTCGCCGGAGAGCAGATCGAGCATGACCGTTCCGGCGAACCGCGACGCACCGACGCCGAGCCCGGTGAACCCGGCAGCCATGGCGACCTTCTTCCCATAGGCGCTGGTGAAGAACGAGAAGAACCGCGAGCAGGTGTCGATCGGTCCGCCCCATTTGTGAGTGAACTTCAGTCCGGCCAGCTGTGGGAAGGTCTCGAAGAAGTGCTCAGCGAGGGTCTCGAAGGTCTCGGGCCGCTGATCGTACTTCCACGACACCTTCCGTCCGAAGTGGTAGACGGCGTCCCAGCCGCCGAAGAGGATCCGATTGTCCGCGGTCAGCCGGTAGTAGTGGAAGCGATTCGCGCAGTCGCCGATGCCCTGGCGGCCCTCCCACCCGATCGCGGCCATCTGCTCGTCGGTCAACGGCTCGGTCATCAGCGCATAGTCGTAGACGGGAACGGTGTGCAGACTCACCCGCTTGAGCAGGGACGGGAACACATTCGTCGCCAACGCGACCCGCTTCGCCGTGATCGTGGTGCACGGCGCGGATGCGCAGTCCTCGATCGTCTCCGCGGTCACGCGGGTGCTTACCTGCACGGTCGACGTCGCATCGCTGACATCGGTGACCTTCGTGCCCTCATAGACGTCGACCCCGAGTTCGCGGATGACGCGCAGCAGCTCCCAGCACAGCTTCGCCGGATGGACCAGCGCGACCTCACGAGAATCCCACAGCGCACCCTTGTACGTCGGTGACTTGACGATCCCCGCGAGTTCCTGCTGGTCGAGGAAGACGAAACCGGAATCGGGATCGTGGGCCTCCCGCAGCTCGGCGACCTGGTAGTCCTCGGTGGCGACGTCGAGTTCGCCCGTGCGTTCGAACTCGACGTCCATTCCGTACTTCGCCACCGCTGCTTCGATGGCGTCGAGGTTCTCCCGGCCCAGCTGCGCGAGCCGATCGTTCTCCTCAGGCAGGTGGGCTAGCCCGTTGTCATAGCCGTGTGTGAGGCTGGCCGCGCAGAATCCGCCATTGCGCCCCGAGGCGGCCCACCCGATCGAGTTCGCCTCGACGAGCACGACCCGACGGCTCGGGTCCCGTTCCTTCGCCTGCAGCGCCGTCCACAGACCCGTGAACCCGCCGCCGACGACGAGGAGATCGGTCTCGCGGTCCTCGACCAGCGGCGGCAGCGGCGCCGGACGGAGGTCGGTATCGAGCCAGAACGGAATGGTCGAGGCGTCGGCCAATGCGGCATTGACGTCCATGTCACTTCACTTTCTTCACGGTGCGGTCGGCGGACACTCCGCCGGATGAGCAGGTGCGGGGTGGTGCGGAACGGCGGGCCGCCTCGGCGCCGGCGATCTTCGGGGTCGCCTCGGTGATGGGTTGGATCAGGCGGCCATGGTCTTGATGATCTCGGTGGCATTGCCGCCGGCCTTGCGCAGGACGAACCCGACGAAGCCGAGCGCGGCGAGGGTGAGCACGAACATCACCGTCGACATCGCCGCGACCTCGGGGCGCAGAGCCACGCGGACGGCGGAGAAGATGTAGACCGGCCACGGGGTGTAGCCCGGCTGCTGGACGAAGCTCGAGAGGATCGTGTTGTCGAGGCTGACGGTGAACGACATCAGGGCACCGGCGAGGATGCCGGGAGCCGCGATCGGCAGGGTGATGTCCTTGAACCGGTTCCACGGTGTCGCGCCGAGATCGGCGGCGGCGTCCTCGAGCTGGGTGTCCATGCCGGCGAGCCGGGCCCTGATGATGAACGTCACGATCGCCATCGAGAACATCGCATGCGAGATGATGAGCCTGACCAGACCGTTGTTGAGCGGAGTGATGCCCCAGTCGACGCCGACGGTGACGAACCACGGCAGGAACGAGATGCCGTCGACGATCTCGGGCGTGACCAGCGTCAGCCCGAGGATCGCGGTCAGTCCGAGCGCCCACCACGCGCCCCTTCGCGCCCTGGCCAGAGCGACCCCGCCGAGGGTGCCGAAGATCGTCGAGACGATGGCCGTGCCCACGGCCGCCTGCAGGCTCGTGACGATGGAGGAGACGATGATGTCGTTGTTGATGCCGCTGATGTAGGCGTGCAGGCCGAAACCGCGGAAGTTCGCGAGCACCTTGCCGTTGTTGAACGAATAGGCGATGATCACCGCGATCGGCACGAACAGGTAGACGAAGACGATGATGCCCCAGACGTGCAGAGCGATATCGGTCGGTGTCCGACGTGCGAACGTGTTCTTCTTCGGCATCTCAGGCCCTCCCGTCCTGCAGCGGAACACTGTTGAGTCTGGCGGTGATCGCCTGCCCGAGCTTGAGCAGAGCGAATCCGAGGCCGACGACGACCAAGGTGGAGATGATGAGGATCATCGCCATGGCCGCCCCGACCGCCCAGTTCTGTGCGGTGTTGAACTGATTGGCGATGAGCTGCCCGACCATCGAGCCGCTCGCCCCGCCGAGGACGGTCGCCGTGACGTAGTCGCCGTTGAGCGGGATGAACACGAGCAGGCAGCCGGAGACGACTCCCGGCATCGCCATCGGCAGCGTCACCCGCATGAAGGTCTTCACCTTCCCCGCGCCGAGGTCGTAGCTGGCCTCCCTCAGCTTCTTGCCGGAGGCGTCGATGGCGACGAACAGCGGCAGGATCATCAGCGGCAGATAGTTGTAGACGACGCCGATCTGCACAGCCGATCGGGTGTAGAGGATGTCCAGCGGTCCATCGAGCAGGCCGAGACCCTGCAGCCAGTTCGACAGGAACCCGTCGGGGGAGAGCATGATCTGCCAACCGAGGGTGCGGACGAGGAAGTTCGTCCAGAACGGCACCATCACCAATGCCAGGGCCAGGGAACGGCGGGCCGGGGAGACCTTGACCGCTAACCAGTAGGCGAAGGGCAGGGCGATGAGCAGGCACAGGATCGTGCCGACGATCGAGATCCGCAGGGTCGCGAAGAACGTGGAGACGAAGCTTGCGCTCATCGCCTCCGGGTATCGGTCGAAGGACAGCCGGTCGGTGGCGATGGCCGTGAACTCATCCGGTTTGTAGCCGAAGCTGTAGAAGACGATGAGTGCCAGCGGAACGATGAAGAAGAACAGCGCATAGGCCCACGTCGGAAACGACATGGCCGCCGGGCCGAAGAAACGCGGGGAGAGCCCGCGCCTGGCTGTCTCTGTGGTCGTGGTCGTGGTTGTGCTCATGCTCCACTCCTGGCCTGGGCGTCGGCAAAGATCTTCGTGCGGATCTGATCGGCCGGGGTCTGCTTGCTCGGTTCGAGACGGTCGAGGACCTCCTGGGCGGGGAAGATGAGGTCACGTTCGTCGAGGTCGGCTTTGACCGCCTGCTCTTCGAGCCCCTTCGTGCCGATCGGGTAGCCGATGTAGTCGAGCTGCTCGACGGCCGTGTCCGGGGAGATCATGTGGTTGATGAAGGCGTGAGCGGAGTCCGGGTGCGGAGCACCGGTGGCGATCGCCCACGTGTCCGTCCACAGGTTCGCCGACGGCGTCGGGAACACGAATTTCCAGTTCTCCGGATCCTTGACCTCCGACAGTCCCTGCCGGGCGTCACCGTTGAACGCATGCAGCAGAGTGAAGCTGCCCTGGATCATGCCGGTGGCGGCATTGCCGATATAGGCCTTGATGTTCGGGGCCAGCTGGTCGACGACGATCGTCCGAGCCCGGTCGAGTTCGTCTTCGTCCTCGGTGTTGAGGCTGACATCCATGGCGGCCAAGGCGATCGCTGAGACCTCCCACGGGTCCTCGAGCAGCGCCGTCGTGCCGGCCGCTTCCTTCTGCGCGGCGTCGACGAAGTCCTGCCAGCTGGTCAGCTCACGGTCGATCTTCGTCGTGTTGTAGACGAATCCGGTCGTGCCCCAGGCCTTACAGACCGTGTACGTGTTGTCCGGGTCGAAGTACTGGTTCTTGAAGTTGTCGTCGATGTGTTCGAAGTTCGGGATGAGCGAGAGATCGAGTTCTTGGAGCAGATCATGGTTGAGCATCTGCGGAACATTCGATCCCGTCGGCACGACCACGTCGTAGCCGGAGGTGCCGCGTGAAGTTGAGAGCTTCGCGGCGAGTTCCTCGTTCGATCCGTACGAGTCGACCTGGACGAGCACGTCATACTTCGATTTGAACGCCTCGATGAGTTCCGGAGCATCGTAGTCGCCCCACGAGTAGAGGTTGAGCTTCGACTCGAGCTTGCCGTCGGTCGGCGGCGACGCCGCCATCTTCGTGGTCTTCCCGCACGCGCTCAGTGCGCCGAGGCCCGCGACACCGAATCCGGCCAGCAGCGCTCGCCGGCTCAACCTCGCCGAGGCGGCCCGCGGGGCCAGGAATGTCACATCGGGTCGTGTGCCGGCCATGTCAGGCACCGCCCTCGACGGTCGCGGTCGGCAGGCCAGGCTCACGGTCGTACACGGCGACGGCGTCGGCATTCCAGCTCAGCTCCACCTCGGTGCCGGCGCTGATCGGCTCCCGCCCGGCGGCGGGGACGCGAGCGAGGATCTCGTCGTTGTCACCGACGACGATCATGTACTGAATGACGTCGCCTAAGAACGAATACGAGATCACCGAGCCGCGTGCCGTGTTCGCATCCCCGGAAGCCTCGCCTGCGGGGGCGACGTGCATCCGTTCGGGACGGATGGCTGCGCGCACTCGGTCGCCGACGGTGAGATCACGGGGTTCACCTGCGGCGGTGGATGGTTTGAGTGTCAGCGTCGGGGCCGTAAGCACAGCGTTGGCCGAGCGCAGGGTCGCGGTCGTCGCATCGGTGGACGCCACCTCGGCGGAGATGAAGTTCTGCTTGCCGATGAAGCCGGCGACGAAGCCGTTGTGCGGGTTCGCGTAGATGTCCTCACCGGTCCCGATCTGCTGGATGACGCCGTCGTACATGACGACGATGCGGTCGCTCATCGCCAGTGCCTCGTCTTGGTCGTGGGTGACGAAGACGAAAGTCGTGTCGAGTCTCGTGTGGAGTCGTTTGAGTTCGAGCTGCATCTCCTCCCGCAGCTTCCGGTCGAGCGCGGACATCGGCTCGTCGAGGAGGAGGACCTGCGGGCGGTTGACGAGCGCGCGGGCCAGGGCGATGCGCTGTTGCTGACCGCCGGAGAGCTGTTCGGGCTTGCGTCCGGCGAAGTCCTCCATCTGAACGAGTGCCAGGGCGTCTCTGACCCGTTGGGCGATCTCCGGTTTCGGAACCTTCGCCTGCTTGAGTCCGTAGGCGATGTTGTCGGCGATGTTCATGTGCGGGAAGAGCAGGTACGACTGGAACACCGTGTTGACCGGTCGGCGGTGCGGCGGCAGGGACACGATGTCGTTGCCGCCGAGCAGGATCGCCCCGTCGGTGGGGGTCTCGAACCCGGCGATCATCCGCAGCAGGGTGGTCTTTCCGCAGCCGGAGGGGCCGAGCAGGGAGAGGAATTCGCCCTTGCGGACGCTCAAATCGAGGCGTTCGATGGCGGTGTTGTCGCCGAAGACCTTCTTCACGCCCTGGATCTCGAGGTGGTCGAGTCCGGTTTCCGCAGAGGGCGCCGAGGTGGCTGTGCTGGTCATGATGGCCTTTCGTCGTCAGCGGGCTGAGCCTGTGGTGGTCGGTGCGGACGTGGTGGTCGGTGTCAGAGGCGGCAGATCATCGTGGACGATGCGGCCGTCGCAGATCGTCAGAACGTTGGTGATTCCGGCGATGTCGGTGGTCGGCAGAGTGAAGGGGTTGACACTGGCCAAGGCGAGGTTCGCCGGCCGACAGGGGCGGATGTGGCCGTTGTCGGCCGAGCGCAGGAGGTGTGCCGAGCCTGCGGTGTAGGCACGCAGTGCCGTCGTCAGGTCGATCGCCTCGTCCGGCAGCAGGGGAGAGGTGTCCGCGGCGGTGGGGTGTGAGCGGTTGAGTGCGACATGGATCGCGTCCCACGGGTTCGCCGTCGACACCGGCCAGTCCGAGCCCATCGCCAGATGGGCGCCGGTGCGGTTGAGAGACCCGAAAGGGTAGAGCCAGCCGCTGCGTTCGGCGCCGAGGAACGGTAGGTTGAGGTCGATCATCTGCTCGTCATGGCAGGCCCATAGTGCCTGCAGGTTCGCGGTGATGCCGAGTTCGGCGAAGCGCGGCACATCGGCGGGATCGACGACCTGGACATGGGCGATATGGTGGCGGCGTTCGCCGGTGTTGGGTGCGCCGGTCGTCCCGGTGCCGGCGGTGCCCTGGCTGCGGACGGCCGCGAAGGCGTCGAGGGCTGCCTTGACGGCGGCATCGCCGATCGCATGGCAGTGGATGTCGAAACCGGCCGCATCGAGGGCCGCGAACGAGGCCTCGAGGTGGTGCTGCGTGAAATAGCTCGTTCCGAAGCCGCCGCAGGTGCACGTGTATTCGTTCGTCATCGCCGCGGTCCGGGATTCGACGATCCCGTCGAGCATGAACTTCACCGAGGTGGCGCGGAAGCGTCCCTCGGCACGGGCGAGATCGGTCAGTCGGGCCACCTCGGCGTCGATGTCGGTGACACCGCGCGGCCACCACAGACTGCCGACGACTTCGGAATGGAGCTCGCCGGTCTCCGCCGCCCCGACATAGGTGCCGTACGGGTCGCGGTGACCGCCGTAGTCGCCGACGATGGCGTCCATCCATGCAGTCACCCCGAGGGAGTTGAGATAGCGCTGACCTTCGCGCAGACCGGCCAGGACCTCCTCGTCGGAGGCCGCGGGAACCGATGCGGAGACGAGGTCGATGGCCGATTCGTGCAGGCACCCAGTGGGCCGACCGGTCGAATCGGTGACGATGACGCCGCCGGCAGGCGCCGTCGACGTCTCGTCGAGTCCGGCCGCGGACATCGCCTGCGTGTTCACCCATGCCGAATGATGGTCGGCGCTGAGCAGGATCGCGGGCCGATCGGGGCAGGCCGCGTCGAGGATGTCGGCACTCGGATCGCCCCCGGGGAAGTGCGCCATCGACCAGCCTCCGCCGATGACCCAGTCGTTCGCAGGGTCGGTCGCGCCGTCATCACGGGTCGTCTCGGCGACATACTCACGGATCATCTGCAGCGCCGCCTCGAGGCTGTCGGCTCCGCTGATATCGCAGGCCAGGGCCTCCTGGCCGCCGAAGGTCGTGTGCACATGCGCATCGACGAATCCGGGAGTGAGCAGCCTGCCGGCGGCGGTGATCGTGCGCGCGGCGGGCACCGCTGCGGGACCGGTGCCGATCTCGGTGATGATCCCGTCGCGGATGCTCACGCGATCCTCGGGGCGCAGAGCCTCACCGTCGAAGATCGCGACGTCGAGGATGTCGAGGTCCATCGGTGCCTCCCGACTGCTGTGTCGTGGCAGAGGCGGATCGCAGAGTCCGCTCACTGTGTGTCCTGAATCACTGTGAAGTCACCTTAGCGGAAGTTCACTCCCGATTCCACTGATTCCGTTGCTCAATTGCGGCTCTATTGATGGAAACTGCAACGCAGATTGCCAGTGATGCTGAATCAGCGTCTCATTCCGCGATATTCGCACAGGAGGAGTTGGCGGCTCGAATGTCGGCGACAGCGGGCAGGAGGTGGCCGGGGAGTCTCTGGGAACGACGAAGCCGCGGGGCACCGACTGTGTGTCGGTGCCCCGCGGCTCACGCACTGGCGCTCTGCGGCGCGCAGGGTCTCAGCCGGGGAACGTCTCCCCGGTGAGCTTCTCGAAGGCCTCGATATAGCGGGCACGGGTCTTCTCGACCACCTCGGCGGGCAGCGGCGGGGGAGGAGTGTCCGATGCCTTGTCCCACCCGGATTCTTCGGTCAGCCAGTCGCGGACGAACTGCTTGTCGAAGCTCGACTGAGCCTTGCCGGCCTCATAACCCGCGGCGTCCCAGAAGCGGGAGGAATCAGGGGTGAGCACCTCGTCGCCGAGAACGATCGTGCCATCGGGCAGGGTTCCGAACTCGAACTTCGTGTCGGCGAGGATGATCCCGCGTTCCCGGGCGATCTGCTCGGCACGCTGGTAGATCTCCACGGTCAGATCGCGCAGCTTCTCCGCCGTCTCCGTCCCGACGGTCTCGGCGACGGCATCGAAGCTGACGTTCTCATCGTGGTCGCCGAGCTCCGCCTTCGTCGCCGGAGTGAAGATCGGAGGCTCGAGGCGATCGGCCTCGACGAGCCCGGCGGGCAGCTGGATGCCGCACACCGATCCGGTGGCCCGGTAGTCCGACATTCCCGAACCGGTGAGGTAGCCGCGGGCGACGCACTCGACGGGGAACATGGAGAGATTCTGCACGATCAGCCCGCGCCCGGCCACGGCGGCCGGCACGTCCGAGCTGATGACATGGTTGCCGATGACATCGGCGAGCTGATCGAACCACCACAGGCTCAGACCGGTGAGCACCTTGCCCTTGTCCGGGATCTCCGAATCGAGCACCCAGTCGTAGGCGGAGATGCGGTCCGAGGCGACCATGAGCAGCTGCTCGGCGCTCGCGGCATCGGCGGCATCGGCGGGAATGTAGAGGTCGCGGACCTTCCCCGAATACACATGCTTCCAGCCCGGCAGCACTGGGGCGACCGGGGCGGGGGCGGCGTAGCCGGAAGCGAGCTCGATACGTCCGGCGGCGGCCGCCTCGGCGATATCGGTGCGATGCTGCTCGCCGTCCCATGCGATCTCGTCGACCGCGGCATAGGCCCTCGCGCGTGCATCGTCGAGGTCGTCACCGAGGGAGACGACGGAGAGCACGCGGCCGCCGGAGGTGACGATGTCACCGGTCTCGGCGATGTCCTTCGTGATCACGGCGTCCTCGGGGGCGAACCCGCCGCTGGGGCCGGTCGCGAGCTTCGTGCCCGCGTGAAGGACGCTGACGTCGGGCAGGGCCGCGGCGGTGTCGAGCCCGCGGATGATGTCTCCGGTGCTCGGCGTGCCCGGGTAGTTCTCGGCGGCCATGACCACGGTCACCGAGGAGCGCGGATCCCATTCGAGGGCCGCGACTTCGTTGAGGCGCCCCTCGGCGGCGGCGAGCAGCGTCTGGCCCAGGGGGCTGGCCAGCCGGGCGAGCACGGACTGGGTCTCCGGATCGCCGAAGCGGACGTTGAACTCGATGACGCGCAGGCCTTTCGACGTCAGCGCCAGACCGCAGTAGAGCAGACCGGTGAACGGCGTGCCGCGGCGGGCCATCTCATCGACGACGGGTTGGGCGACGGTGTCGACGATCTCGTCGACCGTGCCGGCGGGCAGCCACGGCAGCGGCGAATACGCGCCCATTCCGCCCGTGTTCGGGCCGGTGTCGCCGTCGCCGATGCGTTTGAAGTCCTGCGCCGGGGCCAGGGGGACGGTGGTCGTGCCGTCGCAGAGGACGAACAGGGAGACCTCGGGGCCATCGAGGTAGTCCTCGATGACGACGCGATCGGAGACCTCGAGGCAGGAGCTCGCATGCGCCAGCGCGGCATCGAGGTCATCGGTGACGACGACTCCCTTGCCGGCGGCCAGTCCATCGGCCTTGACCACGTGCGGGGCGCCGAATTCGCGCAGCGCGGCGGCGGCCTCATCGGTCGAATAGGCGACGACGGTGCGGGCAGTCGGCACGTTCGCGGACTCCATGACCTCCTTCGCGAACGCCTTGGAGCCTTCGAGGTGAGCGGCTTCCGCGCTGGGGCCGAAGACGGGGAAGGAGGCTTCGCGCAGAGCATCCGCAACACCGGCGACCAGCGGGGCTTCGGGCCCGATGACGACGAGGTCGACGTCGAGGGTCTCGGCCAGCGCGGTCACGGCGGCGGCATCCGAGGCGTCGACGGCCTCGGTGTGGGCGATCTGCGCGATCCCGGGATTGCCGGGAGCGGCGATGACGGCGTCGACCTGCGGGTCGCGCGAGAGAGCGAGGACAAGGGCGTGTTCACGGGCGCCCGAACCGATGACAAGAACCTTCACGTCACCAGCCTAAAGGGTCGTAGGCTTGAGTGCGTGACCCTCTCGACTTTCACTCCCGCCCAAGCCGCCGAGCTCGCAGTCGTCGAGCGCTCCGGGTTCATCGAATCCCGGCACATCGGATCCGCCGTGGTCCTCGCCCCGGACGGATCGCCGCTGATCAGCCTGGGCGCCCCTGAGACAGCCGTGTTCACACGCTCCAGTCTCAAACCGCTGCAGGCGATCGCCGCGATGAGCCTCGGCGCGCAGCTGACAGGTCCTGCCGCGGCCCTGGCGACCGCCTCGCACAAGTCCGAGGCCGGGCACGTCGAGGTCGTCGAATCGATGCTCGAGGTCGCCGGGTTGAGCGTGTCCGACTTGCAGTGCCCGTCCGCCCATCCCGCCGACGGAGACTTCCGGCGTGAACTGCAGGAGCGTGCACGGGCTCGTTCAGATGCGGACACCGACCCGCGCTCGCCCTTGTACTTCAACTGCTCCGGCAAGCATGCGGCGTTCCTCGCCGCCGCCCGTGCCATCGGTGCCGACACCTCCACCTACCTGTCCCCGGACCATCCCGTGCAGCAGAAGGTCGCCGAGGTGGTCGCCGCCTTCGCCTCCGAGGAACCGTCCGCGCTCGGCATCGACGGCTGCGGTGCTCCCGTGTTCGCGCTCAGCCTCACCGGATTGGCCCGCGCTGTCGGCC
This sequence comes from Brevibacterium sp. 'Marine', assembly GCF_012844365.1. NCBI lineage: Bacteria > Bacillati > Actinomycetota > Actinomycetes > Micrococcales > Brevibacteriaceae > Brevibacterium > Brevibacterium sp. 'Marine'. The sequence goes on from NZ_CP051626.1 coordinate 855,131, forward strand.
GTGTCGTGCGGATGGGCAGCGCCGACGGCCCCGCCGAGGCGGCGACAGGGGCATGGACCGCGTATGAGGACGAGGCGCGCACCCTCACCGAGGCGGTCTTCGCCGACCCGTGGGCGATCGAGGGACACGGCCGACCGAACTCGACCGTCATCGACCGGCTCGGCGTCTTCGCCAAGGGCGGGGCCGAAGGCGTCATCGTCATGGCCACCCGAACCGGGTATTCGGTGGCGGTGAAGTGCCTCGACGGGTCCTCGCGGGCGACCGGGCTCGTGGCGCTGACCCTGCTCCGGCGGGCCGGAGCGTTCGCTGCCGGGCCGGGAGCCGCCTCGGCGCCGGAGGATGACACGGTCGACGCCGTGATCGAAGCGATCACGGACACGGTCACCGGGGGCACGGATTCCGAGGGGCGGACGGACGTTGTCGGCACGCTCTGCGTGGGTGAAGATGTAGCGAAGATTCGGCGGAGGGAGCAGAACTGATGGCGATTCGCAGAAGGATAGACCCCGATCAGGGGCGCAGTGCCGTGGAGATGTGGCTGACCCAGGCGAGGCTCGATGCGGCCCCGGCCGACCGGTCGACCACCGCCACCGCCGTGCGCTTCACCCTCGAAGAGCTCGCCTCCCGCGCCGAAGGCAACAGCGTCGAGGTTCGGGTCCCGCCGTTCGGGGTCACGCAGTGCATCGCCGGACCCCGGCACACCCGCGGCACCCCGCCGAACGTCGTCGAAACCTCCGCCGAGGTGTGGCTGGCCCTGGTCACCGGACGCACCGACTTCGCCACCGCGCTCGCCGCCGGAGACATCGACGCCTCGGGAACCCGAGCCGACCTCGGCGACTTCCTGCCCCTGTTCACCGCTGCCGAACTCGAGGACCGACGATGAGTGCACAGATCACGCAGACGACGTCGTTCATCGGCGGGCGGCATGTGCCCTCTCTGCTCACCTACGCGAACATCGACCCGGCGACCGGCGGCCAGCTCGGCGACATCGCCCGCGCCGGAGCAGATGAGGTCGACCGAGCCGTGCGGGTGGCGGCGAAGGCGCAGCGGGAATGGAAACGCTCGAGCCCCGAACAGCGCTCCCGTCTGCTCATCGCCACGGCGGCCGTCATCACCGCCAACCGCGACGATCTGGCCCGCATCGAATCCGAGGACACGGGCAAACCGCTGACCCAGGCCTATGCCGACGTCGACGTGTGCGCCCGCTACTTCGAGTTCTACGGCCACACCATCGAGTCCTACTACGGTCACGCGATCCCGCTGGCCGAGGACATGCACGTCTACACGCGGCGGGAGCCCTTCGGCGTCACCGGCCACATCGTGGCCTGGAACTATCCGCTCCAGCTCATCGGCCGCGCCGCCGCCACCTCGCTGGCCACCGGCAACTGCGCCGTCGCCAAACCCGCGGACGAGACCCCGCGGTCGACCGTGCGACTGGCCGAACTCATCCACTCCGTCGGCTTCCCCGCCGGAGCCTTCAACGTCGTCACCGGCCTCGGCGCCGAGGCGGGAACGGCACTGAGCGCCCACCCCGGGGTGGCGCACCTGGGCTTCGTCGGATCGACGCAGACCGGTTCGGCCATCGCCCACGCCGCCGCCGAGCGGGTCGTGCCCACGGTCCTCGAACTCGGCGGGAAGTCCGCGAACATCGTCTTCCCCGACGCCGATGTCGATGCGGCCGTTCCGTCGCTCGTGCGCTCCATCATCCAGAACGCCGGGCAGACCTGCTCGGCCGGCTCCCGGCTCATCGTCCACCGCGACATCCACGCCGAGGTGGTCGAGAAGATGGCGACGGCCATGGCGGCCGTGACCATCGGCTACGGCCTCGACGACCCGATGCTCGGCCCCCTGATCTCGGCCAAGCAGCACGATCGGGTGGACGGGTTCCTCTCCGAGGTCGATTCCGGGCAGATCGTCACCGGCGGCACCCGGCCCGACGGCCTGGCCGACGACCTCGCCGCGGGGGCGTTCATCACCCCCACCATCGTCGACTCCGTCGACCCGCAGTCGCGGATCGCCCAGGAGGAGGTCTTCGGTCCCGTCGTCGCGACCCTGCCGTTCGCCGACGACGATGAAGCCGTGGCCCTGGCCAACGGCACCGACTACGGGCTGGTCACGGCTCTGTGGACGCAGAACATCTCCCGTGCCCACCGCCTGGCCGCCGAGGTCGACGCGGGTCAGATCTTCGTCAACACCTACGGTGCCGGCGGGGGAGTCGAACTGCCCTTCGGCGGGTTCAAGAAGTCCGGCTACGGGCGCGAGAAGTCCATCGAAGCCCTCGACGAATACACACAGACGAAGACCGTCGCCATCAAGCTGTGACGGTGCCGACGAGGGCGGAGCTGAGATGACCTTCCCCGTCCTCGGGCTCGTCCTCCTCGCCGCGATCGCCCACGCCGTGTGGAACCTCGCCGCGAAGTCCGTCACCGGCAAGGGCTTTGCCTTCGTACTCGGCTACCACGGGCTCTCGGCGATTCTGCTCGCCCCGGTCGCGGCCGTCATCATCGCCACCGGCGCGCAGCCGCTGAACTGGGGGCTGGTCGGCGCGGCGGCACTGAGTGCAGTGTTCCACATCGCCTACTCGGTGACTCTGCAGTCGGGATATGACCATGCGCCGCTGGGCGTCGTCTATCCGACGGCGCGCGGCACCGGGCCGGTCGTGACGATCATCATCGCCGTGGCCCTCCTGGGTGAGCGTCCCACCCTCACCGAGGCTCTCGGAGCCTTCACCGTCATCGCCGGAATCGCTGTCGTCACGATCCGGCCCCGCGGTGGGGACGGTCCCACCACCAGCGACGGTCTGCGGCGCGGCCTGGCGTGGGGTGGGCTGATCGGGGCGTTCATCGCCTCGTACACGCTCTGGGACGACTTCGCGGTCAACCATGTCAGCGACTCCCCGCTGCTGTACTTCGCGGTCTCCGAAGCCTGCGTCGGACTGATCATGACCGCGGGAGCGTTCACCCTGCCCGGAGGCCAGGACCGACGCGCGGACCTGCGTGAGATCCTGAGGAACCACAAGCGGGCACTCGTGACCGTGGCGATCCTCTCGCCCTTGGCGTATGTGCTCGTCCTCTACGCGATGCAGCAGGCGCCGGTGGCGCTCGTGGCTCCCGTGCGGGAGACCTCGATCATCGTCGGCACCCTGCTGGCCTGGTGGTTCTTCGGGGAGAGGAACGTGCTGCTCAAACTCGCCGGTGCCCTCGTCGTGGTCACCGGCATCGGGCTCATCGCACTCGGCTGACGGGGCTGCGGCTCAGCGGCGACGGCCGGGCTGACGGCGGTTGACCCGCACCACCCGGACCGGACACACGGCGTGGGAGAGCACGCCCTGCGACGTCGACCCGAGGATGGTGGAGACGAAGCCGCCGCGGCCACGGGAGCCGATGACCATGAGATCGGCGGTGTATGTGGCGGACACGAGCACCTCAGTGGCGGGAGCGTCGAAGATCGAGTACCGCACCTCGAGGTCGGGGAAATCGGTCGTGAGCGAATCGGCCGCGGCGGTGAAGGCCTTCGCCGCTTCGTCGTACATCCGGATGAGATGCTCTTCGCTGGGCATCCACTCCGGCGAGAGGATGTGCGTGGCGGTGACCCCGACGAGGCGCAGCGGAACACCGTAGATCGCGGCCTGAGCGGCAGCTGCGCGCAGCACCGGGGTGTCGGTTTCGAAGGGATCGACGGCGGCGACGACCTCCCCGGAGAAGTCGGGGCGTGAACCGGTCTCCGCCTCGGCGGAGGGACCATCCGTCGTGCGGACGGGATCATCGACGGGCAGGGGAGTCGTGGGCATGACTCGGGTGGGCCAGGTGCTCGGGACGACGACGGTGGGGCACTGCGAGTGCGCGGGCATCGCCAAGGCCACGGACCCGAGGAGGCGACCGGCGAATCCGCCGCGACCACGTGCCCCGACGACGGCGAGGGCGGCGTTCTTCGAATGCTCGACCATCACTCCGGAGGCGTCACCGGGAGCGATCGTCGTCGAGACGGGAATCCCGGCCTTCGTGACGGTGGCGGCGGCCGCCTCGGCGATGGATTCGACGGTCTGCTTCACGGCACTGTCGAAATCGGCGGGGTAGACGATATCGGCCTGGCTCATATTCACGCCGGGGACGGTGTAGGCGGAGACGATGCGGATCTCTGCGGAGGTCTTCTGTGCGTGCATGATCGCCCATTGCAGGGCGCATTCGGCGTTGTCGGAACCGTCGATGCCGACGATGATCGTATGGGACATATCGCAAACCTCTGTCTTCAGTGACCGTCAATCTGGTTGAGTCCAGTTTAGTTGTGTCCAGTTTATGGGAACTGGCATGAGACTGCCTGGGAGGAACCTCAGGCTGACTCGACTAGACTGTTCGCGACCTGTAGTTCCGGGGCGATCCCGGCGATCCATCGGCCCATCCGGCCACATGTCCAAGGAGATCATGAAGGACCAGATCGACGTCTCCGTCCGTCGCAGCCCCAAGTACTCGGTGTTCATGGGCATCGGCGCGGTTCTCGGCATCGTGCTCGCCGGAATCCTCGCGGTCTTCGTCGACCCGGCCGATATGCCGATGGGCTACACGGTGGCCAAGGGACTGGGTCTGCTGCTGCTCGTCCTCGGGATCGGGGGACTGTTCCTCGGCGGACTCGTCGCGCTCATCCTCGACTGGCGGGGACGGAAGACATCGAAGGAATTCCGGGTCGATGCACAGATCGACATGGTCGACGATCCGAAGGAGATCGCGCGCCGTCGCATCGCCGAAGCCCGCGGGGAGGACCCGGATGCCGACGCTGGCGAGGGTGGGACCGCCTCGGCGAGCCAGGATGCCGCACCTGCGGTCGACGATCCGGCTCCCGCGGCCGATGACGGGGACGATGCGGGAGCCGGACGGGATTCGGCCCCCGGTTCCACAGTCTGAGCACCGCGTCAGAGGGCCTGCGCGGGTATGAGACAATTTCACTCGTGGCAAGAGGAGACGGGCAGCTGACGCACGAAATCGACCCCCAGGACCGCGGACCGCAGGATGAATGCGGTGTGTTCGGAGTCTGGGCCCCCGGCGAGGAAACCGCCAAACTCACTTACTTCGGGCTCTACGCCCTGCAGCACCGCGGACAGGAGTCCGCGGGGATCGCTGCCAGCAACGGCAAGCAGATCCTCATCTACCGTGACATGGGCCTGGTCTCCCAGGTGTTCCATGAACGCGATCTCGAGCTCCTGCAGGGCCATATCGCCGTCGGGCACACCCGGTATTCGACGACCGGATCACCCTCTTTCGAGAACGCCCAGCCCACGCTGGGGCCGACTCCGTTCGGCACCGTGGCGCTGGCCCACAACGGCAATCTGACGAACTTCGACGCCCTCGAGGCCATGGCCGACGCTCGCCGCGACCATGCGACGAAGGTCGTCGAGGAGGCCACGAAGAAGACGGCCCGCACCCGGCCCTTCCGCGACTCCTCGAACGACACCTCCCTGGTCACCGAGCTCTTCGCGACCGAAGAGGGTGAGAACCTCACCGAGGCGGCTCTCAACCTGCTGCCTCATGTCGAAGGCGCGTTCTCGCTGGTCTATATGGACGAGCACACCCTCTATGCAGCCCGTGACCGGCACGGGGTCAGGCCCCTGTCTCTGGGCCGGTTGGAGAACGGCTGGGTCGTTGCCTCGGAGACCGCGGCACTCGACATCGTCGGCGCGAAGTTCGTCCGCGACATCGAACCCGGAGAGCTCATCGCCATCGACGAAGACGGTCTGCGCTCGCACCGCTTCGCCGAGCCGAGCCAGGCCCGCTGCGTCTTCGAATACGTCTACCTCGCCCGTCCCGACAGCATGCTCGCCGGCAAGAACGTCCACGCCGCGCGCACCCAGATGGGCCGGCAGCTGGCCGAGGAGTACCCGGTCGACGCCGACCTCGTCATCGCCACCCCCGAATCCGGCACCCCGGCGGCCGTCGGCTATGCCGAAGCCTCGGGCATCCCGTTCGGTCAGGGGCTGATGAAGAACGCCTATGTCGGCCGCACCTTCATCCAGCCCTCACAGACCCTGCGACAGCTGGGCATCCGCCTCAAGCTCAACCCGATCCGGGAGAACATCGAGGGCAGGCGCCTCATCGTCGTCGACGATTCGATCGTGCGCGGCAACACCCAGCGGGCGCTCGTGCGGATGCTGCGAGAGGCAGGAGCGGCAGAGGTCCATGTGCGCATCTCCTCCCCGCCGGTGAAGTGGCCGTGCTTCTACGGCATCGACTTCGCCACCCGTGCCGAACTCATCGCCAACGGGCTGACCACGAACGAGATCTGCGAGAACCTCGGCGCGGACTCCCTGGGCTATATCTCCCTGGACGGCATGATCGCCGCCACCCAGCAGGAACGCAGCCAGCTGTGCACCGCCTGCTTCTCGGGCGAGTACCCGATTCCCGTCAACAACACCCCCGCCGACAAAGGATGCTGAGTTGAGTTCCGACGCGAACCCGAAGTCCACCACCTATGCCGCCGCAGGCGTCGACGTCGAGGCCGGAGACCGCGCCGTCGAACTCATGAAGGCCGCGGTCTCGGCCACCCACAACTCCTCGGTCGTCGGTGGGATGGGCGGATTCGCCGGACTCTTCGACGTCTCCGTGCTCAAGGACTTCGACCGTCCGCTGCTCGCCTCGTCGACCGATGGCGTCGGTACGAAGGTCGCCATCGCTCAAGCCATGGATAAGCACGACACCATCGGCTACGACCTCGTCGGCATGGTCGTCGACGACATCATCGTCTGTGGTGCCCGCCCCCTGTTCATGACCGACTACATCGCCTGCGGCAAGGTCGTGGCCGAACGCATCGCCGATATCGTGCGCGGCATCGCCGACGCCTGCGCTTCGGCCGGTGTCGCACTGGTCGGCGGGGAGACCGCCGAACACCCGGGTCTGCTCGGGGCGGACGAATACGATGTCGCCGGTGCCGCCACGGGTGTCGTCGAGGCGTCGAAGCTGCTCGGGCCGGAGAAGGTCCGCGACGGGGACGTGCTCATCGGTCTGCCGTCCTCGGGCATCCACTCCAACGGGTACTCCCTGGTCCGCCACATCATCGCCGAGGCGGGATGGGGCCTGGACAGGCAGGTCGCGGAGTTCGGCCGCACCCTCGGTGAGGAGCTGCTCGTTCCCACCCATGTCTACACCGGCGAACTCGCTGCTCTCTTCGACGCACTGCCCGATGCCGTCCATTCGGTCTCGCACGTCACCGGCGGGGGACTGTCGGCCAATGTGGCCAGGGTGCTTCCGCAGGGTCTGGTCGCCAGGATGTCGCGGGCCTCTTGGGAGATCCCGGCGGTGTTCTCCGTGCTCGGCGAGCTCGGCGGAGTGCCGCAGGACGACCGTGAACGCACCTGGAACCTCGGCGTCGGCATGGTCCTCGTCGTCGACGCAGCATCCGTCGACGGTGTCCTCGCCGCGAGCCCCGGAGCCTGGGTGCTCGGCGACGTCGCCGCCGATGACGGATCTCTGGCGCGTGATCCCTACTATGTGCAGGGCGCCAAAGGCGTCGACGGCGGCGCCGCGATCCTGCAGTAAGGGCCGCGGTCGCCGGGCCCCGCACAGCCGGCTGGCCCTGATCGCGGTGCATCCCTCACCGTTAGTCTCACACCCTCGGCGCAGAGGCTTCTCACACCGTTGGTCTCACACCCTCGTGTTCCTGCACGGGGGTGTGCTGCTTGCGGTGCGTGATGGCCAGGTACGCGGAGGAATTGCACGCAACGGTGCGTGATGCGCGTGAGGGCACGGCCGCCTCGGCGAGGGATGCCCGGGCGTACGACAGAGGGCGGGGACCGAAGTCCCCGCCCTCTGTGCGTGTCAGATCAGCCGTATGCGGCTGGACTCATCCGAGTTCAGTCCTCGTACTCGTCGTCATCGTCGACGTTGTACTTGTCGGCGTAAGCCGAGTAGTCGGGTTCATCGTCGTACGGATCGGACGGACCAGACTTGTGCGCGTCGGCGCCCAGCTCCTGCTGGAGTCTATTAAGGTCGGTATCCGGGCTGTAGTACTTCAGCTTCCGAGCTACCTTGATCTGCTTTGCCTTTGCGCGGCCGCGACCCACTGGCGTGACCCCCTCCGTCGTCGATGGGACCGATTGCCCCGGACTAGATCTCTGCTATGCGCTTAAATCCTACCTGTTCATACTGGGAAGTTCCATTTTGTGAGTGGACCTTGGATAGGCTGAACCCATGGCCTACCGTCGCGATTATGTCGTCACCCTGCGGATCTTCGAACCTCTTGTGGTGCATTCCGAATTGCAAGATAGGCAGGTGGAGGACAACCGGTCACGCATCGAGGAGCAGATTTCCCACGACGCTGACAAGCGCCTGATCTCCCTGCCCCCGTCGCCCGTGGCCGATTCGTTTCGGCGCACTCCGATCTTCCTTCCGGCGTCTCAGACCGCGGACGGGGTCGACCGTTTCTGCCCCGCTCAGGAGGACATCCGCGGGTGGGAGGCGCTCGATTCGCTGGCCGAACACACCTCGAAGGCGACCTTGGACATCGTCGCTCCGAAGTCCGCCCGGAGACGTGCCGCCAGCCGTCGCGCGGAGTGGCTGCAGGACGCCAAGGACACCAGGATCTTCACCCGCGTCTCGGCCTGGGACGTGCCGCCGTCGTGGTGGCTGTTCTTCTCCCTGACCGAGGATCAGATCATCACCGAGGAGACCGACGAGGGCCTGCGCGTGCTCATCCGCACGGACATCCTGGCCGCCTCGGCGCGGATGGAATGGGCCTCGGAGACGATCGCGGACACCTCGAAGGTCGTCGATATGGTCGAGCAGACCTCGGTTCTGGCCGAGTGGATCGACACCTTCGATATGAACTCGATCCTCGAGCTCGACCTCGGCGGGATGTCCGATGTGCTGTGGCCGAGCGAAGCCGCGGAACTCGTCGACTCGTGGGTGACTGCGCTGAGCAACAACGATTCCGAGTCCGCGGTCGCCGCCTTCCAGAAGTATGCGGCCGGGTGGGAGCAGCTCAACCTCTACGCCCGCAGCTCCTGACCCCTCTTACTACCTGACGGCGGCCCAGCAACCTCGCGCCAGGTTGCTCAGCCGCCGTCAGGTAGCAATTGGGGCGGATAGGATTGTCTGCGAACGAGCCGCACCCGAGAGGACGAGTCCTGTAAGCGTATGGAAGAGAAGAAGCGCCGCCTCCTGACAAGCCAGGACCCCGCTGCCGGCGCGTCCGATGGCCCCGGCACGGGACCGTCCGCCCGGTCGAAACCCGCGACGCGGGTGAAACCGCTGTCGAAGGTCTCCATCGGCTGGCGCATCGTCGTGCCCGCGATTGCCTTCGTCATCCTCACCTGCGGACAGTTCCTCAACACGAACGACTTCTTCCCGCTCGGATCGCTCACCCAGTACGCCACCGCCAAAGACCTCAACGGCACCGTGAACTCCACGTGCCTCGAAGCTCAGTTCCCCGGCGAGGACGAACCGCGCCGCCTCGGGTTCAACACCGCGACCGTCGGCATCGAACGCGGCGACGTCGAATCCCAGCTCGATCGGGTCATCGCCCAACCCGAACTCCTGCAGTCGATGGCCGACTCGTACATCCGGCTGCATCCGGACGAACCGAAACCGGAGACGATGATCCTCTGCCGCACCACCACGCAGCTGAAGAACGGCCTGGCCGTCGGTGAACCCGAACAGACGACACTGGCGACATGGGAGGTCCGATGAGCCGCACCCCGACCCTGACGGCCACCCCCGCCGAGGCGACCCCCACCAATCCGGTCCTCCGCTGGTTCATGCCCGAGGTCCCCCTGGCCCGAGTGGCCGTGTTCCGCGTCTTCATCTACGTCTTCATCATCATCGATGTGCTCACGATCTCCGGTGACGTCATCGCCCACGGTTGGACGCCCGAGTTCTACCAGCCGCTGTGGTTGGCGAGGTTCCTCCACATCCCCGCCGTCAGCGTCCTCGGCGCGCAGCTCCTGCTCACCCTCATCATCGTCTTCTCCCTCCTCGCCGCCGCAGGAATCCTCCAGCGCCTCAGCGGGTGGGCCGTGGCGATCAGCTTCGGGGCGTGGATGTTCTACACGCAGGGCTACGGCTACGTCGCGCACGACCATATGGCGCTCGTCATCGCCGCCTTCGTCCTGCCGACGATCGGAGCGGCGCGCTTCCGGGACGTCGGCACCGCCTCGGCGCGGGCCGGCTGGGCGCTGCGCATCGTGCAGATCGCCGTCGTCCTCACCTACTTCTACTCGGTGCTCATGAAGTGGATCGCCTCGGGCAACATCACCCACTGGGCCAACGGGGCGGTCATCATCTGGGCGCTCATGCGCCGCGGCGCCGAATGGTCGAAGCCGTTCCTCGAGATGCCCGGCCTCCTCATCGCCGCGCAATGGGCGACACTCGTCTTCGAGTTCCTCTCACCGGTCGTCCTGTTCCTCAAGGGCAAGTGGCTCTACGGGGCCGTGGCATTCTTCTTCCTCTTCCACCTCATGACGTATCTCGCGCTGGGCATCCACTTCCTGCCGACCGTCATCTGCTGGACGGCGTTCCTGCCGCTGGAGAGACTCGTGCCGCGGCGCTTCGCCCGCGCCTGAAGCAACTGGCCTCAGCCCGCAGACGGTGAGACCGCAGATTCCTCGACCTGGCTGAGCGCGCCGATCACCGCGCGCACCGCAACCCGCTCGGCTGTGTCCGGCCGCATCACCGCGACGATCCAGCGCGTCGTCGTCACCCCCGTCAACGGCAGAAGTGAGAGTCCCGCATCGCGCGGGGTCGTGAACCGGGGAAGGAGCGCGACCTGGTCCGAGGAGGCGACGATCGCTTCGATGAGCCGGTTGTCCCGGATCCGCTGGACGACGTCGAGGTCGTGCCCCGTCACGTGTTCGATCGAGGTGAGGATCGTGTCGAAGGGGTAACCCCGAGGCACTCCCACCCAGCGGCATCCGGCGACGTCGTCAGGGCTCAGTTCGGTGCGTCCGGCGAGCGGATGGTCGACGGCAAGAGCGACGTCGATGGGTTCGCGTGCCAGCGGGACCACGGTGAGTCCGTCCGTGCCGATGGGGCGTTCGGCGACGAGGCTGTGCGCGACGACGATGTCGACATCCCTGGTGAGCCCTGCGAACTCGTGCTCGGCGAGATCGACATCGTCCATGCGAAGGTCGATGCGCGGATGTTCCTCGCGCAGCCGGCGCAGCGCGTCGGGGAGGAGGTGGGTGAGAGCGCTCGGCAGTCCGGCCAGGCCGATCTCTCCGGCGGCCTCGCCGAGGTGGCCCTCCCACTGTGCTTGCACTCGGGCGAGCGTGCGGGCCACGTCCCGTCCTCCCCGTGCGAGCAGTCTGCCTGCGGCGGTGAGGGTGAGTCCGCGTCCGGCGGGTTCGACGAGGGTGCGGTCGATCTCGCGACCGGCCTGCCGCAGCTGCTGCGAGACAGCCGAGGGGGAGCGATGGGTGACGTCGGCGACGGCGCTGACGCTGCCGTACTCGTCAAACAGGCGGAGCAGTTCGAGATGCTTCGGATCGATGACCATGAAGGTATGCTACAGAGTAGATTCAGTATTCTGCGATTGTGCTTCACTCTGATCGGGTTCGAGAATGAGGACATGTCATTCAAACACTGTCTGCTCGCCGCCTCGGTGGCGGTGATGTGGGGACTGAACTTCCTTGCGATCGATCTCTCGCTGGACCAGTTCCCGCCGTTCTTCCTCGTCGCCCTGCGTTTCGCCGTACTCGCGCTGCCAGCGCTCCTGTTCGTGCCGAAGCCGGATGTGAAGTTCCGGTGGATCCTCGGATACGGGTTCGGCTTCGGTGTGCTCCAGTTCGCGTTCCTCTATTGGGCGATGGCCACCGGTATGCCCACGGGGCTGGCCTCCCTCGTCCTTCAGGCGTCTGGGCCCTTCACCGTGCTGCTCGGGATGACGTTCCTGCAGGAAAGGGTCCGTGCTTCGCAGATGGTGTTCCTGCTCGTCGCGATGGCCGGACTGGGGGTCGTCGGCTGGCAGCGCCTCGACTCATCAGCGAGCTTCCTCCCCTTCCTCCTCACGCTGGCCGGAGCGTTCGGGTGGGCGATCGGCAATATCAGCAATCGGCAGGCACATTCGGTCGAGCCGGTGAAGTTCACGATGTGGATGTCGATCGTCCCACCGCTTCCGATGCTTCTCATCTCCCTCGTGGTCGAGGGACCGGCCGCGATCGGCGGTTCGATGACGACACTGGGCACACCGACCGGCCTGCTCGGCGCGGCGGGGTTGATCTACACCGTGGTCATCGCGACCATCCTCGGCTCCGGCATCTGGTCGTGGCTGATGTCACGCAATCCTGCCGGCATCGTCGCTCCGTTCTCGATGCTCGTGCCTGTGGTCGGAATGAGCGCGGCATGGCTGGTCCTCGGGGAGACCGTGACACTCGGGGAACTGTGCGGGGCTGTCCTCATCATCATCGGAGTCCTCGGCGCCGGGTTCAAGGCAGCGAAGGGTGCCCGGATCCTCGCCGTCGCCGAAGTGGTCGCCCCCGTGAGCCCGGACGAAGAGGATTCCGACGGGCAGGAATTCGTCAGGGTAGGTTGAGAAGACCTCACAGAGTCTGGATGCCATGGCCATCCCGGAAGAGCACCGAACCGGGTCGGACCACCGACTCACCGTTGAAGATCTGCTGCCGTCCCCGTGGGGACGCTCGCTCGTGTTCGGGCTGGCCCAGCGCGGGCACGATGACGAATTCGGCGCCTGGGCCGAACCTCTCACAGCGGAAGCGCGTGCCCTGGCTGAGCTCCGCAGCGCCGCATGCGCCGCCGGCTCTCCCGTCGAAAAGGTGCAGGGGTCGCCGCGACCGTCTGCAGCCGTGCGGTGCGGGTTCGGAATCACAGCGGGAACCAGAATCCGAGCCGAATGACGTAGGGCCCGCCGATGTCGCCGCCCAACGCCGTCAGACCTGGTTCGAGGCCACCGGCCGCAAGGGCCGTTGGGTCATCCCGGACTGGTCACAGGTGTCCGAGGAGTTCGACGGAGTCCACCTCGGCCCTCACCTTCCAGGGGGAAGGGCAGGGTCACCTCGGCGAGGAACCGGAGACGATCCCCACCGCGGGCAATACCGATGATCGGCCCGCGAGCCTCATGGCGGGCTGGCACCTGGATACGACGTTCGGGGCTGAACGACGTCATCGACACCGCCCCCGAGGTGGTTGACCGGCATTGCGACGACGATGCCGACCGGTGGCTGCGGAGCTGAGTCAGTCCCGTTCCACCGGCAGCCAGAGTTCGGTCGTCGCCGTTCTGAAATCCTCGGCGCGATCGAGAATCGACACGATCGAAGGCCCCGGACGCAGCCGCCACGGATTCGATGGGAACCATTCGCCGGCCGTGGCCGCCCACGTGTCCTGAAGCGCCTGCGGGTACGGGCCGTGTGCCGTGAAGACGGCCCACATCCCCGCCGGGACATCAATGACATCGAGGTCCTCCGGCGCCGAGGCGGCCGCTGAGACCGCGACCCCGTGGAGGTAGGTGAGGTCGGTTCCTTCTCGGTAGTCCGGATCCACCCCGTCCGTGACCTGAAGTAGTCCTGTCGGGGTCGTGTCCGACAGCGTTCTGAGCCGTGCGTGCTCGGTGTGCGGGAGTGAAGCGACGAACTCGCGGATGTGCGGGTTCTCTCCTTCGTGGATGAGCGGCACACGCACAGCATGGCCGATGAGTGCGAATGCGGGGTGGTCGATGATTCTGGTGTCCATGGTCGAACTCCCTTCGATCGTCAGGCGGAACCTGAGTGACTGTTGGCTGCGAAGGGGACCGCCATTTCGCAGAGCCTCGGACGGAGCCGTACCGTGGACGGACCGAAAGGCGCGCGTGAATGCCTCCGTCGATCCGTATCCGTACCGCACGGCTACACTCAGCAGATCCTCGCCGTCGATGACGTCACCGGCGGCGACGGTCATTCTGCGCCTGCGGACATATTCCGAGAGCGGAATTCCCGCCAGCGATGAGAACATCCGCCGCAGGTGATACTCGGTCGTGCCGAGCCTGGCGGCCAGCGCACCGATCTCGACGGACTCCGCGGAATCGGCAGTCAGGTTCGACTCGATGGCGTCGATGAGTGTATTGAGTTCAGCGATCACGATCTCTCCCTTCACTCATCCATACTTCCCGTGGCCCAGGGTGTCCCGCCCGACAATCTGTGCCCGATTCGATCAGGTTTGGGATGGTGGTGCGTCCCTGCGGGGACGCACTCCGTCAGTCGCCCGGTGCCAGGCTGGGTGCCTCGTCGATTCCGAAGCGGGTCTTCAGCGCTCGGCGTGCGGCGAACCAGCCGTTCATTCCGTGTACGCCCGGGGCCGGCGGGGTCGCCGCCGAACACAGGAACGCCCCGGGCACGCCGAGGCTGTAGGAGTCCCAGGTCAGGCGCGGGCGAGCCATCATCCGGTAGAAGGACACGACGCCGGTGGCGATGTCCCCGCCGATGTAGTTCTGGTTGTGCCCGGCCATCTCGGAGGCGGGGATGGCGTTGTGGGCGACGATGCGGTCGCGGAAGCCCGGGGCGAAGCGTTCGATCTGCCGTGTCACGTATTCGGTCGGATCGAGCGGGCAATCGAAGGGCACGTGCGCGTACGTCCACAGCGGCCGCAGGCCGTTCACCTCGCGGGAGGGGTCGAACACGGTCGGGTCGGAGACGAGGCACACGGGATGGTCGGGCATCCGTCCATTCATCACCTGCGCCTCGGCGGCGGCCATCTGCGCACGTGAGCCGCCCACGTGGATCGTTCCGGCACGGCCGACCTCGGGGTCGGACCAGGGGACCGGACCATTGAGGACGAAGTCGACCTTGGCCGCGGCGTTGCCGTGCTTGAACGTTCGCAGGCTCGTGTCGACGTGGGCCGGCAGCAGGCCGGAGAAGATCTGAGCGGCGTTCAGCGCCGAGGTGTCGAGCAGGTAGGCGCGGCCCTTGGGCAGGTCGGTGACGTGGGTGATCGGGGCGTTCGCGTGCACGGTGCCACCGTGAGCTTCGAGATCGGCGACGAGGTGGTCGATGATCGCTTGAGATCCGCCGATGGGGGAGGGCCAGCCTCCGGCATGGGCGACCGTGGAGAGCATCGTGGCCGTCGCCGCGGTGCCCATCGCCGGCAGCCCGCCGATGGCGTGCGCGGCGACCCCGGTGAACAGGGACTGCGTCGACTCGTGGGACAGCGGAATGTTCCACGCGGGGCTGGCCTGGGACAGGAGCCGCAGACCGAATTTCACGACGTTCGCAATGCCGGGAACATCGCGGAGGGTCTCGGGCACGGAGCGTTTGTCACCGAGGGAGAGCCAGATCGCGTCATCGACACGGTCGAGCAACGGGGCGAAGAATCGCCGCCATTCCGGTCCCGCCTCGCCGAGGCGGTCGACCGTTTCGTCGAGATCGTGGAAGGCCAGCGCGGCCGGTTTCCCGTCGAGGGGTTGGGCGTAGGAGATCTCGGGGGTGGTCAGCTCCATGCCGCGGGCGCGCAGGTCGAAGTCGACGAAGAAGGGGCTGGCGATCGCCAGGGGATGAACGGCCGAGCAGATGTCGTGGGTGATGCCGGGTGCCAGGCCGAGGTCGAGTGTGCGGGCACCACCGCCAATCGTGGCTTCAGCTTCGAACACCTCGACGGAGAGTCCGGCCCGGGCCAGAGTGACCGCGGCAGACATGCCGTTGGGACCAGATCCGACGACGACTGCATCAACACCTGTGCTCATGAGGCCAGTCTAGGCCAGTGGGCTGGGCGGCCGAGATGCGCAGTCCCGGGCGGCTGAGTGCGGCTCAGCTGCCGTAGGCGGTGTCGAAGAAGGCGCGTTCGAGATCGACGGCCTGATTCCAGGTGCGGTTCAGGGTCTCGGCCTCTGCGCCCTCGTCGTCGGTCGGGAACACACGTTCGAGCTCGTCGACGAGGAACTGCACCCACTCGCGGAAGGCCTCGCCTCGGTGGAGGTCGATCCATCCTCGGTGAACCTGCCGCTTCGGCATCTCCTCACGGGACTCGGCCCAGTCGAGGTAGAGCCATTCGGCGACGACGAGGACGACGAGCAGCTGCGGATACGACGCCGAGGCGACAGCAGCATCCATGAGATCGCGGAAGCCCGCCGTCGGTATGGTCAGTTCGGGGTGGAGGTAGGCGGCGGGCGCGACTCCCAACTCGGCGAAGGAATCGACGAAATACGTGTCCTCGTCGGCGACGAGCATGCCCAACTGTCGGGCGAATCGCAGCTTCGCGTCGAGCTCATCGGCATGGGCCACGCAGGCGCCGAGCATGGACAGGAACGATTCGAAGAACTGATAGTCCTGCACCAGATAGTCGCGCAAGACGGTGTCGTCGACGGTACCGGCGAACAGTTCCCTGACGAACCGGTGGTCGACGGCCTCCGCCCATTGCCGGCTGGTTGATCGCAGCAGTGCCGATACCGCTCCGTCAGCGGCCACGCTGATCGACGTGTCCAAGTCTGTGGTGGTCATTGCGATTCCACTCCCTCCGCCGGTGCTCACCGGATCAGGTTCAAAGGGTCTGCATATGCACTCTCAGCGCCGGCTCGCTCGGCGCTCCCCTGTAGGACTTCGACACTATCACCCGCGACAAGAACTGTTGCCAGAGTGATCGAATCAGTTCCGGCAGGTCAGGACTGGCCGATCCAGATCGCGATTGTCGAGCACCCATGTTGCCTTCTCCCACGGAGCTGCCTCGGAGAAGTAGAGACGCTGACCGCCGACGTAGCGATGATTCGACGCGGCCTCGGGATCGGCGGCGAAACCTCCGGCAAACCGCTCGTTTCCGCGTGGTACTGAGATTTCGAACGGCACCTCGACCCACATGCTCGCATCCCAGAGACCCACCAACTCGGGACGGTGGAGGAAGATCCCCTCGACGAGGAGGATGCAGTCCTTCGGCAGACTCCGAGGCTCCGGCGCCAGCGGACCGTCCTCGTCGACGTCCCACACAGCTGGAACGATCGCATCACCTCGACGAAACGGTTCGACGACGGACTCGACGAAAGCTTCGTAGTCGTAGGAATGACGATAGAAAGTGTCTGGTCCCTTGCCGTGGGCGTAGCGGATTTCCCGAGGATGGTGGAAGCCGTCGATGCTGATGGCGGCGACCCGTCGGTGGGAATCTTGTCCAGGAACGTCCGCAGCGGTCTTGGCCAACTTCACGAGCTCGTGAGCGAGCATCGTCTTCCCGGCCCCATCGACCCCATCGAGGGCAATGAGGGCACGTTGCCCCGGCCGGACGGTGCGCAGCTCTGCCAGCAGATCGATCAGAACTCGGGCCCGGGAACTCACCACGCTGCGGACCCGGCGGGGGACACCGACGGCGGGGACGCCTCGGCGAGGGTGTCGGACACGTACTGCGCTATCCGGTCAACGGCTGGCTGCCGGCCGGCCGACAGTTCGGCGGACTCGACCGACGGGTTGTAGTTCGTGTTCGTATTGATGTCGTAGACGACCTCGCGGCCGTCGGCGGTTTCGATGAACTCGATGCCGGCGATCTCGATGCCGAGACCTGAGAGCAGCGTCTCGAGGCGCGCGATGAGCGGGGTTGCGGCCGTGACGTCGTTTCGACGGGCGAACTGGGGAACGTCCGGGCTGGCCCCGGCACCCGGGACCTCGCAGGCATCGGCCGGGCACAGTTCGAACGACCCACCTGAGACGTCGACGCGCACCGCATAGTGGAAACGTCCGCCGATGAACTCGGCGCGGGTGATGAACGGCTGAGCCGGCTGCACATATTCCTGGATGAGCGTGATTCCGTCGATCGGCGCATTCGTGCCACCGGGCGCGAACTCATCGGCGGCTGCCTCGAGCTCGGCGAGGGAGTCGAAACGGCGCACACCGAGGCCCTTGCCGCCCTGATTGTGCTTGGTGATGAACGGGGGAGTGAAGCCGGCAGCCGCCTCGACGAGCGCCTGCGATCCGAACGCGGCCGCGGTGCGTGGCACGTCGAGGCCCTGGCCGGCCAGCTCGCGATGCTGTCGGATCTTGCTCACCTCGAGCTCGTAGACGTCGCGACCGTTGATGACTCGGCGGCCGGCGGCGGCGAGCCAGTCGAGGACCGCTCGCCCGTACTCCTTCACCTGCGGATCGGTGCGGGTGTGCGCCGACGCCGACAGCCGCGACCAGAACAGGCCGGCAGGAGGTTCGGCGGCAAGATCGATCGTGGTCTCGGGCAGCAGCCATTCGACATGGGCGACGCCGAGGCGGTCGAGCGCATCCGTGAACGGAGCGATCCATTCCTGATTGTCGTGGATGATGTGCACCGCGGGAGCGTCGCCGACGGGCAGGGTATGAGAACTCATCGCGCACCTTCACTGTCGGGAGCCGATGCGACCGAGAGTATTCGGAAGCATCGGCGGATCTGCTCAACAATCCTACGCCCTGGTGTCCAGGCCTTCGTCGTGTCAGTGCGGCGGCGTAGACTCGGGACATGGCTATCGCAAAGCAGCCCGTTGTCGTGCTCGACGCCCCCGACGCCGGTGAACTCGCGGAGTTCTACGGCAAACTCCTGGATTGGTCTGTCACCGTCGACGAGGACGGCACCTGGGCAGAAGTCGTCTCCAATTCCTGGCCGCCGATCTGCATCCAACAGGTCGAGGACTATCACGCACCCAGTTGGCCCGGTCAGGCCCACCCGCAGCAGATGCACCTCGACGTCATGGTCGACGATCTCGACGTCGCCGAGGAGGCTGTGCTCGAGATCGGTGCAGGCAAAGCCCCCGAACAGCCGGGAGAAACGTTCCGAGTGTTCCTCGACCCGGCCGGTCACCCGTTCTGCCTGTGCAAGGGATGACCGCGCCATCGCCGAGGCGGCCCCACCCGCCCACGGCGCGCTGAGTCATGCGCGCGCTCGCCTCCTTCGCCGACCGTGATCCCGTTCCGTGGGCCAACGGCGGCGGTCAGACCACCGAGCTCGTCGGGCTGACGGATTCGGTGGAGCTGACTCCAGGTCTTCACCCCTGGCGATTGAGCATCGCCAGGCTCGAACGTGTGGGCCCGTTCTCAGCCCTGCCCGGAATGGCGCGCACCTTCCTGCCCACCGCCGAGGTGGCCCTTGAGATCGACGGTCACGTGCATCGCGTGCCGGCCCTCCGACCGGTGCACTTCCACGGAGAGCAGAACGTGAGCCTCGTCGATTTGGCCGACCCCTGCTTCGCCGTCAACCTCATGGTCGCCGATGACAGCACAGACGACGTCGCCTGCGACGCTGGTGCCGACACGGGCGTTGGCTCGGGCACTGGCTCAGGCGCTGACTCGGGCACTGGCTCAGGCGCTGACTCGGGCAGAGAATCCGATTCTGCTTCTGGCGAGCTGCAGATGGTCATCGGTCGGCCGGTTCCAGCCGACGGAATCCGGTTGGTGCTCACTGTCGAAGCCGACGTCGATTTCCCTCGTTTTCAGCTGTTCGAACTCGACCCGGGTGAGGCTGTTCCAGATGAGGTCTCGGTGGTCGTTCTCCACACCGGCAGGTGCGACGAACACATCTGAGAAATCGGTGGGAGCCGATTGTCCCCGGCGTCACATTCGCGCGCATCATCCCAGGTGGCGGAGCCTTACCCGACCGTTTCCATCAGGTCTTTCCCAGCTTCGGGCACGAAGTGTCAGGATGCCCGAACGTCGGTGTCCGAGAATGGTGCTCCACCGGACTTTGGAGGAACTTTGGCGGTCGGAGACAGCGGCAAGAACGATCAGCGCGAGCACAACGATGACACTCGTATGCCGGAACATTCCCAGACCCTGCCGCTGATCACCGAGGAGATCGTCAGCTCCCACCCGACCCCGGCGGCCGAACCCACCGAACATCTCGTCACCCCGGTGATGCCGCCCAACCCGATCCGCCGCGACGGCGAGGTCGCACAGCAGCCGATGACGACGCTGCCCGACACACCCCAAGGTTCACCGACGGCTGCTGCCCCGACCACGTCTGCGACCGCGACCGGCGTCGCCGAATCGACAGCGACGGTCGACGACGAAAAAGACGAGAAGTCCTCGGACGGTCGGATCTCCGCCACTCAGCTGCTGGCAGGCGCAGGCGCTGCGGCGACCTCGTCGGTCATCGGCGGGCAGCTCGGCGTCGCGGGCACTGTCGTCGGCGCCGGAGTCGCCAGCATCGTCACCGCCCTGGCCGTCACCCTCTACGGCCGCAGCCTCGACAAAGGCAAGGAGAAGATCCAACAGGTCGGATCCAAACTCGCCCCGGCAGTCAAAGCGAAGATCGCGAAGAACCCCAACGGGAAGACCGCTGCAGTCGATCCCTCACTCGCCGAGGATTCGGCCTTCGCCCCACCGGAACCCGCAGTCGGCAACGCGAACGCGACGGCCGCCTCGGCGACGGGAGAGGGGGAGTCCGAGGACGTGGACGGGGGCGCCGATGACGCCAAGAGCGGATCCCGTACCTGGTGGCAGAAGCTGCGCCGCAAACGGGTCCTCTACCCGCTGACGATCGGCGTCGCCGCCTTCGGAATCGGACTCGGCGCGGTCGTTGTGGCCGAGAACTTCACCGAAGCAGATATCTCACCGGGCACCTCGCAGATCTCACGATCGGTGAGCGGAAGCTCCGCGAACGACGAAACCGTCATCAACGACGGAACCTCGGACTCGGGGACCGGCTGGGATGAATCGTCGCGCGGATCCGGGTCGGGCACCGACGGCGGTCAGGGCTCCACGAACAGCGGATCGAGTACTCAGAACGGTCAGTCCACCTCGGCGGGGGAGACCGGCACCGAAGGTACGGCCGAGGGCCAGAGCTCACAGGGCTCGGACACGACGACGGGCACGAGCGATTCCACCGGCGGCTCGACGACCACGGACGGCACCGATGCGAGCAGCGGTTCCACCTCCACCGACGGCAGCGGCAGCACCGGGGACACCAGCGGCGGCACGAGCGGCAGCACCGGCTCCGGGTCGGACGGTTCGGGCGGCGGATCGGCAGGCTCCGGCGGATCCGGAACCGGCGGATCGACGGGCGGTTCCAGTGATGGATCGGCCGCCTCGGCGCAGGGGTGAGACGGGCAACGTCCGGGACGGGAATTTTGACAGCCGAACCTGGGTTGTACCTGGTAGCGAACATCGTTATGTTGAAAGTGACTCCGACGAGGTTCCGCCGAAGTCGGGAAATCGAGATCAGGCCAACGGCACTCAGTCGTTCGATCAGCTGCACCGGCGGGAAGCACTTCTCACCGGTGGCCGTGATCGCAAGCTGAGCGACGATGCCTGAAATCTCACGGTTGAAGGAGATGTGATGACGCAACATACAGATCATGAGTACGCCGGACACGACAACACCAAGCCCTCGACGACCGAATCCGGTGCGCCGAGGGAATCAGATGCTCATTCGCTGAGCGTCGGAGCAGACGGGCCCCTGCTGCTCCACGACGTTGCGCTGGTCGAGAAGCTTGCTCGCTTCGACCGTGAGCGTGTGCCCGAGCGCAGCCCCCACGCCAAGGGATCCGGCGCTTTCGGTGAGCTCGAAATCACCGCGGATGTCTCCAAGTACACGAAGGCCGACTTCCTGCAGCCGGGCAAGAAGACCCCGATGCTCGCCCGCTTCTCCACCGTCGCCGGTGAGCTCGGCTCGCCGGACTCCTGGCGTGACGTGCGCGGATTCGCGCTGAAGTTCTACACCGAAGAGGGCAACTTCGACATGGTGGGCAACAATACGCCCATCTTCTTCGTCCGCGATCCCATGAAGTTCCCGGACTTCATCCACTCGCAGAAGCGCACCCCCGATTCGGGTCTGCGCAGCAACAACATGCAGTGGGACTTCTGGTCGCTCTCGCC
Organism: Brevibacterium sp. 'Marine'; assembly: GCF_012844365.1. Classification (NCBI taxonomy): domain Bacteria; kingdom Bacillati; phylum Actinomycetota; class Actinomycetes; order Micrococcales; family Brevibacteriaceae; genus Brevibacterium; species Brevibacterium sp. 'Marine'. The sequence continues at coordinate 876,840 of NZ_CP051626.1, forward strand.
CGAATCGGCCCACCAGGTCTCCTACCTCATGGGACCCCGCGGCCTGCCGAAGAGCTGGCGGAACATGAACGGCTACTCCTCGCACACCTACATGTGGGTCAATGCCGAGGGGGAGAAGTTCTGGGTCCAGTACCACTTCCACACCGACCAGGGTGTGGAGAACATGAGCAACGAGGAAGCCGGTCGGATGGCCGGTGAGGACGCGGATATGCACCGCCGCGATCTGTTCGAGGCCATCGAGCGTGGGGACTACCCGTCCTGGACCTTCTACGTCCAGATCATGCCCTACGAAGAGGCGAAGACCTACCGCTTCAACCCCTTCGACCTGACGAAGACCTGGTCGAAGAAGGACTACCCGCTCATCGAGGTCGGCCGCTTCACCCTCAACGAGAACCCCTCGAACCACTTCGCACAGATCGAGCAGGCTGCCTTCAGCCCCTCGAACACCGTGCCGGGAACCGGGCTCTCGCCGGACAAGATGCTGCTGGGCCGCGTGTTCTCGTACCCGGATGCGCATCGCAACCGCATCGGCACGAACTTCAACCAGCTGCCGGTCAACGCTCCTGTCACGAAGACGAATTCGTACGACAAGGAGGGGCAGATGCAGTACCACCACTCGGGTAATGCACCGGTCTACGCCCCGAACTCGTACGGACGGTCCTACCAGGACGAGCAAGGACCGGTCGACAACGGCTGGGAGGCCGATGGCGAACTGGTGCGCAGCGCCTACAGCCTGCACGCCGAGGACGACGACTTCGGCCAGGCACACGCCCTGGTCCGCGAGGTCTACTCCGAAGAAGAGCGTCAGGGTCTCATCGAGACCGTCGCCGGCGCACTCTCGGACGGAGTCGAGGAGCCGGTGCTGTCGAATGCGATCCAGTACTGGAAGAACATCGACGCCGAGGCCGGCGCGGCCATCGAGTCCAAGGTCAAGGGCTGAAGCAGCGTGAGGCCCTGAGCTCCTGACCGCTCGAGAGCTCGCACGAGACGGCGGCCCGGAACCTCTCCACCGCGGGAGCGTCCGGGCCGCCTTCTCTTTTCCAATTGCTACCCGACAGCGGCCCAGCAACCTCGCGCCAGGTTGCTGAGCCGCCGTCAGGTAGTTCGTAGAGTCAGCTGAGGTGGGCGGCGCGTTGGGCGATGCGACCGCCGGCGAGGACCATCTCGACCTGACGGGGCGACAGGCCATGGCGGAATTCGAACGGTCGACCGGCCGCCTCGGCGGTGATTGTCGTCCCCTCACCGAGTTCATCGCGCAGACCACGGAACTCAAGCACATCGCCCTGGGACAGTGAGTCGTAGTCGGACTCGTCCGTGAACTCGAGGGCGAGGACGCCGAAGTTCGCGAGGTTCTGCCAATGGATCCGCGCCAATGATTTTGCCACCACTACCCGCAGACCGAGATAGCGGGGAGCGATGACCGCATGCTCACGTGAGGACCCCTGACCGTAGTTCTCCCCACCGACGATCGCGTGCCCGCCGTCGTGCTCGGCGGCACGGGTGGCATAGGTGTCATCGACCTGGATGTAGACGAACTCTGAGATCTTCGGGATGTTCGACCGGTACGGCAAGACACGGGAGCCGGCGGGCATGATCTCGTCAGTGGAGACGTTGTCGCCGACCTTGAGCAGGATCTCCAGATCGATGTCATCGGGCAGCGGATCGAAGTCCGGCAGGGTCGAGATGTTCGCTCCCTTGACGAGTTCGACCGATCGGGCTTCCTCTGGTTCCAGCGGGGAAACGAGCATCTTGCGGTTCGCGGAGTACTTCTCGGGCAGCCGCACCTCGGGATAGTCCATGTCGAGGTCGCGGGGGTCGGTGATCTTCCCAGTCAGTGCGGCAGCAGCCGCGGTCTCCGGCGAGCACAGCCACACGGAGTCCTCATCCGTGCCCGACCGGCCCGGGAAGTTCCGGGGCATGGTGCGCAGACTGTTGCGCCCGACCGCCGGGGCCTGCCCCATGCCGATGCAGCCCATGCAACCGGACTGGTGGATCCTGGCCCCTGACCCCACCAGCGAGGTCAGCCATCCGCCGGCGATGAGATCGGCGAGGACTTCGCGTGAGGTGGGGTTGATGTCGAGGGAGATCTGCGCGTGGATCTGACGGTCGGCCAGGGTCTCGGCGACAACGGCGAAATCTCGCAGGCCCGGATTCGCCGAGGAGCCGACGACGACCTGGAAGACGTCGTCGCCGGCGACCTCGCGCACCGGAGTGACATTGCCCGGCGACGACGGTGCGGCGATGAGCGGTTCGAGCTGCGAGAGATCGATGCTGTCAAAGAGATCGTATTCGGCACCTGCGTCGGCCTCGATGCGGGTGAAGTCTTCGCTTCGGTCAACGGCTTCCAGGTAGTCGCGGACGGCATCGTCGGCGGGGAAGACCGTGGCGGTGGCACCGAGTTCGGCCCCCATATTCGCAATCACGTGACGGTCCATGGCCGTGAGGTTTCTCAACCCGTCCCCGTGGTATTCGATGATCTTCCCGACTCCGCCTTTGACGCCGTGACGACGCAGCATCTCGAGAATGACGTCCTTGGCCGAGACCCAGTCGGGCAGGGTGCCCGTGAGCTCGACGCCCATGATCTGCGGGGCGCTGATGAAGAGGGGCTCACCGGCCATGGCCATGGCGATCTCGAGGCCGCCGACGCCGATGGCGAGCATGCCCAAAGCGCCCGCGGCACAGGTGTGGGAGTCCGAGCCGATGAGAGTCGCACCGGGTTTGCCGAACCGGGACTGGTGAACGGGGTGGGAGACGCCGTTGCCGGCGGGGGAGAACCACAGCCCGAATCGCGCCGCCGCAGAGCGGAGGAATTCGTGGTCCTCCGGGTTCTTCTCATCGGTCTGCAGCAGGTTGTGATCGACGTACTGCACGGACAGATCCGTGCGGATCCGGTCGAGGCCGAGGGCCTCGAGCTCGAGCATGACCAGGGTGCCCGTCGCATCCTGGGTGAGAGTCTGGTCGATCCGGATCCCGAGTTCGTTTCCGGGAGCGAGTTCCCCGGACTCCAGATGTGATCGGATGAGCTTCTGAGCAACGTTCTCAGCCATTGTCCGCCTCCTTCGGCAGTCAGGGATCCACCGAAACCATACGGCTGCCGGTGATTAATCCACGCTAGTCGTGCACTCGAGGGTTCTCAAGGTCGGTCACCTCCCGAGACCGGGAATGTGCGTCTGCGAACTACCCGACGACGTCCCAGCAACCTCGCGCCAGGTTGCTGAGCCGCCGTCAGGTAGCAATTGGGGGTGTTGGGATTGGGAGGTGAGGGGGATACTGGGACTATGCCGGAGCTGCCCGAGGTCGACGCGCTGGTCGACTTCCTGCGTCCGCGGCTGATCGGCGATTTCGTCACGCGCGCCGACATCGCCGAACTCAGCCTGCTCAAGACCGTCGACCCGAGCATCGATGCGCTCGCGGGACTCGAAATCACCGAAGTGGCCCGCCGCGGGAAGGCCCTCATCATTGGCTTCGACGGTCTCGACCTCGTCTGCCGTTTCGCCCGCATGGGCTGGCTGACCTGGCACGACACCGCACCGAGTGGTCCGATCCGGATGGGCAGAGGGCCGTTGGGAATGCGCGTGAGACTGGCCTCGGGTGCCGCCGTCGACCTCATCGAACCCGGATCGAAGAAGAACGCCGCCGTCGCCCTCGTCCGCGACCTCTCCGAGGTGCCCGCCCTCGCATCGCTCGGCCCCGGCGCTCTGAGCCTCACCGTCGACGAACTCGCCGCGGTGCTGTCCGAGTCGACCTCCCGCATCAAAACGGTCCTCGAAGATCAGAGAATCATCTCAGGCCTCGGCAACGCCTATACCGATGAGATCCTCCACGCCGCCCGACTCTCCCCATTCGCGACCGCGAAGACCGTCGACCCGCAGGCGCTGCACACCGCCATTCATGAGGTGCTCGATGCCGCGCGCACCGCCCTCATCGGTCTGCCGCCGGCCGGGATCAAAACCGCGAAGAAACGCGGATTCTCCGTTCACGGCCGCACCGGCGAGACGTGCCCCGTCTGCGGGGAGACCATCGCCGAGGTGTCCTTTGCCGACAAATCCCTCCAATACTGCCCCCGCTGTCAGACAGGAGGCAAGAAGCTCTCCGACCGTCGCATGGACCGTCTCCTCAGGTGAGCCTTGACCGTCGGCCCGGACGGCACCACCGGCCCCCGCCGTGCCCGCGGCACCATCACACCGGGCGGAGGCGGAATTGGCGGTCGGCGATGCCATGGGCGCGCAGGGCCACCTCGGCGATGGCGGTGAGGAACTCATTCCGGGAAGACCGCTCATCGGCGGGAGTGTGGATGCGCTGCACGAGCGCCTCGGTGATTCCACCGACGAGGACGATGCTCGTGAGGTCGCCGGCAGCGGCCGGCGCGGTGAGGCCGTAGGCGTGATCGAGCTCATCGAAGGCCCCCCGCACCGAGGCGGCCAGCAGCCGCATCGTCTCGTGGCGACGCTCCTCGAGCGAGTCGCAGATGCCGACGGCTTCGATCTCGAGGACGCGGGCCTTGCGCTCGTCATCGAGCATCGGCGACAGCGCCGCCCCGACGATCAGCCCGGCGGCCTCGGCGAGTGTGGCGCTTGAGGGGATCCGCGCCTCGTCGAGGGCCGTGGAGATCTCCTCGTTGAGTTCGATGTAGAGATCTTCGAGAAGGCTCTCCTGAGTCGGGAAGAGCTCGTAGAAGGACCGGCTGGAGACCCCCGATTCCTGGCACACGGCCTGCACCGAGGTCCGGCGGAACCCGATCGTTCCATAGAGTTCGAGAGCCGCGTCGAGCAGACGCGTACGACGCGCCGAATCCCGTTCCGACCGCAGAGTGCCGTGCCAGCGACGTGGGGCAGAAGGCTGGGCCGGAGAAGAATCCATCCTCCCATTATAGTGAAAATTCATATTTTCACTGGCATACTCTGTGACATGGCTTACATGATTCGACAAGGTCGTCGCGCACCGGCCCCCACCGCCCCGATCGCCCCGGACCCCTCACTGCCGAAGGTCTGCATCATCGGAGCAGGGTCGTCCGGCATCGCCGCCGCGAAGACCCTCTACACCTCGGCGATCCCGTTCGACTGCTTCGAAAAAGGCAGCGAAATCGGAGGCACATGGCTCTTCGGCAACCCCAACGGTCAAAGCGCCTGCTACGAGACCCTGCAGATCAACACCTCGTGCCCGCGCATGGCCTTCTCCGACTTCCCGATGCCCGAGCACTACCCGCACTACGCCAGCCACAACCAGGTCTTCGCCTATTTCCGCGACTACGTCGACCACTTCGGGTTCGGTCACACGATCACCTTCAACACCGAAGTCACCGATGTTCGCCGAGGCGGCCATGGCGATTGGGAGGTCGACATCAGATCCGGAATCGGTCCGGACGCCGTGTCGGAGACTCGGCACTACGACGCCGTCATGGTCGCCAACGGCCATCATTGGGATGCCCGCTGGCCCGATCCTGCCTACCCGGGGGAGTTCGCCGGTGAACAGATCCACGCCCACGACTACCGCAGCGGCGACCAGCTCGACGGACGCGATGTGGTCGTCGTCGGTGCCGGCAACTCGGCGATGGACATCGCCGTCGAAGGCTCGCACCGGGCGAACACCGTCACCCTGTCGATCCGACGCGGCCAATGGGTGATGAAGAAGACGATCATGGGCATGGCCGCCGACCAGATCGTCCTGCCCGGCTGGGCTCCGTGGTGGATGACCTCGGCCCGGCTGCGCCTTGGCGCGATCCTCTCCGGCGGGTTGAAGAAGTACGGACTGCCGGTGCCAGGCCATGCGCCTGGCCAGTCCCACCCTGTGCAATCCGATGCCATCCGGGATCGGCTCAAGGCCGGTGCCGTGACGGTGCGTCCCGGGATCGAACGCCTCGATGGCGACCGCGTCGTCTTCACCGACGGAACCTCAGCCCCGGCCGACCTCATCGTCTGGGCCACCGGCTATCGGGTGTCCTTCCCATTCCTGTCCTCCGATGTCGTCGACGTCGAGAACAACGATCTGCCGCTGTGGAAGCGGATGGTCCACCCCGATCGGCCCGGTCTGTTCTTCATCGGCCTGCTCCAACCGGTGGGCGCGGTCATGCCGCTGTCCGAGGCCCAGGCGAAGCTGGTCGCGAAGATCCTCACCGGAGACTGCGAGCTGCCGAGCCGTCGGGACATGGTCCGAGAGATGGCCCGCGACGACCGCCGGAACAAGAAGCAGTTCTACGACTCTCCCCGGCACACGATGGAGGTCGACTTCGACCACTACCTGTGGGAGATCGACCGGGAGATGAAGAAGGGAGGAACCGCCGCATGAAACGCTCCGGCTCAACGCGCGGAAAGGTCGTCGCCGTCACCGGCGGGGCACGCGGAATCGGCAAGGCGATCGCCGCGCGTTTCACCACCGCCGGCGCCCGGGTGGCCATCGGCGACCGCGATCGTGAAGCGGCTGCGGACACCGCCGCGGAACTGGGAGTGGCTGCCTTCGGCCTCGACGTCACCGACCCCGACTCCTTCGCCGATTTCCTCGAAGCCGTCCGCCGCGATCTCGGACCCGTCGATGTGCTCGTCAACAATGCCGGAATCATGTGGGTCGGCTCTTTCGACGAGGAACCGGATACGGTCGCTCGCGCGCAGCTCGAGGTCAACCTCCTCGGCGTCATCAACGGGATCAAGGCTGCCGCGCCTGCCATGCGCGAGGCCGGGCACGGGCACCTCATCACGGTCGCCTCGGCGGCATCGATTCTGCCGACCCCGGGGGAGGCGACGTATGCGGCGACCAAGCACGGGGTGCTCGGCTACCTCAAGGCCGTGCGCACAGAGATGCGCGGAACCGGGGTGCACTTCACCGCCGTCATGCCCGCCGTCGTCGACACCGTCCTGGCCGCGGGGACCGGCGCCGGTGCGGGCCCGCTGCTGCGTCCCGACGATGTCGCGGCCGCCGTCGTCGACGCGGTGACCCGGCCCCGTTTCGAGATCACCGTGCCCGGTTTCATCGGTCCGGTGACCCGACTGGTCGGACTCCTGCCGCAGCCGATCCGGGACCGTGTCTTCGGTGCCATGGTGCCCGACCAAGTCGCTCAGGCGCGGGCCGAGGCCCGCGCCGGCTACGAAACGTCGGCGTTCACGACCTCCCGCACGGGGCGCGGATACGGGCGGGCCGCCTCGGCGGAATAGTCCTCCGCACTCATCCGTTACGTCGGTGCGCGGTCCAAACGCGGCCGAGCATTCGACGAATGGAGGAAAGTTTGACGTCTCGGAAGCAGATTCCCGGCACTGACCTGTCCGTCTTCCCGATCAATCTCGGCACGAACACCTTCGGGTGGACGGCCGACGAGGCGCAGTCCCATGCCGTCCTCGACGCCTTCGTGGCCGGCGGCGGCAATTTCCTCGACACCGCCGAGTCCTACCCTGCATGGGTGCCCGGCAACACCGGTCGCGAATCGGAGACCATCATCGGCACCTGGCTGGCCTCGCGGGGCAACCGCGATGACGTCGTCATCGCCACGAAGGTCGGCGACCATCCCGACCACAAGACGCAGGACCCCGAATACATCCGCACCGCCATCGACGCCTCACTGGAGCGTTTGCAGACCGATCACGTCGACCTCTACTACGCCCACCGTGACGATGAGGTGACCCCCATCGCCGAGGTGGCCCGCGTCTTCGATGAGATCGTCCGTTCCGGTAAGGCCTCGCATATCGCCGTGTCGAACTATTCGCCGGCGCGTCTGGCCGGGTGGTTCGCCGCATGCGAGGACGAAGGGCTGGTCAAGCCGGTGGCCATCCAGCCGCAGTACAGCCTCGTCTATCGGAGGGAATTCGAGACCGATCTGCGCCCGGTCGCCGAGCGGCGAGATCTAGCGGTGTTCTCCTACTTCAGCCTCGCTGCGGGTTTCCTCACCGGCAAGTACCGGACCGAGGCCGACCTCGACGGGGCCGACCGGGGTGGAATGGTGCAGGGGTACTTCGGCTCCGAGGGGCTCAAGGTCGTCGATGATCTCGTCGCGATCGCTGATTCGCACAATGTCGCTCCGGCGACGGTGGCGCTGTCCTGGCTGCTGGCCAAGGGCGTGACGGCACCGATCGCCTCGGCACGTACGCCGGAGCAGCTCGAGGCGGTCATGGCCGCACCGGGACTCGAGCTCAGCGCCGACGAGGTCGATCGTCTCGACCGGGCGTCGACTCCGTTCGCGGAGGAAGAACCCTCCTGACTTCCCTCCCAATCGCTACTGTGAGTATTGATAGTGGCTGGTCTGGGACTGGCTGGCAGAGTAGGAACTGACCGTCCCATCGATCATCATGACTCTAATTGCTACTGACTCCAACGATGTCCTCGTCGGGATCTGTCTGATGATTGGTGGGCGGTCGGCACCGGCTCGGCCCACATCGATAACTTGATCAGAAGGTTGTCCGTTCCTGACCGAACGTGACTCATCACAGTGGTGTTTCGACGTGACTATCTCCCGGACCGGAGCCGACCGTTCGACGGTCGGACCTCATCCGTTCCGACACAGGAGAAGCACGAACCGTCATGACTATCATCTCGCATTTATACGCGTTTGTCGTTGGCGTCGACACCCACGCGAAGAACCACGTCTACAGTGTCCTCACCAAGTCTGGTGAGCACATCGATACTGCCACGTTCCCGACGACAAAAGCCGGCATCAAACGAGCCCTGACGTGGGCCGGGCGTCGTACCGGCGGGGACCTTGAGACCCTGTGGGTGATCGAGGGTATCGGCACGTACGGGGCGATCCTGGCCGATCATGTCGCCGAGGCCGGGTACACGGTCGCCGAGGCTGCCAGCATGAATGCTCGCGACCGGCATGCCACGGGCAAGGACGACCGGATCGATGCCCGACGGATCGCTGGCGCGGTCCTGTCGCTGGATGAGTCGCGGCTGCGGTTTCCCCGGCAGGCTGATGGGCCGCGTCAGGGACTGCGGATCCTGGTCAAGGCGCGGGAGTCCATGACTCGGGAGAAGACCCGGACGATCAATGCGCTCACTGCGCTGTTGCGTGGTCATGACCTCGGTGTCGATGCGCGTCGGAAATTGTCTGTCGTCACGATTCAGACGGTGGCGAAGTGGCGGATCAGGGACGAGTCTGTGGCACTGACCGAGGCTCGTCGGGAAGCCATCCGGTTAGCCAAACGTGTCGTCGAGCTCGATGCCGAAATCAAGGACTACGCCGCCCGGATCGAGGCCTTGGTCAAGGACAGTCCGGGGGCGGCGTTGCTGGCTGAGCCGGGGATCGGTCCGATCACTGCGGCTGTGTTCTACCTGGCGTGGTCGCATCATGGGCGGGTGCGTTCCGAGGCTGCGTTCGCGAAGTTGGCGGGGGTCTGTCCGATACCGGCGTCGTCGGGGAATGTGGTGAGGTTCCGGCTGAATCGCAGTGGTGATCGTCGGTTGAATTCTGCGTTGTACATGGTGGCAGTCACGCGGCTTTCTCACCATAAGAAGTCCCAGGCGTACATGGCTAGACGGCTGAGTGAGGGGAAGACGAAGAAGGAGACGATCCGGTGTATGAAGCGTAGTTTGGCCCGTTCGGTGTATCGGATTCTCGAGGCCACGAACCCGATCGGTCAAGCCGCTTGACCGACATAGAAGGATCCTGACGGGGGCCCAGCAACCTGGCGCGAGGTTGCTGAGCCCCCGTCAGGTAGCAGGAAGCCTGGCTCAGGCGACGATTTCGTCCTTGGGTTCGACCGCGTGGGCGATGGCAGCGCCGATGACCGTGCCGATGGCGATGGTAAAGAACGTGGTCGCAGCCGCCAGCATGCTGCCGGCGACCCCGGACCCGTCGCCGAATTCGATCTGCGAGGCGTTGAGGAGCCCGAACGACCCTGGCGCGACGACGAGGAACGCAGGCACGAAGCTGATCCGCCAGATCGGCCCTTTCGGCAGGCGAGAGAGCACGACGGCCACCAGCGATGCGGTCAAAGCGCCGGCCAGCCCGCCGATGGCCGCGCCGAATTCGGCGCCGATACCCAGCTGAGCCAGCGCGGCCGCGGCGATGGTGAGGACGATCGGCACCGTGTGCTCGAGTGGGGTATGCAGATAGATGATGAGGCCCAGCGTCGCGGCCGCCACGCCGAGAGCCGACAGCCACCAGGTCGAGGCGGTCAGCTGGGAGTTCGCAAGGGCTTCGACCCCGGTTCCGGTGGCCACAGCGGCACCGGCGACGCCGGCGATGAACATCGCCAACTGGACGGTGGCAGAGACGAGCCGCGAACTGCCGGCGGACAATGCCCCGGCGGAGATCTCGGTCAGTCCAGTGACCACGGCACTGCCGGGCAGCAGCAGGGCCAGGGTGGCGACGATCGTGCGCAGGGGACTGTCCAGCCAGTCGAGGCGGTAGCCGATGAGGATGAGCACCGCGACGATGAACGCCGAGGTGACCGGCAGCAGCGGTCCGAGGCTGGGGTGGCGGGCGTTGACGGCGAGCACTGCCGCGACGATGAGCGAACCGAGGGCGGCGAAGGCGAGGTTGACCAGTCCGGGTTCGAGCAGCAGACACAGTCCGACGCCGATGGGCACCGCGCCGAGGCAGGTCACCCATCCGGGCCAGCGAGCAGGAGTCCCATAGACCTCGGCCTCGATCATGCGGCTGGCGGCCTCGACGCCGAGCCGACGCGAGCGCACGGCATCGACGATGTCGAGCAGCTTCGCAGTTTGGTCGAACCGCAGGTCCGGGCCGATGCGTTCGAACCGGGTGGGACTGCCGGGGCCGATGGTGAGGAACAGGCCCTTGGGGAGAGCGGCGACGTTGATGGACCTCAATCCGACCGCGGGCGCCAGTCCGGTCAGTGCGTCTTCGACATCGACCGACGAGATCCCACCGGCGAGCAGGCCCGTCCCGATCGTCACCAGCAGCTCCTGTGCGGGGACGGTCATATCGCTTGCCTCGTGCACTCCCAGTCCCTCTCGTCTGCAGATCGGCCGACGAAGTAGAAGATACCAGCCTCTTACTACCTGACGGGGGCCCAGCAACCTCGCGCCAGGTTGCTGAGCCCCCGTCAGGTAGCAATAAGGGGAATCAGTGAGAGGCTGGGGCGGTGATTCCGTCGGCGGGGGAGCCGACGAGAGCGGTCGCGGCGCGTTCGGCGATCATGATCGTCGGAGCGTTCGTATTCCCGGTCGGCACCAACGGCATAATCGACGCATCGGCCAGCCGCAGCCCGCTCACGCCCCGGACCTCGAACGTGGCCGGGTCGACGACCGCCTCGGCGTCCGTGCCCATCCGGCAGGTTCCGGCTTGGTGATGATAGGTCACGACCGACCCGCGGACGTAGTCCTCGAGATCCTCGTCGGCCACCTCGGGGCCGGGGTGGATCTCGGTGGGCTGCCACGATGACAGGGCCTCGGCTCGCCCGATCTCACGGCATTGCCTCACCGAGGCGACGAGAGCGTCGACATCGGCCTGTGCCGAGAGCACCTGCGGATCGACGACGAGCGGATCCTGCGGGTTCGGGCCACTGAGCCTGACCTCGCCGCGGCTCTCGGGACGCACAAGGCCGCCTTGCAGAGTGAAGGCTCCGCCGGGACCCGGTCCGGTCTGCTCGGCAGGGGCAGCATCCTGGGCATACATCGGCACGGAGAAGAACAGCGGCTGAGTGTCGGGGACCGGCAGCTCCGGTCGGGACTTCGCAAAGAAATGTACCTCAGCCGGAGCGACCTCTCCCATCGGCACCTCCCGATCGCCGGTGGCGAAGACGACCGGTGAGAGCCAATGATCCTGGAGGTTCTTGCCCACGCCCGGCAGATCGGCGACCGAGTCGATGCCGACCTCGGCAAGGTCTGCGGCGGGACCGATGCCCGAGCGCAGGAGAAGCTCGGGCGAGGCCAGGGCACCGGCCGAGAGGATGACCTCGCCGGCGGCCAGAGTGCCGACCCGTCCCCGGAAATCAATCTCGAGACCGGTGACCGCGGTCCCGTCGAGGAGAAGCCGACGGGCGTGAGCGGAGGTGAGAATCGTCAGATTCTCATCGCCGAGGCGGGGCTTGAGGTAGGCGCGCCAGGTGTTCAGCCGTCTGCCGTCGCGGACATTGAGTTGGATCTTTCCGATGCCTTCGACGGTGCCTGAGTTGTAGTCGTCGTTGACGGGCACGCCGGTCTGTGTGGCGGCCGTGAACATGTCCTCCTGCAGGGGGTTGCGTGCGTAGTCGACGCGCACATCCATCGGCCCGCTGGTGCCGCGGTTCTCGGTGATCTCGCCGTCATAGTTCTCGATCGCGGCGAAGACAGGGGCGACCTCGTCCCAGGACCAGCCGGGGCATCCGGATTCGACCCACTGGTCGTAGTCCCAGGCGTCACCGCGGACCCAGATGACGGCGTTGAGGGCATTCGACCCGCCGAGCACCTTCCCGCGCGGCAGATGGATCTTCCGGTCCATCGCAGCCGGCTGCGGAGTGGTGTAGTAGTCCCAGTCCTGAGCCGAATGCCAGATGAGACCGAGGTTGTTGAGATGGTCGATGTTCGGGTTCGTCTCGTCCCCGCCGGCCTCGATGAGACAGACCTTCTTCCCGGCATCGAGGAGCCGGCGGGTGATCACGCACCCGGCCGATCCTGCTCCGACGACGATGTAGTCGAAGTGGTCATCGGGGAGTTCGGTGGGGAAAGTCGTCGGATGACTGGTGATGTTCGCGGCCACGGTGCCTGCCTCCTGCTCGGTTGTCATGGCCTCAGGCTAGTGACGCCGGTCACCGCCGAGGAATGCCTGCGGTCGAGGTGTGCACGATTCGGCAAGCCGTCGGCGACGGTTGTGCGCGCATCGTCAATTCCGGCCCAATCGCACCCGAACTACCTGACGGCGGCCCAGCAACCTCGCGCCAGGTTGCTGGGCCGCCGTCGGGTAGCAATTGGGGAGGTCAGGAGTCGCAGCAGGGGGAGCCGGACTCGGGCGCGGGCACGTCGAGGACGGGGGAGCGGTCGAAGAACCCTTCCGGTCGCAGCTTGAAGCCGACGGTGTCGACGGGCATGATCGGCCAGTCCTCGACCCTCGGGAAGTGGGTGAGGCCGAAGCTGTGCCAGACGACGATGTCCTCCCCGTCGACACTGCGATCGGCCGCCGTCCAGGCCGGCAGCCCCGCATGGCCGGGGTGCTGATTCGGGAAGTCCCCGGTCGGATACCGTTCGTCCTCGTGATACTGCGAGACCCACAGCGACTTCGACGCGAACGTCGCACGCCGATGGATCGACGAATCCTCGGCCGCGAGCAGCGTCGGCAGACCCGTCGGGTGCAGTTTGTACCCGACCGGTTCGCCGAGGCGGTTCGTCGACTCCGGGTTCGTCACCACCCAGGTCCGCGCCTTCGACTGATCCGCATCCCGCTGCGCAGCCAACTCGGTCGCCAGGACGGTCCGAGACCGGCTGAAGGCATTGCCGCGCGGATTGTCGTCCGAGACCGGCAGACGAACGACGTCCTCCTCCTCGACCCGGCACGTGCCGCCGTCGAGGGCGAAGTCGAGGCGGGCGCCGAAGAGGTGCTGGTGGAACGGGGCGCCGAGACCGGGCGCGATCTCGGAGGCGAAATCCGTCGACCCGTTCGGCAGCGCCGAGGTGAAGACGACACCGGTGGCCTTGGCCTCGAATTCGATCGTGCCGTCGAGGTAGAGGTACCAATAGAACCCGTAGTCGTAGTTGCCGACCGTGGTGAAGAACGAGACGACGAAGCGGCGATTGCGGCGGGTGTAGGCGACACCCGACCACAGGTCCGAATGCTTGGCCAGAATCGACGCGTCCTCCTCGTGCATGCAGATGCCGTTCTTGATCTGCCGAGGTTCGCCGAGGTTGTTCGCCACCCACGGAGACAGATAGGTGATATCGCCGAGGCAGTCACACCCGAGCTCGAGCGAGTTCGCCCATTGCCCGACGAGGTATTCGCCGGTGTCGAAATAGTTCTGCCACGACCGCACCGGCGAGGGGTCACCATAGGGAACGACCATCTCGGCGATCGCCGCCCGATCGAGGATCGTGCGACGGCGCTCACCGTCGTCGAAGGCGATGTTGTGCAGGACGAGGCCTTCGCGCATATCAAAGCCGACATCGAACGACCACTTCTCCCACTCGATGTGGTTGCCCTCGGTGACCGTGAAGCTCGGCCCCTCCGGCTGCGTGATCGAGATCGGCTTCTGCGAAGTCCGCACGGGCCCGGTCAGCTCGGGATCCGTGTAGTTGCCGTGTTCGGTGGGCACCGGTGCGTTCTCGAGGTCGAGGACCTGGTCGACGGTTCGGTTCGTGACGTCGACATAGGCGACGAGCCCGTCGATCGGATGAGCCCACGCCGAGTCCGACTCATGCTGCTGGTGGAACGCCAGCCCGCGCAGGATCCGCCGTCCCTTCTCCTCCGGGTATTCGAAGACGCCGGCCGACAACGGTGCCACCCGCACCTCTGCGACGGGCAGTCCGCGCTTCTCGAGGCTCGCCAGCCACGTCGGATCGGCGGCGAGCACTTCTTCGACGACCTCGAACTCCTCTTCCATGACGGGGAACTCGCCCTCTTCGGTGGAGTCCACCTCGGCGACGGATTCGACCGTCTCACGGGTCGCCGAAACGACGATATCGTGGGCGGTGCCGGCGGACTTGTCGAGGATGAAGGCACGGAAGCGGTGATCCACCTCGGCGGTGGTCCGATCCGTGCCCCGCACGGGATCGAGCAGGCCGATGTAGGCCATGCGTGCGGAGTCGGGGAAGTGCCCGGCCGAGCGCAGCACCGCGGTGACGGTCGAGATCTCGGCCTCGGTCGGCAGGGTGAAGGGGGTGGCTGTGGTCGCCTCGGCGACGGGAGTGGAGGAATGGCAGGACATGGTGCACCTTTGCAATCTGGGCCTGTGGGCTGAGTCACGCTAAAATCTACACTCGTAGGAAATAAAGTCAAGACTCGATCTGCACCGCTGTGGAGGAGCCATGCCCAAGATCGTCGACCACGACCAGCGTCGACTGGACCTCGTGCAGGCGACGCTGCGCCTGATCGTCCGCCAAGGTCTGAATGGGGCGACGATGCGCGATATCGCGACTGAGGCGGGCTTCGCCAATGGAGTCATCAAGTCGTATTTCGGGTCGAAGGCAGACCTGCTGGCGGCCACCTATCTCTACGTCTTCGAGGCCACGAATGCCAGGGTGGCGACCTCGACGGCGGGTCTGCGTGGGCTCGATGCGCTGCGTGCCTTCGCCTATGAGGTGCTCCCGGTGACGCCGGAGCTGCATGATGAGGCCCGCGTCGTCCTGTCCTATCTCGCCGAGGTGGCCCAGAATCCCGATCATGCCCGCGCGACCGCTGAGACCATGGAGCTGTGGCGGGCGTGGATCGTGGCCTGGCTCGGTGAGGCCGACGCCGATGGTCGGCTGCGGGGCGAGGTCGACATCGAATCGGAGGCCGAGGTGCTCCTGACGTATTTCCTCGGTGCGCAGACCACTGCGATCATCGGCGGGTACGGATTCGACTTCGCCGGTTTCCGGGCCCAGCTCGACTATCTCATCGCCCGACTCGGCCGGTCGAGCTGATCCGACGGGGTCGACGTACGCCGGGTGGAGGGAGCTTTGCTGGAGATATATGACCAAATGGTCGGTAAGCTGGCTTGAAGTCGTGACTGCCCCGCCGTTTGGGGATAGAGTGACCGGACAACGAGCCTTCGACGCAGCGGTCGGGGCCGAGCGAACTGAGGACGACGATGTTGCTTGAAGACACTGCGAACGACTTCGACGACTGGCGGAGCCTGGTCTCGGACTCGTTCGTCCCCCTCGATACCGAACCCCAGCGCCGAGGCGGATTCCAGGGTCGCATCAGCGCGCGCGATTACGACTCCGTGGTGATGTCGCAGATCAACGCCCACCCGCATGCCGTCCTGCGCACTCCCGAGCTGATCGCCCGAGCCCGATCGGAATCGCACGGCTGCCCGGCCGGGACGAACTACTTCAAGGTCTCACTGCAGCTCGACGGGCACGGTCTGCTCGTCCAGGACGGGCGAGAGATGGCCCTGGCCCCCGGCTCGCTGGCCATCTACGACACATCGCGTCCCTATACGCTCAGCTTCGATTCGGACTTCTCGTCCTACGTCATGATGTTTCCGCAGTCGCGGGTCAACCTTCCTGCCGGAACCGTCGGTCAGCTCACCGCCACCCCGATCGGTGCCGACCACCAGCTCGGCTCGGTCGTCGCCCAGGTCATCTCCCAGGCCGGGGCCATGCTGCCGACCCTCAGCCGGGCGACCGGTGTGCGGCTGGCCGGCAACGTCGTCGATCTGCTCACCACGGTGATGGCCGATGAGCTCTCGGCCACAGGCAGTGAGATCGACGAACGGCAGCGACTGTGTGCCGAGATCACCGACTACATCGATGCTCATCTCTCGGACCCGCAGCTCACCCCCTCGACCATCGCCGCCGCCCACTTCATCTCGGTGCGCACCCTGCATCAGATCTTCGAAGGCAGCGGTGAGACCGTGGCCGGGGAGATCCGGCGGCGGCGCGTCGAGAAGTGCCGACTCGACCTCGCCGACCCCGGGCAACGGCAGACTCCGGTGGCCGCCATCGGCGCCCGGTGGGGACTGAGCGACCCTGCCCACTTCTCCCGGCTGTTCCGCAGCGTCGTCGGCCAGCCGCCCGCCGGGTATCGCCGCAGCGCCCAGGCCGGCTGAGCCGGTCCCCGCCGCGGCTGAACCGAAAGGGCCGAGGCGCGGATGCGCGAATCGTCAAGAACTCTGCCTGCAAAGCCAAGACGCGACAGGCGGGCGGCACCCACACTGGCAGTAATCACTTTGACTGTTAGGTGGATCACATGAGCACACTCAGTTCGGACCCGGCCAATGGCGGCCTGGGTTCCCCGCTCGGCAATGCCGCCGAGCGGAATTCCACGGAGGTCGGGCACGCATCCGCGGCCGCGGCCTCACTCGATGCCCGCCGCATCGGAATCCCCGCGCTCGTCTTCATGATCATCGCCGCCTCGGCGCCGTTGACCGTCGTCGCCGGCGGCGTACCCAGCAACTTCGCCGTCACCGGTCTGGTCGGGATTCCGCTGTCCTTCGTCGTCCTCGGAATCGTCCTCATCCTCTTCGCGATCGGCTATGCCGCGATGAGCCGCCACGTCCACAACGCCGGCGCCTTCTTCGCCTACATCTCGAAAGGTCTGGGCAAGCCCGCCGGGATGGGGGCGGCGATGACCGCGCTCGTCGCCTATAACGCCATGCAGATCGGCATCGCCGGAATGTTCGGCTTCGTCTTCTCCTCGTTCCTCGACACCCTCTTCGGCGTCTCCTGGTCCTGGTGGGTCTGCGCCCTCATCGCCTGGGTCATCGTCGGCATCATGGGAGTCCTCCGCGTCGACTTCTCCGCGAAGGTGCTCGGCATCATCGTCGGCGCGGAGTTCCTCGTCGTCATCGTCTTCGACATCATCGGACTCGCCCACAGCCCCGAAGGCATCACCGGCGACGGGCTCGCGTTCGATCAGCTCTTCGCACCCGGGGTCGGCGCGGCCCTGGCATTCTCGATCGCGGCTTTTATGGGCTTCGAATCCGGGGCCATCTACAACGAGGAGGTCAAGGATCCCCGTCGCACGGCCGGTCGGGCCACCGTCATCGCCGTGAGCATCATCGCGGTGTTCTATGCGTTCTCCGCCTGGGCGATGGTCATCGGCGAAGGGGCCTCGCAGGTCATCGGCCGCTCCCAGGAATTCGGACCCGACCTCATGTTCGTCTTCCTCGGCGAACACGCCCCGGTGTGGTTCGTCGACCTCGGCAACCTGCTGTTCCTCACCTCGCTGCTGGCCGCACTCGTGGCCTTCCACAACATCGTCGCCCGCTACGTCTTCGCCCTCGGCCGGGACCGAGTCCTTCCGCAGTCGCTGGCCAGGACCTCACGACGCACCGGCGCGCCGGTGGCCGGCTCCCTCACCCAGTCGGCGCTGGCACTCGTCATCATCCTCGTCTTCGCCGTGGTCGGCTCCGGCAGCGATGACCCGCTGTTCCCTGTCGTCACCCTCTTCACCTGGCTGACGAACATGGGTGCCTTCGGGCTCGTCCTGCTCATGGCGCTGACCGCGCTCGCCGTCGTCGGCTTCCTGCGCACGAAGTCGGGGGAGTATTCGCTGTGGACCCGCGTCATCGCCCCCGGCCTGTCTGCGGTCGGATTGCTCGCCCTGTTCGTCGCCATCGTCATCAACTTCAATGTCCTCATCGGCGCAGAGGGCACCTCGGTGCTGTCCTGGCTGCTGCCGGCCATCGTTCTCGTCCCCGGGCTCATCGGCACGATCTGGGCCATCGTCCTCCGCTCGTCCGCGCCGCACCTCTATGCAGGAATCGGTTCGGGTGGTTCCCTGGGATGACGTAAGCGTTCCGACCGCCCGAAACAGCCGTACACACCGCCGGAAAATGACCACACCAACCGCCGCCGACCACCCGGTCGCCGATCAAAGGAGCACCATGACCGCCGAGGCAACCGCCACCGAAATGACCACCACCGCTGGAATTCTTGCCGCCATCGTCGACCCCGCCGGACGCGAGATCCATGATCCCGCCACCGGCGAGGTCGTCGGCCGCACTCACGAAGGCACACCGGCAGAGATCGACGCTGCCGTGGCCGCCGCACGCAAGGCCCAGTCGGCGTGGGCCGCGCGCACCTCCCAGGAGCGCAGCGACCTGCTGGGCAAAGCCGCCGATGCGATCGAAGCCTCCGCCGAGGCGCTGGCCGAACTGCTCTCCCGCGAGCAGGGCAAACCGCTCAATGGACCCAACGCGCGTTTCGAAGTCGGTGCGTGCGCGGCCTGGCTGCGTGCGAACGCTGCTTTCGAGCTCGAACCCGACGTTCTCGTCGATGACGGTGAGACCCACGCCGAACTCCACTACCGTCCCGTCGGCGTCGTCGGAGCCGTCGGGCCCTGGAACTGGCCGATGATGATCTCCGTCTGGCAGTTCGCGCCCTCACTGAAGATGGGCAACACCGTCGTCCTCAAGCCCTCGGAGTACACGCCGCTGTCCGTGCAGGCGCTCGTGGCCGTGGTCAACCAGGTGCTGCCGGCGGATGTGCTCGCAGTCGTTCCCGGAGACGGAGCGGTCGGTGCCGCTCTGACCAGCCACGCAGACGTCGACAAGATCATGTTCACCGGGTCGACGAAGACCGGACAGGCGATCATGCGCACCGCCGCCGACAACCTCGCCCGCATCACTCTCGAACTCGGCGGCAATGACGCAGGCATCGTCCTCGAGGATGCCGATCCCGCCCAGATCGCGGGAGACCTGTTCTGGGGCGCGTTCATCAACACCGGACAGACATGTGCGGCGATGAAGCGGCTCTACGTGCCCGAATCCCTGTACGACCAGGTGTGCCAGGCCCTCGTCGAGGTGGCCGGACAGTCTCCGATGGGCGTGGGCTTGGACGAGGAGAACGTCCTCGGTCCGTTGCAGAACAGGCAGCAGTACGACATCGTCGCTCGTCTCGTCGACGCGGCCAAGGACGGGGGAGCCCGCGTGCTCCTGGGAGGCGACCCCGTCGCCGACCAGCCCGGCTACTTCTACCCGACGACTCTGGTCGCTGACATCGACAACGACAATCCGCTGGTGGCCGAGGAGCAGTTCGGGCCGGTGCTGCCGATCATCAAGTACACCGACCTCGACCAGGCCATTGAGTGGGCCAACGAACTCGAAGTCGGTCTCGGGTCCTCGGTGTGGGGCACGGATCTCGACGTCTGCCGGCAGGTCGCGGCTCGCCTCGAGGCGGGGACCACGTGGATCAACAAGCACGGTGCCGTCGATCCCCGCGTGCCCTTCGGTGGGGTGAAGAAGTCCGGCTTCGGTCTCGAATTCGGTCTCGAGGGGCTCAAACACGTCAGCGTCCCCCAAGTCATCTCCTGGTAATTACTACCCGACGGCGGCCCAGCAACCTCGCGCGAGGTTGCTGGGCCGCCGTCGGGTAGCACTGAGAGCAAGGTCTCTCCAGAGGGGCCCTCAGCTGATCACTGCCCCGTGGAGGATGAACGGGTCAAAGACCGGGGCCGCCTCGGCGAGGTGGCAGGGGTCGATTCCGACGATTCTGCGGCCGGCATGTTCGAAAGTGGCATGGCGGTGATCGACGTCGAGTCTGATCTGCTGTTGGATCCAGGATTCGGCCGACCACCGGCTGCGGTTCCAATCGAACGCACTCGAATGGCCATGGATCTGATTGAACGGCATTTCGGTCCCGAGCCGCGGCCAGGAAGGATAAACTTCCGTCCCGGCGGCTGCCCATACCGGACCGGCGTTGTCGTCATCGACACCGAGGAGCATCGTCCCGGGATGCCAGAGCGCTCCATCGTCGGCGGCTTCCTTCAACGCCGCCACCGTCGCTTCGGCGCTGTCGGGGGCTCCGAGCCCATGGCGCCAGAAGCCAGCCGTCAGGCCGGCATGGGTGATCAGCCACTCCTCGCCTGAGTCGTCGATGACGGCCGCCGCCGGTCTGAGACGACCATCTGCCCACCAATCCCGCAGCTGCGTCTGGGCGGCCTCGTCGATGGTTTCATTCCACCCGAAGATTGGTCGGTCGACGTAGAGCTGCTCGTGATTGCCCACGATCTGAGTCCACACGCCTCGTTCCAGAAGGTCGGCGACGAGGCCGACGACCTCAGCGGATGCCGGGCCACGGTGGACCAGGTCGCCCACTTGGACGACATGGAGGTCCTGCGGCCACTCGATCGCGGATCCGAACCGCACACCGAGCTCTCCCAGGAGATGGGCGAGCGGCCCGAAATGGCCGCCGACGTCTCCGATTACGGCGATTCGGGTGTGGACATTCATGGTCTCAACCTGTCTGCGCGTCGACGGCGTCGCTGTGAGAGGAAGAGGCACCGCGCGTTGCGGCTAGCCGAACGGCAGTGCTGGTTGAAAGATCCATACCCGCAGTCTCTCTCGTTCCGCACCAACTTTGCGCTTCCAGGACTACCCGACGGCGGCCCAGCAACCTCGCGCGAGGTTGCTGGGCCCCCGTCAGGTAGTAATAAGGGCTATTCGGGCGGTAATACGTGAATGCCGTCGGGACCGTCGGCTGTGCGGCGGTTACCTTGGGCCAAATAGATGCTGACTGACCACGGTGATTCGGAATCGAATGCGCCGAGGTGCCAGTCTCCATAACGATGCCCAAGTCTCAGTGATGTTCCGGCCGCGCAGTGATCGAGATCGGCAGGGCCGCCTCGTCGATGGGTCGTTGTTCCGACAACGAGGCGACCGCCTGGCGCCAGCAGCTCGTCTGCGGCGGCGAATGCCCTTGAGAGCTCCGCCCGGGTCAGAAAAGCCGGCACGTTACCTGACATGAGAATGAGATCGAAGTTCTTCGGTAGCCGATGATCTGTCATCGTTCCAGGTGACAGGTCTGTCGCTGACAGCTGCCGGAACCAAGCAGCGTCGAATAGGTCAGTCGCTACCTGCAGGACCTCAGGCGTCGGGTCGATGCCGAATGTCCGGTGCCCGGCCGTGCGCAGTGCCGCGACTGCGCTGCCGATCCCGCAGCCGATATCAAGGATCGTCGCCCCGCGGGGCGCGAGCATATCGATGAACCGGGCGTCGACATCGAGGTCGACACCTGTTTGAGCCAACCGCCGCATTTTTGCGGCGTAGTCCGAAAGATCGGGCGAACGCACCATCTCCACAGTCTCTCACTCGTTTCCGCGCTGACTTCGCGCTCCTCGAACTACCTGACGGCGGCCCAGCAACCTCGCGCGAGGTTGCTGGGCCGCCGTCAGGTAGCAAGAGGGGAGGGGAAGAGGGTGCGGATGATGTCGAGCACCCTCGCCAGCGCCTCGGACGGATTGTTCCGGCGCCAGCCGAGGGCGAGAGTGAAGGAATCCCCGCCCTCGGCGAGGCGGACATAGCGCACCCCGTCGATGCGGATGTGATCCGAGGACTCGACGACGACGGCCATGCCGACCTGCGCGCCGACGAGCGCCAGCAGGCTGTAGGGATCCGGTGCCTCCTGGACGACTTGTGGCAGGAAACCGGCGTTATCGGCCAGCCGCATCATCACCTCTCTGACCTGAGATCCGTGCGATGGGGCATAGGAGATGAACGGCTGACCGGCGAGTTCGCCCATGCTCACCGACTGGCGCTCGGCCAGCTCATGCCCCGAGGGCATGGCGATCATGACGCTCTCCTGTCGGATGACGTGGACCTCGACACCGGCCGGCACCGGCGGGCTGATGATCGCGAGATCCGTCTCCCCGTCGCGCAGCGCGATCGCGGCCTCCCCGCAGTACATCTGCGGCTGCAGGTCGAGGCTGATGCCAGGGTGCCGTTCGCCGACCTCGCGGGCCAGTCTGGAGAGGATGGAGTAGCCGCTCGTGCCGCCGAATCCGATGCGCACCCGGCCCGCCAGACCCTGCTGTGCGGCCCGGGCGATGCGCCGGGCACCGTCCACCTGAGTCCCGATCGCAGCGGCGGGTTCGAGCAGCGCCTCACCCGCCGGCGTCAGTCGGACCCGCCGGGTCGTCCGCTCGAACAGATCGACGTCGAGGTCTCGTTCGAGCGCGCGGATCATCTGGCTGAGTGCGGGCTGCGCGATGTGCAGACGTTCCGCGGCCCGCCCGAAATGCAGCTCCTCGGCGACGGCGAGGAACGCCGTGACCTGCCTGAACTCCATGACCTACCCCTACCGCCCAGATTGATAACTATTTGCAAATAATCACCTCGATATTACCTCTTGGACTCTGAGTAATTCCGATGGCACTCTTGAAGACGACCCCGACGCCCCAGGAGACCCTCATGACCACAGCCACCGCAGACACCGCCCCAGACACCACCGCTGACCCCTCCGACCTGCTCAACCTCGCCGGACTCCTCACCGCCGATGAGCTGGCCCTGCGCGCGAAGGTCCGGACCTTCGTCGATGATCGGATCCGCCCGAACATCGCCGACTGGTACGAAAGCGCAACCTTCCCGACCGAGATCGTGGCCGAGATGGGCGAGCTCGGCCTCCTCGGCATGCATCTGCAGGGGTACGGCTGCCCGGGACGTTCCGCCGTCGAATACGGTCTCGCCGCCCTCGAACTCGAGGCCGGTGACTCGGGACTGCGCACCTTCGTCTCCGTGCAGGGATCGCTGGCGATGTCGGCCATCCACAAATTCGGATCCGAAGAGCAGAAGAACCGCTACCTGCCCGGAATGGCCAAAGGAGAGATCATCGGCTGCTTCGGACTGACCGAACCCACCGCCGGATCCGACCCGGCCTCCATGGCCACCACCGCCACCCGCAATGCTGACGGATCGTGGACCCTCAACGGCGCCAAACGGTGGATCGGTCTGGCCTCGATCGCCGATATCGCCGTCATCTGGGCCGCCACCGACGACGGTATCCGCGGCTTCCTCGTGCCCACCGACACCCCCGGTTTCACCG
Source organism: Brevibacterium sp. 'Marine' (assembly GCF_012844365.1). Taxonomy (NCBI): domain Bacteria; kingdom Bacillati; phylum Actinomycetota; class Actinomycetes; order Micrococcales; family Brevibacteriaceae; genus Brevibacterium; species Brevibacterium sp. 'Marine'. The sequence continues at coordinate 900,159 of NZ_CP051626.1, forward strand.
CCACCCCGATCACGCAGAAGCTGTCGATGCGGGCCTCCATCCAGTGCGATATCGACCTGGAAGACGTGGAATTGCCCGCCGAGGCGGTCCTGCCCGAGGTCACGGGCCTGAAGGGTCCGTTCTCCTGCCTCAACGAGGCCCGGTACGGAATCATGTGGGGCGCCATGGGCGCTGCCCGCGACTCCTTCGAAGTCGCTCTCGACTACGCACAGAACCGACTCCAGTTCGACAAGCCGCTCACCGCCTATCAGATCACTCAGGAGAAGCTGGTGAATATGGCCCTCGAGATCCAGAAGGGCACGCTCCTGGCCATCCAGACCGGACGCCTCAAGGATGCCGGCACCCTCGACCCCGTGCAGATCTCCGTCGGCAAACTGAATAACTGCCGCGAAGCCATCGCCATCTGCCGGGAGGCCCGGACGATGCTCGGCGGCAACGGCATCACACTCGAATACTCACCGTTGCGGCACGCGAACAACCTCGAGTCCGTGCGCACCTACGAAGGCACGGACGAGGTCCACACGCTCATCCTCGGCCGCCACATCACCGGCCAGCAGGCCTTCCGCTGAACTGCCCCGGGCACGGTCAACCGGTGCAACCGGTCAGCCGCTGACGAGCGCTCCGCCGACCCACACCTCAGCAGGGGCGCGCAGAACCCCCACGTCATCCCGCGGATCGGTCTCGAAGACCAGCAGATCCGCACGGGCACCGTCGACGATCCGGCCCCGATCGTCCAGTCCGAGCGCAACGGCGGCCCCCGACGTGGCCGACCGGATCGCCTCGGCGACGGTCATCCCTGCCTCGATGAGGTACCCGAGTTCATCGTGCAGCGACGCCCCGTGGGGCACGGGCGCGAACGGCGTCTCATTCGCATCGGTGCCCGCAATGATCCGCGCTCCCGCCGCATGCAGGGCGCGCACATTCGACACAGCGAGCGCGAACGCGGAATCGGCATGATCGCCGAGGCGGGCCTCGGCGATCGCACGCATCATCACCAAGGTGGGGGAGACGATGGTGCCCGTGGTGACGATCCGAGAGATCGTCGCCTCGCTCAGCCGTGCCACGAAAGGGACGTGTGTGAGCACATCGACGCCGGCCGCGAGGCCGCGATCGTACGCCCTCGGTGTGACCGCATGCGCGACGGTGCGCAGCCCCCGGCCGCGGGCTCCGTCGACGAGCGCCCGCAGCGTTTCGACGTCGAGCGCGGGCACCTCGGTGGCGTCCGGGTCCTCGATGATGATCTTGATGAGATCGGCCCCACCGGCCTCCCGCCAGTCGAGGAACCGGTCGGCATCCTCGGGCCCGGTGACACCGGATTCGACGGGGAATCCCATCACCTCGATCTGTGTGCTTCCCGGCGCCGAGGCGGCCGATCCCGCGCTGATGATCGCCGGGATTCCGCGGTCGGACCGGAACTCGTCGACTAACGAGTCCGGATGCGTTCCGAGATCGACGAGTGTCGTCAGTCCCGAGCGAAGCGCGTCGACGAGCGGTGCCCGTGATTTCAGGTGCACATGGGTGTCGATGAGACCGGGCAGGACGTACCTCTCCGCGGCCGCCCCTGTCCCGCCCTCGGCCGGGTAGATCGACGTGATCGTGTCACCGAAGTCGATGTCGACAGGATCCCCGACGGCGGCGTCGCCGTCGATGATGTGTACGTTGCGCAGAATCGTCATGGCTTCACCCTCGTCATCGTAAGCATCGGCAGTCCTCACAATTCCGGGAATCCGACCCCGGTGAGCTCTTCGGACACCGTCCACAGTCGCCGGGCCACCTCGGTGTCGGTGGACTTCGCCGAACGGGATGCGAATCCCGGTTTTCCGCGGATCTCGAACGGACCGGTCGGTCCGATGTAACTGTCTCCGGGCAGGTCGGCGACAGCGGCACAGAGGATCGGCCGGGCCCCGTTCTGCTCGCTCTGGGCGACCACCCGGGTGAACGCGCGGCTGACTCGGGCGTCCAAGGAGCCGTCATCGCTGGTGGAGAAGAGGTTCGTCGCCGCCATTCCCGGGTGGGCTGCCGTCGCGATCACCGAGGATGAATGCTCGGACAGTCGACGCTGGAGTTCATTGGTGAAGAGCAGATTCGCCAGCTTCGACTGGCCATAGGCGGCCATCGGTCGATACGGTCGCCGCCTCCACTGGAGGTCGTCGAAGTCGATCGTGCCGAACCGGTGGGCAATCGAGGAGACGGTGACGATGCGCTCACGCACCTGCGGCAGCAGCAGGTTCGTCAGGGCGAAATGACCGAGGTGGTTCGTCCCGAACTGCGATTCGAATCCGTCGACGGTCCGGAACAGGGGAGGGATCATGATCCCGGCATTGTTGATGAGGAGATCGATCGGTGCGGTGAATTCCGCAGCGAAGTCGCGCACCGAGGACAGGTCGGCGAGGTCGAGGTCGCGCACCTCGGTGCTGCCGGGCATCGTCGCTGCGGCGGCCTCACCCTTCGCACGATTGCGCACGGCCAGGACGACATGAGCGCCCCGCCCCGCCAGCACGCGTGCGGCGACCCGGCCGAGTCCGCTGTTCGCGCCGGTGATGAGGGCCGTGCGCCCCGTGAGATCGGGAATGCCGTAGTCGATCGGAGAAGTCATGAGGTCATCCTAGGGGCCCGCCCTGGCAGTCGGCTGTTCATCCGAGCCGCCACCTCACCGAATTTGTTAGGGTAGCCTTCGTGCCGAAGACCCCTGAAACCGGGGCGCAGCTGCTGCGCCGATCCGCCCGCCGGCGTATTCGCCCTCTGCTCGGCGGCGCCGCCACGCTCTCACTGTGGCAGGTCTGTGAAGCCCTCGTCCCGGTGGCGATCGGCATCATCGTCGACCGCGCGATCATCCCGCTCTCGCTGCCCGGACTCATCGTCTCGGTCCTCGGCCTCGGTCTCCTCTTCACGATCCTCAGCCTCGGCTACCGCTTCGGCGCGCGCCTGTGCAACGCCGCCCGCGAACACGAAGCCCATGCCCTGCGCGTCGAGATCACCCACGCCGCCCTGACCGCATCACACCTGCCACCCGACCGGACATCGGGGGAGGTGCTCTCGATCGCCTCCGCCGATGCCGACACCGCTGCCACGTCCTTCCAGCAGGCCGGCCGCGGCATCGCCTCGGTGCTGGGCATGATCACCGCGGCGGTCTTCCTTCTCATCGCCGACCCCGTGACCGGACTCGTCGTCCTCGTTGCCGTGCCCATCGGGCTCATCATCGTCGCTCTGCCCGGCCGCTCGGTGTCCGCGAAGGCCACCGCCCAGCTCGACGCCGTCGCCTCCGCGGGACGCTCGGCGTCCGACCTCATGCACGGACTGCGCGTGGTCAAGGCGATGGGAGGTGAGCCGTGGGCGGTGCGTCGCTACCGGACCACCTCCGATGCGGCCGCCGACGCCGGCATCGCCACAGGTGAGAGGACCGGACGCCTGGCCGGGCTCGGTGCGCTCGTCATGTCCGCGGTGCTGGCGATCGTCCTCATCGTCGCAGGTCTGCGTCTCATCGACGGTCAGATGAGCGTCGGGGCGCTGATCGGCATCCTCGGCATGACCGCCTTTCTCACCGAACCCATGCGCGCACTCGCCGAGATCGTCGGCCTCTTCGCCCAATCCCACGGCGCCGCCGAACGGATCGCCCGCCTGCTCGGCGACATCGACGCCCCGGACGACGCCCGCGATGGAACGGACACCATCACCGAGGCGGCCCCCACCACCCGTAACACCGCCGACAACCGCCCGAGCGTCACCACCACCGAATCCGGAATCACCATCACCGGATGGCCGACGAACGGCGATGCCGTCGAACTCACCACCGCCGGCGGCACACTGACCTGCATCGTCTCCGAGGATGCCGAGGACGCAGCGGTACTGCGGTCGGCGCTGACCTCCCATGCCCGGACCCTCGGCCCCGCTCGGATGCTCGTCGCACCCCACGACGTCGACCTGTTCGAAGGCACCATCGGATCGAACATCACCATGGTCGTCGCCGACGACCGTTCAGACACCGGCGACCGCGCAGTCGACCGCGCAACCGATCACCGGCCGATCCCGGCCGAGGTACTCACCGCCTCGGGAGCCGACGAACTGCTCGACCTCGTCGACGGGGGACTCGACTACCGGATCCAGGAGCTCGGCGGGAACCTCTCCGGCGGTCAGCGCCAGCGCGTCGCACTGGCTCGTGCACTGAACGCCGACCCCGAGATCCTCGTCCTCGTCGAACCCACCACCGCCGTCGACGCCGTCACCGAGGCGAAGATCGCCCACGGACTCTGCCGACTGCGCCGCCGGACACGGGATCGAGCCACGATCATCCTCACCTCCTCACCGGCCTTCCTCGCCGCCGCCGACACCGTCGTCTATCGCCCGACGTCCGGCCCGCTGCTCATCGGTTCTCATGCCGACCTGCTCGAGGCAGACACCGACAGCGCCGACGCCTACAGAGGCGCGGTGACCCGATGACGACGCCGACGCAGACCACCCTGACGATCGCCTCCCGACGTCGCTCCTTCGCTCATCTGGCTCCGCTGCTGCGCCGCAGAGCCGGCTGGATCGTCCTCCTCGTCATCGCCGGTTCGGCCAATGCCGGGGCCGGCCTCGTCGGGCCGTGGGCGATCGGCCGCCTCGTCGACGAACTCCCCGCCGGAGCGGGCCCCGAACTCGTCTGGACGTGCGCCGTCGCCGTCGCGATCGCCGGCATCGTCATGGCCGCGGGAACGTGGATCGGTGCGTGGGCGCTCGCCCGCATCGCCATGCCCGTCGTCGCCGAACTGCGCACCGAGGTTGTCGACTCGGCGCTATCCCTCGAGTCCCAGCGGATCGAGGTCACCGGCACCGGAGACCTCGTCTCCCGCGTCGCCGACGACTCCCGGAAGATCGGTGAGGCCGCCGGCCAAGTGCTGCCGCTCGTCGTCGAATCCCTTCTCGTCGTCATCGTCTCCGCCGCAGGTCTGGCCGCCATCGACTGGCGCCTCGGGCTGACCGGGCTCGTCGCCGTGCCGATGTACTGGCTCACCCTGCGCTGGTATCTGCCCCGGTCGGAACCCATCTACAAGGAGGAACGCGCAGCCTTCGGCCGGCGTGCCGGGCGTCTGCTCGGCGGGCTCACCGGGGGTGCGACCCTGCGCGCCTACCGCGCCGAGGCCGGAGAGATGCGTCGCATCGACTCCGCTTCCGCGCACGCCCGCGATCTGTCGATCGACGTCTTCCGGTTCCTCACCCGCGCCTTCGGCCGCAACAATCGCGCCGAGGCGGTCGTGCTCTCCCTGCTGCTCATCGCCGGTTTCGCCCTCGTCTGGTTCGGCGAGTCCACTGCCGGAGCCGTGACCACGGCGGCTCTGGTCTTCCACCGTCTCTTCAACCCCATCGGTGCCCTCGTCGGGCTCTTCGACCAGGTCCAGTCGGCCGGGGCTTCCCTGACCCGCATGGTCGGAGTCATCGACGAGGCAGCCACCGCGCCGAGCCGATCGACCCGGGCCGCTCCCGCCGCCCCGTGGCTCGTGCTCGAGGATCTGTGGTTCTCCTACGACGCGGACCCGGATACGGACAATCACGTGCTGCGCGGCGTGAACCTGAGCATCGCCCCTGGTGAGCACGTTGCCGTCGTCGGCACCACCGGTGCCGGGAAGACGACGCTGGCGAAGATCGCCGCGGGACTCTCCGCTCCCGGTCACGGACGGGCACGGCTGACCGACGGCGGGGCCGCCTCGGCGAATGAGGTGGATGTGGGATCGCTGGACGAATCCGTGCTGCGCCGGCACATCGCCATGGTCGCGCAGGAGGTCCACACCTTCTCCGGCAGCCTGCGCGACAACGTCTCCCTGCCGAGTCCGGATGCGACCGATGACGAGGTCAGCACGGCCCTGACCACGGTCGGTGCGGGCTGGGCGCGATCCCTGCCCAACGGCCTCGACACGCAGATCGGGGAGGGCGGGGTCCGTCTGTCTGCGGTCCAGGAGCAGACGCTCGCTCTGGCCCGTCTCGTCCTCGCCGACCCGGACTTCGCGATCCTCGACGAAGCCACCGCCGAGGCGGGATCGGCCGGAGCCCATGCCCTCGAATCCTCCGCCGAGGCGGCCCTTGCCGGCCGTGGTGCGCTCATCGTCGCGCACCGGCTCAGCCAGGCCGAGAAGGCCGATCGGATCCTCGTCATGGAGCACGGACGCGTCGTCGAGGAAGGCACCCACCACGACCTCGTTGCCGCAGGCGGTCGCTACGCGCGATTGTGGGAGGCTTGGTCGGGCTGAGACCGTGGCCCAGCAGGCGTCATCAGCTCAGGCCGAGGACTGCGGTGGCGATCGTGAAGTAGAGGATGAGACCCGTGGCATCGCAGAACGTGGAGATGAATGGGTTGGAGAACACCGCGGGGTCGGCCCCGACCTTCTTCGCGATGATCGGCATCAGTCCGCCCACTGTTGCGGCCATCATGCACACCGACAGCAGCGTCAGCCCGATGACCAGGCCGATCGCCCAGCCGTAGACGAGGCCGGCGACGCAGAAACCGAGAACTCCGAGAACCGCACCCAACAGCGCCCCGACGCGCAGCTCTCGCCAGATCACGCGGCCGAGATCTCGGATGCGCACCTCTCCGACAGCCAGGGCCCGGGTGACGGTGGTGGCCGCCTGGTTGCCGGTGTTGCCGCCGGTGCCGGTGAGCAGGGGAATGAAGAGGGCGAGGACGACGACCTGATCGAGCCGGTCCTCATAGACTTCGAGGACCTGGACGGTGAGGATCGCAGACACGGCGAGGACGAGCAGCCACACGATGCGGCTCTTGACCAGTCGCATGATGGTCGAGGACAGGTAGGAGCGATCCAACGGTTCCGTGCCGGAACCGCGGGCGATATCCTCGGCGTCCTCCTCGTCGATGATGTCGAGGACGTCATCCATGGTGAGGATGCCGACGAGGCGGTCTTCCTGGTCGGTCACCGGCATCGCGATGAGCCGGTGGGAGAGGAACTCGCGAGCGGCCTCCTCACGGTCGGTCAGCGCATGTGTGCTGATCGAGTCGCGGACCATGTCCTCGATGATCGTGTCCTCGTCGACGGCGATGAGGTTGCGCAGGGACACGACTCCGCGCAGCACCCGGCCGGGTCCGACGACGGGCAGGAGATAGACGGTCTCGGGTCCGTCGATGCGGGCGCGCACGACCTCCATCGCCTGAGCCGCCGTCCAATCCTCGTGGATGCCGAGGACCTCCGGCGACATGTAGCGGCCGATCGCGGACTTCGGGTAGCCGAGGACGGCCGAGGTCATCGCCCGCTCGTCCGGGGTCAGCCCCTTCATCAGACGACTGGCGACTCCGGCGGGCAGCTCTCCGAAGAGTTCGGCCCGGTCATCGGGGTCGAGGCCGTCGACGATGTCGGCAACCTCGGGTTCGCGGAGGTTGCCGATGAGTTCGGCCTGGTACGCCGGAGGCAGATCCTCGAAGACATCGAGGGCCTCTTCCTTCGTCAGCACCCGGAAGAGCATCGCGGACTGAAGCGGCGTCGAAGTATGGACGAGGCGGCCGATCTCGGCACGCGGCACCTGCCGGGCAAGTGCTGCGATCTCGTCGAGGGTGGACGAATCGATTCGGCCGGTCAGTGCGGATTCGAGTCGGTCGGCCGCCTCGGTGCCCTCTGTCAATTCGGCCACGCATGCCCCCTCACCTCGGACGGAAACTCCCGCCCTCAACCTTAGGCCATGCGTGGTGCAGTCCAGGCTGGGCGGCAGAACGCGAAGCCGGGACATTTCGGGAATCACGAAACGACACAGCCCTACGATGAGGACATGACGAGGAGATTCCCTGAGTCCGCACCGAATATCGCCGCCCTGGCATCGGCCATCGCCGACCCCACGCGCGTGATGATCTGTGCCAGCCTTCTCGACGGGCGGGCGTGGACGCTCACCGAACTCTCCCGCGCCCTGTCGATTCCGATGTCGTCGTTGTCCGACCACGTCAGCATCCTCGTCGACCACGAGGTCCTCACCGAACGACGTCAGGGCAAGCACCGCTACGTCCAGATCGCCTCGACCGACATTGCGGACTGGTTGGAACACACGGGGGCTCTCGCCGGAGATCATGTGGCCGCCGCACCGTCCTTGGCGGCGAAGACCCGCGACCGTCAGCTGCTCGAGGCACGAACCTGCTACAGGCACATCGCAGGCCGGCTCGGCACTCAGCTCTTCTCCGCCCTGATGCAGCGAGAATGGATCGGTGAGTCCATGACCGTGACCGCAGAAGGCCGGACCGGCCTCGCCGAGGCGTTCGGCGTGGTCGTCGGTCAACGCTCGTCATCCCCACGCCCGATGGTGCGCCGGTGCCTCGATTGGACGGAACGGCGCTCGCACCTCGGCGGGGTCTTAGGCGACGACATCTGCCGGACGTTCTTCGACCGTGAGTGGATTGTCAGACGGCCGAACTCGCGGGCGCTGAAGATCGCCCCGGAAGGGCGTGAACACCTCGACTGGGTGCTCGCGGCACGAAAGGATCGGCTCTGACTGACACAGTGACAGCCTTCCGCGACCTGCACACACCGGGCGACCCGTTCATCCTGCCCTGTGCGTGGGACGTGGCCAGTGCTCAGCTCTTCGCCGAGGCGGGGCATGCGGCCATCGGGACCACAAGTCTGGGAGTCGCGGCGGGCATCGGCGCCGCCGACGAGGACCGGGAAACTCTGTCGGCTACCGCACGTCTCGTCGCCGCCGTCCGCGCAGCAGTTCCCGAACTGCCGCTGACCTGCGATTTCGAAGACGGATATGGTGACGGTCCCGAATCCGTCGTCGGCGTCGTACGCGAATCATTCGCCGCCGACCCCGAGGTTGGCCTCATCATCGACGGCATCAACATCCAGGACTCACCACAGGGGCGGATGAGCGAGCCCGGAGTCCTCGCGGCCAAGGTGACGGCGATCAAGGAAGCCTTCCCCGCTCTGTTCGTCAACGCTCGGATCGATACATTCTGGCTCGGCCGGGACAGCCTCGGCGAGGTCACCTGCCGCATCGACGCCTATACCGCTGCCGGTGCCGATGGCATCTTCGTCCCAGGGGACCTCGACCTCACAACGGTTGAGGCGATCACCGGCCACAGCCGGGTCCCGGTGAATGTGCTGGCCAGTACGCGATATCCAGGGTCGACACTCGCCGAGGCAGGGGTCGGGCGGATCAGCACCGGATCACTGCTCTACCGGGCGGCGATGTCGGAAGCGATGCGGTCGCTCGCCGTCCTCGATGGCGATGAGCCGGCGGAGATCACGAGTGTGCTGTCCTACCAGGCGTTCTCCGACCTGAACCGGCCTCAGTCCTCCTGATACGAGTCGTCGATGACTTCGGGCATGCCGTCGATGACCGAGACCTGCTCGGTCCCGTCATCGGCCAGGGCATCGACATCGAGGTCATCCCCGTCGAGCTCGGCGACCTCGAAGTCGTCATCGCCGTCGGAGACCATCTCGTCGCCGACGCGGTTTCCCTGTTCCGCTGCGGGCGACTGATCGGTGTTGAACTCGTCCGAGAGGTCGGGGGCCTCGTTCTCGTCTTCCCAGCCGGCGTCGTCGACGAGCACATCGTCGGCGCCTTCGATGCCGGTCCCTTCGGGTCCCTCCGCGCCGGGTTCGACGGGGGCGTCGCCGGGTTCGTCATCGATGTCTGAATCGATGTCGGAGTCGGCGTCGACCTGGTCGGCCTCGGCCTCGGCGGCGCTGAGTTCGGGATCATCCAACTCATCGGCCGTCGGTTCGTCGAGTTCGGGATCATCGAGGATGGGGTCGTCTTCCAGCCGGTCTGCTGCATCCGCGTCGAACTCGCTCATGATCTCTCCTTCACTCGCAATCAGGGTCGGGCCCTCATTCTGACACGTCGTTCGGTCGCAGGCCATGGGGGTCAGGATCATTTCCGGTCAAAACGGTCCTTCCACTCCTGCCAGTCCCACTGGGCCAGAAACTTCTCTCCGGCCATTCGGCCCGACGAGATGAGGTCGAGCTTGTCATCGTCAGTGAGGGCGAAGTCCGTGCTGCTGTGTCCGGTGGTGTCGACGAACACCGTCCTCTCGGTCACCGAGGGGTCATCGATGTGCCGCCGGTCGTGGGCGTTGATCATCGTCGACAGCACGGACTTCGCGTATTGGTACGTCGTCGCGTTGGGCCGCCATTCCGCGGCCGCTGTCTGCCGGGCCGAGAGCATCACACCGAAGGTCGGCCACCGTGCTGGAAACGCATCCTTGCGGTCGAAGACGTCGACGGGAAAGTTCGAGAGCAGACCGCCGTCGGCACCGAGCACGGAGTCCCCGCCGGCAACACTCGGTTGGGCAGGCAGAGCCCGCGGGCGGAAGAAGAACGGGCTGGCCGCCGACGCACACACCGCCTCGGCGACGGACTGACTGTCCGCATCGACGCCGAGGGCCTCGTCGTAGTCCCAGGGCAGGCGGAGCATACGGCCGCGGGAGACGTCGGAGACGATGACGACGAGTCGATACGACCGCTCCGGGCCGGCCGCGCTGTTCGGATCCTCGAGCTTGAGGTCACCCCACGTGCGCACTCCCTGATCGGCCAATGCCGAAGCGAGGAAATCGTGGAGCGCCTGCCCCACATACATCCCCTTGTGCACCAGCAGTCCCTGCACTCTGCCCAGCCAGGGGACGAGGCGGAATGCAGGAGACAGGTCCTCGAATTCGGTGAAATCCTGTTCGAGGACCTTCTCTCGCAGCGAATGCGGGCCGATGCCCGCCGCGGTCAGCGCGCCGACGATGGCCCCGGCCGAGGTGCCGGCGATCCGGTGGAAGTCATAGCCGCCGTCGGCAAGGGCTTCGACTGCGCCGACCAGTCCCGGCAGCTTCGCCCCGCCGCCCTCGAGGACGAGATCGGTCATCGCCATGCCGGCTCCTTCCCGTGTATCCCTGATCCCATTGTGGACCCGAAGCGCGGGAGCGGCGGGGACGCACCGGGTGAGTCTGCCTCAGACTCCTGCCGGCTGGCGTCTGCGTGCCGCACGACGGCTGCGGAAGCTGCCGTTGCCGGTCCGACCGGTGAAGTGGTCCATCGTCTGGTTGACGCCGAGGAAGTCCATGACCTTGTCAAACGCGCGGGTCGGCAGGAGACGGGCGCCCGGGACCAATCGGACGAGTGAGGGCATGACCAGCTGCTCCCGACCGGATTCGATCGAGTCGATGACCTGGGTGGACACGTTGTTCTCTTCGAGGATCGGCAGCAGCCGGGGGAACTTCGTCTGGACGCCGGCGAACATCCCCGTGTTGATGTAGAACGGGCAGACGACGAGGGTGTTGACTCGGCTGTCTTCTGTGCGCAGCTCTCCGCGCAGCGACTCGGTGAAGCCGACAGCGGCCCATTTGCTCGCCGAGTAGTCGGTCTGCTTGGTCACGCCTGTCAGTCCGGCAGCGCTGGCGATGGTGACGATCGAGCCGTGGTTGCGTGCCCGAATGCCGGGTAGGAACGCCTTCGTCGTCCAGTACAGCGCCAGGGTGTTGACGTCGAAGGTGCGTCGGATCGCGGCCTCGTCGGCGTCGAGGAGCTTCTTGCCGGTGACGACACCGGCGCAGTTGACGAGGATGTCGATGTCGCCGACGTCCTGAGCGGTGGAGGCGACCTGAGCGGAGTCTCCGACATTGACGGAGTAGGCGCGGGCGCGAACACCCTTGGCTTCGACCTCCTGGCGGACTGCCTCACCGCTCTCAGTCGAGAGGTCCCAGATGATGACCTCGGAGGCTCCGCGGTCAGCGGCTTCGAGAGCCATGAGCCGACCGATTCCGCTTCCGGCCCCGGTGATGAGGATGCGGCTGCCGGCGATCGTCGTTCCACGCGTCATGTCTATGCGTCCTTGCAGTTAGGTGTCAGTGCCGTCGGTCTCGAAGCGAACCCGCCCAAGCGGGTCCCACGAGATGTTACTCAACAGTACATCAGTGTGCTGTAGGTCACGCAAGGGCGGGTTCGTCAATCGCCGGTCTCCCGGGGCGGTCAGCTCTCCTTCATCCCCTTCTGGATGAGGTCCATCACCGAGGAGTCCGCGAGAGTCGTGACATCGCCGACCTCGCGATTCTCGGCCACGTCCTTGAGCAGTCGACGCATGATCTTGCCCGACCGGGTCTTCGGCAGATCGGGCACGATCATGATCGAGCGCGGAGTCGCGATCGGGCCGATCGAGGACCGCACATGACCTCGCAGCTCACCCACGACATCGTCCCCGCCGTCGTCCGCACTCTCCCTGAGGATGACGAATGCCTCGATCGCCTGACCGGTCATCTCGTCTCTCGCCCCGACCACGGCCGCCTCGGCGACCTTCGGATGGGCGACGAGGGCGGACTCGATCTCCGCGGTCGACATCCGGTGCCCGGAGACGTTGAGGACGTCGTCGACGCGGCCGAGGACCCAGAAGTCGCCGTCGCGGTCGATCTTCGCCCCGTCCCCGGCGAAGTACACGTCCGGGTACTGCGACCAGTAGGTCTTCTTGAACCGTTCGTCATCGCCCCACAGGGTGCGCAGCATCGACGGCCACGGCTCCTTGATGACGAGGTAGCCGCCGTTTCCGGGTTCGACCGAGTTGCCCTCGTCGTCGTAGACGTCGGCGACGATGCCGGGCAGCGGGCGCATCGCCGATCCCGGCTTCGTCTCGGTCACGCCCGGCAGGGGACTGATGAGGATGCTGCCGTTCTCCGTCTGCCACCAGGTGTCGACGACGGGGCAGCTATTCCCGCCGATGTGTTCGCGGTACCACATCCACGCTTCGGGATTGATCGGCTCACCGACGCTGCCGAGCAGTCGCAGGCTGGACAGGTCGTACTGGGCGGGGATGTCGCGACCCCATTTCATGAACGACCGGATGGCCGTCGGGGCGCAGTAGAGGATGGAGACCTTGTACTTCTGCACGATCTCCCACCACCGTCCCCGGTGCGGGGTGTCCGGTGTTCCCTCATAGAGCACCGAGGTGGCCCCATTGGCCAGCGGACCGTAGACGATGTATGAGTGGCCGGTCACCCAGCCGATGTCCGCGGCCGTCCAATAGACGTCCGTCTCCGGTTTGATGTCGAAGACCGCCCAATGCGTGAACGAGGTCCCGACGAGGTAGCCGCCGGTGGTGTGCATGATGCCCTTGGGTTTTCCGGTCGTGCCCGAGGAATACATGATGTAGAGCGGATGCTCGGCATCGAAGGCCTCCGCGGTGTGGGTCTCCGGCTGTCGATCGACGACCTCGTGCCACCACAGATCACGGTCGTCATTCCAGTCCACGTCCTGGCCGGTGCGGCGGACGACGAGGACATTGCGCACCTCGGGGCAGTCGTCCATCGCCTCGTCGACGACGGACTTGAGGCCCGAGGGCTTGCCCTTGCGATAGCCGCCGTCGGCGGTGATGACGAACTCGACTCCGCAGTCCTTGACGCGATCGGCGATCGCCGAGGCGGAGAAGCCGCCGAAGATGACCGTGTGCGGGGCGCCGAGGCGGGCGCAGGCGAGCATGGCGAACACCGTCTCGGGGATCATCGGCATGTAGATCGCGACGCGGTCGCCGGTCCCCACCCCGAGTTCGGTGAGCGCATTCGCGGTCTTCGAGACCTCGCGCAGCAGATCGGAGTACGTGATGGTGCGGGTGTCGCCGGATTCGCCTTCGAAGTAGTAGGCCACGCGATCGCCGAGGCCGTTCTCGACGTGGCGGTCGACGCAGTTGTAGGCGGCATTGAGCTTGCCGCCGGTGAACCACTTCGCGAAGGGCTTCTCCGACCAGTCGAGGACCGTGTCGAAGGGAGTCTCCCAGCTGATGCGCTGTGCCTGCTCGGCCCAGTAGCCGATCCGGTCGGCCGCGGCCTTGTCGTACTCGTCGGCCTTCGCATTCGCATTCGCGGCGAATTCCGCCGGGGGTGGGAAAGCCCTGTCCTCGTGGCTGAGTTCCTGAATCGTCGGATTGTTCGTCATCGTGCTCTCCTTTCACCCGGCACCACCACGACGTGGGCGGGTCATCGAACTCATCTTCAACCTACTCCAGTCGGTGCGGATTTCAAGAGGAGTGGGAAGCCCTGCGGGATCGCTCCCAAGCCAGCGAGACCGAATACTCGGCCGTCGCGGACAGCGCTGCGACCGCAGAGACAGTGCGGATGCGGCGGCCTCTCAGTGCGCCGGGGCCCGGGCCGACCCTCACCGTTCCGGGGTCGACTCTCAGCCCTGTGCCGCGGAGCTTGAGGACGGCTTCGATGCGGGTCCAGATCGTCGTCACGCGCCTCCTGCGAGCTGCCCCGCCCACTCGGTTCGCGGCTGCCTGATCGCGCGGATGGAAGAGCGACAGCAGGTCGCGGCTCTGCTCCTGTGTCTGGGTCGCTTCGATGTCGATTCCGATGCGGCGGCGACTGACGGCCACGGCAACACAGCCGTCGGTGCGGGAGATGGACGTGAAGAGCCGGTCCGGGCCGGTCCGCACGGTGGCGACGCTCGGGCGATGCCAGACGATGTCATCGACCGGGGCGGAGAACTCCCGGGAGAGCAGGGGGAGCAGCAGTCCGACGGCACCTGAAGCACCGGCCGCCTCGGTGGGGCAGATGAGCACCTGGGTGTGCGGCGGCAGCCGACGATCTCTCCACCGGTAGGCGCCGGTCGTCGGTGCCCCGCCGGTCGCCATCTCAGGCCCTGACCACGGAGCTGCCTGCTGATGCGCCGAATCCCAGCAGCTTCGTCAGGGCGCGGGTGACTGCTGTGATGACGGCTTCGACGGGGCCGCGCTTGAAGAAGCGCAGCCACACAGCAGTGAACAGGAAGGCGAAGAGACACTGGACGATGAAGAGGCGGAACGCTCCGACATCGTCGGGTGCCATGGTCAGGAAGATGAGGTGGCTGACGTAGACGGACGTCGGAATCCGGCCGATCATGACGAGCGGCCGCAGCAGATTGCTGCGACGGGCGATGAGGATGCAGGTGCCGATGGCTGCCATGGCGAAGCCGACTCCGATGAGGAAGGCGAACGGAGTATTCGTGTGCGGCCCGCCCGAGATCAGCCAGCCCGGCGACGCGGTGGGCAGGGGGCCGGTGGGGCCGTAGACGAGGAAGTCATCGACCGCGTCGGTCGTCTTGCCGGGGAAGGAGGTGCGCACGATCGTGTATCCGCCGAAGCGGTTGAGGTAGACCAGGAGCCTCGTGACGGCGATCGCGAACAGCATCGCCGTTCCACCGGCGACGATGATGAGCATCCGCGGAGTCGTGAAGTGCAGCTGCAGACGTCCGATGCCCATGCCGATGCAGACGAGAGCGAACCAGGTCAGGCCCGGATAGGCACCGGTGATGAGCAGAGAGGAGAGCACGTCGACCGGAGCACTGATGATCGTTGCGAGAGTCGGGTTCGGATGCCAGCCGAATCCGTCGACCTGACGATGGATGAGGAAGCGGACCAGCGGCAGGACGACGATCATGACGGCGCCGGTGATGAGCAGCGTCCGGGCTCGCAGCGGCAGCAGGGGGATGGCCAGCAGGAACATCACTCCGAAGTAGGGGAGGATGTCGAACGCTGCCAGACCGATCTGGTTGAGGCCGACGCCGAGGCTGATGAGGAGGAGGCCGCGGATTGCGACGTTTGCCCGTGAGCGGTTCATCTTCGTCCCGGTGAAGGGGCGTTCGGCACCGCTGTTGAACGCCAGCGAGACTCCGGCGAGCACGGCGAAGAGGGCCGCGGAGTTCCCCGCCAGCAGCTGCCAGACCAGGGTCGGCGTCCCGTCCTCGCGTGCGGCGGGCAGCATGTGGATGGCGAACATGCCGATCAGTGCGAATCCGCGTGCGGCATCGACTCCCGAGGACCGGGCGCGTCTGCGGCGTCGTTCGCGGTCGACGACGTTCGTGAGCATCCGGTTCGACGTCCGCAGTCCTCCGCCGGCGACATTGCGCATCGGTTCGGCCGGGTCGGAGGAGACTTCGGACAGCCACACTTCGGACCGTCCGGTCCAGATCTCACGCGGCCGCCTGGGCCCGGGCATCGGACGCTCAGTGGTGGTGCCGGTCATGCCGGAACTCCCTTCGTGATCGGTTCGACGGGATTGCCCTGCCAATGGGAGTCGGCAGGCCGCTCTTCGTCACGGAGGACGAGGGATCCATCACCGACGACTGTGCGGTCGCCCACGACGGCCCCGGGGAGGATGAAGCTGTTGACGCCGAGGGTGGCTCCGGATTCGAGGTGGGTGGGAACAAGGGACATCACTCGGTCGTGGAAGAGATGCGTCTGGAGGACGGCGCCGCGGTTGACGCTCGCACGGTCGGCGATGTCGATGATGTCGAACTCCGGCAGCCACCAGGTCTCCAGCCAGACGTCCCGGCCGACGCGCGCCCCCATCATCCGGACGTACCAGACGACCAGCGGGGAACCGATGGCGATCTTGATCAGCGACGCCACGGCCAGGGATTCGGCGAAGACATCGGCGAGCTCATTGCGCCAGACGAAGCTGCTGAACAGCGGGCGCTCCCGGGCCGTGAACCTCCCGACAAGCACCCATTTGGCGGCGACGGCGATGAGTACGGAGGCGATGCCGGCGCCCAAGGTCAGCGGGAACGCCCACAGTGTGGCGATGATCAGGCCCTGCGCTGGGGAGTCCGTGGTGAAGAGAGTGCTCATATAGATGGCGTTGAGGGCGGCGACGAGTCCCAGCTCGATCCAGTTCGTGAGGATGAAGGGGATGAACCGTCCGCTCTCCACCGCGCCCCGGGCTCATTTCACGGCCGTCGACGGCCGGTAGGTGCGTGCCGACTGGGAATCATTGCGGGAGCGGGGAATCGCCTGCGCGGTCCCGCCGATCCACGAGGTGCCGACGGCGGCCTTGACCGGGCTCGAACCGAGGACGGCGACGAGGGAGTCCGGCGGCAGATCGATGTCGGCACCGACGATCGCCGAATTGCCGACGAAGGTTCCCCGCCCGACGACGGTCGTGCCGATGTGGATCCAGCCCCGATAGTGACGCGGAGCGTTGATGAGGGCATGGTCGGCGATGAACGACCGGTCCTGGATCCAGGTCAGGTGAGGGATGGTCTCGAGCGTGGAGATCTCCGTGTCCTTGCCGACGCGAGCACCGAGGCAGCGCAGGAAGAGGGGAGTGGCGATCGACGCGTAGACCGGATACGCCGAGATCAGGGTCCGGTCCAGCAGGGTCTGAGTCAGCCACACTGCCCAACCTGTGGCCGAATCCTGGCGGTAGTAGCCGGGCTGAACGTAGTGGGCCAGCGCCCGTACGGTGATGGTGACGAGCGTCAGCCAGGTCAGCGCCGTGAGCACGGCGGTCAGCGGCACCCAGGCGGCCAGCGTCGTCGCCACGGTCGGGAAGTGGCCGATCCCGATGACCTGGGGGAGGACGATGGCGACTCCGGGAACGAACGCCAGCAGCGGCAGCAGGCCGATGAGCATGATGCCGGCGGATTCGGCGAGGATCCGTGTCGCCGTCGACCAAGCGGTGGCGTCGTACGAGCTCAACTGGTTCTGTTCGGGCCAGCTCAGCCCCGCCTCGGCGAGGAACTCCAGCGGTGAACCGCCCCAGGATTCATCGGCGTCGATGTCGATGTCGACGAGGGAGCCTGCTTGGACCTCGCTGCGACAGCCGACTGTGACCCCGGGCTCGATGGCCGAGCGGGTGCCGATCCGGGTGGAATCGCCGATGGTGACGGGGCCGATGTGGACGGTGTCACCGACGACGCGATAGCCGCGCAGATCGGCATCGCGCTCGACGACGGCGCAGTCGCCGATCCGGGCGAGCCCGGACACGGGCGGCTGGTTGGCAAGGTACGCGCCGGTGCCGACGGAATTTCCGAGCAGACGGTGGACGAGGGTGTTCAGGCGGGTGCCGGCCAGGTGCTCGAGGCGGAGGAAGACGAAGAAGCGATCGGCGGCCCACAGGCGCACATGGGTCCAGCCGCCTCGGCGATATCGTCCCGGCCGCAGGCCGACGGTGAGCACTCGGGCGACGATGACGGCCTGGCCAATGCGTCCGATGGGGGAGAAGATGAGGAACCAGGCGGCGGCGACGGGCAGAAACGGCACGGGTGGAACCCACGCGGCGGCGAGGAAGAAGTAGAGGGCCCAGACGACGGTGACCGTGGCGACGATATAGCGGACGGCGTTGAGAGCGTAGATGCCGGTCAGGAAGGCGATCTGGAAGATCTTCGGACCCACCGGCAGTCGCTCGGGCATCGGATTCCTGGCTTGGGAGGACGACAGCGTGCCGATGTAGTCGGACATCTGAGCCAAGGTGGGGTGGGCGTAGAGCTGGGCGATCGAGGCGCTCGGGTGGCTGCGGCGGATGCGTGCGACGAGACGGGCGACCTGGACGGAACCGCCGCCGACCTCGAAGAAGTTCGTCTCCGCATCGATGGCGATCGGCCCCAGCTGTTCGACCCACAGCTCCCGCAGCCACTGCTCATCGGGGCTCAGCCCGGTCGCCTCGGTCTCGGGAGTCGACAGCGGCCACGGCAGCGCCTTGCGATCGACCTTGCCGGAGCTCTTCATCGGCATCTCGTCGAGGACGGTGAGGACCGGGACCACTCCGGCCGAGAGCTTCTGGGTCAGTTCCGCTCGGGCGGCGTCGATGTCGATGTTGCCGGGTTCGGTCTCGGTGAAATAGCCGACGAGGACGTCGGAGCCGCCGCTCGTCTTCTGCACGGCCGCGGCTCCGGTGTTGGCTCCGGGGATCGCGGCGAGATACGTGTCGACCTCGCCGAGTTCGATGCGTTTGCCTCCGAGCTTGACCTGGTCGTCGATCCGGCCCTCGAAGAGGAGGCCGTCTGTCTCGGCACGGACGAGGTCGCCGGTGCGGTAGGCCCGATCCCAGCCGAGGGCCGGCAGGGGAGCGTATTTCTCGGCGTCCTTCTCGGCATCGAGGTAGCGGCCGAGGCCGACGCCGCCGACGACGAGCTCTCCGGATTCGCCCCACCCCACCGGATGTTCGGTGTCGGGATCGACGACGGTGAGCTCCCACCCGTCGATGGGCCGGCCGATGCGCACAATGTCCCCGGGCACGAGGAGGGCGGCGCTGACGATCACGGTCGCCTCGGTGGGGCCGTAGGAGTTCCACACCTCCCGCCACGGTTCGTGGAGGCGGGCGATGAGCTCGGCCGGGCAGGCCTCCCCGCCGAAGATGAGCAGACGCACGTGTTCGAGCGCCTCGGCCGGCCAGAGCGAGGCCAGTGTCGGCACGGTCGAGACCGCCGTGATGCGCTGTGCGGTCAGCCAGTCGCCGAGGTCGGGGCCGGAACGCACGATGTCTCGGGGTGCGGGCACGAGCACGGCACCGTTGCGCCAGGCCAGCCACATCTCCTCACAGGAGGCGTCGAAGGCCACGGACAGCCCGGCCATGACCCGGTCGGCCGGGCCGAGAGGGTCGGAGGCGAGGTAGAGGGAATGTTCGGAGTCGACGAGAGCCGCGGCCGAACGGTGGGTGATCGCCACCCCCTTGGGCTTGCCCGTCGAGCCCGACGTGAAGATGATCCACGCATCGTCGGCGAGGCCCGGCGGCCCGGCGGGTGCCGAGGCGGCGGGGGCCGGCTCGGCGGTGGGGACGATCTTCAGCTTCTCTCCGATCACGGCGGCGACTGCGGCCTCGTCGAAGACGGTGGCCGCGCGCTCTTCGGAGTCGTCCCAGTCGACGGGGACGTAGGCGCATCCGGCGGTGAGGATTCCGAGCACGGCGATATAGAGGTCAGCGGTTCCCGAGGGAACGCGGATGCCGACCCGATCACCACGGGTGATCCCACACCGGTGCAGGCGCTGGGCCAACTGGTCGGCCGCCTCGGCGAGCTGCCGGTAGCTCAGGGCGGCATCGGCGGAATCGATGGCCGTGGCATCGGGGTGGGCGCGCACGGTCTCGGTGAAGATGTCGATGAGTGTGCGCGGGGCCGGGACCGGTCCGCGGTCGAAGATTGCGAGCGAGGGGTGGTCTCCGGTTCCGAGCTGACCGATATCTGCTGAAGTGCGCACGTCGAGGATCTCCTGCTCACTGTGGGGATGTGGAGACCGGGCTCCCAGGGGATTGTGCGGGAGGCGGTCTGCCCGGGGAGGAGCAACCACTCCCGGGGCCGCAATCAGCGTAGTGGCGGGGGTATGCCGAAATTCCGCAGTACTACGCGAATAATCCGCAGAGTCACCGCAAAGGTAGTCAGGGGTCCCGAATGCGGGGCGCAGATCACGTCCGGCCCTCTCACCCAAGTGGCGGCGTTTCGCAGCGCAGACGCGAAGAAGCCCCGTTTCCCAGTCCTGGACTGGGAAACGGGGCTTCTTTCTGGTGGCTCCGACCGGCGTCGATCCGGTGACCTTTCGATTTTCAGTCGAACGCTCTACCAACTGAGCTACAGAGCCGAGCCGCCGACATACTCATCAAGTATGCCGAGAGAAACAAAGGCTCTTCCGAAGAAGAGCCTTATGCTCCGCGACCCTGACGGGACTCGAACCCGCGACCTCCGCCGTGACAGGGCGGCGCGCTAACCAACTGCGCCACAGGGCCTTGCTGTTGTGATGGAAGACCTTACGATCTTACACCGTACCCCCAACGGGATTCGAACCCGTGTCGCCGCCGTGAAAGGGCGGTGTCCTAGGCCTCTAGACGATGGGGGCCCAGGTTGTCCTCGGATTCCCCGTGGGCAACGACGTTAAGCTTATCCCACCCGATTCGCGGAATGCAAAACGAAAAGGGGTGTCCTCGGTCACACGACGGAAACGGTGCTTTGCGACGTTTCGCGCGGCCGCCTCGGCGAGGGGATCGGGGTCGCTAGAGTGGGAGGCATGGAGGCTCTGAGTGAAGAGGAGTTCGATGCGATCCTCGGCGAAGCCCTGGATCTGCTGCCGGCCGGGGTGACCGAACAGCTGGACAATGTCGCCCTGTTCGTCGAGGACCGGCCGGAGGACGGTGACCGGCACCTGCTCGGCCTCTATGAGGGCACACCGATCGGGGAGCGGGGGATCGCGGGGTTCGAGATGCCCGACAACATCTTCATCTATCGTGACAACCTCATCGACTTCGCCGAGGATGTCGATCATCTGCGTGAGGAGATCGTCATCACCATCGTCCATGAGATCGCGCATTTCTATGGTCTCGACGATGACCGGCTCCACGAGCTCGGGTGGGGCTGAACCTCCCCGGCCGAAATGCACGACGGGCTTACCGACGAGTCACTTGAAGTCATGGGAATTGGCGTCCGCGAGCCTACTTCGCCTATTGTGGGCGGGTACCTATCAGCACCGATACAACATTCCGTCCGTATCGACGCGGGGACACGAAGTCGTGAGATCTGCGCCTTCTGGCCCCGCCGACCTGCGGGCAGGAGGCACTACCCCCTTATGACAGTTGCATCCAAGACTTCCAGTGCGGCGACCCCGGCCGTGCGAGTGCTCAACCTGGCAGGCATCGACTACAGCCTGCGCAGCTTCGATCACGATCCGGCCACTCGCCGCTACGGCTCGGAGGCCGCCGACAAGCTCGGCGTCAGTTCCGACCAGGTGTTCAAGACCCTGATGATCCAGGTCGACGGTCAGCCCGTGACCGCGCTCGTCCCGGTCTCCGGTCAGCTCGACCTCAAGGCCCTGGCTTCCGCACGCGGTGCGAAGAAGGCCCAGCTGTCCGGCGTGGCCGAGACCGAACGCCGCACCGGCTACCCCGTCGGAGGAGTCTCTCCGTTCGGACAGCGCCATGCCGTGCCGGTCGTCGTCGACCGCACCGCGCTCGACCACTCCACCGTGTTCGTCTCGGCCGGCCGTCGCGGACTCGAGATCGAGATCCGACCCGAGGACCTCGTCATGCTCACGAACGCTCAGGTCGCGAAGATCGCCGCGCTCGACTGATCAGCTCTCGCTGATCTGAGCGCCGATCCCCGGCCTCACACCCATTCGACCTCACCGACCTCGGGCTCTGCCCGGCCGGCGGTGAGGTCGGCGTACATCGCCTGCGCATCGGCCACCTCGGCGAGGGGAACGAGGACGTCGAGTCCGACCTCACCGCCGTAGTCGGCCCGCGTCGTCCACCCCCGGTTCCCGGCCGCCCGTTCCAGGGCGTTGGCCTGGGCGTAGTCGACGGCTGCTGACACCGGGACGCGTTCACGACGGGTGACGATCCGGGCCCTCTCCACCGCCGCCGAGGCGGCCTGACCGTAAGCGCGCACGAGCCCGCCCGCACCCAGCAGGGTGCCGCCGAAATACCGGGTGACGACGGCGACGACGAAGGTCAGATCGTGGCCGGTGACGACATCGAGGATCGGAGCGCCCGCGGTGCCGGCCGGCTCCCCGTCATCGCTGAAACGCTGAGTGCGCGAATCGGTGTCGAGGACGAACGCCGAACAATGGTGGCGGGCCTTCGGATGCGCGGCGCGGGCGGCGGCGATGACGGATCTGGCCTCGGCCTCATCGGCGGCGGGGGAGAGGCGGGCGAGGAAACGGGATCTCTTGATCTCGATCTCGGCCTCGACGGGGCTGACGACGGTCCGGTAAGACATGCTCGTCACTGTAGTCGAATGTGTTCTACGATGAGCCCACGGGCGCGGATTCCGTGCTCATCCCCGGTACTTCAGTGAAAGGGTGACGATGGTGCACCAACCAGGCGATGCCGACCTCGCAGCGCTCAAGGACGAATCGGCTCGAGCCCGTGAGCTCGACCGCGCGCACGTCTTCCACTCGTGGTCGGCGCAGCGGCTCATCGACCCGCCGACGGTGGTCAGAGCGTTCGGGTCGACGGTCGTCGACGGTGACGGTCGCGAGTTCCTCGACTTCTCCTCGCAGCTGGTGAACACGAACATCGGCCACCAGCATCCGGCCGTCGTGGCCGCGATCAAGGCCCAAGCCGATGTGCTGTGCACGATCAGCCCGGCCACCGTCAACGCCGCCCGCTCCGAGGCGGCTCGACTCATCACCGATCGCACCCCTGCCGGGCTCGACCGGGTGTTCTTCACCAACGGCGGCGCGGATGCGAACGAGCACGCCATCCGGATGGCCCGTCTGCACACCGGACGGACGAAGGTGCTCGCCCGCTACCGGTCCTACCACGGCGGAACCCAGACGGCCGTCAACGTCACCGGTGACCCGCGCCGGTGGGAGAACGAGACCGGAGAATCGGGCGTTGTCCACTTCTTCGGGCCCTTCCTCTACCGTTCGGAGTTCCACGCCGCCACCGAGGCAGAAGAGACCGAACGCGCACTGCAGCACCTGCGGCGGACCATCGAGTTGGAGGGGCCGGCGACGATCGCGGCGATCATCCTCGAATCCATTCCCGGCACCGCCGGAATCATGGTGCCCAGTCCCGAGTACATGCAGGGTGTGCGGGCGCTGTGCGACGAGTTCGGGATCGTGCTCATCGCCGATGAGGTGATGGCCGGATTCGGTCGGTCGGGCAAATGGTTCGCCTTCGAACACTTCGACATCGTCCCCGACCTCATCACCTTCGCCAAGGGTGTGAACTCCGGGTATGTGCCGCTGGGCGGAGTCGTCATCAGCGATGCGATCTTCGATACCTTCGCCGAACGCGTCTACCCCGGCGGGCTGACCTACTCCGGGCATCCGCTGGCATGCGCGGCCGCGGTCGCGACGATCAACGCGATGGCCGATGAGGGCATGATCGACCACGCCGCCCGGATCGGGGAGGACATCATCGGTCCGCGTCTGCGGCAGATCGCTGAGAACTCGAAGCACGTCGGAGAGGTTCGCGGCACCGGAGCGTTCTGGGCGATCGAACTCGTCTGGGACAAGGAGTCCAAGGAGCCGCTGGCCCCCTACGGCGGCGGCTCACCCGAAGTCGCCTCGGTGGTGGCGGCGCTGAAGGAACACGGCGTCATCCCGTTCAACAACTACCACCGACTGCACGTGGTCCCGCCGATCAACATCAGCGAAGAGGACCTCGAACGCGGCCTCGGAGTCTTCGAAAAGGTCCTCACCGACTTAGACTTCCCCCACTGACTTGCTCCCCTTACTACCTGACGGCGGCCCAGCAACCTCGCGCGAGGTTGCTCAGCCGCCGTCAGGTAGCAATTAGGGGGTTTGGTGGGTGTAGTTGCCGCCTAGGATTGTCGCGCGGACGGGGATCTGCGCGATCTCGTCCGCCGCGACGTTTCCGGGGTGGGTGTCCAGGGCGACGAAGTCGGCGAGCTTGCCTCGGCTCAGTGTTCCCTTGTCCGCGCCCTGACCCGAGGCCTTTGCCGCCTCGACCGTGTAGGCCGCGATCGCCTCATCGACGCTCAGGGCTTCGGCCGCCGAACCCATGACATCCCCGTCACGGGTCCGGCGGGTGACATAGGCTTCGATTCCGCGCAGCACATTGCCGTCGGCGCACGGCCGGTCCGAGCTGCCGGCCATCGGCACACCCGCATCGACGAACGATTTCGCCCGATAGATCAGGTGCCGCCGGTCCGGACCGAGCGAGGCGTTCATCCCGTCCCCGATGCCGTCGGCAAACGCCGCCTGCGGGGTGACGACGATTCCGTGCTCGGCCAGCGTCGCCAGATGCTCGTCATGGACCAAAGCGGCATGCTCGATCCGGTTCGGCACCGCCCGGCGGCCGTAGCGCTTCTGCGCCTCCACGATGTTGGCGACCGCCGCATCCACAGCGGCATCGCCGATGGCATGCACGGCCAACGACCAGCCGGAGGCATAGGTGTCCAGGATCTGCTGCCGCAGCACCTCGGCGTCGTCCTGCAGATAGCCGGGGTGGTCCTTGCCCGCATAGTTCTCCCGCAGCGCCGCGGTCTCGCCGGACAGGGCACCGTCCATGAAGAACTTCACCGGCCCGATCGAGATGAGATCGTCACCGAGGCCGGTGCGCAGTCCCGCGTCCAGACCGATGCCGAACCCGTCGGCGGAGTTCGCCGCGATCGGATGCAGCCCGTCGGCCTGCGGCATGAGCTGAGCCCGCGCTCGCAGCTTGCCCTCTTCGCGGGCTCGCAGGTAGCCGCTGATCTCGATGGGGGAGTGGCCGATCCAGCCGTAGGCGATTCCGCATTCGCCGAAGGACGTGATGCCTTCCTTCGCGTAGTAGGCCGTCGCCAGATCGAGGGCGTCGACGACGGTGTCGAGCGAATACGGGCGGATGAGGTCCTGCACCAGCGTCTGTGCGGTCTCTTCGATCAGCCCCGTCGGATGTCCGGCCGCGTCGCGGACGACCTTCCCGCCGACCGGCTCCTCGAAATCGGGGTCCAGGATCCCGGCCCGTCGCATCGCCTCGGTGTTGGCGATCGCGGCATGACCGGACGTCTGCCGCATGAACAGGGGTCGGTCCCCGGTGATCTCGTCGAGACGGCCCAAGTCCGGATACTGCCCGTCATAGTCACGGTGGGCGTACCCCGTGGCTTCGATCCATTCCCCGGACGGAGTCGTCGCCGCGGCCTTCTCGAGCGCCGCGTAGACATCGGGCAGACCGCCGGGCAGCGCCGTGACATCGACCGAGGCCAGGGTGAGACCGAACCATGTCGTGTGGCAGTGGACGTCGTTGAAGCCCGGCAGCACCGTCGCCCCGCCCAGGGACTCGACCCGGTCGGCGTCGATGCCGTCGAGCTCCTCGTCGAAGCCGATGATCCGGTTGCCCCACACCCCGATCTTCTGCGCCCGCGGGCGGGTCGGATCAAGCGTGTAGGCGTCGAGGTCGGTGAAGATCGCGTCGATTCTCATAGAGCCACCTTAGTCAGATTCGCACGACTGCCGCTCCGCCGTTCACGCCAGCCCGTTCACGCCAGCCCGTTCACACCAGCAGTTCATGGCAGGCGCGCCCCGCGAACGGCCGGATCCGTGATGCAGTGGACGAGCGAGAGCCCCTTGTGTGCCAGAGCCCGTTCGAACGCGTCGCGGAAGTCCTCGGTCCGTTCGACGCGGATGCCGAGCCCGCCGAACGCCGTGGCCATGGCTGCGAAGTCCGGATTCTTAAGCGCCGTGGCCGTGGCCCGGCCCGGATATTCGCGGTCCTGATGGCCTCGGATCGTGCCGTAGACCGAATTGTCGTTGAGCACCACGGTAAGGTCCGCGCCGTACTGGACGGCCGTGGCCATCTCCTGCCCGTTCATGAGGAAATCCCCGTCGCCGGCGATGCAGAACACCGGCCGTTCCGGATGGACGAGCGCGGCGGCGACCGCAGCAGGCAGGCCGAATCCCATCGATCCGTTGCGCGGGCCAAGCGCCGAGGGGAACCCGTGCGTGGGCAGGAACCTGGTCGCCCAGCCGGAGAAGTTCCCCGCCCCGTAGGTGATGATCGCGTCGTCCGGCAGCAGGTCCTGCACATGGACGAATGCTTCGTCCATGTCGACGAATCCCGCCGAGGCGGCCGACCCCGAACCTGCCACCTGCGGTGTCCGCCACGCCTCGAGCTCGGCCCGGGCCTCGGCGACCCAGTCCGGCAGCGATACGGCGTCCCCGGCCGCCTCGGACAGGGCATCGCCGAGCGGCGGTTCGTCGATCGACCCGTCGGAGGACACCGAATACGTGCGGGTTCCCTCCTCGGTGAACAGGGATTGGGCGAACCGCCCGACCGAGGTGACGATGTGCTGGTCGAGACGACCGAAATGGCCGTGCGCATCGGCGTCGGGGCCGATGACGACGGTGCGCTGGTCGACGCCGTTGGTGAACCCGTCGGTGGCCACATCGGTGCGGACACAGCCCAAGAAGATGTGCAGGTCCGCCTCGGCGAGGACTCGCTTCGCCACGGGGGACGCACCATAGCCCAGGATGCCGAGGAAATTCGGACTGTCATGGTCGATGCCGTCATAGGCGCGGAAGGTGCCGAGCACGCCGAGGCCGCGGTCGCGTGACCATTGGGCGATGCGCCGCGAGGTCGACGGGGACCAGTCCTCGCCGCCGATGATGAGCACGGGACGGTCGGCGGCGGTGATGCGGGCCCGCAGCTCCGTGACGTCCCCGGCGTACGGTGAGGCCGAACCGTGCACGCGTGGGGGCAGCACCGTCCCCGACGTCGGGCGGACGAGGACCTCTTCGGGCAGACCGACGATGACGGGACCGGGCCGCCCGGTCACGGCGGTGTGCATGGCGTCGACGACCACCTCGGCGGCCTTATCGGGATCATCGAGGGTGAGCACCTTCTTCGCGGTCGAGGAGAACCAGCCGTCCAGGTCGAATTCCTGGAAGGATTCGCGGCCGCGATGATCGGTGGGGATGAGGCCGACGAAGACGACGAGCGGGGTCGCATCCTGGAAGGCGGTGTGGACGCCGACCTTGACGTTCGCCGCTCCCGGACCACGGGTGACCATGGCGATTCCGGGCACTCCGGTCATCCGCCCTTCGGCGACGGCCATATATGCGGCCCCGCCCTCCTGGCGGCAGACGATCGGGGTGATCGACGAATCGCGGAGACCGTCGATGACATCGAGATACGACTCGCCGGGAACCAGATAGGTACGCGAGACTCCGTGTGCTTCGAGTTCCTCGACGATGAGATGACCTGCAGAAAGAGACGCGGAGGTGTCCATACCCCATGCTTATCATCATTTCGCGTCCTGTGGTTGTCTCAACAGCCCACCACCCTGCCCATTCGCAACCGTGAGGTCGTATGATCGTGCAACAACGGAATCAGTACGGTCCGCCGACTGAGTCCGTGAGCAGGAAATCCACACCGGACCGGGGTGGGGACTGAGATTGACAGCCAGGAGGCTCTCGCATGACCGGAATCGACTCCGACCAGGCAACGGCGCAGGAGTTTGAGCCCACCGACCTCGGCGGCGGCCGCAGGCACAGTCGCGCAGGAGCCCCCTCGACGCCGCGCCGGGCCCAGCTCGAACGGGATCCGGGAATGCCGGCGAGTACGTGGCGGCTGCGTTCGGACGCGTGGGAGTACCTGAAGTTCGCGATCAAACGCCTGGCCGTCAGCGGCGGTGACTTCTCGATGATCGCCGAAGACGGCGAGGTGTGGCGCTCGCTGCGCTCGCTGAAGACGATCGAGCTCTACTGGGCCGGTTTCGGTCAGCGCTATGTCGAGGAGATCACCGACCTGCTCTCGAACGGCGAATTCGACCGCGCGCACGACATGATCACACGTGCGGTGAATCGGCTGCGCGGCACCACCGTGCCCGACACCGGTGAAGACGACCTCACCGAGGATGAGCGCGCCGAACTCAAGGACCGCCAGGACACCCGTCCCCGCTTCGAGGTCCTCATCGTCGACGAGACCACCGAGGGCGGCCGCGATGAGCTGCACACGGATCTGCTCAAACTCCGCAACGCCTCCGACCAGTTCATCTACGACTACGTCATCGTGCCCACCGCCGACGATGCGGTGGCGGCGGCCCTGACGAACCCGAACCTGCTCGCCTGCGTCATCCGTCCCGGATTCACCGACAACACCCGCGAGGTGCTCAGCCGTGACCTGCGCGATTCCATCGAGTTCGCGCACACCTCGACGAAGGAATCGCCGACGGCGCCGATGAGCCCGCTCAATTCGGTGCGCCGGGTGCTGCGGCTGGCCGACACCCTGGCGAATCTGCGACCCGAACTCGACCTCTACCTCATGGCAGGCGCCCATATCGAAAGCCTCGCCGGTGCCCTGACCCACCGGTTCCGTCGCGTCTTCCGCCGCGAGGACCAGTTCGAACTCCATCTGTCCCTGCTGCGCCGCGCCCAGCATCTCTACGACACTCCGTTCTTCGACGCCATCCGAGAGCACGCCCGCCGCCCCGCCGGTGTCTTCCACGCACTGCCCGTCTCCCGCGGCGGCTCCGTCGTCGGGTCGAAGTGGATCGGCGACTTCGTCGACTTCTACGGGCTCAACCTGCTGCTCGCGGAATCCAGCGCCACCTCGGGGGAGTTGGACTCCCTGCTCGCGCCGGTGCACACGCTGAAGAAGGCGCAGTCGCTGGCCGCCCGGGCCTACGGTGCCAAGCGCACCTACTTCGTCACGAACGGCACGTCGACGGCGAACAAGATCGTCCACCAGGCCGTCGTCTCACCCGACGAGGTCGTCATGGTCGACCGCAACTGCCACAAGTCCCACCACCATGCGCTCATGCTCACCGGTGCCCGCACCGCCTACCTCGAGGCGTATCCGCTCAACGACGTCGCCTTCTACGGGGCGGTGCCGCTGAACAGGATCAAGCAGCTGCTGCTCGACTACCGGGCCGCCGGCCGCCTCGACGAGGTGCGGATGATCACCCTGACCAACTGCACCTTCGACGGAATCGTCTACGACCCCTACAAGGTCATGTCCGAATGCCTGGCGATCAAACCCGACCTCGTCTTCCTCTGGGATGAAGCCTGGTTCGCCTTCGCCCGGTTCCACCCGGTCACCCGCAAGCGCACCGCCATGGTCGCCGCGGAGACCCTCGAGGAGAACCTCGCCACCAACGCCCACGCCGCGGCGTACCGGGAGCAGCAGAAGCGCCTGTTCGATCCCGAGACCGGTGCCCCGGCCCCCGATTCGGTGTGGCTGGAGGAGGACCTGCTGCCGCCGCCGGACGCGACGATCCGCGTGTACGCGACGCAGTCGACGCATAAGACGCTGACCGCGCTGCGCCAGGGGTCGATGATCCACGTCTACGATCAGGAGTTCTCCACCGGCGCCGAGGAGGCCTTCCACGAGGCGTACATGACCCACACCTCGACGTCGCCGAACTATCAGATCCTCGCGTCCCTCGACCTCGGTCGCAGGCAGGTGGAGATGGAGGGCTTCGCGCTCGTGCAGAAGCAGCTGGATCTGGCGATGAGCCTGTCCTCGGCGATCGCGCGTCATCCTCTGCTGAAGAAGACGTTCAAGGTGCTCACCGCCGCCGATCTCATCCCCGAGGAATATCGGGTCACCGAACGGACGATGCCATTGCGCGATGGGCTCTCCACGATGTGGGATGCCTGGGTCCGCGACGAGTTCGTCGTCGATCCCAGCCGCATCACCGTCGAGATCTCGGGCACAGGAGTCGACGGGGACACGTTCAAGCACGAACACCTCATGGACCGCTACGGCATCCAGGTGAACAAGACGAGCCGGAACACGGTGCTGTTCATGACGAACATCGGCACCTCACGCTCGGCCGTCGCCTACCTCATCGAGGTGCTCGTCAAACTGGCCGGGAAGTTCAACGACCCGCACGAACTCCATGAACAGGATGCGCTGACCGAACCCGCCGCGGTGATGCCGCCGCTGCCGGACTTCTCGGCCTTCGCCCCCGACTACGCCGCCGAGGTGCCCGCCGACGACCCGTCGAAGCAGCTGCCCGACGGCGACCTGCGCACCGCCTACTATGCGGGTCTGCGTCGCCAGAACATCGAGCACGTGCTGCCGCATGAACTGCGACGCCGGGTCGAGAACGGGGAACATCCGGTCTCGGCCGGATTCGTCACCCCGTACCCGCCCGGGTTTCCGGTGCTCGTGCCCGGACAGGTCATCACCGCCGAGGTGCTCGACTTCATGTCGGCGCTCGACACCCGAGAGATCCACGGCTACGACTCCCGCCAGGGCTACCGCGTCATCCTCAAAGAGGTTCTGGAGAACTGAGCGAGAAAGGCGAGGCGATCGACCGTGCAGACCACCCGTCTCATCCAGACCGTCGAAGCCCACACCGAGGGGCTGCCCGTCCGCGTCGTCACCGGGGGAGTGGGACCATTCCCCCGGTGAGTCCATGGCCGAACGCCGTGAGTGGTTCATCGAGAACTCCGACGATCTGCGGACCTTCCTCATGTGCGAACCGCGCGGCCACGGGTGGCTGTCGGGAGCGATCCTGCAGCCGCCGACCCGTGCCGATGCTGACTGGGGAGTGCTCTTCATCGAGGTCACCGGCGTGCTGCCGATGTGCGGGGCCGGCACGATCGCAGTGGCGACCGTGCTCGTCGAGACGGGAATGGTGCCGGTGACCTCGCCCTTGACGACGGTGCGCCTCGACGCCCCGATCGGGCTCATCACCGCCGAGGTGGTCGTGCGGGACGGTCGCGCCGAGTCGGTGACCATCGTCAATGTCGCCTCGTTTGCGCACGCTCTCGACCAGTCCGTCGAGGTGCCCGGGCGAGGGTCGATCGCCTGCGACATCGGCTTCGGCGGGAACTTCTACGCCTTCGTCTCCGCCGCCGACGTCGGCATCCCGTTCGAACGTGATCGTTCCGAGGACTTCATCGCCGCCGGTCGCGAGATCATGGCCGCCGTCAACGAACAGCTGTCGCCGGTGCATCCGGAGACCGGCTACAGCGGCTGCGAACACGTCGTGTTCCTGACGGAGCCGACACAACCCGGTCCGAGCGGCGAAGTGCCGGATGCCCGGCAAGTTCTCATCAATCACCCCGGCTGGCTCGACCGGTCGCCCGGCGGCACCGGGACAAGCGCGCTCATGGCAATCCGGCACGCCCGTGGGCAGCTGGACCTGAACACAGACTTCGTCAACGAGTGCTTCATCGGCACCTCGTTCACCGGACGCCTCGTCGAGGAGACGAGAGTCGGCGAGCATGTGGCTGTGGTGCCGACGATCACCGGCAGCGCCTGGCTGACCGCGACCTCGCAGTTCATGCTCGACCCCAGCGACCCGTTCCCCGCCGGCTTCACCCTCTGAACCTGCTCGCGTTCGCTGACCGCTCACGTTACCACCGAGCGCGCGCCGTAGAGCTTGATACAGCGACGGTAACGTGAGCGGTCGGCGAGATCGCGGCTATCCCAGCTGGCCGGGATGGAGGACGCGGGAGAGGAAATCCTTCGTCCGCTGCTCGGCCGGGTTGCCGATGACGTCCTTGGCAGGTCCAGCCTCGACGACGACTCCGCCGTCCATGAAGACCACGCGGTCAGCGACCTGCCGGGCGAACTCCATCTCGTGGGTGACGACGACCATCGTCATTCCCGCCTCGGCGAGGTTGCGCATGACCTGGAGGACGTCACCGACGGTCTCCGGATCCAGCGCCGAAGTCGGCTCGTCGAAGAGCATGACATCGGGGTCCATGCTCAGGGCCCGGGCGATCGCGACCCGCTGCTGCTGACCACCGGACAGCGATCCCGGCTTGGCCTCCATCTTCTCGGAGAGCCCGACCTTCGCGAGGTTCGCTTCGGCGACCTTATTCGCCTCGGCCTTCGAACGCCCCAGGACCTTCGTCTGCGCGATCGTGAGGTTCTCACGCACGGTGAGGTGGGCGAAGAGGTTGAAGGACTGGAAGACCATGCCGATGCGGGTGCGGGCGGCGTCGATGTCGAGATCGAGGTCGGTCATGTCCATGCCGTCGACGACGATCGAGCCGCCGGTGGGTGTTTCGAGTGTGTTGATGCAGCGCAGCATCGTCGACTTGCCGGAGCCCGAGGGCCCGATGACGCAGACGACCTCGCCCTTGTCGACGTCGAGGCTGATGTCGGTGAGGACCTGGTTCGTTCCGAAGCTCTTCTGGAGGTTGCGGATGGCGATGATCGGGGTTGTGGTCGCGCGCGCCGAGGCGGTGGGGACATTCATCATTTCACTCCAGAATCTGCGGAACCGTACTTCTTCTCCAACACCCGCGACAGGTACGACAGCGGAACCGTGATGATGAGGTAGCACAGTGCGATGACGATGAAGGGTGTGAGGTTGGCGGTGTTGACGATCTCGGCGCGGCCGAGTGCCGCGAGCTCACGGCCGTCGACCGAGGAGCCGAGGATATAGGCCAGCGACGAATCCTTCGCGAGCAGG
Organism: Brevibacterium sp. 'Marine'; assembly: GCF_012844365.1. Classification (NCBI taxonomy): domain Bacteria; kingdom Bacillati; phylum Actinomycetota; class Actinomycetes; order Micrococcales; family Brevibacteriaceae; genus Brevibacterium; species Brevibacterium sp. 'Marine'. Next base: position 932,660 of record NZ_CP051626.1, read on the forward strand.
ATGAGTTCGTTGGTCAGAGGCGGCAGGATGATACGCATCGCCTGTGGCAGAACGATCGTGAACATCGCTCGCGAGGAGGACATGCCGAGAGACCGGGCGGCTTCGATCTGCCCCTTCGGCACCGCCTGGATGCCGGCGCGGATGGTTTCGGCCATGTACGCCGAGGACACGAGGCCGAGAGCGATCATGATGACGACGAGCTGCGGCAGGTTGAATCCGGGAAAGGCCACAGGCATGCCGAATCCCAGAACGAGGAAGACGACGAGGGCCGGGAGTCCGCGGAAGAACTCGATGTAGATCGTCGCGAGCCACCGGTAGACGCCGACCGAGGACAGGCGCATGAGCGCGACGAACAAGGCGATGACAAGGCCGAGAGCGAAGCCGAGGAACGTGTAGATCACGGTGTTCTTCAAGGCCATCGTAATGACGTCGGGGAACATGCCCGTGGCGATGTCGGCCCGTCCGAACGTGTCGATGAGTGTCGGCCAGTCGGCGAAGATCGCAATGAGGATCGCGATGATGACGAGGACGGCGTACTGGATGCCGCGGGAGAGCTTCGCCTTCTGGCGCTTGCTCATCTTCGCTTTCGGGGTGGCGGTGGCGACGGGGACGGCGGGGCCGGTCGGGCGGCCGTCCTCTGACGCGGAGGGAACTGACATGGTTGTCCTTCGAAGACTGTGGCGGGGATGTCCGCCGGGATGCGTGCCGTGAGAGACGGAAGAGACTCAGGCAGGCCGGTCGATTTCAGCCGAACGGGCGGCCCGCTGCAACGACAGATCGCAGCAGGCCGCCCATTCGCAGGCAATCACTTCGGAGCGTCGCCGAACCACTTCTCGTAGATCTTGTCGTACTCGCCGTTGTCCTTGATCTCCTTGATCGTGTCGTCCACGGCCTTCTTCATCTCGGTGTTGCCCTTCTTCATCGAGATGCCGTAATGCTCATCGGTCTTGATATCGAAGCCGATCGCAAAGCCTTTGTTCTCGTTGTTGTAGTTGTACAGCACACCATTGTCATTGATGACGGCATCGACCTGACCGGTCTTGAGCGCTTCGAGCGAGAGCGGCAGATCTTCATATGTGATGACCTCGGAGTCTTTGAAGTGCTCCTCGGCGTAGTCGAGGCCGGTGGTGCCTGACTGTGCACCGACCTTGAAGTCCTTGAGCCCGGCCTCATCCTCCGCGGTTTTGTCATCCTTCGTCAGAATCGCCTGGTTCGCGTCGAAGTACGGCTCGGAGAAGTCCGTGGCTTCTTCACGTTCGGGGGTGATCGTCGTCGCCGCTGCAGCCACGTCACATTTGTTCTGGTTGAATTCCGCACCCGAGGTGATCGTCTCGAACGAGGTGTTGATGATCTCCTGCTCGACACCGAGCTTCTTCGCCACGGCGTCGACGATGTCGACATCGAAGCCGACGACCTCGCCGTCCTTCTCGAACTGGAAGGGCTGGTAGGACAGATGGGTGCAGGTGGTCAGCTTGCCTTCCTTGACCAGGGGCACCCCGCCCTCGGCGGTCGCTGCAGGTTCGGAATCGCCTCCGCCGCAGGCGGACAGGGCGAGCATGGCGCCGACGGCCGCAATGGCCAGACTCGAGCGTCGTTTCATGGTTCCTCCAGGGGATCGGTGACAGGTGAGTCACGTTCGCGGTTCGCTCTGACGTTGAAGTCTGAGCAGTGTCTGCGAGGAATCCTACCGTGAACTGGGTCACACTCATGTCGAATCGATGATCGCCGAGGTGGTTGTGACGAAATCGTAGTGTTGCCGTGTATGCGGGTGACCGGCCTGAGCCGCCGGCCGCGGTCGCGAAAGGGCCCGACCGACGACAACGTCGGTCGGGCCCTCGGGGCGTTGGTCGAGCTCGGCAGCCTCAGCTGAGCTGATCCTCCATGTCGATCTCCGAGGTGTCCTTGGCCAGCCACAGGGCGATGATCGTAAGGATCGCTGCGGCGATGATGTAGAGGCCGCAGTAGACGATCGAACCTCCTTCGGCCTGCCACAGAGCGACCATGGCGAACGGTGCGGGACCGGCCCCGATGACGCTGGACATGTTGTACGAGATCGCCGATCCGGTGTAGCGGACGTTGGCGGGGAAGAGCTCCGGCAGGTACGCGGCCATCGGGCCGAAGGTCAGGCCCATGAGGATGAAGCCGACGATGAGGCCGATGATGACTCCCGGGGTGCCGGCATTGAACAGGGCATTGACGACGAGCCCGTAGGCGGCGATGAGCACGGTCACACCGAGCAGCATCTTCCGCCGACCCAGCTTCTCGGCCAATGGTCCGGAGACGACGGTGAAGATTCCGAAGAAGACGACTCCGATAATGAGATAGGTGAGGAACTCGTTCTTCGTGTACCCCAGCCCCGCGACGAAGCCTGCGGGATCGAAGGAATTCCCTGCCGCCTCGGCGAGGGACTGCGCCTGTTCCGGGGTGGCCGGCGAGGTGCCGTAGGTGAGGGTGAACGCGGTCATGAAGTAGAAGATCACGTAGGTCGCGAGCATGATGAAGGTGCCGAGGATGAGCGGCTTCCAGCTCGTGGCGAAGACCCGTCCGAGCGGGGCCTTCGAGATCTGCTGCTTCTGCGCGACGAGCTGGAACGCCGGGGTCTCCATGAGCGACATGCGCACGTAGAGGCCGACGGCCACGAGCAGTGCCGAGAGCAGGAACGGGATGCGCCAGCCCCAGGCGAGGAACGCCTCGGGGGAGGTCCAGGTGCCGAGTGCGACGAAGAGCAGGTTCGCGATGATGAAGCCGACGGGTGCGCCGAGCTGAGGGAACGTGCCCCAGATGGCGCGCTTGCCCTTCGGGGCATTCTCGGTGGCCAGCAGGGCCGCGCCCGACCATTCGCCGCCGAGGCCGACACCCTGGCAGAAGCGCAGGAGGACGAGGAACAGCGGCGCGAGGACGACCCAGCCCGGGGTGCTGGCGGTCGGGAGCAGGCCGATGAGGAAGGTGCCGATGCCCATGATGAGCAGGGAGGCGATGAGCGTCTTCTTCCGGCCGATGCGGTCACCGAAGTGACCGAAGATGATCGAGCCGAGGGGGCGGGCGACGAAGGCGACGCCGAAGATCGCGAACGAGCTCAGCAGCTGAGTCGTCGATGTCTGGTTGGGGAAGAAGAGAGCCGGGAAGACCAGCGAGGAGGCCGTGGCGTAGGCGTAGAAATCGAAGAACTCGATCGTGGTGCCGACCATCGAGGCGGTCAGGACCTTGCCGCGGGTGTTGTTCTTCCGAGTCGCCGCGATGGCGTCGTCGACTTCGGTTGCCGAGGAGGGATTCTCCGGCTGTGTTTGGGTGGACATGGTGGTGGTGCTCCGCTGTTTCGTGAGTGCAGGCACGGGCGGGTGGTCCGTGCCAATGGAAAAGGCCGTCGGCGCTGTGTCAGGCACAGCGTCGACGGCGACGAATAGACACTACGCCCGTCTCACAAAACGCGATATCCGAGTCTCACTAATTGGGATTACTAGGTGGTCGAAGTGTTCTGGACGACTCAGACCGGCGGTCAGTCCGCGGTCGAGACCTGCGTGATCGTCACTTTCTCCTTGGGCGCTCCATCGCCGGCGCCGGAGTCCGTGCCCTTGGCCGCGATGTCGGCGACGGTCTTCGTGCTCTTCTCGTCCAGCTGTCCGAACACCGTGTAGTCGGGCGGCAGCGAGCTGTCATCGTAGACGACGAAGAACTGGGAGCCGTTCGTATCGGGACCAGAGTTCGCCATGGCCAGAGTCCCTGCCGGGTAGGTCTCGGAACCATCGAGCTCATCCGGGAACGAGTATCCGGGACCGCCCGAGCCGGTACCCGTGGGGTCACCGCACTGGAGGACGAAGATGCCTTCGGTGGTCAGTCGGTGGCAGTCGGTGTCGTCGAAGTACTTCTGCGCGGCCAGCGACAGGAAGCTGTTGACTGTGCACGGTGTGCGGTCGGCATCGAGAGTCACTGCGAGGTCCCCGACGTTCGTTGCGATGGTGGCGTCGACAGTGCCCTTCGCCTCCGGTTCCTCTGCCGGTGCCTCGACCTCCTTCGCGCCGGACTGCGAATCGGCGGGGTACGAGCAGGTGCCCGCTGCGGAGCCGCTGGAATCACCCTCGGAATCAGACGATCCGCATCCGCTCAACAGCAGAAGAGCGAGGACGGCGAAGGCGGCCAGTGTCAGCACAACGGCTGGCTGAGGACGACGGGTCAGGACATGAGAGTGACTCTGTGCGAGGTGATCCATGCGTTCATCGTATCGGCACTTTCACCGAGAAACGGGCGCGGCGTCGAGACACGGGCGTGCGCACGCGTTTCTCGACACGCAGCCCGTTTCTCGGCGCGGCCTGGGACTCAGGTCTCGACGGAGGTGCGGGTGCTCGGGTCGGGGGAGCCGCCTCGGCGCAGGAAGATCGCAACGGAGATGACGACGAGCCCGGACAGGCACAGGCCCACGCCCACCCAAGCCGGTGCACGATAGCCGAGCCCGGCGGTGATGACGATTCCGCCGAGCCACGCGCCGAGGGCATTGGCGAGGTTGAAAGCGGCGTGGTTCATGGCCGCGGACAGGCTCGGGGCGTCATGGGATTCGCGGAACAGCCGCATCTGCAGGGCCGTGGTGATCATGGACCCGGAGATGCCGATGAGGAAGAGGGCGATGATCGCAATCGCGGCGATGTGGGTGAAGGCGCCGAAGGCGGCGAGCACGAGAGCCGAGAGGATCATGCCGCCGGTGGCCGAACGTTCGATGGACTTGTCGACCAGAGGGCCTGCGATCAGCGAACCTGCGGTCATGCCCAGGCCGTAGACGGCGAGCACCCACGGGATCGCGACGCCGGGGACGCCGGCGACGTCGGTCATCGTCGGGGTGATATAGGTGTAGACGGCGAACATGCCGCCGAAGCCGACGGAGCCTGCGACGAGGGTGAGGATGATCTGGACGCGGCCGAGCGCCTTGATCTCGCCTCGGGCCGAGGGAACCTCACCGGCTCCGACACTGACGCGCGGCACGGCGATGACGACCATGATGACGGTGAGCACTCCCAGGCCGGCGACGAGAGCATAGGCGCTGCGCCACCCGAACAGATTGCCCAGGGCCGCGGCGAAGGGCACACCGAAGATGTTCGCGATCGTCAGGCCGAGCATCACCCGCGACATGGCTCGGCCGCGGCGGTTGGCCGGGACGAGGGAGGCGGCGACGACGGCTCCGATGCCCAGATAAGCTCCGTGCGGCAGGCCGGAGACGAAGCGTGCGATGTTGAACAGCCCGGCCGTCGGCGCGAGCATCGAGGCGAGGTTGCCCAGAGCGAAGAGCCCCATCAGGCACAGGAGCAGCAGCTTGCGATCCATGTGTGCTGCGATGGTGGTGATCAGCGGCGCGCCGACGACGACGCCGATGGCGTAGAACGACACCGCATGCCCGGCCTGGGGGACTGTGATGCCCAGCTCCTCGGCGATCATCGGCAGCAGGCCCATGGTCGCGAATTCGGTCACCCCGATGGCGAAGGCGCCGATCGCCAGGGCGAAGACAGCGAACTTGTAGACTCCGCGGGAGACCGGGGCATCACTCATGGGGCTCCTTCAGGGCAGGCGAGATCGGGGAGGCAACCGCACCAGCCTATTGTCGATCGGCGCTGCCCGGTAGTCCTGAGGACGCATTGTGACGATTCGAACAGCCTCAGTCGGCGTTCTCCTCGGCTTCGTATTCGGCCAGGGCCCGAGAGGCGACGGAGAAGGCGGTGTTCGCGCTCGGCACGGAGCAGTAGATCGCCGACTGGAGGAGGACCTCCTTGATCTCGTCGCGGGTGAGCCCGTTGCGCAGCGCGGCCTTGACGTGCATCGCCAATTCGGCTTCGTGGCCTCCGGCGATCATCGCCGTGAGCGTGATCGCCGAGCGCATGCGACGTTCGAGCCCGGGCCGGGTCCAGATCTCTCCCCACGCGTAGCGGGTGATGAGGTCCTGGAAGTCGCTCGTGAAGTCGTCGACCTTCGCGTTCGCGCGGTCGACATGGGCATCGGAGAGCACCTGCCGCCGCACAGTCATTCCGGCTTCACGGACCTCGTCGCGGCTGGCCTCTCGCGGACCGGAGGCGGTGGGCAGGTCGGCCGGCGAATCGCTCGCGGCAGTTGCGCCCGCACCGCCGGTGCCGCCGGCCCCTGCACCGAGGCCCTTGCCTTGCAGGAAGTCGGCGAGCAGGCCCGCGGTCACGACCGGAGCCTCGGCCGGGACGAGATGGGCGGCACCGTCGATGACCTCGAGCAGCGCCCCGGGAACATCACCTGCGATCTCGGCGAGTTTCGTCGCCGGAGTCGGCTGGTCCTGAGAGCCCGCGACGGCCAGCAGGGGACGCGTGATCTCGGGCAGTCGTGCGCGGACATCGAAGTCGGCCAGCGCGTAGCAGAGAGCAGCATAGGAGAAGCGGTCGGCGTCTTGCAGCGAGTGGAGGAGCGCGGCCGAGGCATCCGGTTCCCGGTCCATGAACCCTTCACCGAACCAGCGCTGTGCCGAACCGATGACCTGCGTCGGGGTGCCCGAGGTCGCCACCGTCTGGGCGCGTTCCTCCCACGCTGTCGCCTCACCGATCTTCGCGCCCGTGCAGAAGACGGCGATGCGGCCGAAGCGGTCGCCGTGGTCGAGTGCCAGCTGCAGGGCGGTGGCGCCGCCGATCGAATCTCCGGCGAGGTCGACGGGAGCGCCGGGCGCGGCCACATCGGGAAGGACCCGGTCCAGGGTGGCAAGGACCGCCTCGGCGAGGTCGGACATCGTGATCCGCGGGGCCACCGACGTCCCTGCGGGGACGTCGATCGGAGCCGAGCGACCGTGACCGGGCAGGTCGATGCCGATGACCGTCGTCTCCGGGCTGAGCGCGGTCAGCTCGGTGGCGGCCTGCTGCCACAGGGCGGCCGCGGAGGTGCCCAGCGAGGGCAGGACGACGAGCACCCGGGCGTCGTCAGCGGGGGCGGCGGGGGCGGCAAGAACGGATGCGGTGAGGTCCATGGGTGTCACTTTCTTCGGTCGGTTCTCAAGTCGAAATGCGGGTCTCAGTCGAAGGTCGGCAGGTCGATCTCCTGCGGTCCGGAGCTGTTGATGGTCGCCAGGATGGTGCGGCGGATGTCCTCGGCCTCGCCGAGGTAGGACTCGGGGGTGAAGATCTCCTCGATTCCGTCGTCGTCGCCGATCTCTGCTCGGAGTGCGGCGACGGGGTCGGATCCGGGGGCGATGATGGCTGCGCGGGTGTCTTTGTCGATCCGGTCGCCGAAGACGATGCCGAGCTTCTCCCCGTAGATCCCGGGCGAGGCGGCATCGAGGTTCGCGCGCATGGCCTCGGGGTCGACCTGCAGGCCCGCGATCATCTCGTCGAGGATGATCAGCGAGGAGATCGCCAGGGTCATGAGCTCGGACAGGGCCGGCCATTCGGCATGCCAAGCGCCGTCGGAGCGTTCTTCGACGGCTTCGGCCGCGGCCGTGGTCAGCGTCGACAGCGATCCAGGCACGCGCATTCCGTTGCGGTGGAGCAGCACCGCCGAAGTGGGATTCGACTTGTGCGGCATCGTCGAGGATCCGCCGGTCGACGTCAGGGACAGCTCACCGATCTCGGGGCGCACGCCGATGAGGACGTCGCGCGCGATGGAAGCTCCGACGGTGACGCATTGGGCCAGATGGGAGCCCCAGGAGAGGATGCGGACGCGGTCGGTGTGCCAGGGGACGGGTATCTGGGTGAGCGCCGCATCGGGACCGACCATCTGCATGTGGAATTCGCGCAGCAGGGAGTCGGTGGATTCGCCGGCGAACCAGCGGATCGCGGCACGGGTGCCAGCGGCCCCGCCGACCTGCACATAGTCGACGTAAGGTGCCTGGCCTTGGACTTCATTGACCTCCGCGGCCCAGGCCGCGGCTTTGAGGCCGAAGGTCGTCGGCAGCGCCGGCTGAGTCAGTGTGCGGGCCAGGCACAGGGTCGTCGCATGAGCATCGGAGAGTTCGACGAGGGAGGCGCCGATGACTTCGAGCCTGGCCTGCATCTGCCGCACGACGCGGGAGACGAGCAGGCCGATGGCCGTATCGATGACGTCTTGGCTGGTCAGCCCCCGGTGCAGGCATCGCGCGGCGTCGGGGGAGAGCCGGGAGCGGACGAGCGCGAGGAACGGGATGAGCGGGTTGCCGCCGGCCTCGGCGGCCTCGCCCAGGGACTCGAGTTCGGTGTGATCGTCCGTGAGCGTGCGGATCGTGGCATCGATGGCGGCGGCCACCTCGGCGCGGATCTCCGCCGACACCAGCCCCACCCGTCCCTGCGCGACGATCCACGCGGTCTCGACTTGGCCGATCGCAGTGATGAACGCGGCGTCGTCGATGGCTTCGGAACCGCGCAGATCGCCGGGGGCGAAGAGGAACCGGGTGTGGGCGGTGTCGGTCATGTTGCGTCAGTCCTCATGGCTGGGGAAACGGAGGAAGGGAGTTTCCTCCTCACCCTGCAACCGTATGTCGAAGTGCAGCGATCCGTCAGCCCCCCGAGCGGCGATGAGGCGGGCGCGCTCGTCCTCGTCGAGGGAGGACAGCAGCGGGTCGGCGGCCAGGGCCGCGGTGTCCTCGGGCAGATAGATGCGGGTGAACAGTCGGTTGAGCAGACCCCGAGCGAAGATGACGACGCTGATGAAGGGTGCCTTGCCCGCCTCGGTGGGGCCGGGATCGACCGTGGAGAAGCTGAACTCGCCTTCCGGGTCGACGGCGGCGCGGCCGAAGCCGGTGAAGGTGAAGCCGTTGCGGCGAAGCGAGCCTGTCTCTCGGGGGACGACGCCGTGCTCATCGGGCTGCCAGATCTCGAGGATGGCATCGGGGACCCGGTCGCCGGCTCCGTCATAGACGGTTCCGGTCAGCTGCACGGCGCGAGCCGAGCCGGGCGGGACGAGCTCATTGTCGTGATCGAACGGCAGCGCATAGCCGTAGAACGGGCCGACGGTCTGGCCCGGGGTCGGAGTGAGATCAGGGGTCGTGGGAGTGTCAGTCATCGTCCTCTTCTTCCATCCAGGTCCGGTTGGCGCCGGTGAGCACGATGTCCCAGTTGTATCCCATGAGGAATTCGTGCTCGGTGATGTTGTGGTCATAGGTCGCCACGAGGCGGTCTCGGGCCTTTTGGTCGGTGATCGACTGGTAGATCGGGTCGAGCGCGAAGAGCGGGTCCCCGGGGAAGTACATCTGGGTGATCATCCGCTGCGTGAACTCGGACCCGAAGAGCGAGAAGTGGATGTGGGCCGGTCGCCAGGCGTTGTGGTGGTTCTTCCACGGGTAGGGGCCCGGTTTGATCGTCGTGAACGAATAGGAGCCGTCGTCGTCGGTCAGGGTGCGGCCGACGCCGGTGAAGTTCGGGTCGATCGGGGCCGGGTGCTGGTCGCGTTTGTGGATATAGCGTCCGGCCGAGTTCGCCTGCCAGATCTCGACGAGCTGACCCCGCACGGGGCGTCCTTCGCCGTCGAGGACCCGGCCCGTGACGCGGATGCGCTCGCCGATGGGTTCTCCGTCGGCCTGGATCGTCAGGTCGGATTCGAGGGTGCCGATGTCCCGGTGCCCGAAGGCGGGGGAGAAGAGCTCGATCGTCTCGGGGTCGGTGTGGCGGGGATCTTTTGTCGGGTGGCGCAGGATCGATGACCGGTAGGGCCGGTAGTCCAGGCGCGGCTGGGTCTCGGGCTTCTTGCCGCCGGCGACGTCCTGTGTGTACTGCGCTTCGATGCCGTCGATCTCGGCGGACAGCGTCGCCTGGGATTCGGCGGCGTCGTCGGGGCCTTTCACGGTCTGATCGTCGGTGTCCGAGGACTGGTGCTGACTCATCGTCGAACCTTTCTTCGTCTCTTCGTCGGTTGACATCGTGGTGGGGTCGGTGGGGTTACGGCTCAGCCGTGGGGCCGGCCGGTGTAGCACTCGGCCAGGTAGCGGCGACCGTGGTCGGATTCGAGGATGGACCGGAGTTCGCCGAGGCTGCGTTTCGTTTCGAAGGCATCCTGAGTCGGGTCGGTGTGGAGCATCCGTGTCATCTGGTACGAGAAGTTCTGAGCCTTCCAGACGCGTTTGGTCGCGGTCTGCGAATAGCCGGCCAGCGCCTCGGCGTCGGAATCCTTGAGCGCCGAGATGAGGGCCGGTGCGAGCACGGCGACGTCGGCGAAGGCGAGGTTGAGGCCCTTCGCCCCGGTCGGTGGGACGGTGTGGGCGCTGTCGCCGGCGAGGAACATCGAGCCGTGCTGCATCGGCTCGGTCACGGCCGAGCGGAAGGGCAGCACGGTCTTGTCGAAGATCGGCCCGGTCTTGAGTTCGAAGCCGTCGGGGCCGTCGACGCGGGCCTGGAGTTCGGTCCAGATCCGATCGTCGGACCAGTCGGTCACGTCGGTGTCGGGGGAGGCCTGGAAGTACATGCGCTGGACGTCATCGGAGCGCTGGGAGATGAGTGCGAAGCCGCGTTCGGAGCGGGAGTAGATGAGGACTTCGTGGCTGGGCGGGGCTTCGCAGAGGATGCCGAACCAGGCGAATGGGTACTCGTGGAAGAAGCGCTGCCGGGTGCCGTCGGGGATCATCGAGCGGCACGGTCCGCGGGAGCCGTCAGCGCCGACGACGTAGCGGGCGTCGATGCGCAGCTCGTCGCCGTCTGAGGTGGTCGCGGTGACCCACGGGCGGTCGGTTTCGATATCGCCGAGGCGGGTGTCCGTGACCGAATAATAGGTGGGGCGACCGGTCCGTTCGCGGGCGGCGGAGAGGTCGACGAAGATCTCGTTCTGCGGATAGAGCCAGACGGATTCGCCGACGAGTTCGGGGAAATCGAAGTGGTTCGAGGAGCCGTTGACTCGGATGTCGATGCCGTCGTGGCGGTGCCCGTCCGAGTGGACGCGGGATTCGACGCCTGCAGCCTCGAGCATGCGCACCGATCCTGCTTCGAGGATGCCGGCGCGGTGGGTGTGGGCGATGTCGTCGCGGCTGCGGTTGTCGATGACGACGGATTCGATGCCTGCATTGTGCAGCAGGTGCGCGAGCATGAGTCCCGCGGGTCCGGCTCCGACGATCGCAACGTCTGTCTGAAGTTGTGCCACCTTGGCCTCCTTGCCTTCTGTCTTCTCAACAGTGTGCTCCCAGTCACGGACACGAAGCGATGGCGTTCTCAATGAATGGGAGTCAGGCGCTTCTGGAGGCGCGATAGCGCGGGCCGGTCTGAGAGCGCTGAGGTGGCCGCTTGGTAACCATTCAATAACAGATAATAGAAGTGGTTTCTAAAAGTATCTGTAAAGTAATTCAGCAGTCACAATGAAGTCATTACCCGCTTCATTTCTTTGTGACCTTGGCGCTGGTGCGCCGCAGAACAGAGGCGCTGATGCGCCGCAGATGAGGAGTCATTGTGACGACAACCAAGACGCGTTCGCGCAAATTCAAAGCCATCCTCGCCGGTGGCATCGTCCTCGGCGTCGGCGCTGCCGTGACGCTGGCGGCCTGGACCGACAATGAGTGGGCTGAAGGCACCTTCGGTGCCGGCTCGTTCAACGTTCAGGGCAGCACCAATGGAACCGACTTCGCCGATCATGAGAGCAGTGACGGTGCCGCGGCCTTGACCTTCGACCTCGACGGCGGGAACAACATGTCGCCCGGCGATACCGTGGCGGCACCTTTCGTGCTGCGCCTCGACGGACCGACGAGCTATGACTCGACCGTCGCTCTCACCTCGGCAGCAGGTGGCGGGGACAACGCTGCGGCGCTGACCTACGCGATCGTTCAGGTCGCCTCGGTAGGGGACTGCTCGGCCACCGCAGAGGGCACGTCGATTGTGCCCGAGGGAACGGCGCTGGACTCGACCGCGGGAGCTGCTGATTTCAACCTCTCCGCGGGCGCAGACACTGCGACCGGCGACCCGGTCACTCTGTGCTTCCAGGTCACTGCCGGCGACTCGCTGGAGCAGGGGCAGAACACCACTGCGCAGTGGGGGTTCACCGCGACCTCGGCTGAATGATCACGCAGACCTGATTCATGCCTTTCCACTTCTCGTCGCTTCGCAGGCTCTTCTCGACCGGGCGGGTGCCTGATGATGCCCGCCCGGTCAGTCGACGGCAGATGCGCGCGCGGCGCCAGCTGCGAGGCCGCCGCATCAAGGCGATTCTCGCTGGCGGCCTCGTCTTCGGCGTGGGCGCGACGGCCACGGTCGCCGCGTGGACGGACATTGAATCCGCTGACGGGTCGTTCGAGGCCGGGACGTTCAATATCGAGCTGTCGATCGATGATCAGTGGACCAGCACCAATGAGATGACCTTCGATTCCGCGCCGATGTTTCCGGGGTCGAAGGTCTACGCCCCCGTGTTCGCGCGAACCAGTCCAGACACGTCCATCGCTGGTGCACTCACAGTCAGGGGCAACGGAATCGACAGCCTGAACGCCATGGCCGGCGCACTGAAGTATCGGGCGGTGACTCAGAACATTTCCGCAGGCGACGTCTCCGGGTTCGCCTGTGGTGCCGGGAACTTCAACGGCTCGGCGACCTATGTGTTCGGCGGGGAGTCGAGCACCGTGGCATTGACGACTGCGAATACCAGCACCAATGAGCCGACTCTCGAGGCTGCCAGTGCCTCGATCCAGGCCTATTGCTTCGAAGTGAGCCTGCCGAGTGATGCCTCGACCAACGCGCAGGGACAGTCGGCAACTCACACCTGGACGTTCGACGCCGAGTCCGTCGCGCCGGAGAACTGACCATGGCGGCGAAGGACAGCGTGGGTTCATGGCTGGGCGGGGCCGTGCTCAACATCCTCGCTGTTCTCGGCGTGGTCTGCATCGTGCTCGTCATCCTCAGCTTCGTGTTCAACGTGTCGATCATCATGTTCAAGACCGGGTCGATGAGTCCGACGATCCCGGCCGGATCGGCCTCTCTCGTTCGTGAGATCCCCGCAAAGGACATGAAGGCCGGCGACATCGTCACCGTCGATCGCGGTGAGAAGGTCCTGCCGGTGACCCACCGCGTCACCGAGATCCAGAGCATTGACGACTCCACCGGTGCCGTGTCCTTTGAGATGAAGGGCGACGCGAACTCCGAGAAAGACCCTGACCCCTACACCGCCGAGACCGTCCGGACGGTGATGTTCTCCGTCCCCGGGGTCGCTCCTATCCTTCAACAGTGGCGCAATCCGCTCCTGCTCGGCGGCATCACGGTCGCGGCGAGCCTCCTCGTCGTGTGGGCCTTCTGGCCACGCCGAGAAGAGGAAGACGACGACGCCCTCGCCGAGGCAACCCGCCCCCGTGCGCGGTCACCGCGGCATGCCATCGCATTGCCGGTGGTGGTGGCCGTTGCCGTCGGAGGGCACGCAGTGCCGGGGACATCGTTCGCCGAGGATGTCCTCGGCGCAGGTGCGGACCACGACGTGTCCGCGTCGGCAGAAACGACGGACGACATCCTGCGTATGCGTGATTACGGCGATGTCGAGAAGATGGGCAATCTCGGGCCAGGGGCATCGGTGAAATGGACGGTCGATATCTGGGCTGATGCTCCCGAAGCCGGGAATATAACGGTCTCGATCGGGTCTGGAGTGTCGACTGAGGCTTTGGCCGATTCGCTGTTCATCGACGTGCGGTCATGCAAGATGACCGAAGCGGAAGCCCCGTGTCCGACCGGCTCGGAACTGCTGGCCAGCGGGATGTTGCTCAGCGAATTGGAGTCCGCAGCCGACGGAGGGCGCAAGCTGTTGGACATGGACAGCGAGGACTCTCGCCGAGTCGAAGTGACCGCTGCTCTCGACGCCGAGGCCGATGGTCAGGCGGTTGCTGGTGCCACGGCAGGGGTGCGTGTGCTCGCTGAAGGCCTTGGCGACGAGGTCTCGACGGGGCCCGGAGATCCGGGTGACCCCAGTGATCCTTCTGCGCCAGATGATTCTGATTCCGATGGTGACGGATCTGGTGATCTCCCGCGGACCGGAATCGACGGTTGGCAGTGGATTCTGCTCGCTGCGTTCCTGCTCGTGGTCACTGGTTCGGCAATCGTCTCGAGAACGCGGAAATCGAGGGTGTCATGACAGGCAGAACTTCGCCGCGGCCATCATGGAAACGGGCCCGTCTGCTGTTGGGGGTCGTCGCCTTGCTCGCCCTCGTCGCGGGTCCGGTCGCGGTCAACGGCACGCTCGCCGGGTGGACTGATTCGAAGACGAGCCAGGGGGATCTGAGCGCGGCAAAAATCCCTGCTCCGGAACTGACTCAAGACTGCCAATTCCGTCCCGGCGTGCTCGGCCTGGGTGCTCGCGTGCGGATCTTCTGGCGGCTGCCCGATGGCTATCAGCTCGACGACATCGTCGTGAAAGCGTCGACGAGCGGACTCGGATCGGTCCTAGCGCCGTTGGCCGGATTCAACTTGAGCGGGAACACCACCTCAAGTGGCAATGGCACATATACGACGGACGTGCCCGCCAACCTCCTAGGCGGCCTGCTGGGTCTGGGGAGTGAGCTGGAGATCGCCTTCGTCGTTGAACACGAGAGCGGCTGGCAGTCGGATGCCGCCGCTGTGGCGAGCAATGCAGGACTGATAGCCGGAATCGGCGGGAACTGTCGCAATCTGACTTCCTAGCATCCTCCCCGGTTGACTCGCCCCGGATTGTTGAGCAAAATGGGCAACTGTTGTGTTCGTCCGCGAACCTGCCGTGAACAGAAAGCAGCTCAATGATCATCACCGGACTCATCGTCGGCCTCGTCCTCGGATTCGTCCTCCAGCGTGGGCGCTTCTGCGTGACCGGGGCTTTCCGCGACCTCTCCCTGACGGGGAACACGCGCTGGTTCTCAGCCCTCATCGTCCTCATCGCCGTCCACTCCATCGGCTTGTTCCTGCTCAACAGCTTCGGGGTCATCAGTCTTGAGGCCACACCGTTCCCGTGGTTGGCCTCGATCGTCGGCGGACTGATCTTCGGCTTCTCCATCGTCTTCGCCGGAGGCTGTGCGACGGGCACCTATTACCGAGCGGGTGAAGGACTCGTCGGCAGCTGGTTCGCCCTCATCTTCTACGCGCTGTTCTCCGCTGTTATGAAGCTCGGCCCTCTCGCCGGCTTCACCGACGGAATCCGCTCGATCACCCTGGACAACGGCACCCTGCAGGCGAGCACCGGGCTGAGTCCCTGGGTCTTCGTCGCCGTCATCTCAGCGATCGCCATCTGGCTGGCCGTCCATCACAATCGCAAACTCAAGGCCCCGATGGCTACCCTGCCGCCGCGCAAGACCGGCCTGGCGCACCTGCTCACCGAGAAGCGCTGGAACCCCTTCGCCACCGCCGTGGTCATCGGCATCATCGCCACGATCGCCTGGCCGCTCTCTGCCGCCACGGGCCGCAACTCCGGTCTGGGCATCACCACCCCCTCGGCGAACCTCACCGGGTTCCTCACCACCGGCGACACACAGCTCATCGACTGGGGTGTCATGCTCGTCATCGGCATCCTCGTCGGCTCCTTCATCGCCGCCAAGGCCTCCGGCGAGTTCCGGGTCCGCGTGCCGGACAAGGGCACGATCATCAAGTCGATCATCGGCGGAATCGGTATGGGCGTCGGCGCGGCCATCGCCGGCGGCTGCACCGTCGGCAACGCCATGGTCTCGACCGCCCAATTCGAATACCAGGGCTGGGTGTCCATGGTCTTCATGATCGCCGGCGCCGGAATCGCGGCGAAGGCCACCATCAAACCGAAGCAGTCGCAGGTCGCAGCGCCCGCGGCAGAAAGCAGGACAGTATGAAGCAAGTACTCGAAACCGACGGCCAGGTCTGCCCCTTCCCACTCGTCGAAGCCAAAGAAGCGATGAACGGTCTCACCGCCGGTGACGAACTCGTCATCAACTTCGACTGCACCCAGGCCACCGAGGCGATCCCGCAGTGGGCCGCCGAGAACGGCTACCCTGTCACCCACTTCGACCGGGTCACCGACGCCAGCTGGACCATCACCGTCCAGAAAGCCTGACCGGCCTGACGGCCCCAACCCGGCCGCACACCCCTACAGTCTGACGATCGTCTCCGCCCCATCGGCGACGGTCAGCCGCATGATCGTGTTCTGCTCGATGAGGCTCCACCCCTTGTGGTCGAGCCCCGAGGAGGACACGATCATTGCGTTGTCGGGAAAACGCCGCCAGCTCATCCGGTAGTAGTGATCGTGATGATCCGGCGGCAGCGGACCCTGCAGATACGGCACCTGCGTGCCCGCGGTGGCGTGGACGACGATCATCTCTGTGAGAGTGAGGAAAAGCAGATTCATGCCCGGGTGATCGAAACCGGCCCGCAGCATCCGCACTGTCCCGACCACGGATCCGAGCAGCGACTCACCTTGCCGCAACCGCTGCAGAACAAGGGCGAAGATGATCGCCGAATCCGTCGTTCCGCCCACCTCGTCCGCCTCGGCGACGCTGACGAATTCGCGCAGTCGTTCGATCGGGTGCACAGAACCGTTGTGCGCCATCGCCACACCGTCGGCGAGGAACGGGTGCGTGTTCTCCTCGAGGTCGGCCAGCCCCGTCGTCGCCATCCGCAGGTGGCAGATCCGACCTTCACTGACATCCGTGTCCAATGCCCGGGCCAACCGGGGATCATCCGCCCCTTCCGTGGGCGTGCGGAACCGTGCGACCGCCTCGGCGCGGGTGTCGATCCATGCCGTGCCCCATCCGTCATCGTGGACGGTCCCCATCGATTGCCATTGCCTGCACTCATCGGTCCCGATGAGATCCCCGGCCGTAGTCGGGGTGGGGGAGATGAACCCGAGCAGTCTGCACATGAGCCCTCCTTCGCGCTGACCTCAGGTTACGCCCGAAACGGTGGGCAATGTCAGTGCCGATGTCTAGACTCAAGACATGAAGATCACGGTTCTCGAAGGCGATATCACCGAGGTGGCCGTCGACGCGATCGTCAACGCCGCGAATTCGTCCCTGCTCGGTGGCGGCGGGGTCGACGGAGCCATCCACCGCGCGGCCGGTCCCGCGCTCCTCGAAGCCTGCCGCGAGGTCAGACAGACGACCCATGTGCGCGGTCTGCCGCCGGGCCAGGCCGTGGCCACCTCGGCGGGAGATCTGCCCGCCCGCTGGGTCATCCACACTGTCGGACCGAACCGGAACGCGGGCGAGGCGGACCCGGAGATCCTCGAGTCCTGTTTCGAATCGAGCCTCAACCTCGCCGAGGAGCTCGGTGCGACCTCGATAGCCTTCCCCGCCATCGGCGGCGGAGTCTACGGTTGGTCGCCCAGAGACGTCGCCGAGGCGGCTCACAGTGTCATCGTCGACGGCCGGTCCCGCGGGCGCTGGGAATCGATCGATGAGGTCCAGTTCGTCCTCTTCAGCGATCAGATGACGAGCGTGTTCTGCCAGATCTTCGACCACGATCAGTGGTGATGCCATGAAGGTCAACAGGATCATCCCGGACATCGCTGTCGACGACATCGACGCCGCGCGGGAGTTCTATTCGGGCTTCCTCGGGCTGAGCAGTGAGGAATTCAACCTCGGCTGGGTCGCACGCTTCACCTCCCCGGAAACCGGCGCCAGCGTGCAGGTGCTCACCGAGGATGAGACGGGGCAGACGAATCCCGTGGCCTCGGTGCTCGTCGAGGACGTCGACGTTGCCTTCGCCGAAGCCCAGGAGCAGGGCATCGAGATCATCCACCCGCTCACCCACGAAGAATGGGGAGTGCGACGGCTCTTCGTCCGCGCACCCGACGGCAACGTGTTCAATATCGTCGCGCACCCGGAGTGAACCCATGTGGGGCAGTATTCACGCAGCCTTGTGACGCACTCTGTGCACGATCGCCAAAGTCAGCGCGGCGATAGCGCTGCCGGCGGCGATGAGCAGCGGAATCCCGGAGACGACGGCCTCGACGACATACTCGGGGCCGGACTGCAGGATCGGGCCGACGATCTTGACGAGGAGGAACCCGAGGACGCCGATGAAGAGGAACAGTGCCGCCCTCTTGCCGAGGACCACCGCCAGGGTCTTCGGATATTGATAGGTCTGTGTCGTGCTCATGGTCGATCACCTTGTGTTTTCGTCCACGGTCCAAACCTTTTGGGCTGTGCCTGCCACGCTACGCCTGCAAACAGAGTGTGCACTGGGTGCTCTGAGGACGTTCGATGGGAGCAGTCGTCGATCAGCGAGGGGTGGCATCGCCGGGCCGGACCAACCCCGTCTCATAGGCGAGCACGATGAGCGCGGCACGGTCCCGGGCATCGAGGCGAGTGAGCAGCCGGCTGACGTAAGTGCGAGCCGTGGCGGGGCTGAGGAAGAGTTCGGCGGCGATCTCGTCATTGGTCAGCCCACGCCCGATTCCGCTGAGGACCTCGACCTCCCGCTCCGTCAGCTCATCGAGTCCATGGCCGATCGGATCGGGGGAATGTCCCTCGGCGACGGCCCGCATGACCCCGGCGGTGACCGATGGTGACAGCAGGGCATCACCGGCGGCGACAGCGCGGATCGCGGCGCGCAGATCGCTGGGAGAGACATCCTTGAGCAAGTACCCGGCGGCTCCCGCCCGAATGGCGGCGAAGACGTTCTCGTCCTCGTCGAAGGTGGTGAGCATGAGCACCCTGACCCCGTTCAACGCAGCGTCGTCAACGATGGCCCGCGTCGCTTCGATCCCGTCCATGACGGGCATGCGGATATCCATGAGCACGACGTCGGGGCGCAGCTCCCGCACATGCGACAGGCCTGACCTTCCGTTCGCCGCCTCGGCGACGACCGTGATGTCACCGTCGCGTTCGGCCAGGGGCCGCAGACCGGCCCGAACGAGTTCCTGATCGTCGACGATGACGACGCGGATCACCTCGGTCATGGTTCCTCCTCGACATCGATCGGCAGGTGCGCGGTCACAGTGAACCCTTCGTCGTTCGGCCCGACACCGAGGCGACCACCGAGCAGTCCCGCCCGTTCCCTCATCCCGCGGATGCCGGCACCGGGCTCCGGATCGACGGTTCCGCCGTAACCGTTGTCGACGATGCGCACGATGAGCTCGTCACCGTGCACCTGCGCGGAGACATGGGCCGCGTTCGCCCCGGAATGGCGGAGCACGTTCGTCACCGATTCCTGGACGATCCGAAATGCCGCGGCGTCGACGGCCCGAGGCAGCTGTCCGGGGTCGACGTCGAGGTCGACCGTGACGTCGAGGCCGGCGGCGCGGGCCGCCTCGATGACGGAGGAGATCGAAGCCAACCCCAACGCCGAGGCGGGACCCGGGTCGGTCTCGCCCGCGGACTCCTCGCGGAGGACTCTGACTGTGCGACGCAGTTCCCTCAGTGCCTCCGAGGTGGCACCGCGCACCCGTTCGAGTGCGGCCGCACGGTCGTCCGGGTCCACGGCCTCGCCCGCCACGGAGGTGTGCAGCGAAGCCACGGACAGGGTGTGGCCGATCGTGTCGTGGAGGTCGCGGGCGATGCGCACCCGTTCGGCGTGCATTCGCGCCTCGGCGGCTCGGGATTCCTCGGCGGAGGTGAGGGCGGCGATGCGCGCCGACTGCGTTCGGGTCTCGCGGACCAAGCGGACCACGGAGCCGAGGGCGATTGCGGCGGCGGCCAACGCCAGTTCGGTGACGAAGCCGTACCCGGTCAGGTGGGCACGCGGGTCGAGGTCATCGAACCTGTAGAACGTCGACACCGCGATAAGGACGGCGGCGCCGAGCACGGACCACGAGGTGCGCCGCACCTCGGCAGTGGAGTAGAGAGCGCCGACAGCGGGCAGGACCATGCCGATCGGCGGCAGATCCAGAGCGTAGTAGGCGAAGATCCCGAACACGGTCACGGCCAGTACGGCCAGCGGCAGTCGGCGACGCAGGAGCAGCAGAGCGCCGAAGCCGATGGCCCAGGCGACGCCGGGCAGCGGGGACGACTCGGCATCGGCGGCGATGACCAGCGAGATCACCAGGGTCACCGCAACCGCCAGAGAAGCATCGGTCAGCCACGGCTCGAGGCGCTCGCGCTCCTCACCCGTCTCACCAGCATCTGCCGAACCCATAGTCCAAGACTACGGAGCAAACGCGTTCGCCGCAGTCGTCCGGCGTCGATCCGGCGATCGCCTGCAGGCGACTCGGGTCTCGCCTTCGGGCGGGCGGAACTGACGCCTCAGCGCCGATGTGCGAAGAACGGTCGGCCGGAAGAGTTGAGGGTATGACAACACATTCGAAACGCCCCCTGTCCTGGCCGCTCATCGTCGGTCTGTCCTCTCTGGCACTGCTGTGGCCGCTGACCGGACTGTGGCCCATTCTCGGTGACGGTGCCGTCCGCGCGCTGACCCTGCTCGGTCTCACCGGTGCGATCTGGATCGGGACCGTCGGCTTCGCCCGCGTCGCTCGCCCCGTGCTCACCCTGACGATCTGCGGTGCGGCGCACGGCTTCCTCACCCTCGCATTCGGCGGACTGCTCGCCGGGACCGGGCTGATCAGCAACGGGCCGGCAGTGTTCATGGCACTCATCCCGAGCCTCGGAATGGGCGCCGGAATCGGTGCCCTCACCGGACTGGCGGCCTTCGGCATCCAGGCGATGCTCAGGACGCGGGAGCAGCGATGAAACGGCGCAGGCATGCCTCGGTCGCGGCCGGTGCCGCCGTTGCGGTGGTCGTCGCGGTCGGGTTGGCAGCCTGCGGAGTGTCGACCACCTCGGTGACGCAGGCCGAGTTCGACAACGAACTGGCCATCCCGCCGTTGGCGGAATCGACGGTCGACGACGGTGTGCGCACCTTCGACCTCACCGCTGAGAAAGGGGCGACGGAGTTCCCCGGACAGGACGGGCCGACGGAGACCTGGGGATTCAACGGGTCATTTCTCGGGCCCACCCTGCGGGCCGAGCGCGGGGAGAAGATCGCCGTCGACGTCGCGAACGACCTCGACGAACCGACGAGCGTGCACTGGCACGGGATGCATCTGCCGGCGAAGATGGACGGGGGACCGCACCAGATGATCGACCCTGGTCAGACGTGGAAGCCGTACTGGACGATCGACCAGCCGGCCGCGACCCTGTGGTACCACCCGCATCCGCACGGGAAGACCGAAGACCATGTCTACAAAGGGCTGGCCGGGATGGTCATCCTCGACGACGATGCCAGCACTGAGGCGGATCTGCCGGACGAATACGGAGTCGACGACCTGCCGCTCATCGTTCAGGACAGATCCTTCGAGGACGGTGAGCTCGAGCTTTCGCACGACGGTGCCGAGCCGGGGATGCTCGGCGACACCGTCATGGTCAACGGCACGATCGGCGGAGTGCAGGAAGTGGCGTCGGAGAAGGTGCGGCTGCGCCTGCTCAACGGATCGACGGCGAGAACCTACGCCTTCGAATTCCCCGACCGGACGATGGATCTCATCGCCGGTGACGGCGGACTCCTCGGCGAACCCACCGAGGTCGACCGGCTCCGCCTGGCGCCGGGGGAGCGCGCCGAGGTGGTCGTCGACTTCTCGGCGGGCGAGACGGTGCGGATGCGTTCGGCCGAGGTCGACCTCGGCGGGGTGGCGGTGCCGGCGACGATGGGCGGTCACGATTCCTTCGACGTTCTCGAATTCCGCGCAGCCGAGACCCTGAAACCTGCTCCCGAACCTGCGTGGTCGCCGTCGAAGCACGCCGAGGAGGATGCCCTGGACGGGCCCGAGGCCGCCAGGACCCGCAAGTTCGAACTCGAGGAACGTGAGATCAACGGTGAGCGGATGGACATGAACCGCATCGACGAGGTGGCCTACGTCGGCGACACCGAGGTGTGGGAAGTGCGCAGCAGGCAGCCGATTCCGCACAGTTTCCATGTCCATGATGTGCAGTTCGACGTGCTCTCGGTCGATGGGGAGGCGCCGCCGGTGGAGATGAGCGGAAGGAAGGACACGATCTACCTCGAACCGAATCGCGACTACCGGCTGCTCATGCGATTCGAGGACTTCACCGACCCGACGATGCCGTACATGTATCACTGCCACATGCTGTTGCACGAGGACGAGGGCATGATGGGCCAGTTAGTCGTCATCGAGCGAGGTCAGGAGGCAGAAGTCGGAGTGCCGGCCGGGCACGAGCACTGAGGTGGGCCACAACCATTTTGGCGTGACTATGCAGAAATATACCGAAAAGGTATATTTGTGCATAGTTGAGAGGTGGTCGGAATGACAGATGCGATCGATATCCTCAGGGCGGTCGCTCGTGCGCCGATGAGGACGATGCGCTATCAGGATGCGCGAAGTCTCGGGACGAACTCGTGGAGAGTACTCGATGACCTCGTCGACCAAGGTGCGCTCAAGCGCATCGCGCGGGGGGTGTACACCGCACCTCCGAATGGCCAGGATGCCCGTACATGGTCACCGAGTCTTGAGGCCGCCGCGCTTGCGGTTGCCGCGTCCAGGCACGGAAGTCGACAGGCGATTCTCATGGGGATCGGCGCTGCTCGATTCTGGGGTGCGATCCCTCGTGCCATCGGCAGTACGGTGGTGGCGATCCCTGTCGCCGGGCGCAGGCCTCTTCGGGTCGGAAGCGGAACCGTGTATTTTGCTCATCGCGATCTGGGTGGCATTGACGCTTCAGTGGAGAGGACCGAGCTCGGCTCGGGGCTGATCGCGTCTCGTGAGCAGACACTCTTCGACCTGCTGATGAGGCCGGCACAGGGTGGCAACCCTGAAGCATCGGCAGAGGCGGCCAGGAACCTGCGGCCGCAGATCGACCTCGACGAGTTTGCCGAGGTCGTCGGCGGATCAGTTCGAGCAAATGACGCCGTGAGACGAATTGTGCGGGGGACGGGGCAGAAGGCATGAGTGAAGCGAAGGCTCCGATGCCGGGGCCGGATCCGGGTTTACTCGACGCAGACGAGGCGAGCTCAATCGCTGAGGATTTCGGTGTCGCGGAATCCCAGGTGCGCCGTGACCATCTCATTTCGCATGTCCTGGCGGCTCTATCAGCAGCGGTCTCTGAAGACGTCATCTTCTTCGGTGGAACTGCGCTGACACGCACCCATCTGACCGATTTGAGGCTGTCTGAGGACATCGATCTGATCGCCGTCGGCGACAGGCAGCTGGTGGCCGGATTCATCCAAGCCGCGGTGAGCAGGAGCCTGCGACGCTCGTTGGGCCGCCCGGCGTTCACTCCGGATCTGGTTGACACTCGGCGTTCGGAGCCTGCGGTGATGTCGGTAGCCGATTCGCGTATTCAGATTCAACTGCTGTCGCAGAAGGGATATCCACCTTGGCCGACCGAGTGGCGAGAAATCGAACAGCGCTACAGTGATGCGCCGCCTGCTCGGCTCACCGTGTTGACTGCTCCTGCATTCGCTGCAGCGAAACTTGTAGCGTGGAACGACAGACATGCCTCTCGCGATCTCTATGACATGTGGGCGATGGCGGTCAATGGGATCATCAGCAGCGAGGCCGCAGAGCTGTTCTCGCGTCACGGGCCGTTCACGAGCCCGGGTGCCGTGTCGTTCGCTTCGATTCCTTCAGAGCAGGCGTGGACGACTGATCTCGCCCATCAGTGCCGACCGCAGGTGACTGCGAAAGCGGCTGCAGAAGCGGTGGCGGCTGCTTGGTCGTCGGTCTGAACCATGGCCCGCGGGCAGACGATTCCCGGTGTTCAATGAACCGCAGGTGTTCAAGGAGATTGAACAGCACGGAACATTGAACGCCAGGTCCGGTTCGCCGGCCGGGGGCCTCACACCGCGGTGTAGCCGCCGTCAATGAGGTAGTAGGCGCCGCTGACGAACGAAGCGTCGTCGGAGAGCAGGAACGACACCACCTTAGCTACTTCATCTGCGGTGCCCAGGCGGCCGAGGGGGTGCTTGGCCTTGAGCCCTTCAAGGGTTTCGGCATCGAGGCTCGATTCCAGCAACGGAGTCGTAATGTAACCGGGGCCGACCGCGTTGATGCGCAGACCTTCCGCGCCGTATTCGGCGGCGGCGTTCTTCGTGATGCCGACGACGCCGTGCTTCGCGGCGGTGTACGCGCCGTTGTTGATCGCGGCGACGGTTCCGTGAACCGAAGCCATATTGACAATCGCGGAGTCCTTCGCACCGGACTCGAGCATGGCCGGGATCTGGAAACGCATGCCGTAGAGCACGCCGTTGAGGTTGACGTCGATGACCTTGTCCCAGGAGTCGAGGTCGGTCTCACCGACGGGCACCTGCTTGCCGCCGATGCCTGCGTTGTTCACGGCGAAGTTGAGCCCACCATAGGTGTCGACGGCGAACTGAACGACCTTCTCCGAATCCTCCTTCGAGGACGTGTCCTGCTGGATCGCCGAGGCGGTTCCTCCGGCTTCGGCGATCTCATCGGCGACGCGCTGCGCGGCGTCGAGATTGATGTCGGTGAGGACCACCTTCGCGCCCTTGGAGGCGAGGTCCTTGGAGATCGCCTCTCCGAGTCCGGAGCCTCCACCGGTGACGAGTGCGACCTTGTTCGTGAAATCTGCCATGGCGATGTCCTTCTTTCTCGAAAATCTGCGGAGCCCGGCTGATGTGGCCCTCATCAGGCACAACGATGAAATTCCGGAGAGCATTCCACTGACTGCGGGGCTGCTTGATTGCGTCAAGCATTGATTGAGGCGCTCAACAGTGGTTGACTAATTGCAATCTGCAATCACTAGAGCCGATTACGCCAGCTCGAGGGGGAGTGATGGGAAAAGTAGCATGGGGTTTCACCTGTTCGATCGACGGGTTCATCGCCGGGCCGGGCCATGACATGTCGTGGCTGGGCGAGACCGCGGAGACCGCCGAGGACACCACGGAGGACATGGCATCGAAGGTCGCGGTCATCATCTCCGGTCGGCGCGGCTATGACGCGGCCAAGGCGCAGGCCGACATCCGCGATGAGATGACAGCCGAACCGTACGGTGGGGCGTGGTCGGGGACGGAAATCATCCTCACCCATCGTCCCGAGGAATTGGCCGCAGACGCCTCGGTGACGGCGATGAACTGCACCATCACCGAGGCGGTCGAGCGGGCCCAGAAGATCGCCGGTGACCGCGATATCCAGATCATCAGCGCCGATATCGCCCGGCAGGCGCTCGAGGTCGACCTCATCGACGAACTCCAGGTCTACGTCGCCCCGGTCTTCCTCGGGGACGGAACGCGGATCTTCGATGTCCCCGGTGGGCGACGCCTCGATTGGGAACTCGCCACGATCGACGAGGCCAATCCGCGCAGCTTCGGCCGCACCTACCGGCCTAAGAGGGACTGAAGGCTCAGCGCTCCAATCCTCGAGAATTCCGTCCGCAGTCGGCGGAAGATCTGTTCTGTGTCAGTGCCGAGGAGTACCGTTTCAGCATGTGCAGAAACATCAGAACCCTCCATAATTTCGAGCCCGCAGCCACTTCCGACGAAGTCCATGCCGCCGCTCTGCAGTACGTGCGCAAGATCGCCGGGACGACGAAACCCTCGCAGGCCAATGCCGAGGCTTTCGACGCCGCGGTCGAGGAGATCGCGCACACCACTCAGCATCTCCTCGATGCGCTGGTGACGAACGCGCCGCCGAAGAATCGAGAGGAGGAGGCGGAGAAGCGACGAGCGAGATTCGCGGCCCGCGCATGACGATCGCCGGACTCGTCCTCGCCGGCCTTGCCGCCGCCCTGCACGTCTTCATCTTCTACCTGGAATCCATCGCCTGGACGAGTCCACGTGCCCGCGCCACCTTCGGCACGACCGAAGCCGAGGCCGAGACGACGAAGTCCCTGGCCTTCAACCAAGGCTTCTACAACCTCTTCCTCGCTCTCACCGTGTTCATCGGCCTCATCGTCTTCGGCACAGGCGCTGCCGAAGTCGGACTCACCCTCGTCTTGGTCGGAGCCGGATCGATGGTCGCCGCGGCATTGGTGCTCGCGCTCTCCAGCCGCGAGCTGCTCGCCTCGGCGCTCAAACAGGGAACACTGCCGCTGCTGGGAATTCTCTGCCTGATCGTCGGCGTGCTGATCTGAGTCGTCGTGGTCCGAGCCGCAGCGATCCTGCTCAGTCGGCGAAGCGACGATCGTTCGCAAGATCTTGCGTGATCCTCGCCGAGGCGGTCCGCAGGACCCGCATGATCGCAGGCACTCCTTTCCGATGCTCCGAATCGATGACGACCCCGAGACCGGCGATCGCCGCCCCGCCGGCGTCGAAGACCGGAACCGTGATGCCAGTCGTGCCCTCATCGATATGGCCGGACAGTTCGGCGAAATGGTGAGACCGGATCGAGGTGAGCATTGTGCGCAATGAGGCAGGATCCGTCGTCGTCTTCTCCGTGATCGCGGCCAGCGGTCCCCGCAGATATGCCTCCCGCTGATGCTTCGGCGCGTAGGCCAAAAGCACGAGCCCACAGGAGGACGCATGAGCGGGCAGCCGACCGGCGGTCTTCGACCGGTGGATGACTGCATTCGGCGCCGACATGCGCTCGATGATGAGCACCTCGCGTTCCCGCAGGATGCCCAACTGCGTGTTCTCACCGACGAACTCATGCACACCCATCATGTGCGGGCGGGCCACCGAAGCCAGATCAACGGCATCCGAGGCGCGGTTCGACAGCTCCCACATTCCGACCCCGATCCGGATGCGCCCTGTGGGGTCGCGCTGGAGCAGGTCGTGACGCATCATCTCACCGATCAGTCGGTACGCCGTCGATTTCGGCAGCTCGGCACGCTCTGCGATCTCCTCGGCGCTCAGGCTCTGATGGTCCGGGTCGAAGGATGCGAGCACGCGCACGAGCCGATCGATCATCGAATCGCCGGAAGGAGAGTTCGCCATGCCTCGGATTCTAGCGGTTCCGATGCCAGATTCTCAATGAATGGGATCACTGTGGCTTCGGGTGGTGCGGATCACTACCCTGACGAGAGGTGCACCACAGTCCCGCCCCGACAAAGAAGTGAGGACAGACAATGACTGATTTCCTGGGAACCGACTGGCACGAGAAGATCTTCACCGGCATCTGGACCGCAGGCTCGGGAGAGACCTACGACGTCATCGAACCGGCCACCGGTGAGACCCTCGGCCGCCTCGGTGCCGCCAGCGCCGACGACGTCACCGCCGCCGCCACGCGAGCCGCCGCTGCACAGAAGGAATGGGCGAAGACCACTCCGGCCGAACGGGCCGCAGTGCTGCGCCGCGCCGGTGCCCTGTGGGCCGAACACGCCGATGAGCTCGCCGGCTGGATCATCCGGGAAGCCGGCTCCATCCCGCCGAAGGCCGCTCTCGAGATCTCCTCCGCTGAAGCCATCTGCTATGAATCCTCCGCGCTGCCCAGCCACCCCAAGGGCCAGGTGCTGACCTCGAACGAACCCCGCTGGTCCTTCGCCCGCCGAGTGCCCGCCGGAGTCGTCTCCGTCATCGCCCCGTTCAACTTCCCCCTCATCCTCGCCATGCGCTCCGTCGCCCCAGCTCTGGCCCTGGGCAACGCAGTCCTGCTCAAGCCGGACCCGCGCACCGCCGTGTGCGCCGGAGTGGCGATCGCGAAGGTCTTCGCCGAGGCGGGCCTGCCCGAAGGGCTGCTCCAGGTCCTGCCCGGCGGCCTCGACGCCGGTGAAGCCGTCGTCGCCGCACCCGAGGTCTCCGTCATCTCCTTCACCGGGTCCACCGCGGCCGGACGCAAGGTCGGCGAAGCCGCCGGTCGCCTCCTCAAGCGCTGCCACCTCGAACTCGGTGGAAACAATGCGCTCGTCGTCCTTCCCGGAGCCGAGGTCGGTCCGGCCACCTCGGCGGGGGCCTTCGGATCGTGGATGCACCAGGGCCAGATCTGCATGACCACCGGCCGCCACCTCGTCCACGACTCCATCTATGACGAGTACGTCGAACAGTTGGCCGAACGCGCTCGCAACCTGCCGGTCGGCGACCCCGCCACCGAGGAGGTCGCGATCGGACCGATCATCGACGAGAAACAGCGCACCCACGTCCGTGACATCCTCGACAAAGCCACCGCCGACGGTGCGAGGCTCGTCGCCGGGGGACCGGGCGAAGGTGCCTTCGTCCCACCCACGGTGCTCACCGACCTGAGCCCCTCGAACCCGGCCTGGGCTCAGGAGATCTTCGGGCCCGTCGCACCCGTCGCACGCTTCTCCACCCTGGAGGAGGCGGCCGCAATGGTCAACGACAGTGAATACGGGCTCTCGCTCGGCATCCTCGGCGATGTGGGGATGGCCATGGACCTGGCCGACCTCGTCGACACAGGGAAGGTCCACATCAACGAACAGACCGTCTCCGACGAAGCCAACGTCCCCTTCGGCGGGATGAAGGACTCCGGCAACGGATCCCGATTCGGAGGGGCCGAGGCGAATATCGAAGCCTTCACCGAAACCCAATGGGTGACGATGCGCTCGTCCATCGCGCCCTACCCGTTCTGACCGACACCACACCACCTCGGAGACATCGATGTCCGCACCCTCCCCATCCGCATCCACGACCGGCTTCGCCTCGGCGGGGCGCTGGCCGGCAGTCCTGTGCTGGCTGGCCGTCGCCCTGGAGGGCTTCGACCTCGTCGTCCTCGGCGCGGTCATCCCCGAGCTGCTGGCAACCGAGGCCCTCGGATTCACCCCCGAGGCGGCCACGATGGTGGCCACCCTCAGTCTCGTCGGCGTCGGCCTCGGCGCCGTATCCGTCGGCCCCGTCGTCGACCGGATCGGGCGGCGGTGGGCGATCATCGGCTGCGTCATCGGCTTCAGCGTCTTCACCCTGCTCGTCGCATTCGCGCCGAACGTCGCACTGTTCACCATCTGCCGGTTCATCGCCGGACTCTTCCTCGGAGCCGTGATGCCCAGTGCGCTCGCCTACATCAGCGAGTACAACAAGTCCGGCAAGACGGGTAAGGCCACGACCCTGACGATGACCGGCTATCACGCCGGTGCGGTGGCGATCTCCCTGCTCGCCGTCGCCTACTCCCACAACTGGCACCTGCTCTTCCTCGCCGGCGGCATCGCGGGCCTCGTCATGGTTCCCCTTCTGATCTGGAAACTGCCCGAGTCCGAGGTCTTCCTCATCGCTCAGGAACTCAAACGCAACCCCGCCGCTGCACAAGCGGTGGACGCAGACGCCGCCGATCCGGCCGGCTCTGTCGACGGCACTGTCGACGCACAGGTGAAGACCGGAATGGCCGGACTCTTCGCAGGCAAGCTCGCGCTGGTGACCATCGGCGTGTGGGCAGCGAGCTTCATGGGACTCCTGCTCGTCTACGGACTCAACACCTGGCTGCCGAAGATCATGGCCGACGCCGGCTACGAGGTCTCTGATTCGCTGGTCATGCTCTTCGTCATGAACATCGGCGCCGTCGTCGGACTCGTCCTGGCCGGCTGGTTGGCCGACAAGCACGGGACGAAGAAGATCGTGCTCATGTGGTTCGTCCTCGCCGCGATCTTCCTCGCCGCACTGTCGATCCCGATGACCAGCCAGGTGCTGCTCAACCTCGCAGTGTTCATCACGGGAGTCTTCGTCTTCTCCGCCCAGGTGCTCGTCTACGCCTTCGTCTCGGCCGTCTACCCGCCTCAAGCCCGCGGCACCGCGCTGGGCATGGCCTCGGGCATCGGGCGGATCGGTGCCATCGTCGGCCCCTTCATCACCGGTGCCCTCGTCACCGCGGGCATCGCCTACCCGTGGGGCTTCTACCTCTTCGCCGTCGTCGCTCTGTTCGGCTTCGCGGCCATGGCGATCGTGCCGAGATCCGTACGCTGAGGCCGCTGGCATCCGTGCAGTGACGTCTGTAGGAGTGTTACTTCGGGAGTACAAGTTCTCACTGGATTGCTCTGCATTATCCGATGCAGCGTTTCTGCATTTTCCGATGTAGAGAGTCTGCATTATCCGATCCAGGATGTCTGCTTTGTTCGGCCTGGAGTGTTGGATAGCGGCCTGCAGTTCGGGCTCAAAGCGGCCGGCGCACTGCGGATCGAGGGTGCGAGAGCAAGTAGCAAGACAATGACTGCCCTCAACGCCGCGAATTCGTTTTCGTTTCTGGATGACGATCAGACGCAACGAGTCGTGGAGATCGCTTCCGAATCAATTCTGGCCGGCGAGACACCAAAACTTCTGGACGAATGGCAGACCGCGCCCGCGCAGATCCCGGACACGATCATCAACCGCATCATCCGGCGCTCCCGGCCCGGGGCAGTCGGGCCGGAAGTGCGGCTGGCTACCCCGTCGGGTGTGGTCACCGCCGGTGCCGTGTTCGACGCGGACACAGTGACGGCCACCTCCCTCTTCCGCACGGCACGAGTGCTCATGCGAGGGCAGGTGGCCGTCATCGACTAAGTGTCACCAACCGTTGTGGCGACCGTTCTTCCCTGCGTTCTTGCCTCCGGGGTGGTCGCCGTCGCGGCTGCCCCAGTGGTTGCCGTTCTTCCCTGCGTTCTTTCCGCCGGGATGATCGCTCGAACCGTCGGCGTTCGCATCATCGCCTGCGCCGTCGGCGTTGTCTCCGGCATCCGCTTCATCGGAACCGTCGGCGTCGTCGTCCCCGCCCTCATCTGAGGAGTCGAAGAGACCGACGACGACCGGATCATGGTCGGAAGCCCGGAACTGGTCCGGCGCGTAGAGGTTGGCGATGTTGTAGTTGAAGCGGCTGTATTCGAGCGCCAGGGACTCGACCGAGTTGATGTTCCAGACATCGGCCCCGGTGACCGAGTCGAAGGCCGACGGATCCGTACCTGCATCGTTGCCCGCGTCCGAGGCGTCGAGAGCGAGGACATGGTCGAGGCTGCCGGTGCGCGAGCCATAGACATAGGTGGATTCGTCCGTCTTCTCAGCGGCGATGTCCTTGTATCCGGCCTCGTAGAAGACCTGCATCGGGTCTTCCTGAGTGTAGGAGTTGAAGTCACCGAGGAGATAGACGAGGTCGCTGTCCGCGGCCTCCTGCTGGTCACCGGCGAACCCGACGAGCGATTCGGCCTGCTTGACGCGATCAGCATTCGACGCGCCCTGACCGTCGCCGGAGTCCTCGTTGCCCGGACCTGAGCCCGACCCCTTGGATTTGAAGTGGTTGGCGATCGTCACGAAGGTCTTGTCCTTCTCGACCTCACCGGAGTCGTCCTTCGGAGCGAACGCCTGGGACAGGGGTTCGCGAGCGTTGGAGAACGCATCCTGATCGTCAAGGATCGTGGACTCGTTCTGCGGGGCCACTTCGGCGGGTTGGTAGATCAGGGCTGTGCGGATGACGTCCTCATCGGACGGGACCGCGGACGGGGATTCGACGAAGTCCCATTTCTGGGTCCCGGCCGCCTCGTTGAGGCGTCTGACCAGCGTCGCCAGCGCGTCATCGCGGTCCTTGCCGAAGGCGGCGGAATTCTCGATCTCCATGAGCGAGACGACCGAGGTGTCGAGCTTGTTGATCGCGGTGACGATCTTCGTCTCCTGCCGCTTGAGGCTCTCCGCGTTCGCGGCACCGCGGGCATCGCAGCCGCCGCGGACGGTGATGTGGTCACCATTGCGGTCGTCGTAGTACTGGCACCCTGAGAGCTGGTCGCCTGTGGTGGTGAAGTAGTTGAGCACGTTGAAGCTGGCGAGGCTGACCTGCCCGCCGACGGCCTCGGGGGCGTCGGTGCGGGTGTCGGTGAACGTGGTCGGCTGCACCGCCTCGGCGTTGGCTCCGGTCAGGCGGGTCGTCGGCTGGAACCGCCACTTCTCGTGATCGAAGCCGAGCACCACCGGTGAGGTGAAGGTCGCCTGCGCGCCGACGCGGACCGGGTCCTCCTGGCTGAGGTACGGCAGGGGGATGTCCTTGTCGGCCTTGAGGAAGTTCACGGTGGCACCGTCGTCGAGGACGACCTCGCGGTCGAGGTTCTCGGTTTCCAGGGCTTTTGCCTCGGGGGTGCCGGGGCGGTGGACGTCGGTGGGTTGGGGCAGGGTGCCCTCACCGGTGGCGAGGACGACCTCACCGTAGGTGTTCGTGTTGTAGTTGTCGGCGACGGTCAGCGATTCGCTCGGCTGGACGAGCATGCCTTCGAGCGATTCGCGCTTCTCGTCTCCTGCGGGGAAAGCGTCTTCGACGGGTTTGACCGCCTCGGCGGGTTCGTCGACTGTTTCGAAGCCGGACGCGGATACGGAGATCTGAGTCTGTCCGTAGTGTTCGGACACGGTGCCGGTGACCTCGACGTGGTCGTCGATGCTGATATCGGCCACGGTGTCGGGGGAGTAGACGAAGATGCCGTCCGAGGCCCCGGGGGTCGCGTCATCGGCGCCTGCTCCACCGGTGCCCGGGGTCTGGATGTAGTAGCCGTTCAGCCCGCCCTCGGGGTAGGCGGCGGTGACGACACCGCGGGTGGTCACGGTCTTGCCCTGGACGGGGCTGGCGTCGCCGGTGCCCTGGATATCGGCGATCGGGGTGACGCCGTCGGGATCCAGGTCACCGCCGTCGCCGTCGGGCAGGGCATTCGGGGTGGGCGCCGCCGACGTCCATGCGTCGTCGGTGAGCTGGATCGACTGGCCGCCGGCGGCCGTCGCGCCCGTCGGCTCGGCTTCCTGTCCGACGACCGGTGCGGGGGTATAGACGTTCTTCGCGCCGGTGACGCCCTTGCCGCCGACGACGCCGCCGATCTGCTGGAAGTCGACCAACTCACCGTCATCGTCGATGACGAAGGCGCTCGAACCGTATTCGCCGTCGGCGGCCGAGCCGGCCTTGACGGAGTTCGTGACCGGCACGTCGATGGCCACGGCACCGGAATCACCGACCGTCGTGTCCTCGGGCGCGGTGATCGTGTTCTCCTGCGCATAGACGCTGCCGCCGCGAGTCACCGAGCCGAAGGTCCAGCCCGAGACATCGGTGCCGGGATCGGCGGCGATCTCGATGAAGTCGGTCTCGAGAGTGTAGGCGATCTCGGAGATGTGGATGCCGTCTGCCGCAGCGTCTGCTGCGACTGCGGGCGTCGGTGCGAGGGGAAGGGACAGGCCTGCGACGAGGCTGAGCGCCGCGGCGGAAGAGAGAGTTGTCGTGACTTTCATGGGAGCCTTTCGGGCGGATGAGCGGCTGTGCGCATCGTGACGATCACGTGCGCGGTCCCTTGCACCCTAGCGGCTCACTCATCGACGACAGCGGCGAAGATGTGAACAGCTTGTGAACAGTCGGACAGTCCACTGAGTGCTGCAGGTGGCACTCATCCTACACAACTCACCCTGCCCCCGAACTACCCGACGGCGGCCCAGCAACCTCGCGCGAGGTTGCTGGGCCGCCGTCGGGTAGCAATTAGGAGGTGAGGGTGGCGGCGAGCTCGTGGAAGTCACGGCTCGGGTTGCCGAAGCGGTGCAGGGTCATCGACACCGCCTGCTCCTGCACGTAGTACCGAAGCTCCACTCGTCCCGAGGTTGTCACCGGCTCATCGATGATCGCGACCTCCGGACGGGGTGCGGCTGCAGCCAGCAGCTCGTCCTCGAACCGACCGAGAACGCGGATGCGGGCACCCACCGTGTCGTCGTAGCGACCCTGACCGACCATCTCGGCGAACTCGGCGGCCGACTCCGTGCGGGCGGGAACACCGGCATTCGTCACCGCGATCTTCACCTCGGCTGCCACATCCTCGGCCACGGACAGCTGCACCGGGGAATCGACCGTGGCGGCCGCGTGGAGGGAGCGTTCGAGATCGAACAGGCTCGCCTCGGCGGTCACGCGCAAGGTGACCGGGCGGGGACGGTAGCGGAAGATGTTCGCCTCCGCGCGCAGTCCCGTGTGGTCCTTCGCCGCACCGAATTCGGCTTCGAACCAGCGCTTGTCATCGGCCTTCGCCGCCTCGAGGTCCTGGTTGCCGGCATCGGCGAAATGGCCGAAGAGCATGAGGTAGTTCGGGCCGCCTGCCTTCGATCCCAGCCCCACCGAGGACTGCTTCCAGCCGCCGAAGGACTGCCGACGCACGATCGCACCGGTGATTCCGCGGTTGACGTAGGCGTTGCCGACCTCGACGCGATCGAGCCAGGTGGCGACCTCCTCGGGGTCGAGGGAATGGATGCCGCCGGTGAGGCCGAAGTCCACGGCATTCTGGAACTCGATGGCCTCATCGAGGTCCTTGGCATGCATGAGACCGAGCACCGGACCGAAGACCTCGGTGAGGTGGAAGAAGGAACCGGGTTTGACCCCGTCCTTGATTCCCGGGCTCCACAGGCGCCCCGAATCGTCGAGCTGCTTGGGCTCGAGCAGCCAGGATTCGCCGGGCTCCAGCGTCGTCAGTGCCCGACGCAGCTTGTCCGACGGGTCCTCGGTCAGCGGGCCCATGGTCGATGCGAGGTTCGAGGGCCAATCGACGACCATCGACGAGGCGGCATCGACGAGCTGGCGACGGTAGCGCTCGGAATCGTAGGTCGACCCGACCATGATGCCCAACGAGGCGGCCGAGCATTTCTGCCCGGCATGTCCGAACGCCGAGTACACGAGGTCGGCCATGGCGAGGTCTCGGTCCGCCGCCGGGGTGATGACCAGTGCGTTCTTGCCCGAGGTCTCCGCATTGACGTGGAGTTCGGGACGGAAGGACTTGAACATCGCCGCGGTCTCCGAGGCACCGGTGAGGATGACCCGGTCGACATCGGGATGCGAGACGAGATGCTGGCCGAGCTCCCGCTCGACCGGTGCGCACAGCTGCAGCACGTCCTTGGGCACTCCGGCCTGCCACAGGCAGTCGACGATGAGTGCCGAACAATGCGGGGTCGGCTTCGACGGCTTATGGATGACTGCGGATCCGGCCGCCAGCGCCGCAACGGTGCCGCCGGTGGGGATCGCCACGGGGAAGTTCCACGGGGGAGTGATGACGACCATCTCATCGGGAGTGAACTCCGCGCCCTCGAGGTTGTCGAGCTCGAGCGAATTCAGCGCGTAGTAGCGGATGAAGTCGATGGCCTCGGATACCTCGGGATCGGACTGCGATGGCATCTTGCCGACCTCGGCCGCCTCGACGGCGATGAACTCGCCGCGACGGGCAGCGAAGATGTCCGCGGCTCGGTGGAGGATCTCGGCGCGACCGGCGGCGCCGAGGGCCCGCCAGTCGGCAGCGGCGGCGCGACCGCGGGCGATCATCTCATCGAGTGCGTCCGTGGATTCGACCTTGGGCGCGTTCGGACGGTCGTCGAGGTAGCCGGGGGCGGTCGCCTCGGCGATGATTGTGCGCACCCACTCCTGGTTGGCCGGAAGGGACGGGTCGGTGTCGGGTTCATTGAAGAACCGGGTCGGCACCACGGTCTCGCCGAGAGTTTCGGTCGACCGGTTCTGGTGGCGGTTCGGGGCCGGTGCGGTCTCGCCCTCGGCGTCGAGGATCGATTCGAGCTGGTTGACCGATGCGGTGAATCGGTCGGCTTCGCGCTTGAACACGTCGTTGCCGTTGGCGAGGTCGAAGATTCCGGACATGAAGTTCTCGGACGCAGAGTTCTCTTCAAGCCTGCGCACGAGGTAGGAGATCGCGACGTCGAACTCCTTCGGATGCACGGCCGGAACGTAAAGGAGGAGGTCTCCGACGTCCTCGGTCACGGCGGCGGCCTGCTCGCTGGCCATGCCCTGGAGCATCTCGAACTCGACGCGGTCGGTCACCGCGCGTTCGACGGAGAGGTGGTGAGCGAAGGCGATGTCGAAGAGGTTGTGGCCGGCCACACCGATGCGCAGCCCCTTCATCCGCTCCGGGGTGAACAGCCAGTGCAGGACCCGCTTGTAGTTCGCATCCGTGGACTGCTTCGAATCGCACGTCGTGGCAGGCCAACCCGCGATCTCGGCATGCACCGTCTCCATCGCGAGGTTCGCGCCCTTGACGAGGCGGACCTTGATCCCGACCCCGCCGTTCTCGACGCGACGGGAAGCGAATTCGCTCAGCCGCTGCACGGCGCCGAGCGCATCGGGCTGGTAGGCCTGGATGACGATTCCGGCCTCGAGATCCTTGAACTCCGGTTCGGAGAGCAGGCGCGTGAATACCGCGATCGTCAGTTCGAGGTCCTGGTACTCCTCCATATCGAGGTTGACGAACTTCGCACCGGTCGGGGCTTTCGCGGCCTGCTGGTAGAGCGGACGGAGGCGGTCGACGACATAGTCGACGGTCTCGTCGAAGGCCCACATCGAGATCTGCGAGGCCACCGAGGAGACCTTCACCGACACATAGTCGACATCGTCGCGGGCGAGCAGCCGGTGGGTCTGCTCCAGGTGGTTGTCGGCTTCGCCGTCACCGAGCACGGCCTCGCCGAGGAGGTTGATGTTGAGCCGGTGACCGTCGGCGGTGAGCGCGGCGACGGTCTTGCCGAACTGCTTGTCCCGGGCGTCGACGACCATATGCCCGACCATCTGACGCAGACGAGTGCGGGCGGCGGGCACGACGACCTGCGGGGCGATCTTGGCCAGTGCGGCACCGGCCTTGATCTGCGCGCGGTCGAGGTACGACATCGTCTCAGGGGCGAGCTTGCCGACCTCGGCCAGCGCGTCGGCGGCGGCGTGGACATCGTCAGTGCGCACGACCCGATCGACGAACCCGACAGTGAAGTCGAGGCCGTTGTCGTCGGAGAGGACGGCGGAGAGGCGTTCGGCCGCGGGGTTCTTCGCCGTGGTCATCGACGTCGACACTCGCAGCCACCGGCGGACGGTGTCGATCGACTGGGCGGTGAGCGTGGCGAGGTCGGTTTCGGTGTGCAGCAACTGTGCTCCTTCGGTGCTCGGATTCGGTGCTCTCACGTATCGGCGCTGACCGTGGAGCCGGGGTGTGAGATCAGTATGCGCCGCCGAAATCCGGGGGTGAAGAGATGGAGTGGAACGCTGAGAATGTTTGAGTCAGAAGTCCTAAGATAGAGGGATGTATTCCGCTGAGTTCCGTCGTGACGCGGTGTCGCTGCTGACGACGTCGACCCTCGCCGAGGCGTCCGCGCGCACGGGTGCATCACCGTCGACCCTGCGTCGTTGGGCGAACCGATCCGACCTTGAGGATCGCCCCCGCAGCGGTCGCCCGCCGATCCAGGAGACTGCCGACCGGGTCGTCGAGGCTCTCGTCGCGACCGCGGGGGCCCGGATCTCCGGGCGAGACTATTCGACCCGTGCTCTGTCCGAGGCGACGGGGCTGAGTCAGAGCATCGTCTCTCGGTCGGTGAGGGCGCTGACGATCCCCGTCACCGAGGTGTCCGGCGGCTCCGAGCTCGTCCTCGCTGCCAGCGGGTTTCCCCTCGTCATCGTCGGTGTTCGCAGAATCGATGCAGGTGGAGCAGGTAGTCGTGAGGAGTCCGCGACGATCGTGCCGCCTCGGCGGGTCCAGCGACGCATCGCCGGAATCACCGCGGCCCTGCGGATTGCGGGAGTCGGGCGGTGGGCACAGCGCTTCGACAGCGAGCATCGGCAGGTGCCCACCGCCGAACTGCTCGGCCTGCTCGACGGTGACGGTGACTTCCTCGTCTTCGACCCCCTCGGTGAGGTTCCTGACGACCTCTCCGACGGGGCTGGAGCCCGGGTGGCGGTGTGCGCGGATTTCGACGATTTCGTCAGCGCACTCAAGAGCCGCCTCGGCGAGTGTCAGGACATTCCCGGGTCCCTGCTCGATCTGGTGGCCGACCGCGTTCGGCACGGACTCGAAGGAGTGCTGTGGCGGGAATCGGTCCCCTACGAGCCGCAGAGAACTTCCATCACTTCTGACTCAATGGAGATCTCGTCGTGGCTGCCGAAAGAGACGCGGTCGATCACCGAACACCTGGCGATCGCGCTGCGTGAGGAGATCATCGATTCCGGATACGAACCCGGCGATCGGATCAATCCGCGCCTGCTGTCGCGTCGCATGCAGGTGCCCAGGGCCTCGGTCGACGCGGCGCTGCGACGGATGGTCGATGACAAACTCCTCGACGGTTCTCGTGGCGGTGCACGGATCCCCTTGATCACGACGGTCGATGTGCTCGACCTCTATGCCGCGCGCATGGCCATCGGGGAGGTCGTGCTCCGCTCCTTGGCCCTGCGTCCGCAGCGCTACCTCGTGCCCGTGCAGCTGGCTCTGCGGCAGGTCGAGGCCTCGGCGCCGACGCGCAGCGGAATCGACGTCGAGGACGCCGACCTCCATTTCCAGCAGGAGCTGGCCCGGGCATCGGGGCTGCGGGAATCGGCGCGTGCCTTCGAGGCCCTGACTCTGCGGCTGCGTCTGTTCATCTCCATTCTGCAGCTCGACTATTCTCCGGCCAGCGACCGCATCGTCAGCGACGACCGTGCCATGTTCAGCGCGTTGAGCCGGGCGGACGCGAAGATGGCGATCGAGGTCTGGCGCGGCAAGGTCG
Source organism: Brevibacterium sp. 'Marine' (assembly GCF_012844365.1). Lineage (NCBI taxonomy): Bacteria > Bacillati > Actinomycetota > Actinomycetes > Micrococcales > Brevibacteriaceae > Brevibacterium > Brevibacterium sp. 'Marine'. The sequence continues at coordinate 970,708 of NZ_CP051626.1, forward strand.
ACAATGCGGTGAGGCATATGGCCGGTCTGCTCGGCAGGCGGCGCTTCGACCAGGAGCTGTGGACTCAGCTGACCCGCAGCCTCGGCTGAGCACGGAAGCCGGGAGCCGCCTCGGCGGGGGTCGTGGTCTATATTTGTGCCGTGGAGACTTTGGTTGTGGGCGTGGCCGGCGGAACCGGCAGCGGGAAGACGACGTTGACTCAGGCGCTGTTGGACAAGTGCGAGGGGCCGCCGTCGGTGCTTTTCCACGACAACTACTACAAACGGCGCGACGAACTCACCTATGCGGAGCGCGAGAAGGTCAACTACGACGATCTCGACGCCTTCGACAACGACCTCTTCGTCGACCACCTCACTGCGCTGCGGAACTCGCAGGCGGTCGACAGCCCGGTCTACGACTTCTCGATCCACAACCGCAGCGATGAGACGACGCGAGTCGAGCCCGCACCCGTCATCATCGTCGAAGGTATCCTCATCTTCGCCGAACCGCGGATCTGCCAGCTGCTCGACATCAAGCTCTTCGTCGACACCGATGCCGATGTGCGCCTGCTGCGCCGGATCAAACGCGATGTCGTCGACCGCGGGCGAACCCTGCAGTCGGTGGAGGACCAATATCTGGGCACGGTCAAGCCGATGCACGAACTCTACGTCGAGCCGTCGAAGCGCAATGCCGACCTCATCATCCCCGACGGCGGCCACAACATCGTCGCCATGGACATGATCCTCAACCGCATCCAGCGCGGAGTCGGCTGAGCCCGAAACGGAGTCGGCTGAGCCCGAAACGGAGGCGGCTGAGCCGGGAACAGTTCGTGACCTGCGCGAACGGTCTTCTTCGGGGGCGGTTGCGAAGTCGTGTCAGTGCCGCTGGGTACTGTCTTCATATGGACGTCGACCCCGCACGGGAACCAGCGTCGGTTCCGGATCCGCTGACCGAGATCACTCGGATCGGTGACTTCCTGCGCGCACTCGACCCGGGCGACACCGAGGCCGAGACGCTGGAGCGGATCACAGCGCTCGAAGAACTCAAGTCTGCTGTCGCCGCCGCACAGGCGAAAGAGACAGTGGCTTTCGAGACACTGCGCATCGAGCGGGACCGGCTCAACCGGGTGCCCGCGCTCGACTGCGGAAAGCGCGCCGGTGACGAGGTCGGGCTGGCGAAGAAGGTCTCGCCCGGATCGGGCCGGAAGTTCCTCAGCACTGCCCGCTCGATCGTCACGGGCATGCCCAATACCTTCAAAGCTCTGGCCGGCGGGGAGATCTCCGAGGACAAGGTGCGCATCTTGGTCGATGAGACCGCGGTCCTCGTCGCTGCCGATCGGCGCACGGTCGATATGCGGATGAAGCGGAGTCTGGGGCCGTCCGGGCTGCGGAGCCTGCGCGCCGAAGTGCGTGCGCTCAGTGCGGAGATGGACGCCGAGGCGGCCGCGAAGAGGGCAGCGAAAGCGAAGTCCAATCGTCGAGTGAACATGACCGTGATCGATGACGGGATCGCCAGGATCTCCGCGATCCTGCCGCTGACGCGGGCCGTCGCCGCCTATGAGAGCCTCCGGGCCGGCGCTGAGACGATCACTGCTGCCGGTGATGCCGGCGGACGGAACCGCCAGCAGGTCATCGCCGATACGTTCGTCGAACGGCTGAGCGGGCAGGCGAGCGCAACGGCGGTGCCCGCGGAGATCCATCTGCTCGTCGACACCGAATCTCTGCTCTCCGACGGACTCGTTCCGGCCTGGCTTCCGGGGTACGGGCCGCTGCCGGCGAAGACGGACCGAGAGTTCATCGCCGCGAACGAAGCACAGATGTTCATCAGCCGGATCTTCACCCGCCCCGAGGATGGGCAGCTGGTGGGAATGGATGCGAAGAGCCGGGAGTTCACCGGCCGACTGCGGCAGATGATCACCTTCCGTGACGATGTCTGCCGGACCCCGTGGTGCGACGCCCCGATCCGGCACGCCGATCACGCTCAGCCTGTCGCCGCAGGCGGAGAAACCACCTGGGAGAACGGCTCCGGGCTGTGTGCGTCCTGCAACTACGCGAAGGAACATCCCGGGTGGACGCACGAGGCCACAGCGGACGGGCTGCGCGTCACCACGCCGAGTGGGCGTTCCTATGAGGTGGCCACGCCAGCGGTGGTCCGTCGCATACGGTTCCCGCGTCCCGTATCAGTGTCGGAACCGGGCGGTTCGCCGCCGGGATCGGACTGGCAGCAGCTCTTCTCCCGAATCCTCGAACCGGATAGGGAGGAAGCCAGGAGAGCAGCGAGGGAAGACAGCAGGGCAACGGTCGCCGCCGAAGAGGTCGGCACAGACGAACCGCAAGCGTCGGCTCAGCCGGAAGAGCGGCCACCACGGTATTGCACGCGTGCCGAGAAGATCGCCGACTGGCGCAGACGCAATGCGCACCGGCGCCCGTCCTCGAAGGACTGCGGAGGCAGCATGGTCGAGCATCAGTTGGTGCAGGTGGTGTTCGGGCCCGACTGAGCTGCGTGTCGGATCTGGAACATGGCGGCAACACCTGTCACAGAGAGACTGCAGAGAATCGTAGTTATGGACAGGGCGGGTAAGAACGGAAGCACACCTCTGACGACTGCGCGGGGGCGCAGTCTCAACCTTGTGGCGCGTGTGCTCCCATCAGGGGCGGTGGCCTGCTGGGTGATCACGATCTTCGTGCCGGTCCTCGACAGCGGAGGACCCGGCTCGATGCGGATCCGTGTGACGTCTCTCGGGTTCTCGCCGATCGACATGAATGACCTCGATGAGGTCTACCTCGTGCTCTGGGTCGTCATTCTCACCGGCGCGTTCACTGCCTGGCTGCTGTCCGCATCGAAGTGGTGGTCGATCGCGGCCATCGTTCTGGGCACAGTGCTGGGACTGCGACTCCTGCAGATGGTCGCCGATCCGCCGATCATGATGTGGGACGGGCAGACGGCCGACGGTATGCCCACCGGCGGCATGGAAGTCGCCTATCCTGCGGCAGGCTTCGGCCTGTGGGTTCTGGGAAGCCTTCTGTTCGTCGCCGCCGGCATCTGTGGTCTGGTCGCAGCTGCCCAACAGGACCATGACCGTCGTGAACGGATCAAACGCTGCATGTCGAAGCGCCATGGTCCCGCCGCGTAAGTCTCGGCCCGGGCTGGTGAGAGTCCGACGGATTTCAGACGGCCGACTGCTTCTGCGATTCGCCCAAGCACTGTCGTGGTCTGCGCTCTGCCTGTGGATTCTCATGCTGTGGGTTCCGGTGGCCGCCAGCTCTGAGGACATCTCCGAAGCGCCGCACCCGCCGCGGATCATCGTCACTGCTCTCGGCGGACCGCCGTTCGACCTCGAGGAGGCTCGTGTGTCGATGGTCCTGGTCGCCGTCGGCGTTGTCGTATGTGCGGTTGCTTCATCCCTGATCAGCGGCCGGTCTCGGCCCGATTCGCACCCGTGGCCGGACGTCGTCGGGCGCCTGTGGTCGGTGGGAACTCTCATTCTCGGCGCCTGCGCCTTCCTCGTGTTGGCCGCCTCGTTGGCGAATCTGCCGACGATCATGTGGGACGCCGTCGATGATCGGGGGAGGCCGGTTTTCGGAACGGTCGTCGCTCAACCGGCGGTCGGTGCAGGGCTGTGGGCTATCGGGGGTCTCTGTCTTCTGGCCGCGGGAGTCTGCGGCCTCCTCGGCGGTCATCGTCGAAGCCGGGTCCGCAGCGGTACCGCACACGTTCCCGATGCAGCATCCCCCAGTCGCACGGAGCCCAGGGTCACCGCGTGGCCTCGCGGGAACCGAACCCATCGCCTCGCACAGCGGCTGCCGTGGGTCGCCGTCGCCGCCTGGGTGCTGATGATCTGGATCCCGATCTTCGACAGCGGCGATCACGGCGACGAACGCTTCATCGTCACGTCCCTCGGCAGCCTCGAGTTCCTGCCGACACTGCTGCTGGCATGGGCGGTCGTGCTCATCTGTGCCGCAACCGCCAGAGCGTTCAGCCCCTTCTCTCACTGGTCCTTCGTCGCTGGTCTCAGCGGCGTCGGGCTCCTTATCATCGAGATCGTCCTCCTCGCGCGCCCACCCCGTGAGCGAGTCTGGGTCACAGATTCCGCCGGCGAGGACCGCTCAGCCCTCATCGTCGCCGATCCGTCAGCAGGCGTCCTCCTCTGGACGCTCGGCGGCTGCGCACTCATCGCAGCAGGAGTGTGCGGGTTCATCAGCGACCGCCGCCGGATCGAACGCACCACTCAGCGGAGGACACCGGGGGAGGCTGCAGAGAGGTCACGCCGACTGCGGCGCCTGGCACGGTTGCTTCCGCTCATCACGCTGACCGCCTGGGTCATCACCCTCTTCATACCCGTCATCGACAGCTTCAACGACAGCGGCCCGCGCATCATCATGACCTCGCTGGGGGACTGGTCACTCGACTCCACCACTCCTCCCGACACGTTCTACCTCGTCCTCTGGGCGCTGATCATCACCATCGCCGTCCTCGGTCTCTTCTTCCCCTCGGCTCGGTGGTGGGCCGCGGCGGCCATGCTCATCGGAGCCCTCATCGTCGTCCTCCTCATCGGACTCGTCCTCGAGCCGCCGCTGTTGATGTGGGACGGTCAGCTGCCAGACGGCACTCCGACGGGCGGAATGGAGATCGGCTACCCCTCCGTCGGATATGGGCTGTGGCTCGTCGGAGCCGCCGCACTCATCTCAGCTGGGATCTGCGGGCTCCTCGCGCAGACCAAACGCCCCCGGCCAGCAGTCCAGAGACCACCAGTCGAGGGCGTTTGAGCACGGAACCATTCCGGCATCACTTCACGGGTTCGAAGACTCCTGCGAAGTAGTCGCCGATCTCGGCATGTGCGTCCAACGGGAAGATGCCGGAGACGTACTGGTCGGGGCGGACCACGACGACGGCGCCGTCGCGGCTGATCTCGCGGGCCTCGAAGATGTCCTCGTCGGGCAGGGTCGCGTAGATCTTCTCCACGTATTCGAGGTCGTAGGCGCCCACGTGCGGACGGAAGACCTGCGGCACATCGGGAAACGCGAACTCCTTGTGTTCCTGCTGGTAGATGACGCTGAGCTCAACGAGGGCATCGGGATCCTCGCCCTCCCGGCGGAAGGCAACCAGGGGAGAGGCCGGATCAGATGCGAGCCACTCCGCCAGCGCCGCCACCTTCGACTCACCGGCGGAGCCGTCAGCGGAGCTGTCGACGACCGGAGCGGCCCGATCGGCGAAGACATAGACTCTCCAGCGACCATCGGCACGCGCTTCGTGACCGAGGTGGATGAAATTCGCATCGCAGCTGCGCTTGACCCGAGCCGACTTGAACCGCTTGCCGATCGGGAATCCGACCGCGAGCTCCTGATGCGTCGTCGGCGTCGTGATCATCGACTCCGTGTACTCGGTCATGAACCCGGCTGGGAACTCCGCGGTCTTGACGTAGAAGTCCTCGAGGTAGGTCTTGTCCGGCAGCTCCTCCTGCGGAGTCGCCATGAGCGTCGACCATTCCTTGTCGAACTCGATGAGATTCTTCGCCGCCACCTGCCGTTCGGCGGAGTAGGTGCGCAGCAGCTCCGTCGACGACCGGCCCGAGATGACCTGCCCGAGCTTCCACGCGATGTTGAAGCCGTCCTGCATGGACACGTTCATTCCCTGTCCGGCCTTCGCCGAATGCGTATGGCAGGCATCGCCGGTGATGAACACGCGTGGGCACTGCGAATCGGGTGCGGTCTCATCGGTGTCGTCGAAGGCGTCCGTGAGCCTGTGCCCGACCTCGTAGACCGAATGCCAGGCCACGTTCTTCACGTCGATGCTGTAGGGCGCGATGATCGCATTCGCCCGGCGGATGATCTCGTCGATGCTCGTCGACCGCACCTTGCGCGCATCATCTTCGGGCACCTCGCCGAGATCGACGTACATCCGGAACAGATGCCCGCCCTCGCGGGGGATGTGGAGGATGTTGCCGTGCTTCGACGAGATCGCACACTTGGTGCGGATATCGGGGAAATCGGAATCCGCGAGCACATCCATCACACCCCAGGCATGATTGGCCTGATCGCCGGACATCGTCCGACCGATCGACGACCGGACCTTCGACCGGGCACCGTCGCACCCGACGACGTAGCCGGCGCGGATGGTGCGTTCCTCCCCGGTGCGCTCGCCTGCGGTGTAACGGACGGTGACCGATACCGGATGATCCTTCGCCGAGGCGGTCGCGGCGTCCTGGTCGACCGTGAGGTCGACGAATTCGATCCCATAGTCGGGCGTGATCTTGCCGGGGGACTGGGCGGCGAACTGGGCGAAGTAGTCGAGCACGCGTGCCTGGTTGACGATGAGGTGCGGGAACTCGCTGATCCCGTGCTCGTCATCCTTGGGCCGACCGGTGCGGATGATGTTCTCGGGGTTCTCAGGATCCGGATTCCAGAACGCCATCTCCGTGATGTGGTAGCCCTCGCGCATGATCTCCTCGGCGAAGCCGAACGCCTGGAAGGTCTCGACGGAACGCGCCTGGATGCCGTCGGCCTGACCGATGACCAGCCGGGAATCGCGCTTCTCGATCATCCGCGTGTTCACGTGCGGGTACTGCGACAGCTGAGCCGCCGCGATCATTCCCGCGGGACCGCTGCCGACGATGAGGACATCGACCTCATCGGGCAGCTCCTCGCTGCGCTCGATTCCGTACCCAGCGGCCTCTTCGATCCGCGGGTCCGCGGACACGTAGCCGTTCTGATGGAAATGCATGTCAACCTCCGGTTCGTGACACGTCGTCGTGATATTCGAATGCTATCAGTTCATATACGATCTGGTGTCGGCGGGGTGGCGCCGGTCACCGTCATCGCGGGTCACCTGCGGCGCCCCGATCCCGATGATCGGGCTCACCGCCTGCTCGTCCTCGTGGTCGGGGCCCAGCGGAATTCCGGTGCGATCACGCAGCAGCAGGGTCGCGGCGAGGGCGTGCACGGCGACGACGCCCAGGTACACCGCCACCGAGGCGGTCGTTCCCGTCGATGACACGAGGCCCTTCGCGATCGTCGGGGCGAAGGCGCCGCCGAGGATCGACCCGATCGCACAGGAGACCGAGACCCCGGAGAAGCGGACGCTGGAGGGGAACAGCTCGGCGTACATCGCCGGCTGCTGACCGTAGGTGAAGCCCAAGCCGATGGTGAGGACGACGAGTCCGAGCAGGAGCATGCCCACCGAACCGGTGTTGACCAGCGGGAACAGAGAGAAGATGCCCGCGAGCAGGAGGATCCAGCCGAGGATGTAGGTGTTCCGGCGTCCGATCCTGTCCGAGACGGCGCCCGCGATGATCGTGAACACCAGCCAGGACACCGCCGAGGCGGCCACGGCCCAGAGCACGGGACCGCGCCCGAGGCCGATGGGGCCGGCCGGGTCCGTGGCGTAGTTCTGGATGTATCCGCCGGTGGTCATGTATCCGGCGGCGTTGTTGCCCATGAAGACGAGCGAGGCGAGGACGACGAGCAGCCAGTGGCTCTTGATGAGCGTGCCCAGCGGGTTCGTCACCTGCTCCTTGCGTTCGGCGATCTCGTGGAACACGGGGGATTCCTCGACTCCGCGGCGGATCCAGTAGCCGATGAAGACGAGCACGATGGAGAGGAAGAACGGCACCCGCCAGCCCCATTCGAGGAAGGCATCGCCCGGGGCGATCGACGTCATCAGGGCGAGTACGCCCGAGGACAGCAGAAGGCCGATGGACACGCCGATCTGCGGGAAGGAACCGCGCAGTCCGCGTGACTTCTCATCTGCGTGCTCGACGGCGAGCAGAACGGCTCCGCCCCATTCTCCGCCGGCTGAGATGCCTTGGATGATGCGCAGGGCGATGAGCAGGATCGGGGCGAGCACGCCCGCGGATTCGTAGGTCGGCAGGAAGCCGATGAGCGCAGTTGCGGCGCCCATGGCGATGAGCGTGATGATGAGGACCACCCGGCGGCCGAGCTTGTCGCCGAAATGTCCGGCGAGGAATGCGCCCAAGGGGCGGAAGAGGAAGCTGATCCCGACCGTCGCGAAGGCGACCATGGTCGACAGCGTCGATCCGAGCGGGCCGAAGAAGAGCTGGTTGAAGATCAGCCCCGAGGCCGCCGCGTAGAGGAAGTAGTCGTACCACTCGATGCTCGTGCCGACGATCGTCGCGAACGCCACCCGGGTCTGAGTGTGCTTCTGTGCTGCCATGACTCCTGTGTCCTGTCGTGCGTCTGCAGTGCATCCCGGCCACATTCTCTGTGGCCTGGATTACTTGTTCTCCGGAACCGTATCATATACGATCTGTGGTGAAGCCAATCGAAATGAGGTGTGAGATCGATGTCGACTCCAGCAGGTGTTCCCGCCCGCCCGGGCAAGATCATTGCCGTTCATGTGGCCTATGAGTCCCGTGCGGCGCAACGAGGAAAACGCCCCGCCCAGCCGTCCTACTTCCTCAAGGCGGCCAGCTCCGTCGCCGCCTCCGGCCAGTCCATCAAGCGCCCGGCAGGCACCTCGCTGCTCGCCTTCGAAGGTGAGATCGCCGTCGTCATCGGCACGTCTGCCCGCAATGTCACCGAGGCCGACGCCTGGTCGTATGTGGCCGGCGTGACCGCCTCGAACGACTTCGGCCTCTACGACATGAAGACCCCGGACAAGGGGTCGAACGTGCGCTCGAAGAGCCGCGACGGCTACACCCCGCTGGGTCCCGAACTCATTCCCGCCGCCGAGGCGGCCCCCGACTCCCTGCGCCTGCGCACCTGGGTCAACGGCGAGGTCGTCCAGGATGACGGCACGCGAGCCGACCAGCTCATCTTCACCCTCCCGCGGATCGTCGCGGACCTCAGCCAGCATCTCACCCTCGAGCCCGGTGACGTCATCCTCACCGGCACCCCGGCCGGATCCTCGGTCGTCGCCCCCGGTGACACGGTCGAGGTCGAGGTCACGGCCGCCTCGGCGAACGGCGAAGAGCTGAGCTCCGGACGATTGACCACCACGGTCGTCGACGGGCCCGGCGACTTCGACGAGAATCTCGGCAGCCTCCCCGCGGTGAACGAGGCACTCACCGTCGACGCCTGGGGCTCGCGTGTTGCCGCCGGACTTGCCCCGGAGGGCGACGCCGATGGCACTGCCGCGACGGCACTCGACGCCGACCTCGTCGCCAAACTCACCGAGGCTCCGACCGCGGGCCTGTCGGCTCAGCTGCGGTCGCGCGGACTCAACAATGTCGTCATCGAAGGTGTGGCCCCGCTGAAACCGGGCGCGAAGATCGTCGGCACCGCGAAGACCCTGCGCTTCGTACCCAACCGCGAAGACCTGTTCAAGTCCCACGGCGGCGGTTTCAACGCCCAGAAGCAGGCGTTCGACTCGATCCGCCCCGGCGAGGTCGTCGTCATCGAAGCCCGCGGCGAATCCGGTTCGGGCACCCTCGGCGACATCCTCGCCCTGCGTGCGAAATCTCTCGGCGCCGCCGGCGTCGTCACCGACGGGGGAGTCCGCGACTCCGCCGAGGTGGCCGAGATCCTGCCCGTGTTCTCCACCGCGAAGAACCCTGCCGTGCTAGGTCGCAAGCACGTGCCGTGGGAATCGGACGTGGCCGTGGCCTGCGGAAACGCCACCGTCCTACCCGGCGATGTCATCGTCGCCGACGACGATGGAGCCATCGTCATCCCCCGTGGCCTCGTCGAAGAAGTCGTCGACGCGGCACTGGCCAAGGAGGTCGAGGACGGTTGGGTGGCCGAACAGGTCGCCGCCGGCAACCCGATCGAAGAGCTCTTCCCGCCCAAGGGCGAATGGAAGGCGAAATTCGACGAATGGAAGGCCTCACGGTGAAGACCGAACAGGCAGCGACCGCGGCCCCGTCCCTGAGCAAGGCCGAGACCGCTTACCGGTGGATCCGCGAGCGCGTCGCCGACCAGACCTACCAGCCCGGGCACAAACTTGTGCTCGCGCAGATCGCCCTCGAACTCGACACCTCCGTGGTGCCGGTGCGCGAGGCCATCCGTCGGTTGGAGGCCGACGGGCTCGTGACCTTCGAGCGCAACGTCGGGGCCCGCGTGGCCATGGTCGACCAGGGCTCCTATACCCAGTCGATGGAAGCGGTCGCGATTCTCGAGGCCGCGGCCGTCGCCCAAGCTCAGGGCCACCTCGGTGCCGATGATCTCGATGCCGCGGAGCAGATCAACGATCGGATGCGGGCGCTGCTCGACGAATTCGAACCGGCCGAGTTCACCCGACTCAACCACGAATTCCACGAGACGCTCTACCGGCGCTGCCCGAACGAGCGGCTGTGCACCCTCGTCGAACTCGAATGGGACCGACTCAACCACCTGCGGGATTCGACGTTCTCCTTCGTCCCCGAACGGGCGCTCGAGTCGGTGGAGGAACACTCCCGCATCGTCGCCCTCATCCGAGCTCGCGCCTCGGCGCAGGAGGTCGAACGGGCCGTGCGCGAGCACCGCTCGGCCACGCTGCACAGCTTCCAGAACTCCCAGACGACCACAGCCCCGACCACGGATCTGCAGACAGATTCACGAAAGGACAACTCATGACACAGTCCACCACCCTGCCGGCCGCAATGCCGGAGAAGATCCGCCACTACATCGGCGGCGAGTTCGTCGACTCCATCGACGGAGACGAATTCGACGTCCTCAACCCGGTGACGAACGAGCCCTACATTACGGCGGCCTCGGGCAAGAAGGCCGATATCGAAGCCGCCGTCGCCGCGGCGAAGACGGCCTTCGACGAGGGCCCGTGGCCGACGATGCTCCCGCGCGAGCGCGCCCGCATCCTCAACAAGATCGCCGATATCGTCGAATCCCGCAAGGACGAACTCGCCGCCATGGAGTCCTTCGACTCCGGACTGCCGATCACCCAGGCCAAGGGGCAGGCGGCGCGCGCGGCGGAGAACTTCCGCTTCTTCGCCGACCTCATCGTCGCTCAGGTCGATGACGCCTTCAAGGTCCCCGGCCGCCAGGCGAACTACGTCAACCGCAAGCCGATCGGCGTGGCCGGGCTCATCACTCCGTGGAACACGCCGTTCATGCTCGAGTCCTGGAAGCTGGGACCGGCGATCGCGACCGGCAACACCGTCGTGCTCAAACCCGCCGAGTTCACCCCGCTCTCGGCCTCCCTGTGGCCGGGCATCTTCGAAGAGGCAGGACTGCCCACCGGTGTGTTCAACATGGTCAACGGCTTCGGTGAGGAAGGTTTCGCCGGCGATTCGCTCGTCAAGCACCCCGACGTTCCGCTCATCTCCTTCACCGGCGAATCGAGCACCGGCCAGACGATCTTCGCCAATGCCGCCCCCTGGCTCAAGGGCCTGTCGATGGAGCTCGGCGGCAAGTCCCCGGCTGTCGTCTTCGCCGACGCGGACATCGAGGCTGCCGTCAACGCCACGATCTTCGGCGTCTTCTCCCTCAACGGGGAGCGCTGCACCGCCGGTTCGCGCATCCTCGTCGAGGAATCGATCTACGACGAGTTCGTCGAGCGCTACGCCGCCCAGGCCAAGCGTGTGAAGGTCGGTCTGCCCTCGGATCCCGACACCGAGGTGGCTGCGCTCGTCCACCCCGAGCACCATGAGAAGGTCATGTCCTACGTCGAGATCGGCAAGTCCGAGGCCCGCCTCGTCGCCGGCGGCGGACGCCCCGAGGGCTTCGAGACCGGAAACTTCGTCCAGCCGACCGTGTTCGCCGACGTGAAGCCCGACGCGCGGATCTTCCAGGAGGAGATCTTCGGGCCCGTCGTCGCCATCACCCCGTTCTCCTCCGACGAGGAGGCCCTGGAGTTGGCGAACAACACGAAGTACGGTCTGGCCGCCTATATCTGGACCTCGGATCTCAAGCGCGCCCACAACTTCTCCCAGGCCGTCGAATCGGGAATGGTGTGGCTGAACTCGAACAACGTCCGCGACCTGCGCACCCCCTTCGGCGGCGTCAAGGCCTCGGGGCTCGGCCACGAAGGCGGCTACCGGTCGATCGACTTCTACACGGAACAGCAGTCCGTGCACATCAACCTCGGCGAGGTCCACAACCCCGTCTTCGGAAAGCAGTGAAGCAGCCATGACCAAACGCACTGATATGACTCGGACCTCCGCCGGCTATTTCGTCAGCCAGGAGACGGGCATCTCCACCGACAATCCCATCGCCACGCCGCAGGCGAGCCCGCCCGACATCCTCCGCTGCGCCTATATGGAACTCGTCGTCACCGATCTGGCCGTGTCGCGGGAGTTCTACGTCGACGTGCTCGGACTCTATGTCACCGAAGAGGACGAGAACACGCTCTACCTGCGCTCGACGGAGGAGTTCATCCACCACAACCTGGTCCTGCGCAAGGGCGAGGTCGCTGCCGTGGCTGCGTTCTCCTACCGGGTGCGCAGCCCGGAAGAGCTCGACAAGGCCGTGGCCTTCTACACCGAACTCGGCTGCGATGTCCGCCGCAGCGCCGACGGCTTCGTCAAGGGCGTGGGCGACTCCGTGCGGGTGGTCGACCCGCTCGGCTTCCCGTACGAGTTCTTCTACCAATCCGATCATGTCGAACGCATGTCGTGGCGCTACGACCTGCACATCCCCGGCGAACTCGTCCGCCTCGACCACTTCAATCAGGTCACCCCGGACGTGCCGCGGGCGGTGAAGTACATGCAGGATCTCGGGTTCCGTGTCACGGAGGACATCCAGGACGAAGAGGGCACGGTCTACGCCGCGTGGATGCGCCGCAAGTCCACCGTCCATGACACGGCGATGACCGGCGGAGACGGACCGCGCATGCACCATGTCTGCTTCGCCACGCATGAGAAGCACAACATCCTCTCCATCTGCGACAAACTCGGTGCCCTCCGCCGGTCCGACTCGATCGAACGCGGGCCCGGCCGCCACGGCGTCTCGAACGCGTTCTACCTCTACCTGCGCGACCCCGACGGACACCGCGTCGAGGTCTACACGCAGGACTACTACACCGGCGACCCGGACAATCCGGTCATCACCTGGGACGTCCACGACAATCAGCGCCGCGATTGGTGGGGCAACCCTGTTGTGCCGTCTTGGTACACGGATGCCTCACTCGTCCTCGATCTCGACGGCAACCCGCAGCCCGTGCACGCCCGCACGGACGATTCGGAGATGGCCGTGACGATCGGTGCCGACGGGTTCTCCTACACCCGCGCGGATGAAAACGAGGGCAAGCTGGGCAACCAGCTCTGAAAGGAATCCACATGCTCGATGAGGCAACGATCGCGGCCATCGCCGACGATCTCGCGGCTGCGGAGCGGACAGGAAAGAAGATCGGTCTGCTCACCGCGAAGTATCCGGATATGACAGTCGAAGACTCCTATGCGGTGCAGAACGAATGGCGCCGTCGCGGGGAGGCTGCCGGCCGTCGGCTCTATGGTCATAAGATCGGACTGACCTCGAAGCCGATGCAGCAGGCCACCGGCATCACCGAACCCGACTACGGAGCGATCTTCGCCGACCAGGTCTATGCCACCGGTTCCGTGATCGATCATTCCCAGTACTCCGGGGTGCGCATCGAGGTCGAACTCGCCTTCGTGCTGCGTGATGAGCTCCGCGGACCCGATGTCAGTCTCTTCGACGTCCTCCGCGCCACTGAGTACGTCGTCCCCGCACTCGAGGTCCTGTCCTCGCGCATCGAGATGGAGGGTCGCACGATCGTCGACACCATCTCCGACAATGCGGCGCTGGGGGCGATGGTCCTCGGTGGTCGGCCGGTCGCCGTCGATGCCGTCGACCTGCGTCGGGTGAACGCTCTGCTCTATCGCAATGAGACGATCGAGGACTCCGGAGTCGCCGCCGCCGTCCTCGACCATCCGGCGCGCGGAATCGTGTGGTTGGCGAACAAACTCGCCGAACACGGAGACGTGCTGCGGGCAGGAGAGACCGTGCTCGCCGGATCGTTCACCCGCCCTATGTGGGTCCATCCCGGCGACTCGGTCCACGCCGACTACGGAGAGCTGGGAGTCATCACATGCCGTTTCGAGTAGAGCTTCCGCAGACCTTCACCGACCGTGTGGCCGGACTCGGCGGCGGTCAGTACCTGGCCGGAATGTGGGTGTGCTCGGGTTCGCCCGTGGCCGCCGAGATCGCCGCGGCCTCGGGAATGCAGTGGGTGCTCATCGACGCCGAGCATTCCCCGATCGGACTCGAGACCACGACGAGTCTGCTGCGCGCGATGAACGGCTACCCGGCCACCCCCGTCGTCCGGGTGCCGGTCAACGACACGGTGCTCATCAAGCAGTACCTCGACCTCGGAGCGCAGAACCTGCTCGTGCCGATGGTCGATACGAAATCCGACGCCGAGGCGGCCGTGGCGGCCGTCCATTATCCGCCGAAGGGTGTGCGCGGGGTCGGTTCGGCCCTGGCCAGGGCCTCCCGGTGGAACGCCGTGGACGGGTACCTGGGGCGCGCCGAGGAATTCGTGTCCCTGACGGTACAGATCGAATCGGCGACTGCGGTCGACAATGCCGCCGAGATCGCCGCGGTCGACGGAATCGACCAGATCTTCGTCGGTCCCTCGGACCTGGCCGCGTCGATGGGGCTGCTCGGCCAGCAGACCCACCCGGACGTCACCGACGCGGTGGCCAGGACCTTCGAGGCAGTGAAGGCTGCCGGCAAACCTGTCGGCGTCAACGCCTTCGATCCCGAGCAGGCACGGAAGTACCTGGAAGCCGGAGCGTCCTTCGTTCTCGTCGGTGCCGATGTCGGCCTGATGATGAACGGCGCCCGAGCCTGGGCCGACACTTGGGTGCAGGACTGAGGATCCCGCCGCGGCGGCCCTACCCCTGGCGATGAGCTCGCTTCCAGCGATGCCGAGCATCGTCGTGGGCGGCGATGAGGAGTTCGTCGACCTGCTTCCCTGTGCGTGATCCCGGATTCACGACGGCTACCCACCCCTGCCTGCGATACAGCGGGTGGGGGTGGACTGCGTCTGTGACGGACTGCTGACCCAGGATGTCCGCGTTCGCGTCGACATCGGGGTCAGGTTCGCCGAAGAGTGCGGAGTACCGGGCACGCCCGATGTGGAGATTGAGCCTCCACCGATCGGGAGCCGAGAGCTCGGAGGCTGTGTCATCGGGGTAGTCCTTGGTGGTGATGGTGGCGAAAGGCTGAGTGTTCGCAGGCACTTCTCCGTCGGGAGCGAAATAGAAGAAGTGGTCTCCCCAGGTCAACTCTGGGTACGGGCCGCCGGCCTCAGGAGCGATGTGGAGCAGTCCGTCGAGACTGTGGACTCGGTCGATGATCTCGTGCATACTCATGATTCAAGTGTGCACTTGAAGTGCCTATGTCGGGTTTCTCTAGGGAAGTGATCACTCTGCGCACTTCGGACGTGGCTTCGATCAGCGGGTACTCGGTACAGCAGGTCCGTCAGCTCGAATCCCGCGGTGTCATTCCCGCGGCCGCACGGGAGGTCAACGGCTACCGGCGGTACTCAGACGTGCATGTCAGTGCATTGTCCGCATACCGTGATCTTGCTTTCGCCGTCGGCCCTGTTGCTGCCCGATCGGTGATGACCGAACTTCCGCGGCTCGATCCCGGTGAGGCGATCGCCCTTCTCACCGGCAAAGTGACTGAAGTGGACGAGCATCGTCGGCAGGTCGTTGCAGCACGCTCGATGCTGTTCTCGATCCGGTCCGAAGCTGAAACTGCCGGCGAGCCTGGGGGCGAGACGACCCACGAATCGATGACGATCACCGAACTTGCTGAGGCGGTGGGCGTGCGTGCATCCACGTTGCGATATTGGGAATCGGAGGGACTGGTTACCCCGCACCGGGTGGGATCCGGGGCTCGAACTGCGCGTCTCTACCGATTCGCAGCGATCAGAGATGCGAGGAGCACTGCCGCGCTGCGGTCCGGAGGGTACGGCATTCACGAAATCCGCGAAGCCTTGGCAATGATGCGAGAGCTCGGTGACACGAGCTCGATGCTCGCCGCACTCGACGACAGACTGGACGATCTGGCGCTGCGTGGGGCGGCAGTCTTGCGGGCTGGGGGTGTTCTCGCCGGGACGATCGGCGGAGAACACCCCTGAGCTCAATTCTCAGTCCTTCTCGCGGCGGCTGCCGCAGATCAGCAGGATCGTTGAGCCGAGTCCGACGAAGACGATGCCCAGGCCGATGAGCATGCCGGTGCCAGTCGTGCCCGTGCGGGGCAGCTCACCGGATGGTGCCGGGGCCGCGGGCGCCGTGGGAGTTTCCGCGACCGGTTCGACCGGTGGAGACTCGGGCTTTTCCGGGGCCTGAGGAGCCTCGGGTTGTTCGGGAGGAGACGGGGGAGTGCTCGGCTGCTCCGGCTGTTCCGGGGGAGCCGGAGGGGTGCTTGGCTCCTCCGGCGGAGTGCTCGGCTCTTCCGGTGCCGGGGGAGTCGACGGCTTCTCCTCGGGCGGACGGTGCACGGTCTCGGCGGGAACACCCCAATCGCTTGTCCACGCCCTATTGACGTCGCTGCCCTCGATCGCGGTCACATAGGTGACCCAACCGATCGGCATATCGATCGGCTCCGTGTCGATCTCGACGTGGCCCTTCTCGTCGGCGATGACGGTGAAGTCCTGCACGGACAGCTCCGTGCCGTCGGTCTTCTTCGACTGCTCGGGTTCGGTCTCCACATGGTAGGCGGTGATGGTGAGGACGGCTTCGGAACCCGGCCGCAGACCCGTCACGGCCACCTCGTCGTGAGTCGATGTGCCCTCGAGCACCGCCTCGGTGTCGGCTGTCGGGGTCCACGGGACGAACCCTGTCTCACGGGGTTGGCCGTGGACACCCTTCCACTCCTTCGTCGCCTTGTCCCCGGCGATCGTCTCGGTGAAGTACAGCCAGCCGTGGAAGTCAGTCGGTACGGTGACCTCGCCGGAGGTATGGGTGCCGTTGCCGACATTCTTCGACGTCACGGACCCGATTTCGCGAGCGTCATCGTTCTTCGTGCCGTGCGTCGGTGCCGTCGCGGTCTGCCACAGAGTGTGAACGACCGTGACGGTGTGGTCGCCGATGAGGCCGGAGACGGTGAAGTCGTCGGTGACTGGCTCTCCCGGTGTCGGTGTCTGATCGGAGATCTCAGTGGTCACCTTCGGCTGGGAACTCAGCTCCAATGACGCCTTGTCCGTGACGGAATCGGGCGTGTCCGGGGTGATGACTCGCTGCACTCGCGTGCCGGACGTCGGTTCGAACACGCGCACAGTCTGCGGGGCGACCTTCGCCTTCGCGGTCACGGACAGAGTGCCCGGTGCGCTCGCCTGCAGTGTCGTAGTCACAGGCTCCTTCCCCGTGGTCATGGTTTTCGGGGCCTTCTCGGCGCCGGCGGTCGTGAGCGTGACGGGGACGTCGGGGACTTGTGCCCCGGAAGCGCTGAGCAGGGAGACCGTCAGCGTCGCCTCATCGGTGGGGGTGCCGAGGACCGCGCCTTTGCCGGGGCCATCCTTGGCGCTGTCCTTGCTGCTGGCAGGCGAATCGGACGCCCAGGAGTCAGGAGAAGGGGCGGACTCCGGGGCGGCATAGGGCTCGAGCACGGGCATGCGCATGACCGGCTTGAGGCTGATGTCGAGGGTGTAGGGGCCGGCGAACTTCTTCGCCTCGGCGAGGATCGTCGAGTGCTTCTTCGCGGCACCGGTGAACTTCTTGCCCAAGTCGGCGGGCTTCGCCGGCGGCACCTTGTGATCATGGGGGAGCGCCTTGTCGAGGCGGGCCATCGCGCTCAGCGCCGCCTGCACATCCTTCGACTGCGAGTCGGCGTATTCGTGCAGTGCCCACGCGGTGCGAGCCGAGGTGACCGTGTCGGCCTTCGCGCCCTTGAAGTACTTCGGCAGCGGGGATTTCTTTCCCGCATCGATGCAGTAGGCGGAGGTGTCCGGGAAGGTCCGGTAGGAGCCGTACCAGGTCTTGCCCTGTTTGGCATCGTGCCAGATACCGGGTCCGTAGGCGTTGGGAGCGGTGAGCACAGGAACCTCGCCGAGGCTGACCGGTGGTCCCGCGGCCATGGCCGGTCCCAGCCCGATGAGGGACGCGACTGTGAGGACGGTGAGGAGCAATGCGGTGCGCAGCGACGCAAGTCTGAGAGTAGTCATAGGCCGATTCGACACGGAGAGCCCCGTGTCGGACTAGGGCCGTCCGAGAGGCTGTGGATACCGCTTCGAGAATCCACAGGATGTGACGTGCGAGTGGGCGACCTGTCGGAGGCGAGGGGGAGGGGAGTGGTGCAGGCAAGAATGGCGACGTCGGGCGCGTGAGGTGGGCGACGTCGGCAGTCGGACGATGATCGAATGCGCCGAGGTGGAGTCGAAGAGTTCGCAACCATCCACACCCGAAAATGGTTGAGTGGGGCTCGGGGAGCCGTCAGCAGAACGTGGCAGTCGGCTGAAGTGTTGCTGGACAGATACATGACGGGGCCGTTCGCTGAGGGCTTGGACTCTAGACTGAGGTGAGCGGAATTTCCCCCATTGCAGAAGGACGATCTATGTCGGCACAGAACGGTCCCGGTTCGCAGAGACCGCAGCCGCCCCAGGTGCAGGGCCCACCGAACCCGAATGTTCCCCCGGCACAGGGACAGGTGCCGCCTCAGGGCCAGCCGCAGAATCATGATCGGTTCCGGCCGCGGCCTCAGGGGTCGCAGCAGCCGACTCCGCAGCAGGCGCCCGGCGGACCCCAGCTGCCGCAGGGCCAGCCTCAGATGCAGGGCCAGCCTCAGATGCAGCCGGTTCCCGGCCACCCGATGCCGCCTCAGGGGCAGCCGATGCCCGGTCAGCCGGTGATGTATGCGCCCCCGCCTGCGCAGGCTCGCGTCTATGCTCAGCCGCGGTTTGCGCCGACGGTGACTCAGGAGATGCGGATCCGTGCAGGAATGCAGGCACCTCAACAGGTCGTCACCGATACTCCCTGGACCGGTGCCGTGCGAAAGGCACAACCGGAGACCGAACCCGATTCGACCGGAAACATCGTCCGCCTCGTCGCCGCGATCCTCGTTCTCGTCGCTCTTGTCGGTGGGCTCGGTCTTCTCGCTCTGCTCGGCGGACTGAGCTTCGGTGTCCGCCTCTTCGGTCTCATCGGACTCGCGGCGATCCCGCTTCTGGCAATCATCGCGTATGTGCTCTGGCTCGATCGATGGAAACCGCAGCCGAAGCTCCTCCTCGGTATCTGTCTGCTCTGGGGAGCCGTCGCCTCGGTCATCCTCACCCTCGGCTTCTCACTCGTCGGTGACATCGCGCTCTATATGGTCGGCATCAATGGGGTGCCCGACGTCATCGGTGCAGTCATTCAGGCTCCGATCCTCGAGGAATCGACCAAGACCGTTCTCTTGCTCGTCATCGTCCTCGCCGCCCGTCGCCACTTCGAAGGCCCCCTCGACGGGCTCGTCTACGGTTCGCTCATCGGTGCCGGATTCGCCTTCACCGAGAACATCCTCTACCTCGGCCAATCGTGGAACGACGGCGAACTTCCGGGACTGGCAGTGACATTCGCCATGCGCTGCCTCGGCTCACCGCTGCTGCACACTGCGTTTTCGACCTGCGCCGGTGTGTCGATCGGCCTCGCCGCCCGCAAATGGCCGTGGTGGTCGCTCATCCTCATGTGGCTGCCCGGGCTCGCACTCGGCATGGTCCTGCACGGCTTCTGGAACGCCTCGATGACTCTCCTCGGTGCGTTCGGGCAAGCGACCCGCAACGTGATGGGCGGAATGCTCCCGCAGATCATCGGCCTCGTCGTGCTCAGCGCCATTCTCTCCGCCGCCTGGGTGACGCTGGGACTCATTCTGCGCCGCAGCGAGCGAATGCACACCCAGAACATGCTCGGCGACTATGCGAACTCCGGTTGGCTCACCCACGCCGAGGTCGACATGCTCGGCACCTGGAAGGGTCGGAAGAACGGCCGCGACTGGGCGAAGTCGTTCCCCGGCGGCAAGGAGGAGATGAAGACCATGATCCGCACCTCCGGCAAACTGTCGACGACGCGGATGCGTGTGCTCGCGGGTATCGGTGGAGAACAGGAACGCAAGATCGAACGAGCCGAACTCAAACAGTTCTCCGACGCCCGCGAACGACTGCTCGCGGCCTCCAGACAGACTGTGCGGTAAGTTCCAGCGGTGACGATCTTCGACATCCTCCTCATCGCCCTCGGCATCGGGGCGCTCTTCGCCGGGTTCCGCCAGGGCATCATCACCGCGCTCGGAACCGCGGCCGGCTTCATCGTCGGCTGGATTCTCGGGCGCCTGCTCTCCCCGTTCGTCGAATCTCTGAGCACCGGCACCGATGTCATGGACAACCCGGGTGTGCTCATGCTGCTGGCCTCGATGCCGTTGGTCCTCAGCGTCCTCTTCGCCTTCGCCGGCAGCGGCATCGGCGCGTGGATCAAGCACAATATGGACTCCGACCTCGGTCAGGGCATCGATGCCATCGGCGGCACCATCACCGCCGGAGTCGTCTATGTCCTCGTCGTCTGGCTCGCCGCCGGCTTCATCCGCACCACCCCGCTCGTCGAACCCAACCGCTGGGTCGCCGACTCCACCGTCATCGCCGCGATCGACCGCACCATTCCCTACTCCTCCCAGAACGCGCTGGGCGGACTGGCGAAGGGACTGAGCGCCTCCGGGTTCCCACAGGTGTTCTCCGGTCAGCCCGAACAGATCCGCGGAGTCGGAGAACCCGATGAAGGCATGGTCGCCGTCGGACGCAGCGTCGACGATTCGGTCGTCAAGATCACGACGACGGCCACCAGCTGCGCCACCGGTTCTGAAGGCTCCGGCTTCGTCTATGAGGACGGACTTGTCGCCACCAACGCCCACGTCGTGGCCGGGTCCACGGAACTGGCCGTGCAGGTCGGCGGCAAGGGCAGGCCGTACCGGGCCGAGGTCGTCGAATTCGATGCCGAAGCCGATGTGGCCGTGCTCCGAGTCGCCGGGCTCGAGGCCCCCGCCCTCGACTTCGGAAACGGGCTCGGACCCGGCGACGACTCCGTCGTCGTGGGATTCCCCGCCAACGGTCCCTATACGATCTCACCGGCCCGCGTGCGGGAGAAGATCAACGCCCGCGGACTCGACATCTACGACTCGCAGTCGGTCGTCCGGGAAGTCTATGCCCTGCGCGGAATCGTGAGGGAAGGCAACTCGGGAGGCCCGCTCATCGATGCCGACGGAAACGTCGTCGGCATGGTCTTCGCCCGTTCGGCCACCGATGACGAAACCGGCTACGCCCTCACTCGAGCCGAGATCGCCGACGAACTCGACGCCGGTGCCGCCGAGCGCACACCGCAGCCGACAGGGCAGTGCACGAACTGAGACGCGTGCACGCATTGACCCCGACTACTTGAGGTCGAGCCCGGCGAGGACGGCGCGATGGTCACTCGATCCGCGTTCGAGCACCTCGTCGGAGGTGGCGTCGAAACCGCGGTAGAGGACATGGTCGAGCCGGGTGACGGGGAACCGGGCGGGCCAGGTGAAGCCGAAGCCGCCTCGGGCCTCCTCCCGGGTATCCTGCAGCGGCGGCACCAGGGTCTCCATATTGTTGTCGGTCGTCGCCGTGTTGAAGTCGCCGGCGACGACGACATGCTCGGCGCTGTCGGTCTCCACGGCCGTGGCCAAGCGGCGCAGAGCGGCATTGCGCATCGATTCGTGGCCGGGGCGCACCGATGGCATATGTACGGCATAGAAGCGGATGTCACCGTGATCGGTCGAGATCGTGGTCGCGAAAGCCCGCGGCCACTGCAGGCCGAGGTCGACCTCCTCGGGCTCCGACATCGGCCATTTCGACCACACTCCGATGGTGTCGACGACCTGAGAATGCTCGAACGAGGAGTCGAGCTCTTTGTGGATGATCTTGCCCGACAGCGACTCGAGCTCCTGGATCGTGACGATGTCCGGATCACGGTCGACGATGTTCTGCGCGGCAGCGGTGGGCTGCGGCATCCTCGCCCCCACGTTGTGGGTGGCCACCGTCAGGTCCGGATCACCGGAATCATCGTTCGGCAGCAGGGCCGGACCGAACATCCCCGTCCACACCAGAGCGGGCACGAGGAATCCGATGGCCGAGAGCCACGAGAAGCGGATGAGGAACATGAGCAGCACGAGCGCGAGGACGATCCCCGTCCACGGCAGCACCGATTCGAGGATGAGCGCGACGCCCATCCGCGTCGGCAGCAGATTGTGGAGAAGCAGGAATGCCGCATAGAGGATCCCGAAGATCAATGCGGTGATGCCCTTCGCGGGGCTGTGCCTTCTGCGCGGTGAGGAATATGCCTGGTTCATCGATCAACGATCTTAACCGGGAAGTCTGGCCCCACGCTGGAAGCGACTTGCGACGCGGCTCACAGCCGCTCGACATCAGCGACGCGCCGTCGCGCTCCACACCGTCACATCGGGGTGAGTGTCGTAGCGATATCCCGAACCCCTCATCGTGCGCACCACGGAGGCGTATTCGCCGAGGCGGCGCCGCAGTCGGCGGATATGGACGTCCACGGTGCGTTCGTCGGGAACCTCACCGCCGGACCACACCGCGGTGATGAGGTCCTCCCGGGGCAGGGTCTCATCGGCGTGGGAGACGAGGGTGGCGAGCAGGTCGAATTCCTTCGTCGTGACATCGACGAGGTCACCGTCGATGCGGACCTCGCGGCGGGGAATGTCGATGCGCAGGCGTTCCCCTGTCGCCTGGGTGTAGGCATCGCCGGCGCGACCACCGAAACCGCGGGGTGCGGGAGCCGCCGGAGCAGTCTCCTCGCGCAGAGCCGGCGGGTGGATGCGGTTGGGAATGCGCGAGCGCACGGGCCCGTGGGTCGCCGCCGGCGCGCCTGTCGCGGCGGGGGAGCCGGTGGCCACGGCCCGGACGGCGTCGATGTCGCTGCCGCGGCCTTCCGGGGCCAAGGCGATGACGGCCTGGGTCTCGGCCTGGCTGGCCAGTTCCTTGGCGTAGGCCTGCAGTTCGGCGGCGATCGCGGAGAGGTTCGTGCCGTCGGCTGCGGCCTTGGACTCATCGAGTCCGATGTAGACGATGATTCCGCGAGCGGCCTTCGGCGAGGGGACGACCCCGGCCGGTCCGAAGGTGTGCGGTGCGTTCTGCGGGTCGACTGCGCTCAACCTGGCTCCTGCACGTCGAGTGGCCACTGCACTGCGCGGGTGGACGTAGGCGGGTTCTGGATTCGGCATAGCTGTCCTTTGCTTTCGACCATGAGGTCGATATGACTGGAGGAGTCCGCTGCTTGAGTGAACTCGTTCGAGGCCGGACAGCGGGAGTGAGATCACCGACCACGAACGCAGGGCATACACATATGTGCGCCCGGCATTCGCATCTGATGAATCGTCGAAGTCATGGCTTCATTATTTGTCACAAAACTTCGGCCGCGCAAAGGAAAACCCGAAAATGAGACGACTGTGACGAAATATGACGTCCCACTCGCCGAGGCTGACGACCGAAATCGTCATCCGCGAGGTCTCAGTCGACGATTCCGTACATCCGGTCCCCGGCATCGCCGAGTCCGGGCACGATGTAGCCCTTCTCGTTGAGCTTCTCGTCGAGTGCGGCCGTGTACACCTTCACCTCGGCGGAATCGCTGTAGTCGCGTTCGATGCGTGCCACGCCCTCGGGGGCGGAGACGAGGCACACCGCAGTGACGTCGCGAGCCCCGCGAGCGAGCAGGAAGTCGATGGCCATGGCAAGGGTGCCGCCGGTGGCGAGCATCGGATCGACGACGAAGATCTGCCGACCTGTGAGGTCATCGGGCAGGCGGTCGGCATAGGCGCTGGGTTCGAAGGTCGTCTCGTCGCGGACCATTCCGAGGAAGCCCACCTCGGCGGTGGGCAGGATGCGTAGCATTCCGTCGAGCATGCCGAGGCCGGCGCGCAGGATCGGGACCACGACGGGGCGGGGTTCGGCGATGCGGGTGCCGGTGGTCGTCGTCACCGGGGTCGAGATCTCCTTGTCCTCGACCGCCACCGATCGGGTCGCCTCGTAGGCCAGCAGCATGACGAGCTCTTCGGTGAGCTGGCGGAAGCGAGCGGAATCCGTGTTCGCATCGCGCAGAGCGGTGAGTTTGTGTGCGATGAGCGGGTGATCGGCTACGTGAAGATGCATACCCCAAATGGTACGGGAGAACTTCGCCGCTTCGGCAGTGGTCAATGCGGTCCGAAGCGTTCACAATGGAGGCATGTCGTACTTCACTGAGATCCTGGCCGATTCCGGCGATGGCTTCCGCGCCCTCGATGTCGACGTCCGCGACGCGAACGACCTCGACGACCTCGTCGATATGATGCGTTCGGCCGCCGGCGACGACGGAGAGGCCGTGGCCGTCATCGAACACGAAGACGAATGGTTCGGGCTCGTGCGTCTGTGCGGGAACAACGAGGTCAAGGTCTTCCTGTCCGATCTCGCCGCCGTCGAGGCGAGCCCGTTCGCGGAGATCTTCGCCGACTTCCTCGACTCCCGCCCCGACGCCTACGATGCCGAACCCGAAGACGACTTCGGCGCCGAGGAGGATGAGGACGCGGCCGCCGAGGACGACGACGAAGACGAGGTCGAGATGCTCGAATTCGACGCCGACTCCGAATGGGGTGGAGACGCCGATATCTACTCCGACCGCGGAGTCCCCGCCGCCACGCTCATCGACCAGGTCGAGAGCTATCGATCCGATCCCGCCCGGGTCGTCGCCCACGTCGGTGAGACCGTCGGCTTCGCCGATCAGCTCGAGGCCGCACGCTGACCGCTGCGACCACGGCCCGGTTCGGCGAATGGATGGGGCATGCCCTCGCCGAGGCGGTCCTCGCCCCGGCTCATGACGACGTTCCCGTCGGTGCCGTCGTCGTCGACGGGGACGGTGAGATCATCGGGCGCGGTCACAATCGGCGGGAGGTCGATGCCGATCCGCTCGGCCATGCCGAGCTCATGGCGATCTCCGCTGCGGCCTCGGCGAGGGGGAGGTGGCGCTTGGACGGCTGCACGCTCGTCGTCACCCTGGAGCCGTGCGCAATGTGCGCCGGGGCCCTCGTCGGCTCTCGGATCGACCGAGTCGTCTTCGGCGCCTTCGACGACAAGGCCGGTGCCGTCGGGTCTGTCTGGGACCTGCTGCGGGACCGCGCCGCACTCCATCATCCGGAGGTGACCTCGGGGATCCGAGCGGAGGAGGCTCGGGCCCTGCTGCGGGAGTTCTTCGCGGCCAGACGCTGACGTGTCCCAGCTCACGGCGAACCGATTTGGACGCAGAAAGTCCACCGCTGTACAGTTGTCGGCGGTGGCGTGTCCGAGCGGCCGAAGGTGCAACACTCGAAATGTTGTGTAGGGCAACCCCCTACCGTGGGTTCAAATCCCACCGCCACCGCCACGGGAAACCCCTGATCAGTCGATTCTGATCAGGGGTTTCGTCTGTCCCGTCGAAAGATGGCATCGGTGCGGGCAGGGGTGTGATGATTGACACATCAGGGTCGAGCGGCGAGACTTGCTCGATGAAACAGAAAGAGTTTTCCGGAATATGGAATTACTTTTCGGTATCCGGGTCCGGTATCCGGGGCTGAAGACTCGACTGTTTCATTGCGCATGTTCAAGGCGCAGGGTCGACGACGATGGTGTCGCCGACTGACCAAATCGAACAACCTGAGGTGGTCCATGAAAATGGCTGACAACGACCAAGCGGTGCAGACCGCATCTTCGAGACCGGGGCTTCTCGACAGATTCTTCGAAATCACAGGGCGCGGGTCGACGATCAGACAGGAGATCCGCGGAGGCATCGTCGCCTTCGTCGCGATGGCCTATATCGTCGTCCTCAACCCGCTCATCCTCGGCGGCTCCCAGGACATCGCCGGCGACAGCCTCGACTTCGCTCAGCTGACCGCGGTCACCGGGCTCGTCGCCGGCGTCATCACGATCCTCTTCGGGGTCGTCGCCAGGCTGCCCTTCGGTCTCGCCGCGGGCCTGGGGATGAACAGCTTCCTCGCCGTGTCCGTCGTCCAGGAGGTCACCTGGGCGGATGCGATGGGCCTTGTGGTCATCAACGGCATCATCATCGTCGTCCTCGGCGCCACGGGCATCCGCACCGCGATCTTCAACGCCGTCCCGCACGCGCTGAAGATCGCCATCACGGTGGGCATCGGACTCTTCATCGCCTTCATCGGCTTCGTCAACGCCGGGTTCGTCACCCGCACCCCGGCCGGACCTCCCGTCCAGCTGGGCCAGGACGGATCGATCGGCTCCCTGCCGACCCTGGTCTTCGTCTTCGCCCTCGTCCTCATCGGCATCCTCGTGGCACGGCGGATTCCCGGCGGCATCCTCATCGGCATCATCGTGGCCACGATCGCCGCGATCATCATCCAGGCCTTCGCGAAGCTCGGCACCGTCGGCGACCCGGTCGACCCGGACCCGCTGGGCTGGAACCTCGCCGCTCCGGAATTCCCTCAGCAGGTCATCGCCCTGCCCGACTTCGGTCTCATCGGCTCCTTCGACCTCATCGGCGGATTCCAGCACATCGGCGTCCTCGCGGCCACGATGCTCGTGTTCACCCTCGTGTTCACGAACTTCTTCGACGCCATGGGGTCGATGACCGGACTGGCCCGCAGCGCCGGACTGCAGACCGACGACGGAATGTTCCCGCGCATCCGCGGAGCCTTCATCGTCGAAGGTCTCGGTGCGGTCTTCGGCGGAGCCGCCTCGGGATCGTCGAACACGGTCTTCGTCGACTCCGCAGCGGGAATCGCCGAGGGGGCACGGACGGGGCTCGCCGCCTGCATCACCGGTGTGCTGTTCCTGCTGTCGATGTTCTTCTCACCGCTCATCGCCGTCATCCCGATGGAAGCCGGAGCCGCCGCGCTCGTCGTCGTCGGCGCCATGATGGTCACGCAGATCCGCGAGATCGACATGACCGACTTCCGCACTTCGCTGCCGGTCTTCCTCACCATGGTGACGATGCCGCTGACCTATTCGATCGCCAACGGAATCGGCGTCGGATTCATCTCCTGGGCGCTCATCCACGCCATGAGCAACCGTGCCCTCCAGGTCCACTGGCTGCTGTGGGTCGTCTCGGCCGGTTTCGTCCTGTACTTCGTTCGCGGCCCGATTTCGGCTATCTTGGGAGCATGAGACAAATGGTTGGACACTCAGCTTGGGGAAAGGGTCAGATCGCCCACGGGGCTTGACCTGCGGGGACGCATGAGTCCCCGATTCCACGTTCTTCTGCGCTGTTCGCATGGATAACCAGAAGCTCGAAGAACGAAGCACATTGTTCCAACCATGCACTGTGCGCCTCAGTGAAGAGGCGCGGGAGGTGTGAAGTGCGATGTCCGCAGCGACAACGGACCAGTCAACTGCCGAAGTGACAATCAACGAGACCGTCCGCGAATTCGACGGCCCACCCCATACGAATGCGCTGGACTTCCTGCGCGGTCAGGGTCTGACCGGAGCGAAGGAAGGCTGCGCCGAAGGCGAATGCGGGGCCTGCGCGATCATGGTCGCCCGCCCCGACGAATCCGGCGGAACCCGCTGGACCTCAGTGAACTCCTGCCTGCTGCCGGCGGCAGCCCTCGACGGGGGAGAGGTCGTGACCTCCGAAGGTCTGGCCGACGGAGACACCGTCCACCCCGTCCAGGAAGAGATGGCCGTGCGCGGCGGATCCCAGTGCGGATACTGCACCCCCGGTTTCATCTCCTCGATGGCCGCCGAATACTACCGCCCCGATCGCTGCGAGGACGGCTTCGACCTCCACTCCCTGTCGGGCAACCTGTGCCGCTGCACCGGCTACCGTCCCATCCGCGACGCCGCGAACGCTCTCGGACAGCCCACCGCCGACGATGCGCTGGCCGCCCGCCGTGACCGCCCGGCACCGGCCCCCGTGGCCACCGATTATCAGCGGGCCGACACCGCCACGGGCCGGATCGGACGCTACCGTCGTCCCGCCACCCTCGCCGAGGCGACCTCCATCCTGAGTCAGGATCCCGAGGTCACCGTCGTGGCCGGGGCCACCGACTGGGGCGTCGAGGTCAACATCAAGGGAGCGCGCGCCAAGAACATCCTCGCCGTCGACCGGCTCGAGGAGATGCGCGGAATCCGCCGCACCGAATCGTTCGTCGAACTCGGTGCCTCCCGCACCCTGTCCGAACTCGAACGCGAACTCTCCGGCAGCATTCCGCTGCTGGGCAAACTGTTCCCGCAGTTCGCCTCCCGCCTCATCCGCAACGGGGCGACGATCGGCGGCAACCTCGGCACCGGTTCGCCCATCGGCGACACCCCGCCGGCCCTGCTGGCCCTCGAAGCCGAACTCGTGCTCACCTCGGTGCGCGGGTCCCGGACCGTGGCGCTGGCCGACTACTTCACCGGATACCGGCAGACGGTGCGGGCCTCCGATGAGCTCATCACCGCCATCCGCATCCCGCTGCCGCTGTCTCCGCTGACGTCGTTCCAGAAGATCGCCAAACGCCGCTTCGATGACATCTCCTCGGTGGCGATCGGCTACGCCGTCGACATCCGCGATGGCATGTTCGCCAAGGCCCGGATCGGCCTCGGCGGAGTCGCGGCCACCCCGCTGCGCGCCACCGCCACCGAAGCCCTCCTCGAAGGCCGACCGTGGAGCCTGGAGACCGTGCATGCGGCGGCCGAGACCCTCGCCGCCGAAGGCACCCCGATGGACGACCACCGAGCAAGTGCGAAATACCGGACCGCGATGCTGCGGTCCTCCCTCGAACGCTTCTACGCCGAGCAGCTCGGCCACCCGGCCGTGACCAGCAAGGAGGTCCAGTGATGAGCCAGCTCTCCCAGCGCCCCGCCGACCCGGTCGTCGGCGAACGCCACCACCACGAAAGCGCCTTCGGCCACGTCACCGGAACCGCGCTCTACACCGATGACCTCATCGGCCGCCTCACCGGCGTCCTCCACGCCTTCCCCGTGCAGTCGACGACCGCGCACGGCCGCCTCGGCGCCATCGACGTCGCACCCGCCTATGCGGTGCCCGGTGTCGTCAAGGTCATCACCGCCGCCGACATCCCCGGTGTCAACGACCAGGGCGTCAAACACGATGAGCCGATGCTGCCGGTCGACGAGATCATGTTCTTCGGCCAGCCCCTGGCCTGGGTCCTCGCCGAGGATCTCGAGGCCGCGAAGGAAGGCGCTGCAGCAGTCACCGCCGAGGTCGAGGAGATGCCGTCGCTGGTGACCGTGCGAGATGCGATCGCCGCCGACAGCTACCACGGCACAACCCTGTCGATCGACAAGGGCGAAGTCGACTCCGCGTTCGCCGACGCCGCTCATGTCTTCGAAGGCGAATTCGAGTTCGCCGGTCAGGAGCACTTCTACCTCGAAACGCAGGCCTGCCTGGCTCATGTGGACGAGAACGAACAGGTCTTCATCCAGTCCTCGACCCAGCACCCCACCGAGACTCAGGACATCGTCTCCCACGTCCTCGGAGTCCCCGCCCACGAGGTGACC
Source organism: Brevibacterium sp. 'Marine' (assembly GCF_012844365.1). Classification (NCBI taxonomy): domain Bacteria; kingdom Bacillati; phylum Actinomycetota; class Actinomycetes; order Micrococcales; family Brevibacteriaceae; genus Brevibacterium; species Brevibacterium sp. 'Marine'. Next base: position 1,000,021 of record NZ_CP051626.1, read on the forward strand.
GTGCAGTGCCTGCGCATGGGCGGCGGCTTCGGCGGCAAGGAGATGCAGCCCCACGGCTACGCCGCCCTGGCCGCGCTCGGTGCGAAGCTGACCGGCAGGCCCGTGCGACTGCGGCTCGACCGCACCCGCGATATCACCATGACCGGCAAACGACACGGCTTCCACTCGTCGTGGAAGATCGGATTCACCGAGGAGGGGAAGATCCTCGCCCTCGATGCGACACTGACCGCCGACGGCGGGTGGAGCCTCGACCTGTCCGAACCCGTGCTCACCCGCGCGATGTGCCATATCGACAACGCCTACTGGGTGCCCAACATCCGAGTCACCGGCCGCATCGCCAAATGCAACAAGACCTCGCAGACGGCCTTCCGCGGTTTCGGCGGTCCGCAGGGCATGCTCGTCATGGAGGACATCATCGGACGTGTCGCCCCGCAGCTGGGACTCAGCGCCCGGGAGCTGCGGCGCCGGAACTTCTACGCCGACGGCCAGGACACTCCCTACTATCAGCCGGTGCGCCACCCCGAGCGGATCGAAGCGTGCTGGGATCAGCTCATCTCCCAATCCGATCTGGAGGTCCGCGAAGCCGAGATCGAGGCGTTCAACTCGAGCCACGAGCACATCAAGCGGGGGCTGGCGATCACTCCGGTGAAGTTCGGGATCTCGTTCAACCTCACCGCCTTCAACCAGGGCGGGGCGCTCGTGCTCGTGTACAAGGACGGCTCCGTCCTCGTCACCCACGGCGGCACCGAAATGGGCCAGGGCCTGCACCAGAAGATGCTGCAGGTCGCGGCCACCACCCTCGGCGTGCCCCTGTCGACGGTGCGCCTGGCGCCGACCCGCACGGACAAGGTGCCCAACACCTCGGCGACGGCGGCGAGCTCCGGATCCGACCTCAACGGCGGAGCGGTGAAGAACGCCTGCGACCAGATCCTCGACCGGCTGCGACAGGTCGCCGCGGGCATCCTCGGTGCTCCTGCGCATGAAGTCGAGATCTCACGAGGAATCGTCTCCGCGCTGTCCTCACCGAAGACGGTGACCTGGGAAGAGCTGATCAACACCGCGTACTTCCAACGCATCCAGCTCTCGGCCTCAGGCTTCTACCGCACCGAGGGACTGCACTGGAACCTCTCGCAGATGCGCGGGGAGCCGTTCAAGTACTTCGCCTACGGGGCGGCGGTGTCCGAGGTCGAAGTCAACCGCTTCGACGGCTCCTACACCCTGCGTCGCGTCGACATCGTCCACGACGTCGGGGACTCCCTGTCCCCGCTGCTCGATCTCGGACAGATCGAGGGCGGCTTCATCCAGGGTGCCGGCTGGCTGACGCTGGAAGATCTGCGCTGGGACGAATCGGACAAGCCGAGCCGGGGGCGTCTGGCCACTCAGGCGGCGAGCACGTACAAGATCCCGAGCTTCTCCGAAGTCCCCGAGGTCTTCAACGTCACCTTCCTCGACAAGGCACACGAAGAGGGAGCCGTGTACGGGTCGAAGGCCGTGGGCGAACCCCCGCTCATGCTCGCCTTCTCCGTCCGCGAAGCCCTGCGCGAGGCCGTCGGGGCCTTCGCACGACCCGGTCACAGCGTCGACCTCGCCTCTCCGGCCACGCCCGAAGCTGTGTTCTGGGCGATCGAAGAAGCCCGCGGTCAGGGCTCGGGGGCGGCCGCCTCGGCGAGGGAAGGACAACGAGTTCCGTCATGACCTGGATGGACACCGCAGCCGAGCTTCGCGCAGCTCGGGTGCCGGCAGTCCTCATCACTCTCGCCGCGGTGCGTGGGCACGCCCCACGTGAAGCGGGAGCGAAGATGATCGCCACCGCCGATGACCTGTTCGGGACCATCGGAGGGGGCAATCTCGAGATGACGGCCCTCACCCGTGCCCGGGAACTGCTCGCCGAGGGTCAGACGGCCCCGGAGATGCTCACCCTGCGGCTCAATGACAAGGCTCCGGCCAAATACGGTCGCCAATGCTGCGGCGGAGAGGTCACCATGCTCTTCGAACCCCTGCCGGTGCCCGCCTCGGTGGCGATCTTCGGCATCGGCAACATCGGCCTCGAACTCACTCGGATCCTGGCCCGCCACGCTCTCGACCTCACCGTGTCCGATTCGCGGCCGGAGCAGCTCGAGGCTCTCGATGAGTTGGAGGCGCCGGTGGCGCGGATCCGCCGCGAATTCGCGGTCGTCGGCGAAGAGGTGCTTGAGAGCCTGCCGGCCGGAGCGCATGTGGTCATCATGACCCATGACCATGCCGAAGATCTGCACCTGTGCTCCGCGGCACTGACCCGCGGCGACCTCGGCTCGGTCGGACTCATCGGCTCGAATGCGAAATGGCAGCGCTTTCGCAAGAACCTCTCCGCCGAGGGCTTCGACCTCGAGGCCGTCGACACGATCCGGTGCCCCATCGGACTGCCCGAGCTGCCGGGCAAAGCGCCCGCGACGATCGCCGTGAGCGTCGCCGCGGACCTGCTCGGCCGCATCGGCTGAGCTTCACGCTGACTTCCATCACTGACTTTCACCACTGACTTTCATCACTGACTCAAGGAGAACCACTGTGGTCATCTACCATGCCCGCGTCTTCGATACGCCGGACAACCCGTTCACCGGAGGCCGGCTGCGTTCGGCGTCCGATGTCGCCCTCGTCGTCGACGACGGGCTCATCACCTCCCGCACCGATGTCGACGCCGCCCGGGCAGCGCATCCGGACGCCGAGGTCATCGACCTCCGCGACGGTGTGCTCATCCCCGGACTCATCGACACGCACGTTCATCTGCCGCAGGTCAGGGCCATCGGCCACCTCGGGCGGCCTCTGCTCGACTGGCTCGACCAGTGCGCCCTGCCCGAAGAGGCGAAACTCGCCGACCCGGCCTACGCGAAGGCGGTGGCCGGCGAATTCCTCACGGGTCTGATCTCGGCGGGGACCACCTCGGCGATGGTCTTCGGTTCGCACTTCGCGAGCGCCATGGACGTCTTCTTCTCCGCCGCTTCAGAATCGGGGCTGCGGATCACCTCTGGCCTGGTCACCAGCGACCGGAACCTGCCCGAGTCGCTGCTCACCGATGTGGAGCGCTCGACGAAGGAGACTCAGGCGCTCATCGACCGGTGGCACGGGAACGGACGCCTGCGCTACGCGGTGACGCCGCGGTTCTCGTTCTCCGCAGGTCCCGAGCTGCTGGCCGCCGGCGGCCGACTCGTGGAGGAGAATCCGGGCATCTGGGTGACTTCGCACCTGAACGAGAACGTCGATGAGATCTCCGGAGTCGCGCAGATCCACCCGGAGGCTCGTGATTATCTCGACACCTACGACCGGGCGGGACTCGTCGGTCGGCGCACGGTACTCGCGCACAACGTCCACCCGCAGGATCGGGAACTGGCACGCATGGCCGAGGCCGGGGCCGTGGCCGCGCACTGCCCGACCTCGAACTCGGCTCTGGCCAGCGGTTTCTTCCCGCTGCGCCGGCATATCGAGGCGGGCGTCCGGGTGGCTTTGGGCTCCGACGTCGGGGCGGGGACCGGGTTCAACCTGCTCAAGGAAGGGGTGCAGTCGTACTTCATGCAGCAGCTCGATCCGTCCGGGGGAGTGGCCCTGAACTCGGCGCATCTGCTCCACTTGGCCACTGCGGCCGGTGCCGAAGCGCTCGAACTCGACGATGTCGGCGTGCTCAGCGAAGGCAAGCGCTTCGACGCCGTGCTCATCCGTCCCGCCGAGGGGCAGCCCCTGGACGTCGGCATCCGCCACGCCGCCGACGACGGCGACGCCCTGGCGACGATCTTCGCCATGGGCACCCCGGCCGACATCGCGGGCGTCTGGGTCGACGGCACCTCCCTCCACCCCTAATTACTACCTGACGGCGGCCCAGCAACCTCGCGCGAGGTTGCTGGGCCGCCGTCACGTAGTTCTGGGACGAAGGTCTTGACGGGAACTCCATGGGCCGCTTATGCTGATTTCACGGAATGGAAATACACTTCCACAATACGGAAACTAGCGGCAACTCAAAGGAGAGCTCCATGTCCCAGAACTTCACCTCACCTGGCAGCTACGTCCTCAACTGCTCCACCCTGCTCACCGAACTGCCCGTTCTCGAACGCGCCCAGGCAGCGAAGGACGCCGGATTCGACGAGGTCGAATTCTGGTGGCCCTTCGACGGGAACCCGACCCCCACCTCGGCGGAGGTCGATGAGTTCATCGCCTCCCTCGAATCCGCAGGGGTCGCCCTCAAGGGCCTGAACTTCTGGGCCGGGAACATGGCCGCCGGCGACCGCGGAATGGTCTCGATCATCGGTGCCGAAGAGGACTTCGCGAAGAACGTCGACATCGTCGTCGACATCGGCCGCCGCACCGGCTGCCGCGCCTTCAACGCGCTCTACGGACTGCGCACCGACGGCCAGGACGCGGACGCACAGGACGCCACGGCCGCCGCCAACCTGGCGCTGGCCGCCGGCAAGGTCGCCGAGATCGGCGGAACCGTCCTCGTCGAACCCGTCTCCGGGGCCGAGGCCTACCCGCTCAAGCGCTACGCCGACGCCGCCGAGGTGGTCGGACATGTCCGCGCCGACGGGCCCGAGAACATCGCCGTGCTCGCCGACCTCTACCACATGCACGTCAACGGCGACGATGTCGCGGCCGTCATCGAAGCCGAAGCCCCGAACTTCGGCCACATCCAGATCGCCGACGCCGACGGCCGCGGAGCACCCGGCACCGGATCGCTGCCGCTGCGCCAGTGGATCGACCGCGCCCTCGAGCTCGGCTACACCGGATCCGTGGCACTCGAATACAAACAGGACCGCGCCACCGCCTTCGACTGGCTCGATCGCGCCGCCCAGACCGCCTGAACCTCACCACCGACGACTCGAAGGAAACCCCCACTATGTCCAAGACCATCGCATTCATCGGACTCGGCATCATGGGCCTGCCCATGGCCAAGAACCTCATCAACGCCGGATTCGACGTCCGCGGCTTCAACCGCACCCCGGCCAAGGCCGACGCCCTCGCCGAGGCGGGAGGCAGTGCCGCCGCCACCATCGCCGAGGCGGTGGACGGGGCCGATGTCATCATCACCATGGTTCCCGACTCGCCCGACGTCGAAGCCGTGCTGACCGGCGACGACGGAATCCTCGCCCACGCCTCAGCCGGGGCCACCTGGATCGACTTCTCCACCATCCGTCCCGATGTGGCCACCGAACTGGCGGCCCAGGCCAAGGACGCCGGTCTCAAACCCCTCGATGCGCCCGTCTCCGGAGGCGAACCCGGAGCCATCGACGGCGTCCTGTCGATCATGGTCGGCGGAGACCAGGCCGACTTCGACGCCGCGGCCGATGTCTTCGACGCCGTCGGCAAGACCATCGTCCTCGTCGGCCCCTCAGGCGCCGGCCAGACCGTCAAGGCCGCGAACCAGCTCATGGTCGCCGGCAATATCGGACTCCTTGCCGAGGCCGTCGTCTTCCTCGAAGCCTATGGAGTCGAAACGAGTGCGGCACTGCAGGTCCTCGGCGGGGGACTGGCCGGGTCCAAGGTGCTCGATCAGAAGGGGCAGAAGATGCTCGACCGCTCCTTCGACCCCGGATTCCGGCTCGAACTCCACCACAAGGACATGGGCATCGTCACCGCCGCCGCCCGCGAGGCAGGAGTGGCGATCCCGCTCGGCGCCACGGTCGCCCAGCTCGTCGCCGCAACCGTGCAGCAGGGCAACGGAGGACTCGACCATTCGGGTCTCTTCACCGTCATCGAGGCCCTCTCAGGCACAAACGAGAACTGAACGACCGCCTCGGCGATTTCCCACCGCCCCACCACGAACCGAGCCGGCGACAGCGTCGTCGTCGGCTCCAGAACAAAGGACGAACAATGACACGCATGCGCGCAGTCGACGCCGTTGTGCTCATCCTCGAGAAGGAAGGCGCCACCGAGACCTTCGGGCTGCCGGGAGCGGCGATCAACCCGCTGTATTCGGCGATGAGGGCCCACGGCGGAATCCGCCACACCCTGGCCCGGCACGTCGAGGGAGCCTCGCATATGGCCGATGGCTACACCCGTTCGGCACCGGGCAACATCGGAGTCTGCCTGGGCACCTCGGGCCCGGCAGGGACGGACATGATCACCGGCCTCTACGCCGCGGCCGCCGACTCCCAGCCGATCCTGTGCATCACCGGCCAGGCTCCCGTGGCCGTGCTCGACAAGGAGGACTTCCAGGCCGTCGACATCGCCTCGATCGCGAAACCGGTGACGAAGATGGCAAAGACGGTGCTCGAAGCCGGACAGGTGCCCGGCGTCTTCCAGACGGCGTTCCAGCTCATGCGCTCGGCCCGCCCCGGTCCCGTGCTCATCGACCTGCCCATCGACGTGCAGCAGACCGAGATCGACTTCGACATCGACACCTACGAACCGCTCGCACCCGCGAAGCCTGCGGCCACCGCAGCGCAGGCAGAGAAGATCCTCGACCTCATCGCCGAGGCGGAGCACCCGATCATCATCGCCGGCGGCGGAATCATCAATGCCGATGCCGCCGACCGGCTCGTCGAATTCGCCGAGCTCACCTCCATCCCGGTCTCGCCGACCCTGATGGGCTGGGGTGCGATCCCCGATGACCACCCGTTGGCCGCGGGCATGGTCGGAATCCAGACGCACGTGCGCTACGGAAACGCGTCCTTCCTCGAATCCGATCTCGTCATCGGCATCGGCAACCGCTGGGCCAATCGCCACACGGGGAACCTCGAGGTCTATCGCAAGGGTCGGAAGTTCGTTCACATCGACATCGAACCCACCCAGATCGGACGCGTCTTCGCCCCCGACTTCGGAGTCGCCTCCGACGCCGGTGCCGCGCTCGATGCGCTGCTGGCGGCGGCGCGTTCGCGGTCGGGCGGACTGCCGGACTTCACCGGCTGGGCCGGCGAATGCACGGCACGGAAAGCGACCGAACATCGGAAGACGAACTTCACCGAGGTGCCGATCAAACCACAGCGCGTCTACCAGGAGATGAACCAAGCCTTCGGCAAGGACGTCACCTATGTCTCGACGATCGGCCTCAGCCAGATCGCCGGCGCTCAGATGCTCCACGTCTACCGTCCCCGGCACTGGATCAACGCTGGTCAGGCCGGACCCCTGGGCTGGACCGGGCCTGCAGCGCTCGGCGTGGCCAAGGGCAAGCCCGGCGAGACCGTCGTGGCTCTGTCCGGCGACTACGACTTCCAGTTCATGATCGAAGAGCTCGCCGTCGGTGCGCAGCACAAGATCCCCTATGTCCACGTCGTCGTCAACAACTCCTACCTCGGTCTCATCCGCCAGTCCCAGCGCGGTTTCGAGATGGACTACGAGGTGTCGCTGGCATTCGAGAACATCAACACCGCCGGTTCCGCATCGTCGGGATACGGCGTCGACCATGTGGCCGTGGCCCAGGGGCTCGGGTGCAAGGCGCTGCGGGTCGAGGATCCCGAGCTCATCGGCGAAGGGCTGCGCGTGGCCAAGGAGCTCATGGACGAACACCAGGTTCCCGTGGTCGTCGAAGTCATCCTCGAACGCGTCACGAACATCTCGATGGGCACCGCCCTCGATCAGATCAACGAGTTCGAGACGCTCGCCCAGACTCCGGCCGACGCTCCGAGCGCGCTGATCCCGATGGGCGAACTGGCCGCAGCGAAATAGGCGGGGTCGAACCCGCCGGAGGGCTGGGCCGAACGGCCCGAGCCGAGTAGGCTAGAACGGTATACCGAAACTGCATTCACCGGCCCTCAGGGGCGCGCGACCGAGGAGGAACATGAGCAACGACGCCGACTTCGACCTGATCATCCATGCCGCGAAGGCTCTGCTGCCCGAGGGCATCGAGCCGGCGACGGTCGGGGTCAGGGACGGGAAGATCGCCGAGATCGCCCGCGGTGGACAGGATCTGGGCACGGCCGCCTCGGCGGGGGTCGACGTCATCGAGATCGGGGATGATCAGGTGCTGCTGCCCGGTCTCGTCGACTCCCACGTTCACGTCAACGATCCCGGTCGCGCCGAGTGGGAGGGCTTCGCCAGCGCCACCCGCGCGGCCGCAGCCGGGGGAGTGACGACGATCGTCGACATGCCGCTGAACTCCCTGCCGCCGACGGTCGACGTCGCGGCCCTGGAGACCAAGCGGGCTGTCGCTGAGCCCAAGGCCTTCGTCGACGTCGGCTTCTGGGGCGGGGCGATTCCTGGCAACACCGCGGATCTGCGGCCCCTGCACGACGCGGGCGTCTACGGGTTCAAATGCTTCCTCGAGGACTCCGGCGTCGAGGAGTTCCCGCCGCTGGAACCGGCGGAGATGAAGGCGGACATGGCCGAGATCGCTTCCTTCGACGGAATGCTCATCGTCCATGCCGAGGACCACGAGGTGATGACCTCGGCGCCGAAGAACTCGGGTCCGAAGTTCGCCGACTTCCTCGCCACGCGCCCCCGCGAGGCCGAGAACGTCGCGATCGCCCGCGTCATCGACGCTGCCCGGGAGACCGGGGCCCGGGCGCACATCCTGCACCTGTCCTCGGCGGATGCGCTGGGGCAGATCGCCGCGGCCAAGGCCGAGGGCATCAAGCTCACCGTCGAGACCTGCCCGCACTACCTCGTCTTCACCGCCGAGGAGATCCCGGACGGGGCGACGACGCACAAGTGCTGCCCGCCGATCCGTGAGGAATCGAACCGGGAGGCGCTGTGGCAGGGGCTCATCGACGGCACGATCGACTGCATCGTCTCCGACCACTCGCCCTCGACGGCCGAACTCAAACTGCTCGACACAGGCGATTTCGGTGCGGCGTGGGGCGGGATCTCGTCGCTGCAGCTGGGACTCTCGCTCGTGTGGACCGAAGCCGCGAAGCGCGGAATCGAGCTCGCCGAGGTGGTCCGCTGGATGTCCGCGGCTCCGGCGGCCGTGGCTCGGGTCGAAGGCAAGGGTTCGATCGCCGAGGGCAATGACGCGGACTTCGCCGTCTTCGCCCCCGACGACGAGTGGACGGTGCGGGCCACGGAACTCTGGCACCGCAACCAGATCAGCGCGTACGACACCCGCACCGTCCGCGGTCGTGTGACGCGAACGGTGCTGCGCGGAGCCCCGGTCGACTTCGAGACCCCCGCGGGCCGCCTCCTAAAAGCCCGCTGAATTACTACCCGACGGCGGCCCAGCAACCTCGCGCGAGGTTGCTGGGCCGCCGTCGGGTAGTTCCGGGGAGAAGTTATCCACAGATTGCGCCCACATATTGTGCTTTGATGATGAGTAGTGCAATTTGGTTTCATGTACTTAAGTATGACGACTCAAAAGCTCTATCGGCTCGGGTTCACCAAAGACGAGATCCGGCGCGGGGAGAAGTGCTGTCTCGAACGCGTAGCGCGAGGACGATATGTGGCCACCGGCTCCTGCGCGGATGCGCGACATGAGCCGATCTGGGCGGCTCTGACCGAAGCCGACTTCGAGGAATTCGGCTACCAGGGCGATATGCGCGATGAGATCGAACCCCTGAGAGTGCTCATCCGCACGCGGGCCGAGAAGATCCACACCGCATCGGGGCGATGGCGGGTGACGAAAGGGCGCGAGGTCTTCTCCCATCTGTCGGCGGCACTCATCCACGAGCTCCCGATCGCCTATCCGGGTGAGATGAGGGTGGAGGTGTTCCGGCCGAACGTCAGTCGCAAGTACCGGCACCTCTATGTGCGCAATCGCGAGATTCCGTCCGCGCATCGGAAGATGGTCGGCATCTATGCGGTGACGACGATGGAGCGCACGCTCATCGACATCGCCCGGGACTACGCGCCAGACGTGTCCGTGCCGATGCTCGACGAGGTGATCCGCCGGCGGCGCACCACGCGTTTCCGCATCGAAGCGGTGCTCGCCGAATGCCCCGAATCCCGCGGAGACGCCGCGGTGCTGCGTGCTCTCGACCTCACCGACGGCAGGCGCGAAGCCCCCTCGGAGTCGATCGCCGCGGTGCGGTTCTTCGAACACGGCATCTCCGGATTCGAACCGCAGGTGGAGTTCTTCGGCCACCTCGGCGAGGTCATCGCCCGCGTCGACTTCTGCAACCACGACGCCCGACTCATCGTCGAGATCGACGGGATGGAGAAGTACACGATGGACGGCCGCACGTCCCGTGAGAGTCTCGCCGCGGAGAAGGCGCGCGAAGCAGCGCTCGAGGCCCGGGGGTACAAGATCATACGCCTGACCTTCGGAGACCTGTTCCGCACCGCGCCGTTCGAACGCATCCTCGGGACCCTCGCCGCCCGTCTGCGCACCGGATGATGCGCCCAGAAGCACCTGACGGCGGCCCAGCAACCTCGCGCGAGGTTGCTGGGCCGCCGTCAGGTAGTAATTAGAGGAGCTGGGTGCGGAGGCGGGCGACGTGGCCGCGGGCGTCGACGTTGTACTCGGCGTGGGTGAGCGTGCCGTCGGCGCCGATGACGAAGGTCGAGCGCTGAGTGCCCTGGAACGTGTGCTCCCCGATCGTCTTCTGCCCGTAGCTGCCGTAGGCCTTCGCCACCGCAGCGCCCGGGTCGGAGAGCAGCGAAAACGTCAGTCCCTCCTCGGCGGCGAATTCCTTGAGCGATTCGGTGTCGTCGGGGGAGACTCCGAGGACCTCGAAGCCGGCGGCCGCCAGGGCAGAGAGATTGTCCCGGAAATCGCAGGCCTCCGTCGTGCAGCCCGGCGATGCCGCCTTCGGGTAGAAGTAGAGGATGACGCTGCGGCCGGCGAAGTCGTCCTTCGAGACGGTCCGTCCCTCGGCGTCGGTGAGCGTGAAGTCGGGAGCGATGTCTCCGACGGTGAGCTGAGTCTGAATGGTCGTGGTCATGGTGCGTCCTTTCGTCGTTGAAATGGTGTGTTCGGCGGCGAGCTGAGTGCGCACGCCTGCGCGGCCGTGTCCTCGATAAGCGCTTCGGCGCGCTCGGACAGGCTGGCCAGGTCCGCGGGTCCCGGTGCGATCGACAGCGCCGCCGTGATCCCGGCCTCCCGGCACTCCGCGGCGGACAGGCCGACCCGACCGGCGATGACGATCACCCTCGCCGAGGCGGGGGCGTGGTCCCGTACGGCCGCGACGACCTTCCCGCCCAAGGATTGGGAATCGAAGGACCCCTCTCCCGTGAGCACAAAGTCGGCATCAGCCAGAGCCTCGGCCAGGCCCACAGCCTCGGCGACCATCGTCGATCCGGGAACCACCTCGGCGCCGAGCAGCGTCGTCAGCGCCAGCGGAATCCCGCCGGCGGCCCCGAATCCCGGAGTCGCCGCCAGGTCTCTCGCCTCGGAAGGGGTGCCGGTGAGCACCCCGGCCAAGTGCCCGAGCCCGGAATCGAGCACGGTCACCGAGTCCGCATCCGCTCCCTTCTGCGGGCCGAAGACCGCGGCGGCCCCGCGAGGCCCGGTGAGCGGATTGTCGACGTCGACGGCGATGCGCCACCGCACCGCCGTGGCCCGTCGATCCAGCCCCGAGGTATCCACCTCAGCGATCGCTGCCAGCCCGCCACCGCCCGGTGCGACCGGCTGACCTGCAGCATCTTTGAAGCGTGCGCCGAGGGCGGCCAGGATTCCGGTCCCGCCGTCCGTGCTCGCCGAGCCGCCGATGCACAGCAGGATCTCCTCGACGCCGAGGTCGAGTGCCGCGGCCGCGATGAGCCCGACGCCGAAGGTATCGGCGCGTTCGGGCTGCAGCCCCACGTCTGAGACCTGCGGCAGGCCATTGGCTTGGGCGGCTTCGATGACCGCGGTCCGTCCGTCCGGGGAGAGACCGAAGTCCGCCGAGGTGGTCCTGCCCAGGGCATCGACCGTGTCCACGGTGCGCGGCCGAGTTCCCCAGACGGCGAGCAGAGCGTCGAGCGTGCCCTCCCCGCCGTCGGCGAAGGGCAGCTCGGCGACTCGCGCGTCGGGGAAGACCGCCCGGGCACCGCGGGCCATGGCGGCCGCGGCGGCAGGGGCGGAGGCCGAACCCTTGAAGGAATCCGGCGCACAGACGATCGTCGGGGTCGGATCAATGGTTGTCAGGCTCATGCACTCATTCAACCTCATCGTCGATGGTCGGGTATGCGGCGTTTGCCACACACCCAGTATCCACCATACGGAAGAAAGTTTCCACAAGAATGTGTGAGCAATTTGACATTCCCAGTAGTGCCCAGCAGACTCGGAGCAGTTGTTCGGAAATGGTATTCCGAACGGTGAAAGTCATTCAGCGCCTGCCAAGGAGGTCACCGTGGACCTGGCCGAGTTCAACCGACTCCCAGCCGATGATGCCCGCGGAATTCTGCGTCCCTGCCTCGACGTCGACCGGTGGATCGACGCGGTCGTCGACGCCCGCCCCCTGGCCGACCTCGACTCCGCCAAGGCGGCATCCCGAACTGCGACACCGCTGACCGGCGCCGAGATCGACGCGGCGATGTCCCATCATCCGCGCATCGGTGATAAGGCGAAGGGCGACAGCGCCGAGGCGGCCCATTCGAGCCGTGAACAGGCCGGACTCGGCACCATGGAAGCCGATGTGCAGTCCCAGCTGGCCGCGGGCAACGCCGCCTACGAAGCCCGCTTCGACCGCGTATTCCTCATCCGCGCCGCCGGCCGCACCCCTGAGGAGATCCTGTCCGAACTGCAGCGCCGCATGGACAACACCGCAGAGGATGAGGCCGCCGAGGTCGGGCAGCAGCTCATCCAGATCGCCGAACTCAGACTCGAAGGAATCCTCGCATGAGCTTCATCACCGCCCACGCCCTCGACTCGATGGTCGGCACCCCGGCCGCTGATCTCGAGGTCACTCTCTACTCCGGTGACGAGGTCATCGTCTCGGCCCGCACCGACGACAACGGACGTGTCTCGGACTTCGGCCCCGACCATCTCGAGCCGGGCAACTACCGGATCGTCTTCGGCACCGGCGAATACTTCGCAGCCCGAAAGGTCGACCACTTCCACCCCGTGGTCACCATCGACTTCACCGTCCAGGCCGGCCAGGAGCACTATCACATTCCGCTGCTGCTCAGCCCCTTCGCCTACAGCACCTACCGCGGCAGCTGAGCCGCGCCCACAACCGCTCACAGGGGAAGCAGGCCCCCTGCAGGATCGCCATCCTCAACAAACCGCCGAAGCCGACCGGGAACTGCCGGCAGGCCTCGTCAATCGAATGGTCACGGTGTGCGCAGGGCCGCACGCCGACGAATTGGAGGAAGAAAATGAGCAAGGTCCGACTGACATCGAACCAATACGGCAAGGCGGAGAACCGACTCATGCGGGTCTATCGCGATACCGACCGCCACGAGATCCGCGATCTCAATGTCACCTCGCAGCTGTGGGGTGACTTCGAGACCGCGCACACCGAAGGCAACAACGAGCACGTCGTCGCCACCGACACGCAGAAGAACACGGTCTTCGCGAAGGCCAAGGAGCTGGGCGTGAGCTCGCCCGAACAGTTCCTCATGGGCCTGGCCGACCATTTCACGTCGAGCTTCGACTGGGTCACCGGCGGTCGCTGGGAGGCCGAAGAATACGGCTGGGACCGGATCAACGACCACAAGCACTCGTTCTTCAAGTCCGCACCCGAGGTACGCACCGCCGTCTTCACCCGCGACGGCGACAAGGACACGCTGATCTCCGGCTTCAACGGGCTCACCGTGCTCAAGACCACGGAGTCGGGCTTCGTCGGCTACCCGAAGGACAAGTACACGACTCTGCCGGAGACCGACGACCGGATCCTCGCCACCGATATCGCCACCCGGTGGATCTACAACACCACCGACCTCGACTTCGAGGCCGTCTACACCAAGGTCAAGGAGATCATCCTCGACTCATTCACCGACCACTTCTCCCATGCCCTGCAGCACACGCTGTACCAGATGGGGGAGAAGGTCATCGAGGCCGTGCCGGAGATCGACGAGATCCGCTTCTCCTGCCCGAACAAGCACCACTTCCTCTATGACATCGACCGTTTCGGGCTCGAGAACCCGAACGAGGTCTTCATCGTCGCCGACCGTCCCTACGGCCTCATCGAAGCCACCTTCACCCGTGAAGGCGTCGACGAGAACAAGGACGCGTGGGCGCAGGTCGCCGGCTTCTGCTGAGACCTGACCATCACCTGCTGAGACAGGACTTTCCATCTCCGGGCTCCCGGGGTACTGTTCCGGGAGCCCGGACCCCGTGAGAAGGAAACCCCGATATGACACAGGACACAACCTCGGCGAGTTCGAGGGGAATCACCGACGAAGAGGTCGATGAATGGATCGAGTCCTGGGAAGGGCTCGTCGACGCGCGCGGAACCCAGCGCGCGGCCGAGATCATGGAGGCGCTGCGTGCACGCGCGGCCACGAACTCCGTCGCCCAGCCCAAGGTCACCACCACTGACTACGTCAACACTATCCCCGTCGACCAGGAGCCCTTCTATCCGGGTGAGGAGAAGGTCGAACGTCGCTTCCGGAAATGGCTGCGCTGGAACGCCGCCATGCTCGTCCACCGGGCGCAGCGGCCCGAGATCTCCGTGGGCGGACACATCTCCACCTACGCCGGTGCCGCCACGCTCTACGAAATCGGTTTCAACAGCTTCTTCCGCGGCCAGGACCATCCCGGCGGCGGCGACCAGGTCTTCTTCCAGGGCCATGCCTCACCGGGAATGTACGCCAGGGCGTTCCTCGAAGGCCGCCTGACCGAGGCCGACCTCGACGGGTTCCGGCAGGAGGTCTCCCGCGCCCCGCACGGACTGAGCTCGTATCCGCACCCACGGCTGATGCCGGAATTCTGGCAGTTCCCGACCGTGTCGATGGGGCTGGGCCCGATCAACGCGATCTATCAGGCGCAGATGAACCGCTACCTCCACAACCGCGGCATCTCCGACACCTCGGATCAGCGGGTGTGGGCGTTCCTCGGCGATGGTGAGATGGACGAACCCGAATCGCGCGGCGCCCTGCAGCTGGCCGCCAACGAAGGACTCGACAACCTCACCTTCGTCATCAACTGCAACCTCCAGCGCCTCGACGGACCCGTGCGCGGCAACGGCAAGATCGTCCAGGAGCTCGAGGCGACCTTCACCGGCGCCGGCTGGGACGTCATCAAGGTCCTGTGGGGCCGCGAATGGGACGACCTGCTGGCGAAGGATCGCACCGGCGACCTCGTGAAGATCATGAACGAGACCCTCGACGGGGACTACCAGACGTTCAAGGCCGAATCCGGCGGATTCATCCGCGACAACTTCTTCGGTCGCACCCCTGCCACGAAGGGCCTCGTCGACCACCTCTCCGATGACGACATCTGGAACCTCAAGCGCGGCGGCCACGACTACCACAAGGTCTTCGCTGCCTACCAGAAGGCCGTGAACACCAAGGGCAAGCCGACCGTCATCCTCGTGCAGACCGTCAAGGGCTACGGCCTGGGCACGACGTTCGAGTCCCGCAACGCCACCCACCAGATGAAGAAGTTCACCGCCGACGACGTCAAGGCCTTCCGCGATCGGATGGACATCCCGATCAGCGACAAGGTCATCGACGAGGACCCGTATGCCGTGCCCTACTACCACCCGGGCAAGGACTCCGAGGAGATCCAGTACATGCTCGACCGCCGGCGTCAGCTCGGCGGATTCCTGCCGGCGCGGAAGCCGGAGAACAATCGGATCACCCTGCCCGCACCGAGTGACAAGGCGTTCGCGCAGACGAAGAAGGGCTCGGGCCAGCAGATGGCCGCCTCGACGATGGCCTTCGTCCGGCTGCTCAAGGACCTCATGCGAGAGAAGGGGCTGGGCGAGCGGATCGTGCCGATCATCCCCGATGAGGCCCGCACCTTCGGCATCGACGCGTTCTTCCCGACCGCGAAGATCTACAACCCGAACGGGCAGAACTACCTCGCCGTCGACCGCGAGATGTTCCTCTCCTACAAGGAGGCCACCAGCGGTCAGCTCCTCCACGTGGGCATCAACGAGGCCGGTGCCGCCGCCGGATTCACCGCTGCGGGTACCGCGTACTCGACCCATGGCGAACCGATGATCCCGATCTACGTGTTCTACTCGATGTTCGGGTTCCAGCGCACCGGCGACGCCTTCTGGGCCGCCGGTGACCAGATGACCCGCGGATTCATCATCGGCGCCACCGCCGGACGGACGACCCTGACCGGTGAGGGGCTGCAGCACGCCGACGGCCATTCCCCGGTGCTCGCGGCCACGAACCCGGCCGTGCGCGTCTATGATCCGGCCTTCGGCTACGAGATCGGGCACATCGTCCGCGACGGTCTGCATCGCATGTACGGCGAGCACGACCTCGGCGAGGACGAGCGCAACGTCATGTACTACCTCACCGTGTACAACGAGCCGATGCTCCAGCCGGCCGAACCGGACGACGTCGACGTCGAGGGCATCCTCAAGGGCATCCACCGCGTCGCCGAGGCCCCGGGGGAGCGTCCGCATGCGCAGCTGCTCGCCTCCGGTGTGGCCGTGCCCTGGGCGCTCGAAGCCCGGGACCTGCTCGCCGCCGACTGGGGCGTCGACGCCGCCGTCTGGTCGGTGACCTCATGGGCCCAGCTGCGCCGCGACGGCCTCGACTGCGAGGCAGCGGAGCTCAACTCCGCCGACGGCACCGAGGCGGCCGACCGCGTGCCGTACGTGCGGCAGAAGCTGGAGGGCCAGCCGGGACCGATCGTGGCCACGAGCGACTTCGACTCGACTCAGCCGGACCTCATCCGGCCGTACCTCGACCACGATTTCGCGACCCTCGGCGCCGACGGGTTCGGCTTCTCCGACACCCGCGCCGCCGCGCGCAGGCACTTCAAGATCGACGCGCACTCGATGGTCGTGCGCACCCTGCAGCTGCTTGCCAAGCGCGGTGAGATCGACGGATCCATCCCCGCCGAGGCGGCTCGACGTTATCGTCTGAACGACGTCAACGCCGGCACTTCGGGAACGGCCGGCGGAGACTCCTGACCCGGTCGAGGACCCGAGGGCGACGTCAGCGGCCGCTCTGCATCTCTGCGGAGATGCGGGCGGCCGCGTCTTTGAGCAGCGGCACCGCCCGATCGGCGAACGCCTGGTCGACGCGGCTGATCGGACCCGACACGGAGATCGCCAAGGGAGCGGGGGAGTCGGGAATCGCCATGGCGAAGCAGCGCACTCCGAGCTCCTGCTCCTGCTCGTCGATGGCATAGCCGCGCTCACGGATGCGGCCCAGCTCTGCCTCGAGGTCCTCGATCGTGCCGATGCTGTATTCCGTGGGGGTGGGCATTCCTGCGGTGGCGGCGATATGCCGCACCTGCTCGGATCCCAGGCCCGCGAGGATGGCCTTGCCGACCCCGGTGGCGTGCATATGGGCACGGCGTCCCACCTCGGTGAACATCCGCATCTGTCGTTCGGAGGCGACCTGATCGACGTAGACGACCATGTCTCCGTCCATCGTCGCCACATTCGCCGACTCTCCGAGTTCGGCGACGAGCTCGCGCAGATAGGGCCGGGCGATCGCGCCGAGCTGAGAGCCGGCGATATCGCCGAGCCGCACCAGACCGGGTCCCAGTGCATAGCCGCGGTCGGGCAGCTGTCGGACCACGCCGAGGTTGACCAGGGTGTTGAGCAGGCGGTGGATCGTCGGCAGGGGCAGATTGACGTCCGCGGCGATATGGCTCAGCGTCGCCGATCCTGCGGAGTTCGCGATGCATTCAAGCAGTCCGAACGCACGTTCGACGGACTGCACTCCGCCCTTGGACTGGCGGACCGCCGGGGTGTCGTTGCTGCTCATCGAAGTTCCTTAATCTGTGGTGAGTCTCGGCAGTGAAACTCCGTTCAGTGTAGTCGTGAATGGAAGAAACTTTCCGAATTCACGGGTACCGTCTAGAATTTCCACCAGGCAAAAGTTATTATCCATAATACGGAAATTCGATATCAAGGAGGATATTTCCCATGGTCGCCACCAGCCCCGGATATTCCATCACCCTGCGCGTCGGCACCGAGATCGGTCAGGCCTCGACCTCCGACCTCGTCGCCGCGGCCGCCGCCACCGGCGCCTCAGTCACCGCCCTCGACGTCGTCGAGTCCACTCCGCACTCGGTCATCATCGACGTCAGCGCCGATACCCGCGATGTCGCCCACGCCGACGAGGTCTCCGACGCTCTCGGCGCCCTGCCCGGTGTCAAGGTCCACAAGGTCTCCGACCGAACCTTCCTCCTCCACCTCGGCGGCAAGCTCGAATCCGCCCCGAAGGTGCCCCTGCGCAACCGCGATGACCTCTCCCGCGCCTACACCCCCGGTGTGGCACGCGTATGCAAGGCGATCGCTGCGAACAAAGAGGATGCGCGACGGCTGACGATCAAACGCAACACCGTCGCCGTGGTCACCGACGGCACCGCGGTGCTCGGCCTCGGCGACATCGGTCCCGAGGCGGCCATGCCGGTGATGGAGGGCAAGGCCGTGCTGTTCAAGCAGTTCGCCGACGTCGACGCCTGGCCGGTGGCTCTCGATACGAAGGACACCGAGGAGATCATCTCCATCTGCAAGGCCATTGCCCCGGCTTACGGCGGAATCAACCTCGAGGACATCGCGGCCCCGCGCTGCTTCGAGATCGAGGCCCGGCTGCGCGAAGAACTCGACATCCCCGTCTTCCACGATGACCAGCACGGCACCGGCGTCGTCACCTTGGCCGCGCTGAAGAACGCGCTCAAGGTCGTGGGCAAGAAGCTCGAGGACCTGCGCATCGTCGTCTCGGGAGTCGGCGCAGCCGGCAACGCCATCATCCGCCTCCTCCAGGTCGCCGGAGCCACGAACATCATCGCCTGTGGCCGCGACGGAGCGATCGGCCCGGATTCGACGGTCGACACCGACCACAAGAGGTGGCTGCAGGCGAACACGAACCCCGAGGGCTTCTCCGGCACGCTGAAGGAAGCCGTCGTCGGTGCCGACGCATTCATCGGCGTCTCCGCCCCGAACGTGCTGAACGGGGACGATATCGCGGCGATGAACAAGGACGCGCTGGTCTTCGCCATGGCCAATCCGGACCCCGAGGTCGACCCCGCCGAGGCGGCGAAGCACGCCGCCGTCGTGGCCACCGGCCGCAGCGACTTCCCGAACCAGATCAACAACGTGCTCGCGTTCCCCGGGATCTTCCGCGGCCTCCTCGACGCCGAAGCCCGCGATGTCGACGAGAACATCATGGTCGCAGCCGCCGATGCCATCGCCTCGTGCATCCCCGAGGATGAACTCCACCCCGGCTACGTCATCCCCTCCGTGTTCGATCCCGAAGTCGCGAAGAAGGTCGCCGAGGCGGTCGCCCACGTCTCGTCCCGATGACCCGGAGAGCCTTGCGTGCCTGGGGGCGGAGAATGAGAGACAATGAGGCCGGGCCGGGCATTGCCGCCTCGCCGTCGAACCCCGTGCAGAGAAAGAGAATGTGAAAGTGGAACGATCAACACTGGCCGATATCGACTCACTGCTGGGGGACACGGACGAGCTTCTGGCGACCGCGTATCCGGGAGATCGTGACGTCCGACAGCCCGTGCACACCGTGTACGTGCCCGGACACCGCACGAGTGCGGACCTGCCGTACCAGTGGGGTCAGCAGGCGCTCGAGTGCGTCGAGGCCCACGGCGGAATGCTGCAGCTGGCCGAACGCGTCATCACCGCCGCCCGGAAGGAATCCGGGCCCGCGATCCCCGGTCAGGTGGCCAGCATCCATCAGGTGGCCAGAGAGGCCGAACTCCTCGCCGAGGCGGTCACCGCGAAACTCGAACATGAGCCGATCGAGGACCTGCGCCTGGACTTCGAAGACGGTTTCGGCGACCAGGGCGATGAGACCGAGGACCGGTGGGTCGTCCAGGCCGCCCGCGATGCGGTGGCCGGGCGCACCGAGAAAGGAGCCCCCGGCTTCGTCGGCATCCGATTCAAATGCATGGAGAAGGCCACCCGGGAACGCGGTCTGCGCACCCTCGACCTGTTCCTGACCGAGCTCATCAAGGCAGGCGGCAGTCTGCCGGACAACCTCGTGCTCACCCTCCCGAAGGTCAGCACCGTCGACCAGGTGAGGGCGATGGTGCTCGCCGCGCGTGCGCTGGAAACCGAGCACCGCCTCGGCGAGGGGACGATCACCTTCGAGATCCAGGTCGAGACCCCGCAGATCGTCCTCGCCGCCGACGGCACCGTGCCCCTGGCGACGGCACTGCAGGCCGGGGCCGGGCGCGTGACCTCGCTGCACTACGGAACCTATGACTATTCGGCGTCGCTGGGCGTGGCCGCGGCCTACCAGGCGATGGACCATCCGGTTGCGGACTTCGCGAAGAACCAGATGATGCTCGCCGTCGCCGGCACCGGAGTCCACCTCTCCGACGGGTCGACGAACATCCTCCCGCTCGGCGAGCCCGCAGAGGTCCACCACGGTTGGGCGCTGCACGCCGGCCTCGTCCGCCGCCACCTCAAGCGGGGGATCTACCAGGGCTGGGACCTGCACCCGCACCAGCTGCCGACCCGGTTCCTGGCGACCTTCGCCTTCTACCGCGAAGGCGGGGCCAGGGCGGCGCAGCGCCTGCACGACTATGTGTTCAAGGCGGATTCGACGGTCCTCGACGAACCCGCCACCGCGAAGGCGCTCGCCCGCTACCTCGACCGGGGGCTCGTCTGCGGAGCTCACACCGAGGAGTTCGTGACCTCGCGGACGAACCTCAGCCTCGCCCAGCTCGGGCAGCTCGCCCGCACCGGCTCGCTCGACTGAGCCCACTGACCACCGACCGAAGGAGACCCTGCCCATGACGACGACCGACCCGTACACCTACTGGGCCCCGACCGGCGGACACCCGCCGCAGTCAGATCTGCTCACCGACCGTGCTCTCGTCACCGAGGCCTATACGGTCATCCCGCGCGGAGTGCTGCGCGACATCGTCACCTCGAATCTGCCCGAATGGACCGGGACCCGGTCGTGGGTGCTGAGCAAGCCCGTGGCCGGGGGAGCGGTGACGTTCTCGCAGACGATCCTCGAAGTCGCCCCCGGCGGCGGCTCCGAGAAGCCGGAACCGCAGCCCGAGGTCGAGGGGTTCCTCTTCGTCATGGCGGGAACACTCGAGGTCACTCATGAGGGCACCGCGCATACGCTGACCCCGGGAGGGTTCGCGTTCCTGCCCGCCGGATCGACGTGGTCGGCGAAGTCCACCGGCACCGAGGCGGCCCGCTTCCATTGGGTGCGCAAACGCTACCAGCCCGTGGCCGGGCTGACCCCGGAGGCGAAGTTCGGCAACGAAGCCGATGTCGAGCCTTCGCCGATGCCCGGCACCGACGGACGCTGGCGCACGACCCGTCCGCTCGACCCGGACGATCTCGCCTATGACATGCACGTCAACATCGTCACGTTCGAGGCCGGAGCGGTCATCCCGTTCGCGGAGACGCACGAGATGGAGCACGGCCTCTACGTGCTCGAGGGCAAGGCCGTCTACCGTCTCAACGGCGACTGGGTCGAGGTGCAGGAGGGTGACTTCATCTCCATGCGCGCCTTCTGCCCGCAGGCCTGCTATGCCGGCGGTCCCGGACGCTTCCGCTACCTGCTCTACAAGGACGTCAACCGCCAAGTCGAGCTCTGAGGCCCTGCTGAGGGACCTAGCCTGACACAAGAAGCGGCCTGCCGGAAGTGATTCCGGCAGGCCGCTTCTCTCGTCTGCGCTGTGTCAGATGACGCTCTGCGTCAGATGAGCTGCAGCGTCCGCGAGGTGTACTCGGAGACCTCCTTGAGCAGCGTCTCGTCGTCGACGAGGTCGCGGCCCAGCGAAGGGATCATGTTCTTGAAGCTCTTCTCCCAGCCCGCGTACTCACGCGGGAAGCAGGTCTTGAGCAGTTCGATCATGATCGGGACCGCCGTCGAGGCACCCGGCGAGGCGCCGAGGAGAGCGGCGATCGAACCGTCGGCCGATGAGATGAGCTCGGTGCCGAACTGGAGCACACCGCCCTTCTTCGGATCCTTCTTCATCACCTGCACGCGCTGACCGGCCTGGATGAACTCCCAGTCGGATGGGTCGATGTTCGGGATGAACTGATTCATCGCCTCGAAGCGCGCCTTCTTCGTCGCAGCCAGCTCGCCGAGGAGGTAGGTGACGAGATCCGTGTTGTCCTTGGCGACGTTGAGCATCGTAGCGAGGTTGTTCCCGCGCACGGAGAACGGCAGGTCGGTGAAACGGCCCTTCTTGAGGAACTTCGGCGAGAAGCCGGCGTAGGGGCCGAACATCAGGTAGTCCTTGCCGTCGACGACGCGGGTGTCGAGGTGCGGCACGGACATCGGGGGAGCGCCCTGCGCCGCCTGGCCGTAGACCTTCGCCTGGTGGCGGGCGACGAGATCCTCATTGCCGGTGCGCAGGAAGATTCCCGAGACCGGGAAGCCGCCGTAGCCGCGTCCCTCGGGGATGCCGGACTTCTGCAGCAGCGGCAGCGCGCCGCCGCCGGCACCGACGAAGACGAACTTCGCGCCCACCTGGTGGGTCTCGTGCGAGAGCAGGTCCTTGACGGTGAGAGTCCATCCGTCGGAGGAGCGCTGCAG
The DNA here is from genome assembly GCF_012844365.1 of Brevibacterium sp. 'Marine'. Classification (NCBI taxonomy): domain Bacteria; kingdom Bacillati; phylum Actinomycetota; class Actinomycetes; order Micrococcales; family Brevibacteriaceae; genus Brevibacterium; species Brevibacterium sp. 'Marine'. Next base: position 1,022,443 of record NZ_CP051626.1, read on the forward strand.
ATCGGTGACCTGGTGGCTGGTGCGCACGGTCGCGCCCTTGTCGGCGATGTAGCTGAGCAGCTGAGTCGACAGAGAGCCGAAGTCGACGTCAGTGCCCTTCTTGATCCGCGAGATGCCGTTGACCTGTCCCGGTCCGCGGCCCTCGAACATCAGCGGCAGCCAGTCGGCCTGAGTCGCCGGGTCGTCGGTGTACTCCATGTCCGCGAACAGCGGGTTGCGCACCATCGTCTCGTAGCGGTTCTTGATGTAGTCACGGCCCTTGTCGCCGCGGCCGTAGCTGACGTGGGCGATGGGGTTGATGAACGACTTCGGGTCGGTGATGACACCGGTGTCGACGAGGTGCGACCAGTACTGGCGCGAGTGGTGGAACTGCTGGTTGATGTTCGAGGCCTTCTCCAGGTCGATCTGACCATTGGAGTCCTCGGGAGTGTAGTTGAGTTCGCAGAGTGCGGCGTGGCCGGTGCCGGCATTGTTCCAGGGATCCGAGCTCTCGGTGGCCACATAGTCGAGCTTCTCGTAGACACGGATGTCCCAGTCGGGCTGAAGTTCGGTCAGCATGGCGCCCAGAGTGGCGCTCATGATGCCGCCGCCGATCAAGACGACGTCGACTTTTTCCTGCGGTGAGGGCATTTGGACTCTCATTCCTCGTCTCTGACTACGTGTATTCGTCTCTCAGGGTACTCTCCGGCATCAGCACTCCTGTAACCCGGGCAGTGGCAACTGCGCGTGGCGAGAGCATTCTCACAGCGGATGAGTGTCCGCCCCAGCCGTCCGAATCCGACCATTCGGACGCTTTGGCAAGACAGTCTGTGTTGCTCGCCACAAGGTGTGCAAATATGGGCACATGTCCAAACGCTTCCTGCTCCGTGACGCGCTCGCCGAATTCCCTCCCTATGTTCCCGGCAAGCCTCCCGTCGCATCCCCGGGCCTGACCCCGTTCAAACTGTCCTCGAACGAAAATCACCTGCCGCCGCTGCCGGGCATCGTCGAATCGGTGGCGACCGCCTCGGCGACTCCGGGGAACTACCCCGATCCCACCGCGGCCGCGCTCGTGGCCGACATCGCCTCCCACCTCGATGTCGAACCCGCCGAGGTGGTCCCCGGCGCCGGTGCCTCCGAGGTCCTCACGGCGCTGACGAACATCACCCTCGAGGCGGGCACCTCCGTGGTCTATCCGTGGCCGTCGTTCGAGATGTACCCGATCCTCGCCTCGGCGCGAGGTGCCCAGAAGCGCCCCGTCGATCTCCTGGCAGACGGTCGCCACGACTTCACCGGCCTGGCTGCGGCGATCGACGACACCACCCGCCTCGTGCTGCTGTGCTCGCCGAACAATCCGACCGGTCCGACGATCACGGACGCCGAACTCGACGGATTCCTCGCCGAGGTGCCCGAGTCCGTCATCGTCGTCCTCGACGAGGCGTACCTCGAATTCGCCACCGAGGCGGTTGACGGTCTGGCCGCGCGGAAGCGGCACCCGAATCTCGTGCTCGCCCGCACTTTCTCGAAGGCGCACGGCCTGGCGGGTCTGCGTGTGGGCTACGGCATCGCCGACGTCGAGATCGCCTCGGCGATGCGACAGGTCATCGCTCCGTTCTCCGTCACCGCCGGCGCCCAGGCCGCGGCCCGGGAATCGCTGTCCCGGGTCGACGAGGTGGCCGTGCGTGCCAAGGAGATCGCCGCGGTGCGCGACCGGTTCGCGCACGATCTGCGGGAGCTGGGTCTGTCCGTGCCCGATGCCCAGGGCAACTATGTGTGGATCGCGCTCGACCCCGAGGCGGCCGTCGCCTTCGAAGGCGCGTGTGCCAAGCAGGCCGTGGCCGTGCGTCGCCTGCAGGGCGGCGTGCGTGTGAGCATCGGCCCCGACGAGGCGCTCGAGCGCGTGCTCAAGGTCGCTGCGTCGCTGTGACGATGAGTGCGGAGACGACGGTGGGCACTGACCTGGACGGACTTGCGGCCGAACTGAGCGAAGGCGCCCTGGTCACCGATCGGGATGTCATCGACTCCTATTCGGCGGACAAGGCCCTGTTCTGTCCGGTGGGGACCGCCTCGGCGCTCGTTCGTGCTGCCGACGTCGATGATGTGGTCGCGGTGATGCGGTTTGCCACCGCGCATCGGATCCCGGTGGTCACTCAGGGTTCCAGGACGGGTTTGTCGGGGGCGGCGAACGCCACCGATGGGGCGATCCTGCTCAACGTCGCGAAGCTGAACGCGATCGTCGACATCGACGAGGTGAACCAGACGTGCCGTGTCCAGCCCGGTGTCATCAACCAAGATCTCAAATCGGCTCTGGCCGAGCACGGTCTGTCGTATCCGCCGGATCCGGGGTCGGTGGCGATCTCCACGATCGGCGGGAACGTCGCGACGAACGCCGGCGGCATGTGCTGTGTGAAGTACGGGGTGACGCGAGACTATGTGCGGGGACTGACCGTGGTCCTCGCCGATGGGACAGTGACCCGGTTGGGTCGGCAGACGGCGAAGGGTGTGGCCGGTCTCGATCTGGCGGGTCTGTTCGTCGGGTCCGAGGGGACTCTGGGAGTCATCGTCGAGATCACCCTCGGGCTCAGACCTCTGTTGGCTCCGCCGGTGACGGGAGTCGGGATCTTCCCGGATCTGGAGTCGGCCGGGCATACGGTGTCTGCGTACATGGCGTCCGGGGCGGCCCCGTCGATGCTCGAGCTCATGGACGGAGGCACCGTGGGCATGATCAATGCCTATGGTGATTTCGGGCTGCCCGACGGGGCCGGTGCGCTGTTGTTGGTGCAGTCGGATGCTCCGGGGCAGGCTGGTGTGACCGAGCTGGAATCGTTCGAGGCGATCGCCAGGGCGCAGGGTGCCGATGAGGTGTTCTTCTCCGATGATCCGGCGGATTCGGAGATGCTGGTGGCGGCCCGGCGTGCGGTGTCTCCGGCGATGGAGAAGTACGTGTCGGGGCTTGGTGGGGGAGAGCTCATCGATGATGTGTGCGTTCCTCGGTCCCGCCTCGGCGAGTTCTTCGCCAGGTTGGACGAGATCGCGGCCGCGCACTCGGTGGAGGTGTCCACGGCCGGTCATGCCGGGGATGGGAACATGCATCCGAGTGTGCTCTTCGATGCTCACGATCCGGCGAGCGTGGCCGAAGCGAAGGAGACGTTCGCGGAGATCATGCAGCTGGGTCTCGATCTGGGTGGGACGATCACGGGCGAGCACGGGGTCGGGTATCTGAAGAAGGACTGGCTGGTGCGCGAACTCGATGCCGGCGCTCAGATGCTGCAGTCGTCGATCAAGTCCACGGTCGATCCTTTGGGGATCCTCAACCCGGGTAAGATGCTCGGCTGAGCTCCTCGGGTGATCGAACTCAGCCCGGTCGGCGCATATCGAAGCGCTGATCCGAGCTGATCCCGAAGTATGCGGTCGGTCCGCCGCCGCGCAGCACCGGCTCGGCGGCGGCTGTGTCGACGATCCCGTCGGTGAGCAGGGATTCGTCGAGATGGACCCCCACCACTTCACCCACGGTGAACCACGAGCCGGAGCTCTCCCCGTCCGCGGTGCGCAGGTCGATGATCTGAGTGACTCGGCATTCGAAGGTCGCCGGTGAGGCTGCCACACGTGGCGCAGAGATCTCCACGGACTCGGCCGCCTCGACGTCTGCGGCGGAGAACTCGTCGACCTCCGCGGTGGTCGACGAGGCGTTCATCGCCTCGGCGAGGGTCCGAGTGACGAGGTTCCAGGTGAACTCCCCGGTCTCTCGGCAGTTGGCAACGGTGTCCTTCCACGCGTTGCTGGAGAAGCCCACGAGCGGTGGAGAGTAGTTCAGCGCATTGAAGAACGAATAGGGCGCGAGATTGCGGCGGCCCTCGGCATCGACTGTGCCGATCCAGCCGATGGGTCGCGGTGCGACGATGGCGTTGAAGGGGTCGTGCGGCAGGCGGTGGCCCTCGGACGGGCGATAGAAGTGGGTCACCCGACCATTCAAGCAGTAGTTCCGGGAGAGCGCACTGTGACTGAGTGTTGCGCACGATGACGGAATGCCGCTGCGACGACGGCGGACGTGCCTATCGTCTGTGACATGACCCTCACCCAGCTCCCCGTCCTCGACCTCAGCCTGGCCGGTGACCCCGCGACCGCCGAGCAGTTCCGCGAGGATCTGCGTCGCATCACTCACGAGATCGGCTTCTTCTACCTCACCGGCCACGGCATCCCCGACGCCGAATTCAGCCGCATCATCGATGTCGCCGGCCGCTTCTTCGCTCTGCCCGAGGACGAGAAGCTCGCGATCGAGAACACGAACTCTCCCCACTTCCGGGGCTACACCCGCACCGGCGGTGAACGCACCCAGGGACGCGTCGACTGGCGGGAGCAGATCGACATCGGCCCCGAACGCGCACCCGTGGCCGAACCCGTCCACGACTTCGACCACCTCACCGGACCCAACCAGTACCCGGAATCGCTGCCCGAGCTGCGGGAGGCCACCGAATCCTGGCATGCCCGTCTGAGCGAAGTCGGAGCTCGCCTCCTCGAACAGTGGGCGCTCAGCCTCGGCCAGCCCGGCGACCACTTCGCGTCCGCGTTCGCCGAGGATGCCGAATCCTTCATCAAGATCGTCCGCTATCCCGAAGCCGAATCCGAGTCCGTCACCCAGGGCGTGGGCGAGCACCGCGACGGCGGCACCCTCACCCTGCTCTACCCGCAGCCGAGCACCACCGGTCTGCAGGTGCTCACCGACGACGGCTGGATCGATGCGGATCCGATCGAGAACACCTTCGTCGTCAACATCGGCAAACTCCTCGAAGTCGCCACGAACGGCTACCTCAAGGCCACCGTCCACCGGGTCCTGCCGACCGGGCCCGGTCAGGACCGCATCTACATCCCGTTCTTCTTCAACCCGGCACTGAGCGCCCGCCTGCCCGAAGTGGAGCTGCCGGCCGAACTCGCCGGCGAGGCTCGCGGTGTCACTCAAGACGAACGCGATGCCCTGCACGCCGTGTACGGAGAGAACGCGTTCGCCTCCCGGTTGCGTTCCCACCCGAACGTCGCCGAGAAGTACTACCCGGAGTTCGTGAACGCTCAGGTCTGAGAGGTCGGGGGCGGGACCGATCGTTCAGCGGCGATTCCGGTCAGACAGCTCCGCGATGTCCTCGGGCCGGACGCGGCAGCAGCCGCCGGTGATCCGCGCGCCGAGGCGGGTCCAGGTCTCCACCGGCCACGACCCGACTCCGGCTTCCGCACCGTGGCTGCGCCATGCCATAGCGTCTGCGTCGTATGTCTCGCCCGAGTTCGGGTATGCGATGAGCGGCAGGTCGGTGTGCTGCGAGAGCGCCTCGAGTGCGGGTGTGACGAGGGACGGACGCACACAGTTGACCCCGACCGCCTTCACGCTCGCTGAGGCGGTCACCGCCTCGGCGAGGTCCGCCAGACTGCTGCCGTCGGGCAGGGTCGGGATCTTCGCGTCTGCGGTCGTGTGCGTGCCGGTCTGTAGGGTCACGGTCACCCACGCGGGAAGACCGGTCTCCTCGACCAGGTCGATGATCGCTGCGATCTCGTCGAGGCGCGGTTGGGTTTCGACGGCGAGCAGGTCCGCTCCCGCCTCGGCGAGGGCATCGATGCGCGGACGATGGAAGGCGGTGTACTCCTCAAAGCTCAGATGGTAGTCCCCGGAGTACTCGGCGCCGTCGCCGAGTGCTGCACCATACGGGCCGACGGAACCGGCGACGAGGACATGTGAATCCGGTGCCGCACTGCGCGCGATCCGGACGCTCTCACCGATGATCCGGCTGCCCTCCTCGGCGCTGATTCCCGCCTCGGCGAATCCGAGCGGGGTCGCCTGGTAACTCGCGGTCGTCAGTATTCGGGCCCCGGCGTCGGCGAAGGCGGTGTGGACAGCGAGCAGAATGTCGGGCTCACGGCGGATGAGCTCGGCCGACCACAGCGCATGGTCGAGGTCGATGCCGCGATCCTCGGCGGCACTGCCCAGCCCGCCGTCGATGACGATGGGGGCGGCCTCTGCGCAGGTGAGCATCTGGGTGAACGTCATGGACTTAGTTAAGCTTGTCTGGTGACTACAGACCAATCCCCGGCAGCATCCGAGACCGCGCCCATCAACGACCGATCACAGTTCGGCTTCGAGGTGGGCACCCGCCTGGACACGGGCGGACGCACCGGAGTCATCCGCACCCCGCACGGCGACATCCGGACCCCCGCATTCATCCCGGTCGGCACGAAGGCCACGGTCAAGGCGGTGCGCCCCGACGAGGTCGCCGAACTCGGCGGCCAGGCGGTGCTCTCGAACGCCTACCACCTCTACCTGCAGCCGGGCTCGGACCTCATCGACGAGGCCGGCGGGCTGGGGAAGTTCATGAACTGGCCGGGACCGACCTTCACCGACTCCGGCGGATTCCAGGTGATGAGCCTCGGCTCGGGGTTCAAGAAGGTCATCTCGATGGAGTCGACGGGGGAGCAGAACGACGACCTCGTCGCCGTCGGCAAGGAGCGGCTGTCGAACGTCGACGACGACGGGGTGACGTTCAAGTCCCATCTCGACGGGTCGATGCACCGTTTCACCCCTGAGATCTCGATGCGCGTGCAGCACGAACTCGGCGCGGACATCATGTTCGCCTTCGACGAGCTGACCACGCTGGTCAACACCCGCGGCTACCAGGAGGAGTCGCTGGAGCGGACCCGACTGTGGGCGATCCGCTGCATCGAGGAGCACTTCCGCCTCACCGAGGAGCGGTCGCACCGGCCGTACCAGGCGCTGTTCGGTGTGCTGCAGGGTGCGCAGTACGAAGACCTGCGGCGCAAGGCCGCCCGCGACCTGGGCGCCATGGACTTCGACGGCTACGGCATCGGCGGGGCGCTGGAGAAGGAGAACCTCGGCATCATCATCCGCTGGGTGTGTGAGGAGCTGCCGGAGAACAAGCCGCGGCACCTGCTGGGCATCTCCGAACCCGACGACCTGTTCGAGGCGATCAAGACCGGCGCGGACACCTTCGACTGCGTCTCACCCTCCCGCGTGGCCCGCAATGCCGCGATCTACACCCGCGACGGCCGGTACAACCTCACCGGCGCGAAGTACCGCCGCGACTTCGGCCCGCTCGACCCCGACTGCTCGTGCTACACGTGCCGGAACTACTCGCGGGCCTACCTGCGGCACCTGTACAAGGCGAAGGAGATGCTCTTCTCCACCCTGTGCACCATCCACAACGAGCACTTCGTCGTCTCGCTCGTCGACGAGATCCGGCAGTCGATGGTCGACGGCCGCTTCTCAGAGTTCGAGGCGGACGTCCTCGGCCGGTACTACGCGAAGAAGTAGGCGCGGACCCGGTGGTGGCGGCGATCGTCCGCCGGTCCGTTCCGGTCGGTCATCGACTTCTGATCAGCACATCGAGTTTTATCTCGATGACCTGATCAGAAGTCGATGACGGCCGAGGACGAAACTCGATGACACTTGCCGCAGACCACCGTTCGTACCTGGCCGACCACGCTGCGTCCGGTGCCAGCCGCGCTGGGCGTCCGGTTCGCCTAAGCCCTGGCGGAGTCGAGTTCGTAGCTGGGTTCGTGGCGTTTGACGAGCTTGATGACGCGGTAGGTCACAGGCAGGAAGATGATCTCGACGGCGACCTTGTAGACGAAGCCGACGACGATGTAGTTGAGGAAGTCGAGTCCCGGGATGACTCCGGCGAAGGCGATGACGCAGAACAGCAGCGTGTCGACGAACTCGCCGACACCGGTCGACGTGAGCAGACGCACCCACAGCTTCGACTCGCCCATGCGCTTCTTCACCGCCACGAGCACCCAGGAGTTGAGCAGCTGGCCGACGAAGTAGCCGACGAGGGAGGCCGCGACGATGCGCGGGTAGAAGCCGAGCACCGCCGCGAAGGCGTCCTGGTTCTCGTAGCCGGGCCCAGGAGGCGAGATGAGCACGAGCCAGAAGACGAAGGTGGCCAGGATCTGCAGGCCGAAACCGGTGATCACAGCCTTGCGAGCGGCTTTGAAGCCGTAGACCTCGCTGATCACATCGCCGAGGATGTAGGCGATGGGGAAGAGGAATGCGCCGCCGTCGGTGACTACGGGTCCGAAGCCGATGACCTTCGTGGCCGAGATGTTCGAGATGATGAGCACCGCGCAGAACACGGCGAGGAAGACCGCATAGTAGCGGCCCCGAGAGGAAGCGAAAGCTGCGAAACGTGCAGCCGAGGTGGTGTGCGCCGGATCGGGGGTGCGACCCGGCTGCCCAGACTCAGACTCGGAACGCCCAGACTCAGGACTCTTCTGCGACAACGGTGATTTCCTTTCCTCCGGTGACCGTGAGCAGCTGCTCATACGTCAGGGGCACCATCGAATTCGGTGTCCCCGCGCCGGCCCAGAGAACAGGATAGTCCTTCAGCGACACATCGACATACGTGGGGATCGGGCCCGGATGACCGCAGGGAGCGACCCCGCCGATGACCTGCCCCGTGGCCTCACGGACGAGTTCCTTCGACGCCCGGTCGAGGGAGTCGACGCCGATGAGTTCGGCGACATGGGCGGTGTCGACCCGGTGGGCGCCCGAGGCCATGATGAGCACGGGGGAGCCGCCGGAGGAGAAGATGAGGCTGTTCGCGATCGCCCCGACCTCGGTGCCCAGGGCCTCGGCCGCTGCCGCTGCCGTCGGCGTCGAGCCGTCGAAGATCTCGATGCGCGGATCGATGCCCGCAGCCGTGAGATCGGCGGCGACCGCCTCGTGGTTGGGGTGGTCCCACCTCGCCGAGGCGGCTCCGGACTCGGCCTCGGTCGTGGCCTCCTCGCCCTCGTCGTCCGCCTCGGTGACGGGTTCGGCGAGACCGCGACGACGCAGCAGCGGGGCGACATCCGGGCGAGTGCCGAAGAAGCGTTCGATCGCGGCCATCGGGTCGACCGAATAGCCGGGCGCGAGGATGGCCGCGCGGAAGGCCTCACCGGCTTCCCGGTTGAGCCCGCCCTGGGCCTCGAACCATTCGCTCACCCAGGCGGCGATGACCTCGGAGTAGAGGTAGGAGTAGTAGCCGGCCGCATAGCCGGAGGCGAAGATGTGTCCGAAGTACGTCGACCGGTAACGGGGCGGAACGAGCGGGGAGAACCCGGCCGCGGCGAGCACCTCGGATTCGAAGGACAGCACATCGGTAATGTGTTCACCCGCCTCAAGCGAATGCCAGGACAGGTCGAGCATGGCAGCGGCCAGGTATTCGATGGTGTCGAAGCCCTGCCCGAACTTCTCTGAGGCGATGAGGGCGTCGACGAGTTCGGGCGGCATCGGCTCACCCGTGTCGACGTGCTTGGCGAAGTGGGGGAGGACCTGCGGGTGGAAGCGCCACATCTCATTGAGCTGGGACGGGAACTCGACATAGTCGCGCGGAACCGCAGTGCCTGCCGTCGACGGGTAGGTCGAGTTCGCGAACAGCCCGTGGAGGACATGACCGAATTCGTGGAACAACGTCGTCAGCTCGGTCGGATTGAGCAGAGTCGGGCGTCCGGGGCCCGGCTTGGCGAGGTTGAGCGAGAGAGTGACGACCGGCAGCAGCCCGGTCAGTCGGGAGGCAGGAACCAGCTGGTCCATCCAGGCTCCGCCGCGCTTGGTGTCCCTCGAGTAGGGGTCGATGAGCACGAGCCCCAAGGGACGTTCGGTGACGTCGGTGACCTCGTAGACGCGGACGTCCTCATGCCAGGCAGTCACACCGTCGTAGGGGGCGAAGGTGATGCCGTACAGGCCGGTGGCGGCTCGGAAGACGCCCTCGGTCAGGACCGCGTCGAACTCGAAGTACTTGGCCACCTCGTCGGGGTCGATGCCGAACTCGTCGGCGCGGAACTTCGCAAGGTAGTACTTGACGTCTTCTGCTGCGACCGTCTCGAGGCCGTAGCGGGTCTTGACCTGTGCCAGCTCCTCATCGAGTTGGGCGTTCGCCGGATTGATGAGAGAGGAGACGATATCGGCAGCGGCATCGGGATTGCCCGCGGTCTGATTGTCGACGGCGAAGGACGAGTAAGAGGGGTATCCGAGCAGATGCGCCTTGAGCGCACGCAGCGCCGTGGTGTCGGCGACCTGGGTGCGGGTGTCGCCGTCGCCGCCGCGGGAACCGCGCGCCATCGAATTGTTCAGCACGTGCCGGCGCGTCTGCGCTGTGTTCAGGGATTCGAGCACACCCTGCTGGGTGAAGTTGTTCAGCGGCAGCAGGTAGCCGTCGACGCCGCGCTCGGCGGCGCGATTCGCCGCTGCCGCAATCTGATCGTCGTTCATCCCGGCCAGGGAATCGGCCTCGCTGAGGTGGACGGCCAACTCGCGCGTATCGAGCTGCAGAGCGCGGGAGAAGGAGTTCTCCAGCGTGGTCAGCTCGGCCGCGATCGTGGCCATCTGCTCTCGTTCCTCTTCGCCGAGGCGGGCTCCCGCACGCACGAAGAGATCGATGGTCAGTTCCTGCTGACGCTTGTCCTCGGGGTTGAGGTCGGCGACCGAGACCTGTTCGATGCGGTGGAAGAGGTCCACGTTGAGCAGGATCTCGGTCTGGGCGGCCGACAGGAGCTCCCAGATCTCGGAGATGGCGTCGGTGAGTTCGGGACGGAGATGATTCGACTCGATGGCTGCCGCCACGGAGGCGATGCGGGTCATCGGCACGGACGCGGATTCGAATCTCACCGTGGTGGAGAAGAACGTGGACTCGGCGTCGTCGGCGACGATGGCAGCCACCTCGGCGCGGGCGAAATCGGTGGCCGTGTGAACCGCGGTCAGCAGCGTCTGTGCGGTGACCGCGGAGAAGTCGGGCAGCGAATAGTCGGTCTGCGGGTCGAGGAACGCTTCCCAGACATCGATGCCGTTCGGATCTGCGTTCATTCTCGACGATTCACTTTCTTAGCGGTTGAGGGTTCGCTCCGATCCTAACGTGAGTCGACCGACCAGTGCATGATCGCTGGTTACACTGGTTTCCATGGGCACTGGGCAGGGCAAGTCCCTCACACTCAACAGCGCGTTCCGGCTCGGTTTCACCGGAGCCTTGGGCGTGGGGCTGGCGATCCTGGTGATGACGGCGCTGCAGTCCGTGGCGACAGTGATCATCTACATCGGTCTGGCGCTGTTCCTCGCCCTCGGGCTCGAACCGATCGTGCAGTGGCTCGTCGATCGCAAGGTGCCGCGGTCGCTGTCGGTGCTCATCGTCGTCGTGGCCTTCATCCTCATCGTCGTCGGCGTTGCGCTGCTCATCGCTCCGGCCGTGATCAGTCAGATCCAGACGTTCATCGCGGATCTGCCCGGAATCGTGGCGAACCTCGCCACGACCGGATGGGTCACCGAGCTCGAGGAGCAGTTCACCGGCGCGATCGACATCGATGCGGTGTTCGCCAACATCTCGGACTGGGCTTCGGATCCGAAGAATGTGCTCTCCCTCGGCGGCGGCGTCGTGTCCATCGGGGCGGGAATCCTCAGCTTCCTCACCGGTGTGATCATCGTCGTCATCCTCACCATCTACTTCGCCGTGTCCATGCCGACGATCAAATCCGCAATGTTCTCCTTGGTCGCGGCCTCATCGCGGCCGACGGTCGAATCCGTCACCGAGGAGGTCACCCGTTCCATCGGACGCTACGTCCTCGGTCAGGTGTCCTTGGGAGTCGTCAACGGTGTGTGCTCGGCGATCTTCCTCACCATCATCGGTGCCCCGTTGCCGGCGCTTTTGGCGTTCGTGGCGTTCCTCGCCTCGCTCATTCCCCTGGTGGGACCGATCACCGGCGCGATCATCATCACTGCGTCCTGTCTGATGGTCTCGCCCGGGCTGGGCATCACGGCCGGCATCTACTATCTCGTGTACATGCAGGTCGAGGCGTATCTGCTCAGCCCGCGGATCATGAAGGCAGCGGTCGACGTGCCCGGTGCCTTGGTGATCATCGCCGCGATCGCCGGTGGGACCTTGGGCGGCGTGCTCGGTGCGGTGGTCGCGGTGCCGGTGGCCGCCTCGGCGCTCATCATCATCCGCAAGGTCGTCGTGCCCGCGCAGGCGAAGAAGTAGGGGCGGCGGAGAGAACGTCAGCTCTGGTCGTTGTGGCCGCCGGAATCGATTCGAGTGACGATGGCGTGGATGATGAGCTTGACGATGAAATAGGCACCGAAGTACCCGGCTCCTGCCGCGACCAGAGTGACAAGCAGGTTGCTCTCTCCGGTTCCTGCCATGGCCAGTCCCGCGAAGATTGCTGCAGAGATCGCCGCGAGGTACGGGATCAGTCGGAGGACGGGGGATTCGGGCTCGCTCATGGGGCTGAGTCTAGCAACGGGGTACCGGAGCATCGATGCGGAGTCTAGGGTGGAGCCCATGACTGAAGCGGGCTGGAGCGCTCAGCGCGACGAGGCCATCACCGAGGAAGCGCGGGCCCGGGGAACGAAGCTGCTCGAGGTGAAGACCCTCGGACCGTCGAAGGCAGACCCGAACTATGCGCGGACCCGTCACTTCTACGAGAAGATGGGCTTCCTGCCGCTGGAGGAGACCGACCTGTGGGGAGCGGATACGCCGTGCCTGATCATGGTGAAGTCGGTGGGATGACACTGCCGAATCGGGCACAGATTCTTCCAGCCCACGGGGCGATTCAGCAGCGCCCGGCTGACCAACATGACGTCGAAATGGCACGAAGCCTGTCGACCGACCCCTCTGTGCCGTTGACCGGTTCGCTGCTTGGCACTGCCGACAAGGCGGAAGCCAGTTCTTGGGTCCGTCGGCAGCAGGGCCGCCACGCAGAAGGCCGTGGGTTCTCAACAGACGCCCTTATCGCGTTGACGGATTTCGGTCTGTCGATTCCTCAGATCCAGCGCATCGATCTGTATATCGAACCCTGGAACGTTCCGTCTCTTCGCACGGCTGGACGTGCGGGATATCTCCGCGGTCAGTTGTTCGTGGAGCACCAGACAATCGGCGGCAGACTCTGCGACGCAATCGACTTCACAGCTTCTTCTTCCGAATGGGGAATGCGGCGACGATGGAAATGACAGCTGAACCTTTTGTGCTCGCCTACCCTTTCACTGGTCGTTGGCTGGTCCAGAACAGTCCAGGGGATCGTGTGCCGAGCCACGGGACCACGCGGTTCGCGAGTTCGTACGCGATCGATTTCGTGCCGGTCGATGGCTCCGGGCGGTCGGCCGCATTCGGACTCGAGTCGCTGTTTCGTCCGGAACAGCCAGAGAAGTTCATAGGTTTCGGCCGCGACGTACTCGCACCTATCAGAGGCACTGTTGTGGCAATCCACGACTCCGCGGCAGATCACCCGGCCTACCGGGGTCTGCCTTCGCTCGGCTATGCGATGACTCAACGCAGACGGGTCGATGCCGGATGGCCCGCACTCGCCGGGAACCACGTGATGATCCGAAGTGATGTCACTGTTGTTGCCCTCTGCCACCTCCAACAGGGGAGTGTCGAAGTTCAGGTCGGACAGACTGTCCGGATCGGCCAGAGGCTCGGGCGCTGCGGGAATTCCGGCAACAGCACCGAACCTCATCTGCATGTCCAGGCGATCAGCAGTATGGACATCTCCCGTGCAGACGCTGTACCGATTCGATTCGAAGATACGCTGCCCACCAATGGCACCATTGTCGAAGCGTGAGCGGACTCTCCGAACTCGATCACGAAGCAATGACGAACTATTGTCCGCACCTCGGTTCCGGCTTAGGGTGAGAGGACACGGACACATCTGCTCCGCGTCGGCCACGAAAGCCCGGCGCAGCGTGCGAAACGGCATGAGAGACGGGGTGGATGGACTCACACGAAGGAGTGTCATGGCAGTCTACTCAGCACCCGGTACCGACGGCGCGCTCGTCACGTTCAAGCCCCGTTATGAGAACTACATCGGAGGAGAGTGGGTGCCGCCGAAGGACGGCAACTACTTCGAGAACATCACCCCCGTCACCGGGCAGGCCTTCACCGAGATCCCCAGCTCCACAGCCGACGATGTCGAGACCGCACTCGATGCAGCATGGGCCGCGGCACCGGCCTGGGGCAAGACCTCGGTCGCCGAACGTGCGAACATCCTGCTCAAGATCGCCGATCGCATCGAATCCAACCTCGAGATGCTCGCCGTCGCCGAAACCTGGGACAACGGCAAGGGCATCCGCGAACCGCTGGCCGCAGACCTCCCGCTGGCCGTCGACCACTTCCGCTACTTCGCCTCGGCCATCCGGGCGCAGGAAGGCGGCATCTCACAGATCGACGACGACACCGTCGCCTACCACTTCCACGAGCCCCTCGGCGTGGTCGGACAGATCATTCCCTGGAACTTCCCCCTGCTCATGGCCACATGGAAGCTCGCACCGGCGCTCGCCGCCGGCAACTGCGTCGTCCTCAAACCTGCCGAGCAGACCCCGGCGTCGATCCTCGTCCTCGCCGAACTCATCGGCGACCTGCTGCCTCCCGGCGTCCTCAACATCATCAACGGGTTCGGTGTCGAAGCCGGCAAGCCGCTGGCATCGAACAAACGCATTCGCAAGGTCGCCTTCACCGGAGAGACGACGACCGGTCGCCTGATCATGCAGTACGCCTCGCAGAACATCATCCCGGTCACCCTGGAGCTCGGCGGCAAGTCACCGAACATCTTCTTCGACGACGTCATGGCCGCCGACGACAGCTTCAGAGACAAGGCGCTCGAAGGCTTCGCGATGTTCGCCCTCAACCAGGGCGAGGTCTGCACCTGCCCCTCGCGTGCACTCGTCCAGAACTCGATCTTCGACGACTTCGTCGCCGCCGGAGTCGAACGCGTCCGCTCCATCAAGCAGGGCAACCCACTCGACACCGACACCCAAGTCGGCGCACAGGCCTCGAACGACCAGTTCGAGAAGATCATGTCCTATCTGAAGATCGGCAAGGATGAAGGCGCCGAGGTGCTCATCGGCGGCGACAAAGCCGAACTCGACGGTGACCTCGCCGGCGGCTTCTACATCCAGCCGACGATCTTCAAGGGCACGAACAAGATGCGCATCTTCCAGGAGGAGATCTTCGGACCCGTCGTGGCCCTGACCTCGTTCTCCGACTACGACGACGCGATCGCCACCGCCAATGACACCCTCTACGGCCTCGGAGCCGGCGTCTGGGCCCGCACCGGAAACACCGCCTACCGAGCCGGACGCGACATCCAGGCCGGCCGCGTCTGGGTGAACAACTACCACGCCTACCCGGCCCACGCCGCGTTCGGCGGATACAAGTCCTCGGGCATCGGACGAGAGAACCACAAGATGATGCTCGACCACTACCAGCAGACGAAGAACCTGCTGGTCAGCTACTCCGAAAATGCACAAGGATTCTTCTGATGAGTGACACCACCGAAACAGCCGCCCTCGAATCGACACCGACGATCGAGGGCGAAGAGAAATCGCGGGTGGCGATGACTCAGGCCGCCATCGACCTGCTCGCCGGCCTCGTCGACAAACACGGACAGCTCATGTTCCACCAGTCCGGCGGCTGCTGTGACGGCTCGTCGCCCATGTGCTTCCCCGAAGGCGACTTCCTCACCTCGGAAGCCGATGTGCTGCTCGGCCACTTCGACCTGCCCATCGACGATGCGGAGAAAGCAGGACTGGACTTCTGGATGTCGACGGAGCAGTTCGAGTACTGGAAGCACACGCATCTGACGATCGATGTGGTGCCGGGCCGCGGCAGCGGCTTCAGCGTCGAATCACCGACGGGAAACCGCTTCATCATCCGCTCGACGCTCATGGACGTCGGCTGAGGTCTGCACCTTCCCACTGAAAAACGGGCTGAGTGCCGAGAAACGCGCGCGCACATGCGTTTTTCGACACTCAGCCCGTTTTTCGGCGAGGCCTACTTCAGCTGCTCCGGCTCGCCGAGGGAGAGCATCAGACGGTTCGCCCAGTTGAAGAAGGCGGCACAGTTCAGGGCGTCGATGATGTCGCCGTCTCCCAGACCCGCCGCACGCAGCTGCTCGACGTGCCGGGCACCGAAAGCCTGCGGGGTCAGCGTCAGCGCGACCGAGGCATCGACCACGGCGTCCCACACCTGATCACCGAGGCGGCTCTTCGTGCCGATTCCCTCGTCGAGGAGGCGCTGGACGAGTTCCCGACGCCCGGATTCCTCGGTGGCTCGATCGGAATGGATCGACGCGCAGAACAGGCACCCGTTGAGCCGTGACGCCGCAGTCGCCGCGAGTTCGCGTTCGGCTCGCCCGAGACCGTCGGTGGTGTTGAAGAAGATGTCGAGGTCCGTCAGCGTCCGCGCGCGCAGGGCTGCAGGATCGCGGGCGAGCAGTCGGAAGTACGGGTTCTTCGCCCGCCCGGCCTCGATGAGCGAGTCACGCTGCGTCTCCGTGAGCTCCGCCTCGGCGACGGGCGCGATCCACGGCACCCAGCCGAGACCCGACTGCTGGAACAGTGTGGGCCGTGCCAGATCCGGGTACGTGTTCACTCGATCCCCGACGGCGGTCAGGGCACCAGATTCCCTCGCCGAGGCGGCCGCCTCGTCCTCGTTGACCACGGCGTTGCCTGCCCCGCCGGTGTCCCGCGACAGGGAATCCGGGACAGGGGCACCGGCTGCGATCGGCGCAAGCGCGAGTGCGGCCAGCCCGGTGCTGATGCGGATCTGAAAGTTGAGGAACGACACGAGCTGAGCCAGGGTGACGATGCCGTCCTCGTCCCATCCGGATTCCAGCAGCAGGGCGAGGTGCGCCGGCCTGGCATCGCGCGGATGGAGCGCAAGGAGATGAGCAAACTCGAGCCCCGAGATGAGCCGGGCTCCCAACGTCTGGCGTGACTGTGTGTCGGCGGTGAACCACGGACCGGGCACATTCTCCGCCGACAGTGCCGCGGAATCGACGATCCCGTAGGGTCCGCGCACCTCGGCGCGCGAATCGAGTGCGAGCACCGCCTCGTCGAGGAGTTCCGCGACCGCCCACGACGCGGCTTCATCTTCGTCCCGAAGCAGGTCACGGTAGAACTCCTCGGCACGGTCCGAACCGAGCAGTCCGGCGGTGAACGCGGCCACGGCATAACGCTCCCGGTAAGACACACCGCGCGGATCCTCGGGCTCGAGCAGAGCTTCGAAACTCAGCTGGGCGTTCTCCTTCGCCTGCGCCCGGTGATCACGCAGCTCATCGAGCGGATCATTCGCCGCGATTCCGGCGAGGAGGTTGATGATATCGGCCATCTCAGTGCACCCGCTCCTTGGTCACGGAGAACCCGAGGGCCGGGGCCACCTCGGTGGCGAGCAGTTCGATCGACCGCAGGGCGGTCTCGTTCGTCGCCGGCACCGAGTGCACCTGGAAGCTGACGTCCGTGGCCCGGTCGAGGACGCGGTCATGCTGCAGACGTTGGCTCACCTGCTCGGGCGTGCCGAGGTAGGTGTCGGTGGCGATGAGGAGCTCGTCGAGGGTCAGTGACGACGTGTCATAGCCGACGAGTCGGTCGGCCTCGGCCCGCAGCGCCGGTTCGGTGACTTCGCGCAGCCGGGGCAGATCCTCAGCATCGGCGACCACGGCGGTACGAGAGGCGAGGATGCGCGGTTCGGCTCCGTCCGGCAGCTGCGAGAGATAGGTGTCGATGACCGGCAGCTGCACCTCGTCGAGGCGTGCCGCCGGATCGTCCTGGGGGCGCGGCTGTGTCCGCGAGAGCATGAGTCCGTCACCGGCAGCGCCGGCCGCACCGGCCCCGTCGGCGGAGAACGTCGCCTGCCACAGGCGCCGCTCCAGGTTCGGACGTTGCCCATCGGGGGCAGGGTAGAGACCGTGATCGGTGGGAAGCCGGTCACCTGAGAACAGTGTGCGCAGGGTCGCGAGGTTGTCGGCGAAGACCTCCCGACGCTCATCGAAGCTCGTTCCGAAGGCCGGGAACGACTTCGGGTTCCCGCCCGAACCCAGACCGATCTCGAGGCGACCGGCGGAGAGTTCGTCGAGGACGGCGGCGTCTTCGGCCACCCGCACGGCATTCTCCATCGGCAGGGTGATGATCGCGGTGCCCAAGCTGATCCGGCGGGTGCGGGCGGCGGCGTGGGAGAGGAAGACGAGCGGGGACGGCAGTCCGCCCTCTGCTGCGGAGAAGTGATGCTGGGCGACCCAGGCGGAATGGAAGCCGAAGTCCTCAGCTGTCTCGATCTGTTCGAGCGCGAAGCGATAGCGGTCTACGGCCGGAGCGTCCTCGAGCAGGCGGGTGAAGAAGCCGAGCTTCGGTCCGGTCACCTGAGTGTCGGTGGCCTGAGGGTCGGTGGGGTGAGGGGTCATGGTTCTCAGCTTTCTGCTGCTGCGGTGAGCAGGGTCGGGGTCGCGGGTCGATCATTCGCAGGCGCTGCTGCGGCCGACAGCGTCGCGGGACGGGGGATCGCCTCGAGCAGAGTGCGGGTATAGGCAGACCGCGGGCGAGTGAAGATCTCTTCGGTCGCGCCATCGTCGACGAGGCGCCCATGCGACATCACGGACACCGTATCAGCGATCTGACGCACGACGGCGAGATCATGGGTGATGAAGACATAGGTGAGACCGAGCTCCTGCTGCAGCTCATCGAGCAGAGTGAGGATCTGCGCCTGCACCGAAACGTCGAGAGCCGAGACCGCCTCGTCGAAGACGACGAGCTCGGGTTCGACGATGAGAGCGCGGGCGATCGCCACTCGCTGCAGCTGCCCGCCGGAGAGTTCGGCGGGACGCCTGTCGAGGAACTCATTCGGCAGCGCCACCCGATCCATCGCCTCGGAGACACGCCTGGGCCGGGACGCACGATCGCCGAGGCGGAAGTTGCGCAGAGGCTCGGTCAGGGTCGACCGGATCGAATGTTTGGGATCGAGAGCGGAGAACGGGTTCTGATGCACGAGTTGGACGGTGCGCCGGAACTCCCGCAGCCGCTGCCGCGAGGGACGACCGCGCCCGAGCTCCGCGGCGTCGAAGTCACCGATGCGCACATGCCCGGACTGCGGGGTGAGGAACCCGGTCAGCGCCTTGCCCGTGGTGGTCTTGCCCGAGCCGGACTCGCCGACGAGACCGTGCGTGGTCCCGCGCGCCACCGTGAAACCCACACCCTCGATGCCGGTGATCCGATCATCCGTACGGTCGAAGACATGGGTCAGCGATTCGACGGAGACGAACGGGTCTGCGGACTGAGTGGTCGCCTCGGCGCGGGCAGTTCGTGCCTTCGTCTGCAGTGCGGGAGCATCGGCGATGAGGCGGGAGGTGTAATCGGTGGCCGGGTCGGAGAAGACCCGTCCGGCCGGCCCCGATTCGACGATGCGTCCGCCCTGCATGACCACGACCTCGTCGGCGCGTTCGCCGGCGACGGCGAGATCGTGGGTGATGAAGAGGATGCCCATCCCGGTCTCGGTGCGCAGTTCGTCGAGGAGGTCGAGGACCTGCTTCTGCACCGTCACGTCGAGGGCGGAGGTGGGCTCGTCGGCGATGAGCAGGCGCGGGCGCAGCGCGATGGCAGCGGCGATGAGCACACGCTGCCGCATCCCACCGGAGAGCTCATGCGGGAACTGGTCGGCCCGTTTCTCCGGCTGGTCGATGCCGACCCGGCCCAACAGCTCGACGACCTGGGCGCGAGCCTCGGCGCGGCCCGCGCGACGGTGGATGTGCAGCGCCTCGGCGACGGACTTGCCGACCGTCTGCAGGGGATTGAGCGAGGACCCCGGATCCTGCGGGACATAGCCGATCTGAGATCCGCGCACACCCCGCCAACCGGAGGTGCCCAGGCTGAGCAGATCAACCTCGCCGAGGCGGATCCGCCCGGCCGCGACCCTGGCCGAGGAGGGCAGGAGACCGATGACCGCGTTCGCCGTCGTCGACTTCCCCGAACCGGATTCCCCGACCACGGCCGTCATCGAACCGGGACGGACCACGAGATCGAGCTCGCTCACGGCCGGTGCCGCGGAGCCGCCTCGGTGGGAGTAGTCGACGGACAGGCCGTCGATGCGCAGCAGTGAGGAGTCGGTCATGATGTCACCTTTCGCAGGGTGTTGCCGATCTGGTGGGTGGCGAGCACGATGGCCATGACCACGAGGCCGGGCAGCACTGTCAGCCACCAGGCGGTGGCGACGAAATTGCGGCCCTCGGCGATGATGAGCCCCCATTCCGGGGTGGGCGGCGGAGTGCCGTAGCCGAGGAACCCGAGAGTGGAGATCTGGAGGATCGCCGAACCGACCTGCAGCACCGCGAGCGAGAGCACGGGAGAGATCGAATTCGGGAGGATATGGCGGACCAGGACGGTCAGATAGGTGGCGCCGGACCCGTAGGCCGCGGCCACGAAATCGCTCGTATTGATCTGCACCGCCTGTGACCTGGCGAGACGTGCGAACTGGGCGATGGCGGTGACGCCGACGGCGATGGCCGCATTGATCGTCCCGAAGCCGAGGACCACGACGATCGAAAGGCTGAGCAGGATCGCGGGGATCGACAGCAGCACATCGATGGACCGCATGAGCACATCGTCGACGAGTCCGCGCCGGGTGCCGGCGATGAGTCCGATCGTGGTGCCGACGATCAGCCCGACCCCGACAGCCACGAGCGCGGCCAACAGGGACTGGGAAGCGCCGTAGACGACTCGGGTGAAGGCGTCGCGGCCGGTCTGGTCGGTGCCGAACCAATGCTCGAGGCTCGGGGCCAGCAGCGCGGGGGTGTCTCCGCCGTCGTTGGGGTCGAAATGGGTGAAGAGGCCGGGGACCAGCGCCCAGGCGATCGCGATGAGCAGAACCAGAGCGGAGACGATGGTGGCCGGGGTGAGCGCGGCGCGTGCCCGGCCGCCGCGTGCGCGCCGGTTCTCGGTGACCTGGCCGCGGGTGAAGACGATGCTCATGAGTTCTTCTCCTTCGACTCGTCGTCCCAATCGAGGTCGACGCCGACGCTGGCCGCAGTCGCCGTCATGGCGCGACGGGTGGGTTCGTCGTGGCTGCGCAGGGCCTTGCCCGCCGAGGCGGCGCTGCGTTTCGTGCGCAGCCGGACGTCGATGACGGGGTAGAGGAGGTCGACTGCGAGGTTGATGATGACGTAGCCGAAGGTGGCGATGACCACGACGGCCAGCAGGATCGGATTGTCCCGGTGGGTGACCGCTTGAGCGGTGATGAGTCCGATGCCGTTGCGGCCGAACACGGTCTCGGTGACCACGGCGCCGGCGACGAGCTCGCCGAAGACGAGGCCGATGATCGTCAGCCCCGGCAGCACCGCATTGCGGGCGACGGTGTGGACGAGGATCCACAGTTCGGAGGCGCCCTTGGCCGTGGTGACCTTGACGAAGCCGGAGGCCTGCACCTCGGTGATGGAGCGGATGAGCACCTGGGCGATCGGGGCCGAGAGCGGAACCGCCACGGTCAGGGTCGGCAGCACGAGCGCCTCGGCGGGGCCGGGATCGACGACGGAGACGACCCCGAGTTGGAAGGAGAAGACCTGGATGAGCAGGATTCCGAGCCAGAACACCGGGATGGAGATGAAGAGACTGGGCACCGAGTCGAGGACCCGGCGCACCCTGGCCGTCGGCCCGGTGGACGGACCGAAGGTCGCGAAGACGGCGATGACCACGGCGAGGACGAGGGCAGTGACGAAACCGGAGGCCGCGAGAACCACGGTCGACGGCAGAGCCGCCGCGATGATCGTCGACACGGCCGCACCGGTCTGGACCGAGTAGCCGAAGTCGCCTGTGAGGAACCCGGTGAGGCTGGTGAGGTATCGGCCGAACCAGGAGTCATCGGCTCCGGTGGCCTCACGGATCTCGGCGATCTGATCGGGAGACAGACCCAGGGCGGGATCGGCGAAGCGGGCAGTGACGCCGTCTCCGGGGATGAGGCTGAGCAGGATGAAAGCCGCGGTGAACGCGAGCAGCAGCACGAGGACCGCTTGGCCCAGGCGCAGGATGAGGTAACGGGTGTCGAGGATCATTTCTCTCCTGCCAGCCAGGTGCTGTAGAAGTCGGGTCGTCCCACGGGTTCGGTGGCGAAGCCGTGGACGCGGCGGCGGAAGGCGAAGACCTGCGGCTCTTCGAAGAACGGCAGCACATAGGCCTGGTCGACGAGGTAGTTCTGGACCGCCTCGGCGGCCTGTTGGCGTTTCTCCTGGTTCGGTTCGGCAGCCAGTGTCTCGAGGAGTTCGTCGATCTTCGCATCGATCGAGTCATCGTCGGCGTCGGTGCGGTCGACTCCGTTGAGGAAGACGTCGCGGTTGATCGAGGAGTAGTTCGAGCGCAGATTGTCGAAGTCGGCGCGGGCCACCATCGAGTGGTAGATCTGCACGGTGTCGAGTTCGAGGGCGTCGAGAGTCTGCTTCGATTGGTCACCGGGGTTGATTGACAGGCGCACGCCCACGCGGCGCAGATGCTGTTGGATGAGGGTCTGAACCTCGTTCGACCGGGGCTGCGGCAGCGCGATATTCACCGTCAGCGCCAGTGGCTGACCATCCTTGACGCGATAGCCCTGCCCGTTGCGCTCACTCCACCCGGCCTGATCGAGGAGGCGGTTCGCCTTCTCCGGGTCGAAGTCCCAGGATCCCGACTGGTCGACATATCCCATGGCGCCCTTGGCCAGCAGGCCGGTGGCCAAGGGGTAGTTCGGGGTGAAGAGCTTGTCGACGATCTCCTGGCGATCGATGGCGGCGATGAGCGCTCGCCGAACGTCGATATCGGACAGCAGGTCGTGGCGGAACCGGAGATTGATGCTGTTGTTGATGCCGTTCGTCGCCTTCGCATAGAGGCGCAGACCCTGCTCGGTGACACGGGACTCATCCGGGGCCTGGACGTCGCGGACGCCGTCGGCCTGTCCGGAGAGCACGGCCCCGATGCGCACGGAGTATTCGTTGTTCGTCAGATAGTCGATGCCGTCGAGGTGGGCCCGGCCCTGATGCTTCAGATGCGGGGGCGCCCAGTCGTAGTCCTCGCGGGCACGGACGGAGAGCTTCGTGCCGATCGTCTCGGCAGTGATGTGGAAGGGGCCGCAGGTGTGGATCTGCGTGGCGCCGCCCGGGCCGAAGCCCTCGGCATCGAGGTCGAGGGTCGAATCGGCGAGCAGTCCCGCGTTCATCGTCGACGTCGCCTGCGCGAAACCGGGGGAGGGGGCCGAGAAGTGGAACCGCACCCGATTCTCGTCGAGGACTTCGCTGCGCTCGTAGTTCGAGATCTGCTCGGACACCGGCAGCGTGCGCGATTCGTCGCCGCGACCGAAGAGATCGAAGTTCTTCGCCACATTCTCCGGCGTCAGCGGCGAACCGTCCGAATAGGTCACACCCTCGCGGATGGTGAACGTGTAGGTCGTGGCATCGGCGTTCGTCTCCGGCAGTTCGGTGGCCAGCCACGGGTGGAGTTCGAGAGTCTTCGGATCCTGCCACAGCAGACGGGCGGAGATGTTGTTCATGATCCCGCCGTTGGGGTAGAAGCCGACCGACGGCGGGTAGAGCAGCGTCCAGGTCTGGGGTTCGAAGTAGGTGAGCACTCCGCCGCGGACGGGTTCGCCCTCGGCCAGCGAACCGGAGTCACGCGGTGTGCAGGCGCTGAGGGTGAGCAGAGCGCCGAAGCCGAGACCGAGGCTGAGGACCGAGCGGCGGTCGAGGCGTCGCTGAGTCAGACGCGCTGAGGTGGAGAGACGGTGGTCCGTCATAGAAGAGGTCCTTCGGGTCAAAGGGGTGGAACAGGAGGAACTGAGAGAGATAGTTCAACAATCTGCGGACATTGCGGGTGCCATTGACGGCAGGAAGCGGCAGTGTCCGGCGCGGAACCCGAAGTGGATGTGCATGCCCTGAGTTAAGCGCATCCGTGCAATCGCAGTCAATCCGTGGCTTAATATTGAGACATGTTGAGTAATTCCTGCTTCGACCATCTGGTCATCGCCGTTCCTAACCTTCAGAAATATGTTGAGCAATGTGAGGTTCGCCTCGGTGTCGCGGCCGTTGACGGGGGCGCTCATCCGGGTCTGGGGACGGCCAATGCGCTGCTCGGGCTCGAGCTCAGCGATGAGTTCGCCGATTCGCTCGGACTCGCGCGTGAAGAAGGTCCGAACCCGCTCACGTACCTCGAGATCCTCGGTCCCGACCCAGAGCAGGACCCGGCACTCGCGGCCGCGCGGTTGGCCGGGATCACCGCACCGACCGTGCAGAGGTGGGCCATCCGACCGGACGATTTCGACGGTCTCGTGATGGCCGCTGCGCGGTCACGGGAACCGCGGGTCCACCTCGGCGAGGTTCGTGACATGACCCGGCGCAGACCGGACGGAACCGTGCTCGATTGGCGCCTGACCAGGCGCACCCCGCTGCCCTGGTCGGGAATCCAGCCGTTCCTCATCGACTGGAAGGACTCCGACCATCCGGCAAGGCAGGAGATGCCGTGGGTTCGTCTCGAACGGCTGTGGGCAGCCAGTGACGCCCCGGCCGCGGTCGGCTCGGTGCTCGACTTCTTCGGCATCGCGCTCGACATCATTGCCCTCGACGGTCAAGAAGGGGAGACTGAGGGTCTGCACGCTCATCTGAAAGGTCCGGGTGGATCATGGACACTCTGAACACCATTCCCGCGCAGCTCGACCACCTCATCATCACGGTGCCCGACCTCGAGGCCGGGGTCGCCGCCGTGGAAGAGGCCACCGGTCTGCGCGCGGTCCCCGGCGGTTCGCACCCGGGACGGGGGACCGCGAACTATCTCCTCGGGCTCGCCCCGGCGGGCTGGCCGGAGGGGGCGCGCACCTATCTCGAAATCCTCGGCCCCGACCCGCAGCAGGAACCGCCCGCTGACGGGACCTTGCCGCTCGACGCGCATCTGGCCTCCGAGCCGACCCTGCAGACCTGGGCCATCCACCCGCCGGCATTTCTCGCGAAGATCGCTGCCGCGAACTCCGCGGGCATCGACTTCGGGGAGGTTCAGGACATGGCCCGCGACACCGCCGAGGGTGACCGTCTCGAGTGGCGGCTGACCACGCGTTCCCCGCTGCCGCACTCAGGTGCGCAGCCGTTCCTCATCGACTGGGGCGAATCCGTCCACCCCGCCGAGGCGGCGCTGCCCACCCTCGAGCTGCTCGACTTCCGCGTGGACAGTCCAGAACCTGAGGCTGCACGGGAGGTGCTCGAGGAGCTCGGGGCCGGGGACACCACTGTGGTCGAGGGGGCGGATTGTCGCCTGCATGCCAGGTTGCGCGGGCCCGGCGGCATCCTCGAGTTCTGACCGCTCGCCGAGAAACGGGCTGAGTGCCGAGACTCGGGTGTGCGCACGCGTTTCTCGACACGCAGCCCGTTTCTCGATGAATCGGCAGCGGATAGACTCACAGGCGTGCTCAGTCGAACCCGCCCCGTCTCCCGCCCACGCCTCCGCACCCTGACCTCCCTTGCCGCGGTCTCGCTGCTCATCGGGCTGAGCGCCTGCGCGCCCGCAGCCGACGACGAGACCCGACCGACTCCGAAAGCCGCCGAGACCCCTGCCGCCTCCGCCGACCCGACGGGGGAGACCACGCAGTCGGGTGAGCCGACGGAATCCTCTTCGCCCTCCGAGACCTCGAGCATCGACGACGCCGGAGCCACCGGGGTGAGCGAAGACGAGATCGACAACCACGGCAGCGGCAAATGGGACCGGCCGAAAGACGAGACCGGACCCAACCGCGACGACGGCACCACCTTCAAGGTCGCTCTGCGCGTCGAAGACAACCTGCCCATCGACGTCGACGAGGCCGGCGACTTCATCATCAAGACCCTCCAGGACCAACGCGGCTGGCAGGACATCGACAACGTCTCCATCGAACTCGTCGACGAAGGACAGGACACGATGATCTCCATCGCCAGCCCTGACACCGTCGACGAGATGTGCCTGCCTCTTCGCACCCTGGGCAAGCTTTCGTGCCGCAACGGACCCAATGTCATACTCAACGCCAAGCGCTGGGTGGCGGCCACCGATGAATTCGATGACATCGTCCAGTATCGGCAGTACCTCATCAATCACGAGGTCGGGCATGCGCTGGGCCACGGTCACGAATCCTGCCCCGGACCGGGCAAGACCGCACCGCTCATGCAGCAGCAGACGAAGGGTCTGCAGGGCTGTGAACCCAACGGCTGGCCCTCGAAGGGGTGACCGCACGTCCGCCCGTCACCGCATGTGACACCGACCTCAGCCGACTCGGGAATAACCGCGCGCCCACCTCTGTTGATTGAGTCGTATACGCTCAACTTTGAAAGAGGAGGTCAGCTTTGGCCACATTCTTCGGACCCGCAGGCTCGGGCGGAGACTCGTTCGACGAGTTCCTCGCTCGTTTCCTCCAGGGACAGACCGGAGCCCGCCGAGGCCGTTCCGTCGACATCAACCGACTGCTGAGCAAGCGCAGCCATGAGGTCATCGAAGCGGCCGCGGAGTTCGCAGGCCGCCACGGCCAGTCCGAGGTCGACGCACTCCATATCCTGCGCACCATGGTCGACTCCGAACCCGGAATCTCCGCCGTGCGCCAGGCAGGCGCCGACCCCGAGGCCATCGCCGCCAGCGTCGAAGAGCGGCTTCCGGCTGCAACCGACACCGAGGCGGATTCCACTCCCACACTGACCGGCTCCGCCCAGCGCGCCCTGCTCGATGCCTACCAGGTGGCGCGAGCGTTCGGATCGACCTACATCGATCCGGAGCACATGTTCTTCGCCTTCGTGCTCAATCAGGAGATGCCCGCCGGTCGGATCCTCGCCCAGGCGGGAGTCACCCAGGCCGCACTGCAGGCCGGCGCCGAGGCGGCCGAAGCCGCAGGCATGCACCCCGGCCAGGAAGCCGAGGGTGAGGACGGTCAGGAATCCGTGCTGGAGAAGTTCGGCACCGACCTCACCGAACTCGCAGCCGAGGGCAGACTCGATCCCGTCATCGGCCGTGCGGAGGAGATCGAACAGACGATCGAGATCCTCGCCCGCCGGACGAAGAACAACCCGGTCCTCCTCGGCGAGGCAGGCGTCGGCAAGACCGCGGTCGCCGAAGGCCTCGCCCAGGCCATCCACTCCGGTCAGGTGCCCAAGCAGCTGCAGGGCAAGCGCATCATCGCGCTCGATATGCCCGGAATGCTCGCCGGCACCCGCTACCGGGGTGACTTCGAAGAGCGCCTGACCGGAGCGCTGAACGAGATCGCCGATGACGGAGACATGATCGTCTTCGTCGACGAACTCCACACCCTCGTCGGTGCCGGCGGCAACGGCGAAGCGAACTCGATGGACGCCGGCAACATCCTCAAACCGCGGCTGGCTCGCGGCGACCTGCACATGATCGGCGCAACCACGCTCAAGGAGTACCGCACCATCGAGAAGGACTCCGCTCTGGAACGCCGCTTCCAGCCGGTGACCGTGGGTGAGCCGAGCGTCGAGGACGCGGTGACGATCATCGACGGACTCAAAGACCGCTACGCGGAGTTCCACGAGGTCACCTACACCCCCGAGGCGGTCCGCGCAGCCGTGGAGCTGTCGAACCGCTACATCACCGACCGGTTCCTGCCGGACAAGGCCATCGACCTCATCGACCAGGCCGGCGCCCGGATGTCGCTGGGGCGCGGACCCGCGGTCGACATCGACGCGCTCAAGCTCAAGCTCTCCGAGCTCGAAGCGGAGAAGAAGTCCGCCATCGAGGTCGAGGACTACGAACGCGCAGGCCGCGTCCGCGATGAGATCAACGAGGTGGCCGCCCGGATCGAATCAGCCGAGAACCCGGACGCGGAGGCCGTGAAGACCGCTGCCGCAGAGGCGATCATCGGCGAGCAGGAGATCGCGCATGTGGTCTCCCGCGCCACCGGAATCCCGGCGGAGCGGATGACGCAGAGCCAGAAGGCGCGTCTGGCGAACATGGAGGAGGTCCTCCACGACCGGGTGGTCGGACAGGACGAGGCCGTGACCGCCGTCTCCCGCGCCATCCGCCGCAGCCAGACCGGTATGGCCGATCCGAACCGACCCATCGGCAGCTTCCTCTTCCTCGGCCCCACCGGCGTCGGAAAGACGGAGCTGGCGAAGGCACTGGCACAGACCCTGTTCGACGACGAGTCGGCCATGATCCGCTTCGACATGAGCGAGTTCGGCGAACGCCACACGGTGTCCCGGCTCGTCGGTGCCCCTCCCGGCTACGTCGGCTACGACGAAGCCGGTCAGCTGACGGAGAAGGTCCGCCGTCGCCCGTATTCGGTCATCCTCCTCGACGAGGTCGAGAAGGCCCACCCGGATGCGTTCAACCTGCTGCTGCAGGTCCTCGACGACGGACGTCTCACCGACGGTCAGGGCCGGACGGTCGACTTCCGCAACACCGTGATCATCATGACTTCGAACCTCGGGTCCGAGTTCATGTCCGGCACTCCGCTGGGCTTCGCCTCCGGTGCTGCGGAGGATGCAGAGAGAGACCTCAAGGCCAAGGTCATGGGGCGGCTCAAGGAATTCATGCGGCCGGAGTTCATCAACCGCATCGACGACACCGTGATGTTCGCCCGCCTCGATCGCGAGCAGCTGCGCTCCATCGTCGATCAGCAGCTGGCCGCGTCGAAGCAGCGTCTCGAGGCTCAGGGCATCGCCCTCGACGTCTCGGCAGAGGCTCTCGACTGGCTCGCCGATGAGGGCTACGAGCCCGAGTTCGGTGCCCGTCCGCTGCGCCGCGTGATCCAGCGCGAACTCGACGACCGCATCGCCGACCTCCTCGTCACCGAGGCGGTCGACGAGGGCGGCACCGTGCGTGCCACCGTCGAAGGCGGCGACCTCAGGGTCGTGGCCGGTGCTCGCCCGGAGCCGATCATGGCCTGATCCCTCGATCGCCGAGGCGGTCCCCGCATGAGCCCGGGACGAAGGATTCCGTTCTTTCGTCCCGGGCTCTGTCGTTGCTGCGGGCAGCGTCGCGTCCCGGTTCAGCCGCGGGTGGCAGAGGACTGTTCGGGTTGGGGGTCGTTCGCCCCGAGGAGCTTGTTGAGGACGAGCCGTTCGCCGAGCGTCCACGTGGTCGTCGTCGCCAGGTAGAGTGCGGCGGCCAAGGGGACGAAGAGCGCGAAGATCGCGGTGAGGAAGGGCATGAAGCTCAGGGTCTTCATCACCCCGGACAGATCCGGCATCGTCGGAGCATCCGACCCGTTCTTCCCCGGATTCCCCGCGGGAACGGCCGGGGTCTCGGGCGCAGCCGGAGTGAGCAGTTGGCGGGAGAAGCCGGCGACGATGGTGATGAGCACGACGAGGATGAGGTAGACCGTGATGGCCGTGCCGGTGAGATCCCCGGCGCCGAGCAGTCTGACGAAGCTCGTGTTCAGGGGCAGACCGAAGAGCGTGTGATCGAGCAGCTCATTGGCATGCCCGCCGATCGTCGCATTGATGAAGAGGCCATAGACGGCCATGAGCACTGGGGTCTGTGCCAGCACCGGCAGGCATCCGGCGAAGGGGGAGGCATTCTCCTCTTTGTACAGCTCCATGAGCTTCTGCTGCATGAGTTCGGGCTGCTTCTTGTGCTTCGTCTGCAGCTCTCTGATCTTCGGGGCCAGCCGTTTTCGAGTGATGCCGGCCCTGACCTGGGACACCCCGACGGGGATGAGCACGGCGCGGACCAGCACGGTGAGTACGATGACGGCCAGAGCGGCGCTGAAGCCGCCGGCGAGCGGTTCGAGAATGTCGCTGATCCCCGTGACCACTGTGTAGGCGGCCTCGACGAGCAGGCGGATGGGCAGGAATTCGTAGATGTTCACAGGTGATCGTCCTTCGGACTTAGGCGCACTGAGGCGCGGTTGAATGGGCCGTGTGCGGCCATCACCGTGATGACTGATGAGGATCACCCGCGCCGAGGCGGGGGAGGAGCTGCGTACGGAACGCGATCGAGGTCGTTCAGGCGATGGCGTGAACGACGGAAGAGGGGGCTCTGGGCAGAGCCGTACCCGGAGTGCCGGGTTCCTCCGGCATACGGAATTCGCGGATGCTTCGGCGCGTGCCCGGCAGAGACGGCGGGAGTGCCGACAGTGAGAGCACACGCAGCAGAGCCATGCTCGCCCATGCAGCGATCGGCGTCAGCAGGGCTGCACCGAGGAGGGCGAGGACGATGAGATGAGTGGGGGACTGGGGCACGACCGAGTCGAGGTCGGAAGAGAGCACGACGACGAGCAGCTGCAGCGTCAGCCACATATTCGCCATCATCTCGTCCCCTTTCAGACGCCACGATGCTAACACGCGGGCCTGGGCGAAGGTCTCAGTCCTCTGCGTCGGCGGAGAGGTCCGGATCTCGGGCGAGACGCACGAGCGCGGCCGCGAGTCCTGCGAGGTCATCGTCATCGACCAATGCGGCCAGCTTCTCGTCCTGCTCCGGCAGCCCGGCCGTCTTCGCGCCCTTGCGAACGAGAGTGTCGAATGCAGGCCTCACCGAGGGCCAGACCTGCTGGGCCTCTCGGAGGAAGATGGATGCCCCGGTCGGACCGATCCCGGTGAATTCCTGCAGGAGCCCCGAAATCCGACGAGGCTGCCCCTCGGCCTCATCGCGCAGCTTCCGCAGGTCCCCGTCCCATCGGCCGATGAGCAGATCGGCGGCCTCGGCCAGACGGGTGGCGGTGCTCTCATCGTAGCGGCGATACCCGCCGCGTCCGAGCGCATCGACGCGCTGCTGCCACGAGCTCGCGCGCAGACGCTGCGGCGTTCTCCACTTCGCCGAGAACAGCTCGCGCGCGCTCGCGAGGGCGATGTCGGAGCTGATGCGCGTGGACAGGAGCAGGCTGAGGACGAGCAGCTGCCACAGCGGGGCCGGCTTGTCCCGGAGTGTGATCCCGGCCTCCGCGGCGAATGTGCGACCGTGCACATCGATGAGGCGACCGGCCCGATCTCGCTGTGTGCTCATGCCGTCGATCCTAAGTCCGCGCCCGGTCGAAGAGTCAAAGGTCGCCGGAGCCTCAGATGCCGGTGCCCGTCCGCTCACAGCGGCACGGTCCCGCTTCCAGCGGATCCGTGCACGGGCCGCCGTCGCTGGGTCGCACAGTTGAGACATGCACACACGAACCGCAACCAGCCCATCGGTGTTCGCCGAGGCCAACGAGTCTCCGACGACGACCGCGATCCCCGAATCCCAGCGCATGCTCTACGCCTACCGATCCGTCGTCTTCAACGGCGAGCTGCGGGACGAGAACGGAATGGAGATCATCTCCCGACTCGTCCTCCTCTCCGCCGAGGATCCGCGCTCCGATATCCACCTGTGGATCAACTCTCCCGGCGGGTCAGTGCCGATGATGCACGCGATCTCCGACACCATCGCCGCCCTGCCCAACGACGTGGTCACGATCGCCTTCGGGTGGGCCGCCTCGGCGGGACAGTTCGTGCTCATGATGGGCACGCCGGGAAGAAGACTCGCTCTGCCCCACGCCCGCATCCTCCTCCACCAGGGCTCGAGCGGGATCGGCGGAGCCGCCGCCGACATCGAACTCCAGGGCGACGACCTCCGTTCGGTCAGGGACACCGTCCTGCACCGGATCGCCGAGGCGACCGGGCAGACCTACGAACGCATCTTCGAAGACTCCCTGCGAGACCGGTGGTTCACCGCCGAGGAGGCGATCGAGTACGGACTCATCGACCGCATCATCGACTCCCCGGCCGACCTGCACGTCCAGATCGGAGGAGGGCGATGAGCCAGTACACGATCCCCAACGTCGTCGACCGGACCGGTGGCAGCGAGAAGATCGTCGACGTCTACTCGCACCTGCTCGGCAACCGCATCGTCTACCTCGGCGTGCCCATCGACGACGGAGTGGCGAACACGATCATCGCGCAGCTGCTCCACCTCGATTCGAGCAGCCGGGACCTGCCGATCAGCATGTACATCAACTCCCCAGGCGGCTCCCTGACCGCGATGACCGCGATCTTCGACGCAATGCACCACATCGGTGCGCCCGTGGCCACCACCTGCGTCGGGCAGGCGGTCGCCGATGCGGCCGTGCTCCTGGCCGCCGGAGAACCGGGCCGGCGGGCCATGCTCGCACACGCCCGCGCCGTGCTGCGGCAGCCGCATGCCGAAGGTGCACGCGGCACGATCCCCGACCTCATCGTCGCCGCAGACGAGATCGTCCGGCAGCGCCGAGAGGTCGAAGAGATGCTCGCCGACAGCACGGGACGGACCCCGGAGCAGATCCACCGTGACTTCGATCGCGATCTCGTTCTCGACGCAAGAGCGGCGCGGGACTTCGGACTCGTCGACGTCATCCTCTGACTCACTGCTCCCAGCGTGGTGGTCGAACGTACTCCCCGAGGATGACGACGACATCCGGGCCGGGTCGCTACGATCGGAGGATGAGACCGGACCGTCGAGATCGTCGCGCCCGCGCGGCAGGATCTTCGCCGCGCACACGCAGACGAATCGTCCTGCTCACCGTCGCCGCGGTGGTGCTGCAGCTGCCCTTCGCGATCGTCCTCGCCTTCCACACCGAGACGTCTGCGGCCGCGATGATCGTGCGCATCGGCACTGCGGTCGTCTCCCCGGCGGTCTTCCTCTTCGCTGCGAGGTGGCCCGGACCGCGCGTGGCCGCACTGGCAGGACTCGTCGTCCTCGACATCCTGGTGTGGGCGGCAGCGACGCCCGATTCGGGCCCCGGCGACGTCGGCATGCGACCGGACGCGTGGGGCGACCACGGACCGTGGTCACCGGCCGGACCAGGAGCGACGCCGTTCTACGCCGCCTTCCTCTTCGCCGTCGTCGCAGCGATGGTTCGCGGACGTGGACTCTGGGCGATCGCCTCGGCGGTGGGAGTCTGGTTGGGAAGCCTGCTGCTCGGTCCCCTGCTGGGAATCGAGTGGTCAGTGGGGCGAGTGGTTTCGGCGACGATCGGACTGGCCATCGCCGTGGGCATCGGTGCTTTCGTCCGCCGCCGCAGCGAACTGCGTCGCCAGGAGGCCGCCCAGCAGAGCGCCCACCGCGCCGAGGTGGTCCAGGCCGAACGGCTGCGCATCGCCCGGGATCTCCACGACGTCCTCGGCCATGCACTGTCCCAGATCAACGTCCAAGCCGGAGTCGGCGAACACCTCATCGACCGCGATCCCGAACAGGCGCGTTCGGCACTTGCGGCCATCAGAGAACTCAGCCGCACCGGACTCAACGAAGTGCGCACCGTGCTGCACACGATGCGCTCCGACACCGGTGCTGCGGAAGCCTCAGGACCGGCACCCTTGGCACCGGTGCTCGGCCTCGACGCTGTTCCGGCACTGGTCTCCCGCCTCGTCGGCTCCACGGACATCAGCGTGGACGATCGGCGAGCCACAGACTCCGACGGAGCGCGGGAGCAGCCCGGTCAATCGACGGACGCAGCCGCCTATCGGATCATTCAGGAAGCACTGACCAATGTGCTCAGACATGCTCGCGCTGACAGCGCACGTGTCGTGATCGAGCGGAATTCGGACCGGCTGCACGTGCGCATCAGCGATGACGGATCGGGAATGTCCGGAGAAGTCGAAGGGACGGGAATCATGGGCATGCGCGAGAGGGCGAAACTGCTGACAGGGTCACTCACCCTGACATCGGAGGGCCAGCGGGGAACCACCGTCGACGTCGACCTTCCCTGGAACGCCGACCCTGCAGAATTTCCCGACGAGGAGGCACAGCGATGACACCGATCCGAGTCGCCATTGCCGATGACCATCAGCTCGTGCGCGCCGGCTTCGCCTCACTGCTCGATTCCGAGGACGATATCGAGGTCACGATCCACGCCTCCGGCGGGCGGGCCCTGCTCGAAGCGCTGCGCACGGCACCTGTCGACGTCGTTCTCATGGACATCCGCATGCCCGACGGAGACGGCCTGTGGGCGACGGAGGAGATCGCCGCCGATCCGCGGCTCGATGCCGTGCGCGTGGTGCTCGTGACGACCTTCGGGCTCGACGAATACATCGTCCGCGCCGTGCGGGCCGGGGCCAGCGGATTCCTCCTCAAGGACACCGACCCGACCGACCTCATCCGCGCCGTGCGCGTCGTGGCCGCCGGTGAGGCTCTGCTTTCACCCGAAGTCACGAAGTACCTGCTCTCGCGCATGTCCTTGGGCCTGAAGGCAGAGCCGGATGCGGGACTCGACGTGCTGACCGACCGCGAACGCGAAGTCCTCGCGCTCGTCGGCCGCGGTCAGTCGAACGATGAGATCGCCGACTCGCTCGTGCTCTCCCCGCTGACCGCGAAGACGCATGTCTCACGCATCATGACGAAGGTCGGGGCCAGGGACCGTGTTCATCTCGTCGTCCTCGCCTACGAATCGGGGCTGGTCTCGCCCGGCTGGCTGAACGAGCACTGAGTGGTGCTCCGTGCGGAGCAGGACAGGTGACTCCCACCAGCGGATTCGCTGCGACCGGTTCGAGGTGTGTCATGGATACCAGGTCCACGAACGGCGTGGACACCCGCCAAGGAGGCATCATGCACATGGAACACGGACCGCTGGCCTGGCCGTTCTTCTTCCTCATCCCGATCTTCTGGGTCCTCGTCATCGGACTCATCGTCACTCTCATCGTGACGCTCAACCGTCGCCGGTGGCGGCAGGCCGGGGGACCGCCGTGGGCGGCTGCGGCACGAGAAGGAACGAGGAGCGCCGAGGCGACTCTGGCGCAGCGCTTCGCCCAGGGTGACATCGAGGAGGCCGAATATCGCGCCCGCCTCGAGGTGCTGAGGGCGAACAGGACCGAGGCCGGGAACGGCTAAGCCGCCAGAGCGAGCCGCACCTGACCCGCTGCCGGCGGAGCAGGTGCGGCTTGCGTCATCCCGGTCGCCGACAGCAGCGCGGTTGCAGGAACACCAGAGGTCAGGCCGAGGGCCGCGAGCACGAGGATCTGCGGCAGCTGGAGCCCGAGTACCTCGGCCACGGCCTCGATGACCTCGGACGACGGGTCCTTGAGCCCGCGTTCGATCTCGGAGAGGAACTGGGTCGAGACCCCGGACCGGTGGGAGACCTGAGCCAGGGTGAGACCCAGATCGGTGCGGCGCAGGCGGAGAGCGCGGCCGAGCGCCTCACGCCACAGCAGCGGCGGGGTCGAGCTGTGCGGGAGCATGTCGGTCATGGGGTGAGCCTACGGTTCGCATGGTCGCCTCGGCGAGGGTTTCCGCTGTGAGCAGATGAAGACGATTGACGTGAAGTGAGTCACATGTATTGCCAAGTGCGCCCTTAGTTAAGTTAGGCTGTCCTACGTTAATGTCGAGGAGCCGCAACCGGCTCCGACCACTGTCGAAAGGACAGGAATGTCAGTTCCTCACAGCCGCCGGGCCGTCATCGCCGGAGCGCTCGTCGCACTCTCGCTCACCGCCACCGCCTGCGGGCAGGGATCGCAGGCCGCGGAGGGGTCCGGGTCAGCGAATTTCGAGACCGTGACGATCAAGCACGCACTCGGCGAAGCGGTCATCGAGTCCGAGCCCGAGCGCGTCGTCACCCTCGGTCAGGGATCGACGGAGACCGCGATCGCGTTGGGCAAGACTCCGGTCGGTATGGAGGAATACGCCTGGGGATCCGATGACACCGGCTATATGCCGTGGATCTACGAGGCCGTGAAGGACAAGGGCGAGAAGCTGCCCGAACAGTTCCAGGGCGATACGGAACTCGACGTCGAGGCCATTGCCGAGCTCGAACCCGATGTCATCCTCGCTCCCTGGTCGGGAATCACGGCCGACCAGTATGAGCAGCTCGATGCCATCGCCCCGACCGTGGCGTACCCGAAGCAGCCGTGGACGATCAAGTGGGATGAGCAGATCACCACGATCGGCAAGGCGCTCGGTCAGGAAGAGGAATCCGTTGGTCTCGTCGACGACATCAAGACGCAGCTGAAAGAGGCGAAGCGGGAGGAATACAAGGACCTCACATTCTCCTTCATCTACAACTCGGGTCCCGGCACCCTCGGCGTCTTCTACCCCAACGAGCAGCGGGTGGCGATGGTCTCGGCGCTCGGGCTGACCCCGGATCCGATCATCGACGAGCTGAAGGAGGACTACGACGAGCCCGGAACGGATTCAGCGCTCATCGGTCTGGAGAACGCGGACAAGCTCAACGATTCGGACCTCATCTTCACCTTCTACTCCGATGAGAAGAACAGGAAAGAGATCGAATCGCAGGGACTGTATGCGAACATTCCGGCGATCAAAGCCGGGGCCGTCGTGGCTCCGGATGACCAGCCCTTCGTCACCGGCTCCTCGATCATCAACCCGCTCACCGTCCCCTGGACGCTCGAGCGCTATGTGCCGATGATCGACAAAGCTGTCGAGAAGCTCGACAAGTAGGTCGACGGCGAAGCAGCAGCCGAATCAGCCGGGCGAGCTGGGCGCTCTCAATCGAGGGCGCTCAGCTTCTTCCATTCATCCCAGGAATAGACCCAGTCCGAGATGTCGCTGTCATTGGTCGACAGGCTCACCTGCGAACCGGTGATCTCGACGGGATCACCGAAGATCGCGGAGTCATAGTATTCCTTCGCCCGTGCGGTGGTGAGGTTGACGCAGCCGTGCGAGACGTTCTGAGAACCCTGCACGCCTGCCGACCAGGGAGCAGCGTGAATGAATTCGCCGTTGTTGTGGATGCGCACAGCCCACTGGACATCGGTCTCGTAGTCCCACTGCTCGGAGGTCATCGTATAGTCGGCGGCCTTCGACATCACCACGTGCGTGCCGTTGTACGAGGGTGACTTCGGTGCGCCGAGGGAGGCCGGGAAGTCCATGACCGTCTTGCCGTCACGGGTGACGGTCATCCGGTGGGTCTTCACGTCGGCCTTGACGACCTGTTTGCGTCCGATCTCGAAATCGAGGGTGAGATCGTTCTGTCCCACGCTGTTCTCACCCGTCGGCACGTCCTTGAGCGGAACGTCGACGGAGACCTTGGAATGAGCGGGCCAGAACTCCTTCGGACGGAAGTGCAGGCGGGACTGCGGATCGTCATAGAGCCAACCCCACGAGCCTTCGACCTCACGCTCCTCGCCGTCTTCGTCGGTGACCTTGACCGAGAGTCGACGTTCCACATCGTCACGGAATTCCTCGGACACGGTGGAACCGAAGTTGAGCATGATGGGGGCCGCGACGCCGACCGTCTGGTCATCGGCGAGTGTCGTGCGCACCGACATCGGTGCCCCGTCGCTGGCGCCGACAGTGATCGTTGCGTCGAGGTCGACTTCGTCTCCGTCAGCAGCAGTGGCGGTGACCTTCACGGTGTATTCGCTGTCGGCGACGAGGCCGTAGGTCGAGATCCAGGCGGCGGAGTCATCCGGGGCGGAGACCGCTTCGGCATCGTCCTTGCTCTCTGAATCGCTGCCCTTCGACTTTTCCGTGGACTCGTCGTCGCTGGATCCGGATTCGGTGGAGCTCGGTGTCGACGAACCGGCTTGGGCGTCCTCCTCTGACTCGAGCGCGGTACCGGAAGCATCGAAGAATGTGCCGGGATCGTGCGCGATTCGGGGGTGGGCCTCCTCGGTGACGGAGATGTCACTGAGGTCGGCGTTCTCGACGGAGATGCCGATCCTCTGGCCGGCTTCCAGATCGATCTCGTCGCCGGATTCGGTCACTTCCCCGAAGTCTCCGGCGCCGGGCATCGCGGTCGCAGCATCGGTGGCCGGACTCGGTTCCGCGGTGGAGGTCGCATCGTCGCTGGGCTGGGACGTCGACGTCGATTCGGTCGCGGATTCTGCTGCTTCGGCGGTGATGGATCCGACGCGGAATACGGGATCCGCGGCCGCCTCGGCGGTCTTGTTCGCGCCATCACGGGTGGCATCGGGATCATCGCTCGACGGCGTGCACGCCGTGAGCAGGGCCAGTGCCGACAGGGCGGCAACGGCCCCGT
Organism: Brevibacterium sp. 'Marine'; assembly: GCF_012844365.1. Classification (NCBI taxonomy): domain Bacteria; kingdom Bacillati; phylum Actinomycetota; class Actinomycetes; order Micrococcales; family Brevibacteriaceae; genus Brevibacterium; species Brevibacterium sp. 'Marine'. The sequence goes on from NZ_CP051626.1 coordinate 1,060,056, forward strand.
GGATCTTCGTGGACAACAGGGAAACCTCGTTCAAGCACAGGGATGAGAACTGCGATTCATGGTAATGAAGCAAAATCACGAAAGTATTAACGAATTTGCATCGCGGCGCCGAATCCGGTGACCGGATGGCCGTGGAGGCAGAGCTGACCTGGGCAGATGGGGGATAAGGGGAGTTGTGGAATTGTGATGTTGGGGAGTTGTCGGGGAATAGAGGACTCCCCGTGCACCCGACAGAGCTCGCTTACCCTTGCTGCCTTCCGGCCCTGGGGGAGTTCACAAGATGACGCCGCACGGGGAGCCGTGAATCAGTCTAGTCGAGAGCGGCCTCGGCGGACAAAACGAGTGGGCGGGGCCACACGCGGACGGGCCGCATGGCGCAGATACCACGCGCCGGCGCCGAAGACGATGCTCAGCAGAATCTGCACCAAACAGGCGAGGCCGAACGCCCTGTCGAACCCGAAGACAGCGGTGAACGAGTGGAAGAGTGCGCCGAGGAGTGCGACACCCACGGCGATCCCCGCTTGCTGCATCGTTGCGATGAGGCCGCCGCTCAGCCCCGCCACCCGGTCGGGGACGGCACCGACGATTGTGCCCACCAAGGGGCCGAACTGCATAGCCTGCCCCGCGCCGAGGATGAGGGCCGGGGCCTGGAACCACAGGTGCCACCCGGCTCCCGCACTCGAGGAGACCAATGCGATGCCGAGAAGTCCAGCGATCTGCAGGCCGGTGCCCAGCAGCATGGTGCCGGGGCCGGTGAACGATGCGACCAGGCGGTGGACATACAGGGAGGCGACGAGGAACGCGATGCAGAACACGGCGAGGGTGAGACCGGAGACATACGCCGGATCGGAATGTCCGGTCTGGGAGACCAGTGAGAAGTTGAAGAGGAAGGTGCCGAAACCCGCGAAGAAGACGAAGGCCATGAGCATTCCCACCCACGCGGCCGGAACCGCGACGACGTCGGGTGGGATGAGCGGGAACCGGCCGGTCGCGTCGGCCCGCGACTGCCACAGGGCGAAAGCCGCGAAGCCCAAGGCGCTGACCGTCAGCAGGATCACCGGAACCGGCAGCCATCCGGTGACGGGTCCCAGCGCCAGTCCGATGACGAGGCACATCATGCCCAGGTCGAGGAGGATCGCGCCGGGGACGTCGAGGGGTGCAGGGTCGGTGCTGCGTGATTCGGTCAATCGCAGGGAACCTGCGTAGGCGGCTGCGGCGGCGACCGCGCAGCTGAGGAACGCCGCCCTCCACCCCCAGGTATCGCCGAAGAGGGAGATGAGTCCGCCGCCGAGGACCTGACCGCCGACGGTGCCGACTCCGGAGAACGCGCCGAAGAGGCTGATCGCCTTCAATCGCGCGGCTCCGGACAGCGAATGCTGGAAGCTTGCGAGGATCTGCGGCATCATCACTGCCGCCGCCAGGCCCTGTGCCGTGCGTGCCCCGAGCAGGAAGAGCGGATCGGGTGACAGTCCGACGGCGATTGAGGTGATGACGAGCGCGCCCGTGCCGATCATGAACAGGCGGCGCCGGCCCAGTCGGTCCCCGATGCGACCGCAGAGGATGAGACCGGAGGCGAAGGCGGCGGAGAACAGACCGACGACGAGCGCCGAGGTTGCATCGCTCGCACCGATGTCCGCCTTCACCGCGGGGATCGCGACGTTCGAGACGGAGAACATGAACGTCGCGAGGAACGCGCCGAGGTGAAGCGGCCAAAGCACCGGGGCGGGATGGCCTGCGGTGGGCGCGGGGTCGACGTTGGGTCCGTGACCGGGAGCCGCCTCGGTGGGGGCCGATGTCGGAACCTCATCGGCAGAGGTCGATGATGTCTGCGTGTGGGAATCTCTCATGGATCCAGTCTGCGATGGGCCGCGGGGCAGTGGGAGGGCGTGTCGATGGTGTTGGTCGGACCACCAGGTTGAGAGCGGTGACAGGGTGGAAGAGCCTGACCGTCGGGCGGACAATGGAGGCATGGCACAAGTGAGAACCGAGGAGCTCGGACGATTCCTGCGCTCGCGACGCAATCGGGTGCGGCCCTGCGAGGTCGGTCTTGCGGCCGGTACCCGGCGGAGGGTGCCGGGACTGCGGCGTGAAGAGGTCGCGGTGCTCGCGAACATCGGCACCAGTTGGTACACCTGGCTGGAGCAGGGGCGTGAGGTTCACCCCTCGGAGTCGGTGCTCGAGTCCATCGCCGAGGCGCTGCTGCTCGACCGTGAGGAGCGTGCCCATCTCTTCCTGCTGGGCGGATACCCGGACCGGGTGGCGAACCCCGGGGACTCGGCGGTCGGTGAGCAGATGCGCAGCCTGCTCGACGAACTGCTGCCGCTGCCGGCGATGGTCACCGACCCGCGGTACACGATCCTCGCGTTCAACTCCGTCGAACGGTATCTCGCCTCCGACCTCGAAGCACTCACTCCGGCCGACCGGAACTGCGCGATCCAGTCCTTCGAGAACCCGGAATGGGCGCGAACCTTCCACTCCGATGACGGCCACCGGGCGCAGGTCGTGGCGAAACTGCGTGCCTCCTACGCGGAGTCGATCGACGATCCGGAATGGTCGCCGCTGCTGTCGCGGCTGCGCAGGAATCCGGAATTCTGCCGACTCTGGGATTCGGGAACGGTCGGTCGTTCCGTGGGGCGGGTCAAGACCATTGAGAACCCGTATGTGGGCACGCTCAAGCTGACGATGACGACGCTCATCGCGCAGGAGAACCAGAGGCTGACGCTCTCGGCCTATCAGCCCGTGGACACGGTGTCGCGGTCTCGCTTGGAGACGCTGCACGGCTGGGTCAACGACGGCAGCATCGAACGCAGGCGTCCCGACGTACAGCCGGCGGCACAACGGCATCTGCGCGCCGTGGCCGACTGAACCGTGTGCCGTCGGGTGGTGAGGTCGCGTGTTCGCGGTCGGAAGCGGAGTCTGAGGTCGCCTGTTCACCTGCGGGAAGTGGGATGCTTCACACTCGGCCACCGCGATTTCGCATTGTCGTCATGACTCGGATAAGCTGATCTGCGGAGGATTCGCCTAGTGGCCTATGGCGCTCGCCTGGAACGCGGGTTGGGTTAACGCCCTCAGGGGTTCGAATCCCCTATCCTCCGCCACGGAAGTCCCGGTCTCGCAGAATCTGCGGGCCGGGACTTCGTCGATTCACCGCGGGGCTCTCCGCTGGACGCGGGAGGTTCGTTGTCAGGCATCCCACACCGTTCGTGGCAGTTCACGCCATTCGTGCCACCTCCTCCAGGTGCGTCCGCATCCCCCATCGGTCCTGCCCCAACGCACCGGTGCAACGAGGTGGTGTGCCGCCAAGGGTGAGGGATGCGGAGCTGGGTGCAGCAGACGGCCGTTGCCGGAACGCAAATCGGATGACGGTTCTTGGCGAAGTGCGTCATTGTGACGGCGTGCGTCGCTTCGCGAAATCTGTCCGCCGCGTGTGGTCTGCGTCTCAGTAGTCTGGCACAGCACACCTGCACACAAGATATTGCACACCTGCACACATCACGAGCGACCTCAGGGAACTGGCCCGATGACGTCGCAGCAACCGGTCCGGGGCGGACAGATCGCGCAACCCGCAGCCTGCGCAGCGCACGACCCGCGGACACGGTGCTCATGCCAGTTTCGATGGGAAGGGACACACAATGACGAACATCCACGCCAACCCGATCTATACCGGTGAGCCCGAAGACCTGAAGTTCGCCTACTGGGTGCCCAACGTCTCCGGCGGCCTGGTCGTGTCGAACATCGAACAGCGCACCGACTGGGGCTACGACTACAACGTCAAGCTTGCGCAGACCGCCGAGGCCGTCGGCTACGAATACGCGCTCAGTCAGGTTCGGTACCTCTCGAGCTATGGTGCGGCCCAGCAGCACGAGTCGACCGCCACCTCGCTCGCGCTGGCCCTGGCCACGGAGAAGCTCAAGGTCATCGCCGCCATCCATCCGGGCATCTGGGAACCGGCCGTGCTCGCGAAGTTCATCCTCACCGCCGACCAGTTCAGCAAGGGCCGGGCCGCGATCAACGTCGTCTCCGGCTGGTTCAAGGATGAGTACACCCGCCTCGGCCTGCCCTGGCTCGAACACGGCGAACGCTACCGCCGGTCCGCGGAGTTCATGGACGTCGTCCGCAAGCTCTTCACCGAGGAGAACGTCGAGTACCGCGGCAACTTCTACACCGTCGACGACTTCACCCTCCGTCCCGGACCCTACCCGGTCGAAGGCCGCCCCCACCCGGAGATCTTCCAAGGCGGAAACTCCTCGGCCGCGCGCATCAACGGCGGCAAGCACGCCGACTGGTACTTCTCCAACGGCAAGGACTTCGACGGATTCCGCGAACAGTACGACGATGTCACCGAGGTGGCTCGGGCGCACAATCGGAAGGTCCGATTCGGACTCAACGGGTTCGCCATCGTCCGCGACACCGAAGCCGAGGCCCGCGAACAGCTGCGCGAGATCATTGCCAAAGCCGACGAAGGCGCCCTCGAAGGATTCCGCAAGTCCGTGCAGCAGGCCGGTGCCTCGACTCACGATAAGAAGGGCATGTGGGCGAATTCGAGCTTCGAAGACCTCGTCCAGTACAACGACGGCTTCCGCACCCAGCTCATCGGCACTCCCGAACAGGTCGCCGACCGCATCATCGAGTACAAGAAGATCGGCGTCGACCTCATCCTCACCGGTTTCCTCCACTTCCAGGAGGAACTCGAGGCGTTCGGCAAGACCGTCATCCCGATCGTGCGCGAGAAGGAAGCCGAACTCGTCGACCGGGGTCTGCTCACCCCTGCCGGCGTCTGATCCGGCGCCCGAGCCAGCGTTCGAACCGGTCGGAGACCATGACCGCGCCCCGACACCCGGAAGAGGGTGTCGGGGCACGTCGATTCATCTCACGACGTCATGTCACTTCACACCGAACGATGCGGACTTGAGTGTGAGCTTCGTTCGCAGCTGACTGCCGGTGAGGCTCGCGGTCTTCCCCTTCACCGAGGTGGCTTTCACCGTCTTCACCAGACCTGACCCGGTCTTCGTCACCGTCACAGACCGGACATCTGCCAGCCCGAAGGCCCGCGCCATAGCAGTCTGCTTGATCGTCACCGTCCACGAGGCGTTCGGGTTCTTCGCGGAGGCATACTTCGACGGTGAGTCATCGACGGAGACGAGGTAGGGCACGGGTGATCCCCACACCTCGGCGGCCGAATGCGTCTTGGCCCCGGCAGAAGAGGAGTACACGGCGTCGATGAGGCTGCCTTTGTACGTCACGACGCGCGCGGACTTCACCGTCGAACCGCTCATCGTCTGGGTCGCCGCCACGGCCTTGCGCCACGGACCCGAATCGCTTGCGTTCTCATGAGTCCACCCGAGGAAACGCTGCGAGGCCACTTCGTCGTAGACATTGCAGTCGCACGCGGACTTCGGAGTACCGAGGTTGCGATAGGCATAAGTGCGGGAGGCGATGGCCTGAGCACGCAGTGCCTCGGACTGCCATGATGCCGGCACCTCGGCGATGCCCGGCAGATATTCGCTGTTGAGACCCACCACGTTGATGACATTGAGCGAGCTCTTCAGCTGCCCGATCTCGATCCGCCCGTGCCGGTAGGCGCCGGTCGCCCCGTTCTGTGCACCGCTGACCGACACCGTCGTCGCCGAGGATGACTTCCAATAGCGAGTTCCCTGCCATTCGACGATGAGCTTCGAGGCCGCATAGCTCTTCGACCCGACCTTCGCCTTGACCGTGCCGGTCGAGGTGCGCTCGACCGTGACCGTCGCTCCCGACTCGACGGTCTTCGACCCGATCTTGACCCTCAGTTTCCCGGACCGGGGAGTGATCGTCACCGACTTCTTCCCGGTCAGCAGCTGCACCCGCAGCCTGTCGTCGGCGTTCTTCGACGTCGTCGTCACCTTCGCACCGGTGTAGTAGTGCTGAAGGATCTGAGTCGATGTCTTCCCGGCTGCGGCCATGCCACGCGCTCCGTACTGGCTCATGCCGACGCCGTGGCCGAACCCCGATCCCGATACTGTGAACGACGCCGGAGCCGCCGTCTTCGTCACCTGCACCTTCGCCCCGGACTTCGCCGTCCACACGATCATGCCGTGCTGGAACTTCTGCCGGGTCTCGGACCCGGAGCGGTACTCATTGCTCGTCGGATATCCCAGAACTCCGCGTTCCCAGCCGGACTTCTTCCACGCGGTGCGGATCGCACCCCACGTGGCATGAGCACCGGTCGACTTCGTCCAATGGATGCTGCCGTTCGTGAACGACTGATAGCAGCCCTTCTGGACCAGCGTGCAGCGCTGCGGACCGACGGCCGGACCGAGCTTGCCGCCGTTTCCGCCGAGCGACTTGTGCATCGTCCCGATCGCCCCCGCGGTCGGATACGCGGCGTTCGCGGGGGACGGGGCTGCGACGAGCGTGAGGAGCAGTCCGATGAGAACGGCCGCGAGGGCAGGAGTCGTCGCCTTGACGAACGGGGAAGCTGGCATGAGTAGATCATAAGCGGGGCTGTCAATACCTCAGGTGTCGAACAGAAGAACTCCCCGGAACGATCGTTCCGAGGAGCTCGTCGAGGCTTGCCCTGATCGGGTCGACGTTTCCGGTCAGCTCAGCTTTTCGGCGATCGCCTTGTTGAACGCGTCGAGGTCGCCGGGGTTGCGGGAGGTGATGAGGTTGCCGTCGACGACAACCTCGGCGTCGGTCCAGTCGGCACCGGCGTTGATCAGGTCGGTCTTCGTCGATATGAAGGACGTCAGCTTCCGTCCCTTGGCGACTCCCGCCTCGGCGAGGATCCATGGGGCATGGCAGATTGCCGCGACGGGCTTGTCGGCGGCGAAGAACGCCTTGACGAGGTTGACGGCGTCCTCATCCAGACGCAGGGCATCGGCGTTGAGGGTGCCGCCGGGCAGGACGAGGGCGTCGAAGTCATCGACCGAGGCCTCGGCGACGGGAACGTCGACGTCGAAGGTCTCGGCATGCTCCCAATCGCCTTCCATCGCCTGCAGTGTGCCCTTTGACGGGGAGACGATGACGGTCGTCGCACCGGCCTCGTCGAGTCCGGCGCGGGGACTGGTGAGTTCGATCTGCTCGACCCCGCGGGTGAGGAGGAATGCGACCTTCTTATCGGTGATGGCCATGATGGTGCTCCTATCTGTCTCTGTCGTGCAGACTGTCTGTCCTGGCGGCTGCCGTCTCTGTCAGCAACCGCCTCAGAATAACACCACAGGAAGCCGACGTGTTCCACGACGTGAATGACCGCACTCCCCGGGCCGATGCGGGCCAGGGGAGTACGGGTGGGGATGCGCGCACTTCGTCAGGCGAATCGCGGCTGCTCGAGGAGAGCGGATCGAGATCGCTGCGCCGATGAGGCGAGCGTGCGGAGTCGGCTCAGATGTTCGGGAATTCGAGGCTGTAGCCGATGCCGGACTGCGACGCCGAAGTGATCTTCACAGTGCCGTAGTGATTCTTGCCGGCAGCGGTGACGGTGCAGTTCTGCGAGCCGCTGTGGGAGAAGATCCGCAGGTCGGAGTAGCAGTCGACGTTGTCGACCGTGGTGCCCTGCTTGGCGTAGGCGTTCTTGATGTCCGCCTCGAGAACGTCGGCGGGGATCTTGCCGTTGCCGTCGGCATCGAGTTCGACTCCGTCTTCGCCGATGCGCGGGCCCTGGTAGCCGTTGTCGGTCGTGCCGCTCGACGACGAGGATCCGTTCGATGTGGAGGAATCACTCGCCGAGGAGGCGCTGGCGGAGTCCGTGGATCCGCCGCTGCCGGTGGTGCCGGTGTCGGTGGTGCCGTTATCCGTCGTGCCCGTCGAATCCGATCCGGTGGAGTCCGAACCGGCGGAGTCCGAGGTGGAGCCCGAATCCGATGCCGGTTCTTCGGCGGTCGTCTCGGTGTCCTCGGTCTGCTGCGCCTGCTGGCCGTCCTGCTCCTGGCCCTGTTCCTGCTCCTGGCCTTCTGGGCCGAAGGTGATGTTCATATCGCAGGCCGAGAGTGTCAGGGTCGCGGCGAGAGCTCCGGCAACGGTGATGGTCTTGAGAAGTGTCTGTGCCTTCATGATCTGCTCCTGGTCTCGTGTGGAAAAAGCTGTCGGTGTTTCGTACAAGACAAGCCTCTCAGCGCGGAGCCGTGACCTGGGCCGATTCGTGTTCGGATCCGGTGACGCATGTTCCAGGACGGACACATCGGCCTATTCTGGGACTGTGTTCGACGATCGGCGCCGAAGAGATCCGAGAAATCTTCGCCGTCGATGTCGAGAATACTCGTCCGGCTGCGTCCCAGACATGTCAGCGAGCACAACCAGTGCGAGCGGCACGAGACAAGGAGACCATCATGGCCAAGTACCTCATGCTCAAGCACTATCGGATGTCGAGCGACCTCATGAACTACACCCCGATGGATCAGTGGAGTCCCGAGGAGGTCGACGCGCATGTGGCGTACATGAACGCCTTCGCCGACAAGCTCAAGGATTCCGGCGAATTCGTCGACTCCCAGGCGCTCTCGCCCGAGGGCACCTTCGTCCGATCCGGCGGACCGGGCAAGCCTCCGGTCACCGACGGTCCCTTCCCGGAGACGAAGGATCTCATCGCCGGGTGGATGGTCATCGACGTCGAGAACTACGACCGCGCTCTCGAACTCGCTGGTGAGCTGTCTGCGGCGCCGGGCAAGGGAGGGGAGCCGATCAACGAATGGCTCGAACTGCGCCCCTTCCTCGACCACGCACCCAGCGTGGACGAATGATCAGGGACGCGAACGGAGTCCGCGATGACCGGTCCGGATCCCCTCGCCGAGGCGGAGCTGCGTGAGCTCGTCCCCGCCGTGATCGGCATCCTCGTCAGTCGTGGAGCAGACTTCCCGACCGCCGAGGATGCCGTTCAGGACGCGCTCATCGAAGCCCTGCGATCGTGGCCGTCCGACCCGCCGCGTGACCGGCGGGGCTGGCTCGTGACGGTGGCATGGCGGAAGTTCCTCGACACCGTGCGATCTGAAGGATCGCGGATGAAACGTGAAGAACGGGTCATGGCCGCCACCCTCGCCTCACCCGGAGCCTCGGCCGAACCCGGGACCGACGGCGTTCCGAACGCCGATGACACCCTCGACCTCTATATCCTCTGCGCCCATCCCGACCTCAGCCCCGCCTCGGCGGTGGCCCTGACCCTGCGGGCGGTGGGTGGACTGACGACGAAGCAGATCGCCGAAGCCTATATGGTGCCCGAGTCGACGATGGCCCAGCGCATCAGCCGCGCCAAGGCCACGATCGCAGGGGCGCGGCTCAACCGACCCGGCGACCTGTCCTCGGTGCTCACCACCCTCTACCTCGTGTTCAACGAAGGTCACTCGGGAGACGTCGACCTCGTCGCCGAGGCGATCCGCCTGACGCGCACGCTTACGTCGATGATCGACTCCGCCGAGGTGGACGGACTGCTCGCCCTCATGCTCCTCCACCACGCCCGCCGCGACGCCCGGTTCGGCCCGGACGGCCGACTCATCGCCCTGGCCGATCAGGACCGCACCCTGTGGGATCGACGGCTCATCGTCGAGGGCATTGATCTCCTGCAGGCGGCGCTTGCCCGCGACGAACTCGGCCAATATCAGGCGCAGGCTGCCATCGCGGCTCTCCACGCCGACGCGCAGAGTGTCGAGGACACCGACTGGGTGCAGATCGTTCAGTGGTACGACGAACTGCTGGCGCTGCGCGATACCCCGATCGTGCGTCTCAATCGGGCCGTGGCCGTCGGGGAGGCCGACGGGCCGGCGGCGGGCCTGACCGAGCTTCGGGGCCTGGACGAGGGTCTGACGCGCTATTTCGCCGTCGAAGCGCACCTGCGCGAACGGGCAGGGGAGTCACAGCGGGCCGCCGACCTCTACGCTCGGGCCGCCGAACGTGCCGGCAGCCGCGCCGAACGCGACCATCTCAACCGGCAGTCGGCACGTGTTCGGTCGGGACAGGATGACCGCATTCGGCCTCGTCGACGGTGACGGTGGCGTTCACGGTCTCGGTCGGCCGCCTCGGCGAGCGAGGTTGATCACTCCTGTCGGCAGATGACATCGAAGCGCGCCTGCGGCGGACTACGATCGAAGGGAGCACTCAGCTCACCACCCATCTCAGCGATCCCGTCACCGGGGTCCGTTCCCGATGTCGAAAGAGGCCGAATCCGTTTGAGCCACCTGCAGGAGTTCTTCCGCATCCCACCGGGCGAGCGCGACCATATTCCAGCGTTCCGCATCGCCTTGGGGGTTGCCGTCCCGCTCCTCGTGCTGCTCGGAATCGACCGCCTCGACCTCGCCGTCTATGCCGCCTTCGGTGCGTTCACCGGCATCTATGCGCGCTTCGAATCCCGACGATCGCGGACCAGACGCCAGTCGATCGCAGCCGCCGTCCTTGTCATCTGCGTGGGCATCGGGGCCCTGCTCAGCAGCCTCGGAGCCTCGGTGTGGGTGCTCGTCGTCATCACTTCGCTCGTGTCCGGTGCGGGTGCGGCCATCGCCCTGCGCTTCCGGCTCAAACCCGGCGGGTCGATCTTCTTCATCTTCGCCACCGGAGCCGTCGGATCCATTCCGGGCGGCGCATCGGTGCCGGTGGCGATGGGAGTGGCGGCTGCCTCGGCGTTGGTGTGCATCGGTCTCGGAGCGCTTGCCCACTTCGCCGGGGAACGCATGCCTCCGGAGAAGGAGACCTATGTGCGGGTCGGGCTGTCGCCGGTGGGCAAGTCCGACCTGGCAGCCCATGCCGCCCGATTCACGATCGCCCCGTTCATCGCCGGAATTCTCGGCACCCTGCTCATCGATGTGCTGCCGCTTCTGTCCCACAGCTATTGGGCGATGGTCGCGGCGGTCGCCCCGATCACTCCGCCCGGCCGCTCGGCCCGTCTCAAGCGCGGCGTCCAGCGTGTGGTCGGAACCCTGCTGGGCGTGATCGTCACCGCGTTCCTGCTGTCGTTCCCCACCGAGGCGTGGCAGCTGGTGGTGTGGGTGATCCTGCTGCAGTTCCTCGCCGAGATCTTCGTGCTGCGCAACTATTCGGTGGCTCTGCTCTTCATCACACCGCTGGCCCTGCTCATGACCCAGATCGGCGCCCCGCACCCGGTTCCGGAGCTGCTGGCCTCCCGCGCCATCGAAACCGTCATCGGCGCCGCCGTCGGCATGATCGTCGTCATCGTCGGCTTCAGCCATGCGAAGAAGGCGCGCACCGAATTCGATGCCTCACCTCATGTTGATGCTGACGACTGAGCCGGACTGCCGACAGAACTTCTGCCGCGTCGCCTGTGCGTCGGCTATCATCGGCTCACACCGATGCGCGCATTCGGCGCCGACACGGACCCGATCCGGGAGGACACCATGACCACCAGCACCGAAGTGCTCGCCACTCTGGCCTCGCTCGAGGATGAGAAGATCCGTGCCGTCAACGCCCGCCACGGCGACGACCACGCGGTCAACCTCACGAAGCTGCGGGCCGTAGCGAAAGACCTGAAGAAGAACGACGAACTCGCCGCCGAACTGTGGGACTCCGGAGACACCGCGGCCCGCCTCGTCGCGATCCTCATCATGCGCCCGAAGACCTGGAGTCAAGCACAGCTCGATGAGATGCTGCGTGACTCCCGAGTCCCGAAGGTCCACGGGTGGCTGGTCAATTACATCGTCAAGAAGTCGCCCCACGCCGAGGCGCTGCGCCGGGATTGGATGGACGATCCGGACCCGGTGGTCGCCTCCGCCGGATGGGCGCTGACGAGCGAGCGGGTGAACCGGAAACCCGATGGCCTCGATCTGTCCGGACTGTTGGACACAATCGAAGCGGAGATGGCGGAGGCACCCGAACGTCTGCAGTGGGCGATGAACGAGACGCTGTCCTATATCGGCATCGAGAACCCGGACCTGCGGAACCGGGCCATCGACATCGGTGAGCGCCTCGGCGTGCTCCGCGACTACCCGACCTCACCGGGATGTACCTCGCCCTTCGCCCCGACGTGGATCACGGAGATGGTGGCCCGCAGCGCGGCGAAGTGAGCCGCGGTGCTGCTTCTACACTGCCGGATGGCGGGTGTGGAAGCCTGTGACCTGCTGGAAGGCGTGACCGACGGCCAGAACGTGCGCCTCCTGGAAGTCACCGCCGACGAACTGCGCGGCCAGGGGAGTGCCCCGCTCGGTGAACCCTGCGGGCAGAGTGATCGACGGCATTCCGCAGTTGTCGATCGGAGCCGTCGGCACCGTGACCGCGGCGAACAGCTTCTGATTGGACCCCAGATTCGCCATCTGCGCAATCGTCGGTGAGCCGACGCCGATTCCCGGCAGCAGGAGCAGATCGATATCGGCCATGAGGGTGCGCATGCGCCCGGTGAAAGCTCGCCTGTTTTCGAGCAGACGATGGTAGTCGACGGCGGAGAGTCCGCGTCCGATCTCGATGAGACCGGACAGGTCGGGGCCGTATTCATCTTTGCGGGCCGGATAGATTTCTGAGTGGACGCCGGCGGTCTCGATCCCGCACAGAGCCGTCCATTCCTGGGCCGCAGCTTCCAGACCGGGAGTTTCGACCTCGAGAACCCGCCATCCCAAGTCGGTGATCGTGTCGATGGTGTCCTCGAGCATCGCATTCGTCGCGGCATCGAAGTGCTCTTCGGCCAGTGCGCGGTCGAAGCCGACGACCGGGGCCTGGTCGACGCGCAGAGCCTGTGGATAGTCGGGGACCGGTTCGAGCGACGAGGTGGGATCGGCAGGATCGTGGCCGGCGATGGCGCGCAGCACGATCGCGGCGTCACGGGAGCTGCGGGTCATCGGCCCGATGTGGTCGAGGCTGGGTGCGAGGGCGAAGACGCCGTGGCGGGAGACCCGGCCCCAGGTCGGTTTGAGTCCCGTGACGCCGTTGGCCGAGGACGGCAGGCGGATCGATCCACCGGTGTCCGAGCCGAGTGAGGCGAAGCAGAGCCCGGCCGCGGTGGCCACACCCGAACCGGAGGAGGAGACCCCCGACCAGGTGTCGGCATCCCACGGGTTGACCGGGGTCGGCAGGTCCGGATGATGGCCGGTGAACGCGCCCTCGGTCAGACGCAGTTTGCCGAGGACGACGGCTCCGGCGGACCGCAGTCGGGAAACGACGGTGGCATCGAAGTCGGGGCGGAAGTTTGAGTGGATCGTAGTGCCCGCACCAGTCGGTGCGTCGTGGGTGTTCGCGAGATCCTTCACCGCTACGGGGACACCGTGCAGATCGCCGAGCCAGTTTCCGCGGGCCAGGAGTGCATCGGCGCGGTCGGCCTCGGCGAGGGCCGTTTCGGCCATGACCGTGGCGAAGGCCTGCAGTCGGGGTTCGAGGGTGTCGATGCGCTCGAGCATCGCCTCGGTGACCTCACGCGAGGACAGCTGCCTGGTCCGAATGAGTGTCGAGACTTCGTGGAGTTCGAGGAGCGGGATCTCGGTGCTCGTCGGTGTGGTCATCATGCCTCCCTGCATCGGTTTCCATCACCCTAACTGATCTTCTCACCAGGGGGAACAGTGATTCTCAGGCCTATGCGCCGGCCAGTTCCCGCAGTGCTTGGATGTGTGCCTCGAGACGGGTGTTCCCGTCTTTGCTGATCGAGACCCAGGTGCGCGGGCGTTTGCCCACGTACCCTTTCTTCACCTCGATCATTCCGGCTTTCTCGAGTGCGGTGATGTGCCGGGAGAGCACGGAATCGGAGACGCCGAGACTGTCGCGCAGCAGTTTGAACTCAGCTCTGTCCCGGTTCTTCAGGCTCGAGACGATGCCGAGCCTCGTGGGGTTGTTGAGCTCCGGTTCGAGCCGGGTCAGTGAGTCGCCGAGGTGGGGGATCGTGTCGTCTTCGGTGCGCGCGTCCTCTGGTTCGGTCGCGGAGTTGTGTTTCGCAGTCATCGTCGGTCCCTCCTCAGCGGCGCAGGGCCAGCAGGGAGAAGAACGGGGCGGCGACCCACAGCAGTCCTGCGGCGATGAACGGGATCGGACCGCCGACTGCGAACGAATCGGCCATGACGCCGGCGACGAAGGCGAGGATGATGACGCCCAGCCATGTCAGCAGCAGAGCCGTGGAGCGGCGGCTCCAGGACAGGGCCTTGACGAGGTAGACGACCAGGGCAGGAATGATCCAGCTCAGTCCGGCTCCGGCGACGACGAGCTGGGTGGTGTTGTCGTCGATGATGCCGATGGCCATGAGCCCGACGGAAAGTCCTGTAGAGAGGACGAAGAGCAGTGTGACCAGCGGCCACGCATCTCCGCCGCGGGCCTGGGATTGGTTCGCTTCGACCTGGCTGAGAAGATCTGCCGCCTGCTGCGGGGTGGGGTTGGCGTTCATGTCGGTTCCTCTGATTGGGGTTGCTCTGTGGAAGTGATTCCACAGTACCAACGACTTTCCATATTGGAAAGTACTTTCACCAAAAACTCCCCAATTACTACGTGACGGCGGCCCAGCAACCTCGCGCGAGGTTGCTGGGCCGCCGTCAGGTAGCAATTAGGGGGTGGAGACTGCGACTGTGGCGGCCAGCTCAGTGGCCCGCTCCAAATGCGCCTTGGTGACTTCGCCGGTGAAGATGAGCGGGTCGAAGGCGAGCTTCCAGCCCAGGCCCGTCGTGATCTGCTTCATCGCGGTCTCGGCCCCGGTCGTGTCATAGCCGCCGTGGATCCAGTAGGAGAACGGCCTGCCGGCAGTCGGCTCGCGCACCGCGTCATACGTGGTGTCGAAGAAGTGCTTGAGGGCACCGGAGATATAGCCGAAGTTCGCGGTCGTGCCGAGCACATAGGCATCAGCGGCGAGCACATCCTCGACGCTCGCCTCCAGCGCCGGACGGACGGTGACGTCGATGTCGCCGAGCTCGGGCATGCGCAGTCCGGATTCGGCCGCCTCGGCGATCTGTACCGTCGCCGCTGACGGGGAATGATGGACGAGCAGAACGTTGACCATGGCCCCACCCTAGCCCCGCCCGGTACCTTCCGTCAGCCCTCATGTCTACAGTGGAGCCATGGCAGTCATCTTCGACCCCCTGCGCGGACGTGTGCGTCCGGAAGCGAGCCACTCCGATGCCGAGATCATCGACGTCCTCACCAGGCAGCATGCGAATGCGGACTGGGCGGTGCTGACAGGGGCGGGAATGAGCACGGACTCAGGCGTCCCCGACTACCGCGGACCGGATTCCCCGCCGCGGAAGCCAATGACGATCCAGACCTTCCACTCCCACCCCGACCAGCGAGCCAGGTACTGGGCGCGATCATGGATGGGCTGGCCGCGGATGCGCGGCACCCGACCCAACCGCGCCCACCTCGCCCTGGCCGAGCTGTCCGTGGCCGGAATCATCACCCAGAACGTCGATGGACTCCATCAGGCCGCCGCCGAGGCGGTCGCCGCCGACCGGGGGAACGGTGCCGGAGCGCCGGCGCCGAGTCCCGTCATCGACCTCCACGGCAGCCTCGACCGGGTGATCTGCCTGAGCAACGGGCACCTGTTCGACCGCGATTGGGTGCAGCGGCGACTGAGCGAACTCAACCCGGACTTCGCCGAGGAGGTCGGCATCGACCCCATCGACGTCGAAACCGCACCCGACGGCGATGTCGAACTCGAGGACACCGCCGGTTTCGCCGTCCTCGACTGCCCCGAATGCGGTGGGCTGCTCAAACCCGATGTCGTCTACTTCGGCGATTCCGTCCCGGCCGCCAGGGTCCAGGCAGCCAATCGGATCGCTGACGGAGCCGCAGGTCTCGTGGTGCTCGGGTCCTCGCTGGCGGTGCTGTCGGGACTGCGCTTCGTCAGGGCGGCCGCGAAGGAAGGCAAACCCGTCGTCATCGTCACCGACGGACCGACCCGCGGTGACGAGCTCGCCGACTATCGGTCGATCTCCCGCGTCGCCGACTTCGTCACCGCGTGGGCAGGCCGGTGAGGCGATCGGGCGGCGGTTGGGCCAGGCATCCAGGAGAGTCCAAGCCGGGAATGGAAGACTGAGAATCATGAGAGACAATCTGGCTCGAGCCGAACGACTGCGCCTTGTCGACACCGCCCGCCGCGCCGGGGACGACGCCCCCACCCTGTGTGAGGGGTGGACGGTCAGGGACCTTGCCACCCACCTCGTCATCCGCGAACGCCACCCACGGGCAGCCGCGGGCATCTTCATGCCGAGGTTCTCCGACCGCCTGCGGGCGAAGGAAGACGAGTACGCCGAGATGCCGTTCAGTCGGCTGCTCGGACTCGTCGCCGCGCCGCCGAAGTGGACCCCGGGCGCCCTGCCGGGAGTGGAGACGGTGATGAACACGACCGAGTTCCTCGTCCACCACGAGGACATCCGCCGCGCCGCGATCGAGTGGATTCCGCGTCGGCTGTCGAAAGCAGAGACCGCGACCGTCTGGGCACAGACGAAGGTGGCCCTCCTGCCCTACGCGGCGAAGGCGAAGGGTCCCGTGACGATCGAAGCTCCGGGCTTCGGTACCCGCACAGCGGGGAAGAAGGGCAGCGGCGAGGCCACGACGATCACCGGGGCACCGCTCGAGCTGCTTCTCTATCTCATGGGACGAGAAGACCACGCACTTGTCGACGTGCACTGAATATCGGGAAAACCCCCTCCAGGTCGGGGGATTGGTCCCTGTCGGCAGCCGGTGAGGTCTTCCTAGGCTGGTGCCAACAGCCGACACAGAGGAGACCAGCACCATGAACGCAACACCCGGCCCGACGCCCGATCAGTTCGATCAGACCTCCGCGGGTCAGTACCCCCACCCGTCCGCCGGACAGTACGAGGCACCGCAGAGCTATCCGACGCAGAATCGCTACGGCCAGCGCGCCGAGGAGGATCCGGGCAGGGTGCTCGGCATCGTCTCGCTCGTGGCGAGTCTGTCGACCTTCCTCGGATTCAACTTCATCGGACCAGTCATCGGCATCATCACCGGACACATGGCGCGCAAGCGCTCACAGGAAGCAAGGTACGGAGACAACGAGATGGGCAAATGGGGCTTCATCTTGGGCCTTGTCTTCCTCGGACTCCTCGTCCTCGGATGGGCACTCGGAATCTCCTTCGGCATCGTCGGCGGCCTGGCCAGCCTCATGGCCGGCTGACCGCGACAACGAGGCAACACCGACAGAGGAACGGCAGAGGGCCGACCCGCTTGGGTCGGCCCTCTGCCGCAGTCGGACGCCGTTGTCAGAAGCCCGTGTCAGACGCCGCCGTCAGTAGCCGACCCAGGCTCCGCGTTCCTGATCGAGCACCCGCGGGTGCAGCAGCGTCGAAGCTTCGACCGTGCCCACAGACGCGCGACCACGGTCCGGTGGGAACGTCGTCGAGGAGGCGAGCACCTCGGCGGTGGCGAATTTCAATCCGTCCGGAGCATCATCGGGCACGGACACCTCGGGGCCCTTTCCGCCGAGATCGGCGAGGAAGTATCCCCAATCACCGAAGCTGGGAACATCGACGTGGTACGGAGTCGTCGACAGTCCCGCCTCGGCGACGGCCTCACCGATGCCCCAGTAGGCTTCAGGGGCGAAGTATGGGGAGCCGGCCTGGACGACGAGGCGCGCCTCCGCGGACATCACCTGGCGGATGAGCCCGTAGAACTCGATGCTGTAGAGCTTCGACGTCGCCACGTCATCGGGATCGGGCAGATCGGCGATGACCGCGTCATAGGCGGTGTGCTTCGCCTCCCGCAGCCAGGTGAAGGCATCGGCGGCGATCGTTCTCACCCGCGGATCGTCGAGGGAGTCGTCGTTGAACGCGGTGAAGTGCTCCGAGGTCTTCGCAAGCTCGAGGACTGCCGGGTCGAGGTCGACCAGGGTGACGGACTCGACGTCGGGATACTTGAGGATTTCGCGCACCGCCAGGCCGTCGCCGCCGCCGAGGACGAGGACGTTGCGGCGAGGACCGTTCAGCAGAGGATGGACGAGGCTTTCGTGATAACGGTACTCGTCGGCCGAGGCGAACTGCAGATCCCCGTTGAGGAACAGCCGCGTATCGCCGGTCCTCTTCGCCTCGGTGAGCACGATCTCCTGGTAGTCCGACCGCTGCGAATACACGATCGGATCCCGGTAGAGACGCTGCCGGGTGGTGACTTCGATGTCATCGGTGAACACCCACACCACGGTGAGCCCGCCGAGGATGAGCACAAGCAGCGTTGCCAACATGAGTGTCGCGGCACGGCTGAGTTCGGAGCGGAAGAGCCAGAGGACGATGAGGATGCCCACCAGCGCATTCGTCATCCCCACCGCCAGGGCACCGCGCGGCAGTCCGAGCAGCGGCAGCAGGAGGAACGGGAAGGCGAGCCCGCCGATGAGTCCGCCCACATAGTCGGCGGCGAAGAGGTCGGCCACCGCGCTCGAGGCCTTCTGCGCGCGGATGCGTTGAACGAGCTCCATGAGCAGCGGGATCTCCGCGCCGATGAGCGCGCCGATGACGAAGGCGAGGGCGACCATGGCCACCGTGTAGACGTCAGCGAAGGCGAAGGCGAGATAAAGGAGGATGACGGACAGGCCGCCGATGATGCCCAGGGCCGCTTCGATGAGGGCGAAGGAGACCGCGGCGAACCCGGTCAGCCGTTTGGTCGCCAGCGACCCCACACCCATGGCGAAGACCATGACGGCCAGGACGATGGAAGCCTGGACGATGGTGTCGCCGAGCAGATAGGACCCCAAGGCCACGAGCGCGAGCTCGTAGACCATTCCGCAGCTCGCGCAGATGAACACGGCGAGCAGGACGAAGAACCGAGCCGGACCCGGACGCATCGGCAGGGTGATCGGACGGGCCGCCTCGGTGGCGGTAACGGTGTCGGTGGTCGTGTCGGTCGGTGCGGTTTCGGCCGACGTCTGACCGGATTCGTCAGCGGTGCTCAAAGGAGGGCTGCGGCCATGATGCCGGCGATGCCCAGGTGGGCGGTGGCGTTGACCCAGACCTCGGGGTGCATCTGCGGGGAATTGATGAGGTCGCCGGTCCTGCCCGGGGTGAGCAGCCCGATGAGCAGGAAGCTCACGGCCATGAGGATGATGCCGAGGATGCCGAAGACGAGGGTCGACAGGATGCCTGCGGCCAGGTCATCGGAGCTGGCACGGATGGCGGCGATGACGATGATCGCGACTCCGGCCAGGTCGGAGGCGACGAGGACTGCGGCATTGCGCGACTTCTGCTCCCACAGGATGACGTGGAGCTTGCCCGGGGTGAGCAGGTCGACGACGAAGTAGCCGATGACCATGAGGAGGAGTCCGCAGCCCGCATAGGAGAGGACGACTCCGGTCTCGTAGATGAGGTAGTTCAGAAGCATGTCTGCCTTTCGCTGTGCCTATTTTCCGGTGCCCGGTCCGCCGCCGCGGAAGCCCGAGCCGTCGCCGTAGTTCGATCCGCCGCCGGTGAAGAAGGGGAGGAAGAAGAATCCGCCGCCTCCGGACCGGGAGGTGTCGCAGCCGACGTAGTCATAGCTGCTGCCGTTCTTCTCGTAGTCGCCCTTGCCGGGGTTCGAGACGTATTGGCCGTTGGTCAGGTCGTAGTCACCGCAGTCGGCGCTCGCGGACGATCCGCAGCCGCGGAAGACATTGCCGAGGACGACGAGGACGATGACGATTCCGATGATGGTTCCGCAGCCGACGCGGCGCGGCTTTCGCCCGGGTCCGCTGCCGGGACGATGCGGTCCGCCGGGGCGCTGCGGGCCGTTCCCGCCGCCTCCTGCACGGTCGAAGTCGAAGGAGCCTCCGCTCATCGAGACGTTCGGTCCCTGACTCATGTCGACCTCCTCAGTTCGGAGCTGCTGTGGACGATCTCCTGATGCTGCGGGTAGCAGTGCCACGACTGCCAGGCTATCCGGTCAGGTCCCGCGCACGTCAGCGACAATGCCGTCAGTGCGCCGGGCTGTCCGGGGAACGCGACCGAAAGGTGGTCGTCTGCAGAAAGGGCACGGTCGGCACCGGCGGCGAGCACCTCGGCGGCGGCGGCCGGAAAATCCCCGTGCACACTCGTGCGGGACGCGGTGAATCGGTGTTCGGTGAAACCGGCCCACCGACCGTGGCGGATGACTTCGCGGTCCCATTGCGGCCGGTTCGGAGACGAATCGTCGGCATCCTCGCCGAGGCAGGCGAAGGTCTCGGTGAACGCATCGGTGGGCCCGGCGGTCAGGATCGCCTGGTGAGAAGATCCGATGACGGTCAGGGTCAGGGTCAGCTCTGGCGCCGCCTCGGCGAAGGTGGACCCTGTGTCAGTGGGTGCATCTACGGTGGGCACATTGATGCTGCGGGCAGCCAGCGGGGCGATCCGGTCGTGGTCGAGGCTGAGCCGCAGCGCCTCGGCACTGGTGTCGGTGAAGGGGACGTCGAGCGGGCGGGGGAGGGTGAGCATCAGCTGCCGGAGTAGATGGTGAAGGAGCCGGTCGGGATGGTTTCTCCGGTGCTCACTTCCCAGCGCCCGTGGTCGAAGCGTTCGAAGGCGAGCAGGCGGCCGTCGCCGGATTCGTAGTCGACATAGTCGACCCCGCCTTTCTCGTTCAGTCCCGTGGTGCCTTCGGACCGGTAGGAGGCAGTGCCGTGTTCGACGAGGTCGTAATCGGTGCCGTCGATGGTGATGGTCCGGGCCTTCGGTTCGATGTCGAGGTCGGGGCGGTCGCGCCAGCGGGCGATCTGCACATCGGGGTCGCGTTCGACGCTCAGCCACATGCGGGTCGCCGAGGCGTCGGCCTGGAAGAAGTGCTCGGCCCAGTCGTAGCCGCCTTCGGAGATGCGCAGGGTGCCGCGGACGAAGAATTTCTCGTTGCCGAATTCGAGGAGGTCCCCGGCTTTGATGGTCTCCGGGTCACCGCCGGTGTTCTGGTCGGCGGCGAAGGGATCGCGTGGGGCGGCGGGTGCTTTCGCTTCGGCGTCGTGGCGGGCCTTCTTCGCACGGGAGCGGATGACGAGCACGGTCACGAGGACGACGATGATGAAGACGAGGACGGCGATGAGGAGTTCTGAGGGCACGGCGGTCTGCTTCGATTCGATGGCCGGACGGGTCACCGTCCACTCTAGTCGACTGGACTGTCACGCGTGGCTGCGCTCGATCTTCTTCTCGAGGGCGGTCATCGTATCGGCGATGACGAACCCGAGGTCCCGGTTGAGTGCGAGCATCGGTTCGTTGTCCGTCGCCGTGTACGTCTGCACCCATTCCGCAGAGGCGGTCGCGGCGACCGCGGGCAGCTGACGCAGGTTCGCGACCTTGAGGGCCCGACCGATCCCACGCCCTCGAAAGGCACGGTCGACGAGCGTGTCCTCCTGGATGACGATCTGCGGATCGTGGGCGGAGACCATGATCTCCGTATAGCCGACGGCGAGGTCGCCCACATGCGCCATCGAGCTGACCAAGGTCCAGCCCTGCTCTTCCATCCGCTCCTCATGGCTGCGGATCGCTGCGGTGCTGGCATGGGTGGCGGAGCGGGTGAGGTCGCCGACGGGCACGTCCTCATCCATCTGTTCCCGCAGCTGCGTCCAGGAGTCCAACACGTCCTCGGGGCAGGCTCCGATCCATGAGGTGACCGAGAAGTCCGGGTCCTCCCTGATCACGGGCACGACCGTCGACGCCCCCGAATCCTTGTACCGATTCGCATCGGCCGCCAGGTAGGCGGGCAGGTCGAGCAGCAGCCGGTGCTCTGCGTTGCCGACGCTCATCCCGTGCGCTCTCGCGAAGGCGACCCCGGCCGGGCAGTAGGTTTCGGTCTGCACGATCGCCGAGGATCGGTCATCGTGTCCAAGGAACTGCGCGGCCGCCTCGGCGAGGGCCGTGCCGAAACCTCGACGACGGTGAACGGAGAGGACACCGAGTTCGATATCGGTCGGTGTGTCGGGGGAGAGGCTGATCTCGACGCCGCCGACGATCTCCTCGCCGAGGCGGCCCATCAGGGCGATGTCCTGCCCTCCCGGGCGCGGGTGGGCGAATTGGGTCAGCGTCGTCTCGGCGCTGCGCCACCAGGCGGCGGTGCGGCCCTCGGTGTAGGCGGTGCGCATGACGTCGTTCCATGTCAGCAGCGCAGACTCATCGTCGGCAGCGATGCGCGTGATCTGGATCTCAGACATAGTGAAAGTCGATCACGGCGGGGACCGGTTTTCAAGGATGCCGGTGACCGTGATCGGGACTGTCGGGGTCGTCTGCTCCGGTTCGGTCCGCATCGGATCCGCGGTCGGGCGGGTCGGTGGGGCCCGCCTCGGCGTGGGGGTCGTGTTTGGGCAGGCGGGAGCCGATGTGCGCACCCGGTTTCGTCATCACCCGGTAGACGAGCCAGGCGCCGATGCTGAAGACGACGATGATGCAGACGGTGAGGAAGATGACAGCGCCGAGTCCGGTCTCCATCATTTCGCCAATCGACGGCGGTCGAAGTAGTTCGCGAAGCGGGCCTTGAACGTTCCCATCCCGATCGATCCGCCGACCCGGAGGAGCGGTTTGCCGCCGGTGGGGACGGCGTTGACCACGGATTTCACGTTGCCCCAGGACTTTGAGAGCTGGTCGACGTTGACCGCCCAGTCGTCGGGGATGACGACGGTGACCGAGCCCATACCGGCGACGACCTCGATCTCGATGACCTCGAGATCGGTCTCGACCTCGAGGAAGTTCAGCTCGATGTTCGACATCGAGGGTTCGCAGCGGATGAAGGGCGGGACAGCCCATCGCGCGCGGCGGACCTCGGACTCCCAGCCGGCCCTGACGACGAGCGGATCGAAGCGGTCGTGGCCTTGGATCGCCATGGCGTGACCGGCGGCGGGTGCGAGCGCCGAGGTGGGACGGAAGCGATCGGAGGGCAGCTCGGTGGTGAGGTCGGCGAGGACCGCGTCGAGGTCGATGGGGAACTTCGCAGCCTGGACCTTCTCCATCCGTTCGTCGAGCTCGTCGACCGTGATCCGACCGTCGCCGGCGGCTTCGCGGAGGGTCTCGATCGCCTCGTCGCGTTCCTTGTGGCCGATGCGGAAGGTCTTCGCGGGGTCGTTCTCGCCGGGGGAGGGGGTGGCTGAGCTCATGATCTCTATCGTGCCTGATCGGGAGGTCAGCGACAACGGCGGGACTCGGGGAGCCGTATCCCGTGTCAGTCGTTGGCATTAGGCTAGGGGACGTGTCCACCGCACTGTACAGAAGATACCGCCCAGAGACCTTCGACGAGGTCATCGGTCAAGAGCATGTGACCGATCCGCTGAAGGCCGCCATCGAACGTGGCCGCATCAACCATGCCTACCTGTTCTCCGGCCCGCGCGGGTGTGGAAAGACCACCTCGGCGCGGATCCTGGCTCGGTGCCTCAACTGTGAGCAGGGGCCGACTCCGGTTCCGTGCGGGGAGTGCCCGAGCTGTCGGGATCTGGCCAACGGCGGACCCGGTTCACTCGACGTCGTCGAGATCGACGCAGCCAGTCACAACGGCGTCGACGACGCCCGTGACCTGCGTGAGCGCGCCGTCTATGCGCCCGCGCGCGACCGGTACAAGGTGTTCATCCTCGATGAGGCCCACATGGTCACCTCGCAGGGCTTCAACGCTCTGCTCAAGATCGTTGAAGAGCCGCCGCCGCACATCAAATTCGTCTTCGCCACGACCGAGCCCGAGAAGGTCATCGGCACGATCCGATCGCGGACCCACCACTATCCGTTCCGCCTGGTGCCGCCGGAGGCCCTGGGCAACTACCTTGACGAGCTGTGCACGCGTGAAGGTGTGCAGGTGGCCAAGGGCGTGCTGCCGTTGGTCGTCCGGGCCGGCGGAGGCTCGGTGCGTGACACGCTGTCGGTCCTCGACCAGCTCATCGCCGGTTCCGGGCCCGACGGGGTCGACTACGGTCGAGCCGTCGCTCTGCTCGGATACACTCCGGATTCGCTGCTGTCCGACATCGTCGATGCGTTCTCCGCCGGTGACGGGGCCGGGGTGTACCGCGCGGTGGAGCGGGTCATCGAATCCGGTCAGGACCCCAGGCGCTTCGTCGAGGACCTGCTGGAGCGCTTCCGAGATCTCATCGTCATCCATGCCGCCCCCGAGGCGGCCCATGCCTTCCTGCCCGAAGTGCCGCCGGACCGTCTGGAGAGGCTGACCCTGCAGGCCAACGGCTTCGGACAGGGCGAGCTCTCCCGTGCCGCGGACCTGCTGAATGTGGGCCTGACGGAGATGTCGGGTGCCACTTCGCCGCGGCTGCAGCTCGAACTCATCTGTGCCCGCATTCTGCTGCCCGGCTCCGGTCGCAGCCGAGACGCTGTGCTCAGCCGCGTCGAGCGGATGGAGCGTCGCATCGGGATGTCGGCCACCGGCGTGGCCGCAAACATGCCGCCGGCGCAGACCCCGGACCAGGGTGCTGGTCAGGGCGCTGGGCCGGGAGCTCCGGCCGACGGGACAGGGCAGGGGCAGGCACCTGCAGCTGACCAGGGACACGCGAGCGGTCGGCCGTCGGCGGATGGGGCAGGCCAGGTGCAGGCACCTGCTGCGAACGCGCCCGCCGGGCAGTCTCAGAGTGCAGCTCACGATGATTTCGACGACATCGCAGCCATGGCCGCAGCCGCCGAGTCGATGCTCAACGAATATCCGGCGCAGCCGAGGCAACAACCTGAGCAGGGGCAACAGCGTCAGACCGAGCCGGAGCCGGCGTCGCAGTCCGAGCCGCAATCTCAGACCGCAGACGCGGGGCCGCAGCAGCAGCCTGCTGAGGACCCCCGGAGCGCAGATGTGGGCCGGCCGGCGCAGGAACCGCAGCCTTCGGCCGATCCGTCGCCCGAGCCTTCGGTCGAAGCGGCGGGTGCGCCGCGAACTGAGTCGCAATCTGTGCAGGACAATCAGCAGAGGTACGACCCTGCCGGTGTCTCAGCGCCCAGTTCCGCAACGGACTCCGGACCGGACTCCGCGCCGGATTCGGCGCCGGACTCGGCGCCGGCGGACCAGCATCAGCGTCAGATGACCGAGCAGGCAGCGGCACCGGAAGCCACCTCGGTGGCGGGATCCGGCGACATCGGCGGTGAGATCGAAGCGATCCGCCGCGCTTGGCCGAGCATCCTCGCCTCGGTGGAGAAGCGCAGCCGTCTGACTCGCGCGATCATCGCAGCCAATGCGATTCCCCAATCGTTCTCCGATGGAGTCGTCTACCTCGGCTTCAACAATGCCGGATCCGTCCAGGGGTTCCAGCAGCGCGATCATGCGGCCAAACTCGCGGCAGCGATCAACGACGTCCTCGGCATCCAGGCTCGAATCGACATCGGCGATGTCGGTCGGATCGGCGGAGGAAGTGCCGGCGGTGGCAGCCAGGGCAAGGGGTCCTCTGCTCCGCCCGTGAACGACTCCGGAGGAAATCACGGACCGGCGCCGAGCCAGCGCCGCCCGAGCCCGCAGGAAGTCGCCGCAGTCGTCGGCACCCGTGAAGTCGACAAACCCCAGGTCGACCACGAGAAGTTCTGGGAACCCAGTGGTCCGACACAGGGCCCCTGGTCCTCCGACGACGAGGAGGGAGAACAGCCGGGTCCACAAACTGAACCCACACCTCAGGACAACCCCGTCGGACCGGCTGAGCAGACCGAAGAGCAATCGGCTGGTTCTGATCCACAATCCTCGGTCCAACAGGTTCCCGCTTCGGACTCGTCCGTCTCCGAAACCCCAGACTGGAACGCTCCTGAACCGAGCGTTCCTGACCACGATCCTTCCGAAACAGCCGTCCCGGATGTCGTAGTGCCCGATCTGTCCGACGACGACTTCTTCGGTACGCCGACGGACGCCGGAACCGATTCGACAGGTTCCGGCAATGCACCGGCAGACGACTTCGGCCGGTCTGACCACTCCCGCCGGCAGGAACCAGCGCCAGCAAGGTCATCCGAATTCGGCGACGATTCGCCGATGGAGTACGTCGAACCGCGGTGGGAGGAACCGAGCTGGAACGACGGCCCCTCGCCGATCGACATCTCACCGACAGGCGCTGCGTCGACCGCCGCAGCCTCGGCCGACATCGACGAGACGAGCGCAGGCAGCGGAGCCGTCGACGTCGGAGCCGTCGTCGTTCCGCCGCCCGACGACGATCTCGACGATCCTGATCTCGCCGACACCCCGAGCGGCTTCGGAGGAGGCTCCTTCGACCAGTCGGCACCTGCCGTGCAGTCTCCGCCGCCGGCTTCGACTCAGGGAGGAGAGAAGCCGTTCAAATCGCGCTTTGCAGCTCTTGCCGAGAAGCACGGTGTCACCACCACTCCGCCTGCCGGATCCGCTTACGGATCTGCACCCACGGTCAACCCGGCGGGCGGATCGGGACCGGGTGCCGCCTCGGCGCCGGGACCGAACCCCTCCCCGCAGCGGTCGGGATCGGACGAGGACGAGTATGATCCGGAAACGGACCTCGACGTCTCTGAAGCGCCGCAGATGGGCGTCGACGTGATCGCACGGGTCCTCGGCGGCGAGATCATTGACGAAAGAGAAGTATGAGCGCTGTATATGAAGGTGCCCTCCAGGACTTGGTCGAGGAGTTCGGCAAGCTTCCGGGCATCGGGCCGAAATCGGCCCAGCGTCTGGCGTTCCACATCCTGCAGACTGACTCGCAGGACGTCAATGCGCTGGCTCAGGCACTCACCGATGTGAAGAAGCGAGTGCGGTTCTGCGAGATCTGCGGAAACGTCTCCGAGGAAGCCGAGTGCACGGTGTGCCAGGATCCGCGCCGCGATCGGTCGATGATCTGTGTGGTCGAAGAACCCAAGGATGTCGTCGCGATCGAACGGACCCGGGAGTACCGGGGGCTGTACCACGTCCTCGGCGGAGCCATCGACCCGATGGCCGGGGTGGGGCCCGACAATCTGCGGATCAAGGAGCTCATGACCCGCCTGCAGGACGGCGAGGTCAAGGAGACCGTCATCGCCACCGACCCGAACCTCGAAGGTGAAGCCACCGCCACCTACCTCGTCCGGCTGCTCGGATCGCTCGGTGTGACCGTCACCCGCCTGGCCTCGGGGCTGCCCGTCGGCGGAGACCTCGAATACGCCGACGAGGTCACTCTCGGCCGGGCGTTCTCCGGCCGCCGCGAGATCGACTGACCGCCTCAGTTTCGCCCTCTTGACACCATATCGATAATCGTGAAACATATTGATTATCGATATATCGACAAACGATAAGTCATCGAATGGGGCAGAGGTCAGAGGAATAGGCTCGCCAGCTCCTCGCCGAGACGGGAAGGCACAGTCATGACACCGACTGCAGAACAGAAGCCAGACGACGAACCGCAGAAGCGCAAAGCGTTCGGCACAGGGTACGAACTCTGGATCGGTTTGGCGGTCGGGTTCTTCGTCATCTACGCCGTCACTGACCTCGTCACACGAATGCTTCACTCCGAAGTGGCGGTGACGGTGGACTTCTCCGAAGGCGCACCCTCCCCGCTCGACGCCGGGACCGGAGCGGCATCGCTGACCGGGCTCACCGAGATCGTCGTTCCGACGGCCGACGTCTCGGCAGGAGCGGTGGTGCTCGTGATCATCGCCGAGGTCACTCTCATCCTCACGGTGTTGGCCGCCGCGATCTCCCTGGTGCCTGTCATCCGAGACATCGCAGCGGGAACACCCTTCACACCTCGGGCATCCCGAGCGTTCGCGGCGTTCGAATGGATCGTGGCAATCGGGTGGATCCTGCATTTCGTCACCAAGATTCCCGGCGGCAACTGGATCTCCGCCGATATCGGCATTGCCGACGACGTGGGATCGGGGCTCACCGTCGTCCACGCCTTCCTCGTTCTCGGGATCGTCGGCGGCGCCGAACTGCTGCGGCGGTGCTTCAGGTCAGGACGCGCGGCTCAAGAAGAACTCGAAGGGCTCGTGTGATGGTCGGAGAATTCAACTCCGCCAGGGTCGTCTGCCACCTCGAGAGTCTGCTGACCCGGCGAGACATGAGCCTGACCGAACTGTCCAAGCGCGTCGGGGTCTCGCTGGCGAACCTCTCCGTGCTCAAGAACAACAGAGCGAAGGCCGTGCGCTACTCGACGCTCATCGCCTTGTGTGAGGTCCTCGACTGTCAGCCCGGTGACCTCTTCACGGTGGAGCGACGGTCGGACTGATCGTCAAGGGGAGCCCCCCGTCGGCACGAAGCCGGCGAGCCGCCTCGGCGGGTGAATCCGGCGTTCCGCAGGCCACCATTTATAACGATTTCTGAGCAGGGGCTGAGTGCACGGTGACCAACCGCCGTCTCGCCCGTGTGCACGGTCATCGCGCGGGGTCGCAGGACTGGGCGTTCGGCCCGGTCAGGCGGTGTCTGAATGACGGGCGAAGGTGAACCGAAATGACCTACCTCATACAATGGTTCAGGTGCCGGGAGCCCGACACGGCTGAAATCCTGATCGATGCAGCACGAGACCTCCATGTTTGGAACCATGGAATCGATCGCCTGGCACGGAACTTATCAGCGATAAGGAAGATACTGCAGTGAGCATAGTCGTCCAGAAGTTCGGTGGGTCCTCGGTAGCCGATGCGGAATCGGTCAAGCGGGTGGCCAAACGAATTGTCGAGTACCGTCAAGCCGGCCACGAAGTAGTTGTCGTGGTCTCGGCCATGGGTGACAGTACCGATGATCTCATCGACTTGGCCCAACAGGTTTCCCCCATGCCCCCCGCCCGCGAACTCGACATGCTGCTGACCGCCGGTGAGCGCATCTCGATGGCGGTCCTGGCCATGGCGATCGCCAACCTCGGCTTCGAAGCCCAGTCCTTCACCGGTTCCCAGGCTGGAGTCATCACCGATGAGCAGTTCGGCAAGGCCCGCATCATCGACGTGACTCCCGGCCGCATCCGGTCCTCCCTCGACGATGGATACGTCGCCATCGTCGCAGGATTCCAGGGCGTGAGCCAGACCGCGAAGAACATCACCACCCTCGGCCGCGGCGGCTCGGACACCACGGCTGTGGCATTGGCCGCGTCGCTCGATGCCGATGTGTGCGAGATCTACACCGACGTCGACGGCGTCTTCACCGCCGACCCGCGCATCGTGCCCACGGCACGCAAGATCGATGAGATCGGCTACGAAGAGATGATGGAGATGGCCGCCTCGGGCGCCAAGGTCCTCATGCTCCGCTGTGTCGAATACGCGCGCCGCTACAACGTGCCCGTACATGTGCGGTCCTCATTCTCTCGCAACCAAGGAACCTGGGTGACCGATTCACCCATCCCCGAAGCCTTCCGCCAGGGCCGGGGTTCATCGATCCCGGCAGCGGAACCAGAAACGGAGTCCACCATGGAACAGGCAATCATCTCCGGCGTCGCCCACGACCGCTCGGAAGCCAAGGTCACGATCGTCGGTGTTCCCGATGTCCCCGGCAAGGCCGCTGAGATCTTCAAGACTCTGGCCAAGCAGGAAGCCAACATCGACATGATCGTCCAGAACATCTCCACCCGTGAACCGGGCAAGACGGACATCTCCTTCACCCTGCCCATGGACGACGGAGCCAAGGCGCTTGAAGCTCTCGACGCGGTGAAGGCCGATATCGGGTTCGACCAGGTTCGCTACGACGACCAGATCGGCAAGCTCTCCGTCGTCGGCGCCGGAATGCGCTCGCACCCGGGCGTGACCGCGACCCTGTTCGAAGCGCTCAGCGAAGCCCAGGTCAACATCGACATGATCTCCACCTCGGAGATCCGCATCAGCGTCATCACCCGAGCAGACCTGCTCGACGACGCGGTCCGTGCCGCCCATGCCGCCTACGGACTCGACAGCGAAGACAACGAAGCAGTGGTGTACGGAGGTACCGGACGATGAGCGTCAATATCGGAGTAGTGGGAGCAACCGGCCAGGTCGGCGGAGTCATGCTCGACCTCCTGGCCGATGATCCCGGATTCGAGATCGGCTCTTTGAGGCTCTTCGCCTCGGCCCGTTCAGCCGGGAAGACGATCGACTTCAAGGGCCAGCCCATCACCATCGAAGATGCCGCCGAGGCGGATCCGAGCGGACTCGAAATCGCTCTGTTCTCCGCCGGTGGGGCGACGTCCAAGGCGCAGGCGGAGCGTTTCGCCGCCGCCGGAGTCACCGTCGTCGACAACTCCTCGGCCTGGCGTTCGGACCCGGAGGTTCCGCTCGTCGTCAGCGAGGTCAACCCCGACGACCTCGACGAGCCGCCCAAGGGAATCATCGCGAACCCGAACTGCACGACCATGGCCGCCATGCCCGTGCTCAAGGCACTCCATGACAAGGCCGGGCTGACCCGTCTCATCGTGGCCACCTACCAGGCCGTGTCCGGTTCGGGTCTGTCCGGAGTCGAGGAACTCGCCGGTCAGCTCGAAGCGGGTCTGCCCGATGCCCGCAAGCTCGCCACCGATGGCACTGCGGTGAACCTGCCGGAACCGAACAACTACGTCGAACCGATCGCGTTCAACGTCCTGCCGATGGCCGGATCGGTCGTCGACGACGGGCAGAATGAAACCGATGAAGAGAAGAAGCTGCGCAACGAGAGCCGGAAGATCCTCGGACTGCCCGACCTCCTCGTCGCCGGCACCTGCGTGCGCGTGCCCGTCTTCACCGGACACAGCCTGAGCATCCACGCCGAATTCGACTCCGACATCAGCCCCGAACAGGCCGCCGAGATCCTGTCGCAGGCACCCGGAGTCTCCCTCGACGAGGTCCCGACCCCGCTCAAGGCCGCAGGTCAGAACGCCAGCTTCGTCGGTCGCATCCGCGCCGACCAGTCGGCGCCAGTTGGCAAGGGGCTCGTCCTCTTCGTCTCCAACGACAACCTGCGCAAGGGCGCGGCACTCAACACCGTGCAGATCGCTGCCCTGCTGGCTGCCAAGCTCGAAGCGAAGGCCGCCTGAGAAACTCTGCTGGTGCCCGCCGGTGTTGATCGGTGAGGCGAAGCGGCCGACGAACCGCCCGGAAGCACCCGCTTCCGGGCGGTTCGTCGTCTCCGGCGACTGTGCTCGACTGCCCATCAGACTCGTACAAGCGCAAGAGCGGACGGCACACGGCCCACGGAAAGTCGGCACTCGCGGCTTCGAAATTCATACGCCCTGATCAAGATCACCGCGTATGAATTCTGAAGCCGCTCATACACGCCATTCGGCCGAAAACCCCTGGGCGTACGCGCAGAGTGCTGAAAGGGGTGGGGACGTATAAAAGCGTTGCTATATATAAATATTTATATTAGTGCCGGACTTCTGATCTGAGTATCGTCGATGATGTTGTTTGATCCTCGATGCCTTAGAAAGGCTCCTCATGACATCTTCGCGAATCGCTCTCACCACCGGAGCCATCGCCGCTTCGACGGCCTTGGTCCTCAGCGGCTGCGGGGGAGGAGCCTCCGGTTCGGAATCGGGCGAGCTGCGGGTCGTGACCTCGACGAACGTCTACGCCGACATCGTCTCCCAAGTCGCCGGCGACTACGCCGAGGTGAGCCCGATCATCGATGATCCCAATCAGGACCCGCACTCCTACGAAGCGACCACCCAGGACCGCCTCAAGCTGTCGAAAGCCGACCTCGTCGTCGAGAACGGCGGCGGCTACGACGCCTTCATGACCACGATGCTCGAGGCTTCAGACGCCGATCCCGAGGTGATCGATGCCGTCTCGATCTCGGGATTGCCCGGATCCGAGGATCTCGGAAACGAACCTCATGACCACAGCCACGACGAAGACGAGGCTCAGGCCGGCGGACACACGCACGACGACGGCCACGAGCACTCCGATGAGGGCGACGACCATGAGGGGCATGACCACGGCGAGTTCAACGAACATGTCTGGTACTCGGTGCCCACGATGACCAAACTCGTCGATGAGGCGGCGATCCACCTCGGCGAGGCGGTGCCGGAGCACAAGGATGACTTCACCGCCAATGCCGATGAGTACAAGAAGAGCCTCGGCGAACTGCAGACGAAGATCGACGCGGCCAAGAAGGACCACGACGGTGAGAAGGTCGCGGCGACCGAGCCGGTGCCGCTGTGGCTGTTCGCCGATATGGGCCTGGAGAACATCACGTCGGACGAATTCCTCGAAGCCGTCGAAGAAGGCAACGACGTGCCGCCGCTCGTGCTCAAGGAAGCGGAGAAGCAGATCTCCGACGGCGAGGCGGTGCTGCTCGGATACAATACTCAGGCGGCAGGTCCCCAGGCGGAAGCGCTGAAGTCTGCCGCGGACGACTCCGATGTTCCGGTCGTCGACCTCGCCGAGACCATGCCCGACGGCGAGCATTACGTCGATTGGATGGACGGATACATCACCGATATTTCGACAGCACTCGAAGGACACAAGCACTGACTATGGCCAAAGAATCCGACGCTTCCGCACAACCTGCACCCCGGGAGCCGGTGATTCGACTGCGCGATGCCGAACTGCGCTTCGGCCCGCGGGTGCTCTGGCACGATCTCGACCTCGACGTCGCGCCGGGGGAGTTCCTCGCCGTGCTCGGCCCCAACGGCACAGGAAAGACGTCACTGCTCAAGGTGCTGCTGGGGCAGAACACACTGTCGGCCGGAACCGCCGAGGTCGATGGTCGGGAAGTGCATAAGGGCAACCCTGCCATCGGCTACATTCCGCAGCAGCGCGGAATCGACCCGCACACCCCGATGCGCGGCCGCGATCTGGTCCGTATGGGCATCGACGGTCACCGGTGGGGGATGGGCCTGCTGTCCCGGGGTCGGAAGAAGAAGGTCGAGGAACTCTTGGCCTCCGTCGGCGCCACCGACTATGCCGATGCCCCCGCTGGCACGGTTTCCGGCGGAGAGCTGCAGCGGCTGCGAGTGGCTCAGTCCCTGGCCAATGATCCCGCAGTGCTGCTCTGCGATGAACCGCTGCTGTCGCTCGATCTGCACCACCAGCAGGTGGTGGCCGCTCTGCTGCACGAACAGCGGGTCAAACGCGATGCCGCCGTCGTCTTCGTCACCCACGAGATCAACCCGATCCTGCCGTACGTCGACCGGGTCCTCTACATCGTCGGCGGGCATTTCCTCATCGGCACCCCCTCTGAAGTGATGACCACCGAATCGCTGTCCCGGCTCTACGGCTCCCCGGTCGAAGTGGTCCGCGTCGGCGGACGCCTCGTCGTCGTCGGCGGTGAAGAGGAGTGCGTCGACCACCACAATCTGCCCGATGACTCTTTCGACCGCGACGGGACGGTGGTGAACCGATGAGTATTCCTGAGATCTTCGCCAACCTCTTCACCTTCGAGGACTACGGCGAACTCGTCGCGCTGCTGGCCAACTCGCTCATCGCCGCTGGGCTCCTCGGCGTCGTCGGAGGTCTCATCAGCGTCTTCGTCATGGCCCGCGACATTCCCTTCGCCGTTCACGGAGTCTCCGAACTCTCCTTCGCCGGTGCCGCCTTCGCTCTGCTCGTCGGTTTCGACGTCGTGACCGGGTCGATCGTCGGATCCATCGTCGCCGCTCTCATCATCGGCATCGGCGGGGCCAAGGATTCGGAGAAGAACGCGATCATCGGCGTCCTCATGCCCTTCGGCCTGGGCCTGGCGATCCTCTTCCTCGCCCTCTACGACGGGCGGGCGGCGAGCAAGTTCGGGCTGCTCACCGGCCAGATCGTCGCCATCACTCCCGGCCAGATCCTCACTCTCATCATCTGCGCGCTGGCCGTGCTCGTGGTGTTGGCGATCGTGTGGCGTCCGCTCATGTTCTCCAGCCTCGACCCTGACGTGGCTCGGGCGAAGGGCGTGCCGGTCAGCGTGCTCACCATCGTCTTCATGCTCACCCTCGGACTTGCCGTGGCACTGAGCGTGCAGGTCGTCGGAGTCCTCCTCGTCCTTGCGCTGCTCATCACCCCGGCCGCCGCCGCGACTCAGCTCTCGGCCTCCCCGGTGTGGGTGCCGGTCCTCAGCGTGATCTTCGCCGTGACCGCCTCGGTCGGGGGCATCCTCATCGCCCTCGGTTCGCCGGTGGTGCCGATCAGCCCGTTCGTCACGACGATCTCGTTCCTCATCTACGTCATCTGCCGCCTCGTCGGTCGCCGCCGGATGAGATCCCTGCACCGCCGCCGCGCCCACCGTGCCGCCAAAGAACACAACACCCCCATCCCCACCCCCTGATTACTACCTGACGGCGGCCCAGCAACCTCGCGCGAGGTTGCTGGGCCGCCGTCAGGTAGCAATTGGAGGAGCGGATAGAGTTGGGGGAATGAAGAAGCGCGCTCTCCTCGCCGGTGCTCTTGCCGTTCCCGCGGCCGCCGGAATCTGGGGTGCGGTCATCGAACCGCACCTCTTCGCCATCCGCCGCCACACCCTGCCGATCCTGCCTGCCGGAGCCGAGCCCATCCGGATCCTCCACGTCGCCGACCTGCACCTGGCTCCCTGGCAGAAGCATCGCGCCGCCTGGGTCACAGCGCTCACTCGCCTCGAACCCGACCTCGTGGTCAATACCGGCGACAACCTCTCCGCCGACATCGTGCCCGAGGTCCTCGACGTCTACTCGGGACTCCTCAACATCCCCGGTGTGTTCGTCCTCGGGTCGAACGACTTCTTCTCCCCGCAGCTGAAGAACCCTGCGAAGTATCTGCGCTCACCGTCCCAGGTCAAGCACCGCGTCAACCCCGACCTCGACGTCAAGTCCCTCGTCCGCGGGTTCGAAGAACCGACATCCGCGTCGGTCTCCAGGGCCGGCGGGCAGGGATGGCATTTCCTCGACAACACCGAGGCGGCCCTGACGATCAAGGGCACCCGTATCCACTTCTCGGGCCTCGGCGACGCCCATATCGACCGTGATCGGATCCGCTGGAGTGGGGGAGAACCGGGGGAGGGCGACCTCGAGCATCCGCAATTCGATCCGTCGGCCGGTCTCAAAGTGGGAGTGACACATGCTCCGTATTCGCGGACCTTGGAGGCATTCGCCTCGGCGGGGGCGCATCTCATCATGGCCGGACACACGCACGGCGGACAGATCCGTGTGCCCTTCTGGGGCGCACCGGTGACGAACTGCGACCTCGATCGGACACGCGCACGCGGAGTTTTCCCTTACCGGCAGAGTCTCGTCACGATCTCCGCAGGACTCGGCTTCTCACCGTACTCACCAGTGCGTTTTGCCTGCCGACCGGAAGTCAGCGTCCTGGAACTCGTTGCAAGAGCCTAGGCCGTTCAGCGATTTCTGAAGATCTGCACAAGGCGAATTCGTTAAACTGACTACCATGGTGTCTCCTGAGTCAAACGCCCCACCCACAAAAATGGGCGCGTTCATGCAGTTCGTGGCCGTCAGTGCGGTGGCGGGAATCGTCGCGGCCGGTCTGGCCATTCCCGGCGTCGGCGTCGCAACAGCCAGTGCGAACAGTGCTGTCGAGATCTTCGATTCGCTTCCCGCTACCTTGGAGATCAAGGACCTCGGAGAGAAGTCGACGATGCTCGCCTCCGACGGTTCTGAGCTCGCGGAGTTCTACTGGCAGAACCGCCAGGAAGTGCCTCTCGACAAGATCTCGCAGGACATGCAGAACGCGACGATCGCGGTCGAGGACTACCGGTACTTCGAACACGGCGGTGTCGACATCGAAGGCATCGCTCGTGCAGCGGTGCACAATATGGTGTCCTCGACGACTCAGGGCGGATCGACGCTGACCCAGCAGTACGTGAAGAACGTGCTCGCAGAGAACGCGCACGCCGAGGACAACTCCGAAGGCGTGGCGGCGGCGAAGGAGTCCGAAGGCACTGCCGGCTACGCACGTAAGCTGCGCGAAGCCAAACTCGCTGTCGCGGTTGAGAAGAAGTACGACAAGAAGGAAATCCTCAACCGCTACATGAACATCAACAACTACTCGGGATCCCCGAACGTCTACGGCGTCGAAGCTGCCGCCTACCGGTATTGGGGAATCCACGCCAAGGATCTCAACATCCAGCAGTCGGCGATGCTCGCCGGAATCGTGCAGAACCCCTCGGCGTTCAACCCGCAGCGGTTCCCCGATCAGGTGCTCAAGCGTCGCAACACCGTGCTGGGACAGATGCTCAAGTACGATCACATCACGCAGAAGGAATACGACAAGGCGGTCAAGACCGACCTCGATCTCGATCTGCACGAGACGCCGAATGGCTGCTCCGCGGCGAAGAGCAAAGGCGAATTCTTCTGCAACTACGTACAGAACGTCATCATGAATGATGAGACCTTCGGGGATACTGCCGACGAGAGACTTGCATTCCTCCAACGCGGGGGCCTGACGATCAAGACCAGCCTCAATCCGGATATTCAGAAGATCGCGGACAAAGAGGTCAAGAAGCGCGTCCCCGTCGGCGACCCCTCCGGCGCCGGACATGCCCTGGTGACGATCGAACCGGGAACCGGTGAAGTCATCGCAATGGCAGAGAACCGTGAGTACACCGCGGGAGAAGTCAAGAAGAAGGACAAGAACAAGAAGACCTCGATCAACTACACCGTCGACAAGAAGCACAACGGCGGCGGCGGATTCCAGGTCGGTTCGACGTGGAAGCCCTTCGTGCTCACGGCTTGGCTGAAGGAAGGCAAGAGCCTCAACACCACGGTCAATGCGACGAAACGCAACTTCCCGGCCAGCTCCTGGAAGTACGACGGTTGTCCGAACATGGCCGGAGACTGGGACCCGAACAACGCCGGCGACGGCGAAGGCAAGGGCTCAATGACCGCGCTCGAGGCAACGAAGAATTCCGTCAATACGGGCTACGCGGCCATGGGCAACCAGATGAACATGTGCGACATCATGGACACCGCGATGGATCTGGGCATCCGCTACGGAAGCGGTGAGACCCTGGACTATGAAGACAAGTCCGGCTTCATCCAGGCCCTGTCCCCGTCGTCGATCCTCGGAACGACGGAGACCACGCCCATCGCCATGGCCGCGGCGTTCGCCACCTTCGCCAACGAGGGTGAGTTCTGCGGTCCCAAACCAATCCTCGAGATCAAGGACCGCAAGGGCGAGAAGCTCGACCTGCCGGGTGAAGGCTGCAAGCGAGTCCTGTCGAAGGATGTGGCCAGGGGCGTCGCCTACGCACTGACGCAGACGTTCAACGGCGGTACGACCAGTCAGCTGAAAATCGGCGTCCCGGCCGGTGCGAAGACCGGTACGACGAACTTCGAGGTCGGTCACACCTGGCTGCTCGGGTTCACAAAGACCCTGTCGACCGCGGTCTGGACGGGAGACCCGAGCGGTACGCATGACTGGCGCACGAACGGTGCCGGCGCTGTTCGCGGCCACATCTACGGTGCCACGATCTCCGGTAAGACCTGGCAGGCGTATATGAGCCAGGCAGTCAAGGAGACCAAGGGCAACACCGGCTTCCCGAAGCCCAGCAGCAAGTTCTTCCAGGGCGGTGGGTCCGGTGGAGGCAGCTCCTCGTCCGGCACGAACCGCGGTGGAGGCGGCGGTGGCGGCAGCCAAGGCAACGGCGGAACCGGCGGCGGAGGCACCGGCGGAAACGGCGGCGGTGGAGGCGGCAACTCCGGAAACAACGGAGGCGGCGGCAACAACGGCGGCGGAACCGGCGGTGGCAACAACGGTGGCGGCGACGGCGACGAAGCTCCCGGCCTCGGCGGCAACTGAACCGGTGACCTCGTGACCGTGACCGGCTGACAGAAGCCATCGGACACCGTTCCTGTGAAGGCGGGGAGGACCAGATCCTCCCCGCCTTCACAGTCCCGTGTGCCTGCAGGCCCGCACCCACTTGAGCCGAGCACACGGCCGTCACGGAACGCAGGTGCCCGGCCCGCCCGGTCTGGGCTAGTGTGGGGAACGGACCAGCGTCGTCGATCAGATCAGAGATAGTCGGCACACCGGATCACTTTCGGACCG
This sequence comes from Brevibacterium sp. 'Marine', assembly GCF_012844365.1. Classification (NCBI taxonomy): domain Bacteria; kingdom Bacillati; phylum Actinomycetota; class Actinomycetes; order Micrococcales; family Brevibacteriaceae; genus Brevibacterium; species Brevibacterium sp. 'Marine'. The sequence continues at coordinate 1,097,642 of NZ_CP051626.1, forward strand.
CCTCGGCGACGCATCTACAACTGAGGAGAATCATGACCAAGTGGGAATACGTCACCGTGCCGCTCATCGTCCATGCGACGAAGCAGATCCTCGACCAGTGGGGTGAGGACGGATACGAACTCGTGCAGGTCGTCCCGGGTCCTGACAACAACGGACTCGTGGCCTACCTCAAACGACCGAAGGAATGATCCGATTCCGGCACCGAGGCGGCTGCTGACCATCCCCGCACCACCATCACCCTCCTGACCATCTACGTCGAAAAGAGCAACCATGTCGAAGACCCTTGAGCGTCTGACCGAACTCGGCCTCGAACTGCCCGAGATCGCCACCCCCGCCGGCGCCTACGTCCCTGCACTGCGCACCGGGAACTACGTCTTTACCTCCGGCCAACTTCCGGTTGTCGACGGCAAACTGCCCGCCACCGGACACCTGGGCACGGACGTCGACCTCGACACCGGCTACCAGCTGGCACGCACAGCCGGGCTCAACGCCCTGGCCGCTATCGCCGGAGTCATCGGCGACCTCGATCAGATCGTGCGCGTCGTCAAGGTCACCGGCTTCGTCAACTCCGCCGATGACTTCACCCAGCAGCCGGCCGTCATCAACGGCGTGTCCGAACTATACGGTGAGATCTTCGGAGACCGCGGGCAGCACGCCCGCAGCGCGGTCGGCGTGAACACCCTGCCTCTGGGCACCCCCGTCGAGGTCGAAGTCATCGTCGAGGTCTCAGGCGATGCCGCTTAGCGGACGCACTCTTCCCGTCTCGTCGGAGCTGCGGTGGCTGCTCGACCACTGGCAGTCCGACGGACGGTGGCCCGTCCCCGAAGCCCCGCGCCCCACCTCGGCGATCGTGCTGATCCGGGACTCCGCGGACGGGCTGGAACTCTTCATCACCCGGCAGCTCGACGCTCGCGGCGTCGAAGACCGCAATCGGTGGGCATTTCCCACCAGCAGCCTGCGCCCGGGTGATGTGCGGAAGCTGCCTTTGGCCGGATGGAATTCGGCCCGGTGCGCGCGTGCGCTGAGCATCGAGAACAAATCCCGCGCCCTTCACCACTTCTCCGCGGCCGCCCGCATCACCTTCGCCGCCACCGGAATCCTGCTCGCCGAGGATGTCGACCGGGAGATCGTGGCCTCACCGCAGACAGACTGGCACACCACCCGGTCGAGACTGTTCTCGAACGAGGTCTCCTGGTCGCAGGTCTTACGCGACCGTGACCTGCGGCTGCGTCCCGATCTGTGCAAACCGTGGTTGCGCTGGATCAACACTCCCACCCAGCTGCACCGGTTCGACACCACCTACTTCATCGCCACCGTCCCCTTCGGCCAGGAAGTCGACTTCCTGTCCCCGAACGAGACCTCCGCCGGCTGGAAACGCCCCGGACAGATCCTCGCCGAGGTGGGTGGGGACCCCAACCGCATCAGCGCGGCCGCCCGCATCATCGTCGAAAGCCTCACCGGGGTCCCGTCTGTGGGGGCGGCCATGGCACAGATCCGCAACGTTCACCCGCTGCGGCCGGAGATCATCGCCGACGACGGCGATTGGAAAGTGGTCATCCACACCGGCAAGGACCCTCACAGCAAAGGCAGTCTGCGCGACCGTGCGGTTGCCGTCGGCGAGACCGACACCGACCAGAACCCCGGCTTCCTGACCTTCAGCGGCGATGACGACGACGAAACGACAGACGAGGAGAGCGACGACTCATGAGAATCCGTGCGAACAATCCCAGCCCGATGACCCTGACCGGAACGAACACCTACGTGCTCACCAGTCAGGACGACACCTCCGCGGTCGTCATCGATCCCGGACCGGAGATGGCCGATCACCGTGAGAATTTCCTCGCCGAGGTGGCCGACCGTGATCTGGCGGCGATCGTTCTCACCCACCAGCACGCCGACCATTCCGAGATGCTCGGAAGCATCGACCAGTGGGCCCCTGAGGTGCCCGTCTATGCCGTGCTCGAGCGTTTCGCCCGGCACACGGATCCCGTGGTCGACGGCGACGAGATCGCCTTCGGCAGCACCCCGGCGGATGTCCTGCGCGTCGTCGCCACCCCCGGCCACACGAGCGACAGCATCAGCCTCATCCACTCCGGAGCCCTCTACAGCGGCGATACGATCCTGGGGGAGGGGACGACGATCGTCACCCACCCGGAAGGTTCGCTGCGTGACTACCTGAATTCCCTCGACCGGTTGAGAGAACTGCTCGACGCCGGTGAGTTCGCGATCATCGAGCCGGCCCACGGCGAGCGTATCGACGCACCCGCCGAGGTGATCGACTACTACCGGTCCCACCGACTCGAACGCATCGAGCAGGTCAAAGCGGCACTCGAGCAGGGAGCGAGCACCGCCTCGGGGGTCTGTGACATCGTCTACCACGACGTCGATGACAGCGTGCGGCCGGCAGCCGAACAGATCGTCAAGGCCCAGCTGGCCTACCTCGACGCTCTGCCCGCAGCCGACGCCTGAAGCACGCCGCTGACGCGACAGCCACTTCGACGGCGAGCGCCGGTCACGTCGCACAGTTGTCCCGACCAGGACGAACGCCCCAGCCGAAGCGGCTGGGGCGTTCGTGCGCTGTGGCGGTTACGACGCCGCGAGGAGGATCAGCGGGCGCGGTTGCGCATCCTGTCCATGTCGAGGATGACGACGGAGCGAGCCTCGAGACGGATGAAGCCGCGGGCGGCGAAGTCAGCCAGCGCCTTGTTCACGGTCTCACGGGAGGCGCCGACGAGCTGAGCGAGCTCTTCCTGGGTGAGGTCGTGAGCGACGAGCACACCGTCGGGTGCCGGCTTCGAGAAGCGGGCTGCCAGGTCGAGCAGGGCCTTGGCGACACGGCCGGGCACGTCGGAGAAGACGAGGTCGCCGACGGTCTCGTTCGTGCGGCGCAGACGCTGGGCGAGAGCCTTGAGCAGGTTCATCGCGGCCTGCGGGCGCTCGTTGAGCCAGGTGGTGAGGTCCTCGTGCTTGAGGCTGAGCAGCTCCGACTGGGAGACCGCGGTGACAGAGGTCGAACGTGGGCCGGGATCGAAGAGGCTGAGCTCGCCGATGATCTCGCCCGGGCCGACCACGGACAGCAGGTTCTCACGGCCATCGGAGGACTCGCGGCCGATCTTGAGCTTGCCCGAGGAGACGATGTAGAGCTCGTCACCGGCATCGCCCTCATGGAAGAGCACGGTTCCCCGACGGAGACTCCGCGGGTTCATGAACTTCATCAATGCACTGGTGGCTTCATCGTCCAGACCTGCGAAGAGCGTCGCGCCCCGCACCACTTCAATATCCACTGGTTCCTCCTTGTCGTGATAATCACACATAAATCTACCTGGTCATCTGCATCGATACCAGCAAAGACGCGGGAGTGTGGCCCATCAGTCTGAAAACCTCTGCCGCATCGCCCGACGCGACTCCCGACCTCACCGTTTCCGCAGACGGTCGCGTCCCGGCGCGCGGATCCGGGCACACATGCCTGAGCCGAGGGTGTGACCGGCGTGACTGCGGAATGACGGGGCACGGATTAGGATGGTGAGTCGTGTTGACTGTGGCAGAGAAGAGCGCGCGGAAGTTCGCGAAGGAGACCCCGCTGGGGCGGACCCGCCGGGCCCGGAAGATCCATCGCATCCTCGCCGAGGTGTATCCGAACGCGAAATGCGAGCTCGACTTCGAGACTCCGTTCCAGCTGCTCATCGCCACCGTCCTGTCCGCTCAGACCACCGATATCCGCGTCAACTCGGTCACCCCGAGCCTCTTCGCCGCCTTCCCCGACGCTCATGCCCTGGCCGTGGCCAATCTCATCGAGGTCGAGGAGCACATCCGCTCCACCGGGTTCTACCGGGCGAAGGCCCGCAACATCGTCAAGCTCGCGAACGAACTCGTCGACGAGTACGACGGTGTGGTGCCGAACAAGTTGGACAAGCTCGTCAAGCTCGCCGGAGTCGGGCGCAAGACCGCGAACGTTGTCCTCGGCAACGCCTTCGACACTCCAGGACTGACCGTCGACACCCATATGGGCCGGTTGGCGCGCCGCTTCGGGTGGACGGAGGAGACCGATGCCGTCAAGGCCGAGCATGAGATCGCGGCCCTGTTCCCGAAGAAGGATCTCACCATGCTTTCGCATCGGGTGATCTTCCACGGCCGCCGCATCTGTCATTCCCGCAAGCCCGCTTGTGGAGCCTGCCCCCTGACCGCGCTGTGCCCCTCGTTCGGCATCGGGGAGCTCGACCCGGAGAAGGCACGCGCCATGCTCCGGTTCGAAATGGCACCCTTGGCCACTCCCGCCGAGGAGGCTGTCGCCGAGGACGGACAGTGAGCGCCCGAATCCCCGACCTTCCACCCGAATCGGCGACGATCGCCGATGGAGCCCTGCGCGGGCAGCTCGAAGCCCTCGCCGTCTCGCACGGGTCCCCGCTGTGGCTGCGTCGACAGAAGGGAACGGCCGAGGTTGCCGCCCGTGACGCCGCCGTGCTCATGCTCTTCGGGCGTGGGGGAGAAGCCCGCACCGAGGCGGGAGAAGCAGAAGAGAAGCGCCTGGCCGAACTCGGCGTCGCCGATGTCGACATCGTGCTCCTCCAGCGGGCTGCGACCTTGCGCCATCATCCCGGCCAGGTCGCCTTTCCCGGAGGGGGCCGTGACCCCGAGGACGATTCCATGGCGGCCGCCGCGCTGCGTGAAGCGGAGGAAGAGGCTGGAATCTCCCCGGACACCGTCGAAGTGCTCGGAGAGATGGATCCGCTCTATATCCCGGTTTCGAAATTCGAGGTGACACCGGTGGTCGGCTATTGGCGTCAGCCCGGTCGGGTGCATGTGATGGATCAGCGGGAGTCGTATTCTGTCTATCGGGTGGCCATCGCCGATCTCGTCGCCCCTGCCAATCGCGGCACCTTCTCCCGTCCCGATCTGAAGATCTCGACCCCGGCTTTCGACGTCGGAGTGCTCAAGGTCTGGGGCTTCACTGCCGGCATCCTCGATTTCGCCCTCGACCATCTCGGCTGGGCCGGCGAATGGGACAAGACGGCTCCCATCGCGATCGATTTCTGAGACATCGATTTCTGAGGCAGATGCGAAGGCGGCGCCGGACTTGATGTCCGGCGCCGCCTTCGTTCCTGCCGCGGTTCTCAGTATTGCAAGGAGTGTCAGTACCTGGGTCCCGAGGGGTTCTTCACTGCGCGCTTGACGGAGGCCACCAGCGACTTGGCCGAGCCGATCGCGGTGCCGGGAACCGGGTTGCCCTTCTTGAACAGCGGAAGGGCGATGAGAACGAGGACGATCGCGATGACGGCGAGGATGCCGAAGACGATGAGGAAGCTGCCCCACCACGGCCAGCCCAGTCCCTCATGGAACGCGGCCGCACCGGCGAAGATCACCATGAACGAGGACAGGAAGAGCAGGAAGAGAGCGACAACGGCCAGTCCGGCTCCGATGCCCAGGTTCTTCGCGCCGGCAGTGGCTTCGGCCTTGGCGAGGGCAATCTCTTCTTCGGCGATCGCTTTGGAATCGTCGCTGATGCCTTTGATCAGTTCGCTGATGGACCGTTCGGCCATGAGAGCTCCTAAATCGAGAACGAGGACAATCTAACTTAAGAGTAGTCTGATCGCGCCCTGCGGCCAAAGGCGAATCGGCGGGGAACCGGGAAAACCCGTCGGATCCCGACGACGGCCGCTATGCGGCAGGGCCGTCTGTCACCGACGGGTCATCCGACCTCGGCCTCAGAGCGAGGTTCAGGCTTCTGCGACGGACTTTTCGATCTGGTCCATCACCGAGGCATCGGCGAGGGTCGACGTATTGCCGACCTCGCGGTTCTCGGCAACGTCCTTGAGTAGGCGACGCATGATCTTGCCGGAGCGGGTCTTGGGCAGGTCCGTGACGATGTGGACCTTCTTCGGCTTCGCGATGGGGCCGATGTCCTTGCCCACATGCTGACGCAGCTCCTCAGATGTCTCGGAGGAGTCCTCGACTCCATTGGAGACGATGACGAACGCGACGACGGCCTGACCGGACGTATCGTCGGCAGCGCCGACCACAGCCGCCTCGGCGACCTTGGGATGCGCGACGAGCGAGGACTCGATCTCTGCGGTGGACAGGCGGTGACCGGACACATTCATCACATCGTCGACGCGGCCGAGGAACCAGATGTCCCCGTCCTCATCGCGGCGTGCGCCGTCGCCGGCGAAGTACGTGTCTTCGAACCGCGACCAGTAGGTCTCCTTGAAGCGCTCCGGATCTTTCCAGATCCCGCGCAGCATCGACGGCCAAGGCCGACGGATGACGAGCAGCCCGCCTTCGGGACCTGCCGGGTTCTCACCCGAATCATCGACGACGTCGACGGAGATGCCGGGAATCGGACGCTGGGAAGAACCGGGCTTGGTCGACAGTACTCCGGGCAGGGGAGCGATCATATGGGCCCCGGTCTCGGTCTGCCACCAGGTGTCGACGATCGGGCAGCGCTCACCGCCGATGACGCGGTGGTACCAGCGCCAGGCCTCGGGATTGATCGGTTCGCCGACGCTGCCGAGCAGACGCAGACTGGACAAATCGTACTTCGCCGGGATCTCCTCGCCCCACTTCATGCACGTGCGGATCGCCGTCGGGGCGGCATAGAGGATCGTGGCCTTGTACTTCTCGATGATCTCCCACCAGCGACCCTGATGCGGAGTGTCCGGGGTGCCTTCGTAGATGATCTGAGTGGTGCCGGCGGCCAGTGGGCCGTAGGCGACATAGGAGTGACCGGTGACCCAGCCGACGTCGGCGGTGCACCAGAAGACATCCGTCTCGGGCTTGATGTCGAAGACCGCCTTCATCGAGTACAGCACCTGAGTGAGGTAGCCGCCGGTGGTGTGGAGGATGCCCTTGGGCTTTCCTGTCGTCCCGGAGGTGTAGAGGATGAACAGGGGGTGCTCCGAGTCGAAGAACTCGCATTCGTGTTCGTCGCTTGCCCGGCCGACGGAATCCTCCCACCACTGGTCGCGGCCCTCGACCCAATCGACGTCCTGACCGGTGCGCTTGACGACGAGAACGTGCTCGACCGGAGTGTCACCCCGGGAGATCGCTTCGTCGACGGCCGGTTTGAGGCTCGTGGGCTTGGCGCGACGGTAGCTTCCGTCGGCGGTGATGACGACGCGGGCTTCGGCGTCGATGATGCGCGAGTGCAGTGCATCGGCGGAGAATCCGCCGAAGACGACCGAATGTGCAGCACCGAGGCGAGCACAGGCGAGCATCGAGATCACGGCTTCGGGAATCATCGGCAGGTAGATGGCAACCCGGTCGCCGCTCTTGACGCCGAGGTCGGTCAGCGTGTTCGCCGCCTTCGACACTTCGGCGAGAAGTTCGGCATAGGTGAAAGCACGGGAATCGCCCGGTTCGCCTTCGAAGTTGATGGCCACCCGGTCGCCGTTGCCGGCGAGGACGTGGCGGTCGAGGCAGTTGTAGGCGACATTGAGCTTTCCGCCGACGAACCATTTCGCGAACGGCGGATTCGTCCAATCCAGGACCTCGTCGAAGTCCTCGTGCCAGTCGACGAGCTCGCGGGACTGCTCGGCCCAGAAGCCCAAGTAGTCTGCCTCGGCACGTTCGTATTCGTCGGCCTTGACGTTGGCGTCTGCGGCGAACTGCTCAGGCGGGGCAAACGTCTCTGTCTGCTCGGCAGCGGTTTCGGTCATGCTTTCCCTCCGACTTCCTTGGTGGATCGAAAATTCTAGTTGCACTGTATACCGGTGGTCGGGGGCAGTGGAGGGCAGTTTCATGCGATGAACGGGGAAATCGGGGGTAGCCGCCGCGCAATTGTCGTGGTATGGGTCACATGGCTTCGACGGTGATGAGGTCACCGAAGAGCCTCCTCGGTGAGGGAATGCGCGGTTCCCGACGTGCCTGAGAAAGCGCGTATGAGTGCACAGGAGGCCTGTGTTCTGCAAGGATGGGGTCAGAGTCCGTCGGGATCCGACCCGCGCGGACACGGAAACACTGTTACCTTTCCCCGAGATCGACTGGAGTCAGCGATGAGTTCGCCGCAGCATCCAACCGGGTCCGGGCCACAGCCGTGGCAGGATCAGCCCCCGCAGTACCCGGGGCAGAACGCGCAGCAGCCCGGTGGTCAGCCGCCGGCCTACGGGTCGGGACCGGGACAGTTCGGTGCGGCTCCCGCGCCGGCCTATGGTTCCGCACCCGGGCCCTATGGCTCGGCACCTGGACAGCCCGCCGCGCAAGGACCCTATGGATCGGCTCCGGCCCAGTATGGGTCGGGACCCGGACCATACGGTTCTGCTCCCGGGCAGTACGGATCGGCACCGGGACCGTACGGGTCAGCGCCGGGCCAGGGTCAGTTCGGCCAGGCGCCAGCGCCCAAGCGGAAGACCGGCCCGGGAATCCTCGGCCCGCTGACTCTGCGCGATCTCTTCCTCCTCTTCGCCGGTCTGCTCGCCTTCATCGCCCTGTTCGTGCCCTACCGCAGCTACAGCTACGGCTTCGGACATGAGACGACGACTCTGTGGCATTGGAACGTCGCGGATATGGGCGCGCTCGTATTCGGGGTGCTCACGATCCTGCTCATCGTGGCGGCCGTGCTCGTCAACAAGCTCGGCAGCAGCCGACTGCGGGTCGGGTCGCTCAGCCTCGACCAATTCATCTCCGTGCTCTCGGCGATCGCGTTCACCTACGTGTTTATCGACCTGCTCACTTCGGCGGTCTACTGGCATGTGGGTTCGTACCTGACGTTCTTCGCCGGGCTCATCGCATTCTTCGCGGGTGTGTTCACGATGCTGCCGTTCTTCGCCAAGGAATTCGCCGGCCGCGAGGACATCGAAACCCATCCGAAGGCTCGCCCCGTCGCCAAGCACACCCAGCATCCGGCACCGGTGGCCAATGTGCCGGGTTCTGCCGGACCGGGTGCCGGTGCACCCGGATTCGCACCGTATGGTGCCGCTCCGGCCGGTGCAGGTCAGCCAGGATTCGGACAGCCGGGTACCGGCGATTACGGTCAGCCCGGCGGACCGGGACAGTCCGGCCAGCCGACTCAGTTCGGTGCGCCGGGACAGTCGGGTCAGTTCGGTGCGCCGGGACAGTCGGGTCAGTTCGGTGCGCCGGGACAGTCGGACCAGTTCGGCGGCCCGGGACAGTCGGGTCAGCCTGCACAGCAGGGTCAGCAGGACCAGTTCGGTCAGTCGGGTCAGTTCGGCGGTCCGGAACAGCAGAATCAGTTCGCCCCTGCCGACCAGCAGGCCCAGCCTGCCGACCAGCAGAACCAGCCCAGCCCCTACGCTCCGCCGCAGGAGCAGGACGCCGAACGTTCTGCCAGCTCCTTCGCCGCACCTGCCGGCACCTCGGAGGCGGGCGCTGCGCCCGGATACGAGGACGCGACAACTGATCAGGCCTCGGCCGACGGACCGGTGCACAGCACCGGTGACGGTCAGACCTATCTGGGCCGTCGCGATTCGGACGCCCCGCAGCATTCGCAGAGCGAACCGACTCAGACATTCGGAGTCGGAGCCAGCCGGCCGCAGGCCGATGCGGCCGACGGTCAGCCCACCGGCGCGAGCGGCCAGGCCGCTGAAGCCGAGGCCCAGCCCACCGAGACAGGCGACAAGACACACCCGGGCGCTGCGGCCGCTGCTGCAGGCGCCGGGGTGATCGGCGCCGGTGCTGCCGGTGTCGCCGCCGCACACTCGGACTCCGAACGTCGGCGTGGCCGCCACGCCGCTCCCGAATCGGAGACCGACTCCGCGCCGGCTGCTGAGACCGATGCGGCGAACGAGGACACGTCTGCGGACAGGTCCATGGCCGCCTCGGCGAAGGAGGACGACACCCCGACGGTCGTGTCGCCGGCCGAGAGCAGCGACCTGGTCTCCAAGGTCAACGCGAAGTCCTCGGATACGAACTCCGCAGAAGACACAGAAGTCGCCGGCGCGGGATCGGCTGCACAGTCCTCGACCGCCTCGCCATCGGATTCTTCGGCCTCGACCGACGAAGCCCCGGTGCAGGGTCAAGACGACGATGCGAATGTCCGCTCCACCGAGGCTACGGTTGTCAGCACTCCGGCCGATGACACGGCGTCTGCGGGCGATGACACGGCGTCTGCGGGCGATGACACGGCAACTGCTGGCGATGACACGGCGGGGGATGACGACGGGCAGGCGACCGCTGTGATGGAGCCGGCCACCAGTGCGGAGCGGACGACCGCTCCCGAAAGCGAAGAGCCGACTCAGTACGTTCCCGTCGCCGACTATGCCAACCGTCCGGAGACCGACGGGCGCCCGGACAGCTCGACCGACGAGACCATGGCGCAGACGGCCGTCGACAACCAGCCGGTGCCCGCCGATGCCGGTCAGAACCGGTCTGCTGATGAGCAGAACAACGGCCGGAACGCCGGTCAGGACAACGGTCAGGCACAGAACCAGGACGGTGGACGCCCCATCATCCAGGCGTTCTGGTTCGCCGTTCCCGAGCCGCGTGAAGCCGTGGACGAGACCACCGGAATGCCGGTGTTCACGATCTACCCCGGCGACTGGTACCTCAGTCTCGAGGACAACGGATCCTCGTTCAAGGTCCGCGACTCCGACGGCAGCACCACCGGTGTCCTGCGCAATATCGAAGGAATCCAGCGCGGCTGATTCGGTCCGGCTTCCACTCGCACGTCAGCGCTGTGGACACGCCGCGGTCGAGCCGGTGCCCATCGGCACCACATGATGTGACCGAGCGGCCGACCCACCGCGGCTGACCTGGATGGAAGCTGCAGGCTGCCACTTGGGGCGCCTCCTGTGACTCAACCTCACAGGAGGCGCCCCTTCGTCGTCCCCTCCACAGGGCAGCGCTCCGACCTGGCCGGAGGCCACCGCTCGAGTCCAGGCTCGGTGCATGCAGGTAGCCCTCATCACCGACCTCGGTGCGATCACCGAAGAATGCGCCCGAGTCGCCGAAAGCATCGGCATCTCCCTGACCGTTCTGCCTCCCGACTCCGGAGGCTGGCAGTCAGCGTCGCTCATCCTCCTCGGCGAAGACGTCCGCGAAGCCCCCGCCACCGACAGAGCGGACACGATCCTCGTCGTCCTCAACGATGACGAACCCTCCTCGACCTGGGCGAAGGCCGCCCACCTCGGCGTCGACCAGCTCGCCGTGCTGCCCGCCGCTGCGGAATGGCTGAGCGGACGGATGATCGCCGCCGTCGAACCGCCTGGTGCACCCGGGACCACGGTCGGCGTCGTCGCCGGCTGCGGAGGAGCGGGAGCCTCCGTGCTCGCATGCGCACTCGCCCGACGGGCCGGAGCTGATCACAGCACCGTCCTCGTCGACGCCGACCCGCTCGGCGGGGGACTCGACCTCGTCCTCGGCGCCGAAGCGGTGCCCGGGCCCCGGTGGACCGACCTCAGCGCCTCTCGCGGACAGCTGCGCCCCTCTACCCTGGCCGATGCGCTGCCCCGCCACGACGGACTCGCGCTGCTGTCCTGGGGTCGGGACGACACGGTCGACCTCGACCCCGACGTCTTCGACGACTTCCTCGCCGCAGCCGGTCAGGCCTTCGACCTCGTCATCGTCGATCTGCCCCGCCACGCCCCACCGCAATGGACGAGACGCTGCCATCATGTCCTTCTCGTCTCCCCGGCCCGGGTCCGGTCGGCCGTCGCCTCCTCCCAAGTGGCCAAGCGATTGTCCCAGGCCCACCCCGATGTGCGCCTCGTCGTCCGCGAAACCGGACCCGGAGGCCTCGACGCCGAGCTCCTCGCCGACTCCATCGGTCTGAGCTTGGCCGGGAGCATCCGCGATGATCGGGGACTGTCCGCCGCCGTCGACCGTGGCGAGGGCATCCCCGGTGGCGCGCACCTCGGCCGCCTCGTCGACCGCTTGCTGGGGGAGTGGGTCGAATGAGCGAATGGCTCGACGCCTCGCTGGTCGCCGATGTCCGCAAAACGCTGCTCGACAAGCCGGGACCGGTGACCACGGCCGCCGTCGCCGAGGCGGTCCAACGCACCGGACGCGTGCTCGGTTCGTCCGCCCTGCTCGAACTCGTCACCCGGCTGTCCGCGCAGCTGTCCGGGGCAGGACCCCTGCAGTCCGTGCTTGAGGTGCCCGGCACCACGGACGTGTTCGTCAACGGACCGCGTGAGATCTTCGCCGACACCGGTGGCGGGCCTCGGCTGCTCGACCTGTCCCTGGGATCCGAAGAGGAGGTGCGGTCCCTCGCTGTCCGGTTGGCCGCCCTCGGCGGGCGTCGCCTCGACGATTCCTCTCCCTATGTCGATGTGCGCCTGCCCGACGGGGTGCGGATGAACGCGATCGTCCCTCCCATCTCCGGGGACACGACGACGATCAGCTTCCGCGTGCCGAAACGCTCCGGATTCCTCTACTCCCAACTCTGCGACTCAGGGTTCGTCCCCGATGAGATCAGCCCCCTCATCGCCGAGGCGGTCACGTCACGGGCGAACATCCTCATCTCCGGCGGGACGGGCACGGGGAAGACCGTCCTCCTCGGTGCTCTGCTGTCCCTGGTCGAGACGATCCAGCGCATCGTCATCGTCGAGGACTCCCGCGAGCTCATCGTCACCCACCCGCACACCGTCCAACTCGCAGCCCGCCAGGCCAACGTCGAAGGCGGCGGCGAGGTGACTCTGACCGACCTCGTGCGCAACGCCCTGCGGATGCGGCCCGACCGCCTCGTCGTCGGGGAATGCCGCGGCGCGGAGGTCCGTGACATGCTCACCGCGCTCAACACCGGTCATGAGGGCGGGTGTGCAACGATCCACGCGAACACCGCCGAAGCCGTGCCCAGCCGGGTGGCCGCGCTCGGGGCGTTGGCGCAGATGAGCCCGGACGCCGTGTATTCGCAGTTCTCCACCGCCATCGACCTCGTCATCCATCTGCGGCGCTGCGGCTCCGAGCGGGGAATCACGGAACTGGCGATCCCGACGAGGGCCGGTGCCGAGGCAGTCGTGATGGAACCGGTGTGGGGCCGCCCCTCGCCGTCGACGACCGGCACCGTCAACCGCCGGGCCCTGGCCCGGTTCGAAGCCGTGCTCGAACAGAAATCCGCACAATGATCGTCCTCACCGCCGCTCTGATCGCGGCCGGGATCGTCCTTGCGGCGCCCTCGGACCCGGGTGCCAGACTGCGGGAACTCCTGCACCGTGCAGAGGACGGCGAATCAGTGCCGAAAGGAGTGCGTGCCGTCTTTCGCCGAGGCGGCCACACCGCCGATGATCAGGCCGAGCGGTTGTGGGCGATCGCCGCGGTGGAGAACTGCGCCCATCTGCTCAAGGTGGGGATGACTCCGCAGGCGGTGATGACCACGCTCAGCCGCCACAATGACGCACTGGCCCCGATCTCACGAGCGATCTCGTTGGGTGAGGAGCCCGGACGCGCCATCGCCACCCGCAGCAGCGCGCTGTCGGAGGCCGCCGCTCACGTGCTGACCGGAATGGCCGCCGTGTGGACGGTGTCCGAACGTTCCGGAGCCCCCGCAGCCGAGATGATCCTGCGTTACGCGGCCGCCCAGAGAGACGCCCTCGACGCCGAACGCGAACGGCGCATCGCCATGGCCGGCCCGCGGTCGACGGTGCGGGTGCTCAGCTGGCTGCCGCTCATCGGCGTCGGTCTCGGACTGCTCATCGGCGTCCGACCCCTGGAACTCATCAGCGGGCTGCCGGGACAGCTGAGCATCGGTGCCGGACTCCTCCTGTACGGGGCCGGCCGATGGTGGATGCGGACGATGATGCTGCGAGCGCAGAGGTGATCATGCTTGCTGTGCTCATCGGTGCCTGTGTCGGACTCGGCGTGCTGCTGTGGTCCGGATCGACCCGCCGGAGACTGCAGAGCCTCCTCGGCGAGGGCAGGACCGATCCGACCGGCACCGAGGCGGCCACCCCGGAGGCGGGTCCGGCCGAGTCGGGGACAGAGCCGGCAGTGGCCGATGATCAGTTGGCATTCGACCTCGATCTCGTAGCGATCTGTCTGACCTCGGGCCTGCCGATTCCCGTGGCGCTGACCTTGACCGCCGAGGCGACCGATGACCGATCGGATCTGCAGAGGATCGCCCGTGCGATGACGATCGGAGGGCGCAGGCTCGCCGACGACGATCGGCTGCTGCCGGTGCTCGAGGTCTTCGAATTCTCCGAACACACCGGTGTCGGCCCGGCACCACTCATCGAGTCCGTGGCCGAGGAGCTGCGGGCGTCCTCACGCCGGCGTCGGCAGGAGGCCGCCGCCTCGTTGGGTGTGCAGCTGGTGCTGCCGTTGGGTGTGTGCATTCTGCCGGCGTTCCTCTTGCTCTCGGTCGTCCCGGTCGTCATCTCGCTGCTGACCGACCTCACGACCGTGTTCTTCTGAAGTGGTGACCTGGTTTTCAGACTCGACCGATAGGCTCGGGACATGGCACCGGTCACACCCTTCAATCAGCTGTCCACTGTCGAACAAGCCGAGGACTACGCCGAGAACCTCTTCGTCGGCCGATCCGTGCGTCTGCGGCCACTGAGGGAGGATGATCTGCCCTATCTCGAACAGTGGTGGTTCGATCCCTCGATCGTCGTCCTGCAGAATCACACGGTTCTGCCGCGGCCGGAAGGGGGAGTGTCCGAACAGTTCTCACAGTGGAGCGCGAACAGATCGAGCGAAGCGGTCGGCTTCAGCATCGAGCTGACCGAAACCGAAGAATTCGTCGGCCACGTCACCCTCTACGGACGCAACCCCATCAACCAGTCCGCCACTCTGGCGATCGTCCTCGGCCCCGAATTCCACGGGCGCGGCTACGGATCGGATGCGGTGCGACTGGCCGTGAAGTACGGGTTCCTCCAATTGGGACTCAATCGCATCGAGCTGCAGACCTGGGCGTTCAACACCCGCGGAATCGCCTCCTACACCAAGGCCGGCTTCGTCGAAGAAGGCCGTCGACGAGAAGCCGTGTTCTTCAACGGCCGCCGCCACGACGAAGTCATCATGGCCATCCTCAGAGACGACTGGGCCGGCAACACCTGAGGCACCGGCGGCACTGACTCGCACGCCGATTCCTGTGGACGACCTCTCCACTCGTCCATGGTGAGCCTGTGGACGCCGAACCCGTTTCCACAGGCACGAAACCGCGTCTGGACACGACAGTGCGCTCACTCCCAGGCTGAAGGTCCGCTCGCAGAGTGCGAACGGGGTTTCAGCCAAGGAGGAGAGCATGGCCACAACTTCACCGCCCCCGGAGATCGAGGATCCGCCGACGGGTCAGATCGAACCGGTCGCCGACCACACTGAGATCGACCAGTTCTGGGACTCCGACACCGGAGCGACCACCGCAGAGTATGCGATCACCACTCTGGCCGCATGCGGATTCGCCGCACTGCTCGTCGTCGTCCTCAAATCAGAACCGATCAAGGAACTCATCACCGGGGTCATCTCCACGGCGCTCGGTCTGGGAAGCTGAACCGTCATGGCACGCGGACGCTCCCGTCAGCGGCAGCGAGGTTGGGATCGCGATTCGGGAACGGCGACCGCGGAATTCGCCGTCGTCATGCCGGCCGTCGTGCTTCTCATCGTGCTGCTCACGGGAGCCGCCGCGGTCGGCTTCTCCCAGCTGCGAGCCTTCGACGCAGCCCGGTCCGCGGCCCGTGAGATCGCCCGCGGCGAACCCCGAGCCGCCGTCGTGTCCGAAGCGAAGAAGCACGCCGGTGAGTCCTCGTCGGTCCGCGTCCGAGCCGACGGCGGATACTCGGTCGTGACCGTCACGATCGAACTGCCGGCTGCGATCTTCTTCCTCGACGCCGTCGATGCGCATGCCACTGCGCGATTCGAAGGGGACAGGTCCGGGCCGTCATGACGAACATCGTTGTGGGGCTCTGCTCGACCGTGCTCGTCCTCGTCGCCGCCATCGGCAGCCTCGGCCAGGCCTTCGTGGCCCACAGTCGGGCGCAGAGCGCCGCGGACCTGGCGGCGCTCGCCGCCGCGGACGCCGTGCGCGGACTGGCCACCGGAGAACCGTGTGAGATGGCGAACGAGGTGGCGATTCGCAATGGCGGTCACCTCAAGGACTGCCGTGCCTCGCTGAGTGAGCAATCCGCCTACGTCGTCATCGAAGTCGACATCCCTGGGCCTCTGCCGAAGGTCAGAGAGGAGGCCGTCGCCGGGAAATGAGGGGATCGCTACCTGAGCACGGTGCGCAGCAGCCGCAGCGCTGCGTCCTTCTCCAGCGGTTCGTTCCCGTTGCCGCACTTCGGCGACTGCACACACGACGGGCAGCCGTCGATGCACTCACATGCGGCGATGGCGTCCCTGGTCGCACCCAACCATTCTTCGATGACCTCGCTGCCGCGTTCGGCGAACCCGGCGCCCCCGGCCAGACCGTCATAGACGAACACCGTCGCCAGTCCGGTGTCGGCATGCAGCGCCGTCGACAGGCCGCCGATGTCCCAGCGGTCACAGCCGGCGAAGAGCGGAAGCAGACCGATCGAGGCATGCTCGGCGGCATGGACGGCTCCGGGCAGGTCTCCGGAGACGACGTCGGCCTCGTCGAGGATGCTCTGCGGAATCGTCCACCACACGGCCTTCGTCCGCAGCGTGCGTTCGGGCAGGTCGAGCTCGTGTTCGGCGATGATCGCTCCACCGCGTTTGGCCCGCATCCGGTAGGCCACGACCTGATCGATGACGTCGACGGTTCCGCTGCACACAGCCACCCCGGAGGGCAGGACCCGCTGCGCATCGGTGTCGACGATCGAGATCTCCGTCTGCGAGCGCGGTTGAGTCGTGTAGTCGACCTCGGCGCGTTCGACGGCGACGATCCGGTCCTCGAGATCGAGATCGAGGACGGTGAAGTCGATGCCCTGATGCGTGTACACCGCTCCCGGATGGGCTCCCGTATGTGCACCCGATTCGTCGACCGTGCCCAGCAGGGTGCCGGTGCTCGCCTCGACCAGGCTGAACTGTCCGCCGCCGGCGCCGCGGATATCGGACAGGTCGGCCGCCGGTTGGTCCTTTGCCCAGAACCATCCGGTCGGCCGTGCCCGCAGCATCTTCGTCTCCACGAGGTCGTCGATGACGGCGGGCGAATTGTCCGGGAAGTGCACGAGGTCGGCCGACTTCAGAGGCACCTCGGCGGCGGCCGCACACAGGTGACCGGAGAGCACATGCGGGTTGCCCGGATGGATGACGCCGGCGTCGACGGGGGAGTCGAAGATGACTTCAGGATGGTGGACGACGAACGTATCGAGCGGATCATCACGGGCGATGAACACGGCCATCCACCGCTGTCCGGCTCTGCCGGCACGCCCCGCCTGCTGCCACAGGGAGGCCAGGGTTCCCGGCCAGCCGGAGATGATGACGAGGTCGAGTCCGGAGATGTCGATGCCCAACTCCAGCGCATTCGTCGACGCCACGGCCAGCAGCTGACCCGAACGCAGCGCGGTCTCGAGCATCCTGCGCTCTTCGGCCAGATACCCGCCGCGGTAGGCGGCGACCTTGCCGGTCAGGGTCTCATCCACCTGCCCCACCTGGTCGCGGACAGTCTGGGCGAGGGCTTCGGTGCCGCGGCGGGAGGCGATGAACGTGATCGACCGAAAACCGGCGCACATGGAATCGGTGATGACATCGGCGGCTTCGACCAGACCGCTGCGCCGGTCCCCGCCGGGAGACACGGGAGGCTCCCACAGGGCGAAGCTGCCGGCTGCGCGCGGGGACGAATCCTCGGTCACTGCATGCGCGGACCGCCCGGTCAGCTTCGCAAAGGCTGCGTCCGGGTCCGCCATCGTCGCCGATGCTCCGATGACGACCGGTGTTGCCCCGTAATGGGCGGCGATGCGCAGCAGGCGGCGGAGGATGAGTGCGACATGGGAGCCGAAGACTCCGCGGTAGCGATGGGCCTCATCGATGACGATGAATCGCAGGTTCTTGAACATCCGGGAAAAGCGCTCGTGCTGGGGCAGAACGCTGCGGTGGAGCATGTCCGGGTTCGTGAAGATGATGTTCGCATGTCGCCTGGCCCAGTCCTTCGAGACCTGCGAGGTGTCCCCGTCATAGCTGGCAGGACGCATGCCCTGGATGACGAACCGTTCGAGTTTGGTCAGCTGATCGGCGGCCAGTGCCTTCGTCGGCGCGATGTAGATCGCCGAGGCGGTGCGCAGCTTCCCGCGAGTCGATTGGATCGCTTCGAGCACCGGCAGCCAGAATCCCAAAGACTTGCCTGAGGCGGTGGGGGTGGCGATGACGACGTCGGAACCGTCCCTGGCCGTCTGCGCCGCTTCGAGCTGGTGCTGCCACAGAGCGTCGACGCCGATGGCATGGCATGCGTGCTTGAGTTCCTCGTCGATCCAGTCAGGCCACGCGGCGTCGCGTTCGAAACGCTGCGGGATATCGCGGACATGGACGATCCGCTCATCCCGGGCACCGAAACCGGTGACGATGTCGAGAAGAGCAGAGGAGGCCATGAGTCAATTATGGCGCAGTCGCTAGGATTCTTCTGTGACTGATCTGCCGTTGGCCCACCTGGGCGAGACCCTCTACCATTCCGGATACACCGAACCACGGCTGCGCCAGTTCTGGGGCGGCCCGACCTCGGAGGCGCTGCTGCGCAACAACGCCGCACCCGCCATCCACCACTGCACCCGGACGCTGGCGGAGCAGTCGTCGACGGCCGCCGACCGGGCCCTGGCCAGCGCGGCGCTGCTCTTCCACTTCCACCGCACAGTGCCGGTCACCGACGTCCGAGCGCTGCTGGGGGAGTCCTTCGACACCGCCGCCGAGGCGGGGCTGATCACCGTGGACGACGACGAGGTGGTCGCCCCCTTCGCCCTGACCCCCTATGATCTTCCCGTCGGTGTCCCGCGCGGCTTCCGTCCCGGGGACGAGAACCTCTACCTCGTGGCCGACCACGGCACCCTGACCACACCGGGTGTCCTCGACGGAGAATTCGTACTCGGACTCGGCGGAGCCGGCCGGACACTGGTGTCGATCACCCCGCGTGACCACGTGGGTGTGGCCGCCGACATCGGCACCGGCTGCGGAATCCAAGCTCTGCTGCTGGCCCGTCACAGCGACCGAGTCATCGCCACCGACATCTCCCGTCGAGCCCTGCGACTGGCCGAACTCTCGGCCGGACTCAACGCGGTGACGACGATCGAATTCCGGCACGGGTCCCTCCTCGAACCCTTGGACGAACCCGTGGATCTGCTCGTGTCGAATCCGCCGTTCGTCATCACCCCGCGCAGCACGGACACCACCTTCGAATACCGGGACGGCGGAATGACCGGAGACCGCCTCGTCCGGGAGCTGTTCACCCGGATCCCGGAGATCCTCACCCCGGGCGGACGCAGCGTCTGCCTCGGAAACTGGGAATCCGCCTCGGGGACGGACGAAGGACCGGAGGCCTGGGTCGGCGATGACGACACGTCGGTGTTCGTCATCGAACGCGAGGCCCTCGACCCCATCGCCTACGCCGAAACCTGGATCCGCGACGGCGGGACCCCTCGCGCCAGCACCGCCTGGAATGACGCAGTCGCCGCATGGCTCGACGACTTCGCCACCAGAGCTGTGGACGAAATCGTCTTCGGGTACGTGCTGATGACACGGTCCGATAACGATGTGCCGACAATCGATTCTCCGGACTCCGCGGTCGGGGACGATCAGCAGGGCCTCGTCGGTGGACTGTCGGGCACGGCCGAGGGAGTGTTCAAGGCCCGGGTGAGAGTCACCTCGGCACCGGCGAACAATCCGCACGGACTCGCGGAGTTCCTCTCCACGATCATCGCGATCCGATCCTGGCTGGCAGCGGCCGGGCCGGAGGAGATCGCCGGGACGGCATTCACCCGCTCACCCGACCTCGTCGAACATCGCCATTTCGTTCCCGGAGCGCCGGAACCCAACTCGGTCACCCTGGAACAGGGGATCGGCTTCGGGCAGGTCTTCGACCTCGATACGGCACTGGCCGGGTTCGTGTCCGTCGCGGATGGGACACTGACTCTGAGACAGACGGCCGGGGCCCTGGCTCAGCTTCTCGAAGTCGATCCCACGGCCCTGGAAGACCAGCTCGTCGCACAGGTCAGAGCCCTGTGCGCGGCGGGAGCGCTGCTGCCCGACAGCGGTGGTCCCGAGAGCTCGGCGGCTCGGTCGTCTGCGGAATAGGGATAGGATCGGAAAACCGTTGACCCCGTGCCCGAGCCGAGATCGGACGATGTCCGGGCAGCGTCCGGGCCGCAAGGGCCGATGAGGAACGTGCCCGATCAACAGTGTTACATTGGGCCGGATCGTCCGTTGCAGCGGGCAGCTGATGCCGTGAGAGGAATGTGAAAGCGTGACCACAACCGAGAAGAAGCCCCGTCGCCTCGTCATCGTCGAGTCTCCGACGAAGGCGCGAACGATTGTGGGATACCTCGGCGACGGTTATGACGTCGAGGCCTCAGTCGGTCATATCCGCGACCTGCCCACTCCCTCGGAGCTGCCCGCCGATATGAAGAAGGGGCCGTACGGAAAGTTCGCTGTCGACGTCGACAACAACTTCGACCCCTACTATCGGATCGACCCGGGCAAGAAGAAGAAGGTCACCGAACTCAAGCGTCTGCTCAAGGACGCCGACGAACTCTATCTGGCAACGGATGAGGACCGCGAAGGAGAGGCCATCGCGTGGCATCTGCTCGAAGTCCTCAAACCGAAGATCCCGGTCAAGCGCATGGTCTTCCACGAGATCACGCCCGAGGCGATCGACCGTGCCCTGGAGAACACCCGCGATATCGACACCTCGCTCGTCGACGCGCAGGAGACCCGCCGCATCCTCGACCGCCTCTACGGCTACGAGGTCTCACCCGTGCTGTGGCGCAAGATCCGCGCAGGGCTCTCGGCCGGACGCGTCCAGTCCGTGGCCACTCGACTCGTCGTCGAACGCGAACGCGAGCGCATGGCCTTCGTGCCCGCCGACTACTGGGACCTCGACGTCGACCTCGGTCTGCCGGACGGGACGAACCCGTTCGCCGCGAACCTCACCACCCTCGACGGGTCGCGGGTGGCCACCGGCCGAGACTTCAACGACAAGGGCGAGCTGAAGAACACCTCGGCGACGATCGTCGACCAGGCCCGCGCGGAATCCCTGGCCACGGAGCTGAACGGCAGCGCCAAGGATGCGCTGACGGTGACCGCGGTGGAGTCGAAGCCCTACTCCCGCCGCCCGGCCGCACCATTCACGACCTCGACCCTGCAGCAGGAAGCCGGACGCAAACTGCGCATGAGCGCCCGTCAGGCCATGCGCACCGCCCAGTCGCTGTACGAGCACGGCTACATCACCTATATGCGTACCGACTCCTCGGCGCTGTCGGGTCAGGCCATCGCCGCCGCCCGCAAGCAGGTGACCGAACTCTACGGTCCCGAATTCGTTCCGAACTCGCCGCGCCAGTACGCGAGCAAGCAGAAATCGGCGCAGGAGGCCCACGAGGCGATCCGACCCGCCGGTGACTCGTTCCGCACCCCGGCGCAGGTGTCCAAGCAGCTGAACGGCGACGAATTCCGTCTCTACGACCTCATCTGGAAGCGCACCGTCGCCAGCCAGATGGCCGATGCGAAGGGCAAGACCGCGACCATCAAGGTCAGTGCCGCTCTCGCCGACGGTCATGAAGCCGGATTCAGCGCCAGCGGCACCGTCATCACCTTCCGCGGGTTCCTCGCCGCCTATGAGGAGGGCCAGGACGCGTCCCGCTACGACACGAAGTCCGGGGAGTCGCGGCTGCCGCAGGTCGAAGAGGGCCAGTCGCTGTCGGTCGTCAAGGCCGAAGCCGACGGACATACCACAGCTCCGCCGCCCCGTTTCACCGAAGCCAGCCTGGTCAAGCAGCTCGAAGAGCTCGGCATCGGCCGTCCCTCGACCTATGCTGCGACGATCTCCGTCATCCAGGACCGCGGCTATGTGACCACTCGCGGCAACGCACTGGTGCCCAGCTGGTTGGCGTTCTCCGTCGTCCGCCTGCTCGAGGAGCACTTCACCGGTCTGGTCGACTACGCGTTCACCGCCGACCTCGAATCCGAACTCGACCGGATCGCGATGGGCGAGGAAGACCGCAATGACTGGCTGGCCGGGTTCTACTTCGGCGACAAGGTCCACGACCGCGAGGGCCTCAAGGCCATCGTCGACGACCTCGGCGATATCGATGCGCGCGAGGTCAACACCGTGGCCATCAGCGAAGGTGTGAACCTGCGCGTGGGCCGCTACGGCCCCTACCTCGAGGTCGCCGCGGAGAAGGACGGCGAGGACCCGAAGCGGGTCTCCGTCCCCGACGATCTGGCACCCGATGAGCTGACGGCGGCGAAGGCGGCCGAACTCATCGAATCCCAGGGCGACGGCGACCGCGAGCTCGGTGTCGACCCGGAGACCGGACACACCATCGTGGCGAAGAACGGTCGGTTCGGACCCTATGTCTCCGAAGTGCTGCCCGAGCCCGAGGAGAAGCCGAAGCGGGGCGCGAAGAAGCCGAAGCCGCGCACAGGTTCGCTGTTCAAGTCGATGGATCTGAACTCGATCGACCTCGAGACCGCGCTCAAGCTGCTCAGCCTGCCGCGTGTGGTCGGTCAGGACGAAGAGGGCACGGACATCACTGCACAGAACGGCCGCTACGGACCGTACCTGAAGAAGGGCACGGACTCCCGTTCGCTGACGGATGAGGAGCAGATCTTCAACATCACCCTCGAGGAGGCGCTGAAGATCTATTCCGAGCCGAAGCAGCGCGGCGGTCGTCGTGCCGCGGCACCGCTGAAGGAACTCGGTGAGGACCCGGAGACGAAGAAGCCCGTCGTCGTCAAGGACGGCCGCTTCGGACCATACGTCACCGATGGCGAGACGAACGCGACCCTGCGCAAGGACGACTCCGTCGAAGCCGTGACGCTCGAACGCGCCGCGACTCTGCTCGCTGAGAAGCGCGCGAAGGGACCGGCGAAGAAGAAGGCACCCGCCAAGAAGACGACGGCAGCCAAGACGACTGCAGCGAAGAAGACGACGGCAGCCAAGACGACGGCAGCGAAGAAGACGACGGCGGCGAAGTCCACTGCCGCGAAGAAGTCGACGACCACGAAGTCCGCAGCGACGAAGTCGACAGGGACGAAGACCACTGCCGCGAAGAAGACGAGCACGGCCAAGCCGAAGACTCCCTGAGCCGACGGCTGCCGAGCCCGCGGCATTCGCTTTGGACTGCTTTCGCCACCTGCCTGAAGTTCCGGGCCGGTGGCGAAAGTCGTTTCTTCTCCCGTGGCCTGTGACTGCTGGGACGAGGTCAGCAGTGCCTCAGGGGCGAGGTCAGTCGCGCGATGAATCCGCGAAATCGGTGAGCGCCTCTCCGTCGAGGCGATAGGTCT
The DNA here is from genome assembly GCF_012844365.1 of Brevibacterium sp. 'Marine'. NCBI lineage: Bacteria > Bacillati > Actinomycetota > Actinomycetes > Micrococcales > Brevibacteriaceae > Brevibacterium > Brevibacterium sp. 'Marine'. The sequence goes on from NZ_CP051626.1 coordinate 1,120,913, forward strand.
CCCATTCGTCCTGCGGCTTCGCACCCAGAGATTCATAGAACCCGATCGACGGTGTGTTCCATTTGAGCACGCACCATTCGAGTCGGGTCAGTCCGCGCTCCTGGCAGATCCGCGCCAGCCGACCCAGAAGTGCCTTCCCGGCGCCCGAGCCGCGATGGTCGGGGGAGACGAAGAGGTCTTCGAGCCAGATGCCGTTCCTGCCCGTCCAGGTGGAGAACGAATGGAACCAGATCGCAATGCCGATGACGTCGCCGTCCGCCTCGGCCACGAGACCGAACGTGTTCGCGTGCCCATCGTCGGGGAACATCACTGCCGCGAAGTCCGCCTCGGTGGCCTCGACCGCATCCGGTTCCTTCTCATAGACGGCCAGTTCGCGGACGAGCCGCAGGATGTCGGGCAGATCCGCAGGCTGTGCTTCACGAATGGTGACGGTCATGGTGTGTCCTCAGAGGCGATGTCTGTCCGCATGAGCGGCCACATCGACCAGCTCCTCGGCAGTGGGGGACAGAGGCGTATGCGGATTCGCATCGGAATAGTAGGCGGCGAACGCCTCGGCGACGGAATCGATCGTCACCTCGGGGTGGATCTCACTGATCGATCCGCCCGTGGACGGCTCCCAATCGATCCCGAGGGCGGCTTCGACATCGGTGAGCACCGCGCGGATCGGATCCGGATCCTCGACGACGACGGATGACGAGAACAGCCACGCCCCGGAGACCACCCGCTGCGCGGTGCCGATCGCCTTGATCCGACCGGCCACGTTGACGCTGTGTTCACCCGGACAGTATTCGCCGGGGATCTCGCCGAGGCGGGCATCGATGCCCAGCCTCCGCAGCACCTCGACATAGTCCTGCCCGAAACCGGTGAACCGGGCATTGGTGTTCGTGATGAACGCATCACTCGGTTCGATGTGATCGATGACCAGGGACCCCGGATGGTAGGCAGCCGCACGTCCGCCGAGGCTTCGCAGAGCCGGCGTGAAGCCGTGGTCACGGGCCGCTTCGACAGCGGTGGCGAAACCGGGCAGGAAACGATCCCGGGCGCCGAACGCCAAGGTCGGGGCCGGTCGGTACATCCGCAGAGTCGCCCCGCGACGTCCGGCCTTGACCGAATCGAGAAGGACGCGGGCGAATGCGAGTTCCTCCACCGGGCCCAAGCCGTCTGCGGCCACCGTGGTCATCGCCTGTGAGTCTCTGTGCACGAGTTCAAGAGTAGAGGATCGGCAGGCGTCGGTCGGGTTCGGGTTGTCGCAGATCGCACTCGTTTCCAAGAGATATGTCAGTTCGGGCAGATAGTGTAGGGCTGTGAGCATGTTGACGACTACAGGACACCGACTGCCCGGAGCCCCCGGCCGCCTGGTCACCGAGACCGCCGCCTGGGGTGCCCTGATCGTTCTTGTCGCGATCAGCTATGTCGTGGCAGGAACCAGCGGACTCGTCGCGACGGTGGGCGGACGCGCGTACACCGCCATGGGGGAGTCGCTGAGCGCCGGAGGATTCGACAACCAGATGGGCAGTCTGTCTCTGCTCATCGTCTTCGCCCTCTCCTGCGCCGGCCTCTTCATCCCTGCCAAGGTGTTCGCCTCCCGACCTCCGGCGGTGCGCAAGACCGCTCTGAGCATCACTGCGATCGTCGAAGCCGCACTCCTCGTCGTCCTCAGCCTCGCTCCCAGTGCGTGGCTGACGTGGGTCGCGGCCCTGTTCCTCGGCGCCGTGGTGGGCCTGCTCATGAGCATCAACCCGTTCAGACACGAGAAGCCGTGGCGTCGCGTCGGCATTCCCGCGGCCGTCCTCGTCTTCGTCTCCTGTGCCTTCCAGATCCTCGGCGGCTCCGCAGCGGGAACCCAAGCTCTCGGCTGGGTGTCTCTGCTGGTGGGCATCGGCATGGCCGCCGGTTCCGTCATCATCTTCCTCACCCCCGAACGTGCCCTGCATGCGGAGTCCGCGACGACCGGGCAGTTCCCCGAGTTCAAAGCCCGGGTGGCCCGTCCCGCCGAGGCGATCGCGAACCCGTGGGTGTGCATCGGCCTCTTCGCCGCCCTCGGCGCGACCTTCATGCTCGCTCAGCCGACTGCGATCGGCCACGGCTACGGTCAGGCCGGTTTCGCGGTCATCATCGCCTGCTGCCTCGTCGGCTGGGCCATCGGATTCGAGATGGGGCCGACCTTCGCTCCCGGAATGTCCCGCCCGCGCGTGTCCACTTTCGCTCTGCTCGTCTCCGGTGTGCTCCTCCTGGCCACCGGCAGCATCAACGAGCTCTCCGGCAAGGTCGTGCTCTCGGCGGCGATCGCGTTCCTCGTCGGCATCGGCGTGCGCGCTCAGCCCTATGACTTCTCCCGCCGCTACGGTGCCGTCGCCGGCGCCGGCCTGGCCTTGGTGATCAACGCACTCGACCTCGGCGGCACGGTCGAAGTCGGCTCGAGCCCCGACTGGGTGCTGGCACCCAGCGACGTCGCATTCCTCGTCTTCGGCATCGCCGCTCTCATCGCCGGAATCATCGGACTCTTCACCTTCGACCCGCACAGACTGCAGGGCCTGTCCGTCGACATCGTCCACGGATTCCGTCCGCCCAGCCAGCCGGAGACCGCGGCCGGCGGACTCGGGAATTCCGCCGAACGCCTCGGCGCCGGGTTCTTCATCGCCATTGAAGGCGGAGACGGTTCGGGCAAATCCACGCAGATCAAACGCATCTCCGCTGCCCTGGCCGATGACGGTTATCACGTGGAGTCCACGCGCGAACCCGGCGGCACCGAGCTGGGCACGAAGATCCGCTCCGTCCTCTTCGACTCGGATCCGCCGAGCCCGCGCACCGAAGCCCTGCTCTTCGCCGCCGACCGGGCCCACCATGTGGCATCCCTGGTCGACCCCAGCCTCGATGCCGGAAACATCGTCATCACCGACCGGTACATCGATTCGACGATCGCCTACCAGTCGGCCGGCCGCAGCTTCGACGAGAAGACGATCCTCGCACTGAGCCGGTGGGCCACCCAGGGGCTCGTGCCGAACCTGACGATCGTCCTCGACATCGAACCCGAGGTCGCGGCCGAGCGGATGGGCAAGCGCGGCGACAGCAACTACCTCGACCAGGAGAGCCAGCAGTTCCATCAGCGCGTGCGCCAGACCTACTTGTCCCGTGCGCATAAGGAACTCGACCGGTATGTCGTCCTCGACGCCTCGGTCGACGCCGATGAACTCACCGAACAGATCCTCGCAGCCATCCGCGCCAGGCTTCCGCAGACGCTGGTCAAACGCGATACCGGCACCGAGGCGGCCCCCACCTCGACGTCGAACGCTGAGCCCGACAGCGGTCCGGAACGCAGTTCCGTGCCGATCGCTGCCGTGGCCGCCGGCACCGCGGACGAAGGTGATCCGGCGGAGGCCGACGACGATGCCGCCGACGCGTCCGGTGAGAGCTCCGCAGATGTGAACGGTGAGAGCGAGCCCGACGACACCGCCGTCGACGGCAATGACGAGGCTGACGAAACAGTCGCAGACGACAGCGACACCGACGAAAACGACACGATCGGCGATGACGCGGTACACGAACGTGGACCCCGTTTCGTTCCCGCCTCCGGCGACCGGTTCGTTCCCTCTGCCGTCACCGACGCCGATGCTGAGATCTCCGGCGCCGTTCCCACCGAACGCGTCGACCTCGGTGCCGATCTGCGGGAGGATCGGGCCGCCTCGGCGGGGGAGGAACTCCCGTCCTTCTTAGAGGCGAAGGGCACGCGCAGTTCCGACGAGGACGCGGCGACCACTGTGCTGCCGGCCAGCGGGTCCGCCTCGGAAGCGCTCATCGACGACAGCGACGATGCCGACGGAGTGCCGACGGACCGAATCGCCACGGACGACGAAGCGGAGACCCGAATCGTCAACCGCGTCGATCCCGATGAGGCCGAAACCCGTGTGGTCCACCGTCCCGAACCGGCTGTGGAGGCCGAGGCGGATGACGCGGCCGATGACTCGGCCGCTGCCGGGGACGCGGAGACCACGGTTCTGCCGGTCCGCAGCGCACGTGAGATGAGCCGTGAGCGGTTGCAGGCCCAGGCCGAGATCGAACGGCAGGCCAGGGAGCGTCTGCGCAGGCAGCGCGAACGCAGCAACCGTCGCTTCACCAACCCGGAGGATTCCTGAAGTGAGCGTCTTCGACGAACTCGTCGGCCAGGATGACGTCATCACCCAGCTCGGCTATGCCCTGGACAACCCGGCGGCGATGACCCATGCGTGGCTATTCACCGGGCCTCCCGGCTCGGGGAGGTCGAACGCGGCACGCGCCTTCGCCGCCGCGCTCATCTCCGGGGGCACGGAATCGAACGATGCGACCGCCCGGGTGCTGTCGGGCCATCATGAGTCCCTGACGATCATGTCGACGCAGAAATCGGTCATCTCGATCGAAGAGGTCCGCGAACTGGTGTCCAAGGCGCAGGCGTCGCCGGTGAACTCGAAATGGCGTGTCGTCATCATCGAAGATGCCGATCGGATGATGGAGCGCACGGCGAACGTGCTGCTCAAAGCCATCGAAGAGCCGCCTCCGGGAACCGTGTGGCTGCTGTGTGCGCCGAGTCCGATCGATGTGCTCACCACCATCCGGTCGCGGTGTCGACCGGTGCGACTGCGCATCCCCTCTCGGGATGCTGTGGCGCAGCTGCTGATGCAGCGTGACAACGTCTCCGAGGACCGCGCTCATTGGGCTGCGGCCGTGGCTCAGAATCATATCGGGCGCGCGAAGTATCTGGCGCTCAACGAGTCGGCCGATGCCGAACGCAAGCAGATCCTCGCCATTCCGGGCAAACTCACCTCCGTGGGGGCGACGATCCGCTTGGCCGGTCGCATCGTCGATGCCGCCGCAGAGACCGCGAAGTCACGAGTCGAAGAGCGCAATGCCGCCGAACGGACTCAGCTTCTGACCACGTTGGGTGTCGAAGGGGAGAAGACGATTCCGCCTTCGGCCAGAGCGCAGATCAGAAAGCTCGAGGAGGAGCAGAAACGCCGCTCGGTGCGGGCCCGCAACGATGAGCTCGACCGGATCTTCCTCGAGCTGATGAGCCTCTACCGCGACATCCTCATGTACCAGTTGGGGATCCGAGACGGATGGATCAATGCCGGCGAAATCGATCTCATCTCCGAACAGGCGAACCGGGACGGACCCGACACCACGCTGCTGCGCATCGATGCGATCGCCGAGGCCCGGCAGAGACTGCAGACGAACATGTCGCCCGTGCTCATCGTCGAAGCAGCCTTCGTGCTGCTGTCGAACCCCTGGCTGCAGGAGGACCGCACCGGCGCGATCTGATCGCCGACGTTCGCCGGTGCTGGGGGAGTGATTGGGCTTTCAGTCGTCGCCGAGGAGTTCGGCGACGAGTGCCGCGGTGAGCTCGATGCGGCGGGGAATCCAGATCTGCAGAGCGTGTTCGGTCCGGGCATGGGATCCTCCGCCGACGGTGCCGAGGCCGTCAATGGTCGAGGTGCCGACTCCGGCAGTGAAGTTGCCGTCAGATCCGCCGCCGACGGCGACCGACCGCAGCGGGGGATGTCCGAGTCGTCCGGCCAGTCGCTGGGCACGGGCATAGAGGCCCATCGCCATCTTCTCTTCGAGTGGGGCACGGTTGATTCCGCCTTTGAGTTCGATCTTCGCACCGGCCACTGTGGGCGTCAGCGCGCGCAGAGCGTCATCGATGCGCACCTGTTCATCCACCGAGGCTGCTCTGGAGTCGATGCCGACAACGGCCTTGGCGGGCACGGTGTTCGTCGTCGATCCGCTGGCCATCACGGTCGGGACGACGGAGGTGCCGACCGATGGTTTGTGTAGTGCAGCGATCTCGATGACCTGGTTCGCCACCTCGATGGTGGCGTTGATGCCTTTCTCCGGTTCGACCCCGGCATGCGATGCCAGACCGGTGACCTCGAGCCGATAGATCGCCACACCTTTGCGAGCGATCTTGACGGCACCGTCGGCAGCGCCGCTTTCGAACACGAGAGCCGCCTTCGCTCCGCGCGCTTCGTCCTCGATGATCTGCCGGGAGCCCGGGGAACCGAGTTCCTCATCGGCGGTGATGAGGAGGCTGACACCGTCGAGGCTGCCGAGCCGGGTACGGACCAGCGCCAACGCATAGATGGCGATGAGCAATCCGCCCTTCATATCATCGGCGCCGGGTCCGCGGACCACTCCGTCCTTGACCGAATACGGGAAGTCGGCGAGCGTGCCGGTGGGCCAGACGGTGTCGTGATGGCCGATGAGCACGACCTTGCGCGGTCCCGAGCCGAATCGCCACAGGACATGGGGGTGGCCGTCGGTCTCGATGATCCGAGGTGCGGCGCCGAGCATCCCGGTGCCGATGCGCGAGACGAGTCGGGCGCTGCGAGCCAGCGACTCGGGATCCTGGGAGAACGACTCACATTCGATGAGCGCCTGGAAGTCACTCATGAAGTCGTCGGAGTCGAACTCTGCCATGGATGTCTCTCCCTCGTGTTCGTGTGCCAACTGTCCTTTCAAGGTTAACGGGTGTCGCGTCGAGCCCCGGAGGCACCCGCTCGACGGCGGTACAGCTGCTCGGCTGTCGCCTGTCAGCGTGGGGTGACGAAGCTCTCGGTCGGAACCGCCCAGGAGGGCGATCGTCGTTTTGACCGCCGGGAGAGAAGTTGGCTAAAGTTAGGTCGGTTGCCGCCTTAGCTCAGTCGGCAGAGCGATTCACTCGTAATGAATAGGTCGCGGGTTCGATTCCCGCAGGCGGCTCGGCAACAGCCCCTCCCGCCAGGACAGACTCTGATTCGGGAGGGGCTTTCTCGTGGCCGAACGGCCAACGGCCACACTGAGGACATCAGCCGGTAGTCTGGTCCGCAACGTGACCGCTGCACTTACTCGCCCTCGGAGCGCGTTCTGTTCTCCTGATCCAGAGCCCGCAGCAGCTCGAACCGGGACTTCACACCGACTTTGCGGTAGATGTTCGTCAGTCTCAGCTCCACGGTCCGCACGGAGACGAAGAGCTCATGGGCGATGACATGGTTCTTGTAGCCCTGAGTGAGCAGTTCGACGACCGGAAGCTCTTTGTCGTTGAGGGAGTCGATGAGTGACTGGGATGAGTCCGCGTGCGTTTCTCCGACGACTCGAGCGTCGCCGAATCCGATGTCGGTGAGGACAGACTTGCCCATTGCCTTCATCTCTTCGCTGTCGGCGTTGTAGCCGAGTTCCTTGAGCTTGTGCGAATAGGCGAGGAACGTCCGACCGCGCACATATTCGAGCTCCGGACTCGTCCACGAATCGAGGAGGCGCGAGAACTCTCTCCAGGACTCATCTCCGGACATGAGCAGGGCCCTGCTCCGCGCTGCCGCAGACGCCGTCCAAGTCATCGGCACATCGCGCTGAGCCTGTTCCAGTTCAGCGAGGATCCGCTTGGCCTTCGTGATGTCGCCGACATAGACGAGTGATTCGATGAAGTCATCGAGATATCGCAGAAGGTGAGGGCTGGGCAGCCACGTCGACAGACGGTGACAGCGGGCAAAATGTCTGTTCGCCGAGGCGAAGTCACCTTCCTGCATCGCGATGCGTGCTTCGATGGTCGCGAGTCTGCATCTCAGCAGCCGACTCGACCCCTGCGCAGTGAGACGGCGGGCGTCGTGCACCGCGCTGTGGGCGAGTTCCGAATGGCCATCGAGGACTGCCATCATCGCAGTCCGAATATGGTCGTTGACGGACACGCTCTCATGATGGTCATTGCCGGCGGTGAGCAGTTCGTCCAACTCACGAACGCGATGGTAGTTGCCGGCGCGAGACTCGTTGGCGAACGCGACGACCCTGGAGAATCTCGCCCACACGGGTGTGAGATGCGATGACTGGTCGAAGAAGTTGCTCAGTACTGCTCGAGCCTCGTCGAACCGGTCTGCCAATGACAAGGTCTGGGCGATGACGATCCATGAGGATTCGACGGCGAAGCTCTTCCGAATGCGCTCGCCCGTGGCGACAAGCTCTTCGACAGAGGGAAGGCTTCGGCCATTGACGGCCGCGTCGAACAGTCCGACGACTTCTTCGACCACCTGCGCCAGCTCTGCATCGCTGCCGAGCAGAGCCGATATCCGGCTCGCAGTCGTTCGGGCGCTCTCCGTGTCCCATTGCTGGAGGTAACAGAATCCGGTGCTGGCCAGGAGGCGGGCGCAGGCGTCAGGTGCCGTCGCCGCATTGCGTTCGACGACTCTTATGACATTCTGATCATTGATCACGTTCAGCTCGGCATTGTCGATGAGGATTCGCAGCCTCAGCACCGACGGACTGACCTCATCGGTGCCTGTCCGCCCTTGCAGGAACCGCAGGTATCTTCGAGCGAGCGTGTACTGGCACTGCGTCATGAGCGCTGTGGTCAGTCCTTCGACCGTCGAGTGATCAGCAGGGCCCGCAGAGAGCAGAATGGCTCGCTCTGCGAGTTCCACTCCGTGGAGTATCCGACCGTCCCGGACACATTCGGTCGCACATGCGAACAGGCCGGCGCTGGTCGCTGCATCGATCGCGGTGAAGATGGAGTGCCACGCGCGCAGCACCGTATCGTCGTCGGTCAGCGCGTCGACGATTGCCGCGTGGATGCGGTGACGTTCGGCTTCGGTCATCGAATAGTAGACCACTGAACGGATGCGGGGATCGCTGACTTCGACACCGTGCCGCAGCTGCCGGACCAGCCCCTCCTTGACGAGGTCCTCGACGCAGCCTTCATCGACCTGCGCGACCGGCTCGAGGACGCGGGTGGGAGTGTACGCAGCGCATGAGATGACCCGGAGCCCATCCGGCATCTGTGCCGAACAGCCCTCCAAGGGGCGCCCCACAATCTCCTGCAGCTCCTGTCCTGGCCTGAGCGGAAGCGTGAGAGCCTCGTTCTCGTGCAGCGCCCCAGGGCGAATTGCCGAGAGCAGAGATTCGAATGACCTCGGATTGCCTGCGCTGGATCTGGCAACGATTTCGAGAACGCTCTTCCACACCAGAGGTGATGTCGAGGACAGCCCCAGTTCGATGAGCGACTCGACCTTGAGAGGGCTCAAGACGACCCGCGTGAAGCTGCTCAGAGGTCCGGAGCCGCCGATCGACCGGACCGAGAGGATCGCACGCAGATTCTTGATGCTGCGACGGCGAAGCAGGTATCCGATCACCTCGAGACTCGCGGAATCGATCAGGTCGGCATCGTCGATGATGACCGCGAACGGGTCGAAGGTCCTCTTCCGCAGCAGAGTGTCGAGGTCCTCTGCAACGGTGAAGGTCGATCGCTCGTCGGTGGACACCGTGATCAGCGACCGCAGGTTCGTTCCGACGGCATCGTCGACAGCGGCGAGGAACGCCGAGAGTCCGGAGAGCCGCCACTGTCTCTCGGTCGGGTTGGCTCGGACAACGCTTGTCGAAATGGTGGTCGCTTCTGCGACAGCGGCGAGCAGGGTTGTTCGTCCCGATCCGGCAGGGCCGGTGACGACGACCGTGTCGGATCCGGCCCCTTTGGTCACGCTCAGCAGTTTGCTGAGCTCGTCTTCGCGTAGGTTCTCGATCATCGAAAGTACTCACTTCTCGGTATCGCCTGCTCCACTGACCGCTGTGTGAACCGGGGACGCGCCAGGCGCGGAGTCAGCCTGCGCTGGGTGGTGAGCGGGGAATGCCGGCGCCATGGGTGCGGCGCCTCAGGGGAGTCGTCTGCGGATGGGGGATCGGAGTGTTCCTGGGGTGGAAACTGCAGATGATGCTACAGACTCGATGGTGTTCTCCGCAGAGAAAAAGTTTCAGCAATTGAATAGTTTCGCGAATCTGTGGAATTTGCGGGATCTGAGCCACGGAAACGTTCGAGCCCGCACCGGCTGAGATGTGTTGATCATCACCGGAAACTGATACACAATGGAACGTGCGAATGTTACTGAACGATCGATCAAATACTGTGATCGGTCTTCCATCCAGACTGTGAGGAACACATGAGCGAAGCGTTCATCTATGACGCAGTGCGCACCCCACGCGGCAAGAACCGCGGCGGTGCGCTGCACAGCGTCAAACCCATCGATCTCGTGACCGGGCTCATCGACGCAATTCGGGAGCGCAACCCCGAGCTCGACGACAAGGCCATCGACGACATCGTCCTCGGTGTTGTGTCACCGGTCGGCGAGCAGGGGTCGGATATCGCCCGAGTCGCCGCCATCGTCGCAGGGCTCGACGAGTCCGTCGCCGGAGTTCAGGTCAACCGCTTCTGCGGCTCCGGACTCGAAGCCGTCAACCTCGCAGCACAGAAGGTCGGCTCCGGGTTCGAGAACCTCGTGCTGGCCGGCGGTGTCGAGTCGATGTCGCGTGTGCCGCTGGGATCCGACGGCGGAGCCTGGGCGCAGGACCCGACGACGAACTACGACACCTACTTCGTCCCGCAGGGAATCGGTGCCGACCTCATCGCCACCACAGAGGGCTTCACCCGTGCAGACGTGGACGCCTTCGCCGCCGAATCGCAGAAGCGTGCCGCCGCGGCCTGGGAGAGCAACCGGTTCGAGAAATCGATCATCCCGGTCAAGGACATCAACGGCATCACCGTGCTCGACCGTGACGAGCACATCCGCCCCGGCTCGACCGTCGAATCGCTGTCGCAGCTGCCCCCGGCCTTCGCCAAGCTCGCCGCGCAGACCGGATTCGACGAGGTGGCTCTGCAGAAGTACCACTGGATCGAAGCCATCGACCACGTCCACACCGCCGCGAACTCGTCCGGAATCGTCGACGGCGCCTCGCTGGTCATCCTCGGCGACGAGGAAGTCGGCCAGACGATGGGGATGAAGCCCCGCGCCCGCATCGTCTCCACCGCGGTCACCGGCTCCGAACCCACCATCATGCTCACCGGCCCGACCCCGGCGACGCAGAAGGCCCTCGACAAAGCAGGCATGACCGTCGACGACATCGATCTGTTCGAACTCAACGAGGCCTTCGCCGCCGTCGTGCTCAAGTGGATGAAGGATCTCAACATCCCCCACGACAAGGTCAACGTCAACGGTGGAGCCATCGCCATGGGCCACCCGCTGGGCGCCACCGGCGCCATGATTCTGGGCACTGTCCTCGACGAACTCGAGCGCCGCGACCTCAAGCGTGGACTCGTCACCTTGTGCATCGGCGCAGGCATGGGCATCGCGACGATCATCGAAAGGGTCTGACATGACGAACACTGAAACCACCGCTGCCGACTACCAGCGCACAACCGATGCCGACGGCATCGTCACCGTCGTCATCGACGAGCCGGGCGCCAAGGTCAACACGATGAACGACTACTTCGCGGCCGCTCTCGAGGCGACCGTGGAGTGGCTCGAAGCCAATGTCGACGACATCACCGGTGTCGTCCTCACCTCCCCGAAGAAGACCTTCTTCGCAGGAGGGAACCTCAACAAGCTGCGCGAGGCCGATCCGGCCCGTGCCGAGGAGGAATTCGAGACCGTCGAACACCTCAAGAAGGTGCTGCGTCGCCTCGAGACCTTCGGCAAACCGGTCGTCGCGGCCCTCGGCGGTGCGGCACTGGGCGGCGGACTCGAACTCGCCCTGGCCGCCCACCATCGGATCGCCGCCGATGACAACCCGAGTGCCCGCTTCGGCTTCCCCGAGGTCTCTCTGGGCCTGCTGCCCGGAGGTGGCGGAGTCGCCCGGTCGGTGCGCATGCTCGGCATCCAGACCGCACTGCAGAAAGCCATCCTGCCGTCGACGAAGTTCAAGGCCGCCGATGCTCAGGCCCTCGGCCTCGTCGACGAACTCGCTCCGGCAGCCGAACTCGAGTCCAGGGCCAAGGCCTGGATCAAGGCCAACCCCGAGGCCGTGCAGCCGTGGGACGTCAAGGGCTTCAAGATCCCCGGCGGCTCCCCGTCCTCGCCGAAGATCGGAGCCATGCTTCCCGCGCTGCCCTCCCTGCTGCGCAAGCAGGGCAAGGGTGCGCCGATGCCGGCTCCGCGCGCCGTGGTCGCCGCAGCGGTCGAAGGCGCACAGGTCGACATCGACACCGCACTGACGGTCGAGTCTCGCTACTTCGTCAACGTCACCCACACTCCGGTGGCGAAGAACATGATCAAGGCGTTCTTCTTCGACCTCGGCCACATCAACTCCGGCGGCTCGCGCCCCGACGGATTCGAACCGCGACAGGTGAAGAAGCTCGGCGTGATCGGTGCCGGAATGATGGGTGCCGCGATCGCCTACAGCGCAGCGAAGTCCGGGATCGAGGTCGTGCTCAAGGACGTCGAGCTCGCCAATGCGGAGAAGGGCAAGTCCTACGCCGCCAAGCGTGAGGAATCGGCCCTGGCCAAGGGCAAGACCACCGAGGCGAAGTCGCAGGCCGTCCTCGATCGGATCACCCCGAGCGCCTCGGCCGAGGATTTCGCCGGTGTCGACTTCGTCATCGAAGCGGTCTTCGAATCCGTCGATCTCAAGCAGAGGGTCTTCCAGGAGATCCAGGACATCGTCGAACCCGATGCGGTCCTCGGTTCGAACACCTCGACCCTGCCGATCACCGACCTGGCCAAGGGCGTCACCCGCGACAAGGACTTCATCGGAGTCCACTTCTTCTCGCCGGCCGACAAGATGCCGCTGGTCGAGATCATCTGCGGCGAGAACACCTCCGACGAGATCCTCGCCCGCACCTTCGACCTCGTCCAGCAGATCCGGAAGACGCCGATCGTCGTCAACGACTCGCGCGGATTCTTCACCTCCCGCGTCATCGGCACTTTCATCGCCGAGGCGGTCGCCGCCGTCGGTGAAGGCGTGGAACCGGCCAGCGTGGAACAGGCGGCCCTGCAGGCCGGGTATCCCACCGGTGCCCTGCAGCTGCTCGACGAGCTGACGCTGACCCTGTCGCAGAAGATCAACCAGGAGACTCGCGACGCGGTCGAGGCCGCGGGCGGCACCTGGGTCTCCCACCCCTCCGAGTCCGTCTTCGACTGGATGGTCGAGCAGGGACGGACCGGACGCAAAGACGGCGCCGGCTTCTACGACTACGACGAGAACGGCAAGCGCACTTCGCTGTGGGCCGGTGTGCGCGAGAAGTACGAGTCCGGGTCGAACGACCAGCCCTTCACCGACCTCCAGGAGCGGATGCTCTTCGCCGAGGCGATCGAGACGATCAAATGCCTCGACGAGGGTGTGCTCACCTCGGTGCCGGATGCGAACATCGGTTCGATCTTCGGCATCGGCTTCCCCGCGTGGACCGGCGGCGTGCTCCAGTACGTCAACCAGTACGAAGGCGGGCTGGCCGGCTTCGTCGATCGGGCAAACGATCTGGCCGCGAAGTACGGCGAGCACTTCACCCCGCCGGCCTCGCTGGTCGAGCGTGCCAAGACCGGGGAGACCTACGAATAAGTCGCAGGTCAGCTAGGCACTGCCTGGCCCGATGATCGCCGAGGCGGGGCCGGCACCTGGAATAGCCCGATGGCCTTCCGGTGTTGTCCAGAGGCACTGAGACTTCAGTGTCACTGACATCTACCGGAAGGCCATTGCTATGCGCGCCGCCGTCTACGACGCCTACACCGAGAACTTCGACGACATCACCGTCCGCGAGCTGCCCGATCCGAAGCTGCCGCCCGCCTCGGTGCTCATCGAGGTCAGGACCGCAGGAGTCAACCCGGTCGACTGGAAGCTCGTCGGCGGGCACCTCGACCCCGTCATGCCCACACAGTTCCCGGTCATCCCGGGCTGGGACGTCGCCGGAGTCGTCGTCGGACTCGGCTTCGACACCCCGGAGTTCTCCATCGGCGATGAAGTCGTCGCCTACGCCCGCAAGGATGTCCTCGGCGGCGGAACCTTCGCCGAGAAGGTCGCTGTGCCGGTTCATGCCGTAGCGGCGAAGCCGAAGAGCCTGAGCTGGGAACAGGCAGGCGGACTGCCGCTGGCCGGCGGCACCGCTCTGCGGACTCTCGATTCCCTCGGCGACCTGGAGGGCACGACCGTGCTCATCCACGGAGCATCCGGGGGAGTGGGCAGCTTCGCCGTGCAGATCGCCCGGGCCGCCGGAGCGCGCGTCATCGGCACCGCGTCGGAGACCAATCACGAATACCTGCGCGGTCTCGGCGCCGAACCCGTGACCTACGGCGACGGTCTGGTCGAGCGAGTCCTCGAGGCGGCCGGCGGCAAGGTCGACGGGGTCGCGGACTTCGTTGGGGGAGTTCTCGACGACACCTTGGCCGTGCTCGCCGAGGACGGAGCGCACGCCTCGGTGGCCGATCCCAGCGTCGCCGACCACGGCGGACGCTACATCTGGGTGCGTCCCGACGGCACCGAGACCGCACGCCTGGGCCTCCTCGTCGACGAGGGCAAACTCACCGTCGACGTCGCCGCCACCTACGGCCTCGACCAGGTTCCCCAGGCCTTCAAGGACAGCGCCACCGGCCACGTCCGCGGCAAGCTCGTCATCGTTCCCTGAGCCCCAGCGCCGCGGCAGCAGCCGCGCGCAATTCGACCCCGACCACCTCGGCGCTCGACCGCCGAGCCTGGTGCGGGGTCGAATTCATCATCCCGAACGCCGCGTGCACGCGCACCGTTGACGTCTCCAGAGTCCACGTCGGATGGGCGGCCTCGACGACTTCTGCCCACCGGCTGACATAGGCACGCTGGAGGCGGCGCACGGTCCGTCGCGATTCGTCCGGCAGCGCTTCGAGGTCGCGGTCCTGAATGCGGATGAGCTCGGGCTCGCCCATGGCGAAGTCGACATGGAAGTCGATGAGACGTCGCAGGGTCCGGGCCGCCTCGGCGGGGGAGATCCCCGAGGCGGTATCCCAGGCAGCGGAGACGATCTCCTCACCTCCCGATTGCAGATAGGCGGAGATGCCGACGAGCAGCTCCTCGAGCACGGCCTCCTTCGACGAGAAGTGCCGGTAGACCGCCGGTGCCGAGATCCCCGCACCCTTGCCCAGATCGTCGAGGCGCACCCCATGGAAGCCGTGCCGGGCATAGAGCGTCTTTGCGACCTCGAGCAGCTGCTCGCGCCTGGCTGCCTTCGCCGCCGCTCGCGCCGTCGGTTTGGCCTCGTCTGAGATCGACATTCGGCCTCCTTCCCTGAGCCTCATGCCCGCCGTCGCGGAAGACGTCGGTGCGGTCGAACTCATGCGTTGTCAGTTCTGCCTGTGAGCAGTATCATAGCAGTCAGTTAAGAATCATTAACTGAAATGAGGATGGAATGAGAGCAGTGGGAACTGCGGTCAGTCCGGCGACGGGGCAGGTCAACTCCGAGGCCCACGCCGAACTCATCGCTGAACTCCGGGAGCGCATTGCGGCCACGGCCCGCGGCGGTTCCGAGAAGTCCAGGCAGCGTCATATCGATCGTGGCAAGCTGCTGCCGCGTGAGCGCGTCGAGCATCTCCTCGACCCCGGCACCCCCTTTCTCGAACTCTCCCCGCTGGCCGCCAACGGCATGTACGACGACGCCAGCCCGGGAGCCGGAATCATCACCGGCATCGGCCGAGTCGCCGGACGCGAATGCGTGATCGTGGCCAATGACGCCACCGTCAAGGGCGGCACCTACTACCCGGTTACCGTGAAGAAGCACCTCCGGGCTCAGGAAGTCGCCAAAGAGAACAACCTTCCGTGCATCTACCTCGTCGACTCCGGTGGCGCGAACCTGCCGAACCAGGACGATGTCTTCCCCGACCGTGAGCACTTCGGTCGCATCTTCTTCAACCAGGCCACACTCTCCGCTGCCGGCATCCCGCAGCTGGCCGCCGTCATGGGTTCCTGCACTGCCGGCGGCGCCTACGTCCCGGCCATGGCCGACGAGTCGATCATCGTCTCCGAACAGGGCACGATCTTCCTCGGCGGCCCACCCCTGGTCAAGGCCGCCACAGGTGAGGAAGTCACCGCCGAAGAACTCGGCGGCGGCGCACTGCACTCTCGGGTCTCCGGCGTCACCGACCACCTCGCCGCCAATGATCCCCATGCGCTGGAGATCATGCGCGACATCGTCTCCACTCTCGGGCCGAAGAGCACCCCGAACTGGGACGTCATCGAATCCCGCCTGCCGGCACACTCGCCGGAGGAGCTGACCTCCGTCGTGCCCGTGGACTCACGTACCCCGTACGACGTCCGCGAGGTCATCGCCCGCCTCGTCGACGGATCCGAGTTCCACGAGTTCAAAGCCGAATACGGCACGAGCCTCGTCACCGGATTCGCTCACCTCGACGGACATCCGGTCGGGATCGTCGCCAACAACGGCATCCTCTTCGGCGAATCAGCGCAGAAGGGCGCCCACTTCATCGAACTCTGCGACCAGCGCAGCGTGCCCCTGGTGTTCCTGCAGAACATCTCCGGATTCATGGTCGGCCGCGACTACGAAGCCGGCGGCATCGCCAAACACGGCGCGAAGATGGTCAACGCCGTCGCCACCGCCCGCGTCCCGAAGTTCACCGTCGTCATCGGCGGCTCCTTCGGCGCCGGCAACTACTCGATGTGCGGCCGCGCGTACTCCCCGCGCTTCCTGTGGATGTGGCCCAATGCCCGCATCTCCGTGATGGGCGGCGAACAGGCCGCCAGCGTGCTCTCCACCGTCAGACGTGACCAGCTCGAGGCTCGCGGCGAAGAGTGGAGCGCAGAGGCCGAAGACACCTTCAAACAGCCCATCCGCGACCAGTACGAAGCCCAGGGCAACCCGTACTACTCCACGGCACGTCTGTGGGATGACGGAATCATCGAACCCGGTGACACCCGCCAGGTACTGGCACTGGCCCTCGAACTCGCCCGCTTCGGACCGATGGAACGCCCGCTGAATGCCAGCGGCTACGGCGTCTTCAGAATGTGAGCCCCACCATGACGAAAATGTTCACAACCGTCCTCATCGCCAACCGCGGCGAGATCGCCCTGCGCGTCATCCGCACCTGCCGCCGCCTCGGCATCCGCACCGTCGCCGTCTACTCCGACGCCGACGCCCATGCGGCCCACGTCAAGGCCGCCGACACCGCGGTCCACCTGGGCCCGGCGGCCGCCTCCGAGTCCTACCTGCGCATCGACAAGGTCATCGCCGCCGCGCAGGCCACGGGAGCCGAAGCCATCCACCCCGGCTACGGCTTCCTGTCGGAGAACGCCGAATTCTCCGCCGCCTGCGCCGACGCCGGAATCGTCTTCCTCGGCCCCGGGGCCGACGCGATCCGGACGATGGGCGACAAGATCACCGCGAAGCAGGCCGTGTCCTCCCGTGGCGTGCCGCTCGTGCCCGGCACGAAGGACGCCGCCATGAGCGACGAGTCCCTCATCGCCGCCTCGTCGGACATCGCCTTCCCCGTGCTCATCAAGCCCTCAGCCGGGGGCGGAGGAAAAGGCATGCACGCGGTCTTCGAAGCCGGCAAGCTCGCCGAGGCACTGCAGACTGCCCGCCGCGAAGCCGCGAGCTCCTTCGGCGACGACACCCTTTTCCTCGAACGTCTCGTCGCCACTCCGCGCCATATCGAGGTCCAGATCATGGCCGACTCTCACGGCAACGTCATCCACCTCGGTGAACGCGAATGCTCCCTGCAGCGCCGCCATCAGAAGGTCATCGAGGAAGCGCCCTCGGCGCTGCTGGACGAAGAGACCCGCGCCCGAATCGGCCAGGCCGCCTGCGAGACCGCGAAATCCGTCGGCTACGTCGGCGCCGGCACCGTCGAATTCATCGTCGGCGCCGACCGCCCCGACGAGTTCTTCTTCATGGAGATGAACACCCGCCTGCAGGTCGAACACCCCGTCACCGAGGAGGTCACCGGGGTCGACCTCGTCGAACTCCAGCTGCTCGTGGGCACCGGTGCACCGCTGCCGCTGACCCAGGACGACATCACGATGACCGGGCACTCGATCGAAGCGAGAATCTACGCCGAGGATCCCTCGCGCGGATTCCTGCCCACCGGCGGTCGCGCCCTCGACGTCGTCTTCCCGGAGAGGGAGGGCATCCGCGTCGACGCCGGGCTCGAGGCCGGGCAGACCATCGCCTCGGACTACGACCCGATGATCGCCAAGCTCATCGTCCGCGCCGATGACCGTGCCCAAGCCATCGCCCGCCTCGATTCCGCGCTCGCCGCCTCGGCGGTTCCGGGAATCGTGACGAACATCGACTTCCTGCGCACTCTCATGAGCCGGCCCGAGGTGGTCGCGGGTGACCTCGACACCTCACTCATCGACAACCTCTGCGAGGATCAGCTGGCGCACACCGCCGGTGAGACCCACGCGCAGCTGGCGGCCGCCGCTGTCACGGTCACCGGGGGAGCGGCCGGAACGACTCTGACCGGACCGGTCACAGCCGCCGAGCTGACCGCAAATCGGTCGACCGCCTCGGCGTGGGCCGGACCCGGTGCCTGGCGCACCTCACGCCCGGACTTCCGCCCCACGGTCACCCTGGCCACCGGAGGACAGGCGGCCGAAGTCGAGGCTCGTGCGGGAGCCGTCGATGTCGATGACGACGGACTGTGGCACGTCACCCTCGACGGGATCCAGCACACCGCCCGGATCTTCTCCGATGCCCGCGACCGCAGCATCTGGGTGAGCACCGACACCGGGATCCACGTCTTCACCCGGCCATTGGCAGATTCGTCGCTGACGCCGGGACTCGAAGGCGCCGAGGTGCTCGCACCGATGCCCGGCTCCGTCGTCGATATCAAGGTCGAGACCGGAGACGCAGTGGAACAGGGAGCCCCGATCGTCGTCGTCGAAGCGATGAAGATGGAACACGTGCTCACCGCACCCGCAGCCGGAATCGTCACCGTCACCGCCGTCGAAGGCGCCCAGGTCGCCCTCGACGAGGTGCTCGCCACCGTCGTCGACGAAGCCGCAGCCGAGGCCGTCGCAGAAGCCGCCGAATAGTCACCAGCCACTCACACCACAACCACGCCACAAGCGGGGAGGAAACAATGGAAACCTTTGTTCCGGGCATGCTGCCCGAAGAATACGAAGACCTGCGCCAAGGTGTCGCGAAATTCGCCGACGAAGAGGTCGCACCCGTCTCAGCCGAACTCGACGCCAAGCACGAGTTCCCCTACGACCTCGTTGCGAAGATGGGCGAGATGGGCCTGTTCGGTCTGCCCTTCGACGAAGAGTACGGCGGAATGGGCGGCGACTACTTCGCCCTGTGCCTGGCCATCGAAGAACTCGGCCGGGTCAACCAGTCCCTGGCCATCACGCTCGAGGCCGGGGTCTCGCTCGGAGCGATGCCGATCTACCGCTTCGGCACCGAAGAGCAGAAGAAGGAATGGCTGCCGAAGCTCACCGACGCCTCCGGCCTGGCCGCCTTCGGCCTGACCGAACCCGAGGCCGGATCCGATGCCGGCGGCACCCGGACCAAGGCCACTCTGGAGGGCGGCACCTGGACGATCAACGGCAGCAAGTGCTTCATCACGAACTCCGGCACCGACATCACCCGCCTGGTCACCGCCACCGCCGTGACCGGAACCCGAACCTCTGGTTCGGGTCGCGAAGTCCCGGAGATCTCGACGATCATGATCCCCACCGGCACCCCCGGCTTCACCGCCGAACCGGCCTATGACAAGGTCGGCTGGAACTCCTCGGACACGCACCCGCTGACCTTCGACAATGTGCAGGTGCCCGAAGAGAACCTGCTCGGCGAACGCGGACGCGGCTACGCGAACTTTCTGCGCATCCTCGACGAGGGCCGCATCGCCGTGGGCGCCCTGTCCGTCGGCGCCGCGCAGGGCTGCGTCGACGAATCCGTGAAGTACGCGAAGGAACGCCAGGCCTTCGGCAAGCCGATCGCCGACTTCCAGGGCATCTCCTTCAAGATCGCCCGCATGGAAGCCCGCGTCGTCGCCGCCCGGTCGGCTTACTACCTCGCGGCTTCGCGGATGCTCGCCGGACTCCCGTTCAAGAAGGAAGCGGCCATTGCGAAGATGATCGCCGGCGAAGCAGCCATGGACAATGCGCGCGACGCCACGCAGATCCACGGCGGCTACGGCTTCATGAACGAATACCTCGTCGCCCGTCACTACCGCGACTCGAAGATCCTCGAAGTCGGCGAAGGCACCACCGAGGTCCAGCTCATGCTCATCGCCCGCGAACTCGGACTCTGAGCTCAGTTCATCGCCTGACTCGGGTGCGGGTGCCGACCTCCCGTCGGTCACCCGACCGAGCTTGCGCACCATCATCGCCCGCCGAGGCGGCACCGCACCTGTCTACGGACGTGCGGGGCCGCCTCGGCGGGCGATATTCTTATCCGATATCACCGTGAGGTGAGACGGCGACCGAAAGGGAAGTGGGAGCAGATGGATCTCAGCATGGTGGCATCGGTGGCGACGACGACGTGGATCGTCATCGAATACATCGTGAAGATCATCGCGGTCGGTGTGGTGCCGGAGAACCGTCGCCCGTCATCGTCATCGGCGTGGTTGCTGCTCATCCTGTTCGTGCCGATCGTCGGCATTCCCGCATTCCTGCTGCTCGGCAGCCCGTATATCAATCAGCGCCGGGCGCGGATCCAGGCCGAAGCGAACGAACTCATGCACGAAGGTGCCGACGACCTGCCGGACGTGCCGCCGTCTCTTGTCGCCGAGCCCGAATTCGTCTCCGTCGCCCAACTGGGGCGGGCGCTGACCGCACTGCCGATGGTGACCGGCGACAGCCACGGGGTGATCTCGGACTACGAAGCGTCGATTGCGCGGATGGCCGAACTCGTCGACGACGCCGCCGACTACGTCCACGTCGAGATCTACATCATGGCGTGGGATTCGACGACCGATGTCTTCTTCCGGGCGCTCGAGCGGGCGTCGGCGCGCGGGGTCGAGGTGCGTGTCCTCTTCGACCATATCGGGTCGAGGAAGTATCCGGGGTTCCACCGGCTCGGCAAGCGACTGGACGCCGCCGGAATCGAATGGCACCTGATGCTGCCGTTCATTCCGTGGCGCGGCAAGGCCCGGCGCATCGACCTGCGCAACCACCGCAAGCTGCTCGTCATCGACGGCAAGCGGGCGATGATGGGGTCGCAGAACATGATCGATTCGAGCTACCTCAACAGGAAGAACTCTCAGATCGGCCGGACCTGGCACGACATCATGGTCGAACTCTCCGGGCCCATCGTCGCCGGAATCGAAGCGGCGTTCTCCACCGACTGGTACTCCGAATCGGGGCAGGCGCTGGGCATCCGCCCCTACGACCGCGACGGCAATGAGCCGCCGGTCGGCGGCGCGACGAGCGCGATGCAGCTGGTCCCCTCCGGGCCCGGATTCACGACCTCGCCGAACCTCAAGGTCTTCACCTCGATGATGTACCTGGCGCAGACGCGTCTGGCCATCGTCAGCCCCTACTTCGTGCCCGACGAATCGCTGCTGGCCGCAGTCGAGACCGCGGCCAGGCGTGGGGTCGACGTCGAACTCTACGTCAGCGAGCAGGCGGACCAGTACATGGTCGACCGGGCACAGTCGTCCTACTACCGGTCGCTGCTCGAAGCAGGTGTGCGGATCTTCCTGTACCCGAAACCCGCCGTGCTGCACACGAAGTGCTTCATCGTCGATGACACCTACGCCGTGATGGGCTCGTCGAACATGGACATGCGCTCCTTCGGCCTCAACTACGAGATCAGCCTGCTGACCACGGGCGGCGACCTGGTCGACGACATCGTCGACGTCGTCGCCGACTATCAGGACGTCAGCCGCGAACTCACCCTGGAGGAATGGGAGAAGCGCCCATGGCCTCGTCGGTACATGGAATCCGTCATGCGCCTGACATCATCGCTGCAGTAGCCGTGCTGGGGACAGGTTGCTTCGCCGAGAAACGGGCTGAGTGTCGAGAAACGGGCGCGCACACCCGTGTTTCGACACTCAGCCCGTTTTTCGCTGATCAGTCGTCTCGATGGCCCGCTTGATCGCAGCGAAGATGCGAGGCCTGAAGAGGTCGCCGAAGCTCAGGTTGAAGACCTTGAAACCGGCATTGAGAAGATCCATATTGCGCTGATGACTCAATTTGGCCGCCTCATCGGGGCCGTGAGGGTTGAGATAGAACTTGCCGAGACCGTGGACTTCCACTGCGACAGCAGCGAACTTGTGCCGAAAGTCATTGCGTCCGATGAACCTTCCCGACTCTGTGAAGGTGTCGACCTGCGGGACCATTCCGGTGATTCCGAAGCGATGGAACTTGACCGCACAGACCGCCTCGGCTGGAGATTCATATTCGGCGCTCGAGAGATCAACGGCCAAGAGGGCTCTTCGGCGTCCGCGTTGCCCTTTCGCCAGCAGATCGGTGATGTCTGCCCGGCCCACCTCTCCCGAGCGGAGTGCTTGAGAGATGAGCGGGACGGAAACCTCGAGCGAACGGTCAAGGGCAATGTCAGCCAGAGTCCTGGGCAGAGCAGTGACCGGATAGGCGAACGCGGATGAGACCTGTTCCGGTGGAAGTCTGCGCGAGTAGATGAACACACCATCGTAATTGCGGGTAGGGGAGTCCCTGGAGATCTCGACTTTCGGCGATTCGAGAACGGCTGGGTCAAGACGGTGGATGAGCGCAGCCGAAACATGGGAGAACACATCCCCAGGCAGAAGCTCATCGAGGCGGCATGCGATCTGGACCCGCAGCTCCTCGGCTTCGTCCCGCAGATCTCCGAAGGTTTTTGGGAACGAAGTGTCGCGATCCGTGGATAGACCGCGGATGGGTCCGTGATGGTCAGCATCACACGACTTGCGGATCACGTAGTGACCTTTCCTGACGAGGCGCAGGCAGCATCGCTTCGCTTCGGCCAGCTGTCTGCGGGACATGCCGAGTCCACGGAGCTGCTTCGTCGTCAGCACTTGGAGCATCTATCAAGGATGACTCCAAAGATGCGCAAATGCAAGCAAAGGCTATTAAACGTTAAGTTGTGTGGGGGCTGGTTCCATCGAAAAACGGGCTGAGCGTCGAGAAGCGGGTGCGCACATGCGTTTCTCGACACTCAGCCCGTTTCTCGGCGCCTGGGGTGCCTGTCCCCGTTTCTCGGTGCCTGGGGTGTGTCGGCGAAGGAGTATGTGTCTCAGGCGGAGCCGGTGGGATCGGGGCCGAGCTCGCCGCGGCTCTCCAGCGGCACGTCGAGCAGCTCGTGGACGCCGTCGACGATCTCGTTGGGTCGGAACGGGAAGCGGCGGACATCCTCGGCGGTGGAGATTCCCGAGAGCACGAGGACCGTGTGCATGCCCGCTTCCATTCCGGCGATGATGTCGGTGTCCATGCGGTCGCCGATCATCGCGGTGCTCATCGAATGGGCGCCGATCCTGTTCAGGGCCGAGCGGAACATCATCGGGTTCGGTTTGCCCACGACGTATGGTTCGCGGTTGGTCGCTTTTGTGATGAGGGCGGCGATGGCGCCGGTGGCCGGCAGAACACCCTCGGGGGAGGGGCCGGTGGCGTCCGGATTGGTGACGATGAACCGGGAGCCGGCATCGATGAGGCGGATCGCCTTCGTGATCGCTTCGAACGAGTAGGAGTGGGTCTCGCCGACGACGACGAAGTCCGGGTCGTGTTCGGTCATGACGAACCCGGCCTCGTGGATCGCCGTGGTCAGCCCCGCCTCGCCGACGACATAGGCCGTGCCGTGCTCGACCTGATTGGACAGGAAGTCCGCGGTGGCCATCGCCGAGGTCCAGATGTTCGTTTCGGGAACGTCGAGCCCGTTCGAGCGCAGCCGGGCGGAGAGGTCGCGAGCGGTGTAGATGGAGTTGTTCGTCAGCACCAGGTAGGGGATGTCGGCCTGGCGCCACTGGGCGAGCAGCTCTGCGGCTCCCGGCAGCGGATTGTTCTCCTTGACCAGGACGCCGTCCATGTCGGTCAGCCAGCAGTCGATCGAATCGCGATCCATGTCTCTCCTCGAGCTCGGGGTGGGCCGGAGCGGCTCCTTCCAGCCTAGTCGGGTTGGGCGCAAGTGTCCTGAGAGGTCCCATCCGGTGGTGCCGTACCCCTGTCGCGGATCGTCCAAGGGCTCCCTTGACGGGGCGGCCGAAGAGTGTATTGTAGTAAATACTTAATTAAGGGGATACTTAAATGAGTATGGATCTCGTCTTCTCGGCGCTTGCCGATCCGACGCGTCGGGCGATCATCGATCGGCTGCGCGGTGGAGACAGGACCGCGGGTGAGCTCGCAGAGCCGCTGCCGATCAGCCGTTCGGCAGTCTCCCAGCACCTCAAGGTGCTCGAGACGGCGGGGCTGATCACCCGATCGAAATCCGCGCAGCAGCGCATCGTCGCACTCAACCCCGATTCCCTCACCGAGGCGGCCGGCTGGCTGCAGGCGGCGCACGACGACTGGCAGCAGCGCTTCGACAATCTCGATCGCATCCTCGCCGAGGAGGTGCCCACCGACCCTTCAACGACCGATCCGTCCGCCGCAGACCGATATGTGGACCGACCATCAACGTCAACGACGAACCGAACAGCGCAGACATCACGCGCGACGCAGACTTCATGCACGACTCAAGGAGGAGAACAGCGATGAACGCCGAGAACACTGACACCACAAGCGGCACCGACACCACAGCAAAAACGGACACCTCGGTGACGGATCCGAACAGCGCACAGGCGGGAGAACCCGGCTTCACCATCGTCCGCGAATTCGCCGCACCGCGGGCCCGCGTCTGGGAAGCCTGGACGAACCCGGACGTCATGGCCCGCTGGTTCCACCCCGAAACTCTGGTCACCCCACGCGAATCCGTCGCCGTCGACCTGCGGGTCGGCGGCGACTACACCTATACGATGCGCATTCCCGACACGGGACAGGAGTTCCCGACCGCCGGGAAGTACCTTCACATCGACGATCCCGTCCGCCTCGACTTCACTTGGGGGAGTCCCGGCGAGGTCGACGACGCCCCGCGAGTGAGCGTCGAACTCGAGGAGTTGGCCGCCGATCGCACCCGCATGACGTTTTCGCTGACCGGCCTGCCCAATGACTCGGGGACGGATGAGAGCGCGTACGACGGCTGGTCCTCGGCCTTCAACGAACTCGATACCGAGGTCAGCAGCTTACGCTGACCGCACCGACGTGGCTCACCCGGACTCCATGCCGGATGAGCCGCCTCGGAGGCTTCTCCGTACCGACCCCCGGGTCGCAGGGGTCCGGTGAATGGCGATAAACTCAAATCACGACGAGTGAGGAGCGTTACATGAGTGACAAGGTCATTGCACAACGAGGTCTGTGGCTGGACGAGATGGAAGTCGGCGCCACCTATAGGCACGCACCGGGCCGCACCATCACCGAGGCGGACAACACGTGGTTCACGGCCGTGACTATGAATACTCAGGCTCTGCACCTCGACGCCGCCTGGTCGGCCACCGAACCCTTCGGTGAGCGCCTCGTCAACTCGATGTTCACCCTGGCGACCCTCATCGGTCTGTCCGTGTCCCAGCTGACTCAGGGCACGACGGTCGGAAACCTCGGCTTCTCCGAGGTCAGCTTCCCCTCCCCGATGTTTCACGGCGACACCCTCTACGCGGAGACGACGATCCTCGACAAACGCAATTCGAAGTCCCGTCCCGGTCAGGGAATCGTCACCTTCGAACACCGCGGCTACAACCAGGACGGCAAGCTCGTCGCGAAGGCTGTGCGCCAGGCGATGATGTTCGACTCCAGCCACGAGTCGGCAACCACGACGTCCGCGACCGAGTCCGCCGATCAGACCGACACCGGAAAGTGAGCCCCCATATGTCACTCGAGTTCAAACCCGCCTGGCTCTTCGTTCCCGGCGATCGTCCCGACCGGTACACGAAAGCGGCCGAACGCTCGGATATCGTCATCCTCGACCTCGAAGACGCCGTCAACGAGGCCGACAAAGCCGCCGCACGGGAGTCCATCGTCGACTTCCCGCTCGACCCGACCCGCACGGTCGTGCGGGTGAACTCCCACGATTCGGGCCACCTCGGCGAGGATCTGAAGATGCTTGCGCGCACCGAGTACACGGCTGTGATGCTGCCGAAGGCAGAGCGTGCCTCCGATGTGTCGATCCTGTCCGGATTCCAGGTCATCACGCTCATCGAAACCGCCCTCGGGGCCGTCAACGTCGCCGAGATCGCCGCCGCCCCCAACGTCTACGCACTGATGTGGGGTTCGGAGGATCTCATCGCCGACCTCGGCGGAGGCTCCTCCCGCAACGACGACGGCGGCTACCGGGACGTGGCCACGCATGTGCGCAGCCAGACCCTGCTCGCCGCTCGGGCCCACCGCAAGTTCGCACTCGACTCGATCTGGGCGGACATCCCGAACCTCGAAGGTCTGGCAGCCGAGGCCGAGGATGCCGTGCAGTCGGGGTTCTCCGGCAAGGTCTCCATCCACCCCAACCACGTGCCCGTCGTCCGCGACGCCTTCCGCCCCAGCGACGAACAGCTGACCTGGGCGCAGTCCGTGCTCGACCTGGCGAAGACGGAGAAGGGCGCGTTCTCCTTCGAGGGCAAGATGATCGACGCCCCGCTGCTCAAGCACGCCGAACTCATCGTCGCCCGCGCGAACTGAAGAGACACCGCCTCGTGAACGCCGCCGATGCACTGATCGCCGACCAGATCCGCGCCGTCCTCACCGCCGCCGAGGCGGGGGGCGGGACCGCGCCCATCGTCGAGGCCGGGGACCCGATCCTGCGCACCGACACCCGCCCCTTCGACGGGCAGGTCGACGATGCTGAGCTCGAGCAGCTCGCCGAGGTGATGCGGGCGACCATGCTCGCCGCCCCGGGGGTCGGCCTCGCCGGGCCACAGGTGGGCATCGGCCTGTCGATGTTCGTGGCCGAAGACCCCGGTGCCCGCGATCCCGAGGTCGCGAGGGTCCGGCAACGGGAGCCGATGCCGCTGCGGGTGGTCCTCAATGCGGGCTACGAACGCGCCGGGGCCGACGATGTCGCCTTCTTTGAGGGATGCCTGTCGATCCCCGGCTATCAGGCCGTCGTCGCCCGCCCCCGTGAGATCGCGTTGACGGGCGTCGACCTGCAGGGCAACCCCATCGCCGAGGAGGTCTCCGGCTGGTCGGCGCGCATCGTCGCCCACGAGACCGACCATCTGTCCGGGATCCTCTTCCTGGACAAAGCCGAGATGCGGTCCTTGTCGACGAACGAATCGGTCGCGAAGTTCTGGCATCAGCCCTCGACGCAGAAGGCAGCCGCCGAGCTCGGCTTCTCTCTGCCGTCCGGCCCGGTGATGTGAGGCGGGACCTGCCGGGAATAACCTGCGCGCGTCATCGTTATACGTTGCATGACCGATCTTCGTACCCTCACCCTCGGCGCCGGCTGCTTCTGGTGCCTCGATGCCGTCTATCAGCGGACCACCGGCGTGAGAGAAGTGATCTCCGGCTACACCGGCGGACACACCGACAATCCCGGCTACCGTGAGGTCTGCTCCGGGATGACCGGCCACGCCGAAGCCCTGCAGGTGACCTTCGACGCCGACATCGTCCCCGATGAGGTCATCCTCGGACTGTTCTTCACCGGCCATGACCCCACGAGCCTCAACCGCCAGGGCTACGACGTCGGCACCCAGTACCGGTCGGCCATGTTCTACCGCGACGAGACCGAGAAGCAGCACTTCGCGGCGGCCATCGAATCCGCGCAGAGCCTCTTCGACGATCCGATCGTGACCACCCTCGAACCGCTGGGCACCTTCTATCCCGCCGAGGCGGTCCACCAGGACTTCTACACCGCGAACCCGGACAACGGATACTGCCGTGTCATCATCGACCCGAAACTCAGTAAGGCCCGCACCGCCTTCGCCGAATGGGTGAGCTGATGGGTAGCCACAAGAAGGACAAGTGCAAGAAGTCCAAACACAAGGACCGCAAACGATCCACAGACGCGGGCGACGCCTGCGAGGTGACCAAAGACCGGGTCCGTGCCCACTTCCTCGACGGCAACACCGGCCCCTGGTCGAAGAACCTCGCCGCGCAGGACGCGCAGACCGCCCGCTCAGCGCAGAGTGAGAACTACGCTGACCTCGCCGAGGATGCCGCAGCCTCGGCGAGTGACCGAACCGCAGCCGTGACGTCCATCCGCCGCGGACCCGACTACTCGGTGCCGTCATCGATCGACATCGTCGCCGATCCGGTCCTGCACGCCCTGAGCACCAGACGGTCGATCTCGAAGGTCGACTCGGAGACCCCGAACGACTCCGACCTGCTCGAGATCATCCGATCGATCTCCTCGGTCGCCGACCACAAGGCCCTGCGTCCCTGGCGTTTCCTCATCATCCGCGGAGATGACCGGCACCGCCTCGGCGACGCCCTCGACGAAGCCGCCGGCGTCGTCCGCAAGCCGGGTGAGACCAATACGAAGCCGCTGCGGGCAGAGCTCCTGCTCGCCCTCGTCTCCTCACCGGTCACACACGACAAGGTTCCCGAATGGGAGCAGCACGCCACCGCCGCCGGTGCGGGCCACCTGCTCGAACTCGCCCTGTGGCAAGCCGGCTGGGGAGTCATGTGGCGCTCGGGCACCCTGACGAACACCGAACCGGTCCGCCGCCTCCATCGCCTGAACGATCACGAACTGCTCATGGGCTGGTTCTACATCGGAGCCGTCCCCGAACGCTACCGACAGCGCCTGACCACGAGCTCCCGCCCTCTGCCGAAACCCGAACAGTTCCTCGATACCCTGTGAGCACTCCCGACACCGAGACTCCGGACACGCGCCGCCTGCCCAAGGAGATCTATGTCCTCGTGGCCGCGGCCTTCATCGTGGCCCTGGGCTACGGAATCATCGCCCCCGTCCTGCCGCAGTTCGCGGCGAGCTTCGACTTCGGGGTCACCGCCGCAACCATCGTCGTCTCCTCCTTCGCGTTCTTCCGGTTCGTGTTCTCGCCCTCGTCGGGCCGCCTCGTCGATGCCTTCGGCGAACGCCGCATCTACATCACCGGCCTCCTCATCGTCGCCGCCTCCACCGCGGCCGTCGCATTCGCCCAGAACTACTGGCAGCTGCTGATCTTCCGCGGACTCGGCGGCATCGGGTCGACGATGTTCAGCGTCTCCGCGATGGCGCTCATCGTCCGTCTCGCCCCGATCGACGCCCGCGCGAAGGCATCGTCGACCTATGCCACCGCATTCCTCGTCGGCAATATCGCCGGACCCGTCCTCGGCGGTGCGATGGCCGGATGGGGGATGCGGATCCCGTTCGTCATCTACGCCGTCGGTCTGCTCATCGCCGCGATCGTCGTCCGCATCTTCCTCGCCTCCACCGCATCCTTCGGCTCCTCGACGAAATCCGGGCGTGCCCGGCTGGAGGCGGAGAAGGACAAAGAACAACAGGAAGTCATGTCCTTCCGGGAAGCGTGGAAGGATTCGGCCTACCGTTCGGCGCTCATCTCCGCCTTCGTCCAAGGCTGGTCGGCGATGGGCATCCGTGTGGCCATCTACCCGCTCTTCGCCATCCAAGCCCTCAAAGCCGATACCGCCGTGGCCGGACTGGCCCTGACGATGTTCGCCATCGGCAACGCCTCGGCGGTGACAGTGGTCGGACGCTTCGCCGACACTGTCGGGCGCAAACCGTTCATCCAATGGGGTCTGTTCGTCCTCGGCGTGACCACCGCGGCGCTGGCCTTCATCGACTCGATCTGGTTGTTCTTCGCGTTCTCCATCATCGCCGGTGTCGGCTCCGGCCTGGCCAACCCCGCGCAGCAGGCCACGGTCGCCGATGTCATCGGCCGCGACCGCAAGGGCGGCCGAGTGCTCGCCCGCTACCAGATGGCCCTCGACGGCGGAGCCATCCTCGGCCCGATCATCGCCGGAGCCGTCGTCGACCACTTCGACTACTCGTGGGCGTTCCTGCTCACCGGCGTCCTCGGCGTCATCGCCGCGGGCCTGTGGTTCTTCGGGCGTGAGACCCGCCCCCGCACAGCCACTCCGGCTCAGTGACGCGCTCAAACGCACCCGCACATGCGCTGCAGCTTGGTGAAACTGCACCAGCTCGGTGCAGGGACCAAGCTGCTGCAGTTTCACCGAGCTGGAGAATGAGACGCATCGTGCCCGGCTCCTGATTCCGAGAAGTCAGGTTTTCCTCATGGGCGGTTCAGGCGACACTCACTAGGATGGTTGATTGAGTCGGCGTTCTGCGTCGTCGCCCCTCTGCCTACGACAAAGAAAGTCCCCTCTGTGAGTTTCCTGACCCGGCTGAGCCTGAAGAACCGGGCGCTCATCGCGCTCATCTCCGTCGTCGCCGTCATCTTCGGCGTCATCGGAGCCGGTGCCCTCAAGCAAGAGCTCTTCCCATCCCTCGACAATCCCCAGGCCACGGTCACCGCCTCGTACGAGGGAGCCACCCCCGAGGCCGTCGAATCCGAAGTCACCGACCCTCTCGAAGGGGCGCTGACCGCACTGCCCGAGGTCGAGGACATGACCTCGACATCCTCGGCGGGCAGTGCGCAGATCACCGTGAGCACGAAGTACGGCGACGACTCCGATGACGTCGTCCGTGCCCTGCAGCGCGCCGTCTCCCAGGTGCAGCCGACCCTGCCCGACGGGGTCGAACCGAACGTCATGATGATGGGCACCGACGATATTCCTGTCCTCGCCCTGTCCGTGACCTCGGACGCCGATGAGGACCAGCTGGCAGCGAATCTCGAAGACGTCGTCGAGCCGGAGCTGAAGAAGGTCGACGGCGTCTCCCAGGTCCAGATCGCCGGAGCGAAGACCAAACAGGTCGAGATCAGCATCCGACGCGACGACCTCGAGGACGAAGGGGCGAACCTCGACGAGGTGGCCGGCATCCTCCAGTCCAACGGCGTGCCCACCTCGGCGGGTGAGCTCAAGGGCGCTGACGGCACGGCCCCGGTCGAGGTCGGCACCCGCATCCGCTCGATCGATGCGATCAAAGACCTCGTCATCTCCGGCACGGACGGACCGATCCAGATCTCCGACGTCGCCGACGTCAAGCTCGTCGACGAACCCGTCGAGTCGATCTCGCGCACGAACGGCGAACCCTCGCTGTCCGTGTCGGTGATGAAGGAATCCGACGCGAACACCGTCGACGTCTCCCATGCGGTGGCCGACAAGCTGCCCGAACTCGAGAAGATGATGGGGGAGAACACGGAATTCGTCTCCGCGTTCGACCAGGCACCCTTCATCGAACAGTCCATCCACGACCTCCTCAACGAGGGTGGGCTGGGCCTGATCTTCGCGGTTCTCGTCATCCTCGTCTTCCTGCTGTCGGTGCGGGCGACGATCATCACCGCCATCTCCATTCCGCTGTCCCTCCTCATCGCCATGATCGGCCTGTGGATGGGTGGGGAGACCCTCAACATGCTCACCCTCGGTGCGCTGACGATCTCCGTGGGCCGCGTCGTCGACGACTCCATCGTAGTCATCGAAGCGATCCGCAGGCGCCACGCCTCCGGTGGTGACAAATTCTCGAACATCCTCGCCGCCGTCTCCGAGGTGGCCGGGGCCATCACCGCATCGACGCTGACCACGGTGGCTGTGTTCCTGCCGCTGGCGTTCGTGACCGGGCAGACCGGCGAGATGTTCCGGCCCTTCGCCCTGACCGCGACCATCGCCCTGCTCTCCTCCCTGTTCGTGGCCCTGACGATCGTGCCCGTCCTCGCCTACTGGTTCCTGCGTCAGCGTGAAGCGAAGGTCAAACTCACCCGTGCGGAGAAGAAGGAGATCCGCCGCAGCCGCAAGTCGATGCTCTCGCAGTGGCGGGCGGAGAAGAAGAAGGCGAAGAAGGCCGACAAGAAGCGCGACCTCGTCGCCGCCGGTGCCGCAGCCGAGGACACCGGGGCCCGCGACAGTGCCGACAGTCCGTCTCCTGCGGATGTTCCGGCCCATGCCGACGCCGCCACGCATTCCCAACCGACCGGAGTGGCCGCGGGCGGTCCACGCTACGGCGAAACCGAAGACGGCACGGTGGCAGTCGACGAACTCGCCGGAATGCACTCGCCGGTGACGCGTCTGCAGAAGACCTATATGCCGGCGATCTCGTTCTCGACGAAGCACCCGATCGTCATGATCCTCATCGCCGTGCTCGTGCTCGCCGGCACCGGAGCGATGATCCCGCAGCTGAAGACCGAACTCTTCGGCGACACCGGACAGGATTCCCTGCAGATCTCGCAGACCTTCGACCCGGGCACCGACCTCGACGAGGCATCGGAGCAGGCGAAGAAGGTCGAGGACATCCTCGCCGACGAATCCGATGTCGACAACTACCAGCTGTCGCTGGGCGGCACGTCATTCGGCTTCACCGACGATTCGTCCCTGACAGGCACCTATATCGTCAACACGAAGTCCGGAGTCTCGGCGCAGTCGATCTCCGCGGAGCTGCAGAAGCAGTTCGACGATCTCGAGGGCGCCGGCGACGTCGAGGTGGCAAGTCAGAGCTCGACTCCGGGTTCGCAGACGATCGACGTCACGCTCACGGCCACCGATCCACAGGAACTCGAGGACGCGACGAAGACGGTCAGCGACAAGCTCGAAGGGGTGTCTTCGGCACAGTCGGTGACCAGTGATATCGCTGCGGTCCAGCCCGTGATCGAGGTCAAGGTCGATCATGAGAAGGCAGCCGAGGAGAACCTCACCGAGGCGTCCATCGGCCAGTATGTGCAGCGTGCCATGCATGGTCAGCAGATCGGTGAGGT
Source organism: Brevibacterium sp. 'Marine' (assembly GCF_012844365.1). NCBI lineage: Bacteria > Bacillati > Actinomycetota > Actinomycetes > Micrococcales > Brevibacteriaceae > Brevibacterium > Brevibacterium sp. 'Marine'. Next base: position 1,153,378 of record NZ_CP051626.1, read on the forward strand.
CGTCATCGACGATGTCTCGCATTCGGTGCTGCTCTTCGACCGCAATGCCGACACTGTGGAGAAGCTGCGCAAACTCAAGATCCCGGGCAAGCCGGAAGAAGCGACGCCTGCCGGCGGAGCAGGCGCGGCAGGAGGTGCCGGAGGAGCAGCCGGAGGAACCGGCGGTTCAGGTGACGCCGGCGCGGCCGGAGGCGCTGGTGGCACGGGTGGCGCTGGTGGTGCGACTGGCGGTGCCGGAGCGGCCGGTGGCACCGGTACGGCAGGCGGCGACCCGAACGCGGGCGCTCCCGTGACCTCGGAGCCGCGCTTCATCGAACTCGATGACGTCGCCGAGGTCAAGGAAGTCAAGACCGCACCGACGATCCGTCACACGGATTCGCAGCGTTCGACCACCGTGTCCGTGACGCCCGAAGGCGATGACCTCGGAGCCGTGTCGACCGAAGTGCAGTCCGCCCTCGACGAGGTGGACCTGCCCGATACGGTCGCCGTCGACACCGGAGGCGCCACCCAGGAGCAGAACGAAGCGTTCTCGCAGCTGGGACTGGCGATGCTCGCGGCGATCCTCATCGTCTTCGTCATCATGGTCGCCACGTTCAAGTCACTGCTGCAGCCGCTGATCCTGCTGGTCTCGATTCCGTTCGCGGCCACCGGTTCGGTTGCGCTCTCGCTCATCACCGACACTCCGCTGGGGCTGACGTCGATGATCGGTCTGCTCATGCTCATCGGCATCGTGGTCACGAACGCGATCGTGCTCATCGACCTCATCAACCACTTCCGCATCCGCGGGGTCGATCTGCGCACAGCCATCGTCCACGGCGCCCGGCTGCGTTACCGTCCGATCCTCATGACCGCGGCCGCCACGATCTTCGCTCTGCTGCCGATGGCCCTCGGTCTCACCGGCGGGGGAGTGTTCATCTCGAAGCCGCTGGCGATCGTCGTCATCGGCGGTCTGGTCAGCTCGACCCTGCTCACGCTCATCCTCGTGCCCGTGCTCTACCTGCTGCTCGAAGGAGTCAAGGAACGCCGGGCCGAGAAGAAGTACGTGAAGAACATGGCCCGAGGTGAGGTCCTCGACGCCGCCGAGGCCCGGGCGCGGCAGCGCGAGACCGCCACGGTGCCTGTCGGTGCGGGCGCTGCCGCCGGTTCCGGTGACACCCGGACACGGACAGAAGGGGAGGCTCCCACCGAGGCGCCCGCACCGACTGTGGACTCGACGTCCGCGGATTCGGCCAGGGCCGCCTCGGTGCCGGAGGAGACGACGGGGTCCGACCGCCTCGACGACGGACACGGCGACGAACCCGCTGTCAGTGACGGCGGGGACGCCGACGGGGAGCGAGGCGATGCGCCGGGAACGGACTTCACCCTGCGCAGCCAGCACCCGCGCCGCGACGACGGGCATGGTGAACCCAAACACTGAGCCGTCCCCGCTAGAGTTGAGTCCATGACGACCGAGCTCGAACCGCAGGAGAGAAAGCGCCTGTGGTTCGAGCTCGGCCTCATCGCGACGCTGTCCCTGGGGCAGGCGTCCGTCTACGCGATCGTGCGCCTGGCAGACATCGCCACGCGCGGACCGATCAGCGACGCCCAGGCGAAACTCAACACCTCGATCTCGCCCCGACCCGGATTCGACCTGATCTATCAGCTTCTGGACATCGGCTTCGCCCTGGTGCCGGTCGCCCTCGGGCTCTACCTGCTCAGTCGAGACCGACCGGCCCGGCCGCTGCCCATCCGGCTCGGAGTCGACGGGCACCGACTGCGCGACCTCGGCCACGGTGCCCTCATCTTCCTCGTGATCGGCATCGGCACCCTCGGGGTGTACGCGGGCGGCAGGGCATTGGGGATCACGGCCGAGATCCAGCCGTCCAACCTCGGCGATCATTGGTGGACGATCCCGGTGCTGCTGCTCTCGGCCGCGAAGAACGGAATCCTCGAAGAGGTGCTCATCTTCGGCTTCGGGGCGCTGCGACTGCGGCAGCTGGGGTACGGACCGTGGCCGATCATCATCTCCCTGGCGCTCTTCCGGGCCAGCTACCACCTCTACCAGGGCATCGGCCCATTCATCGGCAACGTCGCCATGGGCATCATCTTCGGCTGGTACTTCCTGCGCAAGGGCAGACTCATGCCGCTGGTGTGGGCGCACGTCATCATCGACGCCGTCGGATTCCTCGCCCCGGGAGTGCTCGCCCTCGTCGACATCGGCTGAGTGCGGCAGGGTTCACCCGGTGTTCACACTTGGGTTGAACTCGGGTCAGGTGCCGGTGACAATCTCGACCGGGTGAACCCTCCGGTGTCGGACCGAGCAGTCGGGCTGTCGGAGGGAGCCGGAACCATGATGCGAGGAGAGAAGCAATGAGAACATTCCTACCGATGGCCGACCACGTACGCGGCAAGCGCAGCGCCGTCACCTGCGCCCTCAAATGCGACAACGCGTGCCTCAAGGCCACCTGCAACACCTCGTCGAACGGCTACTTCCGTGACATCGTCGACGCCAAGCTCAGCCGCCGCGCCGTCCTCGGTGCCTCTGCCGCGGGAGCCCTGGCGCTCGCCGTGACCACCGCACCCAGCCCGACCGCCGGCAGCGCCGCGGCGGCCGGACACGGCACCCTGAAGTTCTCCGCCATCGACCCCGTCCATCACGAAGTCGATGAGTTCATCGTTCCGCAGGGCTACTCCTGGCATCCGATCGTCCGTTGGGGCGACCCGCTGTTCCCCGACTCCCCGAAATTCGATCCGGAGAACCAGAGCCCCGAAGCGCAGCGTCGCCAATTCGGCTACAACAACGACTTCCTGTCCATCCAGGTCGACGAGTCCGACGAGAACCGGGCACTGCTCTTCGCCAACCAGGAGTACACGAACGACGAGATCATGTACCCGGAGTCGATGGCCGCCGCTGACAAGCGCGCCATCAGCCGGCAGGCCCACGGTCTGACCGTCGTCGAGCTCGAACGCCGCCACAAGAACTCCCCGTGGTCGGTCGACGTCAACGGGAAGAAGAACCGTCGCTTCCTCATCGACACCGAATACGAGTTCACCGGCCCCGCCGCCGGCTCCGACCTGCTGCGGACGAAGGACTACCCGCAGGGCGACAGGACCCAGGGCACGCTGGGCAACTGCTCGGGCGGACTCACCCCATGGGGAACGGTCGTCTCCGGCGAAGAGAACTTCAACTCCTACTTCAAGGCCCAGGGCACCTCGGCGGCCGACAAACGCTATGGACTCGACAGCGAGGATTCGGCCAACGGCTGGGAGAACGATGTCGACCGCTTCGACACGAACAAGCCCGGCTACGCCAATGAGGCGAACCGCTTCGGCTGGATCGTCGAGGTTGACCCGTGGGATCCGGAATCGACTCCCGTCAAGCACACGAGTATGGGGCGGTTCAAGCACGAGGGCGCCAACGTCACGATCTCCGACTCCGGTCATGCCGTCGCCTATATGGGTGACGACGAGAAGTTCGACTACCTCTACAAGTTCGTGTCGAAGGACACCTTCATCGAAGGCGATCGCGAACACAACAAGACGCTGCTGACCGACGGCGACCTCTATGTCGCGAAGTTCACCGGCAACTCCCCGAAGTCCGAGATCGACGGCAGCGGCGACGTGCCCTCCGACGGCGAATTCGATGGCAGCGGACAGTGGCTTCCGCTGGTCAAGGACGGCAAGTCGCAGGTGTCCGGCTTCTCCGTCGACGAAGTCCTCGTCAACACTCGTCTGGCCGCGGACAAGGTCGGACCGACGAAGATGGACCGCTGCGAGGACGTCGAACCCAACCCGGTCAACGGGCGGATCTACGTCGCCTGCACGAACAACTCCGACCGCGGAACCTCCGGCAAGGCCGGAGTCGACGAGGCCAACCCGCGCACGGAGAACCGCGACGGCCATATCGTCGAGATCACCGAACGGACAGGCGACCACACCGGGACGGACTTCGACTGGACCCTGCTGCTCGTCTGCGGAGACCCGAAACAGGGCGATGCCACATACTTCTCGGGATTCCCCGCCGATCAGGTCTCACCGATCTCCTGCCCTGACAACGTCGCCTTCGACTCGGCGGGCAATCTGTGGATCTCCACCGACGGCGCTCCCGACGGCATCGGCTACTGTGATGGCCTCTTCAAAGTGACTATTGAGGGCAAGCAGCGCGGCCGAGTCGAACAGTTCCTGTCGGTGCCGCGTGAGGCCGAGGTCTGCGGGCCGCTCATCCACGACGAATACCGGTCCGCCTTCGTCGCCGTCCAGCACCCCGGCGAGGACGGATCCTATTCGGATCAGCATTCGCAGTTCCCCGACTACGTCGACTCCACCGACGTGAAGAAGGGAGTGGCTGCGATGCCGCGCCCGACAGTCGTTCAGGTCATCAAGGGCCAGGGCAACGGCGGAGGCAAGGGCAACGGCCGCGGAAACGGCAAGGGCCACGGCCGCGACAAGTGAGCGCCGCAGCCGATAGTCAGCGGCTGCGTTCAAAACGAGTTCAGGACGATCTGTGCGGGTTTCTCAAGGGAAACTCCGCACAGATCGTCCTGAACTCTGTTGTGCTGTGGCACAGAGCCCCACCGGTTCACCAGCGACCCCGCAGGGTCTCAGATGGTGACGGGGCCGTTCTCCGTGCTGAAGCTCACCGACATGATGCCCGGCGTCCCGTGGGGCGCGGACCAGTCGATGTTGATCTCCGAGATCGGCTTGGCATCCTGAGTGCCCAGCCAGTCGCGCAGACGGTCGCGGTCCCCGGCGATCTGCAGGGTGTCGATGTCGACTCCCGCATTCGTCTTGTACGTCGACGGGTGCTGCGAAGAGTCGGCGGACCACTTGATGAAGAACGGCAGCTGGGGATCGGCGATGAGCCCCTTGACACCGATCTGCAGCCACTTGAGTTCCAAACCGGACTCCGGCGTGCGATTGCCGTCGACGGCCTTGCGTTCGAGGCGGGATTCGACTGCGGTGAGATCGTCGACCGAGACGCACCAGCCCATCCAGCCGCCGCCGAGCTCGGAACGAGCCCGGACCGCCTGACCGAAGGGCGTCGAGAGAGCGGCCGGATGCTCCAAGGCTTCCACGACTTCGAGGTAATGGCCGTTCGCGAGGGGGAAGATGAGGTTTCTGGTGCCGAATCGAGGATGCACACCGCCGTCGTAGGGAACCACACCGAGCTTCTCCGAGATCCGCTCGGCGGTCGCACGATAGCCGTCAGGTTCACTGGCGTATGACACATGATCGAGTTTCATGACTCGACAATCGCATAACCTGGCTCACACTGCCCCTTAGGGTCACCTAAGAAATCGTGATGATCGTCACGCTCGGGCAGCGGCGGAGGACATGCGAAACCGCCCGGATGTCATCATCCGGGCGGTTCGGAACAAGTGCTGAGCGACCAGCACAGGGAGTGAGGGGAGAGCTCAGTGGCCCTCGGCCTTGAACCGTTCGATGGAGGCGTTGATCTCGGCCTCGGCGGCTTCGCGGCCCGCCCAGCTCGACCCCTTGACGAACTTGCCGGGCTCGAGGTCCTTGTACCGGCTGAAGAAGTGCTCGATCGAGTCGAGCATGAACTGGTCCACATCCGAGATGTCGGTGTAGGAGTCCCAACGGGGATCTCCGGCGGGAACAGCGAGAACCTTGTCGTCGCCGCCGGCCTCGTCTTCCATCTGGAACATGCCGATCGGGCGGATGTCGACGAGCACGCCGGGGAACAGCGGCTCCGGCAGCAGCACGAGCACATCGAGAGGGTCGCCGTCGTTGCCGAGGGTGTCCTCGATATAGCCGTAGTCGGCGGGGTACTGCATCGAGGTGTAGAGGTAGCGATCGAGCTTGACCCGACCGGTCTCATGATCGACTTCGTACTTGTTGCGGGACCCCTGAGGGATCTCGATTGTGGCCAGCAGTTCCATAGTGCTCCTTCACGTTAGGGGTGCATCACTAGAATAGATGGTACAAGTCCCCGTCACCGCCCACCGACGGCGGCCACCCCACGGTCGTCGAGGAATGAGAGCCTGCGTTTGAACGACACCGATGCGCCGCAGAACCCGTCGGACTCCGGCTCCCCGCGCCGCGAACGCAGGAAATCGCGGCGGAAGAGGGGCGGTGCGATCGCCGCCGGCGCCGTCGTTCTCGTGCTCGGCGCCTACGCCGCCGTCGACGCCTATGACCTCGTGCCCGGTCTGCCCGGTGTGCTCACCACCGACCCCCAGGTCGAGGTCCAGACCGTGCCCACCCCGCAGGCTCACGCCGGGCAGGTGCCCGCCCCCGCCTCGGCGGTCGACGATTCCGCTCCCGTTCCCACGCAGATCCCGAAGACGATCGACGCAGTGCTCAAGGACTCGAAGGTCAAGGGCTTCGGCCTCGAGGTCCGCGACGGGATCAGCGATGACGTCCTCTACGCGAAGGACGAGACGAAGCCGCGCACTCCCGCCTCCGTGACGAAGGTGCTCACCGCGGCCGCCGCGCTGTCCGCGATCGGCGGGGAGAAGCGTTTGGCGACGACGACGGACTTCGATGCGGACACGCACACCCTGACGCTGACCGCCGGAGGCGATGTGCTCCTGTCGGCCGGAGATTCCGATCCCGGTTCGGTCAACGGGCACGGGGGACTGCGGACCCTGGCCGAGGACACCGCGGCCGCCCTCAAAGACCAGAACATCACCGAGGTGGCCCTCAACCTGGACACGAGCCGCTACGTCGGCGAGGACTTCGACTCCGGGTGGTCCCGGTCCGATATCGCCAAGGGCGTGATCACCCCGATCCAGCCGATCATGGTCGACACCGCCTACATCGGATCGACGAACGCCGAATGGCGCGGCCGCAGCGAGCACCCCGCCAAGGACGCGTTCTCGATCTTCGAAGAAGAGCTGAAGAAGACCGGGATCACCGTCACCGCGGAGGCCGACGAGTCCGAAACCGAGACGCCGTCCGAGAACCCGAAGGAACTCGCCCGGGTGGAGTCGGCGACGATCTCCGAGATCGTCGAATACGCGCTCGTGCACAGCGACAACGTCGTCGCCGAGGTGCTCGGAAACGAGGTCGCCATCGCCCAAGGCAGGGACGGCAGCCTCGAGAACGGTCCGAAGGCGGTCCTGGAGGCCCTCGGCGAATCCGTCGATCTCGGACGCACCCACCTCGTCGACACCTCGGGGCTGTCCTATGACAATCGGATCGCCCCACACGATCTCACGACCGTCCTGCAGGCCTCGGTCGTCGCCGATGACTCTCTGGCCGGGCTCGTCAGCTACTTTCCCGTCGGCGGACTCACCGGCACCCTGCATGACCGATTCCTCGACGAGAGGAACGCCTCCGGGGTGGTGCATGCGAAGACCGGAACGCTGTCGACCGTGACCTCCCTGGCCGGGGGGGTCCTCGACGCGGAGGGACGTTACCTCGTATTCTCCATCCAGATCGACGACGTGGATAAGGACGAGATCTTGGAAGCCAGAAAGACCGTGGACGAAATCGTCACAGCCCTCGCGAACTGCGGCTGCCGATGATCATCGACGAGGGATTCGCCGCCCGCACCGCCCGTGAGCTCGTCTCCGCGGCGAAGGTCCCCGAACCGGGTGTGCTCGAGACACTCGTCGAGGGGATGAAGGACAATGCGCTGACAGCTCAGGACCTCGTGCTCGACTCGTTTCTGCTGCCGCCGGAGCACGCCGATGCTGTGCGCGGGCGGCTCGCCGCCGGTTCCGTGCTCGTCCTCGACCAGGTCAGCTGGGTCAAAGCCAACGCGCAGTCCGTCAACGGAATGCTCGACGAGGCGGCCCTGCCCGCCCCGGTCAGCCCCGCCACCGCGATGGCCGGTGCCGTCGAGGTCGCCGGGGTGCTCTCGCTCCTGTCGACCCGCGTGCTCGGCCAGTTCGACCCCTTCGCCGTGGAAACGGGACGGCTGATGTTCGTCGCCCCCGCCGTGCTCATCGCCGAGAAGGCCATGGACGTCGATCCGCGTGACTTCCGCATGTGGGTGGCCCTCCACGAAGCCACCCATCAAGTGCAGTTCGCGACCGCGCCCTGGCTGCGCGACCATATGCGCACCCTGCTCTCCGGGGCCGTGTCGACCCGACTGACGATGCCGGGAGTCGGCGGGATCGTCGACCTCTTCGCCACCCTCGGGCGCATCGTCAAGGGCGAGGCCAGCATCATCGACCTCATCCGTGACGAGAACATGCGCACTGCACTCGACGAGGCCACTGCGATCCTGTCCCTGCTCGAAGGCCACGCCGATGTCGTCATGGACGAAGTGGGCGCGGGAGTGATCCCGAGCGTGCGCCGGCTGCGCCGCAAGTTCGAGGCCCGCCGCGATGCCGCCCAAGGAGGCTTCCTCACCAATCTGCTCGGAATGGATCTCAAACTCGCCCAATATCGCGACGGGGCGAAGTTCGTCCGGGCCGTCCGCCGCGAGGTCGGACAGAAGGGCTTCTCCCGCATCTATGCCGAACCCGCGAACCTTCCCCGCACGGCAGAGATCCACGATCCGCAGCTCTGGCTCGACCGTGTCCACGGCTGAGGGTCCGCGCGACGCAGCCTCGCCGAGACGGCCGACCCTCGACCCGGCGAGTGCTGCCATCCGCACTGCCGTTCGTGCCGCACTCGCGGACGCAGGAGCGTCCGCACCGGGCCTCATCGTCGCGGTGTCCGGGGGAGCGGATTCGATGGCTCTGCTGCACGCGGCCGCGTTCCTCCATCGGCGCGGTGAGATCCGTGCCCGTGCGCTGACCGTCGATCACGGTCTGCAGACCGTCACCGCCGAGGTGGCCGACCGGGTCGCCGCCACCGCCGAATCCTGGGGCGTGCCCGCCGAGGTGATGAGTGTGAGCATCGACGCCGGCGACGAAGGCCTCGAAGCTGCGGCGCGCACCGCCCGCTATGCCGCCCTCGAAACCGCTCGGGCCGCAGCCGGAGCCGACTGGATCCTCACCGCCCACACCCGCAGCGACCAAGCCGAGACCGTACTGCTCGGCCTCATGCGCGGATCGGGCACCCGGTCCCTGGCTGGAATGAGCCCGCTGGCCGGTCGCCTCATGCGGCCCCTGCTCGGCCTCGACAGAGACCAGACCGAAGCGTCCTGTCAGGCCCAGGGCATCGAGATCTGGAACGATCCGATGAACGCCGACACCGCGTTCACCCGAGTCCGGGCCCGGCAGCTGTTGGCCGGACTCGAAGCCGAACTCGGTCAACCGGTCACCGCGAACCTCGCCCGCACCGCCGACCTCTGCCGAGCCGACGCCGATTTCGTCGATGCCCACGCCGAGGCGGCAGGGCAGCAGGTCCGCGGAGCCGCCTCGGTGCCGGTGGAGGTCTTCACCGCACTCGACGATGCCGTGCTCAGCCGCGTCGTGCGCGACTGGGTGATCTCACTCGGCGTGCCCGGACAGAACCTCGGAGCGGTGCGGGTCGCCGAGCTCTGCGCCCTCATCCGCGACCGCAGGCGCGGTCGACTGTCCCTGCCCGGGGACACGGAAGTCGTCGTCGGAGGCGGGCAGGCCGTGTTCCAGCTCGCAGCGAAGGCCCGCTGAGGCTCAGCTCAGCCGCGGCCCGCCTGCCAATTCGCCGCCGGAGGCGATGAGCCGACCCGCCTTGAACACGTCCCTGTCCCGTGGGCAGTCCATGATCGCCGAGGTGACCGTGTCGGCCTCGACGAGCACGAAGTCGGCGGGAGCGCCCACGGCCAGACCGAACCGGGAATCGTCGACCAGCGCCGAACCGTCGGGGCGGGCGCCGGCCATGACCTGAGCTCCTCCGCGGGAGGCGATATCGAGACAGCCTTCGATATCTGCGTCTGCACGGAACCCATTCGTGAACGCCAGCTGCCAGGTCCGGCGCAGCAGGTCGCCGTCACCATAGGGGCTCCAATAGTCCCGCTGACCGTCCTCACCGAGCCCCAGAGCCATGCGTCGGGCACGGATGAGCGCCTGCGGCAGCGCACCCTTGGCCGGGGCAACCGTCGTCAGGGCCACTCCCGCCTCGGCGAGGACATCAAGGGCCCGGGCGACCTCGGGTTCCGGGTTCGTATTCAGTGCGAACGCATGGGAGACCGTGACCTGCCCGGCCATGCCCGCGGCTCGTGTCCGCGCGGCGATCTCCTCGAGCGAGAAGAGTCCCGCGGTGCCCGCTTCGTGGAGGTGGATGTCGATGCCCTTGCCGTGCTTCTCAGCCAGGCCGAAGACGACATCGAGGTGGGAGACCGGATCCCGGTCGTAGAGCAGCGGATCGAGTCCTCCGACGAGGTCCGCGCCGTCGGCCAGAGCCGCATCGAGCAGCTCTTCGACGCCCTGCTCGTGCACGATTCCGGCCTGCGGGAACGCGACGACCTGGAAGTCGAGGACATCGGCATGAGCCTCGAGCGCGGCCCTGACCCCGTGGAAGCGCTCGAGACCGCAGTCGGCATCGACCTGTGCGTGTGAGCGGATGCGCGTGCCTCCGGAAGCGATGATCTTCGCAATCGCAAATGCGGCCTGATCGGCGACGCTGCGCTCGCCGCCTCGCCAGTTCTCCCGATCGTTCATGATGTACCCGTGCAGAGTGCCGTCGGCGGTGTGCGGACGGAACGTCTGGCCCATCCGATTCGAATCCAGATGGGCATGGACATCGCCGAGGCTCGGCAGCAGGATCCGCCCGGCACCGTCGATGACCTCGACCCCGGTCGGCGTCGTCCCCGTACCGGTCGGGGTGGGACCGGGGGCGGCATCCTCGGCGGGGGAGAGGCGAGAGAATCGTCCCTCGGTGATCTCGACATCGACGGCGGGAGCATCGGGGGTGCGCGGGAAGAGGCGCACATTCTTCACAAGGATCATGTGCCCAGCCTACGACCGTCAAACGGTATACCATCGGAGATTGTGTCCGATAGCGCGCCTCCGTGGGACCGCGGCCCGCGTGTCCGGCGACAACAGCTGTCTGAAAGGATGAGGCCATGACGACTTCGCCCCAGCAGGGCTTCCGACGCTCCCGCGGCCTCGACGGTCTGGCCCTGGCCTGCCTCGTCCTCATCGCCGCCTCACTGCGGCCGGCCGCCTCCTCGCTGGGCCCCGTGCTCTCCGAGGTCACCGACGGATTCTCCCTGGCCGAATGGCAGACCGGTCTGCTCACGGCTCTGCCGGGACTCGTGTTCGCCGTCTGCGGCATCATCGCCGTGCCCCTGCTCAAACGACTCGGTCTGTTCTCCGCTCTGGCCATGAGTGCGGCTCTCATCGTCGCAGGCGTCGGTCTGCGCGCGATCGTCACCGAATGGGTGGCTTTCGCTCTGCTCACGGTCCTCGCCCTGGCCGGAATGTCGATCGGCAATGTCATCCTGCCCGTCTACGTCAAGTCCCGCTTCCCGCACCGGCCCACCCTGGGAGCGACGACGTTCACCGTCTCGCTCGGCCTCGGATCGATGCTGCCTTCGCTGCTGACCGCGCCCCTGGCCGAACAGTTCGGCGGGTGGCGCGTCGGCCTCGGCTTCTGGATGGTCGTGCCCTTCTCCGCACTCGTCACCTGGACGGTGCTGCGGACGCTGAAGTCCGTGCCCGTCCTGACCGGACAGGCCGCGGATCCCGGTGGGCAGCAGGAGGAGGCGCCGCCTCGGCGACCGGTCTTCACCTCACCCAAGGCGCGGTACATGGCGATGTTCTTCGGTCTCCAATCGGCCAACGCCTACCTGCAGTTCGGGTGGCTGCCACAGATCTACCGCGATGCCGGACTCGACCCCTTCCTCGCCGGGATCATGCTCACGATCGTCACCTTCGGCGGTCTGCCCGGCGGATTCCTCGCCCCGCAGATCATCGTCCGGTCCATCGCCCCACGGGCCTTCCTCGTCTCCTTCGGCGTCAGCGCCGTCGCCGGCTATACCGGACTGCTGCTCAGCCCGCTCAGCGTCCCGTGGCTGTGGGCGGCTCTGCTCGGCTACGGCGGATTCGCCTTCCCCGCCGCACTGGCGCTCATCACCTCACGCACCCGCGAGGTCTCGGTCACGGCCTCGACCTCGGCATTCGTCCAGTCGTCGGGCTATGTGCTCGCCGCACTGTGCCCGCTGGCCGTGGGCGGACTGCTCGGCGTCAGCGGAGGCTGGCAGGTGCCGCTGTGGTTCATGGTCATCATCTCCGCGCTGATGGCGATCACCGGCTGGCTGTCGGCCGGTCCGGGGGCCGTCGACGACGAACTGGCACCGACATCCGGGCCCACTGGCACCGGTGAGGCAAAGTGACCCATAATGGAATCTCCAGGACCCGCATCTGAGGAGAATCGACACTCGTGGACATCAACGATCTCGGCAATGACATCGAAAAAGTACTCGTCTCGGAAGAGCAGATAGCCGCACGACTCGTTGAACTGGCCGCAGCCATCGATGAAGACTACAAAGACAAGGACATCCTCCTCGTCGGCGTCCTCAAAGGGGCCGTGATGGTCATGGCCGACCTCGCCCGTGCCCTGCATTCTCCGGTGACGATGGACTGGATGGCCGTGTCCTCCTACGGGTCGGGCACCAAGTCCTCCGGCGTCGTGCGGATCCTCAAGGACCTCGACACCGACCTCACCGATCGTCACGTCCTCATCGTCGAAGACATCATCGACTCCGGCCTCACCCTGTCCTGGCTGGTCCAGAACCTGCGCACCCGCGGGGCCAGCACTGTCGAGATCTGCACCATGCTGCGCAAACCCGAAGCCGTCAAGGTCGACATCGACGTCAGGTACGTCGGATTCGATGTGCCCAACGAATTCGTCATCGGCTACGGCCTCGACTACGCGGAGAAGTACCGCAATGTGCCGTTCGTCGCGACCCTGGCTCAGCACGTCTACAGCTGAACCGACTGCACCGCTTTTTACGCCCGCGGCGAACCCGGGCCGCCTCCGGGGTCTGTGACGGAATAGATTCGGCACGCATTCGGGCTATAAGGGTGCGAAGTACTAGGCTGTGGGGGATGTTCCCAGGCAGCCTCGGTAGCCTGAAACGGTTGCCCACATCTTTTTCCTGAGAGGACTTATGGCCGAGTCGAACAAACGTCGCCCCCTGCTGAACAAGGCGACGAAGGGCCCATTGGTCTGGATCGTCCTGGCACTGCTCGTCGTATCGATCGGTGCGCTGCTGTTCAGCCAGTCCGGGTTCAGCCAGATCGACACCGAACAGGGTCTGCAGCTGCTGGGAGACGACAAGGTCGAACAGGCCAAGATCGTCGACAAGGACCAGCGCGTCGACCTCACTCTCAAGGACGACTTCACAGTCGGCGACAAGGACTTCGGCAAGAAGGTCCAGTTCTTCTACGTCGAACAGCGCGGCGAGCAGGTCGTCAAGGCTGTCGACTCCGCCGGCCCGGACAAGGGCTTCACCGACGAGGTTCCCAAGCAGAGCTGGCTGATGTCGCTGCTGGGCACGCTCATCCCGTTCGTCATCATCTTCGTCGTCTTCTGGTTCCTCATCTCGCAGATGTCGGGCGGGAAGATGATGAACTTCGGCAAGTCGAAGGCGAAGCTGGTCAACAAGGAGAACCCGGACGTCACCTTCACCGACGTCGCCGGAGTCGACGAGGCCCTCGAGGAGCTCGAAGAGATCAAGGAGTTCCTCGCCGAACCGGAGAAGTTCAAGGCCGTGGGAGCGAAGATCCCCAAGGGCGTGCTCCTCTACGGTCAGCCCGGTACGGGTAAGACCCTGCTGGCCAAGGCCGTCGCCGGTGAGGCCGGAGTCCCGTTCTACTCGATCTCCGGTTCCGACTTCGTCGAGATGTACGTCGGCGTCGGTGCCTCCCGGGTCCGTGACCTCTTCGAGCAGGCGAAGTCGAACGCCCCCTGCATCATCTTCATCGACGAGATCGACGCCGTCGGCCGTCAGCGTGGTGCCGGTATGGGCGGCGGGCATGATGAGCGCGAGCAGACGCTCAATCAGCTGCTCGTCGAAATGGACGGATTCGACGTCAAGACCAACGTCATCCTCATCGCCGCGACCAACCGTCCCGATGTCCTCGACCCGGCGCTGCTGCGTCCCGGCCGCTTCGACCGGCAGATCCCCGTCGAAGCCCCGGATATGAAGGGCCGCAAGCACATCCTCGAGGTCCATGCCGCCGACAAGCCGCTGGCCGACGAGGTCGACCTCGGGCAGGTCGCGAAGCGGACCCCCGGATTCTCCGGTGCGGACCTGGCCAATGTCCTCAACGAGGCGGCCCTGCTCACCGCGCGAGAGAACGCGAAGGTCATCGACAATCGAATTCTGGATGAGGCCATCGACCGCGTCATCGCCGGCCCGCAGAAGCGGACCCGACTGATGAACGACAAGGAACGCCTCGTCACCGCCTACCACGAGGGCGGACACGCCCTCGTCGCCGCGGCCATGAACCAGACCGACCCCGTCACCAAGGTCACGATCCTCCCGCGCGGACGGGCACTGGGCTACACGATGGTGCTGCCGAGCGAAGACAAGTACTCGACGACTCGCAATGAGCTGCTCGACCAGCTCGCCTATGCCATGGGCGGGCGCGTGGCCGAGGAGATCGTCTTCCACGACCCGACCACCGGCGCCAGCAACGACATCGAGAAGGCGACGAACATCGCCCGCAAGATGGTCACCCAGTACGGAATGAGCGACAAGCTGGGCATGGTCAAGATCGGTGACGACCAATCCGAACCCTTCGCCGGACGCGGCTACGGCGGCGGCGACGAATACGGGGATTCGACCCTGTCCTCGATCGATCGCGAGGTCCGCGGTCTCATCGACTCCGCACACGCCGACGCCTACTGGGCGCTGACGCACAACCGCGATGTGCTCGACAACCTCGCCTACCAGCTGCTCGAACGCGAAACGCTGGACCAGGCCGCCCTCGAAGAGATCTTCGCCCCTGTCGTCAAACGCGCCACCCGCGACGTGTGGCTGGCCCACGACGATCGACCCGTCTCCGAACGCGGTCCTATCGCACCTCCCGCACCGCTGAGCGAACGCAGCGACGGTGAAGGCTCGACCGGAGCCGAGGTCGACACCACCGACATCCCCGGAGCCGGACCCACCGGTGTCAGCGGACCCCATGTCCCGCACAACCCGCCGGGACCCGAGAACCCGAACGGCCCCACCGGCCCGACGGGCGGACCGACCGGCCCGGCCGGAGGATCCGGCACAGGCGGTCCCGGAACCGGGGGACCGGCGACGAATGAGACGAACGAAGACAGAGGGAACAACGACTGATGGCCGATATCGAAGAGGTCTCCGCCGGCCTCGGCCCCGCACCCTCGGGGCAGGAGAACAAGGTCGACCAGGAGCGCATCGCCGCTGCCGTGCGTGAGATCCTCATCGCCGTCGGCGAAGACCCCGACCGGGAAGGGCTGCTGGAGACCCCGGGCCGAGTGGCCCGCGCCTATGAGGAGATCTTCGCCGGTCTCCACCGCGACCCGGCCGAAGTCCTCGGCGTGACCTTCGACATCAGCCACGAGGAACTCGTCCTCGTCCGCGACATCGACCTGTACTCCACCTGCGAACACCACCTCGTGCCCTTCCACGGAGTCGCCCACATCGGCTACATCCCGAGCAAGAACGGCAAGGTCACGGGTCTGTCGAAGCTGGCCCGCCTCGTCGAGATCTATGCTCGTCGCCCCCAGGTGCAGGAACGCCTGACCTCGCAGATCGCCGATGCGCTCGTCGACCACCTGGAACCGCAGGGCGTCATCGTCGTCGTCGAAGCCGAACACCTGTGCATGACCATGCGCGGAGTCCGCAAGCCCGGAGCTTCGACGATCACCTCGGCCGTGCGTGGGCAGCTGCGCGAAAGCGCCTCCCGCGCAGAAGCGATGAGTCTCATCCTCGGCCGCTGAGGCCAGAACACGGATCACACAGCGATGGATCTCTCAGCAGTGAAGACGACGCAGATCATGGGCGTCCTCAATGTCACCCCCGACTCCTTCTCCGACGGCGGACTGTGGTTCGACCACGACAGGGCCGTCGCCCACGGCCTCGAACTCGTGGCCGCCGGTGCCGACATCATCGACGTCGGAGGCGAATCGACGCGTCCGGGATCGGCCCGCGTCGACGAAGCCGAAGAGCTGCGCCGAGTCGTGCCGGTCGTGCGTGAGCTCGCTGCTGCCGGAGCAGTCATCAGCGTTGATACGATGCGTGCCCGTGTCGCCGCAGATTCCCTGGCAGCCGGGGCTCATATCATCAACGACGTCTCCGCCGGACAGTCGGATCCGACCATGCTCAGCGTCGCCGCCGAGTCCGGAGCCCCCATCGTGCTCATGCACTGGCGCGGCTACCTCGATCAGGCCTCGGCGACCTTCCACTACGACGATGTCGTCGCCGAGGTGATCGCCGAACTGCGCACCCGCATCGACGAAGCCATCGACGTCGGCGTGAAACCTGCGAACATCATCGTCGATCCCGGCCTCGGGTTCTCGAAGAACGCCGAACACAATTGGCAGCTGCTGGCCTCCCTCGACGAATTCGCCGCCCTCGACCACCGACTCCTCGTCGCCGCCAGCCGGAAGCGCTTCATCGCCTCCCTGCTCAGCCCCGACGACCCGAAGCGGGCCGAACAGGCGGCGAAGGATCAGGCCACGGCCACGATCTCCGCGATCTCCGCACAGGCCGGCGCCTGGGCGGTCCGCGTCCACGATCCGGCCATCTCGGCGGTCGCGTGCAAGGTCATCGCCGCGGTCCGGGAACACTCCGCAGCAGCGAACCCTGCCGCGAACCTCGACTCGGAGGGCAACGGACGATGACCGGCGCCGAGGCGACCCCCGACCGCATCGAACTGCGCGGGCTGACAGTGCGCGGCAATCACGGCGTGTTCGACTTCGAGAAACGCGAAGGCCAGGATTTCGTCATCGACGTCACCCTGCACACCTCGATCGAACGCGCGGCAGCCACCGACGACCTCGCCGAGACGATCCACTACGGCGAACTCGCCGAAGACGTCGCCGGAATCGTCGAGAACAACACCTTCGACCTCATCGAGACACTGGCCGACCGCATCGCCGACCACTGCCTGAGCCTGTGTGAACACGTCGAACTCGTCGTCCACAAACCATCCGCTCCGATCCAGCGGACCTTCGATGATGTGCGCATCCGCGTCGAACGCCACCGCGCTGCCGGCGCAGACGCGGGGGAGACCGAAGCGTATCTCAGCCTCGGGGCGAACCTCGGCGATGCCGCGGACACCCTCGACCAGGCGGTGGCCGCCCTCGACCGGCATCCGGACATCACCGTCACCGGCCGTTCCTCACTCTTCCGCACCGCGCCCTGGGGCGGAGTCGACCAGGACGACTTCCTCAACCTCGGAGTGCTCGTGACCACGACGCTGTCGGCACTCGAGCTGCTGTCGGTGGCACAGGGAATCGAAGTCGCCTGCGGGCGCACGCGCGAACTCAGGTGGGGACCGCGCACCCTCGACATCGACCTCATCCGCTTCGGCGGCGAGGACGCCGAGCAGCACCGCCGGACCCCGCGGCTGACGCTGCCGCACCCACGCGCCCATGAACGCGCCTTCGTGCTCGCCCCCTGGGCCGAGCTCGTCGGAGACACACTCATCGACACCCCTCAGGGACGGCGCCCCCTCAGCGCGGTTCTGGCCGAACTCGACGACCAGGACATCTCCCGGATCACCTCTGGATAACCGTCCGCGATCTGAGAGACTGGGAAGCATGCAGAGAACCTCCTCGTCCACCCTCGCCGTGTGGGCCGTCATCGGCACGGTGCTCGCGATCGTGGTCGACGTGGTGCTCGAAAGCCAAGGGTTCTCACTGCCGGGCCTGCCCTGGTTCGCCGTCATCGGCATGCTCGTCCTCTCCGCCATCCTGTTCATGCTCGGCTGGCCCATCAAGAAATGGAACGACGGGGACCGGACGAAGGAGATCGACCCGATCCAAGCGGCGAGAGTGGCGATCATGGCCAAGGCCAGCGCCCTGACCGGGGCCGGACTCTCCGGCTGGTATCTCGGCAACGCCGGGTACTATTTCCTGTCGGCCCCGGGGATCCGCAACGACCTGGCCGCAGGTATGCTTGTCGCAATGATCTCTGCCGCCGTGCTCATGATCGTCGGCATGATCGTCGAGGGATTCTGCGAGATCCCACCCCAAGACCCGCCGGGAGCCGAAACAGCATGAACCGCGACCGCTTCTTCTCCATCGGAGCCGATGTGCCCTTCAACCGGGTGAGCCCGAAGTACGGGCTGAAAGAGGTCCTCGCCTCAATGACTCTGCTCGTTCCGCTGCTCATCGCCGGTCTGGTCGTCGCGATCATCTTCACCTCCGAGATGCCCTGGCTGCACCTGGCCTGGATCGCCGTCGCCGTCTACGGCATCATCTCGACGATCATCATCCTTCGGCAGGCGCGTGCCATCGGCTATGCCGAACGCGAAGACGACCTGCTCGTCCGCCGCGGCATCATGTTCCACCGCGCCACCGTCGTGCCCTACGGCCGACTTCAGTTCGTCGACGTCGACGCCGGCCCCATCGACCGCATGTTCGGCCTGGCGACCGTCAAACTCCACACCGCCTCCGCCGCCACCGACGCGACGATCCCCGGACTGCCCCGCGCCGAAGCCGATCGCCTGCGCGACAGCCTCGCCGGACTCGGCCAGGCCAATCTCGCCGGACTGTGACCATGAGCGACGAATCCTCGCCCGACACCCCGAACGCTCCCGCCGAGGCGGCCGCACCGGAGGTCTGGCACCGTGTCCATCCGCTGACGCCGATTCTCGAGAGCCTCGGCGTCCTCGTCGGCATCTTCATCGCCGCGGTCTACGGTCTGCAGAACTTCTTCCAGAGCGCCGTCGAAGACCTGGCCTCCGGCCGCTCCGTCAACCTCACCTTCGCCGAATGGCTGGGCGCCCACCCGCTGGTGATCCTCGCCGTCGTCGGCGGAATCATCCTGATCCTCGTTCTCACAGCCTTCTTCAGCTGGTTGGCATGGCGAGTCATGGGATATCGGGTCGACGCCGAAGCGATCTACTATCGGCGCGGACTGCTGTCGAAGAAGCTGCGCAAGGCCCGTCTGGACCGCGTCCAGTCGATCGACCTGCAGCAGAAGCTGCTGCCGCGCATGCTCGGAATGGGCGAACTCGTCTTCGACGTCGCCGGCGGCACCGACTCGAACATCTCCCTGAAATATTTGTCGAAGAAGCGTGCCGAAGAGCTTCGCGATGAGCTTCTCGCCGCGGTGAAGGCGAAGAAGAACGCTTCCACTGCGGCCGCCACGGCACCGAGCGGAACCACAGTCGAGCACGGTGGGCCCGAGCCCGAAACAGGAGCAGCCGGTGAAGCTGAAACCGGTGCGGATGCGGCAGGTCAGGCTCGCGTCACGGCCGGTGACCACGGCGGCCCAGCCCACGACTCCAGCGGAGAACAGCGGGGTATCGATCTCTCCGTGCCCGAACGCAGCGCCGACAGCATCGGAGTCCGGCTGAGCAAACGGCTGGGCGCCCTCGCCGACGACGTCTCCCACGAAGCGGAAGGCAGCCTCAACGATCTGCTGGCCCCGTACAACCTCTCGGCCGATGTCGGTGAGGAGGGCGAGATCATCCGTGTGCCCGCCCACCGTGTCATCGTGTCCTCCCTGCTCAACACCGGAACGCTGATCTCCGTCGGCGTGATCGTCGCCCTCATCGCCATTGCCGTCGTCTTCCTCGTCGTCGGGATCGAAGAGGCCTTCCTCCCGATCCTCATCGGTGGACTGCCCGGCATCTTCGCCGCATTCACCGCATTCAAGAAGAACCTCGACAATGCCAATTTCGTCGTCCGCATCAGCGAAGACGGACTGGCCGTCAGACACGGACTCTTCTCCACCTCCCGCAAGGTCATCCCGCTCGACCGGCTGCAGGCCGTCTGCCTGCATCAGCCGCTGCTGTGGCGCTGGGCCGGTTGGTGGAGAGCCGAATACAACATCGCCAGCGACGGTGGGAAGAACGACGAGAATCTGCTCCTGCCCGTCGGCGATATCGACCAAGCTCTGCTCATGGTGGGTCTCGCCCTGCCCGACCCGCAGCTGCCCGCAGGCATCTCCGCCGACGGCCTCGTCCGGTCGGCCATGTACGACCGGAAGTCCACACACCCCGACGCAGCGGCGGCCGAGGAGCTGTTCCATGCGCAGCCGCGCTCCTCACGGATAATCGACCCTCTCGTCTGGAAACGACGCGCCTATGCGCTCACCGATTCCCTGCTCGTGCTGCGCCTGGGCATCCTCGACCGACGAGTCGACTTCGTGCCCCATGTCAGGGTCCAGTCCCTGCGCTACTACCAGGGCCCACTGATGCGAGCGCTGAACCTGGGCACTGTGGCCGTGCATTCGACCGCCGGACCCATCACCCCGCTCGTGAAGCATCAGGACGTCGACGCCGCCAAACGCTTCTTCACCGAGCATGCCGAACGCACTCGGATCGCCCGCCAGACCTACGACGCGGCGGCGAAGAGTGCCCACACCGACCGGACACAGATCCTCGAGGAGGACGAAAGATGAGCCAGGGCGACGCACCGCGGCTGGGCATCGGAATCATCGGCTGCGGCCGAGTCGGGGCCAGCATCGGAGCCGCCTGGAGGCAGGCGGGGCACGCGATCATCGGCGTCAGCGCCACCTCGGCGGCGAGCCTCGAACGCGCCGAGGAGATGCTGCCGGCAGTGCCCGTCCTCGACCCGGACGAGATCACCGAACGCGCCGAACTCGTCCTCGTCGCCGTTCCCGATGACGAGATCGCGCCGTTGGTCACGGGCCTGGCCGACCTCGGACGCATCCACGCCGGGCAGATCCTCGTGCACTGCTCGGGCCGGTACGGAACGGACGTCCTCGACGCCGGGACCCGCCTCGGCGCCCTGCCCATCGCCCTGCACCCGTCCATGACGTTCACCGGAACCGAAGTCGACCTGAGTCGGCTGCGGCAGGCGACGATCGCGGTCACCGCGCCGGCACCGATCCGTCCGGTGGGGGAGGCCCTCGTCGTCGAACTCGGTGCCGAACCGATCGACATCGCCGAAGCGGACCGTCCCCTCTACCACGCGGCCATCACCCATGCCTCGAACCATTCGATCACGATCCTCGCCGAAGCCATGGAACTGCTCTCCGAGGCGGGAGTCGCCGATCCCTCGGCCGTCCTCCACGCCCTCGTCGACGCCAGCGTCGCCAACACCATGCAGAATGGGCCCAAGGCACTGACCGGGCCGATCAGCCGCGGCGACGTCGGAACCATCGAAGCGCACCTGGCCGCACTGAGCGAATTCAGCCTCAGCCGGTCGAACCCATCCGTGCGCAACAGCTACATCGCACTCGCGCGATCGACAGCCGCGAAAGCCCTGGCGATGGGACGGATCACAGAAGCCCAGGCACAGCAGATTCTGACTGCTCTGGACTGACCGCCGAATTCCCCCGTGCGGCCCGTCCACGGTAGCCTTGAAGCATGGCGAACACCGACTCGAAGATACCTGAGAACGCAGACCTTTCACCCGAACACCTCGACCCGGAACAGATCCGGATCCGAAAGGACAAGCGCCAGCGTCTCCTCGATGACGGAACCGACGCCTACCCGGTCACGGTGCCCCGCACGCACAGCCTCGCCGAGGTCCACGCCGCCCACGACGGACTCGAAGCCGGTGAGGAGACCGACGACGTCGTCGGCGTCATCGGCCGCGTCGTCTTCGTCCGCACCACCGGAAAACTCTGCTTCGTCACCCTGCAGGCCGGCGACGGCACCCGACTGCAGGGCATGCTCTCGCTGCGCGAAGTCGGTCAGGAGCGCCTGGATGACTTCAAGACCGACGTCGACCTCGGCGACTTCCTGTTCCTGCACGGGAAGGTCATCAAGTCCAAGCGCGGTGAACTCTCCGTCCTCGCGGACTCGTGGACCATGGCATCGAAGGCCATCCGCCCGCTGCCCGGCCTGCACACCGAACTCGCCGAGGACACCCGCGTCCGCCAGCGCTACCTCGACCTCATCACCCGCGAGCAGGCCCGGGAGACGATGCTCACCCGCGCCAAAGTGATGTCATCGCTGCGGAAGACCTTCGCGGACCAGGACTTCGTCGAGATCGAGACCCCGATGCTGCAGACCATGCACGGCGGTGCCTCGGCGCGCCCATTCAAGACGCATATGAACGCCTACGACATCGACATGTATCTGCGCATCGCCCCGGAGCTGTTCCTCAAGCGGGCGGTCGTCGGCGGAATCGAGAACGTCTTCGAGATCAACCGGAACTTCCGCAATGAGGGCGCTGACTCCACGCATTCCCCGGAATTCGCGATGCTCGAGGCCTACCAGTCCTTTGGCGACTACCACTCGATCGCCGATCTGACGAAGACCCTGATCCAGAACGCGGCCCAGGAAGCCACCGGATCTCTCATCGTGACTCTCGACGACGGCACCGAATACGACTTCGGCGGAGACTGGCCGGTCGTGAGCATGTACGACTCCCTGTCCGAGGAATCCGGCGTCGAGGTGACTCCCGAGACCGGATTGGACGTCCTCGACAAGATCGCCGCCGACAACAACGTCGACTTAGACGGCGTCTTCAGGTCACACGGCAAGTACGTCGAAGAGCTGTGGGAGCACTTCTATCAGGACAAGCTGTGGGCTCCGACCTTCGTCACCGACTTCCCGGTCGACACCTCACCGCTGGTGCGTGAGCACCGGACGAAGAAGGGCGTCGTGGAGAAGTGGGACCTGTACGTGCGCGGCTTCGAGCTGGCGACCGGCTATTCCGAGCTCGTCGACCCGATCATCCAGCGGCAGCGCTTCGAAGCTCAGGCTGCGGACGCCGCTCGCGGCGACGACGAGGCGATGGGTCTCGACGAAGACTTCCTCATGGCCATGGAACACGGAATGCCGCCGACCGGCGGAATGGGAATGGGGCTCGACCGTCTGCTCATGGCACTGACAGGATTGGGAATCCGCGAAACAATTCTGTTCCCATTCACCAAGCCATTGGCTTCTTCGCAGGAGGATTCGGCTCAGGAGGGCTGATGTGAATATGTTGGATATCCTCAAAGCGCTGCTCCCGTCGATCTGTGTGGGATTGCTGTTCTGGTATGTATTCCGGAATATCGTCCGCGCAGATCGCAATGAACGCGCACAGGTTGATAAGTACTATTCAGAGATTGAAGTTAGCGGAATCGAGGACAATCTTGAAACGGATGTTAAGATGACATCGACAAAATCCTCTGATTACGAAAAGAGTGAACATGGCAAGGGAAATGCGCCTCGTTCTCACGGATGATTTCGACGGAAGCGAAGCGGCGGAAACCGTTCGCTTCAGCCTCGACCAGGCAACGTACGAACTCGAGCTCTCAACCGAGAATGCCGAAAAGCTCCGTGAGACGTTCGCCCCATTCATCGCCAAAGCACGTCGTGTAGCCAACACCGGTGGTCGTGGCCGCCGTGCGGGTTCGTCGGGACCCAAGCGGGACACGGCGAAGATCCGCGAATGGGCTCAGAGCAACGGATACCAGCTCGGTGATCGTGGGCGGATCCCGCTGGAGATCGTCGAAGCATACGAAGCAGCGGAGAAGTAAGAGGCTCATTCGAAAGCCGATAACCTCCGATTAGTCCCGAGGGGCCAGCGAATTGAATCGCTGGCCCCTCGGGCTTTTGTGCTCGGCCTCGGCATTTTCAATTGACCTCTTCCGGCGATGCGGCAACACAGCAATGATGAAACATCACAGACAATTGCCAGGTGGAGAGTAGTTGAAGATCATATCGATTGATGGGCAGCCAAATGATTCGATGAAGTTGCACACGAATCAAGGGAGCCTGCACTGCGGCTGAGGCACGACTTCTGCTCACCGGACGGCTATTGAAGTTGGTTCAGTTCTCCGGGTTCAATTGAATTCGTGCTGCGCTCATATGCTCCGAGTCTCCAGTCTGCAGAGCGTACAGACCCAATTCGACGGGCGACGTCGAGTAGAGCTCGCCGCAGTGCTCTGCGAACCTGGGCCATATCCGACCGCCGGCTTCCACGTATCGCGCGCTCGCGTTCTCGAACGCTGAGGCCGAGACGCTGGCGTGGTGGAACATGAAATCCCTGGCCGGATCGCCGATTGCAGCAGTCGTCCAGTCGAGGATGCTCAGATTGACGGGTCCGTCCATGAGCTGATGCGCCGGGTACACTTCGCCATGAGTCACGGTTGAGAACGACGGCCAATAGCTGTCATCGTCGAGCCACGCGGTCCACCGTCGGAGCAGGTTCGGCGCCACCTCGAACTCAGCGGCGACGGTTTCGATGTCATCGCGCTTGCGCTGTCGGATCTCTGCGGGGGAGAACTCCGGAATGCCTGTGTCCCGAACGGCGGCCGGGTCGACGGTGTGAAGTTCCGCGAGGACAGATCCCAGCGACGCGGCATACTCGGGGGATTCGACATCGAAATGCCACTGCGGCACTCCGGCGTCATCGACGGTCAGCCCGGGAGTGCCTGGCAGCAGCGGGTAGGCGATGAGATCGTCCGAGTGGACCTGCCAATCCGGGACCGCGACGCTCAGGTGCGGTGCGATGGCCTTGATGAACCGGCCCTCGACGGCGGCGCGGGCGGAGACATCCGGACGCCGAGGTATCCGGAGCACCCACGATTCGCCGTCGACCGCCTCGGCGATGGCGACCTGGAAGTCGAGGCCGAGCTCGTTGATGACGATGGAATCGGTGATGATGTCGAGACCGTGGGCCCGGGCCAGGTCCCGGATGATCGCGGGATCGGTGGGCATGTCTGCGTCCTCTCTGACGTTGCTGTATGGGTCTCGAGTCTAGAGAATTTCGCCGACAGCCAAACCCTTTCGGCTGATGGCGAAACCTGCAATAGATCCGCGGTCGTGGTGGTTAGGCTCAGAAGAATCAGAAGACCGAGGAGGATGAATATGTTCGAGCGGTTCACCGACCGAGCACGACGCGTTGTGGTGCTCGCGCAGGAAGAAGCGAAACTTCTCAAACACAACTACATCGGCACCGAGCACATTCTGCTCGGCCTCATCCACGAGGGTGAAGGTCTGGCAGCGAAGGCTCTCGAGGGCATGGACATCTCCCTCGAACAGGTGCGTGACCAGGTCCAGGAGATCATCGGCCAGGGCCAGCAGGCGCCCAGCGGCCACATTCCCTTCACCCCGCGGGCGAAGAAGGTCCTCGAGCTCAGCCTCCGTGAAGCCCTGCAGCTGGGTCACAGCTACATCGGCACCGAGCACATTCTGCTCGGCCTCATCCGTGAGGGCGAAGGCGTTGCCGCGCAGGTGCTCGTCAAGCTCGGCGCGGATCTCGGACGCGTCCGGCAGGAAGTCATCAAGCTGCTGTCGGGCTACCAGGGCAAGGAACCCGTGTCCGCCGGCGGTCGCGAAGAGGGAACCCCCTCGGGGTCGCTCGTGCTCGACCAGTTCGGCACCAACCTCACCGCCGCGGCCCGCGAAGCCAAGCTCGACCCGGTCATCGGCCGGCACGAGCAGATGCAGCGCGTGATGCAGATCCTCTCGCGCCGCACGAAGAACAACCCCGTCCTCATCGGCGAACCCGGTGTCGGCAAGACTGCTGTCGTCGAAGGACTCGCACAGGCCATCGTCAACGGCGATGTCCCCGAGATCCTCGCCGACAAGCAGCTCTACACCCTCGACCTCGGTTCGCTGGTCGCAGGTTCCCGCTACCGCGGTGACTTCGAAGAGCGCCTGAAGAAGGTGCTCAAGGAGATCCGCACCCGCGGCGACATCATCCTCTTCATCGACGAGATCCACACCCTCGTCGGTGCCGGAGCCGCCGAAGGTGCGATCGACGCCGCGTCGATCCTCAAGCCCATGCTGGCTCGGGGAGAGCTGCAGACCATCGGTGCGACCACTCTGGACGAGTACCGCAAGCACATCGAGAAGGATGCAGCCCTCGAGCGTCGGTTCCAGCCGATCCAGGTTCCCGAACCGTCGCTGGCGCATTCGATCGAGATCCTCAAGGGTCTTCGGGACAAGTACGAAGCGCACCACAAGGTCACCGTCACCGACGGGGCCCTGGCAGCCGCGGTGAACATGTCCGATCGCTACATCAACGACCGGTATCTGCCGGACAAGGCGATCGACCTCATCGACGAAGCCGGTGCCAAGTTGCGCATCTCGCGTCTGTCGGTTCCCCAGGAGATCCGTGACCTGGAGGAGAAGATCCTCGAGGCCCGCCACCGCAAGGAAGCCGCCATCGATGCTCAGGACTTCGAACTGGCAGCCTCGGAGCGTGACTCCGAGATGAAGCTGCAGAAGGAGAAGGAAGAGCAGACCGAGGCGTGGCGCAAGTCCGGCACCGACACCTCGAAGGTCGTCGATGCCGATCTCATCGCCGAAGTGCTCGCCTCTGCCACGGGCATCCCGATCTTCAAGCTCACCGAGGAGGAATCCTCGCGTCTGCTCCGGATGGAAGACGAGCTGCACAAGCGCGTCATCGGTCAGGACGACGCGGTCAAGGCGATCTCGCGGGCGATCCGTCGTACCCGTGCCGGACTGAAGGATCCGAAGCGTCCCTCCGGTTCGTTCATCTTCGCCGGCCCCACCGGCGTCGGCAAGACCGAGCTGGCCAAGGCGCTGTCCGAGTTCCTCTTCGGCGATGAGGACTCGCTCATCAGCCTCGACATGTCCGAGTACTCCGAGAAGCACACGGTCTCGCGACTGTTCGGTTCGCCTCCGGGATACGTCGGCTACGAAGAGGGCGGTCAGCTCACGGAGAAGGTTCGCCGCAAGCCGTTCTCGGTCGTCCTCTTCGATGAGGTGGAGAAGGCCCACTCGGACATCTTCAACTCGCTGCTGCAGATCCTCGAGGACGGTCGCCTGACCGACTCGCAGGGCCGTGAGGTGGACTTCAAGAACACCATCATCATCATGACTACCAACCTCGGTACGCGTGATATCTCGAGTGGACTCCAGCTCGGATTCCAGGTCGAGGGTGACACGAAGACCAACTACGACCGGATGAAGCAGCGGGTCAACGAAGAGCTCAAGCAGCACTTCCGTCCCGAGTTCCTCAACCGCGTCGATGACACGATCGTGTTCCCGCAGCTGAGCATGGTCGAGATCATCAAGATCGTCGATCTCTTCCTCGAGCGTCTCGACGTCCGCCTTGCCGATCAGGGCATGAAGGTCGACGTCACCGCCAAGGCGAAGGATCTGCTCGCCGAACGCGGCTACGATCCCGTCCTGGGTGCCCGACCGCTGCGTCGGACCATCCAGCTCGAGATCGAGGACACCCTGTCGGAGAAGATCCTGTTCAAGGAGCTCGGGCGTGGCCAGACCGTGAAGGTCGACGTCAAGGGTGAAGGAAAGGACGCTGAGTTCACCTTCGAAGGCATCGAGACCGAGAGCCTGAAGCCCGCTGAGGATGTCGACAGCGAACTCGCAGGTTTGAGTTCGTCCGGTTCGAGCGGGTCCTCGGAGACCTCGGCCTGATCGTTCCTCACCTTCTCGGATAACGCGTAAGAGTCCGGGGAGTCGGCAGCCAGCCGGCTCCCCGGACTCTTTCGTATTCGCAGCCGGGGATGGTGTTGAATGTGGGTATGAGCTCACACGCAGGCGACTTCGACCACGAGCGGATCTCCGAAGACCACCATTCCAAGCACGAACTGCCCGGAGGCCTGTACCTGCGACGGGCGAGGACCGGCGACGTCAAAGGCATCGAGGCACTGGTCGCTCCGCTGGCCGGGGAGCGGATTCTGCTCGCCAAGGACACGGTGACGTACTTCGAGTCGCTGCAGGAGTTCTGGTTGGTCGTCGACCCGCAGCCCGACGGGTCGGAGATCCTCGCCGGTTGCGGTGCCCTGCACATCATCTGGGCTGACCTCGCCGAGGCCCGCACGGTCGCCACGTCCCCGGACTATCGGGGCAGGGGGGTGGGCAAGGCGATCATCAGACAGCTCCTCACCGATGCCCGTGAGATCGGTGTCGACCGGGTGTTCTGCCTGACCTTCGAGACCGGGTTCTTCGGATCGCTCGGCTTCGAGCCGATCAAAGGCATCCCCGTCTCACCCGAGGTCTACGTCGAGCTGCTTCACTCCACCGATGAGGGTGTGGCAGAGTTCCTCGATCTGGCACGGGTGAAACCGAACACCCTGGGCAACTCACGGATGATCAAATACCTCTGAGACGGACTCAGATCACACCTCTCACCGGCCGGGTGGGGGCGATGGCGGCCGCCCCACCTCTGCTGTTCCTATTGTCGCGCGCCGGCTCGGGCTTCAGCGGTTCGGCAGTGCCAATCGGCCGTCGATCTGCTGTGCCAGTCCGTCGGTGACGAGATCAGAGATGAGTCGAGAGAGCCTGTCCCGGTCGGCGCTGAGTTCCCGCACTCGGGCCACTGCTGCGGCCGTGGACTCGGCCAATGAGTCGAGAAGCGCTGGATCGAAGTCAGTCATCGGAGTGGTGAAGACGTCGAGGCTGACGCCGTCCCGGTCGTCCC
Source organism: Brevibacterium sp. 'Marine' (assembly GCF_012844365.1). NCBI lineage: Bacteria > Bacillati > Actinomycetota > Actinomycetes > Micrococcales > Brevibacteriaceae > Brevibacterium > Brevibacterium sp. 'Marine'. Next base: position 1,181,677 of record NZ_CP051626.1, read on the forward strand.
CGGCGGCATGGGCGGTTTTGAGGACGTCCATGATCGCTCCGCGCAGCTGTCGATCCGTGCCCGCCCACTTCTGTGTCTTCGGCTTCGCCGCCGAGGCGGGTCGGCCCAACTGGTTCCATGTGCAGATGTCCTGGAGCGGGCAGGCGGGGCAGTCGGGATTGCGAGCCGTGCAGACGAGGGCTCCGAACTCCATGACACCGGCGTTCCACTCAACATGTCCATCCTCGGGCACGAGGCCGGCCGCCCACTCAGTCTCCTTCCGGCTGGGGGAACTGGTAGGACGTTCTCTTCCTGCGAAGAGACGGATGAGAACCCGACGAACATTCGTGTCCAGCACGGTCGTCTTTCGGCCGAAGGCGAAGGACGAGACCGCAGCGGCGGTATAGGAACCGATGCCCGGCAATCGTTCGAGTTCTTCGGTCGTTTCGGGAACCCGGTTGTTCAGGTTCGCAGCGATGACTTCGGCGGCTTCCTGCAGCCGCAGGGCCCTGCGCGGATAACCCAAACGATCCCAGGCGTGGAGGACCTCGGAGGTCGGCGCGGCAGCGAGATCGGTCGGGGTCGGCCACATCTCCATCCAGGCACGCCACCGTGGTTCGACCCGGGCGACAGGCGTCTGCTGAGACATGATCTCGCTGACGAGGATCGCCCAGGCGCTCGTGTTCGGAGCCCTCCACGGCAGGTCGCGGGCGGCTTCTTCGAACCAGGCGATGATCGTGTCCTGGACCCGTCTGAGCACAGGCTCCGTCACCTCGGGAAAGGCGGCAGAAGGCCCGGAGGAATCGGATTCGGAACCGGCTCGGTGTGTCATTTGGATGCTCATTCGCAATTGCCTAGGCTCAAAGCGATGACTCCTTCCAATCGTGGTTCGCAGCCGAGCAGAGCTGCCGGGCAGCCCCGCCAGTCTAGCGGGAAGCTGCCTGCTCACGTGTACCGCAGACGCCGCATCACGCTCGCTGTGGCCAGCCTCCTAGTCGTGGGGCTCCTGGTGCTCGGAATCGTCGGCATCGTCACGGCCATCGGCGGCCGCAGTGATGGCTCGGATAAGGTTGCTGCCGAGGAGACGACTCCGGCCGAATCGACGACAGCGGCCCCGGTGCCTGATAAGAAAGCGGCGAGCGGAAAGTGCCCGGAGGACCAGGTCTCGCTGAAGGCGAAGGTGGATCCGAATTCCGTGAAGGACGGAAAAGAACCCGAATTCGGCATGGTCATCGAGAACGGACACTCGGCCACCTGCCTCATCGAGGTCGGCACCGACAAGCAGGAGTTCATCGTCGAGAAAGACGGCGACGTCGTGTGGTCGTCGAAGTACTGCGCGGCCTCGAAAGACGAGAATGCAGAGGCGTCCACTGAGTTCGCACCGCAGTCGGAGAAGACCGCGAAGCTCAAGTGGAACCGGATCAAGGTCGACAAGAACTGCAACCGCGAAGACGATGACTTCGCCCCCGGTGACTATGAGCTCATCGTGAAACTCGATGACAAGAAGAGCGAACCGACTGAGTTCACGCTCGAGAAGAGCGCCGCTGAAAAGGCCAAGGAGAAGAAGGCCGCGGAGGAGAAGAGGGCCGCGGAGGAGAAGAAGAAAGCCGACGAAGAGAAGAAGTCGGAGCAGGACTCCGGAGAGAAGGACTCCGGCGAGACGCAGTCAGAGGAACCGCAGGACTGAGCCCTCAGGCACCGCGGTAGGAGCCGACTCCCCACGAGTTGCCATCGTGGTCGCGGAAGTCGAATTCGCGGCCGCCGTGGTCTTGAGTCGCAACCGGTCGCACGATCGCATGCCCCAGGTCGACGATCTCCTGGTAGAGCCGGTCGACTTCGCGTTCGGTGTCGACGACGACGTAGATCGAGCTGCCGCCCACCGCGTCGAGTGCCGATCCGTCGTGGCGGACCGAGCCGAACATGATCCCGCCGTTGTTTCCGAGTGCGAATTCGGCATGATCGACGAGCGCAGGATCCTGCTCATTGCGTACGAGCAGTCTTTCGGTGAATCCGAGCGTGACCAGCAGCTCGATCGTCGCTGCCGCATCGGTGGTCCGGAACGCTGGAAATACTGTCGTGGTCATGACACCAGGATGCGCCAAAACCGTGCGAAAGTCCCGAACTTTCTCACTTCTGCTCCCGCAGGGCGCCATTCGTCAGCATGAGTTCGACCGCCCCGGCGATGTGTTCGCACTCCTCGACTTTCATCTTCTCCGGCGTCGCCACATTGGTCATCGCGCCCTTGGCCACGACGGCATGGGTGATGCCCAGACGTTTGGCTTCGTTGAGGCGTTGGCCGAGATTGGGGACGTTGCGGATCTCTCCGGACAGACTGACCTCGCCGATCGCAACGAGGTGGCGAGCCAGCGGCTTGCCGAGCAGCGCCGAAGCCAGGGACATGCAGATCGCCAGATCGCTGGCCGGTTCCGACAGCTTCGCTCCGCCGACCGTAGCGGTGAAGACGTCGCTCTTGGCGAGGTTCGCCTGCGCGACGTTCTGGCTGAGCACGGCCAGCATCATCGCCACACGTGAGGAGTCGACTCCGGAGACGGACCGACGGGACTGGCCGCCGGCGGATTCGGTGATGAGCGATTGGACTTCGACGAGGAGCGGACGCTTGCCCTCCTGCGTCACGGTCAGGCAGGTGCCGGGCGGGTTCGCCCCGCTGCGCGAGAGGAACAGGCCCGAGGGGTCCTCGAGACTCTTGATCCCGTTCTCCTCCATATCGAAGCAGCCCACATCGTCGGTGGGGCCGAAGCGATTCTTCACCGCTCGCAGCATGCGCAGCCGCGAATGCCTCTCACCTTCGAAGGTGCACACGACATCGACGAGGTGCTCGAGGAGGCGAGGGCCGGCGATTGTGCCGTCCTTCGTGATGTGGCCGACGAGCACTGTCGGCAGAGATCGGGCCTTGGCTTCTCGGATGAGGGCGGAGGCGACTTCGCGGACCTGGGTGACTCCGCCGGGGATGCCTTCGACCTCGGAAGAGGCCAAAGTTTGGATAGAGTCGACGACGAGCAGCTCCGGCTGTTCGGCCTCGATCATTCCCAGCACCGAACCCAGATCGGTCTCGGCGGCGAGGAGCAGGGAGTCGGCCAGGGCGTTGATCCGTTCGGCGCGCAGCCGCACCTGGCCGGCGGATTCCTCACCGGTGACATAGAGGACCTTGACTCCGAACATCGCGATCTTCGCAGCGACGTCGAGCAGCAGCGTCGACTTGCCGACACCGGGTTCTCCGGAGAGCAGGACGACCGCGCCGGGTACGATGCCCCCGCCGAGCACCCGGTCGAACTCGGGGACGAATGTCGACCGTGCCTGCGCGAGCGTCGAGTCGATCTCGCTGATGGGCTTCGCCGCGCTGGATTTCTTGACCTTCGTCTTCACCTTCGACGAGTTCGCACCCTTCTCCTCAAGAGTGCCCCAGGCCTGGCATTCGGGACAGCGTCCCAACCACTTGACCGTCGAATAGCCGCATTCCGAGCACGTGAAAGACATACCGCAATTCTGGCACGGACCGCTGACATGGCAGATCTGAGGAGCGGCGAGACATTAGAAAGGGCGTCCGACGATGAGTTCGTCGGACGCCCCTGCCGGCAGAGTGCGGCAGCTCGGTCAGTCGAGCGTGGTGAGGACTCGGGGACCATCCTCGGTGATGGCGATTGTGTTCTCCGAATGGGCACCATTCGAACCGTCGGCCAGACGCAGGGTCCAGCCGTCTTTGTCGACGGACAGCTTCTTCGACGTGAACGACCACCACGGTTCGATGGCCAGGGTCAGTCCTGGTTTGAGGACCAGCCCGCGACCGCCCTTGCCGCGGTTGGGCACATGCGGATCTTCATGCATCGTGTGGCCGAGCCCGTGCCCGCCGAAGTCGAGGTTGACGGGGATGCGGTGGGCATCGGCGACGTCACCGATGGCCTTAGAGATATCGCCGAGGCGGTTGCCGGCCTGGGCGGCGCCGATGCCGGCTTCGAGGCCGGCCCAGGTGGTGTCGATGAGGCGCTGGTCCTCATCGCTGCCGTCGCCGACGACGACGGAACGGGCGGCGTCGGCGACCCAGCCGTCGATGGACACGGCGAAGTCGAGGGTGAGCAGATCGCCGTCCTTCATCACGTAGTTGTGCGGTTTGCCGTGGAGGACGCCGTCATTGACGGACAGGCAGACGACATTGCGGAAGGGGCCGGAGCCGAAGGACGGGGCGTAGTCCCAGTAGCAGGACTTCGCTCCGGCGTCCTCAATGAGCTTCCGCGCGGTCTTCTCCAGGTGCATGATGTCCATGCCCGGTTCTGCGATCGAGGTCAGCTCGGCCAAGGTCTTCGCGACGAAACGGCCGGTCACCGCCATCTTGTCGATCTCGGCGGGCGTCTTCAGCTCAATCACAGGGGTCTCCTTCAATGAGGTGCGGGGTTTCAACGGCGTTCACTGGTCCAGACTCGATTTTAGTCCTCGGCAATGCCGAAGTCGCGGCCGCACCCGGATCTGTGGGCAAGCAGACAGTCGCGCGGCGCCTCCCTCCCGACTCGCTCGGTCAAGGGTTGGCAGCAGATATCCATTCGTGGACGGGGTGATATCTGCGCCAGCCCTTGGACGAGGCAGGCGGTCGGCGACGGTTCCTCAGAGGAACTCGACGCCCTGCGCCAGCGGCAGCTCGCCGGAGTAGTTGATCGTGTTCGTGGCCGGACGCATATAGGCCTTCCACGAATCCGAACCCGACTCGCGTCCGCCGCCGGTCTCCTTCTCACCGCCGAAGGCACCGCCGATCTCCGCGCCGGAGGTGCCGATGTTGACGTTGGCGATGCCGCAGTCGGAGCGGGAGAGGAACTTCTCGGACTCGGCGAGTTCGGCAGTGAAGATCGCCGAGGACAGACCCTGCGGCACCCCGTTGTGGATCTCGAGCGCTTCATCGAGATCCGAATACGTGACGACGTAGAGGATCGGGGCGAACGTCTCCTCCTTGACCACGGCGCTCTGACTGGGCATCCGCACCACTGCCGGTTCGACGTAGTGGGCGTTCGGGCGCTCATCGGCGAGCACCCGGCCGCCTCCGCAGAGGATCTCGCCGCCCTCTGCCTCTGCTTGCTTGAGGGCTGCCTGCATCGCCTCGTACGAACCCGAATTGATGAGCGGTCCCACGAGCACTCCGTCATCGGTCGGCGATCCGATGCTCAGCGTCTTGTACGCGGCGACGACCTTGGCGACGAACTCGTCGGCGATGGACTCGTGCACGATGAGCCGTCGCAGTGTTGTGCACCTCTGACCGGCCGTTCCGGCGGCCGCGAAGACCACTCCGCGCAGTGCCAGGTCGACATCGGCGCTCGGGGCGACGATGGCGGCGTTGTTGCCGCCGAGCTCGAGCAGGATCTTGCCGAAGCGCTCGGCCACGACGGGGCCGACCTCGCGACCCATCCGCACCGATCCCGTCGCCGAGACCAGGGCCACGCGGTCATCCCGGACCATGACATCGCCGATGTCCCGGCCGCCGATGAGGACGGGCGCGAGGTTCTCCGGTGCCCCCACCTCGGCGGCGGCCCTGGCCAGCAGGGACTGTGCCCCGAGGGCTGCGAGCACGGCGTTCTCCGAGGGCTTCCACACAACCGCGTCACCGGCCACCAAGGCCAGAGCTGTGTTCCAGGAATACACGGCCACCGGGAAGTTGAACGCGGAGATGACACCGACGACGCCTAGGGGATGCCACGTCTCCATGAGCCGGTGACCCGGCCGCTCGCTGGGCATGGTCTTGCCCCACAGCTGCCGGGACTGACCGAGTGCGAACTCACAGATGTCGATCATCTCCTGCACCTCACCGGCCGCCTCGGAGGGGGTCTTGCCGGCTTCGACGGTGATGATCTTCGCCAGATCCTCCTTGTGCTCGCCGAGCAGCTGTCCCCACCGCTGCACCAGTTGCCCGCGGATCGGAGCGGGCACGTCCCGCCAGGTCTCGAACGCAGACTGGGCCGCGGCGATCTTGTTCGCCGCCGTCTGCGCGGTGTCCGCGGCGATCGTGCCGAGGTCCTGTCCCGTGATGGGGGAGCGGGCCGGAAGGCTCGCCGAGGCGGTCGATCCCTCAAGCACGGATGCGTCCACTCCGCAGGCGCTCAGCCCTGAGGTGAGGAGGTCGGTGATGGTCTGATCGGTGGGCAGTGCGGTCATTGCTGTCCTTTCGTCATCTGCTGTGTCGATCGGCCGCTTGGCCGGTCGGCGGTGTTCCGTCGTTGTTGGGGAGGTCGGGTGTGAGGGCGGGTGTGCGAGGACTCAGATCACATTGAGCTCCTTACGCAGTCCGGTGGTGGTGAAGCGTCGTTTGTCCATGGGAGTCACATCGACGAAGGGGCTGCGGCCGGTCATGAGGTCGGCGACGACCTCTCCGACGGCCGGGCCCATGAGGAAGCCGTGACCGGAGAATCCGCAGGCGTAGAAGAATCCCGGCCTCTCCTCGGCCTCGCCGATGAGCGCATTGTGGTCGGGCGTCATCTCATACAGTCCCGCCCACCCGTGTTTCGCTTCGACATCGCCGAGTTCCGGGGTGCGGGCGTCGATGTGCTCGGCCAGGGTGGCCAGCCAGTTGGGGTCGCGTTTGTCGTTGAAGGACCAGTCATCGACCTCATCGGGGCAGCCGAACAGCAGCCCGGCGCCTTCGGGGTGGACGTAGTAGCTGGTGGAGAAGTCGATCGTGAAGGGCATCCGCGAGGTGTCGAAATCGACGGGTTCGGAGACCATGATCTCCCGCCGCAGCGGCTTGACCGGCAGGTCGACCCCGGCCATGTCCCCGATGGGGCCGGACCAGGCTCCCGCCGCGACGACGACCTGTTCGCAGCTGATCGCGCCCTGATTCGTGATCACCGAGGTGGCTCTGCGATCCGTCCCGCCGCCGGTGTCGAATCCGGTGACCTCGCAGTTCTTGACCACCGTGACCCCGCGCTCGCGGGCGGCGGTGACGAAGCCTGCGACGACGGCCTCGGGGGTGCAGTGACCGTCGCCGGGGTTGAACGCCCCGGCGATCAGCCCTTCTGTGTTGACGAACGGGGCCAGCTCGGCCACCTCGGCGATGGTGAGCATCCGCGAGTCCAAGCCCATCCGCTGTTGCAGGGCGACGTTGTCGGTGAACGCGCGCACGTCGTCATCGTTGTCGAGGAGGAACAGGTAGCCGTTGCTGACCAGGTCGATGTCGACGCCGAAATCGGTCTCGAAGTTCCGCAGTACGTCGAGCCCGCGGGCGGCCAGGGCGATGTTGACCTCGTCGGAGAATTGGCAACGCACACCTCCGGCGGCCTTCGACGTCGATCCGGCTCCGGGGGTGTCGCGTTCGACGATGACGACGTCGCGGGCTCCGCGTTCGGCCAGGTGGTAGGCGATGGCCGCTCCCATGACGCCGGCGCCGATGATGACCACGGAAGCTTCGGCGGGCAGGGCTCTGGACGTGCCGGGGACCCCGTGGGTGTTAGGGGCGGTGGTCGATGCGGTGGGAGATTCCACGGTTCACCTCGCTGTCTGCTGCTGGGGCGACCGTCATTGGTCACCCCGGAAACGGAGAGTGCCGACGGCGATGTCGGCGTTTATGTCTTGACTTCATTGTGGTTGCCATCACACTTAAGGGCAAGGGAGAGTTTGTGAACACAGTGTTCAAGAAACCTAAAGACAAGGGAGTGCTGCCATGACATGGACGCTCGGACAGCTGCGCACATTCGTCGCAGTGGCCGAACTCGGGTCGATGACGCGGGCGGCCGACCACCTCGGCTACAGCGTCGGGGCCGTGTCCCAGCACATCTCAGCGCTGCGCCGAGTCGTCGATTCCGACCTGTTCCGACGTCGCGGCCGCGGGCTCGTCCTCGCCGAAGCCGGGCGCACCCTGCTGCCCAGGGCCCGGAGCATCCTCGCCGCTCAGCAGCAGGCGGAGATGGCGATGCTCGGCCGGGACTTCCGCAGCGAGGCCATCGTCACCCTCGGCGTCTTCGGGTCGGCATCGACGACGGCGCTGCCGAAGGTGGTGCGGGCGCTGGCCGAGCGTCATCCGCATATCGAAGTCCGGGCGCGGGAGATCAATGTCGAGACCATGTCGGCCGCCGTCATCGACGGAGTCATCGACTTAGGCATCGGGATCAACTACCCGGCCGCGCCGCTGCCGCCGATGCGCGGGCTGCGCTGGGAGGCGGTGGCCGTGGAGGACTTCGGCATCGTCGTCCCCGCGGGGACGTCCCGGCCGAGCGATGACGATCTGGCCGAGGCCGACTGGATCCTCCCACCGGCCGAGGAGCTCTTCGGCCGCGCGATGCGGTTGGCCACCTCGGCGCTGGGAATCAATGCGAGGGAGACCCACATCGTCACGGACACCGCGGTCGCGTTGGCACTCGCCGGAACGGGGCTCGGTCTGACCCTGGCGACGCCGATCATGATGTCGTTGGGCGGGCCCGACGTCGACCTCCACCCGGTCGCCGAGGCGGGCGGACGCGAGATCATCGTGCTGACTTCCCCGGACCCCGGCGATCCCGTCCGGGCGGTCGCCGAGGTGGTCACCGAAGTCTTCGCCTGAGATTCCGGCCTAGGATGAGGGCATGAGCTTCGACCATCAGTGGAACAAGGTACGCAGGGCCAACCCCGACCATTCGGCGAATTACGCGCAGCGGTGGCGCGATCTCGCGGCCGCCGGGCACGACATCGGCGGTGAGGCCAGGTTCGTCAACGCCATGGCTCCGCGGGGATCGCGCATCCTCGACGCCGGCTGCGGAACCGGACGGGCCGGGGGACAGCTCATCGACGAAGGACACACCGTCTTCGGCGTCGACCTCGACGAATTCCTCATCTCCGTCGCCGAGGAGGACTTCCCCAGCGGGGAATGGCACACCGGCGACCTCGCCGACTTCGATTTCGCCGGTGCCGGAATCACCGAGATCGACGTGGCCTTCTGCGCCGGAAACGTCCTGTCCTTCCTCGATCCCGCCTCGCGTCGGCAGACCCTCGGCAACATCAAATCGACCCTCAAGCACGGTGGTCGATTCGTGTCCGGCTTCGGTGCCGGACGCGGGTACGATTTCGACGACTTCATCGAGGACGTCAAAGCCACGGGGTTGTTCGTCGACCAGAAGTTCTCCACCTGGGAACTCCGTCCCTTCGAAGCTGACAGCGACTTCCTCGTCCTCATCGCCGAAAGGCTGTGAGCCGGTCGGATGGAGGATGCCGGCTACGACGACGAGCTTCTCGTCGGAATCTATGACGAGGACAACGGCGACGGACCTGACCACGACTACTTTCGTGCGATGGCTGACGATCTCTCGGCTTCATTTATCACCGACCTCGGCTGTGGAACCGGAATTCTGACTGTCACCCTCGCCAAGAAGGGACGCAGAATCGTCGGTATCGATCCTGCGGCTGCGATGCTTTCTCACGCGGCAAATCGGCCCGGCGGCGACCGGGTCGAATGGCGAATGGGCACCTCCGAACTCATTGACCGCGACGCTAATGATCTGATTCTCATGAGCGGAAACGTCGCCATGCACATCATCGACGAGGCATGGGAGACAACTCTGCTCGATATCGCTCAAGGGTTGAAGCCAGACGGGCGTCTCGTATTCGAGACCCGAAACCCACGCAACGAATCGTGGAAGGCGTGGGGCGGCCCGACTGAAGTTCGCGAGACTTCGGCGGGTACGTTGCGAGAGTCCGAATCAGTCTCGGGTCCCGACGCAGATGGAACAGTGACGATGACAACTAGTCATGAGTTCATCGGCGCCGGTCGAACCATTGAAACTGCTTTGCGACTGCGTTTCCGGTCTGCCGAAACACTGCAACGTGATCTTCACTCAGTCGGATTGCGGGTCGACAATCTGTGGAGCGATTGGCACCGGACTCCTTTCACCGGATCGGCAGAAGAACGCTTGATCATTGTGGAAGCGAGCAAAGTATTCGACTGAACAGCGGTCGATTCGCAATTGCGGCAGAATTAAGCTGGGATCGACCCGTACTGCTGATCAGCTGAAGGAGAATAACCATGATCTTCATCGTCGTGAAATATGACGTGAAACCCGAAAGCGTCGAGACGTTCCCCGAGGCCGTTCGGGCCTTCACCGAGGCGACCCGCGCCGAACCCGGCAACCTCTTCTTCGAATGGTCGAAGAGCCTGGAGAACCCGAACGAGTTCGTCCTCGTCGAGGCGTTCACCGACGAGGGCGCAGAACCACACGTCACCAGCGATCACTTCGCCGCCGGTCTCGAAGCCATGCGCCCTCATCTGGTCTCGACCCCGAAGATCATTTCCCGCAAGATCGACGGTGAGGGCTGGGACGAGATGGGTGAACTCAAGATCGACTGAACCCCTTCCAGGCCTTCATCCCGGGTCGAACGAGCACATAGACTTCTGCCATGGCGACCAAAGCGCAGAACATCGGATCGATCGAAAAGGCCCTCGGCGAACCATGGGCAGACACCCGTGGACGCCTCGAGGCGGCCGGGGGAGCGTCGGCGAGTCACAAAGAACTCGCCGACGCTCTCTATCCCCAGTTCGACGGCAGAGTCGACAACCACGGCTGGTGGGTCCAAGGCGCCGTCGTCGCCTATGAGCAGGAGATCGGCCGTCGCGTCCCCGGCCAGCGCGCCGACGGCACCTTCGACGTCGCCGTCTCCCGCACCATCCCGGGCGATCGTTCCGAACTCATCGCCAAGTTCGCCTCCCTCGTCGGCGACACCCTCAACGAGGTGGCCCTCGACGGCGATCCCCGCACCTCGGAGACGACGAAGCGCTCCTTCTGGCGAGCCAACCTCGACGGCGGCATCAAGGTCGAAGCCGCAGCCGAGACGAAGAGCGATGACAAGACGCTCTTCGTCCTCACCGCGTCCAAACTGCCCAGCCCCGAAGCCTTGGAGGAATGGCGGGCCTTCGGCAAGGACCTCCTCAAACAGCTCTGAGTCGTGCCATATTTACGTCGCCTCACCCGACGATCGGGTTCCAGACTCCGAGCATGTGAGCCGCACCGATCGCGACCGCGCAGACAGCCAGGCTGAGAAGCACCGCCACGACATCTCGGACCGCGAACCTCGACCGCCTGCGCCACGTGCGTCCGGGACGACCGAATGCCCGACCCTCCATCGCCATCGCCAGGGTCGTCGCCCGGCGGATCGAGACCACGAGCAGGACGAACACCCCGCTGAAGAGGCTGCCCGTGCGCCGCAGAAGCGAACCACCCGCGACACCCCTGGCCCTCCTCGCCATCGCCAGCACCTGCCACTCACTGACCAACAGTCCGAGCAGACGAGAGGCCGCGAGAACCGAGACCACGACGACCTCTGGCAGCCGCAGGTGCTGAATGAGCGCATCGGCGAGGTCACGCGGATCGATCGTCGATGCGAGCACGATGAGCGGGATCGCCAAGGCGAGGGCGCGGACGAAGATCGCCGCAGCCGCGGCCAGGGACCCTGTGGTGAACAGGACGGGGCCGAAGTCGACGACCACATCCCCGGTCTTCTCCGCCAACAGAGCCGTGCCCCAAGCGGCGAGCAGAGCGCCGGCGGGCAGGAACCACAGCCGCTTGGCCGCCGCCACCAGATCGAGTCCCGTCGCCGGCAGCGCCAGCACTGCTGCCAGCAGCACCACCCCCGCAGAGACCGGATCGATGCTCAGCAGCGCCCCGACCATGAGAATGAGCGCGACTGCGATCTTCGTCAGCGGATTGCACCGAGCCAAAGCGGTGGAACGCACCACGGGGATGAGCTGCCCCGGATCTTCTACGGCGGCCTCGGGGGCGGGGCGAGAATGCATATCGAGACTGTCACTCACCGCTATCACCCGCCTTGACATGCGAATCCGACTCATTGTCGCCGACTCGTGCAGCGCTGCTGCGGTCGCCGAGCTCGAGGAGATCGGCGCCGATGGCCTCGAGGAGCGCCAGATCGTGGCTGACCGCGACCACCGCGGAGCCGTGTTCCAAAGCATCGAGGAACATCTCCACCAACCCCGCCCACGTCAGCGCATCCTGACCGAAGGTCGGCTCATCGACGATGAGCACCCGGGGCCGGGGAGCCAGCATCGCCGCCACCGACAGGCGTCGCTTCTCCCCACCGGAGAGACTCTGCGGATGAGCCTGCGCCAACCCGACGAGCCCGAGCCCCTCAAGAAGCTCATCCACCCGTGCCTGCGACTCGGCGGCAGACCACCCTGCCAGCCGGGGACCCAGTTCGAGTTCGGCCGCCACGCTCGAAGTGAGGAACTGGTGGGCTGGTTCCTGGAAGACCATGCCGATGCGCGCCGCCAACTGCTTCGACGGCCACGCGAACGGTCGGGGTCGTTTGGCTCCTTCCCGCAGGGCCGCCTCGGCGAAGACCTGCCCGGAGAATTCGGGCAGCAGGCCGGCCAAGGTCAGGGCCGTGGTTGATTTGCCTGCCCCGTTGGCGCCGACGATTCCGAGCGCCTGACCGGCGCTCAGTCTCAGGTCCAAGCCGGTCGCGGCGGGGGTGGCCATGCGCGGTCGAGCAACACTGAGCCGATCTGTGCGCAGCAGAACCTCGCCGAGGCGGCCCGACGTCCCACCGCTTCCTGCGGCCCCGCCTCGGCGCGGGGTGGGGGAGTCCTGCGGAATCCAGATGCCGCAGCCGATGAGCGTTTCGGTCAGGTCCGGATCGGAGAAGATCCGCTCGGGCGGACCTTGGGCGACGATCCCGTCACGGCCGAGTACGACGACACGGTCGACGTGCTCGATCCACAGCTCGACCCGGTGTTCGACGACGAGCATGGTCGCCTGTGTCTCGGCCTGCACGGTGAGCACGGCATCGCGGACCTCGGTCGCCGAGGCGGGATCGATATTGGCGGTCGGTTCGTCGAGGACGATGACCTCCGGGGCCATCGCATGGATCCCGGCCAGAGCCAGCCGCTGCTTCTGCCCGCCGGACAGAGCGGCACTCGGATGCTCCGGGGCCAGATCGAGTCCCAAGGCCTGCAGAGATCTGGGAACCTGAGCCTCGATGACCGCGGCCGGGAGTCCGAGGTTCTCCATCCCGAACGCCACATCATCACCGATGCGGGAGAAGATCACCTGCGAATCGGGATCTTGGAGGACCAGCCCGGTGCATCCTCGGCGAGGATCCGGTTTCTCACCGCCGACGAGGAGTTCACCGGTGGCCTCACCCGATTCCTCGGGCAGGACACCGGCGACGGCGTGGAGGAACGTCGATTTCCCGGCTCCGGAGGCGCCGAGCAGCAGCACCTTCTCTCCGGCCGCGATCTCCAGGTCGAGCGGACCGACCGCCGGTGCCTCACGGTCGGTGTGCGTCCATGAGAAGCCCGCGGCCGTGATCGGCAGCGCCATCAGCGACGGCCGGAGGCGAAGGAGCTCAGAGCCCCGGTGGCCGCGATCGCCCGGTAGGCGTACCACGCGCCGATCCCGGAGATGACGAGGCCGGAGATGATCGCACAGACCGCGTAGATCGCCTGGAAGCCGAACTGCCATTCGGCGTTGTACATGATGTTCTCGCTCACGGCCATGAACGCCGCGGCCAGCACGCCCGAAGCGGCGGTGACCCACAGGGTGAAGCGTTTGTAGCCGAAAGCGGCGAAGACGAGTTCGGCACCGAGGCCCTGCAGCAGACCCGAGAGCAGAACGGTCGCCCCGAAGTGGGAGCCGAGCACGGCTTCGACGATGGCGGCGATGAGTTCGCACAGGAGCGCGGCACCGGGTTTGCGGATGATGGCACCGGCCAGCGGACCGGCCAGCACCCAGAGACCGGCGATGAGGCCGATCGACGGCGGGAATGCCTGGAAGGCGAGTTCGAGGACCTTCCAGCTCAGCGCGAGAACCCAGAAGACGAGTCCCACCGCGATGCCGAGCACGGCGGTGGTGACATAGTCGACGACCCGCCACTGCTTGGATTTCGGCGCCGCGGTGAAGGCCCGCGCGCGGGCGGGGGTGGTGGTCGGCGCGGTGGTTTCCGGCATTGTGCCTCCTCATATCAAGGAGGGGTGAAGAGTCTCGACTTCCTTCGGCGGTACTGACCGCATCAGGTTCGAGGGTCTGCAGCTTCTTCTGCACTCTCAGCGCCCCTGACGGCGCTCCCCTGTCGTAGCCACCACTGTACAACAGGTGAGCGAAGCAGCGACCGGGAGCGGAAGCGACGCGGAGGCCGGGATCCGTCATCGACGATTCACCTCCCGTTCCCTGTCTCGTCGACGGGCCTCGAACGACCAGACACTACTGATCGGTAGGAATGGGCGGGTGAACACTCAACGACTCAAGCGACCACTCAGTGCCCTGTCCGCCGCCACCCTGCTCGCCGCTCTGGTGGCGGCCCCGGTGCCCGTGCGCGCCGAACCATCTCTCGGCTCGGGCGGACCGAGTGCGACCGCGAGCCAGGACCCGACGGACACGCCCGCCGAGGCGGATGCGGGGAGTGAGGCGATCACCGACGCGGTGCTGCAGGTCGGGGCCGACTCGACGACGCGCAACCTCTCGTGGATGAGTGAGAGCTCCGGCGGGGGAGAGGTCCGGTGGGCACCGGTGAGTGAACTCGAGGGAGGTGAACTTCCCGCCGACGCGGCAGCGGCTGAGACCACGGACTCCGGTCTCGCCACCGACCTCAAACGCCACTACAACCACGCGAGCATGACCGACCTGGAACCCGACACCGACTACGCCTACCAGGTCGGCAGCGACGAGGACGGGTTCACCGAGGTGCAGCGGTTCACCACGGGATCGTCCGGAGGAGATGACGAATTCCTCGTCTTCGGCGACCCCCAGGTCGGCGCCGGAGGCGGAGATCCCGACGACGCGGCCGGTTGGGACCGGACCCTGTCCTCGGCAGTGGCCACCGCCGACGACCCGAGCTTCTTCTACTCGCTGGGAGACCAGGTCAACTCCGCCGGCAACCAGGAGCAGTATGCTCAATACCTGGCACCGGAAGCGACCCGCACGATCCCGCAGGCGACGACGATCGGCAACCACGATGTGTCTTCGAAAGCCTACGAGCAGCACTTCAACCGACCCAATGTGAGCCAGGACCACGGCGGTGGCGGCGTCATCACCTCCGGCGGCGACTACTGGTTCATCGAAGATGGAGTCCTGTTCCTCAACATCAACTCGAACAGCCCGGACGTGGATGCCCACGCCGAGTTCATCGACGAGGTCGTCGCCGAGCACGGAGACCAGGCACGCTGGACTGTTCTCGGGTTCCACCACTCGATCTATTCGACGGCAACCCATTGGGACGACATCGACGTCAAACGGCTGCGGAAGGCGATCCCTCCGGTCGCGGCCCGCAATGACATCGACCTCGTCGTCTCCGGCCATGACCACATCTTCAACCGCACCTTCCTCATGGACGGCGAAGGCAAGCGAGTGGAAGGGTCGGAAGCGGGAGCCGAGGAAGAGAAGGAAGACGGGCAGACGCTCTACCTCACGCTGACCTCCTCGTCAGGGTCGAAGTTCTATGACTACGTTCCCGGCCTCGACTGGGAAGGCAAGAGCGTCCACAACGACGTGCCCGCTTTCACCCGGGTTCGAGTCAGCGACGAAGCGCTGCGAGCGACGACCTATGAGGTGCCGGCAGGCGGGGCACCCGCCGATGGTGAGCGCGCGGAAGCTCAGGCCGCATCCGAGCAGATCGACGATGTCGAACTCAGGCGCGCCGAGGCGGAAGAACCAGCCCCGGATGACGATGCGGAGGCCGGCGCCGGTTCCGATGCCGGCTCCGACTCCGCGGCAGGTGCTGATGACGCAGGTGCAAACGATGACGCCGACAGTGCAGGAACGAGCGACGACGCAGACGCAGGTTCCGAGGATGCCGGAACCAGCGACGACGTGGACGCAGGTGCCGATGGCCCGAGTGCAGATGCCGACGCTGGTACGGGCGGCACCGCCTCCGACAGCGCCAGCTCCGACGGTGCTGCCTCGGGTGATGTCGGGTCTGACGGTACCGACGACGGCAACGGATTCGATGCCGGCACGGCAGATGCCGGCACTGCCGACTCCGGCTCCGAGGCAGATGCAGCCGAGGCGAACGCCGTAGGAACGGGCGATGATTCGGATTCCTCCGGGACCGCCTCGGCGAGTGGGGATGGAGACCTGCCCCGCACCGGCGGTGGGCTCGCACTACCCTTGGCCGTCGGCGCGGGAGCGCTGGCACTCGGCGCGACACTTCTCTTGGTGAGCCGTCGCCGTCGAGGTGCCGGGCTCGGCTGATCAGCACTTCCTGGCTGATCAGCACGGCGCTGCCGATCAGCTCGGAACCACCATGATCGGTCCTTCTGCATGGTTGAGGACTCCGCGCGAGACCGATCCCAGCAGAGCGCTGCGGATCCGCCCGCGCCCGCGGGTGCCCAACACGGTCAGCTGAGCGCGGGAGCTGATCTCGACGAGGGTCTCGGTCGGATCGCCGACCGGCACCGAGGTGGTCACCGTCAGATCCGGGAACTGCTCGGACAGCGTCGCGGCCTCCTTCTCCAGACCTTCGGCCAGCTGCTTCTGCCGACGCGCGGTGACCTCGGAGCTGAGTTCGAGATCGGGGTACCAATAGAGCCACTCCTCACCGGCCGGCAGCACCACGACGAGTTCGAGCTCCGCTCCGCGTAGGGTCGCCTCGGCGGCTGCCGTGAACATGGCGACCCGACTGGTCTCGGACCCGTCGACGGCGACGACCACCGGGTCTGTGTCCGCAGATGCTGAAGTCGACCGTTCGGGAACAACGATCGTCGGGCAGTGAGCGTGGGCAGGCAGAGCCGTGGACACGGAGCCGAGGACGCGGCCCATGAAGCCGCCGCGCCCGCGGGCACCGACGATGACGACCTCGGCATCGGCGCTGAGCGTGACGAGCGCACCGGCGGAGTTGCCGGGCGCCGTGCGGAAGGACGTCTCACCGGAGTAGTCGCGCAGAAGGTCGACCGCCTCGGCGAGGGTCTTCTCTGCTTTCGTCTTCGCCTTGTCATCCTCGGGCTCGCTGGGGATGGAGGCCATATTCGGGTAGATCATCGTCGGCAGCTCATAGGCGGTGACGACGGTGAGAACGGTTCTGCGTCGTTCGGCCTCGACTGAGCCGTAGCGGACGGCTTGGGCGGCGAGTTCGGAGCCGTCGAAGCCGACGAGGACGCCGAGTTCGAGGTTCAGGCCGGATTCGGACGGATTGGATTGAGCAGACATCTCGCACCTCTCGATCGGGGCCTGGTCAACCCTGACGCCGACGACGGCCCCGACAGGCGGTATCGTCCGCGTCGCCTTCAGTCTACCAAGTAGGTTCTACGGGCTGTAGAAAAAGTCCGGAGGTGAGAAGCTTCGTCTCATCCGGGCGCGCTCGTGGCTCAGACGCGGAAGCCCAGGTGGGCCAGCGCGATGCGCAGAATATGGTCCTGGCCGTAGCAGAGCTCGCCGACGATATCGGGGCGCAGAGTCTCCTCGGGGGTCAGCCAATCGAGGCTGAGGGCATCGGCCCGCGGAGTGCATTCGCCGCGGACCTCCATGATGAAGCACATGGCGATCGCGTGCTGGCGCGGATCATGGAGAAGCGCCGAACCCTCGGTGGGGAAGTATTCGGCGATGTGGAACGGGCTGATCGCCGGCGGAATGACCGGCAGCGCCATCGGGCCGAGGTCGTTCTCGGCGTGACGCACCAGCGCCGTGCGGATCGTCTCATGGAAGCGGATCCGCCCGCCCACGACCTCCCGCCCGAGGGTGCCGTCCTCGAGGCTGCGCAGCAGCAGGCCGATGCGTTCGACGTTGCCGGTCTCGCTCACCCGCACCGGGATGGCGTTGACATAGGGGATCGGCATGCGTCTGCGCAGGCGCGCATATTCCGCGTCGTCGAACCAGTTCTCGTCGAAGTCCAGGGCAGTCCGAGTCATGACCCAATATTCCCACAACCATCCCTCGCGGCAGAAGAGCATGGAGACCCCGTTGGTGAACTGGGACACGCTTCGGGTAAAATATCTTGATGTCGAGATAAATTTCCGACCGGCAGGGACCTGTCGAGTGACGTGGCCTACAGTTGTGTCAGCACTATGTGACCATTTCCGGTCAAGGACTATGAAGGGGTATCCATGATCAATCATGAAGTCCGCACCTACAAGAGCTCAGAGAACCTGGCTCGCGAAGATCAGCTCGCATGGAAGATCGCCGAGGTCGCATCCGACCCGACGCCGGTCGATTCCGAAGTTACCGAAATGGTCATCAACCGCGTCATCGACAACGCTTCTGTGGCTGCCGCATCCGTGCGTCGCTCCGCTCCGACCCATGCTCGCGAACAGGCCCAGGCCCACCCGTTCAATCCCGGTGCCAACATCTTCGGTCTGCCGGTGAGCGACCGCTTCTCACCGGAATGGGCCGCTTGGGCCAACGGTGTGGCCGTGCGCGAACTCGATTTCCACGACACCTTCCTCGCCGCAGAGTACTCGCACCCCGGTGACAACATCCCGGCCGTGCTCGCAGTCGCCCAGCACAAGGGCATCGGCGGCAAAGACCTCATCAACGGTGTGGCCACCGGCTACGAGATCCAGGTCGACCTCGTCAAGGGAATGTGCCTGCACGAGCACAAGATCGACCATGTCGCCCACCTCGGCCCCTCGGCCGCAGCTGGTATCGGCGCAATGCTCCGCCTGCCCACGGAGGTCACCTTCCAGGCCGTCCAGCAGGCACTGCACGTGACGACGGCGACCCGTCAGTCGCGCAAGGGCGAGATCTCGTCCTGGAAGGCCCACGCTCCGGCGTTCGCCGGCAAGATGGCCGTCGAATCCGTCGACCGTGCCATGCGCGGCGAGGGCGCCCCGAACCCGATCTACGAAGGCGAGGACGGCTTCATCGCCTGGATCCTCTCCGGCCCCGAAGCCCGCTACACCATCCCGCTGCCGGGCAAGGGCGAAGCGAAGCGCGCGATCCTCGACACCTACACCAAGGAGCACTCGGCCGAATATCAGGCCCAGGCGCTCATCGACCTCGCCCGCAAGCTCGGCGGACAGATCGAGGACCTGACGAAGATCAAGCGCATCGTCATCCACACCTCGCACCACACCCACAACGTCATCGGCACCGGTGCGAACGATCCGCAGAAGATGGATCCTCGTGCCAGCCGCGAGACCCTCGACCACTCGATCATGTACATCTTCGCCGTGGCCATGCAGGACCAGGGCTGGCACCACGAGCACTCCTATGCCCCCGAGCGCGCCGGTCGTCCCGACACGGTCGAACTGTGGCACAAGATCGAGACCACCGAGGATCCCGAGTGGACCCGCCGCTACCACTCGATCGACCCCAACGAGAAGGCCTTCGGCGGACGCGTGGAGATCGAATTCGAAGACGGCTCGACGCTGACCGACGAGATCGCCGTCGCCGACGCCCACCCGTTCGGTGCCCGTCCCTTCGCCCGTGCGAACTACATCGAGAAGTTCAAGACCCTGGCCGAGGGCATCGTCTCCGACTCGGAGCAGACTCGCTTCCTCGATCTGGCCGAGAACCTCGAGAGCCTCGACGCCAAGGGCGTTGCCGAACTGAGCTTCGTCGTCGACGGACTCGAGCACAGCGGATCGAAGGGCATCTTCTGATGCTCGGCGCACAGGCAACCCCCGCCGAGCGCCGCGCCACGTTCCGCGAGCTGCTCGCAGGCGACGAGATCGTCCAGTTCCCCGGCGCCATCAACCCGATCAATGCTCAGCTGATCGAGCAGACCGGATTCGAAGGCGTCTACATCTCCGGCGGCGCGTTCTCCGCGGCTATGGGCCTGCCCGACATCGGGCTGACCACGCTCACCGAGGTGGCCGACCACGGACGCAATATCGCCCGAGTGACGAACCTGCCGACCTTCATCGACGCCGACACCGGATGGGGCGAAGCCATGAACGTGGCCCGCACCGTCCAGGAGTTCGAGGACGCCGGAATCTCGGGCATGCACCTGGAAGACCAGGTCAACCCGAAGCGCTGCGGCCACCTCGACGGCAAGGAGGTCGTGACCGCGGCCGAGATGTCCAAGCGCATCAAGGCCGCCGTCAAGGGACGCCGCGACGAGAACTTCGTCATCTGCGCCCGCACCGACTCCCGCGCTGGGGAAGGTCTCGACGCCGCCATCGACCGGGCGAAGGCCTACGCCGATGCGGGAGCAGACATGATCTTCCCCGAGGCGATGCGAGATCTCGGAGAGTTCGAGAGATTCGCCTCGGCCGTCGACGTGCCGATCCTGGCGAACATGACGGAATTCGGAAAGAGCGAACTGTTCACCACCGAACAGTTGGCGAATGTCGGAGTCAAACTAGTGATCTACCCGGTCACGACTCTGCGCATCGCCATGGGTGCGATCAAATCGGGCCTGCAGACCATTCGGGACAAGGGCACTCAGGTGGACCTGCTCGAGGGCATGCAGACCCGTGCGGACCTGTATGACACGATCGACTACTCGGCGTACAACGAGTTCGACGCCGCAGTATTCAACTTCTCACAGGAGGGTCACCAGTGACCGAAGAAATCAAGAAGGGCCTCGCCGGTGTCGTGGTCGACACCACCGCAGTGTCCAAAGTGGTCCAGGAGACCAACTCGCTGACCTACCGCGGCTACCCCGTGCAGGAGCTCGCCGCCAAGCGCAGCTTCGAAGACGTCGCCTACCTCATCTGGAACGGCGAACTGCCCACCGAGGCGCAGCTGGCAGAATTCCAGGAACGCGAACGCTCCCAGCGTGAGATCGACAGCAAGCTCGTCGACCTCATTCTCGGCCTGCCCAAGGACTGCCACCCGATGCACGTCGTGCAGACGGCCGTGGCCTACCTGGGTGCCGTCGACCCCGAGGCCGACACCGAGGGCGCCGAGGCGAACCTCGCGAAGGCCGAGCGTCTCTACGCCCAGCTGCCGACGATCGTGGCCATCGACCACCGTCGTCGTCACGGCCTCGACCCGATCGCCCCGACGAAGGACCTCGGCTACGCCGCGAACTTCTTCAAGATGGTCTTCGACGAAGTTCCCGCCGAGGAAGTCGTGCGCTGCTTCGACGTGTCGATGATCCTCTACGCCGAGCACTCGTTCAACGCCTCGACCTTCACCGGTCGCGTCATCACCTCGACCACATCGGACCTGTACTCGGCGGTCGCCGGTGCCATCGGCGCGCTCAAGGGTCCGCTGCACGGCGGAGCGAACGAAGCCGTCATGGCGATGCTCGAAGAGGTCGGCACCGCCGACAAGGCTTCGGCCTGGATCGACGAGGCACTGGCCAAGAAGGCGAAGATCATGGGCTTCGGCCACCGCGTGTACAAGAACGGCGATTCGCGCGTTCCCACCATGCGCAGGGCCTTCGAGGACATGGTCGCCGTCAAGGGTGCGAACGATCTGCTCGATCTGTACAACACCTTCGAAGAGGACTTCGTCGGGCGCAAGGGCATCTACCCGAACCTCGACTACCCCTCGGGCCCGGCCTACCACCTCATGGGCTTCGACACCGACCAGTTCACCCCGATCTTCGTGATGGCCCGCATCACCGGCTGGACCGCTCATATCTTCGAGCAGCAGGCGAACAACGCTCTCATCCGTCCCCTGAGCGCCTACGACGGTGAGGACCAGCGCGAGGTTCCCGACAACCGGGGCTGACCTCTCGAAAGGCAGAACACACATATGAGACCAGACGGTTCATACCGTCCGGTCGATCTCGAGGGTTTCGACTTCACCGTCTCCGGCGGGGTCGGAACCCTCGTCATTGATCGGACCGAGAAACGCAATGCGATCTCCCGGCCCATGTGGCGGGCGCTGCCGCAGATCATCGCGAACGTCGATGCCGACGATTCGATCGGCGCGCTGGTGATCACAGGGGCCGGCGGACATTTCTCCGCCGGTTCGGACATCGCCGACCTCAATGTGCCGCTCGACGATTTCTGGGAACTCAACTCCACCGCCGAGGCGGCCCTGGCGAACTCGCGGACACCGACGATCGCCGCCATCACCGGCAACTGCGTGGGCGGGGGAACGGAGATCGCCGCGGCCTGCGATATCCGCATCGCCGCCCCCGGATCGATCTTCGGCGTCACCGCAGCAAAGCTCGGACTCGTCTACCCGGCCGGACCCACGAAGCGACTGGCTCGAATCCTCGGTGATGCCTGGGCGAGGTATCTGCTCATCACGGCCTCGATCGTGAAGTTCGAGACGATGGCCGAACTCGGCTTCTTCCACGAGGTCTCCGACACCCCATCGGAGACCGCGCAGGCTCTGGGGGAGCGGATCGTGGGACTGTCCCGACTCAGCCAGGTCGGAGCCAAGGCGATCCTCGACGGTGATCTGACCGAGGGCACACGGCCGCCTCGGTGGCTCGATGATGCCTACCGTGCAGAGATCACCCGCGGCCAGGAGGCGTTCTTCGCCAAGGAACCGCCGGAATTCGGTTTCACCAAATCTGCTTGGCAGAACGGTTCCTGAGTTCGTGGGCAAGGAGTCCCGAGGAGAGGATAAACTGAGCGAATGCGCCTAGCAGTCCTCGATATCGGCTCCAACAGCGTCCACCTCCTGGTCGTCGACGCCCACGTCGGAGCACCGCCCCTGCCGGCCACCTCGCACAAGGAGGTGCTCCGGCTCGCCGAATACTTGAGCGACGACGGTTCGATCGATGCAGAAGGTCAGGAACGACTGCGTTCCTTCATCGCCGATGCCGTCGAGATCGCCGAAGACCAAGGGGCGGAGCAGATCCTCGCATTCGCCACCTCGGCGGTCAGGGAAGCCCCGAACGGGGTCGGCCTCATCGAATCGATCAACGCCCAGCTCGGGGTCACCCTCAACGTCATGTCCGGCCGTGACGAAGCCCGCGTGACCTTCCTCGCCGCCCGCCGCTGGTTCGGGTGGTCGGCCGGGAAGATCCTGCTGCTCGACATCGGCGGCGGTTCATTGGAGATCGCGGCAGGCCAGGACGAATACCCACAGGCAGCCGTGTCGGTTCCGCTCGGAGCCGGACGCACCTATTCGGATTTCCTCCCTGACCCGGTGCCCACTGCAGACGACATCCACCGCCTGCGCAAGCATGCCCGGGCGCAGATCGGACGCATCGCCGGCGACATCAACAGGGTCGGAGTGCCCGACCAGGTCGTCGGGTCATCGAAGACCTTCCGCTCCCTGGCCCGCATCGCCGGCGCCGCCCCCAGCGGAGACGGAATCTACGCTCCGCGCAAGCTCTTCCGCCGCGACCTCGACGGCATCATCGATACCCTCGCCTCCCGCACACCCGAGGAACGGGCAACCCTTCCGGGCGTGTCCGAAGCTCGTGCCGGTCAGGTGCTGGCCGGAGCGATCGTCGCCGAGGCGGCCTTCACGATCTTCGACATCGGCGTCATGAACATCTCCCCATGGGCACTGCGTGAAGGCATCATCATGCGCAAACTCGACCTCCTCGACTCGGCCGAGCAGTCCTCGGCGATGCGCGTCGAGCCTGTCGCTGCCCTGGACTGAGTCATCGCGGCCCCCGGGGTCGCCGGACTGCGATCTCGCGTTTCCCGGACATACTCCATCAGCCTTCGCATCTGCCGATCGGTATCGGAATTCAGGTTCGCCTGCTAGTTTTTGATTAGTCGCTGAGGCGGCACCCGCACTGATCTGCCCGTGCCGGCCTCGGTCGAAGTCCGAAACGTCTGACAGAAAGCACGAACCAGCTGATGCGAAATGGTGAGCTGTCCCCGAACTTCCGTGACCAGGCTCTGGAGACCCTGAAGACGACAAGTGCGGCGGACCCGCTCGACGTCTTCGTCGTCGGTGGGGGAGTCACCGGAGCAGGATCGGCCTTCGACGCAGCCACCCGCGGACTCAAGGTCGGTGTCGTCGACGCGAAGGACTGGGCCTCGGGAACCTCATCCCGGTCCTCGAAGCTCATGCACGGCGGACTCCGCTACCTCGAGATGCTCGACTTCAAACTCGTCGCCGAGGCGCTGAAGGAACGTGACCTGCTGCTCCAGCACACCGCGCCTCACCTCGTCGAACCCGTCGCTTTCGTCTTCCCCTTCGAGCACCGCCTCATCGATCGGGCTTTCATCGGCTCCGGTGTGCTCCTCTACGACACGATGGCCACCCGACCGGGTCGCAAACGCGCCGTGCCGATGCATCGTCACCTGGGAAAGAAGGCGCTGAGCGCCCACTTCCCGGGACTGGCCGACGACGCCGCCGTCGGCGCCCTCGAATACTATGACGCGAAGGTCGACGACGCCCGCTTCGTCATGACTCTGGTCCGCTCGGCCGTGAGCTACGGGGCCGCTGCCGCCAACCACGTCTCCGTCATCGGCTACCTCCACGACGGCGACCAGGTCACCGGCGTCCACGCCCGGGACGAGATCACCGGTGAAGAATTCGACATCCACGCCCGCCGCACCATCCTCGCCGGAGGCGTCTGGACCGAAGAGCAGCAGGATCTGGCGAAGGCCGACGCCGGACTCAAGGTGCTCGCCTCCAAGGGCGTGCACATCACCGTAGCCGAAGACAAGATCAAGGCCGACCCGAATACCGGAATCATCTCGAAGACCGAGAAATCCGTCCTCTTCGTCATCCCGTGGGAAGGCTATTGGGTCATCGGCACCACCGACACCCCGTGGAACGAAGACGTCGACGCACCGGTCGCGACCTCGCAGGACATCGACTACCTGCTCGAACACGCCAACGCCATCCTCGCCGACAAACTCACCCGCGACGATGTCATCGGCGTCTACTCCGGACTGCGCCCGTTGCTCCAACCGGTGGTCAAAGAAGGACAGGCCTCGACGAAGGTCTCCCGGGAACACACCGTGATGGAAGTCGAACCGGCCCTGGCCGCGATCGCCGGCGGCAAGTTCACCACCTACCGAGTGATGGCCGAAGACGCCGTCGACTTCGTCCTCGGCGACGATGCGAAGGACCGCAGGTCGCTGACCGAATCCGTGCCGCTGCTCGGTGCCCAGGGGGTGGGTGCGCTGCGGCGCGGCCAGTCCGGGATCGCGGAGAAGTACGGGTGGGACGAAGATCGCGTCAAACGTCTCATCCGCCGCTACGGCACCCTCATCGAGGAACTGCTCGACCTCGTCGATGAGGATCCGGAACTCGGCCAGCCGTTGGACGGCGCGCAGCGCTACCTGCGCGTCGAAGCCCACTACGCGGCCGCCGCAGAGGGGGCCGTCCACCTCGGCGACATCCTCGAGAGGCGAATGCGGCTGAACTACGAATCCCGGGACCGGGGAAAGAACGCCGCCGAGGCGGTCGCGGCCATCGTCGCACCCGTCCTCGGCTGGGACGACGACCGTCGGGCGGCCGAAGTCGAGGCGTTCAAAGCCCACGTCGACGCCCAGGTCGCGGCCGAGTCCACCGACGATGACGCCTCGGCGGCGGCCCTGGTCGGTGCGACCCTCCACTGAACCGTTCACAGCGAAGTGCGGGACCACAACCGAATACCGACAATCGAATATCGACCGACCTCGGAGCACCCTCCGGGGCGACCAACGACCGGAGAACCCACCGGAAAGACAAACAATAGGAGTTTGTGAGATATGGGCACCATCTTCCTCTTCGAGATCGCCGGAACGGCGATGCTCATGCTGCTCGGCGTCGGTGTCGTCGCCAACGTCGTCCTCGGCAAGACCAAAGGCAACGGCGGCGGCTGGCTGCTGATCTCCTTCGGCTGGGGCCTCGCGGTCTTCGCCGGTGTGTTCGTCGCCTACAAGACCGGAGCGCACCTCAACCCGGCCGTGACTTTCGGCATCCTCGCCAGCGGAGCCGACGAATACGCTCCCGGCATCGCCGTGACCTTCGGTCACACCGTCGCCTATCTGGCGGCGGAGATGATCGGTGCGATGCTCGGTGCCGTCCTCGCTTGGGCCGTGTACAAGAAGCACTACGACGAAGAGAAGGACGCGGGCAACATCCTCGGCACCTTCTCCACCGGCCCGGAGATCCGCTCCTACGGCTGGAACTTCGTCACCGAAGTCATCGCAACCTTCGTCCTCGTGTTCGTCATCCTCCTCTTCGGCAAGACCCCGCACGAGCTCGGCCCCTTGGCCGTCGGCCTCCTCGTCGTCGTCATCGGTGCTTCCCTGGGCGGCCCCACCGGCTACGCCATCAACCCGGCCCGTGACCTGGGGCCGCGCATCGTCCACGCACTGCTGCCGATCCCGAACAAGGGCGGCTCCGATTGGGCCTACTCGTGGGTGCCGATCGCCGGGCCTCTCGTCGGCGGCGTCGCGGCCGGTCTGGCCTCGCAGGCATTCGTCTGAGTACGATCGCAGACAACCGACCACGATCACAGACAATCACTTCGACACAGGAGTCACAATGAGTCAGGAAAAGTTCATCCTCGCCATCGACCAGGGCACCACCTCGTCGCGGGCGATCGTCTTCAACCATGACGGACAGATCGTGTCCTCCGGTCAGCTCGAGCACGAGCAGATCTTCCCTCGCGCCGGCTGGGTCGAGCACGACCCGATCGAGATCATCAAGAACACCAACGAGGCGATCGGTCAGGCCCTGACCCGGGCGAACATCAACCGCCACCAGCTCGAGGGCGTGGGCATCACCAACCAGCGTGAGACCACCGTCATCTGGAACAAGCACACCGGTGAACCCGTCTACAACGCCATCGTGTGGCAGGACGCGCGCACCCAGAAGGTCTGCGATGAGCTTGCCGGGGACGAAGGACCGGATAAGTACAAGGACCGGGTGGGTCTGCCCCTGGCGACCTATTTCGCCGGTCCGAAGGCCAAGTGGATCTTCGACAACGTCGACGGTGTCAAGGAAGCCGCCGCGGCCGGAGACCTCCTCTTCGGGACCATGGACACCTGGGTGATCTGGAACCTCACCGGCGGAGTCAACGGTGGAATCCACGTCACCGATGTCACGAACGCTTCGCGGACGATGCTGATGAACATCGACAGCCTCGACTGGAACCCCGAGATCGCGGCGGATATGGGCATTCCCGTCGAGATGCTGCCGGAGATCAGGTCCTGCTCGGAGATCTACGGATACGGGGCGAAGAACGGACTCATCATCGACACCCCGATCTGCGGCATCCTCGGCGACCAGCAGGCCGCGACCTTCGGCCAGGCCTGCTTCGAGAAGGGGCAGGCGAAGAACACCTACGGCACCGGCAACTTCATGCTCATCAACACCGGCAATGAGCCGGTGGCCAGCAAGAACGGCCTGCTCACCACGGTCGCGTACAAGATCGGCGAGGACGAAGCCGTCTACGCGCTCGAGGGATCGGTGGCCGTGACCGGTTCGCTCGTCCAGTGGCTGCGCGACAACTTCGGCATCATCAAGGACGCCCCCGAGGTCGAGACCCTGGCCAAGCAGGTCGAGGACAACGGCGGCTGCTATATCGTGCCCGCCTTCTCCGGGCTCTTCGCCCCGCACTGGGAGTCCGACGCCCGCGGTGTGATGGTGGGTCTGACGAGGTATGTGAACAAGAACCACATCGCCCGTGCGGCCCTGGAATCCGTGGCCTTCCAGTCCCGCGAGGTGCTCGACTCGATGAACCTCGACTCGGGTGTCGAGCTCACCGAGCTCAAGGTCGACGGAGGTATGGTCGCGAACGAGACGCTCATGCAGTTCCAGGCCGACCTCCTCGGCGTGCCCGTCATCCGTCCCGAGGTCATCGAGACCACGGCGCTGGGCGCGGCCTATGCGGCGGGCATCGCCGTGAAGTTCTGGAACGGCGAGGACGACGTGAAGGGCAACTGGCGTGAGGACAAGCGCTGGAATCCGTCGATGGACGACGAGACGGTCGACCGTCTCTACCGCCTCTGGAACAAGGCCGTCGAACGCTCCAAGGGTTGGGTCGACGAGGACACCGAAACCCTCTACGGCTGAATTACTACCCGACGGCGGCCCAGCAACCTCGCGCGAGGTTGCTGGGCCGCCGTCAGGTAGTTCTGGGGTGGGGGAGCCGCGTTAGACTGGAAGAGATGAGCAGGAAGTCGAAGTCCCAGCGGAAGGTGTTGACCACCAAGAATTCCGCGCGCTCGAATTCGAAGCGCCACAAGGAGTACTTCGACAAACACGACATCTATGAGAAAGACGCTCATCACGTCTCCGACAACCGGATCAGACTCGGCCTCTCCAGCTCCTCCGTCTCACCCATGACCGTCGAGGAGACCTTCGCCCAAGCAGCCAAACACGGCTACGACGGGGTCGAGATCATGATCACCCACAATGCCGACACCCGCGATGTCGACCTCATCAACGGACTCGCCAGCGACACCGGTCTCGACGTCCTCTCCCTGCATGCCCCGACCCTGCTGTTCCTGCCCCGGGTGCTGCACAAAGACCATTGGGAGAAGCTGCGGATCACCGCGAACCTCGCCAAAGAGGTCCACGCCGACACCGTCGTCCTCCACCCGCCGTTCCGATGGCAGGGCGAATATGCCCTCGGCTTCGTCGACGGCGTCCGCCAGGTCGCCCACGAGACCGGAGTGAGACTGGCCGTGGAGAACATGTACCCCTGGCGTGCAGGCCTGCGCGAGATCCAGGTCTACTATCCCGACTGGAACCCCTTGGACGAGGACTACGACGACCTCACCTTCGACTTCTCCCACGCCTCCACCGCCGGCATGAACGCCCTGGAGACGGTGGGCGAGATCTTCGATCAGCTCCGCCACGTCCACCTCACCGACGGTGCCGGCTCCCTCAAGGACGAACACCTCGTTCCGGGCGAAGGTACGATGCCCGTCGCTGAGACCCTGCAGTACCTGGCCAAACACAATTGGAAGGGCGATGTCGTCGTCGAGGTCAACACCCGATTCGTGCGCAGACAGTCCGTCCGCGAGCAGATGCTCGCCGACTCCATCGCCTTCGCCCGCGAGCACCTCGGCCTCGAGGCTGATGCTCCCCGACGCAACACCCACAGCCACACCCGCACCACCGAGCACAAGCCCTCGCGATCCGGCACATCCGGCGGCGAGAGCTGACCCCGGGACCGATCACGACCTCCCGTCGAACCTTGCATCGGCACGCCCACACGCAGGAACACCCACCGACCACTCCACCCCCAACGAAAGGCTGGCGCACTTTGACAACCATCGCCTCCATCGGAACCGGCAACATGGGCACGGCCCTCATCCAGGGAATCCTCAGCGCCGACGCGGGCATCACCGTCCGCGCGACGACGAACTCGACCGCCTCGGCGCAGCGCCTCCTCCATGATCTGCCGACTGCGGCGGTCACCTCGGTGGAGGACGATCCCGAGGCGAACCGCAGGGCCGCAGCCGGAGCCGATTTCGTCTTCCTCGGTGTGAAGCCGTGGATGATGGCCGCGACCGTGCGCGAACTCGCCGACGACCTCGACTCGAACTCCGTGCTCGTGTCCATGGCCGCCGGTGTCGCCGCTGCGGACCTGGCGAAGCTCGCCCCTGGGAATCCGATTGTCCGGATCATGCCGAACACTCCGAGCGCCATCGGTCACGGCGTCATCGCGCTGGCCCCCTCCGCCGAGGTGACCGCCGCCAGCGTGGACACACTGAGGTCCCTGCTGTCGGGCGCCGGCATCGTCGTCGATCTCGACGAATCCCAGATACCTGCCATGACCGGAATCTCCGGGTCCGGGGTCGCGTACTTCTTCCTTCTCGCCGAGGCCATGATCGCCGCCGGCGTCAAGCAGGGCCTCAGTGAGGACGTCGCTCGCCAGATGGTCGTGGCCACCGCCGACGGCGCCGGCCGACTCCTGACCGAGAAGCCCGATCCCGCCGCTCAGCGTCAGGCCGTGAGCAGCAAGGGCGGCACGACCCTGGCCGGTCTCCAGCAGTTCCTCGACTCCGGGATCTTCGATATCGCCGAGGTGGCCGCGCAGGCGGCGGCGGACCGTTCCGTGGAGATGGAACGGGAGAACTCCGAGGTCATCAACGGCTGAGCCGATTCTCCCCGCTCAGGGGAGGACGTGGGACGAGCGGGCGATCGACACGGCCTCATGCCGGGTCCGTGCCGAGAGCTTGACCATCGCCGTATTGAGATAGGACTTCACCGTCGACTCGCGCAGCGACAGCGCCTCGGCGATGCGGGCATTCGGCCATCCCAGGGCGACGTGCGAAAGGATGTCGGTCTCCCTCGGCGACAGCCGCACCGCGGGCACCGGGGTTTGGAAGTTCTCCGGATTGTGTCCGGAGAGGATATCGGCCAGGCGCGCCTCGACGCCAGTGAGCTTCTCCCGGGTCTCCTCGTCGACGATGCCGGAGCGGATGGCTCGCAGCTCCGCATAGGTGTGCCGGAGAGCTTCACGTCCCGAGGGATCCAGATCCGGATAGAGCGGTTCCTCCTTGACCGGGCCGCGCGGTTCCTGCCGGTAGCCGAGTCGAGCGAGATCGACCGAGAGCTGTCGTACTCGCCTCACGAGGTCTCCTGTCTGCGGGGCGGCGGCGTCGTAGTCCGCGCGATGGCCGCAGTAGACCATGCCGGTGACCTCACCGCCGTGGAGGGTGGGGACGGCAACGAGGACGCGGATGCCCTCACCGAGCACCTCCTCGTCGTAGTGATGGGTGATGAGCGGGTCGATCTCATAGTCGCGGGTCAGCTGCGGGGTGCCTTCGGTCATGGCCCGTCCGCCGAGGCCGCGCCCGGTGCTGACGATGAGGGACGAGAGCAGGTCCTTGCCGGCGCCGGCGACGGCTTCGACCGCGACCGAACCCTGTTCGACCATGCCTCCGAAGACGACGTCGCCCGTGCCGCTCTCATGCAGGGAGTCGACGGCTTCGACGAACAGGCGACGGGTCTCGACCTTGAGTGCCCGTGTTTCCTTGGCATGCGCATTCATGTGAACAAGCTACCAACTTTCGGTGGTATTCCCCAGTGCATGCTGAACGTTACCTTGGGGTCATGTGATTCAGGACACTGATGTTCTGTCCATTCAAAGGAGAAAGAATGACTGACCCTGTCAACACCGGAGTTGACTTCCTCGCAGAGGAGGAGAGCCCGGAGTTCAAGGCCCTCAAGCGCAGACGATTCTCGGTGGTGATCCCGCTGTCGATCGCGTTCCTCGTCTGGTACTTCCTCTACGTGATCCTCAGCACCTACGCTCATGACTTCATGTCGACGAAGGTCGTGGGGGAGATCAATGTCGGGCTCGTCTTCGGGCTGCTGCAGTTCGTGACGACCTTCGCGATCACGATGTTCTACGTCTCGTTCGCCAATAAGAAGCTCGATCCTCCCGCGGAGGCGATCCGTGAACGACTGCTGGCCGAATCGGAAGG
Source organism: Brevibacterium sp. 'Marine' (assembly GCF_012844365.1). Taxonomy (NCBI): domain Bacteria; kingdom Bacillati; phylum Actinomycetota; class Actinomycetes; order Micrococcales; family Brevibacteriaceae; genus Brevibacterium; species Brevibacterium sp. 'Marine'. The sequence continues at coordinate 1,212,752 of NZ_CP051626.1, forward strand.
AACCCGCTCATGAGCACTCTGGCAATCGGAGACTTCGTCGCCTCGGGAGTCGACCTCCTCAGCGCAGCGACCACCGAGGTCGAGAACAACCCGGTCCTCAACATCACGATCTTCGCCGCATTCGTCGCGGTCACGATGTTCATCGTCCTGCGGGCCAGCCGCAACAACAAATCCGCTTCGGACTACTACGCCGGCGGCCGGTCGTTCACCGGACCGCAGAACGGCTTCGCCATCTCCGGCGACTACCTCTCAGCTGCGTCCTTCCTCGGCATCTGCGGTGCGATCGCCGTCAACGGCTACGACGGATTCCTCTACTCGATCGGCTTCCTCGTGGCCTGGCTCGTTGCTCTGCTCATCGTTGCCGAGCTCATGCGCAACACCGGCAAGTTCACCATGGCCGATGTGCTGTCGTTCCGGCTCAAGCAGCGTCCCGTGCGCATGGCCGCAGCACTGTCGACTCTGGCGGTCTGCTTCTTCTACCTCCTCGCCCAGATGGCCGGAGCAGGCGGTCTCGTCTCCCTGCTCATGGGCATCGACGGCAAGGTCGGTCAGTCGCTCGTCATCGCCGTCGTCGGTGCGCTGATGATCATCTACGTCCTCGTCGGCGGAATGAAGGGCACCACCTGGGTGCAGATCGTCAAAGCGGTCCTGCTCATTGCCGGTGCCTTCGCCATGACCGTCTGGGTGCTCGCCCTCAACGGCTTCAATCTCTCCACGCTGCTGGCCTCGGCAGTGGAGAACGCGGCCGGCGGCGTCGGTGAGGCGGTGCTCGAGCCGGGACTGAAGTACGGCGAGAATCCTCTCGACTTCATCTCCCTGGCATTGGCCCTCGTGCTCGGGACTGCCGGTCTGCCGCACGTCCTCATGCGCTTCTACACGGTTCCCACGGCGAAGGAGGCGCGCCGTTCCGTGGTGTGGGCGATCTGGCTCATCGGCGCGTTCTACCTCTTCACCCTCGTCCTCGGCTACGGTGCCGCCGCGCTCGTCGGTGCCGACGCGATCAACAATGCTCCCGGCGGAGTGAATTCGGCGGCACCGCTGCTCGCGCTCCACCTCGGTGGGCCCATCCTCATGGGCTTCATCTCCGCGGTCGCGTTCGCCACGATCCTCGCGGTGGTGGCGGGTCTGGCCATCACGGCGGCGGCCTCGTTCGCCCACGACATCTACGCGAACGTCATCAAGAAGGGCAAGGTCGAGGACTCCGATGCGGAGGTCAAGATCGCCCGTCGCACGGTCATCGTCATCGGTGCGGTCGCGATCATCGGCGGCATCGGAGTGCAGGGGCAGAACATCGCATTCCTTGTGGCGCTGGCCTTCGCCGTCGCCGCCAGCGCGAACCTGCCCACGATCGTGTACTCGCTGTTCTGGAAGCGCTTCACCACTCGCGGTGCGGTGTGGTCGATCTACGGCGGCCTGATCTCGGCGATGGTGCTCATTGCCTTCTCGCCGGTCGTCTCCGGTTCCGAGACCGCAATGATCCCTGGTGCCGACTTCGCGATCTTCCCGCTGTCCAACCCGGGCATCATCTCGATTCCGCTCGGGTTCATCCTCGGCTGGATCGCGTCGGTCACCGACCGGACCGTCGAGAGCCCCGAGCTTGCCGCAGAGATGGACGTCCGTGCCCACACCGGGTTCGGCGCCGAGGAGGCCGTCGAGCACTGACCCCGTCCGCCAACCGCGTGTTCGAAGTGCAGGCGACCCGATTCCGATCAGGACGCATGCACTTCGAACACGCGGTTGTGGATACCGCAGCGTTGTGGCCGCGTCGTGACCGCCTCGGCGCATGCGTCATTGCGCTGAGAACTCGGCTGCGATCGAGCACCACGCGGGTCCGGAGGCACCGGTGACTCGAGCTCCGTGGACTGTTGACAGCATGCGGACTCGGACGCCTCATGGGTGTGGATGCCGAGGGCGATTCCACAGGCGGTTGAGGAAGCCTTGTCAGAGTCTCATTCGCAGCGACAGTCTTGCCGCATGTACAACGTGGTCCGCACCAGTGAACTCAGGGCGCGTGGGGTGCAGAGCAGATGCATCCGTGACGCCATCGACTGCTGCCTTTTGGCACTCACTCAAGGGATGTATTCGGTCATCGCCCGCTGTTCGAATCCCAGACATGGCGCGATAGCGGGGTTCATCACGGATGAAGCGTGGATTCACAGAGTCGTCGAGCAGACCGACCCGGAGTCGGGGAGGCCTCGTTTCGAACTCCTCGACATGTTCGCGAAGCTGCGGGTGGCTTCGTACCCGCACTACCGATTCGACGACGTGATCTGGGGAGTCTCCGCCGCATTCGTCCATGACCTTCCGCTGCATCGACCGCCTCGGGGGAAGGTCTTCATCGCTCATCCGACGAGGCGGCACAGCAGTGCCGATGTGTCGAGGACCTCCAAGACCATTCCTGACGAGGACGTCGTCCGCATCGGCAAGATGGCGCTCACCTCGCCCATTCGCACCGCATTCGACCTCATCGGCCAGCTGGGTGAACCGGAGGGCTTCGTCGCGCTGGAGTCCTGTCTGCGCAGATCGACATTCGGTTCCGACGCAGGAGCGGACGCAGCGGCCAGGTTCGGTTACCCACCGGACACGCCGGCATTGGCCGAGCGCCGAATCGCCGAGGATTTCCTGCCCGTGCTGGGCAGACTGTCGAAAGGCCAGGTGAGAGCGCAGCGCTTGTTGTCGGCGATCGGTCCGCTGTCGGAGAGTTACGGAGAGAGTCGCTTCGCGTACAACCTCACGCAGCTGAGGCTGACCGGATTCAGTCAGCAGGCCAGGATCTGGGATAGGCGCGCAGTCATCGCTCGTGTGGACTTTCTGCACAGAGAATCGCGGACGATCGTTCTCGTCGACGGCTTCTCCAAATATGCCGACAACGGAGCTGGGCTGATGCGCAAAGAGGTTCGTCAGTACAACCGGTTGCTGGAGCTGGGCTACCGAATCGTTCGTCTCAACTTCACCGAGGTGACTCACCTTGAAGAATGCGCGACCAAACTCTTCGGGCAGGCACCGCACCTGAGGAAGTTCATTGCCCCACGGGTGCGCTCCTGAGCTCGCACCCAACCACGGCACCAACTGCTTGAAAATGCAGATGCCCTGATCGAAGTCACTGCTTTCACACTTTGAACCCGCGGTTGTCGGATGCACCTCGAGCCAGACGCTGTAGACTGGTTCGAGTCGCTGACCACGGCATGATCGCACGGGGCTCTGCCTGGGCGAACAGTTTGAATTCGGTGGCGACGCGCGGGCGTAGCTTAATGGTAAAGCTTCGGCTTCCCAAGCCGATGACGCGGGTTCGATTCCCGTCGCCCGCTCTCATGCCGCGCACTCACACTTCCTGTGCCAGCGTTCCGAGACCCATGATGCGGGGCGATCGCTTCACGTGGGGTGTGCCACTGCGGTGTTGTCGGACGTGACTGGTGCACCAACTGCTTCGAAATGCAGATGCCCTGATCAAAGTCACTGCTTTCACACTTTGAACCCGCGGTTACCTCTGGCACCGCCCCGCAGACTACGGACGCCCGGCGAACCGACCCAGCAGCTCGACGTGCCCGGCGACGATGAGCAGGTCCTGTTTGCCCACCCGCGTCGTCGGGTCGGCGTAGGTGAAGTCGCGGCCGGGACTCTTGATGCCGACGATCGTCACACCGTATTTGTCGCGGACACCGGACTCGCTGAGGGTGAAGCCCTGGATCTCCCGCGGCGGACGCATCTTCACCACGGCGAAATGGCCCTCGTCGAACTCGATGTACTCCATCATCCGCGAACTGACCAGGTGAGCGACGCGGCGGCCGGCATCCGACTCCGGATAGAGCACGTGGTGGGCGCCGATGCGGTGGAGGATCTTGCCGTGCGACGGCGAGATCGCCTTCGCCCACACCTGCGAGACGCCCAGGTCGACGAGGTTGGCCGTGGTCAGCACGCTGTCCTCGATCGAGGTTCCGATGCCGACGACGGCGGTCGAGAAGTCACCGGCTCCCACCTGGCGCAGAGCGTCGATGTTCGTCGAGTCGGCCTCGACGACGTGCGTGAGTTTGCCGCTCCAGTCCTTGACGAGTTCGGGATTGTGCTCGATGGCCATCACCTCGCGACCGAGCTTGGCCAGAGTCGCCGCAGTCGAGGACCCGAAGCGTCCCAGTCCGATGACCAGGATTGAGGTGTGTTCGTTAGCCAACGACCGGCCTTTCCTCGGGGTAGCGGTAGAGACGGGCGGAGTCCTGCATGGACAGTGCTGCCGCAAGTGTAATCGTACCGAGTCGGCCGATGAGCATGATCACCGCCAGCACATAGAGGCCGAGATTCGGTGAGGAAGCCGATACTCCTGAGCTCAGCCCGACGGTGCCGAACGCCGAGATCACCTCGAACAGGACCCGATCGAGAGGTTCGGAGCTGATCTGAAGCATTGCGAGCGTGCCGACGAAGACGATCATCGCACCCGTGAGCAGGATCGAGATCGAGAGTTTGATCGTCGAGGAGGTCAGCCGCCGACCGAACACGTGGACGTCTTGCAGGCCCCTGGCCTCGGCGAATGCTGCCAAAATGAGCACTGCCACCGTTGTCACCTTGATTCCCCCGGCCGTCGACGACGATCCGCCGCCGATGAACATCATGAGGTCCATGAGCAGGTGCGAAGCCTGACTCATGTCCGCGATCTTCATCGTCGAGAACCCTCCCGATCGCGGCATCACGGCCATGAATAGGACTTCGATGAATGTGTGACCGGCGTTCTTGTCGCCGAGCGTCGCAGGGTTCGCCGACTCGAACAGCGCCAACAGCAGCAGCCCCACGGCCAGGACCGCCGTCGTGGTCGTCAGCGTCAGCTTCGTATGCAGATCCCAGCGGCTCGGCCGATTCCAGAACATCGTGACCATGAGCACGACGGGAAAGCCCAGCGACCCGACGAACACGCCGACCATGATCAGCGACAGGATCCACGGATCCGAGACGAAGTGAGCCGCTCCGCCGGGATGGATGGTGAACCCGGCGTTGTTGAAGGCCGAGATCGAATAGAACACCGAGTACCAGGTGGCATCGCCGAGCGATTCCCCGCGCATGAGGAACCGCGGGAACATGAGCACCGCGAGGATCGCCTCGGCGGTGACGATGGTGACGACGACCGTTTTGAGCAGGGTGCCGACCTGCCCCAGATTGAGCGCCGAGGTGGCCTGCTGAGCGATGAGGCGCTGCCGCACACCCAGGCGGCGGGAGACCGCCATGCCCAGCACCGAGGCGAGAGTGAGGATCCCGAGACCGCCGACCTGGATGCCGGCTGTGATGACCGAGATCCCGAAGTCCGACCAGTACTCCTCCGTGACGACGGGGGTCAGCCCGGTCACGCACACGGCGGAGACCGCCACGAACACGGAGTTCGCGATGTGCGTGGCCTGATCGACCGAACCGGGCTCACGCACACTCGCCGGCAGCATCAGCAGGATCGCGAACGCGGCGACGACGGCGACGAAGGACCCGATGGCCAGGCGCGCCGGTGACGCGACGGCGAGGTCGTCGACGAAGTCACGGACCCACCGGCCCGGCTTCAGCAGCCGGTCGTAGCGAGGCGAGGAATTCTTGGGCACAGGCACCATGGTAGAGCCGGTGGCCCCGGAATCGGTGCAAGTGAGCTGTGCCATATAGCATGGTGGGCATGGCCGAAAATGATGTGTATGTCGTTTGGGACGACGAAGTGACCGGTTACAACTTCGGTCCCAGCCACCCCATGCACCCCCTCAGGCTCGACCTGACAGCGAAGCTCGCCGCCGACTTCGGACTCTTCGACGCGGCCAACGTCCACGTCAATCCCATCGGTGAGATCGACGAGGCGAAGCTCGCCCGCCTCCACGACCCCGACTACATCGCCGCGGTCAAGCAGGCCGGCACCGAGGAGGGGCTCGAGGAGGAGGGCGCGAACAGGTACGGCATCGGCACCGAGGATGTTCCCGGGTTCGAGAATATGCACACCGCCTCGGCGCTGCTGTTCCAAGGCAGCGTCGATGCCGCGAACGCGATCATCTCCGGGGAGTTTCGTCGCGCGGTGAACTTCTGCGGCGGCATGCACCATGCGATGCCGGGCAAGGCCAGCGGCTTCTGTGTCTACAACGATGCAGCCGGAGCGATCACCGAATTCCTCGACGCCGGATACGAACGCATCGTGTACCTCGATACCGATGCCCACCACGGCGACGGGGTCGAGGCCTTCTTCTGGGACGACCCTCGAGTGCTCACGATCTCGATCCACGAATCGGGGAAGTTCCTCTTCCCCGGCACCGGGTTCCCCGCCGATATCGGGGGACTCAAGGCGGCCGCCTCGGCGGTGAATATCGCCCTGCCCCCGCGCACAGGGGACGCGGACTGGCTGCGCGCCTTCGATGCCGCTGTCCCGCAGGTCGTCGCCGCCTTCGAACCCCAGGTCATCGTCTCCCAGCACGGCTGCGACGGCCACCGGGAGGACCCGCTGACCCATATGCGCCTGAGCGTCGACGCCATGCGCATCGCCGCCGAACGCATCCGCGATCTTGCCGTCGACCATGCCGACGGCCGCTGGCTGTCCGTCGGGGGAGGGGGATACGCGATCATCGACGTCGTGCCCCGAGCCTGGACGAACCTCCTGGCCGTCGCCGCCGGGCGCGATATCGATCCCGGGGCGCGGATCCCGGGACGCTGGGCCTCGTACGCGCAGACGACGACCGGGCGGGAAGCTCCGCTGTCGATGACCGACGGATTCGACGGGGCCTTCGAACCCTGGTCGAAGGGATTCGATCCCGAAGCGGAACTCGACCGTGCCGTGATGGGCACCCGGAAGAACATCTTCCCCTTCTACGCCCTCGACCCCTACTTCGATTGATCCCCGTCGGCCGACGACCGCTCGGTCGGAGCCGATCCCGGCACGGTCGGAGCCGACCCCGGCGGAACCGGACCCGGCCCTGCCGCGTACGCCGCCCGAACCGAACCCGATCCCCGGGCCCGCGCGGATCGCCCGGCGCGGCCGTTGTGGATCTGGACACAGTTTTGGGAAAGCAGGCGGCCAAGCGATAGAATTGCACGGTTAGTTCAATGGGTGGGCACCTGAAGTTCACCCTCCACCGACAAGCACAAGGGGTACCCGAGTGGGCTCAGTCATCAAGAAGCGCCGCAAGCGTATGTCGAAGAAGAAGCACCGCAAGCAGCTTCGCAAGACACGTCACCAGCGTCGCAACAAGAAGTAAGACCCGACGGTCCTACGCCCCCGCTCGAGTGATTTCTCGGCGGGGTTTGTTGCACCCGATGAGGAGTGAGCCATGGTCGACCTGACCTTTCTCACGCGTGTCGACTGCCATCTGTGCGCTGACGCGCTCCAGACCGTCACCGAGGTGGCCGCGGGCAGAGATGTGACCGTGACGGAGATCGACATCGACACCGATGACGATCTGGCCGCACAGTACGGCTGGGACGTTCCGGTCGTTCTCCTCAACGGGCGACAACACAGTTTTCATCGAGTCGACAAGGATCGGCTGTCCAAGGCGCTCGACGCCTTGGGCGCATGAGATCGATTGAAGGAGTGAGGCGGATTCGTGGGCGAGATTCTGTCCGCCAACAGGATTGAGGGTGTCGTTCGCAAGGACGTCCCCGAGCGCGTGATATCCCGGCTCCCGATCTATCTGCAGACCGTCGAGACGGTCGCCGCCACCGGCCAGGACACAATTTCGTCGGAGGACCTCGCCGCGCGCAGCGGTGTGTCCCCGTCGATTCTGCGCAAGGACCTGTCTCAGCTGGGGCGATCGGGAACCCGCGGGGTCGGCTACTCCTGTCCGGAGCTGGCCGCGACCCTGCGGACGTTCCTCGGCCTCGACCGCGACCGGCGCGTCGCCATCATCGGGGCCGGACGCCTCGGTTCGGCGCTGGCCGACTATGCCGGATTCCGGCGCCGCGGTCTGCGGCTGACCGCCGTGTTCGACATCGACGAGGAGAAGATCGGCACCTCCATCGGTGCCCTGACCGTCTCCTCCCTGGACGACCTGCCCGCCTGGTCCGAGCACATCGACCTGGTGGTCATGGCCGTCCCCGCAGCCGCGGCATCCGCGGCGGCCCAGAAGGCCGTCGAAGCAGGTGTGCGCGGCATTCTCAATTTCTCACCCACCGTGCTCGACGCACCGGATACCGTCCGTGTCCATCAAGTCGACTTGGCCAGTGAGCTGCAAGTACTCGCATACTATTCGGCGCTGGACACGGCACCGCTCAACCCTGGTTTTGAGGAGCACAGGAATTGACTCTCTTGGTTCTCGGCATTTCACATCAGTCGGCTCCGATCGACATGCTCGATCGCATGGCCTTCGGCGCCGGTGAGGTCGGCACTCTGCGCCGCGACGCCCTGGCCGGAGAGAATGTCGAAGGACTCGCGGTGCTCTCGACGTGCAATCGTCTCGAACTCATCGCCGATGTCTCCGCCTTCCACGGGGGACTGGCCGACCTCGGCAATGCACTCGTGTCCTCGATCGACAAAGAGTGGTCCGATATCGCCGGGCACTTCTACGCGCACTACGACCATCAGGCCATGGAGCACCTGCTCAAGGTCGCCTGCGGGCTCGACTCGATGGCCATCGGCGAAGCTCAGATCCTCGGTCAGCTGCGCTCGTCGTTCACGGAATCGCAGTCGGACAAGGCACTGACGTCCGAACTCTCCCAAGCGCTGCAGCAGGCGCTGCGGGTCGGCAAGCGCGCCCATTCGGAGACCGACCTCGGTGATGTCGCCCGGTCGCTGTTCGGTGCCGGCCTCGAAGCGTCAGCCGCGCATATCGGCTCCCTGCGCGCCGCCAATGCCCTGGTCATCGGCGCCGGAGCCATGTCGGGCCTCGTGGTGTCCGGACTGCACAAGGAAGGCGTCGCCCACATCACCGTGCTCAACCGCACCCTCGACAAGGCCGAACGCCTCGTCGCCGAGGTGGGCGGACGAGCGCGCGAACTCACCCCGCGGATCATGGCCGAAGAGATCGCCGACGCCGACCTCATCGTCTCCTGCACCGGTGCTCGAGGAGTCGTGGTCAGCCGTGACGACATCGTCGCAGGGCTCTCACAGAACCCCAAGGGCGCCGCGAACAAGGCTTTCATCGACCTCGCCCTGCCGCACGACATCGACCCCAGCGTCCGCGAGTTCGAACATGTCGCCCTCTTCGGTCTCGGAGAGATCCGCGAACTCCTGCGCGGATCCGACAGGGAAAGCGACGCGAAGGTCGCCGGCACCATCGACGAAGTCCGCACCATCATCTCCGCCGAGCTGGAGAACATCGCCACCGGCTACCGGGAGCGTTCGGTCGCTCCGACCGTGACCGCTCTGCGCTCCCACGCCAAAGATGTGCTCGCCTCCGAGACCCAGCGCCTGGAGAAGAAGCTCGGTGACTCCGTCGACGACAAGGCCTTCGCAGAGATCCGAAAATCCCTGCACCGCGTGGCGGAGAAGCTCATCCACACCCCGACCGTGAAGGTCAAGGAACTCGCCGTGACCGAATCCGAGGTCGACTACGCCCAAGCGCTCATGCAGCTTTTCGACCTGCCGGTCAACAAGGTCGCCCACGCCAAGACCACGCCCGAGACGAAGGTCGCAAAGGCCGCCAGCGCCCACCACGTCGAAGCCGACGGCATCCGCCCGGTTGCCGATCACACCCTCGACATCGTCGAACCCGAACACTTCAGCGGTCGCACCGTGCGTCTGGGCACCCGCCGGTCCCAGCTCGCCCGGTCCCAGTCCACAGCGATCGCCCACCAGATCGCGGCGCTGACCGGTTGGCGCGTCGAGATCGTCGAGGTCGTCACCGAGGGCGATGTCAACATGTCGCCCCTGGCCGGTTTCGGCGGCACCGGAGTCTTCGTCTCCGCCGTCCGACAGGCCCTCCACCAGGGCAAGATCGATCTGGCCGTGCACTCGCTCAAGGACCTGCCCACCACCCCCGAGGCGGGAATCCAGATGGCAGCCATCCCGCCGCGCGTCGACCCGGCCGATGTCCTCATCGGCCGTGACGGGCTCGGTCTGGCCGACCTTCCCGCCGGATCCGTCATCGGCACCGGTTCGCCGCGTCGTGCCGTGCAGCTGCGTGCGGCACGTCCCGATATCGAGGTCCGGGGTGTGCGCGGAAACGTCGACACCCGCATCGCCCACGTCCGCGACGGCCGCCTCGATGCCGTCGTCCTCGCCGCGGCCGGCGTCCGTCGCATCGGCCGTCTCGCCGAGGCCACCGACTCGCTCAACTTCGACGTCATGCTCCCGGCGCCCGGCCAGGGAGCACTGGCGGTGGAGACGCGCAGCGCCGACAGCGCCTTCGCCACCACCGCGGACATCCTCGACGGGGATGCCGAGGTCCGGGCCGCTCTGCGTCGGATCCACGACCAGACCACCGACCTCGCCGTGACCTGCGAACGGGCGATCCTCTCCCGCGCCGAAGCCGGCTGCTCGGCTCCCATCGGCGCGCTGGCGAAGATCCAAGGCACCGAATTCATCGTCGACGCCGTCATGGCCGATGATGACGGCAAGCTCGCCCGTACCCGTCAGAGTGCCGAACTGCCCGCACTCCTCGACGTCGACTGGAGCACCGCCGGCGATCAGCAGCTGTCGGTGACCGAGAAGGAACTGGCCCGTGTCGCGGACGAACTCGGCACCGCCGCCGCCGAGGACCTCCTGGGCAGGCTCGGCATCGATCCTGCAGCCAGCGCCGATCACCTCACCCCAGTCAAGGTTCAGGAGCAGGGATGAACAGCCAACCGACAACGGGCCAGGTGCAGCCGCGCCGACTCCTGCCGGCAGCCCCGCGCGTCGTCTTCATCGGCAGCGGACCCGGCGAATCGGGTCTGATGACGATGCGCGGCGCCGAAATCCTCGCCACCGCCGAAACCGTCGTCTACGACGCCGACGTCCATTCCGAGATCGTCACCGCCTATGTGCCGCAGGCCGCCACGCTCATCGATGCCGCCGACCTCGGAGTCGCCGCCTCGACCCGCGGCCGGCGGATGGCCGAACTCGCCCGCCCGGACAAGACCGTGGTGCGGCTGAGCTCGGACGACGGAATCATCTTCACGACCACGACCGCTGAAGCCGGAGTCTGCCGCAAGGAACAGGTCGAGGTCGAGATCGTGCCCGGAGTCGGACTCTCCGCCTCGACAGCGGCCTACACCGGAACCGCGCTGACGACCAACCGCGTCCGATCCGTGCGCTTCATCGAAGCCGGACCGCAGACCCATGTCGACGTCTCCCGCCACCGCAACACCACACATGTCCTCACCGGCAGCGCCGCCGCCCACGAACAGGCCATCGAGGCACTGCTCGCCGATGGCTGGGACGAGGACACGAATGTCCTCCTCGGGTGGGGCATCTCCACGGTCGAGCAGACAAGCGTGGAGACGACCTTGAGACAGGCGCTGTCCATGGCGCAGACAGGTTCGGATCGTATGGTGGTGATCATGGGACAGGGAGTGGAATCCAGAGGAGAACTCAGCTGGTTCGAATCCAAACCGCTCTTCGGCTGGCAGGTGCTCATCCCACGGACGAAGGAACAGGGGACCTCCACGGCAGAAGCCCTGGCCGAACTCGGTGCTGTCGGCACCGTCGTGCCCACCATCGCCGTCCAGCCGCCGCGCACACCGACCCAGATGGAGAAGGCGATCCGCGGCCTCGTCGACGGATCCTACGAATGGGTCGGATTCACCTCCGTCAACGCCGTGCGCGCGGTGCGCATGTGGTTCGAAGACTTCGGGCTCGACTCCCGGTCGATGGCCGGAGTCAAGGTCGCAGCCGTCGGAGGCCGTACCGCCGCAGCGCTGGTCGACTGGGGAATCACCCCCGACCTCGTCCCCGATGGGGAGCACTCCGCACGTGGCCTGGCCGCAGCCTGGCCGGACTTCGTCGATGACATCGACCCAATGAACACGGTGCTCCTGCCCCGTGCCGACATCGCCACCGAGGTGCTCGTGGCCGGGCTGTTGGAGAAGGGCTGGGACCCCGACGACGTCACCGCCTACCGCACGGTCCGCGCCTCTCCGCCGCCGGCGCCGATCCGCGAATCGATCAAGGCCGGCGATTTCGACGCCTTCCTCTTCACCTCCTCATCGACGGTGCGCAACCTCGTCGGCATCGCCGGCAAACCCGCCCCCACCTCGGTGATCTGCTGCATCGGCCCGGCGACGGCGAACACCGCGGCCGAACACGGACTGCGTGTCGACGTCCTCGCCGAGGAAGCCAACCTCACCTCGCTCATCGACGGACTCGTCGATTTCGCACTCACCCAGCGCGCCGACGACGTGGAAGCCGGGATCTCCCCGCAGCGTCCGAGCCAGAAGCGCCGCAGAAGGAAGGCCTGACATGTCATTGGTCCCAGGAACAGTCCGTCCCCGTCGGCTGCGGTCGAGCTCGGCCCTGCGCCGGCTCGTCTCCGAGGTGCGCCTCCACCCCTCCGACCTCATCCTGCCGATGTTCGTCAAGGAGGGGCTGAGCGAACCGCTGCCGCTCGGGGGAATGCCCGGAGTCGTCCAGCACACGCTGGACTCCCTGCTCGAGGCCGCCCGCGAAGCGGTGGCGGCCGGCGTCGGCGGACTCATGCTCTTCGGCATCCCCGAACACAAGGACGAGGTCGGCTCACAGGCCGACGACCCCGGCGGAATCCTCAACCGGGCGCTGTCGCTGCTGGCCGCCGAACTCGGCGATGACACCGTGATCATGGCGGACCTGTGCCTCGACGAATTCACCTCCCACGGTCACTGCGGAGTCCTCGATCGGGACGGGGGAGTCGACAACGACGCCACCCTCGACCGCTACGCCTCGATGGCACTGGCCCAGGCCCGCGCCGGGGCCGAGGTGCTCGGGCTGTCGGGCATGATGGACGGTCAGGTCGCCTACTGCCGTGAGGCACTCGACGCCGCCGGATTCACCGATACCGTCGTCATGGGCTACACCGCGAAATACGCCTCCGCCTTCTACGGTCCCTTCCGCGAAGCCGTCGACTCCGAACTCAAGGGCGACCGCAAGACCTACCAGCAGGATCCCGCGAACGGTCGCGAAGCGCTGCGCGAACTCGGCCTCGACCTCGCCGAAGGCGCCGACATCGTCATGGTCAAGCCCGGCCTGCCGTATCTCGATGTGCTCGCCGAGGTGGCCCAGGAATCCATCGTCCCCGTGTGGACCTACCAGGTGTCCGGGGAATACGCGATGATCGAATTCGCGGCCGCCGCCGGAGCCATCGACCGGGAGAAGGCGATCGACGAATCCCTCATCGCCTTCAAACGTGCCGGCTCCGACGCGATACTGACCTACTGGGCCACCGAGGTCGCCCAGCGCCTCCGAACCGAGGCCGAAGGTCACCTGCCGAACCGCACAGCAGCCGGAGGCCGGTGATGAGCGAGCCACGCTGGCTGTCGGCCATCGACCAGAGGGCCTGGCGCAGCTACCTCAACGGCTCGCAGCTGCTGAGCACACAGTTGGACAAGGAGCTGCGGGACAAGCACGGCATCGGCCTGCCCGAATATGAGATCCTCGTGCGTCTGTCCGAACACGATGACCGGACGATGCGGATGGCGCTGCTGGCCACCGACACGACCATGTCCCGATCCCGGCTGACCCACAGCGTCGCCCGCATGGAGAAGCGGGGACTGCTGGAGCGCTCCGCCATCCCCGAGGACGGCCGCGGAGTCAACTGTGTGATGACCGAGGCCGGATGGCAGCTGCTGCAGGCCGCCGCTCCCGACCATGTCTCCGGAGTCCGCAGCCACCTCGTCGATCTCCTCGACCCCGAGGAGATGACGACCCTGGGCCGGATCTTCACCAAAGTGTTCGACCATATGACCGACATCGACGGCGCCTGAGCCGTCCGCACGCGTAACTGAGAACGATCCCGGGACGCAACCCGACCCGCGAAGAATCAGAGGAGAACCATGACGACAGCAGAGACGAACGGTCACACCACCGATCGGTCCGCCGCCCTCTTCACCCGCGCCGAGGCGGTCATCCCCGGTGGAGTGAACTCCCCGGTCCGCGCGTTCAAGGCCGTCGGCGGAACCCCCCGGTTCATCACCGAGGCGACCGGTGCGTGGCTGCGCGACGCCGACGGCAACGACTACATCGACCTCATCGGATCCTGGGGGCCGATGATCATGGGCCACTCCCGCCCCGAGGTCGTCGCCGCCGTCCATGAAGCCGCCGTCAAGGGCTTCTCCTTCGGCACTCCGTCGACCGGTGAGGTCGAACTCGCCGAGGAGATCGTTCGCCGCGTCGATCCCGTCGACCAGGTGCGTCTCGTGTCCTCGGGCACCGAGGCGACGATGTCGGCGATCCGCCTGGCCCGCGGATACACCGGCCGGTCCAAGGTCGTGAAGTTCGCGGGCTGCTACCACGGTCACGTCGACTCGCTGCTGGCCCAGGCCGGCTCCGGACTGGCCACCTTCTCCCTGCCCGACACTCCCGGAGTCACCGGAGCCCAGGCGCAGGACACGATCGTCGTCGACTACAACGACGCTGCCGGGCTCGAAGCCGTGTTCGCCGAACACGGCGAGGACATCGCCTGCGTCATCACGGAGGCGAGCCCCGGCAATATGGGCGTCGTGCCTCCCCGCGACGGCTTCACGAACACGATCCGCCGCCTGACCAAGGCTCATGGCGCGCTGATGATCAGCGACGAGGTGATGACCGGCTTCCGCGTCTCCGCCGCCGGCTGGTACGGATACGAAGCCGACACCCTCGGCTATCCTGACGGGCCGGCCGACCTGTTCACCTTCGGCAAGGTCATGGGCGGCGGCTTCCCGGCAGCGGCCTTCGGCGGTCGCGCCGACGTCATGGCGCACCTCGCCCCGTCCGGGCCCGTCTACCAGGCCGGAACGCTGTCGGGCAATCCGGTGGCCACCGCTGCCGGGCTGGCCACGCTCACGCTGACGACCGAACTGGACGTGTACTCGCATATCGGTCGTGCCGCGGACATTCTCCGTCCAGCAGTCGCTGCGAGCCTGGAGGCCGAAGGCGTCGCCCACGTCATCCAGTCCGCGAACTCGATGTTCTCCGTGTTCTTCACCGACACCGATGTGACGAATTACGACCAGGCCCGGGCGCAGAACGTCGACCGCTACACCGCATTCTTCAATGCCATGCTCGATCAGGGCATCCACATGCCCCCGAGCGCGTTCGAAGCCTGGTTCCTCTCGTACGCCCACACCGATGAGATCCTCGACCGGATCATCAGCGCCCTGCCTGCGGCGGCCAAGGCCGCGGCCGCAGTTCCGGAGGCCGGGAAGGCGCAGTCATGACGACCATCCACCTCGTCCGCCACGGCGAAGTCGACAACCCCGAGGGCGTCCTCTACGGTCGTCTGCCGCATTTCGGCCTCACCGAGCGCGGACATGAGATGGCCGTGCGCGTCGCCGAGCACTTCCACGCCGCATCCACTCGTCCGGTCGAACTCGTCGCCTCTCCGCTGCTGCGGGCCCAGCAGACGATTCGTCCGCTGTCGAAGTCCCTCGACCTGCCGGTGTTCGACGACGACCGGGTCATCGAGGCGGCGAACTCCTTCGAGGGGCAGAAGCTCAATGCCCGCAGGCTCGCCGAACCGAAGAACCTGGTGCGCCTCTACAACCCGCTCATCCCGTCCTGGGGAGAGCCGTACAAGCAGATCGTGCTGCGGATGCGGGCGGCGATGGCGAGTCTGCGTGCCAAACTCCACCTCCATGGCCCCGACGCAGAGGGCGTCATCGTCTCCCACCAGCTTCCGATCTGGATGACCCGCCTGTCGGGGGAGGGACGTTCGCTCGTCCACGACCCGCGCAGACGTGAATGTGACCTGGCTTCTATCACCAGTTTCACATTCGATTCCTCCACACTGGTGTCCGTGAGTTACGAGAGCATCTGTGCGGATCTGCAGCCGGGCACCGCGGTGGCGGGAGCATGAGTCTCGGTCGCCATCCCCTCAACCGGCGGGCCCTCTTCACCTCGGCGCTCGCCGCCGGCACGGCCCTGGCGCTCAGCGCCTGCAGCGAGAACGATGAGCTGGCCGATCAGGCCGGATCCGACCAGGGCTACGTCTCCGGTTCGGGCGTCGTCTCGCAGGTGGCGGTCGAGGATCGGGGGAAGCCTCTTGAACTGAGCTTCGAGACCCTCGACGGAGAGTCGATGTCGCTGGCAGATCTGCGCCCGACTCCGGTCGTCGTCAACCTCTGGTACGCGGCGTGCCCGCCGTGCCGGAAGGAAGCCCCGGACCTGAAATCGGTGTCCGAGGAGTTCGGGGACAAGGCCCAGTTCATCGGCGTCAACGTCCGCGACCAAGAGGCCGCGGCCAACGCGTTCATTCAGAACTACCAGGTGCCGTACCCGAACATGCTCGATTCGAACGGTGAGATGGTCTCCCTGCTCTCCGGCGTCCTGCCTCCGCAGGCCACCCCCTCGACGGTTGTCCTCGATGCGCAGGGTCGGGCGGCAGCCAGAGTCGTCGGCGAGGTCGACTCGTCGACTCTCAAGGGACTCATCGAGGACGTGCTGTCCGAGTGAGTGGGCTCGGGGCGGACTTCGCCCAGACCGTCCTCTCGGGACCGCTGCTGTTGGCTGCCGGCGCGGCGGCCCTGGCCGGTCTCGTCTCGTTCGTCTCTCCGTGCGTGCTGCCCCTGGTGCCCGGCTACGTCGGGTACGTCACGGGGCTGTCCGGATCCTCGCTGAAGGACAAGCAGACGTGGCGAGTGGTCGTGGGCATCAGCCTGTTCGTCCTCGGCTTCACAGTCGTCTTCGTGCTGTTGGGAACCAGCTTCTCCGCGCTCGGAGCGCTGTTCTCCCAGTGGCAGTCGATCATCCTCCGCGTCCTCGGCGTCATCGTCATCCTCGCCGGTTTCGTGTTCATGGGCGGTTTCGGCCTGCTCCAGAACGAACATCGGATCCGTGCCAGACCGAAGGCCGGGCTCTGGGGTGCACCGGTGCTCGGAGCGACCTTCGCCCTCGGCTGGGCACCGTGTGTGGGTCCGACCCTGTCAGCTGTGCTGAGCATGTCGGTGAGTTTCGGCGGTGACGGGATGATCTGGCGCGGAGCGCTGCTGGCCTTCGTCTACTGCCTGGGTCTGGGCATCCCGTTCATCCTCCTGGCGCTGGCGATCCACAAGGGCGCCGGACGACTCGTTTGGGTGCGCAGGCATCAGACCGCGATCGTGCGCGCCGGGGGCATCATGCTCATCATCCTCGGTGTGCTCATGGCCAGCGGCGTATGGAACATGTGGATGACCTCTCTGCAAGGTCTCATCAACGGATTCGAAGTGGTGATCTAGTGGCGGGCTCAACCGACGACTCGGAGAAGACGCAGTCGACATCGGGTGCGACATCGACGGCGAAGCAGGGGGACAAGCCTGTCGCGAAGTCGACGGTGACGCAGCCGCAGCTCGGGTTCCGCGGTATGTGCCGGTGGGCGTGGACGCAGCTGACGACGATGCGTGTGGCTCTGATCCTCCTGCTCATCCTCGCGCTCGCTGCGATCCCCGGCTCTCTGCTGCCGCAGCGGATCCAGGACCCGGGCCGGGTGAACACCTTCCTGGAGAACAACGGTGCGTGGGGGCAGTTCCTCGACACCATCCAGATGTTCGACGTGTACTCGTCCATCTGGTTCTCCGCGATCTATCTGCTGCTGATGATCTCGCTCGTCGGCTGCGTCGTCCCGCGCACCAAACAGCACTGGAAGGCGATGCGCTCGTCCCCGCCCAAAGCACCGAGGCGGCTGTCCCGGATGCCCGGATACGCCTCCTTCACCTCGGAGCAGGCAGACGCACACACCCGTGAACACGCGGACGAGGCCTTCCTCGACGCCGCGGAAGCCCGGTTGAAGAAGTCCGGTTACCGGATCAATCGGCAGTCCGATCACATCGCCGCAGAGCGCGGATATCTCCGCGAGACCGGCAACCTCGTCTTCCACATCGCGCTTCTCATGGCGACCCTGACGATGGCGATCGGTTCGCTGTTCGGCTACGAAGGTCAGCGCATCCTCGTCGAGGGTGAGACGTTCTCGAACTCGCTGGTCTCCTACGATTCCTTCGAACCCGGTTCCTACTACGATGCGGACAATCTGCCGGACTTCCGGCTCAAGCTCGATTCCTTCACCTCCACCTTCGACGATCAGGCGGCGGGCAATCAGTTCGGTCAGCCGCGCACCTTCGATGCGAAGGTGACGACGACGGCGGACGGGGAGACCGAATCGCACGTGCTCAAGGTCAACGAACCGGTGCGCGTGGGCGGCGTCGGCGTCTACCTCACCGGCAACGGCTACGCCCCCGAGGTGACCGTGCGAGATGCGAAGGGCGATATCGTCCAGTCCGGTCCGCAGGTGTTCATCCCGGACGGCGGAGACCCCGGTTACACCTCCGAAGGCGTCATCAAGGTCCCGGACTCGGCCGGCACGCAGATGGGGTTCGTCGGCGTGTTCCTGCCCACGGCCGGACAGAATGAGGACGGGGAGCTGATCTCGAGCTTCGCCGAGCTGCGCAATCCCTACCTCGTGATGAGCGGGTACACCGGTGACCTCGGCCTTGATTCGGGAGTCCCGCAGTCCGTGTACACCCTCGATGCCGACAACATGACGGAGATGACCGATGAGTCGGGTAATCCGCTCGTCATCCAGCTCGCCGAGGGGGAGACGCAGAACCTGCCGAACGGCGGTTCGGTGACCTTCGACGGAGTCAAGAAGTACATCGCCGTCGACATCTCCCAGGACCCGACGCAGGCGCTCATGCTCATCAGTGCGATCCTCGTTCTGGGTGGGCTCGGCCTGTCCCTGTTCATTCCCCGCCGCCGCGTCTGGGTGCGGATCAGGAACGGCGACGCCGAGGTGGCCGCCCTGGCCCGTGGTGAGGATCCGATGGTCGAACGCGCCGTCGATGACCTGGTGAAGGCCCTGCGCGATCCGGAGCCCGATGAGGGCGCAGACGGTGAGGACGACGAAAGATGAACCCGAAGTACTACGGGGAGTAGAATAGCCGCGGAGTGTGTTGCCTCCGGTCTCCTCGCGGAATCGGACGGGCGCACAACGACATCAGGACAGACAGACAGTCTGGCAGCAGCATGCGATAGAAGAGCACTCCTGTGGTGCGGAGGATGAATGGACGTCAACACTGACCTCGCAATGTGGTCGAACCAGCTGATCATCTCGGCGATGATCGTCTACGCCGTCGCCATGATCTTCTACGCCTTCGATCTCTTCGGCAAACGCGAACTCAAGACCTCGGAATCCGAGATCACCACCTCGGCCAAGGCCAGCACGGTGCGGCGGACGAATCGGAAGACGGCGACGACTGCGGTCCTCGACCGGCCGGGCGACGACTCCGGCGCGGTGGAGTCGTCCCGGAAGAACCGGCACCGCGGAGCCCGCATCGGCACCTCGCTGCTCGTGCTCGCCATGCTCCTCCATGTCGGCGGCGTGCTCACCCGTGCCCTGTCGGTGGCTCGTGTGCCGTGGGGCAACATGATGGAGTACGTGCTGACGGCCACAGCGATCACCGTCATCGTCTACCTCCTCGTGCTGACGAAGAAGGACGTCCGCTACCTGGGAACGTTCGTCTCCGGGGGAGTGCTGCTGTGCCTGGGACTGGCGATCACCGTCTTCTACACCCCTGCCGCGAAGCTCATCCCGGCGCTGGATTCGTACTGGATCGCCATCCACGTGCCGATCGCGATCCTCTCGACCTCACTGCTCTACATCTCTGCGATCCTCGCGGTCTTCCAGATCCTCAAGAGCGTGCATGAGACCAAGGACCCGAAGTGGCTGCGGTTCCTGCACCGTCTGCCCTCGAGCACCGACCTGGAGCGCACCTCGTACACGATCGCAGCTGTCGGCTTCATCACCTGGACCTTCACCCTCATCGCCGGTGCCATCTGGGCCGAGGTTGCCTGGAGCCGCTACTGGGGCTGGGACTCGAAGGAGATCTGGACGTTCGTCGTCTGGGTCATCTACGCCGCGTACCTGCACGCCCGTGCGACCCGCGGTTGGGGTCCGACGAAGGTGGCGGTGCTCAACCTCATCGGCATCGCCTCGGTGATCTTCAACTTCACCGTCGTCAACATGTACTTCAACGGCCTGCACTCATACTCCGGCCTCGACTGAGGCGCTGCGTCGCTCTCAGGGCCGCTCTGACGTCCTGCATCGGGAGCCACCGCCGCACTCGGGAGCGACCACCCGCACCCGGGAGCCATAACTGCTGACGGCCCAGTCTGCGGCGAACAGCCCATGTTTGAAACTGGGCTCTCCATCTCAGACTGTGCCGTTTGCGTGTTGGTTCGATGCCGTGATCAGGCGGCGGACGACAGTTTCGGCTCAGTCTGCTCTGAAATCACCACGTTCTTCGGTGTGCAATTCAGAGAAAGCAATGACTATTCGCCGAATCGCAGCATGGCAACGCACCTGGTTCACAACAGCAGCTGGCCCGCGAGGGGTCTCTTATCGCGGAGGCGTCTTCACGCGAGGATGGTCTCGCACACCAGATGGGTCTTCACGCGAGGATGGTCTCGCACCGCTGAGGCGATAGTGCGCCGAGGATGTGCTCAGTTGGAGCGGCCGCGGCCGTCGCCTTTGGTGCCCCGGTCATCGGAGTCGGCGGAGGAGTCAGCGGGACCGCTGTCGTCGTCCGATTCGGTGGAGTCATCGTGCGGGGGATTCGTCTCATCGCCGTCCTCCGCCGGAGGCGCGTGCTTGCCGAGCTTGAGTTCGCGGTCCACCTGTCGCAGGTAGTCCGGATCGTCATCGGGGGCGACCTGACCGCGAGGGCGTGTGCCGCGCGTGGGCTTGTCCTCCGAACCGCGACCGAACAGGTACCAGAGGATGAATCCGAGGACGGGAATGATGAGGATGATCAGTGCCCACGCAGGTTTGGGCAGGACTCGAATCAGACCCCGATCGCGCAGCAGACAATCGAAGAGTCCGTACAGTGTCACCGCTGCCGCCAGGACGATCGCGGCAATGAGTAATCGAGCCATGCACCAAGGATAGTCCACCAACCTGAGCGCGGCCTCCAGCGGGCGGTGACAAGACTGTCACGATCGGAGGCTAAAATTAGGACAATGCGCACCTTCTGGCTCTACACACTCGCACGCTTCGGCCTCATCATCGCCGCCGGCCTCGTCCTGTTTCCGTTCCTCGGCTTCAATCTGGTCATGGCGATCGCCGCCATCATCATCGGGGCACTGCTGAGCTATCTGCTGCTGGGCAAGATGCGCGCCAAGGCGGCGACCGAGATCGAAGCGAAGGTGGCCAAGCGCGCGTCGAAGCCTAAGCGCGTCGGCGCCGATGAGGCGGCAGAGGACGAGATCGTCGAAGAGCGTCTCGGAGAAGACGGCGGCCAGTCCAACTGAACCTGGCGCCTCAGAGCGCCAAACCGAGGCCCATCAGCGCGGAGAAGGCCAATCCGGTCAGTCCGGTGGATTTGATCGGCGGAATCAGCCCTGGACCCGTCGTGCCGCTGAGCACCGTCTTGAGCGGACTCAGCGCTGGGACGAGGGCGAGGATCGCCAAGGCGACGGCGGGATGTCCGTCGAGGATCGCCAGCGCCAGCAGCGCGAAGGGCAGCAGCACGAGCACCGCGTAGGCGATGCGCGCGGCATTGTCGCCCATCTTCACGGCCAGAGTGATCTTGCCCGCCTCGATGTCGGTGGGAATGTCGCGGAGGTTGTTGACCATGAGCACGGCCGAAGCCAGTGATCCGATCGCGACGGCACCGGCCCAACCGCTGAGGCTGAGGTGACCGACCTGCATCCACATCGTGCCTAAGGTGGCGACAAGGCCAAAGAACACGAAGACGAACACCTCACCGAGGCCCATGTAGCCATAGGGGCGTCTGCCGCCGGTGTAGAACCAGGCGGCGGCGACGGCGGCGGCCCCGACGATGAGGAACCACCACGCCTGCGAGATAAGGATGAGCACGATGCCTGCAACCCCGGCCAGGCCGAAGAAGATGAAAGCCGCCCGTTTGACCGCATGGGGTTCGGCCAGCCCGGTCGCCGTGAGACGGACGGGTCCGACACGTTCGTCATCGGTGCCGCGGATGCCGTCGGAGTAGTCGTTGGCGTAGTTCGAACCGATCTGCAGGCACAGAGAGACGAGGAGGGCGAGAAACCCGCGCAGCAGGATCTGCGTGAGGCTGACATGCTCGTCGTTGCCGGAGATGTCGTCGAGGATGAACGCGGTGAATCCGCCGAGGGAACCGATAGCGGCACCGGTTCCGATGAGGACGGGTGCGAGAGCCAGGGGCAGAGTTCGCAGTCGAGCTCCAGAAATCCACTGGGCGGCATCAGCCATAGGTCTCGCTCACCTTCCTGTCGGTTTGTGGAGCCGTCTTATATTACCGGTTGTTCACCGGTATGGGTATTCGGATCGTTCGCCATGAGATCCGCGGCGATCCGGGCCGCCGCCTGGCGATCGGGTTTGCCGATCGAGCGGTTCGGAATCTCCGCGACCGGGAAGACGAGCTGCGGCAGCAGATACCCCGTCATCCCATGGTCGAGGGCGTTGAGTCGCTGTGCCGATTCTCGCGGATTCTCCGCTTCGACTCCACCGTCGTCGGCAGTCCGGACGAGTGCGACGATGAGTTTGCCCCATTCCTCATCGGGCACCCAGGTCACGAGCATCTCCGCGATTCCCGCCTTCTGCCAGCTCGGCAGCAGCCCGGTCTCCAGGGCGTGCGGGGAGACGTTCGTGCCCCCGGAGACGATGATGTCATCGGCGCGACCGAGCACACTGAGCACGCCGGAGTCGATCCGTCCCAGATCACTGGTGTGCATGATCCGCCGTCCCGCTTCGTCGACGGTGAGGTCGGGGGAGTCGACCGGGCCGATGGTCCCGTCGTCGCCGATCTCGACGTAGCCGTCGGCGACGACGGGTCCGGTCAGGTCGATCGTCCCTGCCTCGGTGATGGTCACCTCGACCCCGTCGAAGGGCACGCCGTCATAGACGCAGCCGCCCGCCGTCTCGCTCATCCCGTAGGTCCGCACGATCGCCAGCCCCGCGGCTTCGGCCCGGTCGAGCAGCGACGGTGAGATCGCCGCTCCGCCGAGGAGGATGTGCGCGATCCGTCCGGCCGCCTCGGTGGCGGAGCCGTCCTCGAGGATCCGGTGGAGTTGGGTGGGCACGATCGAGGTGTACGTCGGTCGGTCGCCCGCCCGCTCCACCAAGGCGGTGACCTCGGTGGCGAAGGATTGGGCGGTGAACCTCGCCGAGGCGGCCCTGACCGGGGCTCGGCCGGCCAAGCGGGCGCGCAGCTCGACCTGGAACCCGGCGATGTGGTTGACCGGCAGGCACAGGTGCCAGTCGCCGGGTCCGGAGAGGAACCGTTCGGTCGCCCGGGCCGAGGCTGTGAGAGCGTCTGCTGACAACGCCACCGCTTTCGCCTTCCCCGTCGACCCGGAGGTGAAGAGGATCAGCGCCGGAGCAGGGCCCGGTCCTGCCCAATTGCGGAAAGCCGCCTCGGTGACGGCGCCGTCGCGATCCGACGGAAGGATGAGGATCGACGTCCCGGTCAGTGCCCGATCGATGGCCTCGGGCAGCTCGGCGGGCTGCAGTTCGCGTGCGGTCATGCGCGGACTCGGTTCAGTAGTACCAGGGGAACGGCGACCAGTCGGGGTCGCGTTTCTCCAGGAAGGCATCGCGGCCTTCGACGGCTTCGTCGGTCATATAGCCCAGTCGGGTGGCTTCACCGGCGAAGACCTGCTGGCCGACGAGTCCGTCGTCGACGAGGTTGAAGGCGAACTTGAGCATGCGCTGTGCGTTCGGGGACTTGCCGAGGATCTCGCGAGCCATCTGCAGGGCGGCGGCTTCGAGGTCGGCGTGGTCGACGACTTCGTTGACGGCACCCATATCTGCCATCTCCTGAGCAGAGTAGGTGCGGCCGAGGAAGAAGATCTCACGTGCCTTCTTCTGCCCGACCATCTTCGCCAGATAGGCGGAGCCGTAGCCCGCATCATAGGAGCCGACATCGGCATCGGTCTGCTTGAACTTCGCGTGCTCGCGGGAGGCGATGGTCATATCGCACACGACGTGGAGGCTGTGCCCTCCGCCGGCGGCCCAGCCGGGGACGACGGCGATGACGACTTTCGGCATGGTGCGGATGAGCCGCTGGACTTCGAGGATGTGGAGGCGTCCGGCACGGGCCGGATCGACGCTCTCGCGGGTCTCACCTGACGCGTACTGGTAGCCGGAACGACCGCGGATGCGCTGGTCACCGCCGGAACAGAACGCCCAGCCGCCGTCCTTCTCACTCGGACCGTTGCCGGTGAGCAGCACGGCGCCGACGTCCGAGGTCTGGCGGGCATGGTCGAGGGCGCGGTAGAGCTCGTCGACGGTGTGCGGACGGAAGGCGTTGCGGACCTCGGGGCGGTCGAAGGCGATGCGCACACAGCCGATGTCGCTGCCGGTGGCAGGATCGATGGCCCGGTGGTAGGTGATATCGGTGAAGTCGAAGCCGGAGACTTCACGCCAGGCAGAAGGGTCGAAGATTTCTGAAACCGTCATGGTCCCCAGCCTAGCGCGTGGACCTTCGCCCACAGTCCGGGCCCGGGTGGCGAATGGTGCGGTTCCCAGCGGCAGGCAGGCGTGGCAGGGACGGTGAGAGTTAGTCTGGGCTCATGGCCGATTCTGACCGTTCGCATTCCTATGCACCCAAACCTGTTTCCCTCTCCTCAGCACCGCTCGATCTTCCCCGACGCTTCGATGAGGTCATCGAGGACCTGCATGTGGTGCGGCTGCCGATGGTCACGCGGTTCAGGGGGATCACGGAGCGGGAGGTGGCGCTCTTCTCGGGCCCTGCCGGGTGGGCGGAGTTCTCCCCGTTCGTCGAATACGACACCGAGGAGGCCAGCCGGTGGCTGCGCGCCTCCCTCGAATTCTCCGGGCTGATCCCGCAGCCCGCCGCCCTCGCCGAGGCGGTGCCCTCCACCGATCAGGGGCGCGGTTGCGCTCCGGTTGCGGTGGCGGACGGTGAGACCGTCGCCGTCAACGGCACCCTGCCCGCCTGCCCACCGGATCAGGTCGAACCGATCCTGTCTCGCTATGGCCGGGTCGGCACCGTCAAGGCGAAGGTCGCCGAACACGGTATCGGCTCCCTCCCAGAGGATCTGAAGCGCCTGCGGGAGTTCCGCAGGCTCTTCCCGGATACGACGCTGCGCCTGGACGCGAACGCCGGGTACTCACCGACCGAAGCTCTCGAGGCCTGCGAAGCGTTCGCCGAATTGGATCTCCAATACTTCGAGCAGCCGGTGCCCGCGGTCGAGCAGCTCGCCGAGCTGCGCGGGCAACTCTCCCGGCGAGGACTGCCGATCGTCATCGCTGCCGACGAATCCATCCGCAAGGCCGAGGATCCGCTGCGCGTGGCAGAGCTCGGGGCAGCCGAGGTCATCATCGTCAAGGTCCAGCCGTTGGGCGGAATCGGCGCCGCCCTCGATGTCATCAGTGCTTCGGGCCTGCCGGCCGTCGTGTCCTCGGCTCTCGAATCCTCTGTCGGCCTGGCCGCCGGTGCCGAACTCGCCGCCAGACTGCCGCACACCGACCGCAGCCGGGACATCCTCGGCGAACGAGTGGCCTGCGGACTGGGCACCGGCCGTCTCTTCACCGCCGATATCGTCGCCGAACACGAAGCGCTGACACCGGTCGACGGTGCTGTCCCGGTCACGCGAATCGTCCCGGACCCAGACCGCCTGCACCAGCTGCGGGTGGATCCGGGACGATTCGAGTGGTGGGCCGACCGGCTCCAGGACTGCTGGAGCGCTCTGCGCGGCTGAACTGACGCTGGCTGAGCCGGGTCAGCCGGCCTTCTTCACGGACTCGACGAAGGCTCCGGCGGTCTTCGTCACGGTCGCTTCTTCGACATCGGCGATATTGGATACGGCCACGACGTTGTTGCCGACGAGGGCGTAGACCATGCGAAGATTCATGGCTGTCTGTCCGCCGGCCTCCACGGAAGCGACGATTCCATTGGTCTCGTCTGCCCCGTCGATTTCGGCGTCGAAAGTCTTGTACTTCATGGACATCTCGACGCCGGCGGTCTTGATCTTCACATCGCTGCATTCTTCTGCGATCGTCGAGGCACCCTCGATCTGGGTCTGTGCTCCGTCCACATCGTCATAGCTCGACAGGGCTGCGGAGAGGATGTTGTCGGTGGAAGTTCCAGCGACGGTGGTGCCCTTGGCGGCGAGATTGGCGTTGAGGAGGTTCATGGTGATGTCTTTGCACTTGGCCGGTTCGAACTCGGAGCTCTCCAGGGCCTTGGTTGCCTCGCTGGAGGCATTGCCTGCACCGTCGACGGCCTTGAACGACTGGCCTTCGGCCTTGGTCGACTCGAGGATTTCCTTGAGCTTCGCTTCGTCGAGTTTGCTTGCCTGCGGGGTCTCTTCGGCTGCCGCCTGCGAGGAGTCGCCGCCGTCAGCCTGATCCGGTTTGTCTCCTCCGCCCGTGCAGCCGACGAGGGAGAGTCCGGCGAAAAGAGCGATGGCTGGGAGTATGCGTTTCATGGATGACCTCTCGAGTCAGCGTTCTGAGGAATCGGCGGCCGACGATTCGCGACCGCTCTCAATATAGACGCCAGCGGGATCGTTCGTGGATTCTGTCTGTGCCGGATCTGGAACATCGGCTGTGGACCGCCTGCGATCGACCGCCTCATCGACCGTCACCGAGGCGATCCTGACCGTGGTCACCTCGTCCTGTCCCAGCCTGGCGAAGTGGGCAGTGCGCTTGCCGGGGATGATCGGATCATGCATGGCCGCGGCCAGCCGACCGGTGAACGTCAGTCGCCCCTTCTTGTCCGCCTTCTGCTGATAGGCGTTGTCCCCGCTGGGCCCGGACACGCTGATGTCGTAACGGCGTCCGGGATCGAAGAGCCCGGGAGTGCGCACACGGAAGCTGCCGGTTCCGCTCAGGGAGAAGCCGGCGGCGCTGACGGCGTCGAAGCGCACGACCTGCGCGCGACGACGGGAGATCTCCACCCGCCACCCGTGGATGTCGAAGAGGGCATGACCGGTGAGGAAGGTGAACTGTCCGCCATCGGCCACGCGATCGGTCCGTCCGCGATCCGAACTCGCATAGTTGCGCCGTTTGGCGAGGGTCTTCAGCCAAGCGCCGAGTTCGCGTTCCCAGCTCGTCCAGTTGTGCAGGCCGCTGGTGCGCGGAAACCAGGAATGCCGGATGCCGAGGGAGTTGAGTCGCGCGGAGAAGCGCTCGCCCTGCGAGCTGATCATCGTCTCCAGCAGGTCGCGATCCTTTGCCCCTTCGAGGCTGCCGGAGCCGGCACTGAACCACAGATCGAGGCCGCGGAGGTTCTCGGCCAGAGCATACGGGGAATTCGCCAGCCATTCGCTGCGGTCGGCGCCGGGGTCACCGAACAGGCTCAGTGATCGGGCTCCTTCGCGCATCGCGATGATATCGAAGGCCGGGACGGTCGACAGGGGATCCAGGGGTGAGGAGAACGCGGCGGCCGATCCGTACCTGTCGGGATGCCAGGCCGCATACTTCATCGCCCCGTATCCGCCCATCGACAGTCCCGCCAGCAGCTGGCTGCCCGGCGCCCAGTCGACGGAGAAGTTCGCTTTGAGGAAGGCCGGGATCTCCTCGGTGTGGAAGCGCGGCCAGTCGTGGACCTCGCTGCCGACGGCCAGGCGCGAATACGTTCCCGCCCCGCCGTCGGGCATGACGACGAGGTACGGGGAGTCGAGGGTGAGTTCCTCGGCGGATCCGAAATCCGTCCATGAGCGGAAATCATCGCCGCCGCCGTGGAAGAGGTGGATGACGGGGCTGACCTCGGAGGGGATGCCCGGCAGCAGCACACGGACTCCGACGGTGCGGCCGAGTGCGGGGGAGTAGAGGAAGAATTCGCGCAGCCTCGGCGAGAGTTTCCGTTTGTCCCGGATATGCCAGGTCCGGGCGTCCTTCCCGCGGGGCTCGGGTCCGAGGAAGGAGGTGGTCTGGTCGCGGGCGGGATAGCGTCCGCGCTGGGAGCGGGCCGCGGTCAGTGTGCGGATGGCACGTGCTCCCATCGCGATGATCAACGAGCGGCGCATTTCTCGAGGTTAGAGGGCAGAGGTGAACCACAGGTGGTCAGGTGGTTGAATATCAGGTGATGTCGAATTCGAGCGCGGTGGCGCAGCAGATTGCCCGAAGCCTGGTCCACGCCGGTGTCAGTGAGGTCGTCTTCGCCCCCGGTTCACGGTCCGCGCCCTTGGTCTATGCCGTGGCACCGCTGAACGAGGCGGGGCTGATCCGCACCCATGTGCGCGTCGATGAGCGCGATGCCGCCTTCCTCGCCCTCGGCCTGGCCCGTGGTCTGCGTGCGCGCGGCAGTGAGTCCGCCGTGGCGGTCGTGACGACGTCCGGATCGGCCGTGGCCAACCTCCATCCCGCCGTCCTCGAAGCCTCTTACGGGCATCTGCCGCTGCTCGCGCTGACCGCCGACCGTCCCGCTCGGCTGCGCCGTACCGGAGCCAACCAGACCATCGATGACCAGTCACAGGTGCTCTCCGACGTCCGTGCCCGATTTGATGTGCCCGCCGGGGACAGCACCGAGGCGGTCGCCCGATCCGTGTCAGACGCCGTGGCCGCGGCACTGGGATCACACAGAGGCACCGTCACCGAGGCGGCCGGCCCCGTCCAGTTCAATGTGCAGTTCGACACCCCCTTGGTTCCCACCCCGGGGGAGCTGAACGCGTGGACGGACGAGATCGGCGCGCTGGCTGGGAACGACGCAGGGCGACGTGTGAGGGCGACCGTGTCGGAGTCCCGTGCGCGCGTCGGAGTCACCATCACCGACGGGACCGTCCTCGTCGCCGGGGACGCCGGCGGGTATCCGGCCGAATCTCTGCATGCGCTCGCCGCCGACCAGCATCTTCCGGTGCTTGCCGAACCGTCGAGTCCGCTGGCTCGCACCGCTGCTGACCTGTCGGCCACCGGAGCAGCCGAGCCGTCGACCATCGTGCCTGCCCATGCCCGTGTGCTCAGCGATCATCCCGATCTGCGCGAGGCGATCCGCACCGTCATCGTCCATGGAAAACCGACCCTGACCAGGCCCGTGGCGGCACTGTTGGCCGACGAATCCGTGACTGTGCAGCACGTTCCCGACGCCATCGATGCGTTCGATCTGACCGCCCGCGACGAGAGGCCCGGTGGGCTGACGGCCACGGGAGAGGCAGAGGGGGTTGCCGCCTCGGGGTCGGCTTGGGTGCGCGCCTGGATCGACGCGGGGACGTCCCTCGTGGCAGCCGCACGATCAGAGCGGGCCGCGGAATGCCGCCCGGAACCGACTGGGGCCGAGACCTCCGGTGACGCCTCGGCGAGGGAATTCCAGTCGACCGCACGGACGATCACCGAGCGGCTGGCCGTGCAGGACCTCACGCTCTTCGTGGCCAGCTCGAATTCGGTGCGCTACCTCAGCGACGCCACCGACATCCGCGCCCGCATCCACGCCTCTCGCGGACTCGCCGGAATCGACGGATTGATCTCGACGGCGACAGGTCTGTCCTTGGGCCTGAGGGAGCCGGTCTTCCTGCTCATCGGTGATATCGCCATGCTCCACGACATCGGCGGACTGCTCAGCCCGAGCGCCGAGGATGCCGGTGATGTGACGATCGTCGTACTCAACGACGACGGGGGAGCGATCTTCTCCGGGCTCGAACATTCTCAGCCCCACCTCGACGGTTTCCTGGAACGCTATTTCACGGTCCCGCACGGTCGCGGATTCGCCGATCTCGCCGCAGCCTACGGTTGGGGGTACATGCGAGTCAGCGACCTGGTGAGCTTCGACCGGGCCATGGACGAGGGCCTCGGCGCCGCCGACGATCGCAGCGCGACCACCGCCGGGACGCGTCGCATCATCGAAGTCCGACTCGACTGAGACTGCGCAGCCTTATGCGGGATTATCGCTGGGTGGTTCCTGTGACCGATCATTGCGATTGGTGGTACCAAAAACATGTACCACTCGTTCGAAAGGGGAGGCTCTCATCATGTCCATCAGCGCAAGCGAGGCGCGCAAGATCCTGTTCCCGCTCATAGAGCGAGTGAATGAAGACCGTGTTGCCATCGAGATCGTCTCTCGCAAGGGAAATGCTGTTCTGATGCCGGCCGCCGAGTACGCCGCATGGCAAGAGACCGCCTACCTGTTCCGCTCATCGACCAACGCTCGCCGCCTGCTCGATGCCTACGACCGTGTCCGCCTGCACAGTTCTCGGGGATCGGCAAGCCCGAACAGCTGAAGTACGGAGCCCAGGGCTCGTGGTCGCGGCGCATCACCGATGAGCACCGACTGGTCTATCTCGTCGTCGACGAAGACCTCGTGATTCTTCAGGCCCGCTACCACTACTGAGTCGATGGCCTTCGGTGTGGGCACATGGCCCGCCTCGTGGGCCGCCCGGCGCTCACCTTCGCCGATTGGGCGCGGGACAGCGTCGGGGAGTTCCGATGACTATGAGGACCCTCAGTCCAAACCGAGCGCCCGACGCATCGGCTTGAGCTTCGCATCCGTCTCGGCCACCTCGGTGGCGGGATCCGAATCCGGCATGATTCCGGCCCCGGCATACAGCCGTATCCGATTGCGGTCCTCGAGCTGACCGCAGCGCAGTGCGATGCCGAACTGGCCGTTTCCGCGCCCGTCCATCCACCCGACGGGACCGGAGTAACGGCCGCGGTCGAGGGGTTCGAGCTCATCGACATGCGCCACCGCGCTCGCCTGCGGGTACCCGCCGACGGCCGCGGTCGGGTGGACCGCTGCGGCGACGTCGAGGGCGGTGAGCCCGGACTCGGTGGCAAGGTTCGCCTGCGCGTCCGACGCCGAATGGATGACATTGGCCAAGGGCAGCAGGTGAGGGCGCTCATCGACGGTGACATCCTCGGCGACCGAACCGAGACTGCGCTGCAGCGAAGCGATGGCGAAGGCATGCTCGGTGCTGTCCTTGTGCGCGCTCAGCAGCCTCCGGGCCGCAGGCATCTCCTCCATCGGGTCCTTCTCCACGCGGTAGGTCCCGGCCAGCACACGTGAGGTCACTCTGCCGTTCTCGACCCCGATGAGCAGTTCCGGGGTCGACCCGATGAGACCGGCGATGTCGAAAGTCCAGCAGCTCGGGTAGCTGCGGTTGAGTGCGCCGAGCACCGCACGCACGTCGATGTCCTCATCGGTGGTGACGACCTCGTCGCGGGCGAGGACGATCTTACGCAGAGTCGGATCCTCCGAGAATGCATCCACTTCTGCGGAGGTATCGATCGGGGTGAGCATGCCGGCGACCTGCTCGACGAGCCGAGCCCACTTCTCGGGACCGAGGTGCCCGGCTTCGGCGCGGGCCGACTGCACGCGCTGCAGCGGTTCGGCCTGCAGGACCGGAGGCAGCGGCGGCTCTTCGGCCGTCGAGATCGAGGTCAGCCACACGCGGCCGCCGCGGCGGCCGAGAACGAACTCGGGGACGTGGATGATCGAATCGACCGCAGATTCGCCCGAATATGCGACCGTGGCAAAGCACATGAGCCCGGATCCGAGCAGATCGACCTCGTCCTCGATCTGGGCCGCCTCGGTGATGGCCTTCCACGCATCCGAGAGCTCGGTGAATCGCTGCCGACCGCGAGCACGGATGCGCAGGGTGCGGCCGAAGCCGATGAGACCGGAGGTGTCTCGGACCCAACAGGAGAAGCCGTCGGTCGGCAGCAGTTCGAGCGTCTGCTCCACGGTGGTGGGCAGACCCGACTCGAAGGGGAAGCCGGGTCCGGGATCGACGTCGTCGACGAAACGGGACCGCACGCGCAGACGGGGAGGGGCGGAGAGGATGTCGGAAGTGCCGAAAGTCAAAGTCATGTCGCCTCGATTCTAGTTCAGTATCAACCCTGCCAGGGATCCGGATTCGCCCTCCCGGTTGAGGTGTTGAGAGAATATGGTCATGAACCGTGCCAAGCTGGACAAACAGCCCGCCGACGTCGCGTCGATGTTCGATGATGTCGCCTCCCGATACGACCTCACGAACGACGTCCTCTCCTTCGGACTCACCCGCGTCTGGAGGCGCACCGTCGCCCATTCCGTGGCCGCCGGGCCCGGTGAGCGCGTGCTCGATCTGGCTGCCGGCACCGGCACCTCCTCGATGACGTTCACCCACCACGGCGCCGAAGTGGTGGCCGGGGACATCTCCACCGGTATGCTCACCGAGGGCCGCCGCCGGCACCCGCAGATCGACTTCATCTACGCCGATGCGATGGACCTGCCCTTCGCCGATTCGAGCTTCGACGTCGTCACGATCTCCTTCGGCATCCGCAACGTCAACGACGTCGATCAGGCTCTGACCGAGATGCTGCGCGTGCTCAAACCCGGCGGACGCCTCGTCATCTGCGAATTCTCCACTCCGACACTCGACGCTTTCAGCCTCGTGTACAAGGAATACCTGATGAAGGCCCTGCCCGCCGTGGCACGTGCCGTGTCCTCGAATCCGGAAGCCTACGTCTACCTCGCCGAGTCGATCCGTGAGTGGCCGAACCAGGACGCCTTCGCCCACCAGATCCTCGACGCCGGCTTCGACCAGGTGAAGTACCGCAACCTCACCGGCGGAATCGTCGCCGTCCACCACGCTCTCAAACCCGCCGAGGCGGCCGACACCGCGGAGCCGGCCCAGCTTTGACGATGAATGAGTTCGATGCCGAAGTCGTCGTCGTCGGTGCCGGCCCGGCCGGCTCCGCGATCGGCGCCTACCTCGCCCAGGCCGGGCACGAGGTCATCATCCTGGAGAAGTCCGGGTTCCCGCGCGACAAGATCTGCGGCGATGCCCTGACCCCGCGTGCGGTCAAAGAGGCCGGCTACCTCGGTATGGAGCTGTCGGAGTCCGACGGCTGGCACAGGAACAAGGGCCTGCGACTCATCGGGGGCGGCCACCGTCTCGAACTCGACTGGCCCGATATCGACGGCACACCGAACTACGGGGTGACCCGCCCGCGCATGAGCATGGACGAAGCCTTCGCCCGCCACGCTCAGCGCAGCGGGGCACGGCTCTTCGAACAGGTTCGCGCCATGTCGCCGGACGTCGGCGAGGACGGATGGATCCGCGGAGTCCACGCATCCGGCACCGACCACCGTGGTCGCCGTGTCGGACCCGAGGCCCACTTCCGGGCACCGATCGTCATCGCCGCTGACGGAGTCTCCTCCCGGCTGGCCGTCTCGATGGGACTGGAGAAGCGCGACGATCGCCCGATGGGAATCGCCGCCCGCGCCTATCACACGACGCCGCGGCATGCCGATGACTACATCGAATCCTGGGTGGAGATGCGGTCGACGAATGCGGCCGGGGAATCCGAGACCCTGCCCGGATACGGGTGGATCTTCCCCCTCGGCGACGGCACCGTGAACATCGGTGCCGGACTGCTCGACTCCTCACCGCAGTTCAAGTCCGTGGATCTGCGCGGAATGATGAACCAGTGGATCGCTGACATGGGGCACGAGTGGGGCATCGACGAAACCACTTCCCTGGGACCGATCAAGTCCGCGGCCCTGCCGATGGCCTTCAACCGCACACCGCACTTCCACCGCGGTCTGCTGCTCGTCGGCGACTCGGGCGGAATGGTCAATCCGTTCAATGGCGAAGGCATCGATTACGCCCTGGAGTCCGCACGCATCGCCGCCGAGGTGATCTCCACCTACTCCCGTTACCCGCAGGCCGTGATGCGTCGTCGTCTCGAGGAGTACCCGTCGCTGCTGGGGGACTCCCTGGGCGGATACTTCACCCTGGGCCGGGTTTTCGCCTCGATCATCGGCCATCCTGCGCTCATGCAGTTCGGAATCAAGTACGGTATGGGTGTTGACGTTGTGATGGAGTTCGTCGTCAAATTGTTGGCGAACCTCTACCGCGACCCGAAGGTCTCCGAGGCCGATCTCATCGACAGGGTGATCTCCGCCCTGACCCGAATCGTCCCGGCCACCAGCAATGTCTGAGCGCACGGACCACGGTGAGACCACAGTGAGGAACTCCGAGCGCAAGGGCTGTGACAACGGCATGCCGAGAACGACTACGACGAATGACGAGGACATGAGCCACCTAGCCTCTCCGGCCACCTTCACCGGTGACGACGCCCAGCTCGCGGCAGAGATCTCGACTCAGTTGGAAACCGTGGAGGCCCGTCTCTACGAGGTCACCGAACAGACGCGGAGACTGCCCGACGAGACATCGAAGCATCTGCTGGCCGCCGGCGGAAAACGCGCCCGTCCGAACCTGGTTCTGCTCACCGCCCGCCTCGGCGATGCGAACAACGACGACATCATCGACGCGGCCGTCGCGGTCGAACTCATCCATCTCGCATCGCTCTACCATGACGACGTCATGGACGACGCGCCCGTGCGCCGCGGAGCACCGGCCGCCCATGAGGTGTGGGGCAATTCGGTGGCGATCCTCACCGGCGATCTGCTCTTCTCCAAGGCCTCCGGCGTCACCGCGAACCTCGGCCCCGAAGCCGTGCGCATCCAGGCCGAGACATTTGAGCGTCTCGTCCTCGGTCAGCTCAACGAATTCGCCGGCCCGCCGGAGGACGCCGACGAGATCGAGCACTACATCCAGGTGCTCGCCGACAAGACCGGATCGCTCATCGCGACCTCGGCGCGCTTCGGCGTCATGTTCTCCGGAGCCGATGCGGCGCTGGCCGAGCCCGTCCGGGTCTTCGGCGAACGCGTCGGCGTGGCCTTCCAGCTCGCCGATGACATCATCGACCTGACCACGACATCCTCCGAGTCGGGCAAGACCCCGGGCACGGATCTGCGCGAACGCGTGCCCACCCTGCCCGTGCTCTACGTGAGGGCCGCTGCCGCTGAGGGTGATGCCGCCGCCGCCGAGGTGGTCGACCTCCTCGATGCGGATCTGACCTCCGATGACGCTCTGGAAGCCGCTCGTGCTGCGCTGGCGGCCCATCCAGTGACCGAGAAGGCCCGAGCAGAAGCATTGCGCTGGGCCGATGAGGCCAAGTCGGCTCTGGCCCCGCTGCCGGAGGGACGTGTCAAGGACTCGCTGTTCGCCTTCGCCGACTCCGTCGTCGCCCGCACCTCCTGAAACCTTCTTCCGACCGCTTCTGATCAGTTTCTCGGCCGTTTCGGCACAGGCACAAAGGACATACCGCGATGACGCACACCTCGGCTTCGGCACCAGTTCGGCCCCCGCAGAGACTCAGTGCCGCCGACTGGGTCGGACTCGGCGTGCTCGCATTGCTGCTCGTCGTCGGCCTGAGCTGGTCGAAATGGCTGCCGTACTGGGACAAGACTCTCACCCTGAGCCAGACCTCGCTGTGGGAGGGCTCGCCGCTCTTCGACGCCGCCGGGGACTCGGTGTCGCTGTCCGGTGCGTGGGAGTTCACGTTGGTGTACTTCACCGCCGTGTGGAAGGCCCTGCTCGTGGCGCTGCTCGTCGCGGCCGCCGTCGATGCCCTGGTGCCGCGTGACTGGCTGCTGAGGCTGCTCAATCGTCGCAGCCACACCGGTCAGTCCCTCGTCGGTGCCGTCTTGTCGATGCCGTCGATGATGTGCACCTGCTGTGCGGCGCCGGTCGCCGCAGGTCTGCGGGATTCGGGCGTCCGGCGGTCGGCCGCTCTTGCCTATTGGGTGGGCAATCCGCTGCTCAACCCCGCAGTCCTCATCTTCTTGGCCCTCGTCCTGCCATGGCAGTACATGGTCGTGCGCATCGTCTTCGCGCTCCTCATCGCCGTCGGTGCGGCTGCTCTCATCGGACGGTGGGTGAGCGGTCCCGCCGAGGTGGCACCCGAGCCCGACGCCGCCTCGGCGCGTCTGTCGTCGCTGCCCACCCGCTACCTGCGGTCCTTGGCCAGGTTCACACTCATCCTTGTGCCCGAACACCTTGCGCTCGTGTTCGTCATCGGACTCATCGCACCGTGGCTGACCGGGGTCTTCGGGCTCGAAGCTCAGTTGGGTGCCGGCGCGGTCCTGATCGTGGCGGTCGTGGCGACCCTGCTGGTCATTCCCACCGGTGGAGAGATTCCGATCATCCTCACCCTCGTGCCACTCGGCGTCGGCGTCGGTGTCACGGGTGCACTGCTCATCGCGCTGCCGGCCCTGAGCATTCCGTCGATGGTCATGGTCGGCAAGGCGATGGGGTGGAAGACGACGGCAGCAATGGGCGCGGCCGTCGCGGTCGCCGCGGTACTGGCCGGAGGAGCGCTGGCAGTCCTGAGCTGAATCACGGCACGGTGGGACCGCCTCGGTGACGGTGTAGGTAATTCTGGGGCCCGCCCCAATTACTACCTGACGGCGGCTGAGCAACCTCGCGCGAGGTTGCTCAGCCGCCGTCAGGTAGTAATAGAGGGGCGTCGGCTGTGGCGGATCATGTCCGTGCACAGCAGGATCACGGCGATCCAGATGACGAAGAAGCCGATCCAACGAGTCGTCGACATCATCTCTCCGAGCACAGTGACGCCGAGGGTGAATTGGATGGTCGGGGTGAGGTATTGGAGCATGCCCACCCAGGACAGGGGGATGCGGCGGGCGGCGGCGCTGAAGAGGATGAGCGGGATCGCGGTGGCCGGGCCGGTGATGATGATGACGAAGACGTGCCAACCGCCGAACCCGCTGAACGTCTGCAGCCCCAGCGAGCCGAGAACGATGAGGTAGATCGCCGAGGGCACGGCGAGGACGAGGCTTTCGACGGCCATGCCTTCGAGCGCGCCGACTCGGCTGCCGACCTTGTTCTTCACCAGTCCGTAGAGGCCGAAGGACAGGGCGACGGTGAACGCGAGGTACGGGACGCGGCCGAGGCCGATGCCGACGATGATGACCGCGAGCAGACCGAAGCCCACCGCAGTCCACTGCAGGCGCCGCAGCTTCTCGCCGAGGAAGATCACGCCCAGGCCGATGGAGATGAGCGGGTTGAGGTAGTAGCCGAGCGAGATCTCGACGAGTTGGTTGGTTTCGACCCCGAAGATGAACGTCGTCCAGTTGATGGCGATGAGCACCGAGGCCAGCAGCAGAACGCCGAAGAGACGCGGTGAGCGCAGAATCCGCCAGGTGCGCAGGAAACCGCCGGTGAAGATGAGGAGGATCGCGCAGAAGACCAGCGACCAGATGACTCGGTGGGAGACGAGCTCAAGTGCGCCGGTGGGTGCCGCGGCCGCGAAGAGCAGCGGCATCACACCCCACAGCAGGTAGGCGGAGAATCCGTTGATCAGTCCGGCACGGCGTCTTGCGCTCTCATCGGGGGCAGGGTTCTGGCTCACGGGCTTCAGTCTAGTGAGGACAGGCTGCGGGGGAGACGGTGGGACCGCCGGTGAGACTGCGGCGTGTGGATGCCCGCTGTCTGCTGCTCTGCCGGGGACAATGCGAGTTTGGTCACGTCATTGTAAGGATGACCTACATTGACGATAGACTCGATGGGACTGAAAAGAGAGGTGTGAGAATGACTCGTCCCTTCCGGGTGGCCATCGTCGGCGCCGGTCCTGCTGGGATCTACGCGGCCGACCTCATGACAAAGGCAGAGCGCGACTTCGATCTGAGCATCGATCTCTTCGATCGCCTGCCGACTCCCTTCGGACTCGTCCGCTACGGAGTCGCTCCCGACCACCCGCGGATCAAGGGCATCATCAACGCCCTGATCAAGGTCCTCGACCGAGGCGATATCCGCCTGTTCTCCAATGTCGAATACGGAGTCGACCTCCACCTCGAAGAGCTCACCGACCGCTATGACGCGGTGGTCTTCTCCACCGGCTGCTTCGTCGACGCCGCACTCGATCTGCCCGGCATCGATCTGCCCGGATCCTACGGTGCCGCGGACTTCGTCAACTGGTACGACTCGCACCCCGACGTCCCGCAGTCCTGGCCGCTGGATGCGCAGCGCGTCGCCGTCATCGGCAACGGCAACGTCGCCCTCGACGTCGCCCGCGTGCTCGCGAAGCAGGCCGACGATATGCACACCACAGAGATCCCCGATCACGTGTACGAGGGGCTGAAGTCCTCGCAGGTCACCGATGTCCACATCTTCGGCCGTCGCGGACCGGCCCAGGCGAAATTCACCCCGCTGGAGCTGCGTGAACTCGGCGCCGTCAAGGACGTCGACCTCATCGTCTACCCGGAGGACTTCGAGTTCGACGAAGGGTCGATGCAGGCGATCGAGTCGAGCAACCAGACCAAGCAGGTCGCCAAGACGCTCACGGACTTCACCATGCGTGAACCCACCGGAGCGAAGCGGCGTCTCCACCTGCACTTCCTGCACGCACCGGTCGCCATCCTCGGCGAGGACACGGTGACGGGGCTGCGCACCGAACGCATGGAACTCGACGGCTCCGGCGGTGCCACCGGCACCGGCAGCTTCCACGACTGGGAGATCGACGCCGTCTACCGTGCCGTCGGATATGCGGGCACAAAGCTGCCACAGCTGTCCTTCGACGATCGCAAACGCGTGATCCCGAACCATGAGGGGCGCGTCGTCGACTCCGATGATCAGACCACGGCCGCCGAAGCCGATGTCGTTCAGGGCGTGTACACCACCGGATGGATCAAGCGCGGACCCGTCGGGCTCATCGGCCACACCAAGGGCGATGCGCTCGAGACCATCGGCCACATCCTCGACGACCGTGCCGCAGGTGTGCTCACCGATCCCGTGTACCCGGACGAATCGGCCATCGTCGACCTTCTCGAATCCAAGGGCGTCGAATTCGCCGATTGGGAGGGCTACCACCGCGTCGAGGCCGCCGAGAAGGCGGCCGGTGAGACCGTGGGACGTGAGCGGATCAAACTCGCCACCCGTGAGGCGATGCTCGCCGAGGCGCGCGGCCACGTCACTGCCGAATCCGTCGGCCAGCCGTCCGCCGGCAGCTGAAGGTTCGGAGCATTTCGCGCCGATCGCGCACCACGCACGATTGTGTCGTCTCCCAGGGCTCAAGTATCCCTCACCGGTCGCGGCACGCCTACACTCCGAACGACATCGGTCACCGTTCGTACCGATTCCACCCGGTGCAACGGGGTGACGAGTCGCTGCCGGTGTGGGATGGTTCCGGCGCGTAGAGTCGGAGACGTCCGTTGCGCACCAGTCTGCGCGCCGTCAACCGGCAGGGAGGCACCGTGAGCGACGATTCGCGGCTGAGAACGATCGTCGAACGAGCCTACGTCGAACGCCTCGACGCCTGGCAGACGGCGGCTGTGCGGATCAAGCATTGGCTGACCGAACAGCAGAAGGGCCTACTCAAGGACAAGGACATCTCACGCCTCGACGTCGACGGGCATCGGATCAAGGACGCCGCGCGGACCCTGGCCAAGCTGACAGAGAAGTTCGATGAGGATCCGCAGCTCGACATCCGTGACACCGACGACGTCGAGGATCAGATCCGCGACATCGTCGGCATCAAGGTTCTGTGCAAATCCCCACGCGACCAGAAGATGATGTTCGCGGCCCTGCGCGACCCCGACCAACTCGGCTCCTTCGAACTCATCGAGTCGCGGGACTATACGGACCCTCCGAAGGCCAGCGGCTACCGAGCCTGCCACGTCATCCTCCGTATCCCCTCGGACCAGGGGCAGCCGGTGTTCGCCGAAATTCAGGTCAAGACCCGCCTCCAGGACGCCTGGAGCGAACTGACCCATGAAGACATGTACAAGCCGGGTGCGGCGATGAAGCCGAGCAAGCTGCACGGCGAATTCGCTCGCGCCATGGCGAACATGCTCGCCACGGTCGATGACATGGCCGACACGCTGGCCGTCGAGCTCACCGCACTGACCGACCCCGAACACGAACTCGATCCGGTGGCGCTGCGCGAACAGGAAAGCGCCATCGACGTCCGGGTGCGTGCCACCGGACCCAAATACGCCCTGGCCGTCGACGGTTCGGGCCGTCAAGGTCTCATCCCGGCCTTCGCCGTACGCAAGCTCAGCGAGACGAAGGGGACCATCAAGGTCAACGACTACATCGCCGTCGACGATCGGCTGCGGGTCAGTGCGGAAGAGGACTCGAAGGGCCTGTACTACATTCCCCTCGAGCTGCCCCGAGGCTGAAGGCGGCGTCGGACGGGCGGCGCGCCCTGTGGCACGGAACCGAGGCACGCCCTCCCGCCCGGCCGGATCAGACCGCCACCGTGTGTGCCTTCCTGGCACGAACCTCATCACGGGCGGCGACGAGATTGGCCAGTGAGGCGCGGACCTCGGAATAGCTGCGGGTCTTGAGACCGCAGTCCGGATTGATCCACAGCCGCTCAGCCGGGACCTTCGCCAGTGCCGCATCGATGAGCTCGGTGAGTTCGGGCACCGAGGGCACCCGCGGCGAATGGATGTCGTAGACGCCCGGCCCGATGCCGCGCACGAAGTCGAAGTCGGCGATGTCGTTGAGAACCTCCATTCGTGACCGAGCCGCTTCGATGCTCGTGACATCCGCGTCGAGGGCGTTGATCGCCTCGATGATCTCACCGAACTCCGAATAGCACAGATGGGTGTGGATCTGCGTGCCAGGAGCGACGCGAGAAGTGACGAGCCGGAAGGAACGCACCGACCAGTCGAGATAGGCCTGACGGTCGGCCTCCCGCAGCGGCAGAAGCTCTCGCAGGGCCGGCTCATCGACCTGGATGATGCCGATGTCGGCCGCCTCGAGGTCGGCGACCTCGTCCGAGAGCGCCAGTGCGATCTGGTCGGCCGATTCGGCCAGTGGGACGTCATCGCGGACGAATGACCACGCGAGGATCGTCACCGGACCGGTGAGCATGCCCTTGACGAGCTGCTGGGTCCGCGTCGCGGCGTAGCTCGACCACTCGA
This sequence comes from Brevibacterium sp. 'Marine', assembly GCF_012844365.1. NCBI lineage: Bacteria > Bacillati > Actinomycetota > Actinomycetes > Micrococcales > Brevibacteriaceae > Brevibacterium > Brevibacterium sp. 'Marine'. The sequence continues at coordinate 1,253,414 of NZ_CP051626.1, forward strand.
CGGTGATCGGCGCGGGGCGAGAGACGTCGCCGAAGAGGATCGGCGGCCGGGTGCAGCGTGAACCGTAGGACTGGACCCAACCGTTGTCCGTGGTCGCGAAGCCGTCGAGGTTCTCCGCGAAGTACTGGACCATGTCATTGCGTTCGGGTTCGCCGTGGACGATGATGTCGAGTCCGAGGTCCTCCTGCAGGGTCACCACCCGATCGATCTCCGCCTTCATCGCCTGCTCGTATGCGGCATCGTCGATCCGAGACGCTCGGTGATCGGCGCGGGCCCGACGAACCTCGGCCGTCTGCGGGAACGACCCGATCGTCGTCGTCGGCAGGGACGGGACCTCGAGGGCCGACTGAGCCCGCCGTCTCGTCGCATAGTCGGTGCGGAAGCCGCTGTCACCGGCCACGGCTGCGGTGCGGGCGGCCACCTCGGCGTTGTGCACTCGGGAGGATTCGGCCCGGGTGCGACGGGCACGGTCGGAGCGGTTGAACGCCGCGGCGCGCGCCTCGGGTCCGGAGGAAAGGGCCGTGGCCAGGGCTTCGACCTCGGTGACCTTCTCCTCGGCGAAGGACAGCCACGAGGCGACGTCGACCGGGAGCGCGGATTCGTTGGCCACTGTGTAGGGGACGTGGAGCAGGGAAGTCGACGTGGACACGCTCAGCGACTTTCGTCCCAGACCAGTGAGCGCATCGAGGCTCTCTCGCAGGTCAGCGGCCCACACAGTGCGTCCGTCGACGATGCCGGCGACGAGGTGGGTCGGCTCGGGCACCTCGGCGGCCACACGGTCGAGGTAGGTGGGGTCGTGGGCGCGGGTGGCGGCGGAGATATCGACGCCGAGGGCGTCGACGCCCGAGGTCGCCAGCGTCGAGAGCCCGGACCTCAGTGATCCGTAGGGTGCGGTGACGAAGATCTTCGGGTGGGTGCCCGCCCCGGACAGGGTGGCATAGGCGCGCCCGGCCGCCTCGGCGAGCTGCTCATCGGTGAACCCGGGGTCGTCGGTGACGAGCGCCGGTTCGTCGAGCTGGACCCAGTCGACGCCGGCGGCGGCGAGGATGGAGATGACGTCGAGGTAGACCGCGGTGAGCTCTTCGAGCCGATCCAGCGGCGAGGCAGTGGTACCGGGTGCGGTCTTCGCCAGGGTCAGCAGGGTGACCGGTCCGACCAGGACGGGGCGGACGAGGTGGCCGGCTGCCCGGGCCTCTGAGACGAGGGAGAGCAGGTGCTGCGGGTGGGCCTTGAAGTTCGTCGAGTCCTCGAGTTCGGGCACGAGGTAGTGGTAGTTGGTGTCGAACCACTTCGTCATCTCGAGCGGGGAACGCTGCGCGGTGCCGCGGGCGAGGGCGAAGTATTCGTCGAGGTCGAAGTCGGTGCCCGTGGTCTCGGAGGGGATGAGGCCGACGCTCAGCGCAGTGTCGAGGAGGTGGTCGTAGTGACTGTAGGACACGGGGATCGCATAGTCCTCGGTGAGCCCGAGCTCGCGCAGTCGGTGGTAGGTGTCGATGCGCAGAGTGTGCACGGCCTGGGCGTACTCAGCGGCGTCGATGCGTCCGGCCCAATACGATTCGAGGGCCTTCTTCTGCTCGCGTCGGGGACCGATGCGCGGATAGCCGGTGATCGTGGCGGTCGGGAATGGGGCGGTCATGCGTGGTTCTCCTTCGCTGTCGTTGATTCAAGATCGGTTGATGGCGGCCAGCGCCGAGGCGGGGGTTGGGGTGGGAATGAGCTCACTGAGATTCCTTTCTGTTCGAGTGCGGTGAGCAGGTCTTCGGTCGTGTTCTGGTCGTTGAAGGTGTAGAAGTGGAGGCCGTCGGCCCCCTGGTCGAGGATCGCGGCCGTGTGTTCGGCGGTGATCTCGAGCCCGATGCGTCGAGCGGCGGCGGCATCTCCGGCGTGATCGAAGCGGGCGATGAGGTGGTCGGGGACGGGGAGTCCGGAGAGGCGTCCCATCGTGTGCAGTCGTTTGATGTCGGTGATCGGCAGGATGCCGGGGATGATCGGAATGGTGATGCCGGCATGCTCGGCGCGACGGCGCAGCCTGGCGTAGGCGTGCGGGTCGAAGAAGAGCTGCGTGATCGCGAAGTCGGCACCGTTGCGCTGTTTGGCGGCCAGCACGTCGAGGTCTTCTTCCGGCCCTGTGGACTCGGGGTGCCCGGAAGGATAGGCGGCGACGCCGATGCCGAGGCGTCCGGCGGCCAGCCGGGCGACGTTGTCGGTCTCGACGGTGCGCAGCAGCTGCACAAGGGCATCGGCGTGGGGCAGGTGCCCGGGCGGCAGGCTCGATTCTCCGGCGGGGAAGTCCCCGCGGATGGCGAGAAATCCTCGCACCCCGACGCCGAGGAGGTGGTCGATCCAGGGCAGCAGCTGCGCCTCGGTGCCGGCCGTGCAGGCAAGATGCGCCAAGGGTCGAAGGGAGGTGGTGGCGGTGATGTCGGCGATGAAGTCCGCAGTGCCCTGCAGCCAGCCGCTATTTGCTGAGGAGGTCACGGCAAGGTAATCGGGGCTCAGCGAGTCGAGGAATCGCAGCAGTTCGGGCAGCCGTGCGGCCTGCTTTTCGGACCTGGGTGGGATGACCTCGAAGGACAGCGCTCGGCGCAGACGGTGCCGAGCCTCCGGGTGCGGTTCGATCGCAGAAGCCGGTGCCGAGGCGGAGATCCGCGGCGTGATGAGTGTGGTGGACATGCCGCCATCTTCACAGCGGCGGCGGATGCGCGGGGGCCGAGCCGATGATCGGCGTCACAGCCCGTCACGTGCGGGTCAAGGAACGTATGGTTCGGTCAGATGGGGACACAGTCCGTCACAGTCAGGCAGTCAGCGTGTTAATGGGGTATGCGGTCGTGTTTGCGGAGTCTCCGTTTGTGGTCCGATTCGCCGAGGTGGATCTGCGAATTCTGCGGCATCTCCTCGGCGCACTGACCACAAACGCGAGCTGCGCTCAGGCTCCGATCTCGGGGGAGTGCAGCTCGCGTCGGAGGCGCTCGGGGTAGGTCTCCCCGAGCGACACCGGCTCAGCGGTAGTTGGTGAATTGCAGGTCGACGTCGAGGTCCTGTCCCTTGAGCAGGGCGATGACGTCCTGCAGATCGTCGCGCTTCTTCGAGCTCACGCGCAGCTCATCGCCCTGGATCTGCGCTTTGACGCCCTTGGGGCCCTCGTCGCGGATGATCTTCGAGATCTTCTTCGCATTGTCCTTGTCGATGCCCTCCTTGAGGGACGCGTCGATGCGGTGCTCCTTGCCGGAGGGGTACGGCTCACCGTCCTCGAGGGACTTCAGTGAGATTCCGCGCTTGACCAGCTTCGACTGGAAGACGTCGAGGATGGCCTTGACCCGGTCCTCGCTGTTGGCCTTCATCTGCACGGCTTCCCCGCTCCAGGCGATCGACGCATCGGTGCCGCGGAAGTCGTAGCGGGAGTTGATCTCCTTCGCCGCCTGATTGAGCGCGTTGTCGGCTTCCTGACGGTCGACCTTGCTGACGATGTCGAATGAGGATTCGCTGGCCATGAATGCTCCTTTGTCTGCAATCGGTGGTGCCCGCCTGAAACGGGCGAGGCTGGTGCCCCCGAGTCTAGTCGAGGCCCCGAATTGTGATCTGCGTCTACCGAGTTGGTGATTCGGGTCCGGGCCTTGTATTCTTTTCAGGTGCTCATCGAGCGCTGACTGCGGCAGATTGCCCGAGCGGCCAAAGGGAGCTGACTGTAAATCAGCCGGCATTGCCTTCATAGGTTCGAATCCTATATCTGCCACGCAGAACGGAGAAGCTCCGTGACCGAGGGGTCACGGAGCTTCTCTCATTTTCCACCCGTTCCCTTGCCCAGTCGCCCGACCGACGCCTACCGTGTGAGGACAAAGCGGAAAAGCTCCGTCGAGGAGGGCCGAACCGATGAGCGATGACACGGACGATGCGCAGCCGCCTCGGCGTTTGAATTCGCTCGAGGAACGCAACGCCGTCGTCGAATCCGCTCTCGACCGAGCCATCAAGCGCGGTGACTTCGACGATCTGCCGGGCCTCGGCAAACCGCTGACCGGTCTGCACGGCTCATCCGATCCCGATTGGTGGATCAAGCAGAAGATGGATTCCGAAGGCATCAACGGTGTCGCTCCGGCCGCCTTCCAGCTGCGCAAGGAGAACGCCGTCCTCGAGGACACCGTCGACGCCTTCACCGAAGAATCTGACGTCCGAGACTACCTCGCCGGCTTCAACGCCCGAGTCCGCGAGGCCGTCATGGATCTGCGCGAGGGCCCGCCCGTGTTCACTCCGCCCCGCGACGTGGAGAAGGAGGTCGCCGCATGGCGGCGGCGTCGGAATGCGAAGAAGAACGACTCCGTCACCGAGGCGGAACCCGGGGATCCCGAGGCGGAACCGGGGGATCAGCCCGTCGATCCGGAGTCGGTGGGTTCACCTCGGCGATGGTGGCATCGTTTCCGTCGCTGATGCGGGATCGGGCATCGGCAGCCACACCAGCTGGACTCCGCCGCGCACGCCGCCGTGCAAGCCGCCGCGCACGCTTGCGGCTAGACCGTGTGCGTCTCCTTCGCCAGGCGTTCGACCGCCAGGTGGGCCAGGAGCGCCGCCTGATCGCCGAGCACCGAATCGTCGAAGATGACGAAGGGGGAGTGGTTGTTTCCCTGTCGTTCCGCGGGAACGTCCGTGCGTTCGGCCCCGAACATGAGGTACGTGCCCGGGACTTCGCGGAGGACGAACGAGAAGTCCTCGCTCGGCATGATCGGCTGCTCGAGGAGCTGCACCCGGTCCTCGCCGAGGAAGCCGCGGAGTTCGTCCATCGCCCATGCGGTCTCGTCGGTGTCGTTGACCGTGACCGGATATTGGACGGCGAAGTCGACCTCCGCAGTGCATCCGTGGGCCGCGGCGATGCCGTCGGCCAGCTGCTTCGACCGGGTACGGACGATGTCGAGTGATTCGTCGGACAGCGTACGCACGGTCGCGCCCATGGTAGCCGAGGCGGGGATGACGTTGATCGCGTCCGAGGCGTGCAGCTGGGTCACGGACATCGCGATCGGGTCGAAGACGTCGATGCGGCGGCTGACCATGTTCTGCAGCGCCGTGACGAGTTCGGCCAGGGCCGGCACCGGATCGACCGCGGTCTGCGGTTGGGAACCGTGACCGCCGCGACCGTGAATGGTCACCCGCAGGGTGTTCGACCCCGCCTGCAGAGTTCCCGGCCGGGTGGCGGCCACGCCGCGCGGGCCCGGGAACACATGCGCTCCGAACGCGGCGATCGCCCTCGTGCCGGAGGCGTCGAGCACACCTTCGTCGATCATCACCGACGCTCCGTTGCAGCCTTCCTCTCCGGGCTGGAACATGAAGACGACGTCCCCGGCCAACCGGTCGCGATGCGCGTGGAGCAGTCGCGCGGCTCCGACGAGACCAGCCGTGTGCAGGTCGTGTCCGCAGGCGTGCATATGTCCGTTCGTCGAGGCGAACGGCTCATCCGTCTCCTCGGTCACCGGGAGAGCGTCCATGTCTCCGCGCAGCAGCACCGCTGGAGCGGCGGCCGGCCTGTTCGGGTGCGATCCGCGCAGGACGGCCACCACCGAGGTGGTGCCCACACCCGTGGTCACCTCGAGATCGAGCCCGGACAGGGCATCGAGGACCGCCGCCTGCGTGCGGGGCAGGTCGAGACCGACCTCTGGGAACGTGTGCAGGGAACGTCGCAGCTCCTGCAGCGTCGGGAGCAGAGCCCGGCCATCGGCGAGCAGATCGTGCATGGTGGCCTTTCCGGTGGGGAGTCAGCGTCGTCGGGGCGAGAGCCCTGGCAGTCGGCAGAGTGGTCAGAGCAGGCTGACGAGCACGCTGGCGATGACGACGGAGCCGGCCGACACCGAGGTGAAGCCTCCGACGAGCATGGGCGGAAGCATGACATTGAGCAGCGCTTCCTTCTCATCGTCGTCGCGGGCGATGGACCGGGCGACCTCATTGGTGAGCAGATAGTCGGCCGGGAAGCCGTACATCGCTGTCAGCGCCACCGACATGCCCAGCGGGGCCTTCCAGCGCAGCAGCTTCGTAGCGACGAAGCCGCCGATGACGATGCCGGCACCGCCGACGACGAGGATGGTGATCGTCGGCAGGAACGCGTTGATGACGTCCTGCACGGACGCGGAGACCAGCGGGGCCATGACGATCGCGATGACGCCGGCCATGGCGACGCCGAAGGAGTTCGACCGCTCCATGGCTTTGTCGGGTGAGAGACCGATCGCGGCCGCGGCGATGCCGAGCAGGAGGGCGAGGATCGAGGACGGGATGTGCGTGGGCACGGCCAGCAGCGTTGCGATCGATCCGCCGACGAGGATGAGGAAGAGCATGAACAGCTGATTGTCGACGAGGAAGGACGGCAGGGTCACGAGCTTCTTCTTCTGCGCGGCCTCCTCTTCCTCCTCGTGATGGGCGGCGGCGAGCTCGTGGAGTTCGCCGCTGTCGCGCAGCTTCGTCGCATAGCGGCGGAGCAGGAAGTTCGTCAGCGGCATCGACGGCAGGGATTGGAGCATGAGCACGAGCGCGGGGAGGACGATGATCGCCGAGGCGGCCCCCTGAGCCGTGAGCCCCTCGGTCGTCAGGCTGGTGGCGACGATGCCGCCGGCCAGCGGTCCGGAACCGGCGACGAAGGTGTCGAAGCCGAAGATCGGGGCGACGACTGCGAGGATGAGGAGGACGGCGACGAGCATGCCCGAGACGGCGATGATCACCGAACGCCACTGCTTGGCCATCACCCGCAGCGGGATGAGCGTGCCCATATGGAACAGCAGCGGAGCGACGAGGATCGTGTAGATCTGGACGAGCATCGAATCGTCGACGATCGACTCCGGAACGATGCCGATCTTGGCGAAGACGAAGATGCCGAGCATCGCGACCAGCAGACTGGGGATCCGCGCTTTCGACCAGATCGAGACCAGCTCGCCGAGAGCGATGAAGGCGAGGACGATTGCGGCAGCGAAGATGGCTTCCATGGACGATCCTTACAGTCATTGAGTGAACCAGCTCACAAGATACTACGTCGCGGGCCGCGCTCGGAGGTTTCGGCGAGATTTCCTGATAGCCGGGACTTGACCGTTGCAGCGGGGCGACGGCCATCGAGGGCAGGGCATAGGCTGAAGGCATGAGTTTTCTGCAGTTCCTCCACGAGCGAGGCATCGTTGAACGTCCCGGCGCGGGGCGCCGGCCGCTGGTGATCGCGCATCGAGGGTATTCGGCGGTCGTGCCCGAGAACAGTTTGGCCGCGGTCGATGCCGCGCGAGCCCTCGGCGTCGACTTCATCGAGGTCGATACTTCGACGAGCGCCGACGGGGTTCCCGTGATCCTGCACGATGCGGATCTGGACCGGACCACCAACCGCAAGGGCCCCGTGGCCGGCCTGACCGCCGAGGAGCTGTCGTTCGTCGACGCGGGATCATGGATGGGCCCCGGATTCCACGGAGTGCGGATCCCCACCTTGGCCGCCGTGATGCGCGACATCCAGCACCGAGGCGGCGAACTCCTGCTCGAACTCAAGGGGGAGTGGTCCTCCGGTGCGGTGGCGCGGATCGCCGAACTCGTCGTCGAGACCGGCATCGCCGACCGCATGATCGTCCAATCGTTCAATATCGAAACGCTTGAGACCTGTCGGGATATGCTGCCGATGGTGGCTCGCTTCCTGCTGCGCATGGTTCCCAAGCCCGAGGACATCGAGATCGCTCGGGAACTCGGAGCGGTGGCGATCAATCCTTCGTACAAGGGATTCACGATGCGCAGATCGGTGGTCACCGAGATCATGGACAACGACCTCGGCGTCTTCGTCTGGACCGCTGACGAGATGAACGAGTGGCGGGAGCTCCTCACCGCCGAGGTCGACGGGATCATCACCAATCATCCCGGTCGTCTGCAGGGCTTCCTGGCGGGGCGCTTCGACCCGGTGCAGTAGGGGTCTCCTCCGGCGGTGAGGGTGACTCTGCGCCGTCTGCGGAATGAACCGAGACGGCACCGATCGCGTGTGAGTGACGTCACTTCGCCCCGATTTGCCCTGGCAGCGCGAACCCGTGTAAATTCGTACCTGTTGCCCCGATAGCTCAGTCGGCAGAGCATCTCCATGGTAAGGAGAAGGTCAAGGGTTCGATTCCCTTTCGGGGCTCTCGTGCCGCCTCGAATGCGGCGCTGGGGCGGGGTAGCTCAGCTGGTTAGAGCGCACGACTCATAATCGTGAGGTCGGGGGATCGAGTCCCCCTCCCGCTACCGTTCAACTCCCTCATCGCGACGACGAGTCCGGTGGGGGAGTTTCTGTATTCGGGAATTCCCAGCTCCGATATTGCGCGATTCGCTCCGCCCGTGCCAGTCTTGCCGTGTGAAGCACGCCACCGGCCATGATGACAGCGAGTCAAGCAGGGCGTCTGCCTACCTTCCCACCACGCCTGAAGGCGTCGGCCGACTCATCCTCCGCGGTGCCAGACTCATCGATGGGACCGGGGGCGAGGTCGTCCTCGATTCCGAGATCGAGGTGGACGGAGCCCGCATCGTCTATGCGGGCCCGGCCCGCCGACGTGCCGAACCCACGGACGGTGTTCCGGACGCCACCGTCGTCGATCTGACGGGCAAGACCATTCTGCCGGGGTTCATCGATGCGCACGTCCACTTGGGGCTGGCCGTCGAAGACCAACCCGCCGAGGCGGCGCGATTCGAGTCCGAGCGCGTGTTCCGGATGGGGGTGCGAGCGAATCAGACCCTGATGGCCGGTGTGACGACGGTCCGCGACCTCGGCGGAATCGACCGTGGAGTCAGAGATGCCGTCGAAGCCGATCTCATCCGCGGACCGCGGATGCACATCGCCGTCGTCCCCCTCTCTCCGACCGGCGGTCATACCGATTTCACTCTGCCCAACGGACGTCCGGTCCCGATGGGTCTGCCGATGGACCCGATCATCGACACCGACGACGACGTCAAGCGCATGGTGAGGCTCCTCATCCGCGGCGGTGCCGACGTCATCAAGGTCTGCACGACCGGCGGAGTGTCGAGTCCCACCGACACCCCGGACGACATCGGCGTCCCCGAGGAGCATGTGCGTCTCATCGTCGCCGAGACTGCGAAGCGCTCGCGCCAGCCGGTCGCCGCCCACGCACAAGGCACCGAGGGGATCAAAGCTGCCGTTCGCGGTGGTGCCGCATCGGTCGAACACGGTTATGGGATCGACGATGAGGGCATCGATCTCATGCTCGAACACGGGACGTTCCTCGTTCCCACGCTCTCCAGCGCGCTGCGTGTGCCCGATCCCAGGGATGTTCCCGCCTATCTCTATGAGAAGAAGGTGAAGTGGTCGGCGATCGCACGCGAACGTGTGGCGGCAGCGCTCGACGCCGGTGTGCGGACGGCTCTCGGCACGGACGCAGGAGTGTGCCCGCACGGTCAGAATCTCCGGGAACCGGTCCATGCAGTCGAACTCGGTCTGAGCCCGATGGAGGCCATCGTGGCCGGCACCCGCAATGCCGCCGAACTCCTCCGCCTCGATGCAGACATCGGCACACTCCGATCGGGCAGACTCGCCGACATCATCGTCGTCGACTTCGATCCCATCGCCGATATCACGCCGCTGGCAGACCCGGACAACGTCAAAGCGGTCCTCCAGGGCGGTGCCCTCGTCAAGGACCGTGAGGCGTGGTTCCCCGACCCGCCGGCGAGGGCTCAGATCTCATACTGACCCGTGCCGACTCTCCACCCCTTTCCCGCCCCGACCTCAGAAGGACAGCCCATCGTGACACTCGATTTTTCCAGCGAAGCCCGAGTCCTCGCCGACGACCTGCGCGAGGTGCGTCGCGACCTCCATCGGAACCCCGAAGTCGGCCTCGACCTGCCGGAGACCCAACAGCGAATCCTCGACGCGTTGGACGGCCTGCCGCTCGAGATCACCCTCGGTCGAGAGCTGAGCTCGATCGTCGCAGTTCTCCGTGGAGAGCTGCCTGGGCCCACGGTGCTGCTGCGGGGAGACATGGATGCCCTGCCCGTCGTCGAGGCGACCGGTTTGGAATTCGCCTCGACCAACGGGAACATGCACGCCTGTGGACATGATCTCCATGTGGCCGGTCTCGTCGGGGCAGCCCGTCTTCTCTGTGCCCACCGTGCGAACCTCCGCGGCACCGTGGCCTTCATGTTCCAGCCGGGCGAAGAGGGCCTGGGCGGGGCGAAGATCATGCTCGAAGAAGGGATGTACGACGCCATCGGACACAAGCCCGATGCGGCTTACGCGATCCACGTGGCTCCGGGGGTGCCGGGAACGTTCGTGACCAAACCGGGCACGATCATGGCCGGGGCGAATACGCTGCACGTGACGATGCACGGCAGCGGCGGTCACAGCTCTCGGCCGGAAGACGCCGTCGACCCGGTCCGTCCGGTTCTGGAACTCGGACAGGCGATTCACTCGATGGTCACCGGTTCATTCAGCGTCTTCGATCCCATCGTCGCCCAGGTCACGCAGCTGGAAGCAGGCGAGGCCGTCAACGTCATCCCAGCCTCGGCGAAGCTCGGAGCCTCCGTGCGCACACTCTCCCACGAGACGACGCGAAGGTTCCCCGAACGCGCCACACGGCTCGCGGAATCGATCGCTGCCGCTCACGGGTGTACGGCCGAGGTGGTGTGGACGGAGCAGTACCCCGTCACGGTCAACGACAGCGGCGAAGCCGACTTCGCCATGCGAGCTCTGACCGATCGTTTCGGCGCCGACCGAGTGGTGCAGGTGCCGGACCCGCTCATGGGGTCCGAGGACTTCTCCTTCGTGCTCGAACAGGTGCCCGGCACCTTCGTGTTCTTCTTCGTCACGCCTGAAGGCATCGATCCGGAGACGGCTGCGACGAATCATTCGCCGGAAGTCCAGTTCGATGATGCCCATCTCCCGGACCAGGCCGCAGCGCTGGCAACCCTGGCGTGGGAACGGACACTGCGCAGCTGAGCGGAGTGCGAGCCGGGGGTATGGTCTTCGCACGCTTCGGGGTCTAGTCTCGAAGAGACTGTTCGACCGACGTGGGAGATCGACGATGATCAGCACAGAACTGTCCGACTGGCTGCTCGACTCGGACCCGGCCCTGCGCTGGCAGGTCGAACGCGACCTGCTCGGTGCCGATGACGCGATCTGGCAGTCGACCCGCGCACGAGTGGAACGCGAAGGCTTCGGCGCCGAGCTGCTGTCCCAGCAGGATCCGGACGGGCAATGGGCCGGCGGGGCCTTCTTCCCCTCCGACTTCGCCTTCGATGATGAGGGATCACAGCCATGGACGGCGACCACGTGGGCACTGAAGGATCTGCGCGAGTGGGGGATGGCCGCCTCGGCGCTGGAGGGCACGGCCGAGAAGCTCGAATCCGTACGCTGGGAATACGAGAACCTGCCGTATTGGGACGGCGAAGTCGACGTCTGCATCAACTCGTGGACCCTGTCGAACGGCCTGTGGTTGGGTGCCGATGTCGACGGCCTCGTCGATTGGTTCATCGACCACCAGCTCGAAGACGGAGGGTGGAACTGCGAATGGGTCGAGGGGTCGACGGTCGCGTCCTACCACTCCACACTCAATGCGCTGGTGGCACTCCTCGATTACCAGAGGACCACGGGTGACACAGGACGAGTTGCCGAGGCGCGGGCCAGGGGAGAGGAATACCTGCTGTCGAGGGACCTGTTCCGCAGGCGCAGCACGGGTGAACCCTTCGACGGTCGTGCCCTCGCGCTGTTCCATCCGAGACGGTGGTTCTACGGGATTCTGCCCGCACTCGACTACTTCCGGGAAGCGACGAGCATCGACGGCGCCGAGGCGGACCCGCGCATGACCGAAGCCGTGGAGTCGATCCGCTCCCGCAGGAGTGACGACGGCCGTTGGGACCAGGAACACCGCCTGGCAGGCGAGGTCTGGTTCCACGTCGACGCCCCGGTCGGCGAACCCTCGAGATGGGTGACTCTGCAGGCCCAACGGGTCCTCGACTGGTGGGATGGAACACAGCCGGTCTGAGCTTCCACAGTCGCCGCCCAGGAACGCCACAGTCCCGCGCCAGAGCCGATGTCCACGATGGTGTCATCACATCATCGAAGGAAGGACAGCTCATGGCTCGCGTACCCGAACCGGACCAGACCCCCAACGGACCCGCCTACGAAGGACGGCTCCTCGACCGACCTGAGGAGGAGGTCGTCGACCAGGGCGCCTCGTTCGACATCCGCACTCTCTTCAGCCGACGTGGAGTCCTCGGGCTCGTCGGCGCCGGGGTCGGCACAATGGCCTTGGCCGCCTGCACCTCCGAGGCCTCCGGCTCGACGAGCTCGGCCTCGAGCGGCAGCGGATCGGTCACCGAGATCCCCGACGAGACGGCCGGCCCGTACCCGGCGGACGGAACGAACGGTCCGGACATCCTCGAAGACTCGGGAATCGTGCGCTCGGACATCCGTTCGAACATCGACGGGTCCGACACCGTCGACGGGGTGCCTCTGACCTTCTCCCTCACAGTCACCGATATGGCCGGTGACAATGCCCCGTTCGAGGGTGCCGCCGTCTACGCGTGGCACTGTGATGCTCAGGGTCGCTACTCGATGTATTCCGAGGGTGTCGAGGACGCCACCTGGCTGCGCGGCGTCCAGGTCGCCGATGAGAACGGCGAGGTCACCTTCACCTCGATCTTCCCTGCCTGCTATTCCGGCAGGTGGCCGCACATCCACTTCGAGGTCTACCCGGACGTCGACTCCATCACCGATGCCGAGAATGCCATCGCCACTTCGCAGATGGCCCTGCCCGAAGACGCCTGCAATGCCGTCTACGAACTCGACGCCTATGACGGATCGGTGAAGAACCTCTCGGCTGTCAGCCTCGACGACGACAACGTCTTCGGCGACGACGGAGGCGAGCACCAGATCGCCACGATCAGCGGTGACACCGACTCCGGCTACACCGCCACACTCGACGTCCCCGTCGACACCGACACCGAACCGACCGGCGGCGGTGCCCCGGGAGGCGGAGGCCAGGGAGGAACCCCTCCCGAAGGCGCCCCCGAAAATCCCTGACAACTCAGAGAAAGGCTCATCATCATGCTGCACAATCTCACGGGCTGGCACGCCCTCGTCATCCTGGCCATCATCATCCTCGTCTTCGGCGCGGCCAAGCTGCCCGCGCTCGCCAAGAGCCTCGGACAGTCCGTGCGCATCCTCAAGGACGAATCGGCCAACACCCGGTCGGGTGAGGCGGCGGCTGCGCCGCGATACGAAGCGGTGACCGACCCGATCGTCACCGATCCCACCCCTGCGCCCGCCTCGGCGAGGGACGACTCCACCGCCGAGGCCGGCCCAGCCGATCAGACGCGGCCGCGATCATGAGCACCGCCGCCGCGGCGAAGATGCCGTTGTCCGCGCACCTGCGGGAGGCGCGGACACGGGCGGTGCGCGCGGCGGTGGCACTGCTCGTCGGCACGGTCGTCGGCTATTTCACGTCGGACTTCGTCATGGACGTCCTCCGCGCTCCGATCACCGACCTCGCCGCATCTCGCAGCGCTTCGCTCAACTACGACAGCGTCACCGGGGCCTTCGACCTGCAGCTGCGCATCGCCGTGTACTCCGGAATCATCCTCTCCAGCCCGGTGTGGCTGGGGGAGATCTTCGGATTCCTCACCCCGGGGCTGACCGCGAAGGAGAAGAAGTACACGTTCGGCTTCCTCGGCGCCGCACTTCCTCTCTTCGTCGTCGGCTGCCTCACCGGCCTCTACGTCTTCCCGCGGATGGTCGAGGTGCTCACCTCATTCGCCTCGAGCGAGGACAGCACCATCCTTCAGGCGTCCTACTACTTCGACTTCGTCTTCAAGATCGTCATCGCCACCGGCATCGCCTTCGTCCTTCCGGTCTTCCTCGTCGTCCTCAACTTCATCGGACTGCTCCCTGCCCGTTCGATCGCGAAGGCCTGGCGGGTCAGCATCGTCGGAATCGTCGTCTTCGCCGCCCTGGTCACCCCCGCCGCCGATGTGCTGTCCATGTTCTTCGTCGCCGCCCCGATGGTCCTGCTCTTCCTCGCAGCGCTCGCCATCGCATGGCTCCACGACCGGACCCGCGGGTACCGCTCGAACCTCGAGGCACCGACTGCAGATGAGCTGGAGACCGGACGAGCGCAGACCGCGCCCACGGAAAGGAGCCGGACATGTTCGGCCTGAGCTTCGAGAAGATCGTCCTCGTCGGCATCATCGCCGCGATCATCCTCGGCCCGAGCCGGCTGCCCCACTACGCTGAGAAACTCGGCGAAATGGTTCGCCTGCTCCGTGCCCAGGCCGAGGCCGCGCGGAAACGAGCCGCCGAATCCGTGGGCGCTGAAGACTGGCAGGCGCTCGATCCGAGACAATACGATCCGCGGCGGATCATCCGCGACGCCCTCGACGCACCGAATCCGGAGCCCGCCGAGGCGGCCGGCAGCTATGTCATCACCGGTTCGTCCGGACATCCGCGGAGACGCTTCATCGCCCGTACGGACGACAGCCGCACGGGCGACGAAGTAAGCGCTGACGAGAACTCGGCGACCGGGCGGTGAGGGGAGCGGGGGCGCCTCGGCGATCAGTCCTTGAAGTCGAAGTCGTCCTTGTCGATGCCGGGGAACATGAGCTCGTACTTGACCATCTGGTCCTTGTGATCGACGATCTTGACGGTGCCGAAATACTTCTTCCGACCCTTGTAGGCGTCTTTGTCTTTGACGGTGACCTGGCACGATTTGAAGCCGTACCACTCGCGGAGGTCCATATCCGAGTCGCACTTGGCTTCTTTGACCGTCAATTCGAGCTTGTTCTCGAACAGGTCGATGAGGTCGGCTTCGATGGATGCGGCGGGCACGACACCGTTGCCCTTCTTGTCGATCTTCATGCCGTCGTCGCTGGCCCAGTTCGTCGTCTTCGCGGCATCGGCGAACGGATCGGTCGACTTCGTGTCGGTGGGTTCCGCCTCGGCGGGTTCGGATTCGGACGCTTCGGCCGCTTCCGATTCGACGGCGCCGCCGCCGAATCCTCCCTCGTCGGTCTGCGCCGCTTCGGATTTCTGGTCCTCTGCGGGTTCGTCCCCTCCGGAACCCCCACATGCGGTCAGGGACAGGGCGAGAGCGGCTCCAGCGGCCGCTGTCAGCAGGCGGGGCATCCAGGTGGTCCGGCGAGTCGGGGTCATCGTGTTTCTCCTTCGCGCTTCGGCGATCACAAGCGTTGTCGATACACCACGATTCTGCCACGGTCGGTTGTCGAGAACCCCCGGTTCGGTGTGCGGATCCGGCGACACCTGTAGCGATTCGGGCACATTCGCACCGGGGGACGACCCCGACTCTGGCAGCGACGTGAGCATCCCTCACGATTCCCCGCACACACACCTGCTGCAACGGGAGGTTATGCGAGGAACGAGCCGCGATGATCGAGCACCTGTAGGAGATGACGCCGCCGGTGCGAAGCGAGTGCAACGGTGCAGGTCGCGGGTGACGGTGCGTGACGGCGGCCCGCCGGCTCCCGGCTACTCAGCGGTGGGGGAGTTGACGGCCCTCGCGAGAGCCTCGAACGCGCGGATCGTCGGGAACATCTTCGTCGCATCCTGCGGCAGCCCCCAGCTCGAGAGCTTGACGCCGAGGACGTTGGCGCCCGGATTCATGTAGATCATCTGCCCGTGGATGCCCAGCGCCAGGAAGGCATGGGAGTCGGGGAACGGGAACCAGAACTGGTTGTGATACGCCCCGCCCGGCATCCGATTGTCTCCGGGCCCATCGGCGAACGCCTGACGCACATCCTCGGAAGTGGTCAGCGTATCGCCGATCCACGTCGTCGGAGCCACCTGCTGTCCGGTCAGCGACTGGCCGCGGTTGATGTAGACGTAGCCGAATCGGGCGAGATCACGCAGACTCGTGTTGATGCCGCCGTCGAACATCCCCACCCCGTACTGGTCGGTGGCGATGATCGCGTCATGTTCGGCGCCGATCCGCGACCACAGCACCCGTGACATCAGGGACTGCATGCGTTCGCCGGCGATCTTCTCGCACACCCATCCGAGCACATCGGTCTCGCACGACCGGTACTCGAAGACTCCGCCGTGCTCGGACTTCGCCTCCAGCGTGGTGAGGAACTCGTACATGCCGATGCCGGGGTTCTTCCGCTTCGCTTCGGCCCAGCCGATCTGCTCCTCGACCTGTCTGACCTCGGATTTCGGGTCGAGGTAGTTCTCGGAGAAGCGGATGCCCGAACGCATGTCGAGGACATGGCGAACGGTCGCGCCGGCATAGCCGGACTCGGCGAGTTCGGGCACATAGTCGGTGACGAGGCGGTTCGGGTCGAGGTCACCGGAACCGGCGAGGACACCTGCGACGGTGCCGACGAGCGACTTCGACACCGACATGAGCAGATGCTCGGTCGACGGGGTCATGTCCCCGAAGTACTCCTCGGTGAGCACGGTCCCGTTGTGCATGAGCATCCAGGCATCGGTATCGGTGGATTCGATGACGCTGCGGACACTGCGCGCCTCCGAATACTCGGTTGCGGGAACTTCGACCTCGCCGAGGTCCCGCGGGGCCGCGGGCAGTTCCGCCACCGGTCCGGCGCCCCGGGAGATCGGCGTCGTGGGAAGCACCCGAGCGACGTTCTGGAAGGACCAGCGGACGTTGTCGGGATCCTGCCAGTTGTCCCGGTCGATTCCGGCCGCCGGGTCGGCGGGTGCCGATGGGGTCACGGTCTGGTCCGCCGGGGGAGTGGCCGCGGTCTGCTCCGGTGACGGTTCGATCACTCTGCACCTCTGATTCTCGCCTCGGTTCGTGCGCGGAATGTGTCCGCGGACGGCAGCTGGGAGCCGCCTCGGTTCGTGTTGAGGTTACCACCGAGGCGGCTCTGTCCACCGTGGATGTGTGGGCTCAGTCGCCCTTGGCTCCCGGCCCGCCGAGGGCCGGCGACGGATCGTCGGCGACGACCGGGACTCCGGCATACATCGCGCGGATCGAGTCGATGAAGTGCTTGGCCCGGATGCTCAGCGCATCGGGTCCGCCGACATTCGTCTGCAGGGGATTCTTCGTCACCAGGACTCCGAGGTCCGCACCTTTCCAGCGGTAGTCTCCGGCCCCGAAGATGCGCAGGAAGAACACCTCGCTGCCGTTCTGCAGCGGGTGCCAGTCGAGCGCGGCACGTTTGTACGTCAGCGTCCCGTACTGGTCGAGATAGTACTGACCCGTCAGCGGGGAATGCGTGATGTACTCGGTGATCGGAGCCGTCTCCTTGATGATCATCTGGCTCCACTCATCGGCTCCGGAGAGCTCCTCCCAGCGCTCATTGATCTCGGTGACGTCGAGGTCGAACTCGACATCGAGGTATTCGAGCAGATGGAACAGGAACAGCGGCACATCGGCATAGGCGCCTGCCGTGACGTTCGTGATCGCCGAGGCCCCGGAGATGCGCGGATTGAGCTCACCCAGGTAGCAGTCGTCGTTGTCGAGATCGACGAGGACATCGACTTCGAAGAACCCGCGGTAGCCGCGTTTGCGCAGACCTTCGCCCATCTTGCGCACGAGCTCACGGGTCTGCGCCCGCTGCTCTGCGTTGAGGACATCGGGCTTCATCTCGTTGCCGCACCAGCCGCCTTTGTACGGGGTGAGTTCGGCGAAGCCCGCCAGCTCGGTCAGGTACGGGCCGACGACGACACCGCTGGAGGTGATGACCGCCTCGACGGCGACCGGAGTGTTGTTGATCCGCTTCATCACCTTCAGCTGCTCGCCGATGATGTCGTCCTTGTGCGTCTCCCAACCGGAGGCATCGGAGATGAAGAACGTCGTCTTCCCGGAATCGCCGTAGGGGGTCTGCACGACGAGATCCGTGCCCAGCCCCGCCTCGGCGGCCCGCTCATTGAGCTCGTCATAGGTGTCAGCGGTGGTCAGCACGTTCGGCACGGAGAACGCACCGGCCTCATTG
This sequence comes from Brevibacterium sp. 'Marine', assembly GCF_012844365.1. Taxonomy (NCBI): domain Bacteria; kingdom Bacillati; phylum Actinomycetota; class Actinomycetes; order Micrococcales; family Brevibacteriaceae; genus Brevibacterium; species Brevibacterium sp. 'Marine'. The sequence goes on from NZ_CP051626.1 coordinate 1,271,297, forward strand.
CCGAGCTTCGTCGTCTCGATCTTCGAATCGAGCTGATTGCGCAGAGCGGCCGACGGCAGGATGAGATCGTAGCCGAGCTCTCGGCAGATCCGCTCCGTCTCCTCGTCGAAGAAGACCATCGCGACCTTCACCCGCTCACCATGGGGGATGTTGCGCGTCATATGAGCACGCACCTCGGCGTTGAGCAGCAGCCAGTTGTTGATCGCCTCACCCGATTCGAACTCGACATAGGGCTTGTAACGCGGGGAGAACACGCGCGGATGCCCGCCGTCCCAGCCGTCGTAGTAGGTGATGTACGAGAAATTGCGCACCCACCGGTCGAGACCGAGCAGGTTGAACGGAGTGGCTCCGACGAAGAAGATCGGGGTCTGATTCGTGCGGAAGAAGTGCCGGACCTCGGAGACGTTGCGCAGCGGTCGACGCAGCTGGACCCTGTCGGCTTCCTTGCCGGCGTAAGCGGCGTCGGTGGCCACGGCCACCTCGACCTGCGGTGGGGCGTCATCGGCAGCGGCCGGTCCCGAAGCGGCTGTCGCAGCTGCCGGCGCAGCGGTTGCCGGCGCACCGGCGGCGGGGGCGTCGGGACCCGGAGCCTGCGGTGAGGGGACCGCGACAGCGTCTTTGACTCGCACACCGGGTTGCGGTGTCTGCGCCTCGGGGCTCGTCAGGTCTGCGCTGGGGGATTCGTTCGTCATCGCACTACTCCTTACCAAATGTGATGTGGACAACATATACCAGTTTCGAAGCCATGAGCCCGATGGTGCAGGAATTGTGTGAACCGGATACGAACGCGCGATCAATTCTTCGCCGGTGAACCTCATCCGGAGGCCGTGCTTTAGGCTGGTGTCGATACCGACCCCAGCAGAAGAGAGAGCGCATATGCCGGTGAATACGGAGAAGCAGGGGGCCACGTTCTCCCTGCCGCAGCCCTACGAGGTCTCCAGGGAGGCGATCGCGGAGTTCGCGCTCGCCACCGGAGCGAAGGCCGACTACCATTTCGACACCGAAGCGGCGACCGCACTGGGTTACCGCGATGTCGTCGCCCCGACCACCTTCGCCGTGATCATCGCGCAGAAATCGGAAGCCGCCTACATCTCCGACCCCGATTCGGGTATCGACTTCTCGAAGGTCGTCCACGGCTCCGAGCAGTTCTCCTTCACCCGTCCCATCGTCGCCGGCGACGTCCTGGCGGCCGTCACCCATGTCGACGGAGTCCGGGCCGCGGGCAGCAACGCCATGATCACCACCCGCACCGAGATCACCGATGTCGCGGAGCAGCCCGTCGTCACCGTGACCTCGACCATCGTCGTGAGAGGAGACGGAGAATGAGCCCCATCGACTTCTCCACGCTGACCATCGGAGACACCGTCGTGGAATCCGAGATCCCGCTCTCCCGTGCCTCCCTGGTCGACTATGCCGCGGCCTCGGGCGATCACAACCCGATCCACTGGAACGAACGCTTTGCCCGCGAGGTCGGTCTCGACGATGTCATCGCCCACGGAATGCTCTCGATGGCGGCGGTCATCGCCCCGGTGGCCGAATGGCTCGGCGACCCCGGTGCGATCGTCGACTACCGGACCCGCTTCTCCGCGCCCGTCGTCGTCCCCGACGCCGATTCCGGATCACCGGCGAGCCCCACGACGTCGCTGAAGCTCACCGCCACGGTCGGGGCCGTCGACCCCGCCGTCGGCACCGCCCGCATCGACATCACCGTGAAGTCCGGTGGTGCCGATGTCCTCAGCCGCACCCAGGTTCGGATCTCGGCGTGACCGAATCCCACCCGCAGGTACTCTCCGGCTTCACCACCTTCCGCCTCGGCGGGCCGGCCCCGCAGGTCACTGTCGCGAACACCCGAGACGAACTGCTCGACTTCTGTACCGCCCACCCGCTCGGCCTCAGCGGTGAGGAGAAGGTGCAAGTCCTCTTCATCGGCGGCGGATCGAATCTCCTCATCGCCGATGCCGGGTTCGACGGTGCGGTCTGCGTGGTCCGGACCACCGGAGTGGAGACGACCGAGACCTCGCCGACCGACACCCGGGTCACCGCCGAGGCAGGGGAGGACTGGGATGCCTTCGTCGCCCACACTCTCGGCCTGGGGCTGTCCGGACTCGAAGCACTGTCCGGGATCCCCGGATCGGTCGGCGCGACTCCGATCCAGAACGTCGGTGCCTACGGCACGGAGGTCGGCGAGCTCATCTCCTCCGTCGAGGTCTTCGACCGAGTCGCCGGTCAGATCCGCCACCTCACCGCCGGCGAACTCGAATTCGGCTACCGCACCTCGGCGCTCAAACGCGCCCAGATCGCGGCCGGGACGCCGCAGTTCGTCGTGCTCTCGGTGACCTTCGACCTCCAGCGCAGCGACGAGTCGCTGCCGGTGCGCTACGCTCAGCTCGCATCGACACTCGACGTCGAGATCGGCACCCGCGTCCCGGCCGCCCACGTGCGCGAGAACGTCATCGAGCTGCGCCGGTCGAAGGGCATGGTCCTCGACACGGACGACCATGATTCATGGTCTGCCGGGTCGTTCTTCACCAACCCCATCGTCGACAACCCCGAGATCCTGCCGGCCGAGGCTCCTCGCTACCCGGTGACCGACCCGCTCAGCGGGGCGAAGATCGAGGGGAAGACGAAGACCTCGGCGGCCTGGCTGATCGAGCACGCCGGCTTCTCCAAGGGCTACAGCCTCGGTGAAGGGCGGGCGACGCTGTCGACCAAGCACACCTTGGCTCTGACGAACCGGGGACACGCGAGCACGGCCGATGTGATCGATCTCGCGGCGACGATCGTCGCCGGCGTCGAGGACGCGTTCGGCATCACCCTCGAACCCGAACCGACCTTCATCGGCTGCTCCATCGACGACGGGCAGCGTCCTTAGACTGGTGGTCGTGTCATCACGTCGGAGAATCACCGCACTCGTCATCACCCTCGCGGCAGTCGCACTCGTGACTCTGCCCTGGGCGCTGTTCACCTCTCGAGCCGATCTCACCTTCGGCCCGCATGAGGCGCAGTACCGGGTCACCGCTGACTCCCGGCTCACCGTCGACTTCGGCCCCCTGGGCAGACTGCTCGTGCCCGCCGAGGATGTCATCCCCCTCGGTCTGGGACTCCATGTCGACGTCGGGGAGATCCCCGTGTCCGGCGACTCGGACGACGAAGAGCGGCCGGCAGCCGACCCCGAAGCGGTAGCCGACCCCGGCGGGGGAACCGTCGACGCCCTCGGCGGTGACATCGCCTCCTATGCTTCGCTGTTCTCGGCCCCGCAGGCGCAGATCGACCAGGTCATCGGCGGTCTCAGCCAGGAGATCCTCACCCGATGGGCTCTGGCCGTCTGCCTCATCACCGGCGGACTCGTCGGCCTTGCCCTCTTCCTCGGACCCGCCCGAGCCGATATCGTCATCCGCGCCTTCGCCGGCAAGGAACTCCTCGGCATCGGCCTGGTGCTCGTGCTCGTCCTCACCGGGCTGGGGATCGCCGTGCTCAACCGTCCGAAGCCGATCGTCGCCGATCCGGCATTCGCGGACACGCCACTGGCCGGATCCCAGGTCACCGGCCGCCTCGGCGGGATCATCGACACGGCGTTCGGCGCGGTGCAGGACTTCGCCGAGGACAACGACGCCTTCTACGACGACGTTCTCGAGGCGCTGCGGGCGCAATGGAACTCCCGTCCGATCACCGGCAACTGGTCCGATCGGGGGCTCGTCCCGCCCGCCGGAGTCGGCGCACCCGCCGCCGACAGCGGCGATGGCGAAGGCCGAAAGGGCGTGTCCACGTTCGTCTACGGATCCGATATCCACTGCAACATCGGAATGGCGCGCGTCGTCGGTGCGGTCGCGGGAATGAGCAGGGCCGATGCCTATATCGACGGCGGGGACATCTCCATGACCGGCACATCGGCAGAGAACTACTGCCTCGACGTCCTCGACGACGAACTGCCGGAGAAGCTGCCGCGCATGATCGTCAAGGGCAACCACGATTCCATGGAAACGACCGAGCACGCGAAGACCCGCGGCTGGGCGGTGCTCGAGGACTCCGCGGCGGAGCTGGCCGGGGTGACCTTCTTCGGCGCCGCCGACCCGCGTCGCACCGTCTTCGGGTCCGGTCCGCAGCTGGAGACGGACCTCACCGCCGACCAGTATGCGCAGCGACTGCGCGACGGAGCCTGCGCGGCCGATTTCGACATCATGCTCATCCACGACCCCGCCGTCGGCGCACCGAGTCTGCGCTCGGGCTGCGCCGACTACGCTCTGAGCGGACACTGGCACCGACGGGTCGGACCGGAGAACTTCGGTTCGGGCACTCGCTACGTCAGCTCGACGACCGGGGGCGCCCTGGCGAATGCACTGACACCGGGACCGCTGAAGATGAACGCGGAACTGAGCATCATCCGCGTCGACAACGAGACGAAGCGCCCCATCGACGTGCAGATCATCACCGTCACACCGGACAAACAGGTGCAGATCGAGCCGTGGATGCGCTTCCCCGAACCCAGACCCCTCGTGGGTCAGCCGCCGGTCGACGAACCGGTCGGTGAGTGAGCATCGACACGTTCGAGACATTGCGTCGACCCTCGGTTCGACGAACGACGGTCGGGCACGGTATGCTCGTTTCTCGTGGTCGGACACCACAGGGATCGACTCGATCTCTGGGCCGATCAGAGGGGTGTGGCGCAATTGGTAGCGCAACGGTCTCCAAAACCGTAGGTTGCAGGTTCGAGTCCTGTCACCCCTGCGCAGTTGACTCTGCCGAAGTCTCATCGGCCAGGCGCCGTCCTCGACCGGCACGAACAATTGTGAAGCCAAACGAAACCGACCGAGTGGGGATGTGTGAGCGACACACCGGCAAAGAAGACTGGCAGCGCACCCAACAGTGCCTCCGGTCCCAAGAAGCTCGGATTCTTCGGACGAATCCTGCAGTTCTTCCGCGAAGTTGTGGCAGAGCTCAAGAAGGTCGTCACTCCGACCCGGAAGCAGCTGCTCAACTACACGCTCGTCGTGCTGGGCTTCATCCTGTTCATGATGCTTCTCGTCACGGGCCTCGACCTGGTCTTCGGCAAACTCGTCGGATGGGTGTTCGGCGGAACTCCGCTGTGGCCCCTGTGGTGACACGGCCTCAGCCGTGACCCACCCCTAAGCTCAAACTTCACCCCCAATCGGGAATCACAAAACGCGAAGCGAGGAATTGATCGGTGTCGGATACCAACTCACCTGAGCAGGAGACCCCTGAGACCCAGGACGTCACTCCCGAGGAGTCGGGTGCCGCTGTGGTGCCCGAAACCGAAGAGACGGCCCACGACGCCGAGGCACTCGCCGCCGAGACCGCAGACGCGACGGACTCGGATGACGCTGAGTCCGCTGACGTTGCCGACTCGGCCGACGGCGAGCAGGATGCTGCCGCCGCCGACGAGGTCGATCCGGCCGAGGAATTCAAGGCCGAGCTGCGCATGCAGGAAGGTGACTGGTACGTCATCCACTCCTATGCAGGCTACGAGAACCGCGTGAAGCAGAACCTCGAGAACCGCGCAGTCAGCCTCAACCTCGAAGAGTTCATATTCGAGTCGCAGGTGCCGATGGAAGACGTCGTCGAGATCAAGAACGGACAGCGCAAGCAGGTTCGCCGGGTGCGGATCCCCGGCTATGTGCTCGTCCGCATGGAACTGACCGACGAGTCGTGGGGCGCCGTCCGCCACACTCCGGGTGTCACCGGATTCGTCGGCAACGCCTACGACCCCACCCCGCTGTCGATCGACGAGGTCTTCTCGATGCTCGCCCCGATCTTCGAAGAGCGCCAGGCCGAAGCCGCCGCTGCCGAGGGCCCGGCCGCCGAAGCCGCTGCCAAGTCCGCACCCGTCACCGAGGTGGAGTTCGAGGTCGGCGAGTCGGTGCTCGTCAAGGAGGGCTCCTTCGAGGGGCACCCCGCCACGATCCAGGAGATCCGTCCGGAGTCGCAGAAGCTCACCGTGCTGCTGTCGATCTTCGAACGCGATGTTCCCGTCGAACTCGGTTTCGACCAGGTCTCGAAGCTCTGACGACCGCACACGTGGACTGATCGCCTCGGCGCGATCCCGACCGAAGGGGCCCGGAAGTATCCGGGCCCCTTCGCCGTTCCCCGGTGGGGCCGCCTCGGCGAGAATTCGATTCGGTGATGCCCCTCACGAGCATTTGCCCACAGGCGTGCGCGCATGGAATACTGGTGTGGTTTGATTGCGGCCCTTATCGGAAGGCCGCCATCGAACGATGTGCTGTATATGTCTGGCACATCGAAACCTCAAGATTAAGGACCGTACATGCCTCCCAAGAAAAAGGTAGCCGGCCTCGTCAAGCTCCAGATTCAGGCAGGTGCCGCTAACCCGGCTCCTCCGATCGGTCCGGCGCTTGCCCAGCACGGCGTCAACATCATGGAATTCTGCAAGGCCTACAACGCCGCCACAGAATCCCAGCGCGGAAACATCGTTCCCGTCGAGATCACCGTGTACGAAGATCGTTCGTTCGACTTCGTGCTCAAGACCCCGCCGGCAGCCGAACTGATCAAGAAGGCCGCCGGAGTGAAGTCGGGTTCGGCCACCCCGCACACCGTCAAGGTCGCTCACCTGAGCGCCGACCAGGTGCGCGAGATCGCCACCACGAAGATGCCCGACCTGAACGCCAACACCCTGGATCAGGCCGACCGCATCGTCGCCGGAACCGCGCGTTCCATGGGCATCACCACCGACATCGAGGTCTGAGACCTCACCCCACACAGTGGCAGGGCCCACGCAGCCCACACCACGACTGCAAGGAGTAAAGCAGATGGCAAAGCGTTCCAAGGCCTACCAGGCCGCGGCTGAGAAGATCGCCGCAGATGTGAACTACGAACCGGCTCAGGCGATCGCCCTGGCCAAAGAGACCACAGTGGCGAAGTACGACGCCACCGTCGAGGTCGCTCTCCGCCTGGGTGTTGACCCCCGCAAGGCGGACCAGATGGTGCGCGGCACCGTCAACCTTCCGCATGGTACCGGTAAGACCGCTCGGGTCCTGGTGTTCGCTGCCGGCGACCGTGCAGAAGCTGCCCGTGAAGCAGGTGCTGACTACGTCGGTTCCGATGACCTGCTGGAGAAGGTGGCCGGAGGGTTCACCGACTTCGATGCCGCTGTTGCGACCCCCGACATGATGGGCAAGGTCGGTCGTCTCGGTAAGGTGCTGGGTCCTCGCGGCCTGATGCCGAACCCGAAGACCGGCACCGTGACCATGGATGTCGCCAAGGCCGTCAACGACATCAAGGGCGGAAAGATCGAATTCCGCGTCGACAAGCACTCGAACCTGCACTTCATCATCGGAAAGGTCTCCTTCTCCGAGGAAGCTCTGCAGGCGAACTTCGATGCTGCGATCGAAGAGATCCTGCGTCTGAAGCCGTCCTCGTCGAAGGGCCGCTACATCAGCAAGGCCACGATCACGACCTCGAACGGCCCCGCCGTTCCGGTCGACCACTCGGGTCTGCGCATCTGATCGATGCACTGACAGAGGGCGGGAAGCGAGCAATCGCTCCCGCCCTCTCCCTTTCCCAATTGCTACCTGACGGCGGCCCAGCAACCTCGCGCGAGGTAGCTGGGCCGCCGTCGGGTAGTTCTGGGAGCGGACGGGGCCTTGTTCACAGGCAGGTTCGCGATTAGATTATGAGCAGTTGAAACACTCTTCCGACACCCGCCGATGGAGGTGGACCGTCCGCCATGGATTCGACGCTGCTGCTCGAAGACACCTATCAGAGCGCCGTTCGACGCGCACATGAGCGTCTGGCAGGACCGTCGGAGACGAGCCTCCACCTGCCGTCGTCAGGGCCCGGGGTGCGGACCTCGGTCCTGGAATCATGGGACCGGTCTCTGGCCCGGCTGCGCGACCCCGACAGCGTGCAGGTCCATGTCGCATTCGAAACCGATCGTCTCGCCGAGGTGCGCCGGCGACATCCCTTCCACGCGATCATGCCGCTGCTGCGGTCCCATCTCATCGAACCCGCCAAAGACGCCGGACTGCTGGCCGCCCTCGGCGACGAACAGGGGCGACTGCTGTGGGTTGAGGGGGAGCGGGGCGTGCGCAACCGCGCCGAAGCCATGGGATTCGTCTCCGGTTCGGACTGGTCCGAGGAGGTCATGGGCACCTCCGCCCCGGCCCTGGCCCTGCGATCGGGCCGGCCCGTGCAGGTCAGCCGCGCCGAGCATTTCGCCCCCGACGTCCATTCCTGGAGCTGCAGCGCCGTCCCCGTCGCCCACCCGCTGACCGGGCAGGTCATCGGCATCATCGATGTCACCGGGGGAGACGACGCCGTGTCCTCCATCGTGCTGCCGCTGCTGTCGTCGACGGCGAAGGCCGCCGGGGCTCAGCTGTCCCAGCTCTTCACGCGGCAGCAGATGCACACCGGCACCGAGGCGGCCGGGACCAGACTGACAGTGCTCGGTCCCAGCCCCGCTTTGGAGGACCCCGATGGAACGCGGATTCCCCTGAGTCGTCGGCACGCCGAGATCCTGTTGCTGCTGCACAGGCATCCCGACGGCATCAGCGGTGCCGGACTGGTGGAGCGGCTGTGGTCGGTCGGCGGCAGCGAAGTCACGGTCCGGGCGGAGATCAATCGTCTGCGCAGAACGATCGGCAGCCTCGGCGATCTGCGCATCGACGCCCGCCCCTATCGGGTGCGCGGGGACGTCGATTCGGATCTGGAGCTCACCGTGCAGGCTCTGGCCAGCGGTGACACGGATTCGGCCCTCGAGCAGTTCAGGGGGACCGTCCTGCCGGATTCCGAAGCGCCGGGAGTCCGCGAGATCGCGGCGGAGGTCGATGCGCTTATGCGCGAGACCCTGCTCCAGGACGGAACCTGGCAGCAGCTGTGGCGGTTCGCGAACCTGCCGGACTTCCGCGACGACGTCGAAGTCCTCATGACAGTGCTGCGTCTGGCACCGCCCGAGGCCGCCGAACGCAACGCCGCGGTCGTGCGCCTGGAGGCGCTGGGCCTCTGAACTCGGCGAACCGATTGCGGTTCGGTGTGCGGGACGGGGCGGCCGCCTCGGCGATGTGATGCAACCCACATGCAACGTTGGGCTCGGTAGCGTCGTGGTCACACGGAGACAATCCGGTGGAATCAGACGCATCAAAGGAGTTGCAATGACTGTCTACGCACAGCCTGGTCAGGACGGGTCGCTCGTCACCTTCAAGTCCCGGTATGAGAACTTCATCGGCGGTCAGTGGGTGTCGCCGGTCAAGGGCAACTATTTCGAGAACCCCAGCCCCGTCACCGGCAAGACCTTCACCGAGGTCCCGGCCAGCACCGCTGAGGACATCGAACTCGCTCTCGACGCCGCGCACAAGGCGGCTCCGGCCTGGGGCAAGACCTCGGTCGCCGAACGGGCCAACATCCTTAATCGGATCGCCGACCGCATCGAGGAGAACCTCGAGATGATTGCGGTGGCCGAGACCTGGGACAACGGAAAAGCCGTCCGTGAGTGCCTCAACGCCGACATTCCCCTGGCCATCGATCACTTCCGCTACTTCGCCGGAGCAATCCGGGCACAGGAAGGCGGACTCTCACAGATCGATGACGATACGGTGGCCTATCATTTCCATGAGCCGCTCGGCGTGGTCGGTCAGATCATTCCCTGGAACTTCCCGATCCTCATGGGCGTGTGGAAGATCGCGCCGGCGCTGGCCGCAGGCAATGCCATCGTCCTCAAGCCTGCCGAGCAGACTCCGGCCTCGATCCTGGTCCTGATGGAACTCATTGCCGACCTGCTTCCCGAGGGAGTCCTCAACATCGTCAACGGCTTCGGGCTCGAAGCAGGCAAGCCCCTGGCATCGAACAAGCGGATCTCGAAGATCGCATTCACCGGAGAGACGACGACGGGCCGCCTGATCATGCAGTACGCCTCGCAGAACATCATCCCGGTCACGCTCGAGCTCGGCGGCAAGTCCCCGAACATCTTCTTCGAGGATGTGCTGGCCAGGGACGATTCGTATGCGGACAAGGCCCAGGAGGGCTTCACGATGTTCGCTCTCAACCAGGGCGAGGTCTGCACCTGCCCGTCGCGTGCGCTCGTCCAGGAATCGATCGCCGATCCCTTCCTCGAGAAGGTCGTGGCCAGGACGAAGAAGATCGTCCAGGGCAATCCGCTCGACACGGACACGATGATGGGCGCCCAGGCCTCGAACGACCAGTTCGAGAAGATCATGTCCTACCTCGACATCGGCCGTCAGGAAGGCGCCGAGGTGCTCACCGGCGGCGGTAAGGCCGAACTCGACGGGGATCTGGCCGGCGGCTTCTACGTGCAGCCGACGATCTTCAAGGGCACGAACAAGATGCGCATCTTCCAGGAGGAGATCTTCGGGCCCGTCGTCTCGGTCGCGACATTCTCCGACTACGCCGACGCCATGGCCACGGCCAATGACACGCTCTACGGCCTCGGCGCCGGTGTCTGGTCGCGCGACGGCAACACCGCCTACCGGGCCGGTCGCGAGATCCAGGCCGGTCGCGTGTGGGTGAACAACTACCACGCCTACCCGGCTCATGCGGCCTTCGGCGGGTACAAGGCTTCGGGCATCGGTCGCGAGAACCACAAGATGATGCTCGATCACTACCAGCAGACGAAGAACCTGCTCGTCAGCTACTCGGAGAACGCCCAAGGCTTCTTCTGATCCCTATTGCTACCCGACGGCGGCGCAGCAACCTGGCGCCACGGTGCTGGGGCGCCGTCGGGTAGTTCCACCACAGACTCAAGCCCCGTTTGCCAAATGAATCCTCATCATCACAAAGGAGCGAATGATGTCCGAAATGAAAGCAGCAGTCGTAGAAGGCTTCGGCCAGGAACTGGTCGTCGGTGACAACCCGATTCCCGAGCCCGGTCCCGGCCAGGCATTGGTCAAGCTCATCGCCTCAGGCGTCTGCCACACCGACCTCCATGCCGCACATGGCGATTGGCCGGTCAAGCCGAAGGTTCCACTCATTCCCGGTCACGAAGGTGTCGGCATCGTCGAAAAAGTCGGCGAAGGCGTCACCGATGTCGAGGTCGGCCAGATGATCGGCAACGCCTGGCTGTGGTCAGCCTGCGGAACCTGCGAACACTGCCGTCAGGGATGGGAGACGCTCTGCGAATCTCAGGTCAACGGCGGCTACGGCATCGACGGATCCTTCGGCGAGTACATGCTCGTCGACACGAAGTTCGCCGCGACCATTCCCGATGGTGCCGATCCGTATGAGATCGCCCCTGTCCTGTGTGCCGGAGTCACCGTGTACAAGGGACTCAAGCGCACCGAGGTCAAACCCGGACAATGGGTCGTCATCTCCGGCATCGGCGGACTCGGACACATCGCCGTCCAGTACGCCGTGGCCATGGGTATGCGCGTCGTCGCAGTCGACGTCGCCGACGACAAACTGGCGCTGGCGAAGAAGCACGGAGCCGAAATCACCGTCAATGCCTTCGCCGAGGATCCTGCTGAGATCATCCAAGAGAAGGTCGGGGGGTCCCACGGAGTCCTCGTCACCGCGGTCCATCCCGCTGCGTTCGGTCAGGCGATCGGAATGACCCGCCGAGGCGGCACCATCGTCTTCAACGGTCTGCCGCCCGGAGACTTCCCTGCACCGATCTTCGACATCGTGCTCAAGGGTCTGACGATTCGCGGATCGATCGTCGGCACGCGCCAGGACATGGTCGAAGCTCTCGAGTTCTACGCCGCCGGAAAGATCCATCCGACGTTCACGAAGCGGCCGTTGGGTGACATCAATGCGATCTTCGACGAGATGATCCACGGCAAGATCGACGGCCGTGTCGTGATCGAATACTGACACGCCCACACACCCGCGCCTTAAGAACTACCTGACGGCGGCGCAGCAACCTCGCGCCAGGTTGCTGCGCCGCCGTCAGGTAGTGTGGGAGGAGTCTCGGCGGGCGGATTGGACTTGCCGGGAATGACTTCGCTAGACTTGAGACACCCAAGACCGTCGGTCTCTGTGGAATCACCGTGATTCGCCATCGAATCTCGGTGCCCGCAGACGAAGACTCCGTGAGGAGTGACCCACGCAGGTGAGCTCGAGATTCTTCCGTCGGATTCCTCATGGAATCGTCGGCCAAGCGTTTCACGCCATCCTGCGTGGAGCGCTTTTTCTGTTGTCGGGACAGGCCGGACGACTTATGAAAGGAACACCATGGCGAGGCCAGACAAGGCAGCCGCAGTCGAGGAGATCAAACAGCAGTTTGAGAACTCCGACGCTGTGTTGCTGACCGAGTACCGCGGTCTCACCGTCGCGCAGATGAAAGAACTGCGCGTCTCTCTCGGTGAGAACGTCAGCTACGCCGTGGTAAAGAACACGCTGACCAAGATTGCAGCCAAGGAAGCCGGAGTCACCGGTCTCGATGAGCACCTCAATGGGCCCACCGCGATCGCGTTCGTCAACGGCGAACCACCTGAGGCTGCCAAGGCTCTGCGTAACTTTGCCAAGGCGAACGACAAGCTCGTGGTGAAGGGCGGCTACTTCGATGGAGCCGCGCTCAGCCCCGAACAGGTCAACCAGCTCGCCGACCTCGAATCCCGCGAAGTGCTGCTTGCAAAGGCAGCCGGTGCCATGAAGGCAAGCCTCCACCAGGCGGCTTACCTCTTCACCGCTCCGCTGGTCAAGGCCGTGCGCACTGTCGATGCCCTCCGCGAGAAGCAGGACGACGCTCCTGCTTCCGACGCCTGAGCATCACCCCAAACCGAACCGGTCACTGATCGTGACCAAAACAGGAAGGACTAGCCACCATGGCTAAGCTCACCACCGACGAGCTCCTCGAGGCTTTCAAGGAGCTCACCCTCATCGAACTGTCCGAGTTCGTCAAGAAGTTCGAAGAAGAGTTCGACGTCGAGGCTGCCGCTCCGGCCGCCGTTGCCGCTGCCCCTGCAGCCGGTGGCGCAGACGCCGCTCCCGCTGAAGAGCAGACCGAATTCGACGTCATCCTCGAATCGGCCGGCGAGAAGAAGGTTCCCGTCATCAAGGAAGTCCGTGGACTCACCTCCCTCGGACTCAAGGAAGCCAAGGACCTCGTCGACGGAGCTCCCAAGGCCGTCCTCGAAGGCGCTTCGAAGGAAGACGCCGAGAAGGCCAAGGAAACCCTCGAGGCTGCCGGCGCCACCGTCACCCTCAAGTGATTTCCCGAGCAGCGGTCTGACTGCTGCCTGAGGCTTCGAACCCCCACGGTCCACCGTGGGGGTTCTTTGCATCCCGGCCGAGGCGGCCCACCCCCGCCGCGAATGCCCATCCCGTCCCGCCGCCATGTGACCGATTCGGAACACCGTCGGACGGAGGCTTGGCAGAACCTGAACTATCCTTGTATGGTGACCGAGACGACGAGCTACGCCCGCGCGCAGCAGCAGCTGCGCGATCGCATCCGCGACACCTGGGCGCAGCAACCCCTCTATATCGATGAGATCGTCAGACCCGGACTGACCGAGAACCAGCTCACCGCCATCCGGCGGGCCTCACAGCAGACCGAGGACACCGGTCTGACTCATTACCTCGCGATCACTCCCGGCCTCCAGACCATGGGCTACGGCGATTGGGCGAAGTTCACCTCCGACTTCGCCTTCGCCATGCACGAAGAGTCGGGGAAGAAGCAGACCCTTGTCCTCTTCACCGAAGGCGAGACCTCAGCCCGCTCATTCGCCTATCTCGTCACCGACAACGGACCCGTCGTCCCCTCGGGCGCACCCGAACTCATGAGGTCCCGCAGCGATGACTTCATCCCCGTCGAACTCGCCGTCCCCTACTATCTGCAGGTCCTCGTCGCCGCCGCCGACGGGACCGAACCACCCTCTGCCCCGGATTTCGACACCCGCGACGTCGGTACCCGCAGCGAGGATTACATCGAACGCTTCGGCCTCGACCACTCCGACCCCGACGCGCTCGTCTTCGGTGCGACGGCCGCCGCGGCGCTCGGCGCGACCCTATGGCTGCTGCACCGCCGCAATCGCTATTCCTGGCGGACGAAGCTGACGACGACACCGGAACTGGTCAAGTCCCGCAACCTCCAGAAAGCCGTCACCGAGGCGGCCGCCCCGATCCCCGAACCCGAGCATCCCGATGACGACACGTGGGCTCTGTATGACCGAGGGCGACGAATCCAGGACGCTCTGGCCGTCCTGACCACAGCCCATCCGGACTGGGCCGAATCCGTCGACTTCGCCCACCGCCACGCAGTGTGCGCCCTCGTCACCCTCGACCGTTGGGTGCGTCGAGGGCTGCGCAGGCGCTCCAACAGATTGGACGACGAACCGCGCTTCTGCTTCCTCTTCCCGCACCACCGCAGAGACATCGATGATCATGTGCTCAGACAGTCCGGGCGCAGCCTCACCGCGGCGCTGTGCGTCGACTGTCGCGAGGACCTGGCGGCCGGCCACGATCCGGAACGACTGATGGTGCCCAAGCGCCCCGGTTCCACCCGCGCTGTCCCGTACTTCCAACGCGACGACGCCTACGCGCTCTCCGGCTTCGGCAGCTTCCAGCCCCTCGACGAGGCGGTGCTGGAGACCATGAGCCCACGGCACTCCGCCCTCGGAAGGAGCCGATGATGGCCACCGGAACTGCCCGTTCGATCAACCCACTCGATTGGGTCATCGCCGTCATCGCTGTCGCCGCCGTGTCGATCGGCGCCGCCCTGCTCAGCGGCCACTTCTTCGACCAGACGAAGGCCGAGCGCATCGAGACGATCGACAGCGGACGGATCGATGTCGACTCGATCTTCACCGACCGCATCGAGGGCGCCATCGACCCCGACTACGATCCGTCTCGGTACCAGGCGATCGCGAAATCGTTGGCCCAGGATCCCGTCTATTTCGACGGCTACCCGGAATTCGAGATCGAAGACGATGAGATCGCGGAGATCAGGGCCGCCGTCGCCGATGCCGACACCCCCATCTACGTCGCTTTCCTCAACACCTCAGACCTCGACGACGCGGACGGCGACCTCGATCTGCTCGCGGCCCGAATCGTCACCGAGATGGACGACGCCGAGGCGGCTGTGCTCACCGTCGACGCCTCAGGCATCATGGGCGTGGGCGAGAAAGGGGTGTACCGACCCCGGATGGCCCATCTCAGTGGTGAGTTCGACGACACTGAGTCCCGCAGCGCGCTGAAAGGCGTCGAACAGCTCAGCTCCGCAGAGACCGAGGACCTCGCCTCGAGCTATTCGTACAAGCACGATGACAACGGCAACCCGCTGCTGGTCAAGCGGGATACCGCGACCGACCCACACGACCTCGAGTACAGCACCGGCGGCGCCGTGGCCGGAGCCGTCGTCGGCATCCTCGTCGGCGGGGGAGTCGGAGCCGGAATCCACTTCATCCGCCGCGCACTGAAGAAACGGACAGCCAACCAGTGACCCAACAGGCCCAGACGATCGCCGAGGCGCTCAGCACCGACCCCGTCTACGTGACGAAGTCCGCGCAGGGAGAGGTGAATGAGACCCTGCTGCAGAAGGCGGAGACGAAGATCGACGGCCTCGACTTCGATGTCTACGTCATCGTCTCCGGAGACGACGGAGCCGACCGGGACCTGCTCGAGCAGGTCAAGGTCTACAACGGCGGTGAAGGTGCATTCATCATGATCGACACGAACACCGACCTCGTCGTCGACTACACCTTCGAGGACCAGCACGACCTGCAGATGCAGGTGATGGAGCAGATGTCCGTCGGACGTGACCAATGGAGCCACAGCACGCCGTCGCAGACGAAGCTGAACATGCTCCTCGACCTCTACGCCGACCCGCAGGCAGCACCCGAACGGGAGACTGGCCAGGAGGCACCGGGCAGCGAAGTGCAGACTGTCGACGGGGCGAGCTCCACGGCAACGCTGTTCCTCGGGGGAGCGGTTCTGGTTCTGGCCCTTGTCATCGCCGTCATCTGGTTCGCCCGCTCACGGCGGGAGAGGGCGAAAGCCGCGCGCACCCGCCGCCGCTTCGAACTGCCCGCCCGACTGCTCGACCGAGTCGATGATCTGCAGCGGAAGACGCTGCGGGAAGGACTGAACGAGGACACGACGGAACTGGCCGAAGAGATCACGCAGCTGCAGACCCAGAACCTCGGTGCGACGGACACCGAGGGAGTGGAACGGGCACTCGACGCCTACCAGATGGCCAGGACGATCGTCGACGACACCGAAGCTGAACGCATCGACCTCGCGGGGGCCATGGTGCTGCTGCGTCAGGCCGGTCGTGAGATCGCCGAGGTGAAGCTGCACAGATCGGCCAAGCACGGAGCACGGGCGCGGAAGCCCGATGTCGCACGGGCCTCCGGCCCGACGAGGTCGGCACGGACCCGGGGACTGCCGCAGAGTCTGTGCACGGTCAACCCTCTGCACGGGGAAGCACGGTCGAATCGGCAGGTGAGCACCGAGCGCAAGGGTCACCTGGCGGGAAAGAGCGTCCGCGTCCCCGTCTGCGGCAGCTGCCTGTCCGATCTGCAGTCCGGCCGCGAACTGCAGTGGATCTTCGACGGCGACCGTCCCTATGTCGAGGGTGACAGCGTCTGGGCGCAGACGCTGTTCGGGGCCATCGGCGGCGATCTCGTCACCGCCCTGCACCGTCGGGGTTCCTGATCCCGGGCCGCATACTCGACCCGTCCGGTCAGACCAGGCGATGCTCCCGGGGAATCGTCCGATCATGGTCGCCCGGCATGGAACGGGCGGGCAGAGCCACCTCGGCGTCTCCCTGATCGACCATCAGCCCCTCGACATCGGCGAGCTGACGGGCGAGGAAATCACGATCGACCGGGACCCCGTGACCGGGAACGAACGTTGTCGCCTCGGGAAACGACAGCAGGGTGTGCAGGCTCTCGGCCCACTCGCTCAAGGCGGCATCGGCACCGGCCTGAGGGGCGGCCGCCTCTTCGACGAGGTCGCCGGCGAAGACGATTCCGAGTTCGGGCAGCCGGATCACCAGATCGGCCGTCGAATGACCGCCGAGGACATGGAATTCGACCGGGCAGTCGCCGAGGTCGAGGTGTCGCACGTCCCCGGGGGACGGATCGACAGGGGAGACGTCGACGACGAGGTCGCCGGGATTGTCGGGGAGGCTTGACCGATAGTCCTCCGGGAAGTCGCCGCCCGCAACTCCGTCGAGGGCGATCCAGGCCGTGGCTTCCTGATCCGAAGCGAACGATGATGACGCGTATACGGCGGTGACCCCGGCGGATACGGCGGCGGCGGCGCCGAAGAAGTGATCCCAATGGTCGTGGGTGATCGCGAGTTCGATCGCGCGCGGACGGTCACCGCCGATCTCCTCGCCGAGGCGGCCCGCCCGCTCCAGCAGGTGCTCGGCAGCCGCGGGGCCGGGCCCGGCATCGACGAGCAGGGTGCGATCGGTGCCGATGATGACTCCGCAGTTGACCGCGGCAGGATCGAAGCTGAGAACTCTCACTCGTGTCATGTTCGCAGTCTAGAATGTCACCCACCGGCTGTCAGCGCGACGATGCGCGAAGGAGGCATCGCAGTGAGGCGGCCACCTGCGACGACAGAGGTCACAGATGGAGATCACCCGGATCAGGTCGGGACACGTCGATCCCGCGGCGATCGAGGCACTGATGCCCGAGCTGCTGGACTTCGACACCGTCATCAACCGTGCCTCCGGGCTGGGGGAGGACTTCGACCCGATTCCCGACGAGGTGCGGCACGCGTTGACCAGCACGAGCGAATATCGGACCACTCTCACCTGGATCGGGCGCATCGATGGGGTGATCGTGGCCAAAGGCGTGGCCGAACTTCGCCTGACCAGCAATACCGACACTGCGGAGGTCTGGTGCGGAGTGCATCCGGACCATCGCCGTCGTGGACTGGGTGCCGCGCTGCTGACGGTGATGGAGGCCGAGCTGCGAGCAGAGGGCCGGACAGCGCTGTCGAGCTTCTGCGAGATTCCGGAATCCGTCAGGGCTGCGAATCTGCGCGGTGCCCGTCTGGCCGCCGAAACCGGTGCCGGGACGCTGCCGGCCGCTCTGCCGGAGGTGTCTTTTCTCAGCAGCCGCGGGTACGGGCTCGCACAGATCGAACGGTGCTCGGTCGCGCCGACTGCAACCGCGGCCGAACTCGACCTCGGTGCCCACGTCGACGACTACGTCATCGAGACCTGGCGAGGGCCGGTCCCGGAGCATCGACTGGAGCACATCGCTCTGTGCAAACGCCGGCTGAGCACCGACGTGCCGGGAGCTGCGAAATTCGGGGGAGAGGAGAGCTGGGACGGTGAGCGCGTGAGGGCCCTCGATGCAGAGAAGACGGCCAAGGGAGAATCCATGGCCACGGCACTCGCCCTCCTCGACGGGGAACCGGCGGGGTACACACAGGTCGGGTCCTCAGCCGACAGACCGACCGTGGGCTGGCAAGGAGGAACCCTGGTGCTCAGCGAGCACCGTGGGCACCGCCTCGGTGCCCGGCTCAAGGTCGCCAATCACCGCAGCCTCGCGCAGCATTCGGCGGTCGAGCGCGTGTACACCTGGAACGCCGTGGAGAACTCGTGGATGCTGGCGATCAACGATCAGGCGGGATTCGGCACCTGGGCATGGGTGGGACTGTGGACGAAGAATCTGCCCTGAAACTGTCCGTCTTGCCAGGCTTGACCTGATGCTATAAGCTTGATATTTGCATCGTTCTGCCTGTGGTGTGCCTTCATATAGCGGTGGGCACAGCATTTCCACTCAAGTGAACCATGCCGACGCCGGGAGTCGAAATCTGACACACCCCGTGGACGTCGCCGGAGCGAGTGGGCAGACGAAGTATCAGATGGTGAAGCACTCGGAAGGAACCAATTGGCCGCCGCCAACGACAACACCAGGACCGCTAATCCCCCCAAGAGAATTTCCTTCGCGAAGATTCGCGAGCCCCTCGAGGTTCCCGATCTGCTCGGTCTGCAGACGGACAGCTTCGACTGGCTGATCGGATCGGAGGCGTGGCAGGACCGCGTCGCCGAGGCCATCGAGATCGGAGACGACTCCGTCGCCACCACCTCGGGTCTCGAAGACATCTTCGAAGAGATCTCGCCGATCGAAGACTTCGGCGGATCCATGTCGCTGTCGTTCCGTGAGCACCGGTTCGAAGCTCCCAAGTACTCGATCGATGAGTGCAAGGAACGCGATATGACCTACTCGGCGCCGCTGTACGTCACCGCCGAGTTCATGAACAACAACACGGGCGAGATCAAAAGCCAGACCGTGTTCATGGGTGACTTCCCCCTCATGACCGACAAGGGCACGTTCATCGTCAACGGCACCGAGCGCGTCGTCGTCTCCCAGCTCGTGCGTTCGCCCGGCGCCTACTTCGAATCCAGCGTCGACAAGACCACGGACAAGGACATCTTCTCCGCGAAGATCATCCCGTCCCGCGGTGCCTGGCTGGAATTCGAGGTCGACAAGCGCGACCAGGTCGGCGTGCGCCTCGACCGCAAGCGCAAGCAGTCCGTGACAGTGCTGCTCAAGGCTCTCGGCTGGTCCGAAGCGAAGATCCTCGAGGAGTTCGGCGAGTTCGAATCGATCCGCGAGACGATGGCCAAGGACACCGTCACCACGCAGGACGAAGCGCTGCTCGACATCTACAAGAAGCTGCGCCCGGCAGAGCCCGCGACCGCTGAGGCCGCCCGCAACCTGCTCAACAACCTGTACTTCAACCCGAAGCGCTACGACCTGGCCAAGGTCGGTCGCTACAAGGTCAACCGCAAGCTCGGCGTCGAAGCCCCGCTGTCGGACTCGGTGCTCTCCACCGACGACATCGTCGCTACTATCCGCTACCTCGTGTCGCTGCACGCAGGAGTGGACACGGCGAAGGGCACCCGCGACGGCGAAGAGGTCGAGATCAGCGTCAAGCTCGATGACATCGATCACTTCGGCAACCGCCGCATCCGCGCCGTCGGTGAGCTCATCGAGAACCAGATCCGCACCGGCCTGTCCCGGATGGAGCGCGTCGTGCGTGAGCGCATGACGACTCAGGACGTCGA
The DNA here is from genome assembly GCF_012844365.1 of Brevibacterium sp. 'Marine'. Lineage (NCBI taxonomy): Bacteria > Bacillati > Actinomycetota > Actinomycetes > Micrococcales > Brevibacteriaceae > Brevibacterium > Brevibacterium sp. 'Marine'. Next base: position 1,291,251 of record NZ_CP051626.1, read on the forward strand.
GGCGATCACCCCGCAGACCCTGATCAACATCCGCCCCGTGGTGGCTGCGATCAAGGAGTTCTTCGGCACCTCGCAGCTCTCGCAGTTCATGGATCAGAACAACCCGCTCGCGGGTCTGACCCACAAACGCCGTCTCTCCGCACTGGGACCGGGCGGCCTCTCACGCGACCGTGCCGCCATGGAAGTCCGTGACGTGCACCCCTCGCACTACGGCCGCATGTGCCCGATCGAGACCCCCGAGGGTCCGAACATCGGTCTGATCGGTTCGCTGGCGTCCTACGCCCGCATCAACCCCTTCGGCTTCATCGAGACGCCTTACCGCAAGGTCGTCGACGGAGTCGTGACCGATGAGACGCAGTACCTGACCGCCGATGACGAACTCGAGTTCAACATCGCCCAGGCCAACGCACCGCTGACCGACGACCAGCGCTTCGCCGAGGTCGAGGTCCTGGCCCGTCCGAAGGGCGGCGGCGGTGAGGCCGAGCTGGTCCAGCACGACCAGATCGACTTCATGGACGTCTCCGCACGTCAGATGGTGTCTGTGGCGTCGGCTCTGATTCCGTTCCTCGAGCACGACGACGCCAACCGCGCCCTCATGGGAGCGAACATGCAGCGTCAGGCCGTGCCGCTGGTGATGGCCGAATCCCCGGTCGTGGGCACCGGCATGGAATACCGTGCCGCCGTCGACGCCGGCGATGTCATCACCGCCGAGAAGTCCGGTGTCATCACCGAGGTCTCGGCCGACTACGTCACTGTGCTCGCCGATGACGGAACCCAGCTGACCTACAAGGCTGCGAAGTTCAAGCGGTCGAACCACGGCACCTCGTACAACCAGCGCATCCTCGTCGACGAAGGCGACCGCGTCGAAGCCGGAACCGTCCTCGCCGACGGACCGTCCACCGAGAACGGTGAGATGGCGCTGGGCAAGAACCTCCTCGTGGCGTTCATGTCCTGGGAAGGCTACAACTACGAGGATGCGATCATCCTCTCGCAACGTCTCGTCCAGGACGATGTGCTCTCTTCGATCCACATCGAGGAGCACGAGGTCGATGCGCGCGACACCAAGCTCGGTGCCGAAGAGATCACTCGGGACATCCCGAACATCTCGCCCGACGCTCTGGCCGATCTCGACGATCGCGGAATCATCCGCATCGGCGCCGAGGTCACCGACGGTGACATCCTCGTCGGCAAGGTCACCCCGAAGGGTGAGACCGAGCTGACCCCGGAAGAGCGCCTGCTGCGCGCGATCTTCGGTGAGAAGTCGCGAGAGGTCCGCGACACCTCGCTGCGCGTTCCCCACGGCGAGATCGGCACCGTCATCGGTGTGCGCGTCTTCGACCGTGAGGACGACGACGAGCTCTCGCCCGGCGTCAACCAGATGGTCCGCGTCTACGTGGCCCAGCGCCGCAAGATCACCATCGGCGACAAGATGGCCGGCCGTCACGGAAACAAGGGCGTCATCTCGACGATCCTGCCGGTCGAGGACATGCCGTTCCTCGCCGACGGCACCCCCGTCGACGTCATCCTCAACCCGCACGGTGTTCCCCGTCGTATGAACATCGGACAGGTCTTCGAAATCCACCTCGGATGGATCTCGAAGCAGGGCTGGAAGATCGAGGGCAACCCCGAGTGGGCCGCCGAGCTGCCCGACGCCGCTCGCGAAGCCGAGGCCGGCACCAACCTGGCCACCCCGGTCTTCGACGGTGCGCACGAGCAGGAGCTGCGCGGACTGCTGGATTCGACGACCCCGAACCGCGATGGGGACCGCCTCATCGACTCCTCGGGCAAGGCCCAGCTGTTCGACGGCCGCTCCGGTGAGCCGTTCCCGTACCCGATCTCGGTCGGCTACATGTACATGCTCAAGCTCCACCACCTCGTCGACGACAAGATCCACGCGCGTTCGACCGGACCGTACTCGATGATCACCCAGCAGCCGCTCGGTGGTAAGGCGCAGTTCGGTGGTCAGCGCTTCGGTGAGATGGAAGTCTGGGCCCTCGAGGCCTACGGCGCCGCCTACACCCTGCAGGAGCTTCTGACGATCAAGTCCGATGACATCCCGGGCCGTGTGAAGGTCTACGAAGCCATCGTCAAGGGTGAGAACCTGCCTGACCCGGGAATCCCGGAGTCGTTCAAGGTCCTCATCAAGGAGATGCAGTCCCTGTGCCTCAACGTCGAAGTCCTGTCTTCCGACGGAGGCCATGTCGAGATGGGCGAGTCGGAGGACGAGGTCTACCGCGCAGCCGAAGAGCTCGGCATCGACCTCTCCCGCCGCGAAGCACAGACCGTAGAAGAAGTCTGAGGACTTCCACTTCAACCGACACAACTTTTTGATGAACGATTCGTTCATCGCCAGGAAAGAGGATTTACGTGCCTGACGTCAATTTCTTTGATGAACTGCGCATCGGTCTTGCCACCACGGAGAACATCCGCGGCTGGTCACACGGTGAGGTGAAAAAGCCTGAGACCATCAACTACCGCACCCTGAAGCCGGAGAAGGACGGACTCTTCTGCGAGAAGATCTTCGGCCCCACCCGTGACTGGGAGTGCGCCTGCGGAAAGTACAAGAGAGTCCGCTTCAAGGGCATCATCTGCGAACGCTGCGGCGTCGAGGTGACCCGTGCCAAGGTGCGTCGTGAGCGGATGGGCCACCTCGAGCTCGCCGCTCCCGTGACCCACATCTGGTACTTCAAGGGTGTGCCCTCGCGTCTGGGCTACCTGCTGGACCTGGCTCCGAAGGACCTCGAGAAGGTCATCTACTTCGCGGCCTACATGATCACCTCGGTCGACGAGGATTCCCGTCACCGCGATCTGCCCAGCCTGCAGAACAAGATCGACGTCGAGAAGCAGCAGATCGGCACCCGCCGTGACGCCGACATCGACCGTCGTGCCAAGAAGCTCGAAGAGGATCTCGCCGCGCTCGAGGCCGAAGGCGGAACCGCCCAGGCCAAGAAGAAGCTGCGCGACACCGCCGAGAAGGAAATGGACAAACTGCGCAAGAACGCCGACCGCGAGGTCGACCGTATCGAGCAGGTGTGGGATCGGTTCAAGAACCTCAAGGTCAACGACCTCGAAGGCGACGAGAGCCTGTACCGCGAAATGTTCCACCGCTTCGGCCTCTACTTCACCGGTGCCATGGGCGCCGAGGCGATCCAGAAGCGCCTCATCGACTTCGATCTCGAAGGCGAAGCCGAGAAGCTGCGCGAGCTCATCGCCACCGGCAAGGGACAGCGCAAGACCCGTGCACTCAAGCGGCTCAAGGTCGTCAACGCGTTCCTGACCACCGACAACAACCCCGAGGGCATGGTCCTCGACGTCGTCCCGGTGATCCCGCCGGAGCTGCGCCCGATGGTCCAGCTCGACGGTGGACGCTTCGCGACCTCGGACCTCAACGACCTCTACCGTCGCGTCATCAACCGCAACAACCGCCTCAAGCGTCTGCTCGACCTCGGTGCTCCCGAGATCATCGTCAACAACGAGAAGCGGATGCTGCAGGAGGCCGTGGACTCGCTGTTCGACAACGGACGTCGCGGACGCCCGGTGACCGGACCGGGCAACCGCCCTCTCAAGTCGCTGTCGGACATGCTCAAGGGCAAGCAGGGACGTTTCCGTCAGAACCTGCTCGGTAAGCGTGTGGACTACTCGGGCCGTTCGGTCATCGTCGTCGGTCCGCAGCTGCACCTGCACCAGTGCGGTCTGCCCAAGACCATGGCGCTGGAGCTGTTCAAGCCCTTCGTGATGAAGCGTCTGGTCGATCTCAACCACGCTCAGAACATCAAGTCGGCCAAGCGCATGGTCGAGCGTCAGCATCCGCAGGTGTGGGACGTCCTCGAAGAGGTCATCACCGAACACCCGGTGCTGCTCAACCGTGCACCGACCCTGCACCGCCTGGGCATCCAGGCGTTCGAGCCGCAGCTCATCGAGGGTAAGGCCATCCAGCTGCACCCGCTCGTCTGCTCGGCGTTCAACGCTGACTTCGACGGTGACCAGATGGCTGTGCACCTGCCGCTGAGCCCCGAGGCGCAGGCCGAGGCCCGCATCCTCATGCTCTCGGCCAACAACATCCTCAAGCCCTCGGACGGCAAGCCCGTGACCATGCCTTCGCAGGATATGATCATCGGTCTGTTCCACCTCACCTCCGAGCGCAAGGGACTGCCCGGCGAAGGACGCGCGTTCTCCGGAATGGGCGAAGCCATCATGGCCTTCGACCGCGGAGAGCTCGACCTGGGCTCGCCGATCACCATCCGCCTGGAAGACGTCGTTCCCAGCGCGGACATGGAGCTTCCCGAGGGCTGGGAGGCCGGAGACCCGCTGGACGTGCAGACCACTCTCGGTCGTGCGACGTTCAACGAGTACCTGCCTGCCGACTACGCCTTCGTGAACTCGACGATCGACAAGAAGGCCCTGAGCCGGATCGTCAACCACCTGGCCGAGGAATACCCGAAGGTCGAGGTCGCACACACGCTGGACAACTTCAAGGCCGGCGGCTTCCACTGGGCTACCCGCTCGGGCATCACCATCGCAATGTCAGACGTCGTCTCACCCGAGGCGAAGACCGAGATCATCGACGATGCCGAAGTCATCGATACGAAGGTTCAGCAGCAGTACGAACTCGGTGCACTGACCGACGACGAGCGTCGCAACGAGCTCGTCAAGCTGTGGACGGAGACGACCGAGAAGGTCGACCAGATCATGCGCACGAACTTCCCCGCGGAGAACTCGGTGCTGCGCCTGGTCGAGTCCGGCGCATCCGGCAACTGGATGCAGGTTCGTCAGCTGGCCGGTATGCGTGGTCTGGTGACGAACCCGCAGGGTGAGATCATCCCGCGTCCGATCGTGTCGAACTACCGTGAGGGACTCGCCGTGCTCGAGTACTTCATCGCCTCGCACGGTGCGCGTAAGGGCCTGGCCGACACCGCTCTGCGTACCGCTGACTCCGGTTACCTCACCCGTCGTCTCGTCGACGTGTCCCAGGATGTCATCATCCGTGCCGCAGAGGCCGAGTCGAACAAGGGCATCACCCTGCCGATCGCCGAACGCGACCACGAGGGCAACCTGGTTCCGCACGAGTACGCCGAGACCAGCGTCTACGGGCGTCTCACCGTCTCCGATGTCACTGACGCCGAGGGCAATGTGCTCCTGCCGGCGAAGTCCGATGTCACCGGCGCTGTGGTGGATATGCTCGTGGCCAACGGCATCGAGGAGCTCAAGGTCCACTCCGTGCTGACTGCCGATTCCGATGCGCAGATCTCCGCCGAGCACTACGGTCGCTCGATGGCGACCGGTCAGCTCGTCGACATCGGCGAGGCCATCGGCACCGTCGCTGCCCAGTCGATCGGTGAGCCCGGTACCCAGCTGACGATGCGTACGTTCCACACCGGTGGTGCCGCCGCTTCGACCGGTGATATCACGCAGGGCCTGCCGCGTGTGACCGAGCTCTTCGAAGCTCGCACACCGAAGGGCTTCGCTCCCATCGCCGAGGCGACCGGACGGGCGAAGATCGACGACAGCCGCAAGACCCGCTTCGTCATCATCACCCCCGATGACGGCAGCGAGGAGATCGAGCACGCAGTGTCCAAGCGTGCCCGTCTCATGGTCGAGGACGGCCAGCACGTCAAGGCCGGAGAGCAGCTCATCGTCGGTGCCGTCGATCCGAAGCAGGTGCTGCGCATCCGCGGTCGCCGTGAGGCCGAGCGCTTCCTCGTCGAGGAGGTTCAGAAGGTCTACCGTTCGCAGGGTGTGGGCATCCACGACAAGCACATCGAGGTCATCGTGCGGCAGATGCTGCGTCGCGTGACCGTGATCGAGTCGGGCGACACGAACCTGCTGCCCGGTGAGCTGGTCGACCGCGGCCGCTACCAGGCGGAGAACCGTCGTGTGGTCGCCGAAGGCGGCCAGCCTGCCTCGGCTCGTGACGAACTGATGGGCATCACGAAGGCTTCGCTGGCCACCGAGTCGTGGCTGTCGGCCGCATCCTTCCAGGAGACCACCCGCGTCCTCACCGAGGCGGCCATGGAAGGCAAGTCCGATACGCTCATGGGGCTGAAGGAGAACGTCATCCTCGGTAAGCTCATCCCTGCCGGCACCGGCCTGCAGACCCACCGCAACCTCGTGGTGGAGCCGACCGAAGAGGCCAAGGCCGAGATGTTCACCAACAGCTACGGCGACTTCTACGCGGGCATCGGCGCCGATTCCGGCTCCGCCATCCCGCTGGAGGACTACGACTACGGTGCGTTCAGCTGAGACTGAGCGGCTGAGTCGCAGCGTCTGAGAGAGGCACGCGAAGAGGGGGCGTCCACCACACGGTGGACGCCCCTCCTGCTATTCACGCTGCGACATCGAGAAACGGGTGGAGTGTCGAAACGCGGGTGTGTGCGCCCGTGTTTCGACACTCCACCCGTTTCTCGGTGAAGATGTCGGACTCACTCAGCCGAAGAGAACCTGTGCCTCTTCCCAGCGATGCAGCGGCACGGACTTGAGGCTGTCGACGGCCGATGACATCTCCACCGAGACGATGTCCGTGCCCTTGAGGCTGGCCATCTTGCCCCAGTGCCCGTGCTGGGCGAGGTCGGCCGCAGCCATGCCCAACCGGGTCGACAGGACCCGGTCGTACGCGGTGGGGGAGCCGCCTCGCTGCAGGTGTCCGAGGATCGTCGCCCGAGATTCGATGCCGGTGATCTCCTCGATCTTCGGGGCCAGGTAGTTCGCGATCCCGCCGAGGCGGACCCGTCCCTTGTTGTCGACGCCGTGGTCGGCGACCTGTGAGTCGAATCCTTCGGGGATGAACCCTTCGGCGACGACGACGATGGGTGCGCGCCCGCGGTCCCTGGCCGAGCGCACCCAGTCCGAGATCTGTTCGAAGGAGACGGGGAACTCGGGCATGAGGATCGCGTGTGCGCCTGCCGCCATGCCGGCGTGCAGGGCGATCCATCCGACATTGCGTCCCATGACCTCGATGACCATGCAGCGGTGGTGGGACTCTGCGGTGGTGCGGAGTCGGTCGATGGCCTCGGTGGCGATGGACTGGGCGGTGTCGAAGCCGAAAGTGTAGTCCGTGTTGCCGAGGTCGTTGTCGATGGTCTTGGGCACGCCGACGATGTGCAGGCCCTCTTCATGGACCAGACGTGAGGCGCCGGCCAGGGTGCCTTCGCCGCCGATGGCGATGAGCGAATCGATGCCGTGGGCGGCCATGACCTCCCGCATCCGCTCGGGTCCGCCGTCCTCATAGGGGTGGGTGCGGGAGGTGCCGAGGATGGTTCCGCCGCGTCCGGACAGTCCGCGCACGTCGAGCATGGTCATATCGAACATGTCGTCGTCGAGCAGACCCCGCCAGCCGTCGCGGATGCCGACGAACTCCGCGTCATAGGCGCGGATGCCTTTGCGGACGATGCCGCGGATGACAGCGTTGAGGCCCGGGCAGTCGCCTCCCGAGGTGAGTACACCGATCTTCATTCCAGTTGACCCTGATCCTTTGCTCGATAGCCTTTGGCGAGCCGGACGTCGTGTCCGGCCATGAGGGAGAAGCCCTTGAGGATCACGGTCCCGTTGGACCCGTCACCCTGCGCGGATCGGCGGACCTCATTGCCCGCCATGATGTTGATGGTCTCGTCGCGGATGCGCACTCCCGGCGGCACGAAGATGTCGTTGCCGGCCCACATCGCATATGAGTTCAGTTCGACGGTCACTCCGGGACCCATGACCTCGCAGAGGTCGATGTTGTCACCGCCCATGAGGGCGTAGGTGGTGACCTCGGCGGTGCCGGGAGGCACGTCGAGCTGACGTCCGGACATGATGGCCACGGAGTTCATCGGCGAAGCCGATCCCGGTTCCGCAGCCGGGGAGAGTTCGCTCGGTCCGCGCCGCTGCAGCTGGGAGCCCGGATCTGTGGGACCCGGCGTCTGACCGGTCTGGCGGGCGAGCTTCCGGTGGAGCGAGTCGCCCTCGGGGAGGTCGTCGATGAGAGGGATGAGCTCGTCGAGGAATTTCGCTCCGATCGCGTCATCCTGTCGCTGCGCCGTCTCCTCGGGGTCGAGGCGACCGTTCGTCACGGCATCGGTGATCACTGAGAGGACATCGTCGCGGTCCTGGTCGGAGGCGCGGATGCGCCGCTGAGGAGGAGGGGAGTCGTCATCGGCCATGAAGCCCAGTGTAGCGGTCTTCACATTCGCGAGCAGGGAGGACTGCGGTGACGAGGACTCCACAGCAGGGCCACAGCTTCGACCAATGCTGGGCCTATCGACCGCCGCGAATGTGGAGGGCATGAGACATGAGAGCAGCGCCTGGCAGCAGCCGGAGACGCAGACAGCCGACACGGCCACCCGACCGACCACGACCGTCGACCTCGTCGTCCCGGTGTACAACGAGGAGGCTTCGCTGGCCGCCTCGGTCGAGACCCTCCTGGCCGTCGAACCCTCCCGCGGAACCGAGGTCACAATCATCATCGCCGACAATGCGAGCACCGATGAGACGCCCATCATCGCCGCGACCCTGGCGGCGACGTACCCGCAGGTCGAGTACGTCCGCCTCGAACAGAAGGGCCGCGGTCGCGCACTGAACCAGGTGTGGCAGGCCTCGTCGGCGGACGTCGTCGCCTACACGGACGTGGATCTGGCCACAGACATCCGAGTCCTCGACCCGATGGTCGAGATCATCCGGTCGGGGCTGGCCGATGTCGCCATCGCCTCTCGGCTGCAGCCCGGTGTTGCGGTCGAGCGCGGGATCAGACGCGAGATCATCTCCCGCTGCTACAACCGACTGCTCAAGCTCAGCCTCGGCGTCGGGTTCAGTGACGCCCAATGCGGTTTCAAAGCGCTGTCGGCACGGGCAGCGAAGGAACTGCTGCCGCAGGTCGAGGACTCTGAATGGTTCTTCGACACTGAGCTGCTCGCTCGCGCCGAGTGGGCCGGGTACCGCATCCACGAGTTCGGCACGGACTGGACGGATGACCCGGACTCCTCCGTCGACGTGGTCAGCACGGCTTGGAAGGACATCAAGGGCATCGTCCGGCTGCGCACCGGCGGACGCACCCGGGTCAGTCACGCAGTCCCCGCACCGAACACCGGAGCACAGATCCTCCATTTCATCGACGTCGGGATCATCAGCACCGTGCTCTACGCCGTGCTGTTCCTCCTCGGCATCCAATTCGTCTCGGAGCCCGCGGCGAACATCCTTGCGCTGCTCCTTTCGACGATCGCGAACACGGCCCTCAACCGGGGCCACACCTTCGGAGTGAGATCTCCGCACCGCCGCCTGACCTCCCAGTTGAAAGGCATGGCGGCCTTCGGCCTGTGCCTGGCCTTCACCTCGGCAGGTCTGGCCGTCGCAGACGGATTCACCGGACCGGGGGCAACTGTCGGCACGCTCGCCGTGCTGACGGCGGCGAACCTCGCCGCCACGGTGGTCCGGTTCGTGCTCATGCGCACATGGGTCTTCGCCCGCGGTTCCCACCACAGCGTCCACCGCGCCACCACGACTGCTGCAGCCGGAACGGCGCACCCGAACGAAAAGGACATCGACCATGTCTGAGACCCCCACCCTATATGCCCGCGCCCGCGGACTGCGACGGCATTGGTACCCGATCACACTCACCGTGCTCACACTCGGCATGATCGCGGCGTTCCTCGCCAATCTCACGGCCAACGGCTGGGCGAACTCCTTCTATGCGGCGGCCGTGCAGGCCGGATCGGAGAACTGGGAGGCGTTCCTCTTCGGCTCCCTCGACTCGGCGAACGCGATCACCGTCGACAAACCCCCAGCCTCACTGTGGCTGATGGCCCTGAGCGCCCGCGTCTTCGGCTTCTCATCGTTCTCGATGCTGCTGCCTCAGGTCCTCCTGGCCGGGGTGAGCGTACTCCTCATCGTCCATTCGCTGCGGCTGAGCCTGCGGTCCCATGTCGGACCGGGACTTGAGAAGGCTGCCGCGCTGGGCGCCGGTGCGATCTTCGCCGTCTCCCCGGTCGTGGCGATGATGTTCCGGTTCAACAACCCGGACGCGCTGCTTGTGACCCTGATGATCGGTGCCGTCGTCGCGACCCAGCACGCCCTGCGCACGCTCACCGGGGCTCGCCGGCGACCCTCGGCCCGCCGCATCGTCGGTTGGCTCGTCCTCGCCGGAGTCTGCCTCGGGCTGGGTTTCCTGACCAAACAGTTCCAGGTCCTCCTCATCGTCCCCGGCCTCGCTGTGGCCTGGGTGCTCTTCGCCCGCACTTCCTGGCCCCGTCGCCTGCTGTGGCTGCTCGTCCCGCTCGGGTCGATGATCGTCAGCGCCGGGTGGTGGATCGCCCTCGTCGAACTCACCCCTGCCGGCTCCCGCCCCTACGTCGGCGGCTCCCAGTCGAACTCCTTCCTCGAACTCACCTTCGGCTACAACGGCTTCGGACGGCTGACCGGCAACGAGACCGGCTCCGTCGGCAGAGGAGGCGGTCAGGGCGGCGGATGGGGCGAAACGGGCATCACCCGCCTATTCACCGGCAGCTTCGGCCAGCAGGTGTCGTGGTTCCTGCCCACCGCATTGTTCCTCCTGGTCGTGACGGTCGTTCTCCTCACCCTCGCCGAGGCGGCCCGCTGTCGCCGTGTTCCCACCGTCACGGACGGTGACAGGGAGGCCGGCCGTGCGGTGAGCGCGTCCGCCGCAATCGGCACGGGCAGCCTCGGCGCGGGACTGCTCATGTGGGGTGCGTGGCTGATCGTCACGTGGCTCGTGCTGTCGAATATGAACGGGATCGTCCACGAGTACTACACGGTTGCACTCATTCCTGCGATCGCCGCCGTCATCGGCCTCGGCGTCGCGGTGCTGCTCGCCCGTGACGGATTCCTCCCACGTCTGCTGCTGGCGGTGGCTTGGGCCCTGACCGGGGCGTGGCAGTTCATCATCAGCTCGCAGATGACCGGGATCCCGGGCGTGCTGCGCTGGTGTGTGCTCATCGTCTCGATCCTCGGCGCTCTGGTCCTCATCGTCACCGCGCACCGGCGGATCGGCACGGCACTTGTCTCGGTGCTCGTCGCGGTGGCCATCCTCGGCAGCGCTGCGATTCCGGCTCAGCTGGCCGTGCGCACGATCGCGGGGTCGACGCAGGGATCGATCGTCACGATCGCCGGCACGAGCGCAGGTCTGGGCGGTGGTCCCGGTGGTGGCGGAATGCCCGGCGGAGGAGCCGGGCCGGGCGGAGGCGCCGGCGGCACGGACGGCACGCCCGGTGGCTCGCCCGGCGGGACCAGCAATTCCGAGGCCGGCGCCGGCGGCACGGACGGCACGCCCGGAGGCGGTGGCGGCGGAATGGGCGGTCTGCTGGGCGCCTCCGAACCCTCGGACGAACTCACACAGCTGCTCGAACAGGATGCCTCGGACTACACATGGGTGGCTGCGACGACGGGGGCGAACCAGGCTGCGGGATACCAGCTCGCGCTCGAAGAGCCGGTGATGGCGATCGGCGGGTTCAACGGCACCGATCCGTCACCGACCCTCGCCGAGTTCAAACAGCTCGTGGCCGACGGCAAGATCCACTACTACATCGGATCGGGCTCCAGCGGCCAGGGCCCCGGCGGGAGCTCGGACTCTGCCTCGTCCCAGATCGCGGATTGGGTCGAGGCGAATTACGAGGCGACGACCGTCGACTCCGTTTCGCTCTACGATCTCAGTGCAGGTTGAGGGGATAATCGAGCTATGAACCCGACAGCGAATCCGCCGGCGCGCATCCTCATCGTCGACGACGAAGCGAATCTCTCCGAGCTCCTCGTCATGGCCTGCCACGTCAGAGGCTGGGAAGCCGAGGGAGTCGGCACCGGCCGCGAGGCCGTGGCGCTGGCCAGGAGCGCACGCTTCGACGCGATCGTCCTCGACGTCATGCTGCCCGACCTCGACGGGTTCGCCGTGATCGAGAAGATCCGAGCCGAGGGCATCGACACTCCGGTGGTCTTCCTCTCCGCCAGAGACGAGGTCGACGACCGGCTGACGGGTCTGCGGCTGGGCGGGGACGACTACGTGACGAAGCCGTTCAACCTCGATGAGGTCATCGCCCGGATCGAGGTGCGCCTGCGCCGGGGGGTTTCGAACGGTCCGGTCGATGAGGATGATGTGCTGCGCGTGGGCGACCTCGAACTCGACGAACGCTCTCACGAGGTCACCCGCGCCGGTCATCCGATCGAGCTGACGGCTCGCGAGTACGAGGTGCTGCTGCTGTTCATGCGCAATCCGCGGGTGGTGCTGTCGAAGGCCCAGATCCTCGATCGCGTGTGGGACTACGACTTCGGCGGCAACGGCAACATCGTCGAACTCTACGTCTCCTACCTGCGGAAGAAGATCGACACCCCGTTCCCCGACCTGCCGAATCTCTTCCACACCAAGCGCGGGGCCGGCTACATCATGCGGGCGGAACAGTGACTCTGCGCCGGTGGCGGCTGCAGACGAGGCTCATCGTCCTCGCCGGACTCGTCCTCCTCCTCGTCGGCGCCGGAATCGGCACCGCCTCCTGGCTGAGTGTGCGCGGTTCGCTGATGACCGACCTCGACGCCCAACTGACATCGATGACCTCGCATGCACGTTCGGGAGACGGCCCCGGTGCGGGCCCCGGGGCGAGCGGCAATCCGGGCACCTCCGGTGGGGGCGATGACTCGGCGGCGGCGGTCGATTCGGCTCTGCGCTATCTCTTCCAGCCGGGGGTCGGCGATGGTGCTCTCGTCGTCGTCGATTCCGGTGACGGGGGAGAGGGGCTCATCGCCGAGGCGGGACTGACCCGTCCGCGCGCGCTGTCCGCAGAAGCGATCGACGCCCTGCTCGAGGTCGAGCCCGAGGGCGCCGAATCCGCCCATGAGTCCGTGCGGGTGCCCGGGTTCGGCGCCTACCGGGTCGTGGCCTTCGACGACGGCGGAACCACCACCGTCTACGGTGTTCCGCAGAGCAGTGTCGATTCCGCGCTCGAGCGCACGGCTTGGACGACCGCGCTCGTCGTCCTCATCGGCGTCATCGCCACGGCCGCGCTCATGGCCGTGATCATCCACCGCCAGCTGCGGGACCTGCGTGACGTCGCCCGCACTGCCAGGGAGGTCACCGACCTTGAGCTGAGCGCCGGCAAACCCGAGCTCGCCCTGCGGGTTCCCGCCGAGCTCGCGGTGCCGGGCACGGAGGTCGGTGATGTGGGAGCCTCGGTCAACCGGATGCTCGACCACGTCGGCTCCGCGCTCGAGGAGCGCTACCGCGGCACGGAGCAGATGCGCCGCTTCGTCGCCGACGCCTCCCATGAGCTGCGCACTCCGATCGCGACGATCCGCGGTTGGGCCGACCTCACCCGCCCGTACCGTGATGATCTGCCCGCCGAGGTGACCACCTCCTTGGGCAAGATCGATTCCGGAGCGATGCGGATGTCCTCCCTCGTCGATGATCTCCTTCTCCTCGCCAGGCTCGAAGCCGGCCGCCAGCCGACGAGAGAGGATACCGTCGACGTCTCCTCCCTGCTCGTCGAACTCGTCGAAGACGCCCATGTGGTCAACCCCGACCATGCGATCTCCCTCGATGTCCCCCCGGAGGCCCTCGAGGTGCGCGGAGCAGCCGATCAGGTCCGCCGGGTCGTGTCGATCGTGCTCACGAACGCCTGCGTGCACACGCCCCCGGGCACCAGCGTGCACGTTGAGGCACTGGCGGCCCGGAAACCGGTCTCCGGGCAGCTGCCCAGCGATGTCGTGGCGATCCGCATCAGCGACGATGGTCAGGGCATTCCGTCCGAGATCCGGGACCGAGTCTTCGACCGCTTCGTGCGTGGAGACCCCTCGCGGGCACGGCAGGACGGAGCCAAGGGAGGCTCCTCGGGGCTGGGACTGTCGATCGCCGCCGGACTAGTCGAACTCATGCGCGGCGGCATCTCGATGTCGAGCACGGACGCGGGTACGACCTTCGAGCTGCGTCTGCCTGCCGCTTGAGGCCAATCGCACAGGCTGGCCACAGGCATGACTGGGAAGGCCTACAGCGAGGGGACCGAAAGTGGAATCACCGACAATCAGAGGAGATTCCATGACCGAGAACCAGAACCCCGACCAGAACCGCAACCACGCGGAGAACCGGGACCACGTGGAGAATGCAGCGCCGGACTCGAACGGCGCGGACACCACTCGCAGAATCGAAGCGCAGGGCACGGCAGGACCTCATGCCGGACCCGACTGGGCCATGCAGTCGCAACCGACCGACCAAGGCCGTGCGAACGAATGGGCCGAGCAGACCACGCGCTCGGCACCCGATCCGCAGGCCGGGATCCCGGAGGGACAGCGGCCGTGGGTGAACCCCTATGACCGGTCCGCCCAGATTGCACAGTCCGGCAGCCCCGGGGGACCACGCAAGCAGAAGCGACGCGTCCCGCTCGTTCCTGCGGTGGTCGCCGGATCGGCCCTCTTCGTCGTCGGCGGTCTCGCCGGAGGAGCGATCGGTGCGTCGACGGCCATGGCGTCGAACGATTCGGGGACGAGCCAGGGGCCGGGAGGCCAGAACGGACCCGGCGGAATGGGCGGCCAACAGGGCGGTGCTCGGGACGGCGGCGGACAGTCGAACGGCGGAGGCATGCCCGGGGGGCAGTCGAACGGCGGAGGCATGCCCGGCGGACAGTCCAACGGAATGCCGGGAAACCAGAACGGCAGCACCGACTCCGGGGGCTCGTCCGACGGGTCCAGCTCCGATGGAACCAGCTCGGACGGCAGCGCCTCTGACTCCGACGGATCGGACGCGAGCGCTGACTCCACCTCGGCGGGCACCCACGAGACGACGATCGAGAACGCCGCCGTCACGCACTTCGAGCGGATCTTCACCGGATTCGCCGTCCTCAACCGGGACGAGTGAACGCCGCCTGATATCAGCGCAGCACAGACGATGCCCCCCACCGGTCGGTGGGGGCATCGTCATGCTGACGCGTCGGTCACCTCGGCGACCGTCGCCGGATCAGCGTTTGAGGTCGAAGCGGTCGGCGTCGACGAGCTTCGTCCAGGCCTTGACGAAGTCGGCGACGAACTTCTCGTTCGCGTCATCCGAGCCGTAGACCTCGGCGATCGCGCGAAGCTCGGAGTTCGCTCCGAACAGGAGGTCGATCCGGCTGCCGGTCCAGAGTTTCTCGCCCTCGGGGGAGAAGCACTCGTAGACATTGGCCGTCTCGGACGGTCCGATTGGTTTCCACACATTGCCGAGGTCGAGCAGGTTGACGAAGAAGTCGTTCGTCAGCTCGCCGGGGCGATCGGTGAAGACACCGAGTTCGGAGTCCTCGTAGTTCGCACCGAGGACGCGGAGGCCGCCGATGAGAACCGTGAGCTCGGGCGGGGTCAGACCCAGCAGGCTGGCCTTGTCGAGCAGAAGGTACTCGGCCTTGAGCGGAAGACCTTCGGTGAGGTAGTTGCGGAAGCCGTCGTGAGTCGGCTCGAGGTAGCCGAAGGAGTCGACATCGGTCTGCTCCTGGGTGGCGTCGCCGCGACCGGTCGAGACCGGAACCGTGATCGGGTGCCCGGCTGCTGCGGCAGCGGTTTCGACTCCGACGGCACCGGCGATCGCCAGCACATCGGCAAACGATGCTCCGGTGGACTCCGCGATGCCCTCGAGAACAGGGAGCACCTCGGCGAGCTTGGCAGGCTCATTGGCCTCCCAGCTGCGCTGCGGTTCGAGACGGAGACGACCGCCGTTGACGCCGCCGCGCATGTCCGAGACGCGGTGCGACGATGCCGCGGCCCATGTCGTCGACACGAGCTGCGAGACGGTCAGACCGGACTCACGGACGGCAGCCTTCACGGCCTCGAGGCCGGCGCCATCGAGCGGAGTGCCGGCCGGGACCGGGTCCTGCCAGATGAGCTCCTCGCTCGGAGCTTCGGGGCCGAGGTAACGGGTCGCCGGACCCATATCGCGGTGGGTGAGCTTGAACCAGGCACGAGCGAAGGCATCCTCGAACGCCTTCTGATCATCCTTGAAGCGGCGCGAGATCTTCTCGTACGCCGGGTCGAAGCGCAGCGACAGGTCGGTGGTGAGCATACGGGGCTCGCGGCGCCCGTCGCCCTGGGCCATCGGGACCATATCGTCTCCGCCGCCGTCCTTGGGCCGCCACTGCAGGTGTCCGCCTTCGTTCTCGAAGACCTCCCACTCGTAGGCGAAGAGGATGTGGAAGAACTCGTTGTCCCAGCGGGTCGGGTGGTAGGTCCACGTGACCTCGATGCCCGAACCGATGGAGTCATTGCCCTGGCCCGAGCCGAAGTCGGACTTCCAGCCCAGACCCTGCTCTTCGAGCGCGGCGGCTTCCGGGTCGGCGCCCTTGTGCGATTCGGGGCCGGCGCCGTGCGTCTTGCCGAAGGTGTGTCCACCGGCGATGAGAGCGACGGTCTCCTCGTCGTTCATAGCCATCCGTCCGAAGGTCTCGCGGATGTCGATCGCGGCCTTGACCGGATCGGGTTCGCCTTCGGGGCCTTCTGGGTTGACGTAGATGAGTCCCATGGTGGTCGCGGCCAGGGGCTTCTGCAGCTCACGGTTGCCCACGTAGCGCTTGTCGGTGCCCAGCCACTCGGTCTCGGAGCCCCAGTACACATCGTTGTCGGGTTCCCAGACGTCCTTGCGGCCGCCGGCGAAGCCGAAGGTCTTGAAGCCCATCGATTCGAGTGCGACGTTGCCGGCGAGGATGAAGAGGTCGGCCCAGGAGATCTTCTTGCCGTACTTCTTCTTCACCGGCCACAGCAGGCGACGGGCTTTGTCGAGTGAGACGTTGTCGGGCCAGGAGTTCAGCGGTGCGAAGCGCTGCTGGCCTTCGCCGCCGCCTCCGCGGCCGTCCTGCACACGGTAGGTGCCGGCCGAGTGCCAGGCCATGCGGATCATGAACGGACCATAGTGCCCGAAGTCAGCGGACCACCAGTCCTGGTTGTCCTTCTGCAGTGCTTCGATGTCGGCCTTGAGCTGGTAGTAGTCGAGGCTGTTGAACTCCGCGTCGTAATCGAAGTCGGGGTCCATGGGGTCGCGTGCCGGCTGACCCTTGGCGAGGATCTTGAGGTTGAGCCGATTGGGCCACCACTGAGCATTGGCATCACCCTGGACGGGATTGACCAACTGGTCGGAATCCGGCGCCGCCGGTTCCGTGGAAGTGTGTGCGACCGGGCAGCCGCCGGTGGTCGTCTGGGTCATCGTGTTCCTTTCACAGTCGAGTCGCATTCGACGACTCGGATGACGGGATGGGCAACCCTCGCAGAAAGGGCATAGTCGTGTCCTCGGGAGAAGACGGGTGGTGGTGAACGGAAGCCGGAGTCACACGACCGAGAACTGATCGTCGCCGGTCGGCTGAGCACCGGCGGCCGCGCAGTCGGGGCACAGGCCCCAGAACGTCACTTCGGCCTGCTCGATGACGAAGCCGGCATCATGGGACGGGGTCAGGCACGGAGCCTGCCCGATCGTGCAGTCGACATCGACGATGAGATTGCACGATCGGCACACCAGATGATGGTGGTTGTCCCCGATGCGACGCTCGTACCGCGCCACCGAGCCCGCGGGCCTGATGCAGCGGACGAGCCCCACCTCGGTGAGAGTGTGAAGCGAATCATAGACAGCCTGGTGGGAGACCGCCGGCAGCGATTCCCGCACCGAGCGGATCACGGTCTCGGTGTCGGCATGCGGGTGATCCCGCACGGCACCGAGGACTGCGACTCGCTGTTTCGTCACGCGCAGCGACGTCTGCCGCAGAGCCGCAGCGGCGTCGTCGTGTTCATGCTTCGTCCCGTTCACAGCACCAGAATGCCTGCTTCTCTTGAACGAGTCAAGGAAAGTGGGGATGGGTCCTCGCCGAGGCGGCCGACCGGAATCGCTGTGAATCCGCCCACGCGGCGACCATGTTCCGCCGAGTGCTGAGAAGTGCGCCGCCGGTCTGTGAATACGCTGGTGAGCCGTGTGGTTGATCGGGCGAGGGGAGTGCTGCGTGATTTCGCCGGTGCGGAGAGGTAGCATGGATGATCGCCATTTTGACCAGACGTGCTCGAGAGAGATATTCTGGTAGGCGACTGATTGTGTTATCTGCGTCGTCGATCGATCCTGCCGAGTGTTCTGTGAGGCTCGGAATCCCTGAGAGAAGTCGTCGATGCAGGCCGCCGAGATGTCGTCTCTGTGCTTCCGTGTCCTTGCGACACACCCGGGCGCAGGGGTCGATGACTCGCGTGGTTACTGGCATCGGGAGCCAAGCTTCACCCGGTGTCCGGTCGGATATGTCCCACGGTTCACAGAGGCGACTGCGGTCGTGGCCGGCATTGGGAATTAGGTCTATCGAGAAGCAAATGGAGAACGCTTAGTGCCGACAATCCAACAGCTCGTCCGCAAGGGACGGCATGTCAATACAGCAGGATCGGACGCTCCTGCCCTCAAGGGCAGCCCGCAGCGTCGTGGAGTGTGCACCCGTGTGTACACCACCACCCCCAAGAAGCCGAACTCGGCTCTTCGCAAGGTCGCTCGTGTCAAGCTTTCGAGCCAGATCGAGGTGACCGCCTACATCCCGGGCGAGGGACACAACCTGCAGGAGCACTCGATCGTGCTCGTGCGCGGTGGCCGCGTCAAGGATCTGCCCGGTGTCCGCTACCGGATCGTCCGCGGTTCGCTCGACACCCAGGGCGTCAAGGGTCGCCAGCAGGCCCGCAGCAAGTACGGTGCGAAGAGGGAGAAGAAGTAATGCCACGCAAAGGTCCTGCACCCAAGCGACCGATCGTCGTTGACCCGGTCTTCAGCTCACCGCTCGTCACGCAGCTGATCAACAAGATCCTGCTCGACGGCAAGCGCTCGACCGCAGAGCGGATCGTCTACAGTGCCCTCGAGGGCACTCGCGAGAAGAACGGCAACGATCCCGTTGTCAACCTGAAGAAGGCTCTCGACAACATCCGTCCGTCCCTCGAGGTCCGCTCCCGCCGCGTCGGCGGTGCAACCTACCAGGTGCCGATTGATGTTCGTCCGGCTCGTTCGACCACTCTGGCTCTGCGGTGGCTCGTGGGATACTCCCGCCAGCGCCGTGAGAAGACCATGACCGAACGGCTCATGAATGAGATCCTCGACGCCGGCAACGGCCTCGGCGCAGCAGTCAAGCGCCGCGAGGACACTCACAAGATGGCCGAGTCCAACAAGGCCTTCGCCCACTACCGCTGGTAATCGCCTGCCCTGCGCGCCGGTCGGCGGACCTCGTCCGCGAGTGCCGTCGACCGGCGGCACAGGGGAGTCGAGCAAATCATCGATTGAGAGAGAGACACCGTGGCACTTGACGTGCTCAGCGACCTGAACAAGGTCCGTAATATCGGCATCATGGCCCACATCGATGCGGGTAAGACAACTACGACTGAACGCATCCTCTTCTACACCGGCGTGAACTACAAGATGGGCGAGACCCACGACGGCGCCGGCACCATGGACTGGATGGACCAGGAGAAGGAGCGCGGCATCACGATCACGTCGGCCGCGACGACCTGCTACTGGGACAACAACCAGATCAACATCATCGACACCCCCGGTCACGTCGACTTCACGGTCGAGGTCGAGCGTTCGCTGCGCGTCCTCGATGGTGCCGTCGCCGTGTTCGACGGCAAGGAGGGCGTTGAGCCCCAGTCGGAGACCGTGTGGCGTCAGGCCGACAAGTACGACGTTCCGCGCGTGTGCTTCGTCAACAAGATGGACAAGCTCGGTGCTGACTTCTACTTCACCGTCGACACCATCAAGGAGCGCCTCGGCGCGAAGCCGCTGGTCATCCAGCTGCCGATCGGTGCCGAAAGCGAATTCGCCGGTGTCGTCGATCTGCTCGAGATGAAGGCCTACATCTGGCCCGACGAGACCAAGATGGGTCAGGACATGACTGAGGTCGAGATCCCCGAGGATCTCAAGGACAAGGCTGTTCAGTATCGTGCACAGCTCGTCGAGGACGTCGCCGAGAACTCGGAAGAGCTCATGGAGAAGTACCTCGAGGGTGAAGAGCTCACGACGGCTGAGATCAAGGCCGGCATCCGCGAACTCGTCATCAAGTCCGAGGCCTTCCCGGTCATGTGTGGTTCCGCCTACAAGAACAAGGGCGTGCAGCCCATGCTCGACGCGGTCATCGACTACCTCCCCTCACCGCTCGACGTGCCTCCGATGATCGGACACAACCCGAGCAACGACGAAGAGGAGCTGACCCGCAAGCCTTCGACGGACGAGCCGTTCTCGGCTCTGGCCTTCAAGGTCGCCTCTCACCCGTTCTTCGGATCGCTGACCTACGTGCGCGTGTACTCCGGTCATGTGAAGTCCGGCGAACAGGTGCTCAACACCTCGTCGGGCAAGAAGGAACGCGTCGGCAAGCTCTTCCAGATGCACTCCAACAAGGAGAACCCTGTCGAAGAGGCGTTCGCCGGCCACATCTACGCCTTCATCGGTCTCAAGGAGACCACGACGGGCGACACGCTCAGCGACCCGGCCAACCCGATCGCTCTCGAGTCGATGACCTTCCCGGAGCCTGTGATCTCCGTGGCCATCGAGCCGAAGACCAAGAGCGACCAGGAGAAGCTGTCCTCGGCCATCCAGAAGTTCGTCAAGGAAGACCCGACCTACCAGGTCGAACTTGACGAGGAGACCGGCCAGACCGTCATCCGCGGAATGGGCGAGCTGCACCTCGACATCCTCGTCGACCGCATGCGTCGCGAGTTCAAGGTCGAGGCGAACGTCGGCAAGCCCCAGGTCGCCTACCGTGAGACAATCCGTCGCACTGTCGAGAAGTACGATTACACCCACAAGAAGCAGACGGGTGGATCGGGACAGTTCGCGAAGGTCCAGGTCACCTTCGAACCTCTCGAGGTCGAAGGCGATACGATTTACGAGTTCGAGAATGCCATCACGGGCGGACGCGTTCCGCGCGAGTACATTCCGAGCGTCGACGCCGGCATCCAGGACGCCATGCAGCTCGGTGCCCTGGCCGGTTACCCCATGGTCGGTGTCAAGGCCACTCTGGTCGACGGCGCCTACCACGATGTCGACTCTTCGGAGATGGCATTCAAGATCGCCGGTTCGATGGTCTTCAAGGAGGCCGTCCAGCGGGCGAACCCGGTTCTTCTCGAACCGGTCATGGACGTCGAGGTGCGTACCCCTGAGGAATACATGGGTGACGTCATCGGCGACCTGAATTCCCGGCGTGGACAGATTCAGTCGATGGACGATGCTTCCGGTGTGAAGGTCGTCAAGGCTGTGGTCCCGCTGTCGGAGATGTTCGGCTACATCGGTGATCTGCGGTCGAAGACCCAGGGCCGTGCGGTGTACTCGATGACTTTCTCCAGCTATGCGGAGGTCCCGAAGGCTGTTGCCGAGGAGATCATCCAGAAGGTGCGCGGCGGAGAGTAATCTCCGAATTCCGGTCGCCCCGGTGATCAAGAACATGGTCTCCGGAATGAAAGATAACCAACACAAGGTCTAAGATATGAACCGCATATCTTATTCCAACCACGAGGAGGAACCCAGTGGCAAAGGCTAGTTTCGAACGGACTAAGCCGCACGTCAACATCGGCACCATCGGCCACGTTGACCACGGAAAGACCACCCTGACCGCTGCGATCACCAAGGTCCTGGCGGATCAGTACCCGGATCTCAATGAGGCTCGCGCCTTCGACCAGGTCGACAACGCACCTGAGGAGAAGGAGCGCGGCATCACCATCAACGTCTCGCACGTTGAGTACCAGACGGAGAAGCGTCACTACGCTCACGTCGATGCCCCGGGTCACGCCGACTACGTGAAGAACATGATCACCGGTGCCGCTCAGATGGACGGTGCGATCCTCGTCGTCGCCGCTACCGACGGCCCGATGCCCCAGACCCGTGAGCACGTGCTGCTCGCGCGTCAGGTCGGCGTTCCCTACATCGTCGTGGCTCTGAACAAGTCCGACATGGTCGATGACGAGGAGCTCATCGAGCTCGTCGAATTCGAGGTCCGCGACCTGCTCTCGAGCCAGGACTTCGACGGAGACAACGCTCCGGTCATTCCGGTGTCCGCTCTCAAGGCGCTGGAAGGCGACGAGAAGTGGGTCAAGAGCGTTCAGGATCTCATGGCAGCTGTCGACGACAACGTTCCGGAGCCGGAGCGCGACGTCGACAAGCCGTTCCTCATGCCTGTCGAGGACGTCTTCACGATCACCGGTCGTGGAACCGTCGTCACCGGTCGTGTCGAGCGCGGTGTCCTCCTGCCGAACGACGAAATCGAAATCGTCGGCATCAAGGAGAAGTCGTCCAAGACGACCGTCACCGCCATCGAGATGTTCCGCAAGACCCTGCCGGATGCCCGTGCAGGTGAGAACGTCGGTCTGCTGCTGCGCGGCACCAAGCGCGAAGACGTGGAGCGCGGTCAGGTCATCGTGAAGCCGGGTTCGATCACCCCGCACACCAAGTTCGAAGCTCAGGTCTACATCCTGAGCAAGGACGAGGGCGGACGTCACAACCCGTTCTACTCGAACTACCGTCCGCAGTTCTACTTCCGGACCACGGACGTCACCGGCGTCATCACGCTGCCCGAGGGCACCGAGATGGTCATGCCCGGCGACAACACCGACATGTCGGTCGAGCTCATCCAGCCGATCGCCATGGAAGACGGCCTCCGCTTCGCTATCCGCGAGGGTGGACGCACCGTCGGCGCCGGTCGAGTCACCAAGATCAACGCCTGATCTGACTCACTGAGTACCATCGGTTGGGGCCGCAGCTCTTCGGAGCTGCGGCCCTTCCGCATGCCCGGGCGATGTTCGTCATACCCAGGCGATGTTCGTCAGTGTTCGGTCGGACGGTGCAGGTGGGTGAGTTGCCGAGGGTCGCGGAGCGCGAGGCGAGATCAGATGCGCTTCACGGGATCCTTGAGAGTTCCCTCACAGGCACGGTCCCCGGAATTGCGCGGGTGAAGTGCTCTATGACAAGATAGTGAAGTTGCGTTTTGGGCGTTGACCCCTGCACTGCGGTAGTGATACCGCGAACAGCCCGAAACACTATCGGATCGATGAATCTGCATCATGCGGGTTCGGACCGAGCAGCCAATGAGTAGAAGCGCCGTCGGTGGTTGGGGGAGAAGTGAGAATTTCTCCGCCGGGAACAGCCGACACGCCCGACCTCGGGGGTCGGTCATGGTCAGCCGGCACAGACGGCAGGGAGTCTTCAGACCTCTGCGAGTTGATGGCCGGAAGCAACTAAAGAAAGAGACGACGCCATGGCGGGACAGAAGATCCGCATTCGGCTCAAGTCGTACGACCACGCTGTGATTGACAGTGCTGCACGCAAGATCGTGGACACCGTCACTCGCGCAGGTGCGACTGTAGTGGGCCCCGTGCCGTTGCCAACGGAGAAGAACGTGTACTGCGTCATCCGTTCGCCGCACAAGTACAAGGACAGCCGTGAGCATTTCGAGATGCGCACGCACAAGCGTCTGATCGACATCGTCGACCCGACGCCGAAGGCAGTCGATTCGCTGATGCGTCTCGACCTCGCTGACGACGTCAACATCGAGATCAAGCTCTAAGGGAGGCAGCAATGGCGAACACTCGTTCATCCGCTCTCCCGACCACCAGCAAGGTCAAGGGCCTGCTGGGAACCAAGCTGGGCATGACCCAGGTCTGGGATGAGCAGAACAACCTCGTGCCGGTGACCGTTGTGGCCACCGGAAACAACGTCGTAACTCAGGTCCGCAACGAGGAAACCGATGGTTACCCCGCTGTGCAGATCGCATTCGGCGAAATCGATCCTCGCAAGGTCAACAAGCCGACCGCAGGCCACTTCGAGAAGGCCGGTGTGACCCCACGCCGTCACCTGGTCGAACTGCGCACTGCAGACGCTGCTGACTACGAACTCGGCCAGGAACTCGGCGTCGACACGTTCGAAGCCGGAATCAAGGTCGATGTGACCGCGAAGACCAAGGGCAAGGGAACCGCCGGTGTCATGAAGCGTCACGGCTTCGCCGGTGTCGGTGCCTCCCACGGTCAGCACCGCAACCACCGCAAGCCAGGTTCGATCGGCGGAGCCGCGACACCTGGTCGCGTGTTCAAGGGTATGCGCATGGCCGGCCGTATGGGCGCTGTCAAGCACACCACCCAGAACCTCACGATCCACGCCGTGGACAACGAGAACAACTTCCTGCTCATCAAGGGCGCCGTTCCCGGCCCCAAGGGTGGAGTCGTCCTCGTTCGCTCGGCCGTGAAGGAGGCCTGAACGTAATGACTGATGTCAAGACAGTCGACGTCATCGATGCCGCTGGTGCCAAGGCCGGTTCGGTTGATCTGCCCGCCGAGGTCTTCGGCGTGCCGACCAACGTGCCCCTGATCCACCAGGTCGTCGTTGCACAGCTGGCTGCGGCCCGTCAGGGCACGCACAAGACGAAGACCCGCTCCGAAGTTCGCGGTGGCGGTCGCAAGCCCTACCGCCAGAAGGGAACCGGCAACGCCCGTCAGGGTTCGATCCGCGCTCCCCAGTACAACGGCGGCGGAATCGTGCACGGACCGGTCCCGCGCGACTACTCGCAGCGGACCCCCAAGAAGATGAAGGCCGCCGCTCTGCGCGGAGCCCTGTCCGACCGTGCACGCCTCGATCAGGTCTTCGTGATGAAGAACCTGGTCACCGGCGACACCCCGTCGACCAAGCAGGCGAAGGCCGCACTGGCCGGCCTGTCCGAGCGCAAGAACACTCTCGTGGTGCTCGAGCGTGACGACGAGCTCACCTACCTGAGCGTGCGCAACCTGCCCCACGTTCACGTGCTCACCTCCGATCAGCTCAACACCTATGATGTGCTGCTCGCCGATGACATCGTGTTCACCGAGGCAGCTCTTGCCGCGTTCCTGAGCGGAAACCGCAAATCGGAGGACGCATCATGAGTCTGAACTTCAAGGACCCGCGCGACATCATCGTCGCTCCGGTCGTCTCGGAGAAGACCTACAGCCTGATGGACGAAGGCAAGTACACCTTCCTCGTCGACCAGGACTCGAACAAGACCGAGATCAAGCAAGCCATTGAAACGATCTTCGATGTGCAGGTCGCCAAGGTGAACACCCTGAACCGTCAGGGCAAGCGCCGCCGCACCCGCACCGGTTGGGGAAAGCGCAAGGACACCAAGCGTGCCATCGTCGCCCTCAAGGACGGATCGATCGACATCTTCGGTGGATCGCTCTAAGCGATCCTTCGTCAAAGAAGGACAAGACTCATGGGAATCCGTAAGCACAAGCCGACGACCCCGGGCCGCCGTGGCTCGTCGGTCGCCGACTTCGTCGAAGTGACCCGGTCTACACCGGAGAAGTCGCTTCTGCGCCCGCTGCCCAAGCGCGGCGGCCGCAACAGTCAGGGACGCGTGACCACTCGCCACCAGGGCGGCGGTCACAAACGTCAGTACCGTGTCATCGACTTCCGCCGCCATGACAAAGATGGCGTTCCGGCGAAGGTCGCACACATCGAATATGACCCGAACCGTACGGCTCGCATCGCTCTGCTGCACTACGCAGACGGAGAGAAGCGCTACATCATCGCCCCGCAGAACCTCAAGCAGGGCGCGCAGGTGGAAGCCGGTCCGGGTGCAGACATCAAGCCGGGCAACAACCTTGCCCTGCGCAACATCCCGGTCGGCACCGTCGTGCACGCAGTCGAGATGCGTCCCGGCGGCGGTGCCAAGATCGCTCGTTCTGCCGGTTCGTCCGTGCAGCTCGTGGCGAAGTACGGCCGTTTCGCACAGCTGCGGATGCCCTCGGGCGAAATCCGCAACGTCGATGCGCGCTGCCGTGCGACGGTCGGCGAGGTCGGCAATGCCGAGCAGTCGAACATCAGCTGGGGCAAAGCAGGCCGCATGCGTTGGAAGGGCAAGCGCCCGACCGTCCGCGGTGTCGTGATGAACCCGATCGACCACCCGCATGGTGGTGGCGAGGGCCGTACTTCGGGTGGTCGTCACCCAGTCAGCCCGTGGGGTCAGTTGGAGGGCCGCACACGCCGGCCGAACAAGGAGAGCGACAAGTACATCGTGCGCCGTCGCCGGACCGGCAAGAAGCGCTGATTGGAGTACTGACTTATGCCTCGTAGCCTCAAAAAGGGTCCTTTCGTCGACGAACACCTCTTCCAGAAGGTGGCTCGTCAGAACGAGAAGAACACCAAAAATGTCATCAAAACCTGGTCTCGTCGCTCGATGATCATCCCGGACTTCCTGGGACACACCATCGCAGTACATGACGGACGCAAGCATGTCCCCGTCTTCATCACTGAGTCGATGGTCGGACACAAGCTCGGCGAGTTCGCACCGACACGGACGTTCCGTGGCCACGAAAAGGACGATCGCAAGGGGCGCCGCCGCTGAGGCGGGGCACTCTTTCGATCCTAGAGAAGAGAGAAGGAAGCGATGGAAGCCAAGGCTAAGGCGCGTTACCTGCGCGTTACGCCTCGCAAGGCTCGGCGCGTCATCGACCTCATTCGTGGTCAGCAGGCGACCGAAGCACTTGCAGTGTTGAAGTTTGCAGAACAGTCGGCATCAGATCCGATTTACAAGCTCGTGGCCTCCGGCATCGCCAATGCGCGTGTCCGGGCCGACGAGGAAGGCGTTGCGTTCGACGAGAACGAACTGGTCATCTCCGAAGCCTTCGTGGATGAGGGGCCGACCATGAAGCGGTTCCGTCCGCGTGCCCAGGGTCGCGCATTTCGCATCGAGAAGCGCACCAGCCACGTGACAGTGGTCCTGGCCAGCGGTGACGACCTGCCTCAGCGCAAGAGCCGGAAGGGGAACCGCTAATGGGCCAGAAGATCAATCCGAATGGATTCCGACTCGGAATCACCACGGATCACAAGTCGAAGTGGTTCGCTGACTCGACCAAGCCGGGGCAGCGCTACCGCGACTACGTGCTCGAAGATGTCAAGATCCGCCAGATGATGAACACCGGTCTCGAACGAGCCGGCATCTCGAAAGTCAACATCGAGCGCACGCGTGACCGTGTTCGCGTCGACATCCACACCGCACGTCCGGGCATCGTCATCGGTCGTCGCGGAGCCGAAGCAGACCGCATCCGCGGTCAGCTCGAAAAGCTCACCGGCAAGCAGATTCAGCTCAACATCCTTGAGGTGAAGAACCCCGAGGTCGACGCACAGCTCGTCGCTCAGGGCGTTGCCGAACAGCTCGCCAGCCGCGTGGCCTTCCGCCGTGCGATGCGCAAGGCGATCCAGAGCGCTCAGCGCGCAGGTGCCAAGGGCATCCGCGTGCAGTGCTCCGGCCGCCTCGGCGGTGCTGAGATGAGCCGGTCCGAGTTCTACCGCGAAGGACGTGTGCCGCTGCACACCCTGCGTGCGAACATCGACTTCGGCGTTCACGAAGCCCACACCACTTTCGGTCGCATCGGCGTCAAGGTGTGGATCTACAAGGGCGACATGACCGACAAGGAGCTTGCTGCCGAGCAGGCCAAGGCTCCTGCTGCTCGTGGCCCGCGTGGCCGTGGGCGCGGTCGTGGAGGCCGCGGACGTGGTCAGGAAGGCGCACCGCGCCGAGGCGACCAGGCCCGTAATACTGAGAACAGTGCCGAAGCCCCCGCGGCTGAGGCCGGATCGGAGGGCTGAGAAATGCTGATCCCTCGTCGAGTGAAATTCCGCAAGCAGCACCACCCCAACCGGGGCGGCGCCGCCAAGGGAGGCACGACGGTGTCCTTCGGTGACTACGGCATTCAGGCTCTCGAGCCGGCTTATGTCACCAACCGTCAGATCGAGGCCGCACGTATTGCCATGACGCGCTACATCAAGCGCGGCGGCAAGGTGTGGATCAACATCTACCCTGATCACCCGCTGACGAAGAAGCCTGCCGAGACCCGCATGGGTTCCGGTAAGGGTTCGCCGGAGTGGTGGATCGCCAATGTCAAACCCGGTCGAGTCATGTTCGAACTCGGCGGTGTGTCCGAGGAAGTTGCTCGCGAGGCTCTGCGCCTGGCGATCCACAAGCTTCCGCTGAAGGCCCGTATCGTGGCCCGCGAAGGTGGTGAGTGAGAATGGCTATCGGTTCGAAGAACCTTTCCATCGACGCGCTTGACGGTTACGACAACGAGCGTCTGCAGGAAGAGCTCAAGAAGGCCAAGGCCGAGCTGTTCAACCTGCGTTTCCAGTCGGCCACCGGTCAGCTGGAGAGCCACGGTCGCCTCAAGGCCGTGCGTCGGGACATCGCTCGTATCTACACCGTGCTCAACGAACGGGAGCTGGACATCCGTCCGAACCCCGCTGATGCCAAGGAAGAGAGCAAGTGATGGCGGAGACCACGAATACCGAGGCCACTGCTGCGGAACGCAACTCCCGCAAGACCGCACGTGGTTACGTCGTATCCGACAAGATGGACAAGACCATCGTCGTCGAGGTTGAGGAGCGCATGAAGCACCGCCTCTACGGCAAGGTCATGCGCAAGTCGGTCAAGTACAAGGTTCACGACGAAGAGAACACCGCCGGTATCGGCGACCTCGTCCTCGTGGCCGAGACGCGGCCCCTTTCGGCCGCGAAGCGTTGGCGGCTCGTCGAAATCGTCGAACGCGCCAAGTAGTCAACGCCACCCCACCCACCCGGTCCCGCCCGCGGCCTCCTGCAGGCCGCGGGCGGCTACCGGGAACGGGGTGAAATGTCAATGAATCCGTTCCGCAAGGCTCGCGCTCAAGGCGTGAGAACCAGCGCGACGACAGGAGAAAATAGTGATTCAGCAAGAGTCGCGACTCAAAGTCGCCGACAACACTGGCGCCAAGCAGATCCTGGCAATCAGGATCCTGGGTGGCTCCGGTCGGCGCTACGCCTCGATCGGTGACACCATCGTGGCAACCGTCAAGGATGCAATCCCGGGCGGAAACGTGAAGAAGGGTGACGTCGTCAAGGCCGTCATCGTTCGCACTGCCAAGGAACGTCGTCGTCCCGACGGTTCCTACATCAAGTTCGATGAGAATGCAGCTGTCATCCTCAAGAACGATGAGGAACCACGCGGCACCCGTATCTTCGGACCCGTGGGACGCGAACTCCGCGACAAGAAGTTCATGAAGATCGTCTCCCTGGCACCGGAGGTGTTGTGAGCATGGCGAACAAGCTCAATATCAAGAAGGGCGACCTCGTCCAGGTCATCGCCGGCGCTCGGCAGTCCCGTGGTGGCGATCGTGGCAAGCAGGGCAAGGTCCTTGCCGTCTACCCCGAACGCAACCGCGTCCTCGTTGAGGGCGTCAACCGCGTGATCAAACACAAGAAGGCTACGCAGACTCAGGCCGGCGGCACCGCTGGTGGCCGTGAGACCCACGAAGCCCCCATCCACGTGTCCAACGTGGCGCTCGTTGACCCCAAGGACAACAAGCCCACCCGCGTCGGATACCGCGAGGAGAGCGTCGAACGCGATGGTCGCACCAAGACCATTCGGGTTCGCTTCTCGCGTCGCACCGGGGAGGAGATCTGATGACGGAAACAACCACCAGCCGTCCCGCACCGCGTCTCAAGCAGATTTACCGTGAAGAGATCGTTGCGAAACTGCAGGATGAGTTCAACTACGCCAACCCCATGCAGGTTCCCGGTCTGACCAAGGTCGTCGTGAACATGGGTGTGGGTGACGCAGCACGCGATTCCAAGATGATCGAAGGCGCGATCAACGACCTGACTCTGATCACCGGTCAGAAGCCTGTTGTGACCCGTGCCCGCAAGTCCATCGCTCAGTTCAAACTGCGCGAAGGTCAGCCCATCGGCGCCCACGTGACCATGCGTGGAGCCCGGATGTGGGAGTTCATCGACCGCGTCATCACTCTGGCACTGCCGCGTATCCGCGACTTCCGCGGACTCTCGGATCGTCAGTTCGACGGACACGGTAACTACACCTTCGGCCTCACGGAACAGTCCATGTTCCACGAGATCGACCAGGACCGGATCGACCGCGTCCGCGGTATGGATATCACCGTCGTCACCACCGCGGCAACCGACGACGAGGGACGTGCACTGCTGCGTCACCTCGGGTTCCCGTTCAAGCAAAAATAATCGCTACGTTGCAGGTCCAAGCACAGCATGTGGGCGGAAACCGTAACGAGGAAGGGCACGTGCCCAAATGACAATGACTGATCCAGTCGCAGACATGCTTACGCGTCTGCGCAACGCCAACTCGGCTTATCACGAGGACGTCAGCATGCCGTTCTCGAAGCTCAAGTCGAACATCGCCGAGATCCTCAAGACCGAGGGCTACATCACCGGCTGGAGCGTCGAAGACGCCGAAGTCGGCAAGACGCTGCTCCTGGACCTGAAGTTCGGACCCAACCGGGAACGTTCGATCGCCGGCCTGCGCCGGGTGTCGAAGCCGGGACTGCGCGTCTACGCGAAGTCCACGAACCTGCCCAAGGTTCTCGGCGGCCTCGGCATCGCCATCCTGTCGACCTCGTCAGGCCTCCTGACGGACCGTCAGGCCGCCAAGAAGGGTGTGGGTGGGGAAGTCCTCGCCTACGTCTGGTAAAGGAAGGAGAGAAGAACATGTCACGTATTGGCAAGAACCCGATCTCCGTTCCCAGCGGCGTCGAGGTCAAGGTCGACGGCCAGGATGTCGCCGTCAAGGGACCTAAGGGCGAGCTGTCCGTCACCATCGCCGAGCCGATCACCGTATCGCTCGAAGACGGTGTCATCACAGTGGCCCGTCCGGACGAAGAGCGCGAATCGCGTTCGCTGCACGGACTGTCCCGTACGCTCATCAACAACATGATCGTCGGTGTGACCGATGGCTACTCCAAGGCCCTCGAGATCGTCGGAACCGGTTACCGTGTCCTGGCCAAGGGATCGAACCTCGAGTTCGCCCTCGGCTACAGCCACCCGATCGTCGTCGAACCGCCGGAGGGAATCTCCTTCAGCGTCGACGGCCAGACCAAGGTCGCTGTCCACGGAATCGACAAGCAGCTCGTCGGTGAGACCGCTGCGAACATCCGGAAGCTGCGCAAGCCAGAGCCCTACAAGGGCAAAGGTGTGCGCTACGCCGGCGAAATCGTCCGTCGCAAGGTCGGAAAGGCTGGTAAGTAAAGATGGCCTTTGGCAAGAAGGAAAGCTACGGCAAAGGCAGGGCAGCTGCTCGCAAGCGTCGTCACGCTCGACTGCGCAAGCATGTCAGCGGCACGACCGAGCGCCCTCGCCTCTCAGTGACTCGCTCCACGCGCCACGTCTTCGTCCAGGTCATCGACGACACCGTCGGCAAGACCCTGGTCTCGGCCTCCACCATGGAAGCCGACCTGCGGACATTCGAAGGCGACAAGACCGGCAAAGCCCGCAAGGTGGGCGAGCTGGTTGCTCAGCGTGCCAAGGACGCCGGAATCGAATCCGTCGTCTTCGACCGTGGAGGCAATGCCTACCACGGCCGTGTGCAGGCAATCGCCGAAGGTGCCCGTGAAGGAGGATTGGCCCTATGAGCACTGAAGAGAACAAGGAACAGCAGGCAGCTGCTGAGACCCGCACCGACAACAGCGGTGACCGTTCCTCCCGTGGCCGCGGCCAGGGTGGACAGGGCGGTCAGGGTCGCGGACGCGGCGAAGGCCGTGGACGCGGCGGTCGCAACGACCGTGAAGACAAGAACCAGTTCATCGAACACGTCATCACGATCAACCGCGTGTCGAAGGTCGTCAAGGGCGGACGTCGGTTCTCCTTCACGGCTCTCGTCGTGGTCGGAGACGGCGACGGTATGGTCGGCATGGGCTACGGCAAGGCGAAGGAAGTTCCTGCCGCCATCGCCAAGGGCGTCGAGGAAGCGAAGAAGAACTTCTTCCGCGTTCCCCGCATCCAGAAGACCATTCCGCACCCGATCCAGGGCGAGGAAGCCGCAGGTGTCGTCCTGCTGCGTCCGGCCGCTCCGGGTACCGGAGTCATCGCCGGTGGACCCGTTCGTGCGGTCCTCGATGCGGCAGGCGTCCAGGACGTCCTGTCCAAGTCGCTGGGCTCGGCGAACGCGATCAACATCGTGCACGCCGCGATCGCCGCGTTGAAGGGCCTCGAGCGTCCGGAAGAGGTTGCGGCTCGCCGTGGCCTGCCCGTCGACGAGGTTGCTCCGCACGCACTGCTGCGAGCAGCCGCTGAAAGTGGGGCGAAGTCCTGATGGCAAAGCTCAAGATTACTCAGCGCAAGTCCGCAATCGGATACCGTCAGAGCCAGCGCGACACGCTGCGTTCGCTCGGTCTCAAGCGGACCAACGACGTTGTGGTGCAGGAAGATCGCCCCGAGATCCGGGGAATGATCAACGCTGTCCGCCACATCGTGACTGTGGAAGAGGTCGATTGATATGTCGAACAACGACTCGCTGAAGCTGCACGATCTGCGCCCTGCCCCCGGAGCCAAGACCGCCAAGACCCGCGTCGGTCGTGGTGAGGCTTCGAAGGGCAAGACTGCCGGACGCGGAACCAAGGGCACGAAGGCCCGCTACCAGGTTCCGCACGGCTTCGAGGGCGGCCAGACTCCGATGCACATGCGTCTGCCCAAGCTGCGTGGATTCAAGAACCCCGCCAAGGTGGAGTTCCAGGTTGTCAACCTCGACAAGCTGTCCAGCCTGTTCCCCGAGGGCGGAGACGTCACCGTCGCCGATCTCGTGGAGAAGGGCGCTGTGCGCGCAAAGCAGCCCGTCAAGGTTCTCGGCACCGGTGAGATCACCGTGGCCCTGAACATCACAGCAGACAAGTTCTCCGGCTCTGCAGCCGAGAAGATCAAAGCTGCAGGCGGAAGCGCCAACGAGGCCTGATCCGTTCCACGCGGACGGTATCCCGGCCTCATCGCCGGAAAGGGGAGCGGTCACTTCGGTGGCCGCCCCCTTCTGCATGCTCGGAAAGGTCACGGAGACGGTCTGTGATCCGGCCCGAGACCGCTGCGATTCCCCTTGGACCTGAAGCCTGGGAGGACCCTGCACCGAGCTTCGTCGGTTTCGGCCTGCAGGCCATACCCTGGTAGTCTTTTGCAGGTATTTGTCTCAATCGCCAGGTCGCGACCACGACTCTGACTTTTCATCCCCCAACGAGGAGGACGCTTGATCGGCGCAATCCGGAGGGCCTTCAGAACGCCCGACTTGAGGAACAAACTCCTCTTCACCCTGGGCATTCTTGTCATCTTCCGACTCGGCTCGTTCATTCCTTCGCCTGGCATCGACTACACCAAGGTGCAGGAATGTGTGGCTTCGCCTCAGCTCAATGAGGGCGGATTCGCCATGATCAACCTCTTCAGCGGCGGCGCGCTGCTGCAGCTGTCGATCTTCGCCCTGGGCATCATGCCCTATATCACCGCGAGCATCATCGTCCAGCTGCTGCGCGTGGTCATTCCGCGCTTCGAAGCCCTCCACAAGGAAGGCGCATCGGGTCAGGCGAAGCTGACTCAGTACACCCGCTACCTGACCATCGGCCTTGCGATCCTCAACTCGACCACGCTTGTGGCGACCGTCCGCTCTGGTGCGCTCTTCGGCAATGTCGAAGGCTGCCAGGACCTCATCGCCAACGACACCTGGTGGGGCATCGCGGTCCTCGTGCTGACTCTGACCGCAGGCACCGGGCTGATCATGTGGCTCGGCGAGCAGATCACCGAACACGGTGTGGGCAACGGAATGTCGCTGCTCATCTTCACCTCCGTCGCATCGGCCTTCCCCTCCTCGCTCGGCGCGATCTTCCGCGAGCAGGGCGTCGACATCTTCCTCATCGTCATGGTCGTGGGTCTCGTGCTCGTCGCCCTCGTGGTCTTCGTCGAGCAGTCGCAGCGCAGGATTCCCGTCCAGTACGCCAAGCGCATGGTCGGCCGTCGGATGTTCGGCGGAACCTCGACCTATATTCCGATCAAGGTGAACATGGCCGGTGTCATCCCCGTCATCTTCGCCTCCTCGGTGCTCTACCTGCCGAGCCTGGTCTCGCAGTTCTTCGATCCCGAATCGAAGTGGGTCGAATGGATCAACACCTACTTCACACGCGGTGACCATCCGCTCTACATCACCGTGTACGCCCTGCTGACGATCTTCTTCGCCTACTTCTACGTCGCCATCACCTTCAATCCCGAAGAGGTCGCGGACAATATGAAGAAGTACGGAGGCTTCATCCCCGGTATCCGGGCCGGTCGCCCGACCGCCGAATACTTGAGCTACGTGCTCAGCCGCATCAACTTCCCCGGCTCGCTCTACCTTGCCTTCGTCGCCCTCATCCCGCTGATCGCGCTGGTGCTCATCAACGCCAATCAGAACTTCCCGTTCGGCGGCACCTCCCTGCTGATCGTCGTGGGCGTCGGCCTCGAAACGGTCAAGCAGATCGACGCGCAGATGCAGCAGCGCCACTATGAGGGGCTGCTGCGCTGATATGACCGGACGCTGACGTTCAGCGGACATCCCATTGGAAGGACACCTTATGAGTTCACGCATCATCCTGATCGGCCCTCCCGGCGCCGGCAAGGGAACGCAGGCCGCCCGCCTGTCCGAGGCGCTCGGCGTCCCGGCGATCTCGACCGGAGACATCTTCCGGGCGAATGTGAAGGGTGAGACCGAGCTGGGCAAGCTGGCCAAACGCTATATGGATGCCGGCGAATACGTGCCGGACGAGGTCACGAACTCCATGGTCGCCGACCGTCTGGCACAGGATGATGCCGCCGATGGGTTCCTCCTCGACGGATACCCCCGCACCAGTGCCCAGGTCGATGAGCTCGATCGGATCCTCGCGGCCGAGGACAAAGCCATCGAGCACGTCGTCGAGCTCACGGCCGACACCGACGAGGTCGTCGCCCGCCTGCTCGCTCGTGCTCAGACCGAGGGCCGCAGCGATGACAGCGAAGACGTCATCCGGCACCGACTCGATGTGTACGAAGAGCAGACGCAGCCGCTGACCGATATCTACCGCAGCCGCGGACTTCTGCGCCAGGTGGACGGCCTCGGTGAAGTCGAAGACATCACCGAACGCATCCTGTCGACCATTCGATGATCTTCGGACCACGTATCGAGCTGAAGACTCCCGCGGAGCTTGAGCTCATGCATCGGGCCGGGCAGCTGACACGACAAGTGCTCTCAGCGGCCCGGTCCGCGGCCGTTCCCGGGGCAACCACAGCCGAGGTGGACGCCGCGGCCGAGGCTGTCATCGACTCCGCCGGGGCACGGTCGAACTTCAAGGGCTACCAGGGATTTCCTGCGGTCGTGTGCATCTCCGTGAACGAGGAGATCGTCCACGGCATCCCGGGGCCTCGTGTCCTCCACGCCGGCGACATCGTCTCGATCGACGGGGGCGCGATCGTCGACGGCTTCCACGGGGACTCCGCACTGACGATGATCGTCGGCGGCGACGAAGCGGGCACTGCCGCCGATCGTGAGCTCTCATCCGCCACCGAGGCGGCCATGTGGGCAGGCATCGCGGCGTTCGCAACCGGGACGAAAGTCAGCGACATCGGAGACGCCATCGATGACTTCGTCTCCGATTCCTTCCCCCACCTGGGTCTCGTCGAGGAGTTCACCGGACACGGGATCGGCACCTCCATGCACATGGCTCCCGAGGTGCTCAACTACCGTGCACGCTCGAACGGCCCGAAGATCAAGCCCGGAATGTGCCTGGCGATCGAACCGATGCTCACCACCGGCGGCGCGGACACGCGGACCCTTGCCGATGATTGGACGGTCGTCACGGCAGACGGTTCACGGGCGAGCCACTGGGAACACAGCGTGGCTCGCCACGATGGGGGAGTCTGGGTACTCACGGCCGCCGACGGGGGAGCAGCCGGATTGGCGCCGTTCGGAATCGCTCCCGTGCCTCCGAACGGCATCTGAGGGGAGATCCTTGGGGAGGGGGCCCGAGCCCGAACTCAGGTGGCCGCCATCTGCCTCCTCAGGGTCGACCTGCCGACGAAGTAGACGGCGGCGAAGGTTCCGGACGCAGCCATCAGCCCGAGTGCGAACATCCATGTTGCGGTCTCGGCGATGGTGAACCCGAAGATCTGGAACGCGCAGAAGGCGATGAAGGCCGTGATGGCCCCCGCCAGCAGTCCCGATGTGCGGGACATCTGGTACGCGCGCTGATCGATTGAGTGCTTCTCGTCATCCATGTCGTGGCTCCTCGTCGCTTCGCTGCGATCTCGGTCCTTGTCGGCACCGATCCTTGTGTTTTCACGGTAGGATCTGGCCATGACGAGTGTCCACGATGTCCCGAAACGTCGGACAGATGTGGGCGATCGCTATCGGATGACACGTATCGCCTTCGATGTGATCTCCGCTTTCGGGTGTCTGCAGGCGAGCGGACTGCCGGGGCCCGTCATCGTCAGTGTGTTGGGCGAGCACGGGTATTCTTCCTCGAGCGTGCACAATCAACTCGTGCGGATGGTCCAACGAGGCATCATCAGCAGCGAACGAATCGGGCGGGTCTCCGTCTACCGCCTGAGCGAACACATCCTCTCGGACTTCGGCGACATTGCCGGCGACCATGTCTTTCCGGACTATGAGGGTCGCTTCCACACTGTGCTGTATTCCGTTCCGGAGTCTTCGCGCGGTCTGCGGGACCGACTGCAGTACATTGCCCGGAGCCTGGGATACAGGCAGCTGAGGCCGGGAATCCTCATCGGCTTCGCAGACCGGTCCGCTCAGCTGTCGGCGCGGCTGCCCGAGATGTCAGATCCCAGCTGGTCCGAGGCGGGAGAGCTGACACCCGACTCCACCGCCGCGGCTCGCAGGATGACGACTCGGGCCTTCGAACTCGACTCCGCTCTCGCCCAGCTGCCTCCGTTGGAGCAGCGCATGAACGCACTGACCTCGGGCGGATCAGCGCCGGGAACCGGATGTCCGGAGCTGAGCTTGAGAGGCTTCTTCGATCTGTACTTTGACATCGCCCGCGCCGTGATCACCCACCCGCTGCTGCCCGAGGCCCTCGTCGACGGCACTCAGCCGGCCGTGCGGTTCCGCGCTCTCATGCAGCAGTGCAATCTCGAGTACTATCTGCGCTTCGATCAGCAGATCCGCGAGTGTGCGGGAGCCAGCTCCTCTTTCGACCTCATCGAATGGCTGCCCGAGCACTGAAGCACCGAATGCTGGCGTGCCTCAGTCCGAAGCTCAGAGGATCCGGGCGATCCTCTCAACCGCCTCGGTGAGCAGGGGACGAGGAAGGGCGAAGTTGAACCGGATATGCCCGGCCCCGACCTCACCGCACAGGCGACCCTCGGTCACGGCCACCTCGGCGCGGGATCGGATGTGATCGGACAGGCCCGACTCCAAGCCGTAGCCGCGCAGATCCAGCCACGCCAGATACGTGCCTTCCGGTTCGATGTAGGCAGCGCCCGGCAGCAGCGAGCCGACGAGATCGGTGAAGTGATCCCGGTTTCCCTTGAGGTAGCCGTTGACCTCCCTCAGCCAGTCTTTCGAACGGGAGTATGCGGCGGTCGTCGCCAGGATTCCCGGATTCGAGGCGGCACCGGAGACGAACTGCCCCTTCTCGGCCCAGACGTCACGGTCGGCAGAAGAGGTGAGGATGAGCTGAGCACATTTGAGGCCGGGGATGTTGAAGGCCTTCGACGCAGCCGTCGCGGTCGCCGTGTGTGCGGCGGTCGCCTCGGTGAGAGCAGCATACGGAATATGCCGAGCAGGGGCATAGACGACGGGAGCGTGGATCTCGTCGGAGAACACGCGGGCTCCGGCTTCCTCGACGACGTCCGCGAGTGCCGACAGCTCGGCCTCGGTGTAGACCTTGCCGATCGGATTGTGCGGATTGCACAGGACGAACGTCGCGCCGGGCGTCAGGGCCGAGGCGATGGCGTCGAGATCGAGGGACCAGCCGGATTCCGAGCGCAGCATCGGAACTTCGATGAGTTCGCGGCCGGTCACCCGCGCGACGTCGAAGAACGGCATGTAGGCCGGTGTCGGCAGCACGATCGGAGTGTCGGACGGGGTGAGGTGGGTGAGCACGCCGAGGAACGCGGCCAGCACATCACTGGCCAGTTCGATGTGGCCGACGGGGATGCGCCAGCCGTAGTGCTCGGAGCAGAAGCTCGAGGTCGCGGTCTTCAGATCGGCGACGAGATCGGCAGGAGCGTAGCCGTAGAGGTCGCGGTCGTCGATGGTCTGCAGCGACTGACGCACTGCGGGTGCGACCCCGAAGTCCATCTCGGCGATGAACGCTCCGATGGAACCGGGGAAGGACGACCACTTGCGCCCACCCTTCGTGACCAGGGATTCCTCGGTGATGGCATCGAAATCGGACATCTGTGTACTCCTCTTCGGGGACTGCGTCGGGTGCGGTACTCACGCTAGCAGTCGCGGCGGCGAAGGCGGGGTGCATTCGACTTCAGCGGTCACGGGAGGGGTCGGCCGCCTCGGCGAGGATAGGATTGTAAGGGACTTCACGCCCAGAAGCGAACACCGTGTGGAAGAATCTTTCTTCGTAGTGTAGGGTTGATGATTGGTCTGTTCTCATTCAACTCACCCTTTTCCAGTTGTGGGCGGCTTCTGCCATCCACATCTTTTCATGTGGTGACGAGGACGGCAGGCCGAGGGGTCACCGGCACTGAGTCGGTGATACACGATTACGTCGAACGCGAAGGTTTCGCGGGAATACGAGGTTAGCGAACGATATGGCCAAAAAAGAAGGGGTCATTGAGATCGAGGGCACCGTTGTCGAAGCTCTGCCGAACGCATCGTTTCGGGTTGAGCTGAGCAACGGGCACAAGGTGCTCGCACATATCTCCGGAAAGATGCGTCAGCACTATATCCGCATCCTTCCCGAGGACCGGGTCATCGTGGAGCTGTCTCCATACGATCTCTCGCGCGGACGAATCGTTTACCGCTACAAGTAAGGATCTTCGATCATTCGCGTCCTGTCCTGCCGGGCAGGGACCGAAAGAAGGAAAAACGATGAAGGTTAAGCCCAGCGTCAAGAAGATCTGCGAGAACTGCCAGATTACCCGCCGTCACGGCCGGGTCATCGTCATCTGCTCCAACCCGCGCCACAAGCAGCGCCAGGGCTGAGCAGCTCGTTCCGAGCAGATCGAGGCTCCTCCGAGAGGGGCTTCAGCAGCACCACACCCGCGCAGACCTCGCCATCTGCGTTCGGACCCGCGAGAAGTGAGAGCTTCCGCGGAACGGACACAGGACGATACCTCCGGTCGGGGGCCGGAGACCTTGGGAGACCAAGGACAGGTCTGCATCAGCACCTCCGAAACTACAACAGGAGACAGTACCCATGGCACGACTTGCCGGAGTCGACATCCCGCGTGAAAAGCGTGTGGAAGTCGCCTTGACTTACATCTATGGTGTGGGCCGCACCCGTGCGCGCCAGACCCTGACCGAAACGGGAATCAGCCCTGATACCCGTGTGAAGGACTTGAGCGACGCAGAGCTCGTCCAGCTGCGTGACTACATCGAGGGCACATTCCAGGTTGAGGGTGACCTCCGTCGTGAGGTGGCCGCCGATATCCGCCGCAAGGTCGAAATCGGAAGCTATGAAGGCCTGCGTCACCGCCGCGGTCTGCCGGTTCGCGGTCAGCGGACCAAGACGAATGCGCGTACCCGCAAGGGACCCAAGCGCACCGTGGCCGGTAAGAAGAAGTAACACGCTCACCCGGTTGGCCAGCGCCAACCACCTCGATCAGGAGTAGGACATATGCCTCCCAAGTCACGCGCCGCTACAGTGCGCAAGCCTCGCCGCAAGCTGAAGAAGAATATCGTTGCCGGCCAGGCTCACATCAAATCAACCTTCAACAACACCATCGTGTCGATCACCGATCCGACCGGTGCTGTCATCTCCTGGGCCTCCTCAGGTGAGATCGGCTTCAAGGGTTCGCGCAAGTCGACCCCTTACGCCGCTCAGATGGCTGCTGAATCGGCTGCTCGCCGGGCACAGGAACACGGCCTGAAGAAGGTCGACGTGTTCGTCAAGGGACCGGGCTCGGGCCGCGAGACGGCCATCCGTTCGCTGCAGGCCGCCGGCCTGGAACTGGGAACCATCCAGGATGTCACCCCCGTTCCGTTCAACGGCTGCCGTCCCCCCAAGCGCCGCCGCGGCTGATCCTTCCGTGGAACTGCAACGGATGACGGGCACTTGTCCGACATCGGTCGCAGAACGGATTCCCAGATAACCCGAACCGTTCTTCATGGCCGCAGAGCCATGACGTGCAGTGCGAACGTCATATAGCGGATGTTCGCTGAAAGGAAGCCCACGTGCTCATTGCACAGCGCCCAACGCTCACGGAAGAAGTCGTCTCCGATAACCGCTCACGGTTCGCCATCGAACCGCTCGAGCCCGGATTCGGCTACACCCTCGGCAACTCGCTTCGCCGGACCCTGCTGTCCTCGATCCCTGGTGCCGCCGTCACGTCCATCCGGATCGACGGAGTGCTCCACGAGTTCAGCACCGTACCGGGAGTCAAGGAGGATGTCACCGAGTTCATCCTCAACCTGAAGTCCCTGGTCGTATCGTCCGAATTCGACGAACCGGTCGTCGCCTACCTGCGCAAGCAGGGACCTGGCACCGTGACCGCTGCCGATGTCTCTGCTCCCGCCGGGGTCGAGATCCACAACCCGGACCTGCACATCGCCACGCTGAATGGTGAGGGTCGTCTGGACATGGAACTGACCATCGAACGTGGACGCGGATACGTTTCGAGCGCTCAGAACAAGAACGCGGATGCAGAGATCGGCCGGATCCCGGTCGATTCGATCTACTCCCCGGTTCTCAAGGTCACCTACAAGGTCGAAGCAACGCGTGTCGAACAGCGCACCGACTTCGACCGACTGGTCCTCGACGTCGAAACCAAGCCCTCGATGACCCCGCGCGATGCCATCGCATCTGCGGGCAAGACCCTGGTCGAACTCTTCGGCCTGGCTCGAGAGCTCAACGTCGAAGCTGAAGGCATCGAGATCGGACCCTCGCCTGTGGACGCGGCACTGGCCGCCGACCTGGCGCTGGCGATCGAAGATCTCGACCTGACCGTGCGCTCCTACAACTGCCTCAAGCGCGAAGGCATCCACACCGTCGGTGAGCTCGTTGCTCGCAGCGAGGCCGATCTGATGGATATCCGCAACTTCGGTTCGAAGTCGATCGACGAGGTCAAGGCGAAGCTCAACGAGCTCGGCCTGAGCCTCAAGGACAGTCCTGCCGGCTTCGAAGCCGGTCTCGTTGATGAGGACCAGTCCTACGTCGAAGACGAACAGTACTGATTAAGACCTAGGAGTAACTGACAATGCCAACCCCAACCAAGGGTCCCCGTCTCGGCGGATCGCCCACACACGAGCGCATGATGCTCAACAACCTGGCAGCCCAGCTGTTCGAGCACAAGCAGATCAAGACGACCGTGACCAAGGCCAAGCGCCTGCGCCCGGTTGCCGAGCGCATGATCACGAACGCCAAGAAGGGTGACCTGGCCGCACGTCGTCGCGTGCTCGGCCAGATCTCCGACAAGTCGATCGTGCACGAGCTCTTCACCTCGATCGCCGAAACGATGGCCGAGCGTCCCGGTGGATACACCCGGATCACCAAGATCGGTCCTCGCCCCGGCGACAACGCCCCGATGGCCGTCATCGAACTGGTCCTCGAGCCCTACTCGCCGAAGCAGGCAACCGTGAAGGAAGCCGAGCAGGCGACCGCCGCTGCTGCCGCTCCGGCAGAAGAGGCACCGGTTGAGGCCGAGGTCGTCGACGAGGCGCCCGCCGAGGACGCCGCTGTCGAGGCTGACGCCGAGACCGCTGACGAGG
Source organism: Brevibacterium sp. 'Marine' (assembly GCF_012844365.1). Lineage (NCBI taxonomy): Bacteria > Bacillati > Actinomycetota > Actinomycetes > Micrococcales > Brevibacteriaceae > Brevibacterium > Brevibacterium sp. 'Marine'. The sequence continues at coordinate 1,332,839 of NZ_CP051626.1, forward strand.
CTGCCGAGGAGAAGTAAACTCCTCGACCGACTCCCGGCTGGGATCTCCCACGCCGTGAGTCATACACTTCGGGCGGGCACCTGCACAGGTGCCCGCCCGAAGTGTATTCAGCGCTGGTGCGGGGATCGGCAAGGACGTGCAGGCCGCCTCGGCGGGGTCAGTTTGCACGCACCTGTCCGGCCACCTTCGCGTGAATAATCTCTTTTGGTTCCAATCATCGCTCTCGATTCAGATGATTGGAACGAATAGCGATTATTCCGGTACGCAACCTGAGGCGCGATCTGTTCAGAGCACCGACGGTGGGTAGGCCATGGGCCATACACACGTCTCGATATGACGAGGGCCGGGGCACGAAGAAGGCCGGGGCACGATCATGCCCCGGCCTTCGCTGTGCTTGCGTCGACTCTTACGTCGTGCGTCGGCTCTCACGTCACGAGTCTGTTCTCACTTCACCCGGGAGAGGGCCACGGATTCGTCGAACTCGATGTCAGAGGCCGCATCGTGTTTGTAGGTGAAGCGGCTGACGACGATGGCGACGATGAGGTTGACGATGAAGCCGGGGATGATCTCGTAGATCGCATCCGTCATCGGGGTGCTCACCTGCCCCCAGACGAAGGCCACCACCGCACCGGAGAGCAGGCCGAACAGGGCGCCCCAGTTGCTCAGTCGCTTCCAGAACAGTGTGAGCAGGACGATCGGGCCGAAGGACGCGCCGAAGCCTGCCCACGCGAATGCGACGAGGTCGAGGATGCTGTTCGACGGCGAGATCGCGAGCACCACTGCGATGATGGCGACGACGAGCACGCCGAGGCGGCCGAGCAGCACATAGGTCTTGTCGTGCAGAGTTCGTGTGGAACCGGTCCGCAGGGCGACGATCTTGAAGAGGTCCTCGATGAGAGCCGACGATGTGACGACGAGCTGCGAGGAGATCGTCGACATGATCGCAGCCAGCACCGCTGCCAGCACGAGGCCGGCGATGAACGGGTGGAAGAGGATCTGCGCCAGGTCGAGGAAGACGGTTTCGGCATCGGCGGGCTCCATGTCCGCGTGCTGGGAGAAGTAGGAGATGCCGACGATGGCGGTGGCGATGGCGCCGAGGGCGGAGATCGCCATCCAGCCGACGCCGATGCGCCGGGCGACGCCGGCATCGGCGGGTGTGCGCAGCGCCATGAAGCGCACGATGATGTGCGGCTGTCCGAAGTAGCCCAGTCCCCAGGCCAGGGCGGAGACGATGGATGCGATCGTGGCGAAGGTCCAGAAGTCGCCCGAGCCGACGAGGCTGAGCAGGCCGGGGTCGATCTCGGAGACGTTGCTGATCACGGTCGACGGTCCGCCGGCGTTGATGACGGCGACGATCGGCACGGCAATGAGAGCGGCGAACATCAGCAGCCCCTGTGCGACGTCGGTGAGAGTCGCGCCGAGGAAGCCGCCGAAGAGTGTGTAGACCATGGTGATTGCGGCGACGAGGAGCATTCCGCCGAGGTAGTTGAGTCCGAAGCTCGACTCGAAGAACTTGCCGGCCGCCACCATGCCCGAGGAGACGTAGAAGGTGAAGAAGACGAGGATGATGACGCCGCACACGATGCGCAGCAGTCGTGTCCGATCCTTCAGCCGCTGTTCGAAGAAGCTGGGGATTGTGATCGAATCGCCGGCCTTCTCCGTGAACGCGCGCAGTCGAGGTGCGACGATCTTCCAGTTGATCCACGCGCCGACGGTCAGGCCGACGGCGATCCAGGCTTCGATGAGACCGGAGACGTAGATGGCGCCGGGCAGACCCATCAGCAGCCAACCGGACATATCCGAGGCGCCGGCGCTGAGAGCGGCAACGCCGGGCCGCAGTCCACGGCCGGCGAGCATATAGTCATCGAGGCTGTTCCTCGTTCTGCGATAGGCGAACCAGCCGATGGCCAGCATGCCGATGAAGTAGAGGACGATTGCGATCGTGCGGAAAGTGGTTTCTGACATCCGAGCTCAGCTCCTTCGATAGGCCGAGCCGACCCTACAGCACAAGAGGTCGAAGGTGTGAATTGCCTGTGCGCCTACCTGGTGTGAGGATACACCTCGACCTGCCTCCGAGGGCAGGGCTCGATAGACGGATGCGTCAGACAGACGGCAGACGGGGTGCTCGGGGGACCGGCGTGGTGGAGGCCCCCACCGAGAAGGCCGCGATCGGCCGACCGTGGAGGAAGGTGGCCAGTTCGCGTCGGAGAGTCGGGCTGTCCTTGAGTTCGGAGTGGACATCGACCCGCAGCCCGTGCCGGTCGAGCGTCAGCCAGATCCGCAGCAGGATCCGTCCGACCTCCACCTCGTCCGCGGCCGACAGCGTCGGTCGATCGGGGACGGACAGGACCAGATGATGAGGATGACGTCGTTCGCGACGAGCAGCCGAGGCGGGCTTTGCCGCAGAGGTCGCACGAAGTCCTGCACGCAATGAACGCGGCAGCGCTGACAGCGGTGCGTCCTGATCCGATTTCGCGAACGACCGCATCGCGGAGTCCGCCAGCGCGAATGGTCTGAGCCCCACCGATGTCAGGCCGACGATCCAGGAGTGCAGCCATGCCTGATCGAGCAGGGCCGCGGCTCGAGCCCCTGCCGCCGGGATGCGCAGACACTCGGCAGTGAGTCCGTCCCGGTGGTAGCGCGGGTCGGCGGGATCGAAGCGCAGCCAGCGCAGGGTTTCGGCGAACACCGGCCGATCACCGAAAGAATGCAGAGCGGCACGACGCAGCCATGCCCGCCAGGCGCGGTCGGGGATCTCCACCAGGTCGACCGCTGTGTCGGCCATGGCGCCGCGGCAGATCGCGGTCGCCTCGGCGAAGCGGGCCTCTGCCCGGTCCAAGGGGCCGCGGTCGACCTGCCGATGGCCCAGGTCCGCGTTCCCGAACCCGGGCCACGCACTGCCGTCCGCCGGCGCCGAATCCCAGGCGGTGGGGTCCGCGACGGATTCCGCAGTGGCCAGGCGCACCCGGATGTCCACGGTGGGCCCGCGCCCTCGGACGGCGACCGATTCGGTGTGCACCCCCGCCTCGGCGGCGGCGATCGCCAGCGACTCCACCCAGCAGCCCATGCTCAGGTGGAGATCCTCACTGCGCGGGTCCCCGTGCGGCAGCAGACGGGCCGGGTCGACCCCGACCCGGACCTCGGCGACGGCGGGCGTGCAGCTCGTGATCTCAGGAACCCACGGTTGGGTGTTGTGGGCGGATGGGGCGGAGGCGGCGACTGTGAAGAGAGACTCGACGAGGGCGGCGGTCAGTGTCAATGGTGCTCCTCGGGCGGGGACGGAGGCAGGGTGCGGTCGACGAACACGAGCCGGTGCAGCTGCCTGCCCCCGGAACGGGCGAAGACCGCCGCCGAGGCGGGATTGTCCTCGGCGATGAACGTGACCCGCAGTCGTCGATATCCCTTGGCGACCAGTGCACAGTTGAGTTCGCGGATGGCCAGGCTGAGCAGGCCCGACCCCTGATAGCGGGGGTCGGTGCCCTGGATGATGAGCACCGCGTCGCTCATCGTGCGACGGTGCACGAGCAGGTCGAGGATGGTGCGCACACCGAGGCGGCCGCCGTGGCGACGCAGGACCGGCACCGGGTCGGGAATGACGAGAGCGAAGCAGCGAGGCGGGGCGTCGGCAGGATCGCCGGCACCGGTGATGTCGATGATGAGATCCGGATCCATCAGGGAGGACAGGCCCTGCATCTGCGAGCGCAGCTGAGCGGGTGTGATGGACGTGTAATAGGGCAGTTCGGAGAAGGCGGCGTTGAGGCAAGGCAGCAGCCGGTCGGCGAAACGGCGCAGACCGAGACGGGAGACAGGGCGGCGACGCAGCCCCTGGCGACGCCATTCGTCAGCGGTGACCGCAGTCGCGCGGGCTGCGGGAATGGATCCGACGGGCACCTCCCACGTGTGTGCGGGACCCCAGGTCTCGAAACCGGCCGCGGCGAACGCCGGCCAGCAGAAGGCGGGATTCCACGCTGTGTCGAAGAAGCCGGGATGGCGGACACCGTCGGTGAGCAGACCGCCGGTGACGTTCGGCAGGGGAGAGACGGGACCGAAGATCCGTGTTGCTCCCACCTGTTCGGCTCGCTCGACGAGGAACGCGATCAGCACGTCCAGCGCCTCCTCGTCGGCGACTTCGACGGCGCCGAAGAACAGAGGCGCAGCGGTTGCGTCAGCAGAACCCAGTTCGGCGGCCAATGCAGCCGACCGGTGGCACATGACGCGGGCCGCCGCTTCCCCCTGAGCGGTGTCGAACAGCCACAGCTCGACGGGTTCGTCGAACCATCCGCGCCCGGCGAACCAGTCGCGGATATCGGCGGCGAAGAGTGGAACATAGTGGTCCTCTTCGCCGCGCGCCCGCGCCAGGCGTGGGGCCAGGTCGATGAACTCGGCGAGATCGGCCCGGGAACGCACCCGCCGCGGTCTCATTCGGAACTGAGTTTCGTGAAATCGTCGATCATACCCAGCCGACCGTCCTCGGCTCGGAACTCACCATTCGTGTATCCCCATTCGTCGGCTGTGAGGATCCGGATGAAGCCGCCTCGGGCCGGTGAGTCCTTGCCGCTGCCGACCAGCCACCTCATGATCTCCCGATGCTCGGGGGTGCGTGCATAGGCGAGAAGATCGTCACGGGTGGCGAAGGCGACCATCAGTCCGATCCGGTCTGGAAACTCGAAGTAGCTGCGATGCCACAGGTAGCCGGCTGAGGCCTTCAGCCCCTTGGCCACCCGCGGCCACCTCCGCAGCTGGCCCATCATCGCCAGCGGGTTGCGGTAGCGGTTCGCGCCGAGGAAGAACGCTTCGGCTCGGGCCTGCGGCGGGGCCAGGGAGAAATCATTCGATCGCATCGTCACCCTCCTGCGTTCGTTGGACATAGACGTTCTTGATCTTCGTGTTCGCCGTTTCGAACGGGCCTGTGGCGTGATCGTGGACCTCGACGTGGATCTCCGCGGTCGTCGGGTCCTCCTCCAGGCTCTGCGCGAAGTCTCTCGACACCGACGCGAGGTGCCCGAGCACCCCGGCCCGGATCGTCTCAGCCAGGTCCTGCCGCGCAGCCCCGTCCATGAACGGGGACTCTTCCCGCAGCTGGATGTGCAGGGCGGGGCGCTGTTCGTACCCGGCGATCTCACGCAGTTCGATGCGGAAGGACTCGATGAGGTGGGCCCGGGGATTGTCTCGGTAGAGCCCGTTCTCGATGTCGAGGGGATAGATGTTGGCGCCCATATACGAGATCGTCGAATCCGCGCGCCCGAACAGCAGCACGAACGGCAGCTTCATCCCATTGCCGGCGAACGCCGCCGAACACGCTCGCGCCAGATCCGGATGGCGACGGGTGAGCTCGACCATGGTCGGGAAGTCGATGAGCGTGGCCTCGTCTCCGATGTTGTAACGCAGCCGTGGACTCATCACCGCCGCCGAGTTGATCGTGGCGACCAGTTCACCGTCGTCGGTGGTCTCCAAATAGGTCTCCAACGGGTTGTACTGGAAGACCATCGGCACGCGAGACTCGTCGGGGCCGAGCACATCGGCACGGAAGTCGAGATCGTGGGCCAAGGCCCGACGGATGACGACGGAGAGGTCGGATTCGCCGGCCATCCCGATCGTCAGGTCGCTGGCGCCGTACCCGGAATAGACCCGCTCGAAACGCGCCTCGAGGTAGTCGCGCAGACCTTCCGTCATCGCTTCTCCGCCGACGAACCCATTGAGCCGAAAGTCGGCCCATCTCTCGGGTTCGGTGTCCATCCGGTCGACGAGATGCTTGAGGAACGGGGGATAGGCGCTGATGAGGTAGGAGTGATTCGGTCCGAAATGCTGCATCGTGTCGAGGATCTTCTCGAGATCCGGGCCCGTGTTCTTCACCATCGCCACCTTGGCCATGGCCAGACCCGTATTCGTCCCCGTCGCCCAGGCCCCCATCGAGAAGGCGTTGATGCAGAACAGGTCCGTGTGGTCGAAGAGCATCGTGACGTAGCCGGCGACGTTCTTATGGACGGTGTCGAGCTCCTTCTTCGACCGCATCCAGTTGAATGGGGTGCCCGAGGAACCCGAGGATTCGTCGACGACGGTGCCGACACGGTCGATCCGACCGTCCCAGCAGCGATGTTCCTCGCTGTAGCGGCGAACGAACTCGTCCTTCGACGTCGGCGTGTAGGCCTCGAGATCCCACCACCGGAACTCGAATCCGGAACGCGCAAGAAAGTCCTGGTATGCCGGCACATCGAGGGAGGCCTGCTGGCAGATCATCCAAGCATTGAGCTTCGCGAAAGGTTCGAGCCGCGGGTTGTAATGGCGGGCAGTGAAGCGCCAGATCGCGGGGTGTGCCCGGTAGGCGCCGTAGGCGGCGGTGAGCCCGACGTTCGCCAGCCGCAGCACAGCCTGCCGGGCCAGGTTGACCGGTCCGCGGGGGATCGGCAGACGACGGAGTTCGGCTTCCGGTGTGAGGTGGGTCTCTCTCATGTTCCGAGGCTAACCCAGCCTCAGGTCCGGGCACACGGAAAACTTCGAAGATGTGTCAGAACCGCATCAAACGACGGGGCGAACCCCGACCATCACCGAGGCGGCCCACCCGACGCCGGATCGCCTCGGCGAGGTGGACCGAATCGGTCGATCCGCCCACCGCGGCGGGCCCGGTCAGGGGCGCGTCGCCTCGGCGAGGTGATGGTTCAGTCGAAGACGACGGTGCGGTGGCCGTCCATGAGCACCCGGCCCTCCGCATGCCAGGCAACGGCCCGGGCGAGCACGGCCGCTTCGACGTCCTGACCGTGCCGGACGAAATCGGCGATCGCCTGATTGTGATCGACGCGGGCCACATCCTGTTCGATGATCGGACCCTCGTCGAGGTCGCTCGTGACGTAGTGGGCGGTCGCCCCGATGATCTTCACACCCCGGGCATGGGCCTGATGGTAGGGCTTCGCGCCCTTGAAGCTGGGCAGGAACGAATGGTGGATGTTGATGACCCGACCCTCGAGGCGGTCGCAGAGGTCGGGGGAGAGGATCTGCATGTACCGGGCCAAGACGATGAGTTCGACATCGAGGTCGTCGACGAGAGCCGAGAGCCTCGCCTCGGCATCGGCCTTCGTGTCCCGCGTGATCGGAATATGGTGGAAATCGTGGCCGTGGAACTCCGCGAGCGGACGCAGGTCGTCGTGGTTGCCGGCGACGCCGACGATGTCGATCGGCAGCTGACCGGCCGAATGCCGGAACAGCAGAGTGTTGAGGCAGTGCGCGGCCTTGGACACCATGATCAGTGTGCGGGTCCTCTTCTCCACCGGCTGCAGACTCACGGTCATCGCGAACCGGGGAGCCACCTCGGCGAGGGCGTCTTCCACGGGCTGGGCGGTGGTCCCCGCCGGCGTCGAGAATTGGACGCGCAGGAAGAACTGACGCGAATCGGGGGAGGAGAACTGCTGCGATTCGGTGATGTTGCCGCCGAGGCCTGCGAGCACCCCGGTCACGGCATGGACGATGCCGGTCGAATCGGGGCAGGTGACTCTCAGGATCCATTCGCAGCTCATGGTCTCGATCCTAATCGGTGGCTGCGCTCAACGCCCACTCCGAGTCGGCATCCGAATGGCGGTCGCGGCCCCGGAAGCCGGCGATGTCGCTGTTAGCATTGGTGCCGGGTGACGGCCGCAGTATGCGCGTTGCTTCGCTCCCATCATCGGATGCCACAGGAGAGTACTCATGACCGAAAACTCGATGCAGGCCTCGCTTGCCGACATCGACCCGCAGATCGCCGAAGTCCTCGATCTCGAGCTGGGCCGCCAGCGGTCGACGCTTGAGATGATCGCCTCGGAGAATTTCGTCCCCCGCGCCGTGCTGGAAGCACAGGGGTCGGTGCTGACGAACAAGTACGCCGAGGGCTATCCCGGCAAGCGCTACTACGGCGGCTGCGAATACGTCGACGTGGCAGAGAACCTCGCCATCGACCGCGCCAAGAGCCTCTTCGGGGCCGACTACGCGAACGTCCAGCCCCACTCCGGTGCCTCGGCCAACGCCGCAGTCATGCACGCTCTGGCCCGTCCGGGTGACAAGATGCTCGGCCTGTCCCTGGCCCACGGCGGACACCTCACCCACGGCATGAAGATCAACTTCTCCGGGCGTCTCTACGACGTCGCCTCCTACGAGGTCGACCCCGACACCTATCGCATCGATATGGACAAGGTGCGCGAGACGGCTCTCGAACACCGCCCCGACGTCATCGTCGCCGGCTGGTCGGCCTACCCTCGTCAGCTGGACTTCCAGGCTTTCCGCGATATCGCCGACGAAGTCGATGCCAAGCTGTGGGTCGATATGGCCCACTTCGCTGGGCTCGTCGCCGCCGGTCTGCACCCGAACCCCGTGCCGTTCGCCGATGTCGTGTCCTCGACAGTGCACAAGACGATCGGCGGACCTCGCTCCGGTTTCATCCTCGGCAAGGAGGAGTACGCGAAGAAGCTCAACTCCGCTGTCTTCCCGGGCCAGCAGGGCGGACCGCTCATGCACGTCGTCGCTGCCAAGGCCGTGGCCTTCAAGCTCGCCGCCTCCGCCGAGTTCAAGGAACGTCAGGAACGCACCGTCCGCGGTGCTCAGATCCTGGCCGACCGTCTGCTGGCCTCCGATGTCGCCGAAGCCGGGGCCACCGTGCTCACCGGCGGCACCGATGTCCACCTCGTGCTCGTCGACCTGCGCAACTCGGCCCTCGACGGACAGCAGGCCGAGGATCTTCTCCACGCGGTCGGCATCACCGTCAACCGCAATGCCGTGCCGTTCGATCCGCGCCCGCCGATGGTCACCTCCGGCCTGCGCATCGGCACCCCGGCACTGGCCACCCGCGGTTTCGGGGACAAGGAGTTCACCGAGGTCGCCGACGTCATCGCCGAATCGCTCAAGCCCGGCGCCGACGTCGAAGCGCTGGCTGCCCGCGTGAAGAAGCTCAGCGACGACTTCCCCCTCTACGATGGACTGGAGCAGTACTGATGAGCGCACAGATTCTCGACGGCAGAGCCTGCGCGAAGCAGATCAAGGACGAACTCACCGAGGCGGTGGCGACCCTGGCCGAGTCCGGGATCGTCCCGGGCCTCGGCACCGTCCTGGTGGGGGAAGACCCCGGGTCGAAGTGGTACGTCGCGGGCAAGCACCGTGACTGCGCCGAGGTCGGGATCCAGTCGATCCGCCGTGACCTTCCGGAGTCGGTGAGCCAAGATGAGCTGTTGGCTGTCATCGACGAACTCAACAGCAATGACGAGTGCACCGGCTACATCGTGCAGCTGCCGCTGCCGGATCACATCGATACGGACACGATCCTCGAGGCGATCGACCCGGCCAAGGACGCCGACGGACTGCATCCGACGAACCTCGGACGTCTCATGCTCAACGTCAACTCGGAGATCACGACCCCGCTGCCGTGCACTCCGCGCGGGGTCATCGAACTGATCTCCCGCAACGGCATCGAACTGGCCGGCAAGCACGTCGTCGTCATCGGCCGCGGGGTCACCGTCGGCCGTTCGATCGGGTCGCTGCTGACCCGACGTGAGCACAATGCGACGGTGACTCTGACACACACCGGCACCCGCAACCTCGACGAGCTGCTGGCTCAGGCCGATGTCATCGTTGCGGCCGCCGGTGCCGCTCGCATCGTGAAGGCGGAGGCGGTCAAGCCCGGCGCGATCGTCCTCGACGTGGGTGTCTCGCGGGAGACGGACCCGGAGACGGGGAAGTCGAAGATCGTCGGAGACGTGGATCCGGCGGTCGCCGAGGTGGCGTCCTGGGTCTCACCGAACCCGGGAGGCGTCGGTCCGATGACCCGAGCCCTGCTGCTCAAGAACGTCGTCGACACCGCCCAACGCTCAACCACCTGACCCCAATTACTACCTGACGGCGGCCCAGCAACCTCGCGCGAGGTTGCTGGGCCGCCGTCAGGTAGTTCTGGGAGGTCTAGTTCAGGGAGGTCGTTGCCGGGTGATCAGTCGTCGGAGAACTTGAGTTCGAAGAAGACGCGGGGGTTGCCGGGGCCGGCATAGTCCTCGATGAGCTCACCGCTGAAGCCCATGGAGGAGTGGAAGGAGATCGCACCCGACGACTCCGGCATCGTCGTCGCCTGCACGGAGGAGACCCCGAGCTGACGCGAATGGTCGATGAAGTGCTTGTAGAGGTGACGGCCGATTCCCTGGTGACGGAAGTCCGAACGCGCTGCCACCAGGTGGATGTACGCGGGACCGTCATGGGGAATGACGCCGAGCAGGTAGCCGACGATCTCCGAACGATAGCGGGCGACGAGTCCTGAGGTCACGAACTGCCGGAACCAGTAGGCGTCGTGGTCACCGCTGAGATCACGGTCTCCCCAGAAGTTCGCCTGGGCATCGAGCAGGAATTCGCGCATCTCGCGGGCGTCGACCTCATCGAGCGGACTGATGCTCAGCTGCTCGGTATCGATAGTTTCGTCAACGGCCATTGCGCCTCCTGATGTGTTCGTGCTTACCCTCACTCTATAACGCCCTGTTCCGGAAGAATAGAGCGCTCCATGTCATCATAGATCACATGATTCGGATTGCTTCAGTCAACGTCAACGGAGTCCGCGCAGCATGGCGAAAGGGGATGCCCACCTGGGTCGATGCCGCGAAACCGGACTTCATCACCCTCCAGGAGGTGCGCGCCGCGAACGATATCGCGCACAGCGTCCTCGCCGACACGGGCTACACCACGATCAGCCATGATGCCGAGGCCAAGGGCCGAGCCGGCGTCGCCGTGATGGCCCGCTGCGAACCCGAGTCGGTGCGTGAAGGACTCGGCGATGACGGGTACTTCGATCGGGCCGGACGGTGGGTGGAGACGGACTTCCGCCTCGGTGACGGTTCGCTTCTCACCCTCGTGTCCGCCTACGTCCATTCGGGTGAGGCCGACACTCCCAAACAGGACGACAAGTACCGGTTCCTCGACCGGATGATCGAACGTATGCCGCAGCTGGCCGAGACGGCGGACCATGTGCTCATCACCGGCGACCTCAATGTCTGCCACACCGAGCGTGATCTGAAGAACTGGAAGGCCAACCGGAAGAAGTCAGGATTCCTGCCGGAGGAACGCGCTTACTTCGACAGGTTCTTCGGTGAGATCGGATATGTCGACGTCCACCGCACACTCAGCGGCGACGTCGACGGACCCTATACCTGGTGGTCGATGCGCGGTCAGGCCTTCGACAATGACACCGGGTGGCGCATCGATTACCAGATGGCCACTCCTGCCCTCGCCGATGTCGCGGTCACAGCCACCGTGGACAAGGCCGACAGTTGGGCCGAACGCTGGTCGGACCACGCCCCGCTGGTCATCGACTACGACCTCCCGGCCGTCAAGGCCTGACCGGGCCGTATTCGTCGGCCCGCAGGCAGATTTCGCCGAGGCGGCTCCCCGAGATCTGCTCGTCGACGGAGCCTGCGGGCCGGTCCCGAGTCTGCTGCCCGGGACGTCAGTATGATCCCCGACACCAGGCCGGAGGCCTGATCGGTCCCCGGCAGGTGAGATGGCATCATAGGACTATGACGAACTCTTCACAGCCGCGCACTGTCTCAGGTATCCAAGCCACCTCCGATTCCCTTCATCTCGGCAACTACATCGGAGCCCTGCAGCAGTTCGTGACTCACCAGGAGTCGCACGATGCCTTCTACTTCATCGCGAATATGCACGCGATCACCGTCGAGCAGGATCCGGCAGAGCTGCGGGAACGCACGCTGCGCACGGCCGCGCAGTTCATCGCCGCCGGTCTCGATCCGGAGAAGTCGACGATCTTCGTCCAGTCCCAGGTGCCTGCCCATCCGCAGCTGTCCTGGGTGCTCGAGTGCACCACTTCGATGGGTGAGGCGAGCCGGATGACCCAGTTCAAGGACAAGTCCGCGAAGCAGGAGCATGTGTCCCTGGGGCTGCTCACCTACCCGGCGCTGATGGCTGCTGACATCCTGCTGTACAACCCGCAGCTCGTTCCCGTCGGTGAGGACCAGCGTCAGCACCTCGAGCTGACCCGCAACCTCGCCGAACGGTTCAACTATCGTTTCGGCAAGACCTTCACCGTCCCCGAGGCGCAGATCCTCAAGGCGACCGCGAAGATCTACGACCTGCAGAATCCGGGTGCGAAGATGTCGAAGTCCCAGCCCAGCCCGCAGGGCCGCATCGACATCCTCGACGACGCGAAGGCACTGACGAAGAAGATCAAGTCCGCGGTGACCGATGACGGAACCGAGATCGCCTTCGACCCGGAGAACAAGCCGGGAGTGTCGAACCTGCTGACGATCTACTCATCCCTGACCTCGCGTCCTGTCGACGATATCGTCGCCGAATATGCAGGGAAGATGTACGGTCACCTCAAGGTCGACCTCGCCGAGGTGGCCGTGGAGACCCTGACGCCGGTGCGGGAGCGTACGGTGGAACTCCTCGAAGACCGAGCGCAGCTGCAGACGATCCTCGACCGCGGGGCGGAGAAGGCCAGCGCCATCGCTGAGGCGACACTCCGCGATGTCTATGACAAGATCGGCTTCATCTGATCGTGGCGAAGAAGAAACCCGAGGACGGACCGCTCAACCTCACACCGGACATGCTCCACACCGCTGCGCGGGTGGAGGATCGGTTCAACGGCTGGATCCAGAATCGGGCCACCGATCACGCCTACCATCGCACCGTCATCGCCTACGACACATACGGTGGGACGGGTTGGGTGCGGGTGCTAGGACGCCTGGTGCTCACCCCGAACGGACAGCCGGCCGCCGACGTCCACGCGAGCATCCGTGGATGGAAGTCCTTCGTCAGCGTGCCTCTGCCCAATGACACCGCCTGGGTGCGTGTCAATGACGAAGAGCATATGGTCACCTCCGATCGCGGAGGCATCATCGACACCGTCATCCCCGGATACTTCGAACCGGGGGAGACGGAGATCGAACTGTGGACCGACGGTTCGCTCGTCGATTCCGCGGCCGTGCGCATCATCGGCGAGGACTCGACCTTCGGCATCATCTCCGATATCGACGACACGGTCATGGTCACCTCTCTGCCGCGTCCCTTCCTCGCAGCGTGGAACACCTTCGTCCTCAGCGAGCATGCGAGGTCCCCGGTGGCGGGAATGGCCGTGCTCTATGACCGGATCACCTTCATGCGGCCGGACACTCCGATGGTCTACCTGTCGACAGGTGCATGGAATTCGGCGCTGACGCTCAAGCGCTTCCTCTCCCGCAACCTCTACCCGATGGGTCCGCTGCTGCTCACCGACTGGGGGCCGACGACGACCCGGGTGTTCCGGTCGGGCAAGGAGCACAAACGCAATTCGCTGGAACGCCTGGCCAGGGAGTTCCCGTGGATGAAGTGGCTGCTCATCGGAGACGACGGGCAGAACGATGAGGAGATCTACGGAGAGTTCGTCGAGAACCATCCGAAGAACGTCGCCGCCGTCGCGATCCGGCAGCTCACCGTCGGTGAGGCGGTGTGGGCCGGCGGCCGGTCGAAGCGTCACGGTCGCGGCCAAGGTGTGCCGTGGATCTATGCCCCCGACGGCGCCGGCTTGGCCTCCCGCCTGACCGAACGCGGAATCATCTCGACCATCTGAACGAAACCTCAATTGCTACCTGACGGCGGCTCAGCAACCTCGCGCGAGGTTGCTGAGCCGCCGTCAGGATCCTTCTATGTCGGTCAAGCGGCTTGACCGATCGGGTTCGTGGCCTCGAGAATCCGATACACCGAACGGGCCAAACTACGCTTCATACACCGGATCGTCTCCTTCTTCGTCTTCCCCTCACTCAGCCGTCTAGCCATGTACGCCTGGGACTTCTTATGGTGAGAAAGCCGCGTGACTGCCACCATGTACAACGCAGAATTCAACCGACGATCACCACTGCGATTCAGCCGGAACCTCACCACATTCCCCGACGACGCCGGTATCGGACAGACCCCCGCCAACTTCGCGAACGCAGCCTCGGAACGCACCCGCCCATGATGCGACCACGCCAGGTAGAACACAGCCGCAGTGATCGGACCGATCCCCGGCTCAGCCAGCAACGCCGCCCCCGGACTGTCCTTGACCAAGGCCTCGATCCGGGCGGCGTAGTCCTTGATTTCGGCATCGAGCTCGACGACACGTTTGGCTAACCGGATGGCTTCCCGACGAGCCTCGGTCAGTGCCACAGACTCGTCCCTGATCCGCCACTTCGCCACCGTCTGAATCGTGACGACAGACAATTTCCGACGCGCATCGACACCGAGGTCATGACCACGCAACAGCGCAGTGAGCGCATTGATCGTCCGGGTCTTCTCCCGAGTCATGGACTCCCGCGCCTTGACCAGGATCCGCAGTCCCTGACGCGGCCCATCAGCCTGCCGGGGAAACCGCAGCCGCGACTCATCCAGCGACAGGACCGCGCCAGCGATCCGTCGGGCATCGATCCGGTCGTCCTTGCCCGTGGCATGCCGGTCGCGAGCATTCATGCTGGCAGCCTCGGCGACCGTGTACCCGGCCTCGGCGACATGATCGGCCAGGATCGCCCCGTACGTGCCGATACCCTCGATCACCCACAGGGTCTCAAGGTCCCCGCCGGTACGACGCCCGGCCCACGTCAGGGCTCGTTTGATGCCGGCTTTTGTCGTCGGGAACGTGGCAGTATCGATGTGCTCACCAGACTTGGTGAGGACACTGTAGACGTGGTTCTTCGCGTGGGTGTCGACGCCAACGACAAACGCGTATAAATGCGAGATGATAGTCATGACGGTTCGTGCTTCTCCTGTGTCGGAACGGATGAGGTCCGACCGTCGAACGGTCGGCTCCGGTCCGGGAGATAGTCACGTCGAAACACCACTGTGATGAGTCACGTTCGGTCAGGAACGGACAACCTTCTGATCAAGTTATCGATGTGGGCCGAGCCGGTGCCGACCGCCCACCAATCATCAGACAGATCCCGACGAGGACATCGTTGGAGTCAGTAGCAATTAGAGTCATGATGATCGATGGGACGGTCAGTTCCTACTCTGCCAGCCAGTCCCAGACCAGCCACTATCAATACTCACAGTAGCAATTGAGGGTGAGGTGGTCTTTGAGGCGCTCGGTCGGGTCAGTGCAGCTGTGCGAGCAGCTGCTGCTTCGCCTCATCGAACTGTGCGGCAAAGGTCTCGACGAGTTCGGCAGTGTTCCGCTGCTGTCCGAGCGCGCCGATGCCCTGGCCCGAGCCCCAGATGTCCTTCCAGGCCTTCGAATCCGATCCCGAAGAGGAGCTGAAGTCCATCTTCGTGGGATCGGCGTCGGGCAGATTGTCCGGGTCGAGGCCCGAGGCGACGATTGACCCGCGCAGGTAGTTGCCCTTCACCCCGGTGAAGTAGTTCGAGTACACGACGTCGTCGGCGCCGGATTCGACGATCATCTGACGGTAGTCGTCGACGACATTCGCCTCGGGCGTGGACAGGAAGGCCGAGCCGACGTAGGCGAAGTCGGCACCGGCGGCCAGAGCGGCGAGGATCGAACGGCCGTGGGCGATGGCGCCCGACAGCAGCAGGGGACCATCGAACCAGGAGCGGATCTCCTGGACCAGAGCGAACGGCGACTGCGCCCCGGCGTGCCCGCCGGCACCGGCGGCCACGGCGATGACGCCGTCGGCGCCCTTCTCGACGGCTTTGTTGGCGAAGCGGTTGTTGATGACGTCGTGGAGGACGACGCCGCCGTAGGAGTGGACGGCTTCGTTGACCTCCTCACGGGCACCGAGGGAGGTGATGACGATCGGCACTTGGTGGCGGACCACCTCGGCGAGGTCCTCTTCGAGGCGATTGTTCGACCGGTGGACGATGAGGTTGACTGCGAACGGAGCGGCTGGCTGCTGCGGATTCGCCGCGGTGTGGGCGGCGTTCGACTCGGAGATCTCATCGAGCCAGTCGGTCAGCTGCGAGGCGGGACGGGCGTTCAGCGATGGGAAGGATCCGACGATTCCGGCCTGGCACTGGGCCTTGACCAATTCGGGCCCCGAGGCGATGAACATGGGGGAGCCGACGACGGGCAGACGGAGTTGGGAGCGCAGATCGGTGAAACTTGTCACGGTGCCTCCTTGCGAAGATGAATGCATACGCCCACTCTAACTGAACGATTGTTAAATGCGAGACGGAACACATTCTCTTTCATCTCCTGGCCCGCATTTCGGCTGATCAGACGACGAAGGCGCAGACTCTCGGGGGAGTCTGCGCCTTCGGCAGTGATAAGAAGCTGGATCAGGAATCCGTGAAGTTCGGGTCCCGCTTCTCGACGAAGGCGGCCATGCCCTCGGACTGATCGTTCGTGGCCAGGGAAGAGTGGAAGAGACGACGCTCGTAGCGCAGCCCCTGCTCAAGGGTGGTCTCGAAGGCGGTGTTCACCGCTTCCTTGACCATTGCCGAGGCGACTCGGGACTTGGCCGCGATCGTCTGCGCGATCTCGTTGGCCGTGGTCAGCAGCTCCTCGGGTTCGACGACGCGCGCGACGAGACCGGAGCGTTCGGCCTCCTCGGCGCCCATCATCCGACCGGTCAGGCACATGTCCATGGACTTCGCCTTCCCGATCGCGCGAGTCAGGCGCTGCGATCCGCCCATGCCCGGCAGCACTCCGAGGTTGATCTCGGGTTGACCGAACTTCGCCTTCGTCGAGGCGATGAGGATGTCGCCCATCATCGCCAGCTCGCAGCCGCCGCCGAGGGCGTAGCCGCCGACAGCGGTGATGACCGGCTTGCGGACATCGGTCAGCCGGGTCCAACCGGCGAACCAATCGGCCTTGAATGCCGTCGAGAAGTCGAGGCTCGACATCTCCTTGATGTCGGCGCCGGCGGCGAAGGCCTTGTCGCTGCCGGTGATGATGATCGCCTTGACCGAGTCGTCGGCGTCGAAGCCTGTGGCCGACTCGGTGATATCGGTGAGCACCTGCAGGTTGAGCGCATTGAGCGCCTTCGGCCGGTTGATCGTGATCGTGGCGACGCCGTCGGCGACGTCGGTGAGGATGGTTTCGAATTCGCTCATGAGAACACCTTATCTGCGTGATCGGTGGTGAGGATGGAATGGACCTGCTCGTCGCTGACCTCGGCAAGTGATGCGGGGTTCCACTGCGGATTGCGGTCCTTGTCGATGACCTGTGCGCGGATGCCTTCCCTGAGGTCCGGCAGTCCGGTGAGAGTGACGGCGACGCGGTAGTCCTGTTCGAGGACCTCGGCCAGCGACATCGTCTCCGCATTGCGGATCGCGGCCAAGGTCACCTTCACCGAGGTGGGGGCCTTCGTGCCGATGAGCTCCGCGGTGGCCCGGGCATCGGGGTTCTCGTGCGCGGCGAGAGCCGCGACGATGGCCTCGGCGTCGTCGCCGACGTAGCAGGCGTTGATCCAGTCGGCCTCCTCGGCGAGATCATCGGCAGGTGCCTCTCCGACATATTTGCCGAGGACGGACTCGAGATCCTCACCGGCGGTGAGGTCGGCAATGAGATCGGGGATCTGCGCATCGGGGACGAAATAGTCGGCGAGTCCGAGACCGATCGCGGTGCCGGCTCCGACGGGCTGTCCGGTGAGCGCAAGGTGCGTTCCGAACTCTCCGGGACCGTTGGCCAGCAGGTGGGTGCCGCCGACGTCGGGGAAGAGCCCGATTCCGGTCTCCGGCATCCCGACCTTCGTCGAATCGGTGACGATGCGGTGTGATCCGTGTCCGGAGATGCCGACCCCGCCGCCCATCGTGATGCCGTTCATGATCACGACGTAGGGCTTGGGGAATTCGGAGATCGCATGGTTCATCTTGTATTCGCGATTCCAGAACTTCGCATTCTCGTCGCTGCCGGCCACGATGTCGTTGTACACGGCCTTGATGTCGCCGCCCGCGCACAGTCCGCGTTCGCCGCGACCGGTGACGAGGACGAGCTTGACCGCATCATCGTCGCGCCATGCTTTCAGGGCGTCATCGATGGCGCCCACCATGTCCTGGCTGAGCGCATTGATCAGCTTCGGTCTGTTGAGTTCGATTCGGCCGACCCCGTTGGATACCGAGGTGATGACGGAGGCGTCCGCCTGCTCTGCCGAAGGTTCTGTCATATCAGCCCACTCCTGTGCTCTTGCGCGAGATGATCACGCGCATGATTTCGTTGGTGCCTTCCAGAATCTGGTGGACTCGCAGGTCACGCACCAGCTTCTCAATTCCATACTCTGTCAGATAGCCGTAGCCGCCGTGCAACTGGAGTGCCCTGTTCGCGACGTCGAAGCCGGTGTCGGTGGCCTTGAGCTTGGCCATGGCCGAGAGCAGGGAGGTGTTCGGATCGCCTGTATCGTAGGCCCCTGCTGCCCGCCATAGCAGGGAGCGGGCAGCTTCGAGGTCGGCCTGCATCTGCGCGACCTCGAAGCGCAGAGCCTGGAAGCCGGCGAGCTCGGTGCCGAAGGCCTGACGCTCACCCATATAGGCGATGGCCTTCTCCAGAGCTGCCTGCCCGCCGCCGAGCGAGCAGGCACCGATGTTGAGACGTCCGCCGTCGAGCCCGGACATCGCGATCTTGAAACCCTGACCGGGTGCACCGAGCATGTTCTCCTTCGGAACTCGCACGTTCTCCATGATCACCTGTCGGGTCGGCTGGGCGCGCCAGCCCATCTTCTGTTCATTGGGGCCGAAGCTCAGGCCCTCCATCCCCTTCTCGAGGATGAATGCGGAGATTCCGCGAGCTCCGTCCTGGCCGGTGCGAGCCATGACGAGGTAGGTGTCCGAGGTGCCCGCGCCGGAGATGAACTGCTTGACTCCGTTGAGCACGTAGTGGTCGCCGTCCTCGCGGGCGGAGGTGCGCAGGGCGGCCGCGTCGGAGCCGGCGTTGGGTTCGGTCAGGCAGTAGCTGCCGAGGTGCTCCATGGAGACGAGCTTCTCGAGGTATGTGGCCTTCTGCTCGTCGTTGCCGAACTTGTCGATCATCCACGCGACCATATTGTGGATGGAGATATAGGCGGCGACGGAGGGGCATCCGGTCGACATCGCCTCGAAGATCAGCGCCGCATCCATCCGGCCCATTCCGGTTCCGCCGGATTCTTCGCTGACGTAGATGCCGCCCATGCCGAGCTCGGCGGACTTCCTGATGACGTCGACGGGGAAGATGTGCTCGGCGTCCCATTCGAGGGCATGTGGGGCGACTTCGGTATCGGCGAACTCGCGCACCATCCCGGCGACGGTCTGCTGTTCGTCGGTGAGACCGAAAGGTAGGGCAGCGGCTGTACTGCGGGACATGATTCCTCCAAGAATCGGACGCGTATTCGGTGATCGACACCACGATACGTCCATATTACTTGGACATCCAACTAATTCCTCGCCGAGGCGGCCCGTCCGTCGGTCCGCTCAGCTGCCGGCTTCGAGTCCAGAGCGCAGTGTTTCGAGATAGGGGAGCAGAGAGTCGAGGTCAATCCCATTGAAATCGGGGGAGGAGAAGACCTCGGCGTTGAGCGCCTTCGTCGCCTGAGCGGCGAGCTCACGACCGGCATCAGTGAGGTCGACGAGAGTCGTCCGGCGATCATCGGGGTGGCTGCGCCTGGCGACGAGCCCGGCTTTCTCGAGGCGGTCGACGGAGTTCGTCGTCGAGGTCGCGTGCACCTGCAGGCGTGCAGAGATCTTCGACATCGGCAGGGTCCCGGCTCTGGTGAAGGACAGAAGCGTGAGGACTTCGTAGCGCGAGAATGTCAGTGCGAAGGGCTTGAGAGCTGCGTCGACTCGGGCCAGGAACAGCTGGTGGATTCTCATCACCGAGATCACCGTGGTCATGCCGTCGGCTGCGTCGTCCCACCCGTGGGCCAGCCATTGCCGACGGGACTCTTCGATCGGGTCGAACGCCTTGCCTGTATTCTCTTCTGCCGCCATTGTCGACAGTGTAGTGAAGTGAGAAGATGGGCGCATGTGCGGTCGACTCAATATGTCTCTCGATCCGGCAGATCTCGCCGATGAGCTGCGGTTGGATGTCGTCTCCTATGAATACGCGCCGCGCTTCAACGTGCCCCCGGGATCATTCGTGCCGATCGTCGTCGAACGACTCGACGAGGACGGGCAGCTGCACCGCCGTCTTGAAACCGCCTCCTGGGGACTGGTTCCGGCGTGGGCGAAAGATCCCAAGATCGGGTTCAAGGCATTCAACGCACGATCCGAGACAGTGCTCGAGAAGCCGATGTTCCGGCAGGCCATCCGACGTCGTCGCTGTGCCTTGCCGATCCCGGGCTACTACGAATGGGAGAACACCGAGGACGGCAAGCAGCCATGGATGATGACCGCCGCCGGCGAAGACCCGCTCTTCATGGCCGGGCTCTTCGAGTTCTGGAAGCAGCCGGATGAGTCTTGGTTGGTCTCGACGACGATCCTGACGATGGAATCCGCGGGCCACCTCAGCGATGTTCACCATCGGATGCCCGTATTCCTCGGGCGCGACCAGATCAGTGACTGGATCGATCCTGGAGTCCTGACGAATGATGTGCCGGTACTGCTGGCGGCGACGCTCGATCAGGTCGATCCCGCAAGCGTCACTCGACACAAGGTCGGCAAAGCCGTCGGAAACGTCCGCAACGATTCTCCGGAACTCGCCGAACCCGTGGCGTAGGTCTCCGTTGCTGCGGGTGCAGGCGAGACTCTGGCCCGAATTCTCGGGGTTCCTCCAGGCGGGGGAGTGGGCATGGCCGGAGCGGTTTTGCAGGCGACCGCAGATGTGTGTATTGTTGTGCAGGTTGCCAGGCCGCAAGGAACGGCAACAGTCGCTCTGATCGGGACCGATACGGGCAAACCGAAGATGAACTTCGAGTTGCACGGATCGAAACAACCATGTAGAGTAGACATCCGCTGGCACAGCGAGTCGCAAGACGAAAAGTGCAAACAGAAACTGATACCCCCAGTGAACACACTGTCTTTTTGTGTGGTGTGGTGATGGGTGTGTGTTTGTGGTTTGAGAATCCAATAGCGTGTTTGTTTGAACAAGTTGTGATGCCAGAACAATTTATTTTCTGGTAAGACAATCACCTGGCCAAACATTGGTTCGCCCCTGGTGGGTGGTTCTTCGCCGAACCTCCTGCTGTGTGGGGTGGATGGTGTGTTTGGTCAGTAATTTTATGGGTCAACCTTCTCACCCCGTGAGGGGTTGGCTGTCTTGCTGGGATTCATTCGTTACATAAAGTTTTTTATGGAGAGTTTGATCCTGGCTCAGGACGAACGCTGGCTGCGTGCTTAACACATGCAAGTCGAACGCTGAAGCCGGGTGCTTGCACCTGGTGGATGAGTGGCGAACGGGTGAGTAACACGTGAGTAACCTGCCCCTGATTTCGGGATAAGCCTGGGAAACTGGGTCTAATACCGGATACGACCATCCCTCGCATGAGGGTTGGTGGAAAGTTTTTCGATCGGGGATGGGCTCGCGGCCTATCAGCTTGTTGGTGGGGTAATGGCCTACCAAGGCGACGACGGGTAGCCGGCCTGAGAGGGCGACCGGCCACACTGGGACTGAGACACGGCCCAGACTCCTACGGGAGGCAGCAGTGGGGAATATTGCACAATGGGGGAAACCCTGATGCAGCGACGCAGCGTGCGGGATGACGGCCTTCGGGTTGTAAACCGCTTTCAGCAGGGAAGAAGCCGTAAGGTGACGGTACCTGCAGAAGAAGTACCGGCTAACTACGTGCCAGCAGCCGCGGTAATACGTAGGGTACGAGCGTTGTCCGGAATTATTGGGCGTAAAGAGCTCGTAGGTGGTTGGTCACGTCTGCTGTGGAAACGCAACGCTTAACGTTGCGCGTGCAGTGGGTACGGGCTGACTAGAGTGCAGTAGGGGAGTCTGGAATTCCTGGTGTAGCGGTGAAATGCGCAGATATCAGGAGGAACACCGGTGGCGAAGGCGGGACTCTGGGCTGTAACTGACACTGAGGAGCGAAAGCATGGGGAGCGAACAGGATTAGATACCCTGGTAGTCCATGCCGTAAACGTTGGGCACTAGGTGTGGGGGACATTCCACGTTCTCCGCGCCGTAGCTAACGCATTAAGTGCCCCGCCTGGGGAGTACGGTCGCAAGGCTAAAACTCAAAGGAATTGACGGGGGCCCGCACAAGCGGCGGAGCATGCGGATTAATTCGATGCAACGCGAAGAACCTTACCAAGGCTTGACATACACTGGACCGTTCTGGAAACAGTTCTTCTCTTTGGAGCTGGTGTACAGGTGGTGCATGGTTGTCGTCAGCTCGTGTCGTGAGATGTTGGGTTAAGTCCCGCAACGAGCGCAACCCTCGTTCTATGTTGCCAGCACGTGATGGTGGGAACTCATAGGAGACTGCCGGGGTCAACTCGGAGGAAGGTGGGGATGACGTCAAATCATCATGCCCTTTATGTCTTGGGCTTCACGCATGCTACAATGGCTGGTACAGAGAGAGGCGAACCCGTGAGGGTGAGCGAATCCCTTAAAGCCAGTCTCAGTTCGGATCGTAGTCTGCAATTCGACTACGTGAAGTCGGAGTCGCTAGTAATCGCAGATCAGCAACGCTGCGGTGAATACGTTCCCGGGCCTTGTACACACCGCCCGTCAAGTCACGAAAGTCGGTAACACCCGAAGCCGGTGTCCCAACCCCTTGTGGGAGGGGGCCGTCTAAGGTGGGACTGGTGATTGGGACTAAGTCGTAACAAGGTAGCCGTACCGGAAGGTGCGGCTGGATCACCTCCTTTCTAAGGAGCACACATCAGAACCCCAACGCAGTGACCGAATGCGTCATCTGGTTGGGAGCTCAAGGGTGGAACATCACTTCTTTCGCTCATACCTTCCAGCGTGGTGTGGCCTGTGTGCCATGACGACGGTGGTGATCGGGTGGGCTAGGACGAACACGTTATTGGGTCCTGGAATCACAAACCCCACACAGTGTGTGTGGGTGTGGTTTCAACCAACAGGACCAACCCGACGGCCAAACAGCAGCGAAATGGTGTTGTGTGGTGGCCGGTGTTTGGTAGTGGTTTGAGAATCGTATAGTGGACGCGAGCATCAAACAACACAATTTTTGTGTTGTTTATGTAATGTGATTTTTCTTGTCATCATCTAGTGAAGGTGAATGAAACAATTTTTCGCGCACACGAAGCCAATTCCTGAAAGGGGGTTGGGTGAGTGTGTAAGAGCGCATGGTGGATGCCTTGGCATCAGGAGCCGATGAAGGACGTGGAAATCTGCGATAAGCCTCGGGGAGCCGATAAACAGGCGTTGATCCGAGGGTCTCCGAATGGGGAAACCCCGCCACTCGTGAGGGTGGTGACCCGTGTCTGAATATATAGGGCATGTGGAGGGAACGCGGGGAAGTGAAACATCTCAGTACCCGCAGGAAGAGAAAATAACAATGATTCCGGGAGTAGTGGCGAGCGAAACTGGATGAGCCTAAACCTTGTCAGTGTCAAGCGTGCTGGTGTTGCTGTCAGGGTGTTGTGGGGTGTGCATGGTCCGGTTCAGCATGACTGGTCCGCGAGCGTGGTTGGTGTAGTCGAACCTGGTGGGAAACAGGACCGGAGTGGGTGAGAGTCCCGTAGACGAAACATTGACCTGTCGTGGTGTGTGCGTTGCCCGAGTAGCACGGAACTCGTGGAATTTCGTGTGAATCTGCCAGGACCACCTGGTAAGGCTAAATACTTCCTGATGACCGATAGCGGAATGAGTACCGTGAGGGAATGGTGAAAAGTACCCCGGGAGGGGAGTGAAAGAGTACCTGAAACCATGTGCTTACAATCCGTCAGAGCAGTATCTTGATGACTGTGATGGCGTGCCTTTTGAAGAATGAGCCTGCGAGTTAGCGGTGCGTGGCGAGGTTAACCCGTGTGGGGTAGCCGTAGCGAAAGCGAGTCCGAATAGGGCGAATTGAGTCGCGTGTCCTAGACCCGAAGCGGAGTGATCTAGCCATGGGCAGGGTGAAGCGTGTGTAAGAGCGCGTGGAGGCCCGCACCCACTTCAGTTGAAAATGGAGGGGATGACCTGTGGTTAGGGGTGAAAGGCCAATCAAACTCTGTGATAGCTGGTTCTCCCCGAAATGCATTTAGGTGCAGCGTTGCGTGGTTCTTGCTGGAGGTAGAGCTACTGGATGGCTGATGGGCCCTACCGGGTTACTGACGTCAACTAAACTCCGA
The DNA here is from genome assembly GCF_012844365.1 of Brevibacterium sp. 'Marine'. Classification (NCBI taxonomy): domain Bacteria; kingdom Bacillati; phylum Actinomycetota; class Actinomycetes; order Micrococcales; family Brevibacteriaceae; genus Brevibacterium; species Brevibacterium sp. 'Marine'. Next base: position 1,356,911 of record NZ_CP051626.1, read on the forward strand.
ATGCCAGTCAAGGTTCAGCGTGGCAGTGAGACAGTGGGGGATAAGCTTCATTGTCGAGAGGGAAACAGCCCAGACCATCAACTAAGGCCCCTAAGCGTGTGCTCAGTGGGAAAGGATGTTCAGTTGCGAAGACAACCAGGAGGTTGGCTTAGAAGCAGCCATCCTTGAAAGAGTGCGTAATAGCTCACTGGTCAAGTGATTGAGCGCCGATAATGTAGCGGGGCTAAGTACACCGCCGAAGTTGTGGCAGCACCACGGACGCCGTAATGGTGTGGTGTTGGGTAGGGGAGCGTCGAGTTGCCGGTGAAGTCGCCGTGTGAACGAGTGGTGGAGGCGATTCGAGTGAGAATGCAGGCATGAGTAGCGAAAGACGGGTGAGAAACCCGTCCACCGGATGACCAAGGGTTCCAGGGCTAGGCTAATCCGCCCTGGGTAAGTCGGGACCTAAGGCGAGGCCGACAGGCGTAGTCGATGGACAACCAGTTGATATTCTGGTACCGACACACAACCGACAGTACCAAAACACATGAGACTAACCATCCAATTCCTCCTTTGAGTCTTCGGACTTGATGTTGGGGTTGCGGGTGGGACCTGAGTGTGGAGTCGGTAAGCGTGAGGTGTGACGCAGAAAGGTAGCCAGGCCGTGCGATGGTAGTCACGGTCTAAGGTTGTAGCACGTGGGGGTAGGTAAATCCGTCCCCACAAGTGTGTGAGAGCTGATGGGCGCCCCACATTGGTGGGGTGATCTGGTGATCCTCTGCTGCCGAGAAAAGCATCGACGTGAGGGTGTGTGTTGCCCGTACCCTATAACCGACACAGGTGGTCGAGTAGAGAATACTAAGGTGATCGAGAGAATCGTGGTTAAGGAACTCGGCAAAATGCCCCCGTAACTTCGGGAGAAGGGGGACCATCCCGGTGAACCCAACTTGCTTGGGGATGTGCTGGTGGTGGTCGCAGAGGCCAGAGAGAAGCGACTGTTTATTAAAAACACAGGTCCGTGCGAAGATGTAAGTCGATGTATACGGACTGACGCCTGCCCGGTGCTGGAAGGTTAAGAGGACCTGTTAACCCGTAAGGGTGAAGCGGAGAATTTAAGCCCCAGTAAACGGCGGTGGTAACTATAACCATCCTAAGGTAGCGAAATTCCTTGTCGGGTAAGTTCCGACCTGCACGAATGGCGTAACGACTTCTCTGCTGTCTCAACCACGAACTCGGCGAAATTGCATTACGAGTAAAGATGCTCGTTACGCGCAGCAGGACGGAAAGACCCCGAGACCTTCACTATAGTTTGGTATTGGGATTCTGTTGGTGTGGTTTGTGTAGGATAGGTGGAAGACTGTGAAGCCCTGACGCTAGTTGGGGTGGAGTCGATCGGTGAAATACCACTCTGACCATAGTGGATTCCTTAACTTCGGACCCTGATCGGGTTCAGGGACAGTGCCTGATGGGTAGTTTAACTGGGGCGGTTGCCTCCTAAAGAGTAACGGAGGCGCCCAAAGGTTCCCTCAGCCTGGTTGGCAATCAGGTGTCGAGTGTAAGTGCACAAGGGAGCTTGACTGTGAGACGGACGTGTCGAGCAGGAGCGAAAGCTGGGACTAGTGACCCGGCCATGGCTTGTGGAAGCGTGGTCGCTCAACGGATAAAAGGTACCTCGGGGATAACAGGCTGATCTTGCCCAAGAGTCCATATCGACGGCATGGTTTGGCACCTCGATGTCGGCTCGTCGCATCCTGGGGCTGGAGTCGGTCCCAAGGGTTGGGCTGTTCGCCCATTAAAGCGGTACGCGAGCTGGGTTTAGAACGTCGTGAGACAGTTCGGTCCCTATCCGCTGCGTGCGTAGGAAATTTGTGGAGGTCTGTCCTTAGTACGAGAGGACCGGGACGGACGAACCTCTGGTGTGCCAGTTGTTCCGCCAGGAGCATGGCTGGTTGGCTACGTTCGGGATGGATAACCGCTGAAAGCATCTAAGCGGGAAGCCGGCTCCGAGATGAGATTTCCAACTGACTTTTGTCAGGGGAGGTGTCCTATAGATGATGGGGTTGATAGGCCGGGTATGGAAGCACAGCAATGTGTGGAGTTGACTGGTACTAATACACCGATCACTCACCAACCATTCCAAGTGGGGTTGGTGTGTGCGAGAGAGTGTTTCTGTGAGTAATCTTTTCTAGTTGTGATGAGAGAATGCGCCCTTGTGGGGTGCGCATGACATTGTTTTTGGTGTTCGCGTTCGCTGTGCGGTTCTTGGACCACTACCACCCGAACATGGGTTTGGGTGAGTGTGGTCTGTGTGGTTTTGCGGTGGTGATAGTGGTGGGGAAACGCCCGGTTAACCGTTCCGATCCCGGTAGCTAAGCCCATTCGCGCTGATGGTACTGCAACTTGGTGGTTGTGGGAGAGTAAGTGACTGCCGCAATAATTTTTTAGTGGGGAGGCTCTGCTTCTGATCTTCGGGTCAGGGGCAGGGCCTTTCCTGTATTCACGATCGGGTGTGTTGTGTGTATTCGCGTGTGGGTGCGTTGGTCGGGCTTATTGCTACCTGATGGGGGCCGGGCTACCTGGCGCGGGGTTGCTGCGCCGCCGTCAGGTAGCAATAGGGGTGAAGGCTTCGATTCCATTACGTTTCACTCCGCCTCGCGCGATCTGTGCGAGTTCCGGAATATCGGCCTCTTTTACGGGTGAGAGTTCCATATTGCCCGATCGCAGATGAAGTGCGAACGGCGGCCAGATCTCCGAGATGTCCACGTGCCTTGTGTCCATTCTTTCCTGTTCAGTGGCCCTGGAACTGCGAGGATGACTTATATCCCACTTGAAGTGGCCGGACAACGCTGTCCAATATCTGGTCGCTTGGAGTGTTGTTATACGGGTCACGGTAGGTTTGTGCGCATGAGTCTACATCCATCACTGCAGCCAATCTTCGACACAGTGCTCCAGCGTAATCCTGGAGAGTCGGAGTTTCACCAAGCGGTACAGGAAGTTCTCTATTCCCTGGGCCCCGTCGTGGACAAGCACCCCGAATACCTGGAACTCTCCGCGCTCGAGCGGCTCTGCGAGCCCGAACGCCAGATCATCTTCCGGGTTCCCTGGATCGATGACTCCGGAGTCGTGCAGATCAACCGCGCTTTCCGCGTGCAGTTCAACTCGGCTCTCGGTCCCTACAAGGGCGGACTGCGGTTCCACCCCTCGGTGAACCTCGGCATCGTCAAGTTCCTCGGTTTCGAGCAGATCTTCAAGAACGCCATCACCGGCCTGCCCATCGGCGGCGGCAAAGGCGGATCTGACTTCGACCCGAAGGGCCGCAGCGACCGCGAAGTCATGCGGTTCTGCCAGTCGTTCATGACCGAGCTGTACCGTCACATCGGTGAATATCGCGATGTGCCCGCAGGGGACATCGGCGTCGGTGGTCGGGAGATCGGCTACCTCTTCGGCCAATACAAGCGCATGACGAACTCCTACGAAGCAGGTGTGCTCACCGGCAAGGGGCTGTCCTACGGCGGATCCATGGTCCGCACCGAAGCCACCGGCTTCGGCGTTGTGTACTTCCTCAAGGACATGCTCGCCGCCGCGAAGAAGAACATCGACGGCCGCACCGTCTCGATCTCCGGATCCGGAAATGTCGCGGTGTTCGCAGCAGAGAAGGTCACGGCCTTCGGCGGCACCGTCATCACGATGTCCGACTCGGCCGGCTTCATCCATGACCCGGACGGAATCGACATCGAACTCGTCAAGCGCATCAAGTTCGAACAGCGGGGACGCATCTCCGAATACGTGGAGCAGCGCGGGGGTCGCGCGAGCTACCACGACGGCGGCAACGTCTGGGACGTCGAGGTCGACGTCGCACTGCCATGTGCGACTCAGAACGAGCTCGATGGAGCATCGGCAGCGACGCTCGTCAAGAACGGCGTCATCGCCCTCGCCGAAGGTGCGAACATGCCCTGCACTCCGGAAGCCGTGAAGATCTTCTCCGATGCCGGCGTGCTCTTCGCTCCCGGCAAGGCCGCGAACGCCGGCGGCGTCGCCACGAGTGCTCTCGAAATGCAGCAGAACGCCAGCCGCGACTCGTGGGACTTCGACTTCACCGAGGCCCGCCTGGCCGAGATCATGGGCGATGTCCATGACAGCTGTGCCGCCGCTGCCGACGAATTCGGTTCGCCCGGAGACTACGTCGCCGGCGCCAACATCGCAGGCTTCATCCGCGTCTCCGAGGCCATGCTCGCTCAGGGAGTCGTGTGATCGACTGACCCACCTGACAGGCCCTGCTCAGGACGGTTGCGCTTCCAAGAGAAGCACGATGGTCCTGAGCAGGGCCTCTGTCGTATCGGCCGTGCGCAGTCGAACCGAACTGCTCCAATTCTGTCAGTAGGACGAGGCCTCGCCGGCGGGAGTACGCCCCGTCCGTCGGCCCGGTCAGCGTTTCCCGATCGTCCCGTAGCCTTTGCGCCAGCGCAGCAGGGGACGGGACGTTCCCGCATCGGCACCCGCACCCATGGAGACCACTTCACCGACGACGAGATTGTGCGTTGCGACCTCGAGCACCTCGGTGAGTTCGAGTTCGAACCAGGCGATCGCCTCGGTGAGCACCGGCTGCCCGGCCTGCGGGGCGGGAAAGGTGTCGATGCCTTTGAGCGACCCGTACAGCGGCTGGCCCGAAGCCCCCAAGCGTTCGGAGATGTCGCGCTGGTCAGAGTTGAGCAGCGAGATCGCGAAGTGAGAACTCGTCTCCAGAGTCTCCATCATCCGAGAGCCGGAATAGACGCTCACCGCCATTGTCGGGGGATCGTACGACACGTCGAGAAACGAATCGACGGTGATCGCATGCATGGCACTGCCGCGGGTAGCGGAGACCACGGCGACCGCCGCAGCGATGTCGTCGCTGAGCTCGCGGTAACGTTCTGTGAGGGAATCGTCGTAGGCCTGGTCCATGAGTCTCATTCTAGGGAACTACAATGGAGCCATGACCATTCCAGCTTCAGGCGGTTCAGCAACGATCGAGCGCGAGCAGTCCGAGCAGCTAGTCGAGCCCGGCGACCACGAGCGCTTCAGCCACTACGCGCCCAAGGACAAGATCATGGAGTCCATGGTGACCGGGACTCCGCTGATCGCCTTGTGCGGAAAAGTGTGGGTGCCCACGCGCGACCCCGAGCGGTTCCCGATCTGCCCCAAGTGCAAAGAGATCTACGAGACGATGTCCGAAGGACCGCAGGAGTAGATGTCCGCGGATCGTCTCCCAACAGCACCAGGGACCTCCGCGGCAGAACAGCTTCCACCGGCATTCCCCGAGCGCGCGGCGTGGGGAACGGCGGGAAAGCTGCGTGCCTGGCAGGCGGAGGCTCTCGAACTCTACTTCGAGAAGCAGCCCAAGGACTTCCTCGCGGTCGCGACCCCAGGAGCAGGTAAGACCACCTTCGCTCTGCGGCTGGCTGCCGAACTGCTGGCCCAAAGAGTCGTCAACCGTGTCACAGTCGTCGCTCCCACCGAACACCTCAAGGTGCAGTGGGCCGATTCGGCGGCACGCGTGGGCATCAAGCTCGACCCGCACTTCAAGAACTCCCAGGGCAAACACGCGCCCGGCTACCACGGCGTGGCTCTGACCTACGCGCAGGTCGCTGCCAAACCCGTGCTCCACCACAACCGGACGGCCGCCGGCCGCACTCTGGTCATCCTCGACGAGGTCCACCACGGAGGTGACGCCCTGTCGTGGGGCGATGCCGTGCGGGAGGCCTTCGGCCCCGCGGTCCGCCGACTGTCCCTGACCGGAACCCCGTTCCGGTCGGACACCTCACCGATCCCGTTCGTCACCTACGCTCCCGACGAGAACGGCATCCGCACCTCGGTGGCGGACTACTCCTACGGCTACGGTCGTGCGCTCAAAGACTCCGTCGTCCGCCCCGTCCTCTTCCTCGCCTACGCCGGCGCCATGAGCTGGCGGACCAAGGCCGGCGACGAGATGTCGCACGTCCTCGGCGAGGAGACGACGAAGGACATCAACTCGCAGGCCTGGCGCACGGCCCTCGATCCGAAGGGCGACTGGATCCCGGCGGTCCTCAAGGCCGCCGATATCCGACTGACCGAAGTCCGGCGCACCGTCCACGATGCCGGCGGTCTCGTCATCGCCACCGACCAGGAGGCCGCCCGAGCCTACGCGAAGCGCCTACACGAGATCACCGGAGAGAAACCGACTGTGGTTCTGTCCGACGAAGCAGGAGCCTCGGAGCGGATCGAGCAGTTCCAGAACTCCACCGACCGATGGATGGTCGCCGTGCGGATGGTCTCCGAAGGCGTCGACGTTCCCCGACTGTGTGTCGGCGTCTATGCGACCTCCTCGTCGACGCCGCTGTTCTTCGCCCAGGCGATCGGCCGTTTCGTACGTGCCCGCAAACGCGGCGAGACCGCCTCGGTGTTCCTGCCCTCGGTGCCCGTGCTGCTGGCCCTGGCGAACTCGATGGAAGCCGAACGCGACCATGCCCTCGATCGCCCGAAGAACGAGGACGAGAACGATGTCGTCGTCTTCGACGAGCAGGCCATGGAGCAGGCGAATCGGAACGAAGGCGCCTCGTCGGACCAGCTGGGATCCTTCGAAGCGCTCGGTGCTGAGGCACTGTTCGACCGCGTCCTCTACGACGGCGGCGAATTCGGCACCGGCGGAGCCATCGGCTCCGAGGACGAACTCGACTTCATCGGCATTCCGGGTCTGCTCGAACCCGATCAGGTGCGTGAGCTGCTGAGCACTCAGCAGGCACGGCAGGCGAAGCGCAAGACTGCGGCGGCCCCTCCGGCACCCGAGGTGGAGACGAGCGAACTCGAGCACCGCGCGATGAAGGAAGAGCGCAACCAGCTTCAGAGCCTCGTCGGCGCCTGGTCCAGACGCACCGGCACACCTCACCAGAACGTCCACGTCGAGCTGCGCAAGGCATGCGGGGGACCGGCCGTCGCTCAAGCCACACGGGAGCAGATCCAGGCTCGGATCAAGAAGCTGCAGGGCTGGTTCATCGGCAAAAAGTGACACCGGCTGCCGGCGGGGGAAGCCCGGTCGGCATGGGACCGATGAAGCCGCCGAGGCAGACAGTGCGTCTGCCTCGGCGGCTTCATCGATTCGCGGTGGGCCGGGTCCGGATCAGGCTGAATAGAACACTGTCGGGATGGCGGGCTCGCCGTCCTGCAGGCGCCTGGCCGAACGCGGCAGCTCCGCCAACGACTCATCATGTCGGGCGCAGGCCTTCTTCACGCCTGCCGCACCGGTGAACGACTCATCGACCTCTCCGTCGACGACGAGATCGACGCTGAGCCGACGACCGTCACCGAGGTCATCGGGCAGGCTCGGAATGCCGACGGCCTCCTCGACCGCGATCGGACCGTCGATGAGGCGCAGCGCCTCTTTGTGTCCGCCGCGTGAGGGCTTGCCGGAGGAGTGTTTGGCCACCGAGGTCCACTCGCCTGCCTCATCGGCGCGGGCCACGAGCTTGTACACCAGCCCGGCGGCGGGGGCGCCTGAACCGGTGACCACTCGTGTGCCGACTCCGTAGGAGTCGACGGGGGAGGCGGCCAGTGCAGCGATTGCGTACTCATCGAGATCGCTCGTGACGGTGATCGTCGTGTCGCGGGCACCGAGACGGTCCAAGCTCTCACGAACCTCGCTGGCCTGTTCGATGAGGTCACCGGAATCGATGCGCACGCCGCCGAGGTTCGGCCCGGCCAGTTCGATCGCCGTGGCCAGCGCCTCCTCGACGTCGTAGGTGTCCAGGAGCAGAGTCGTCTCGGTGCCCAGCGACTTCAGCTGGGCGGCGAAGGCCTCTCGCTCGGAATCATGGAGGAGCGTGAACGAGTGAGCCGAGGTGCCGATCGTCCGCAGTCCGTACTGGAGGCCGGCGGCCAGGTTCGACGTCGAGGCGAAACCGCCGATGACAGCGGCCCGAGCCGCAGCCACGGCCGCATGCTCGTTCGTCCGCCGCCCGCCCATCTCCGCGCAGGGTCGATCGCCGGCCGCCTGAGCCATGCGGGACGCCGCCGAGGCGACTGCACAGTCATAGTTCATCGCCGACAGGATGAGCGTCTCGAGGATGACACCCTCGGCGAATGTCGATTCGATCGTGAGCAGCGGTGAGCCGGGGAAATAGATCTCCCCTTCGGCATAGCCGCGGATATTGCCGGAGAACCGATAGTCGGCCAACCAGTCGATGGTGCGCGAATCGACGATGTTCTCCCTGCTGAGGAACGAGAGTTCGGCATCGTCGAAGCGGAAGTCGCGGATCATCTCGAGGATCCGGCCGGTACCGGCGACGACACCGTAGCGGCGACCTGCGGGAAGACTGCGGCCGAACACCTCGAAGAGGCTCTTGCGGTGGGCGGCACCGGATTCGAGGGCCGCCTGCACCATCGTCAATTCGTACTGATCCGTGAAGAAAGCCGTCGAATCGGTCCGTGTGAGATCACTCATAGGCGCGATCTTACGTCACGACAGTGTCAGTGTTCTGCCGTATGGTGGAAACGTGAGCAATCCAACGACACCAGTCCTGGAGCCGGAGGTCGACGTCCGACCCGCCGAGGATCTGGCCAAGCCCTGGAGGACAGTGGTCTTCAACGACCCGGTCAACCTCATGAGCTATGTCAGTTTCGTGTTCCAGACCTACTTCGGCTACTCCGAGGAGAAGGCCCACTCACTCATGCTCGAAGTCCATGAGAACGGGCGCTCCGTGGTTGCCAGCGGAGGTCGTGAAGCCATGGAACGAGACACCCAAGCGATGCACGAGTACGGCCTGTGGGCCGCGTGCCAACCCGATTCAGGATCCGACTGACACATGGCCGCTATCGACGCACGAGGGGACGACGTCGTCCTCACACTGCAGGACAACGAACGCTCGCTCATGCTCACCGTGTTCACCGATCTCGCGGCCCTGCTGGCCGAAGACGGTGACAGCGATGACGACCGCCCGGACTCGGAGAACTGGGAAGCCCGGCTCGGACTCGTCGACCGGCCGCGCCCGGAGGACCCGGCACTGCTGCGACTGCTGCCCGACGTCGATCCCGATGATGACGAACGTTCGGCGGAGTTCCGCCGCCTCACCGAGTTCGACCTCAAACAGGCCAAGGCACACAATGTGCGCATCGTGCTGCTGGGACTGAGCAAGGGCAACGACATCTCCCTGACCCGCGACGAGGTGCTCGCCTGGATGAAGGGACTCAACGATCTGCGACTCGTCCTCGCCGTGCGCCTCGAGATCGATACCGAGGAGGCACAGGAGGAGAAGTACGCCCACCGTGAGGACCTCTCCGAGTCCGAAGACCTCACCCTGACCCTGTACGACTTCCTGACGTGGATTCAGGACCGATTGACAACGGCCCTGCTCAACCAGATGCAGGGGGATGACGAGATATGAGACTCACCGCTATCGGCACCGCGGGTTCCTTCCCGGGGCGCGGCGCCCTCGCCAGCTGCTACCTCATCGAGACCGATGAGGACACACCCACTCGCATCATCCTCGACCTCGGGTCCGGTGCACTCAGCCCTCTGCAGGAGACGATCGACACCGATCGCCTCTCCGGCATCGTGCTCAGCCACCTCCACCCGGATCACTGCATGGATATGACCGGCCTCTACGTCAAACACTGCTTCGACCCGAAGTACTTCAACGGCGACATCTCCGACACCGGAACGATCCGCACCCGCACTCCGGTGTTCGCTCCGGCCGGCGCGAAGGAGCGCCTCTTCCGGGCCTATTACACGGATCCCGGCAAGTCCCCGGTCGCCAATGGGGGAGACGACTCGGACTTCGACCACGCCTTCGAGTTCACCGATATCGACCACGGCAGTCGACATCAGATCGGATCGCTGACGATCGAATCCTTCCTCGTCGACCACCCGGTGGAGGCCTACGCCCTGCGGATCACGGACGCGGTCGGCAAAGTCATCACGTATTCCGGTGACAGCGATGAGTGCGAGAACCTCGTCGAGGCGGCCAAGGGTGCGGACCTCTTCCTCTGCGAAGCCGCTTTCCAGGAAGACCGCGACACGGCGCGCGGCATCCATCTCACAGGCAAGCGCGCCGGACGTGTGGCGCAGAATGCCGAGGCATCCGCGCTCGTGCTCACCCACATCCCGATCTGGACCGACTGCTCCATCGTGCGCGGTGAGGCGGCCGGGGAGTACCGTGGACCCATCGAGCTGGCGAAACCCGGAGCCACCTGGACCGTGTGAATCGGCGACGACCAGCAGCCACCACCATCGAGACGAAAGAGGCAGACAGTGCGAGCAGACGGCCGTGCAGCAGACGAACTCCGTGACGTCCGGATCACCCCGGACTGGATCAACACCGCCGAAGGGTCCGCGCTCGTGGAGTTCGGCAACACCCGCGTCCTCTGCGCGGCCTCGCTGACTGAAGGCGTGCCGCGTTGGCTCAAGGGCCAAGGGCGCGGCTGGGTCACCGCCGAATACGCCATGCTTCCGCGCGCCACCGACTCCCGCAGCACCCGCGAGTCGGTCAAGGGCAAGCAGGGTGGACGCACTCACGAGATCTCGCGCCTCATCGGCCGCAGCCTGCGGGCGGTCATCGACATGGACAAGCTCGGGGAGAACACCCTCGTCCTCGACTGCGATGTCCTCCAAGCCGACGGCGGTACCCGCACCGCCTCGATCACCGGCGCTTACGTCGCGCTGGCGAAGGCCATCGACAAAGGACGCTCGACCGGGCTCATCCCTGCTGCCCACCAGCCGCTCATCGACTCGGTCGCGGCCGTGAGCGTCGGCATCATCGACGGACAGCCCCTCCTCGACCTGCCGTACGTCGAGGACTCGCGAGCCGAAACGGATATGAATGTGGTCATGACGGGGTCCGGCAAGTTCATCGAAGTCCAAGGCACGGCCGAGGGAGCACCGTTCGACCGCGACGAACTCGGCAAACTGCTCGACCTCGCCGGCCACGGGTGCACCGAACTCACCCGCATGCAGTCCGATGTGCTCGCCGGATGACGACCTTCGTCCTCGCCACTCACAATGAGGGCAAGAAGCGAGAGCTGCTGACCATCCTCGGGCCAGTCCTCGGCGCTGACACCCAGGTGCTCACCGCCGCCGAGGCGGGACTTCGCGATGTCGCCGAAACCGGCGTCACGTTCACGGAGAACGCGCTCATCAAGGCCCGTGCCGCGGCCGCCGCGACAGGACACACCGCCATCGCCGACGATTCCGGAATCAGCGTCGACGTGCTCGGCGGCGCACCGGGGATCTTCTCCGCTCGCTGGGCCGGCCGACACGGCGACGACCGCGCGAACCTCGAACTCCTGCTCGCCCAGCTGGGCGATATCGCGGCCGAACACCGCGCAGCGCAGTTCCGCTGCGCGGCTGCCGCTGTGACCGCCGACGGTCGCGAGTTCACCGCCGAGGGAGTCATGCCCGGACGGCTGGCCACCGCACCCAAGGGTGAGAACGGCTTCGGCTACGACCCGATCTTCGTCCCTGACGGCTCTGAGCTCAGTGCCGCCGAGATGAGTGCTGAGGAGAAGAACTCACGTTCCCACCGCCGATTCGCCTTCGACGCCCTGGCCGCGATTCTCGCCGAGGAGCCGAATCTCTGAATCGCTCGCCCACGACGCCCAGCATCTGAACGCAACCGCCTCAGCAGCTGAGAACTTCGGATACACTGACGATGCTTGAGTGTTGGCGAACGACCTTCTTCGTGGTCGGCGAAATCGAGGAGAACAATGAAGACTCCGCGCATCATGACATGGGTGGCGGCAGCGGCCGCCACGAGTCTGCTGATCACAGGCTGTTCGGCCGGCGCCTCCGACAGCGGAGGCGATGCGCAGAAGAAGGACTCGATGACGATCGCCTTCACCGCCGAACCGGTCAACCTCGACTTCACCTCCACCTCTGGAGTCGCGATTCCCGAAGCGCTGATGGAGAACGTCTACGAATCGCTCGTCCGCCTGGACGGCGAGGGGGAGATCCAGCCCGCCCTGGCCAAGGACTGGTCGCTGTCCGATGATCGCAAGACCTACACCTTCGAACTCCAGGAAGGTGTGAAGTTCTCCAATGGTGCGGACTTCACCAGCGAAGACGTGAAGTACTCCTATGAACGAGTGCAGAACGACTGGAAGAATGCGCTGAAGTCGAAGATGGATATCGTCGAGTCCATCGAGACACCGGACGATTCCACCGTCACGATCGAGCTCAAAAGGCCGTCGAACACCTGGCTGTTCAACCTCACCAGTCTCGTCGGTGCCGTCTTCGACACCGAGGGAACCGACGACCTGGCGAACGAAGCCATCGGCACCGGCCCCTTTGCGATCGAGGAATTCACGCGCGGACAGTCCATCGACTTCACCGCCCGCGACGACTACTGGGGCGAGAAGCCGTCCCTGAACTCGGTCCAGTTCAAATACTTCAAGGATGCGGTCTCGGCCTCGAACGCTCTGAAGTCAGGAGAGATCGACCTCGTCTCCAACCTCCAGGCGCCCGAACTGGCCGGAGAGTTCCAGAGCGACGACTATCAGATCGTCTCCGGCACCACCAACGGCGAAGTCGTGCTGTCGATGAACAACGCCGAAGGCATCTTCGAAGACAAAAAGGCCCGTGAAGCCGTGATGTATGCGATCGACCGCAAGGCGGTCCTCGACACGGCGTGGGCAGGCTACGGCGAGCTCATCGGCTCGATGGTGCCCCCGACCGACCCGTACTACGAAGACCTCACCGGAGAGTGGAAGTACGACCCGAAGAAAGCCAAGCAGCTCGTCGACGAGGCCGGGATCAAGGGTGAGGAGTTCGCCTTCACCGTGCCGAACCTGCCGTACGCGAAAGCGATCTCCGAAATCGTCTCCGCCCAGCTCGATGAGGTCGGGCTGAAGGCGAAGACCGAGACGCAGGAGTTCCCTGCCGTGTGGTTGGACAAGACGTTCACCGAACACGATTACGACATGTCCGTGATCAACCACGCAGAACCACGCGACATCCTCACCGTGTTCTCGAAGGACTACTACATCGGCTACGACGATTCGACGATCACGAAGCTCGCGGAGAAGGCCGACACCGGCACCGAAGAGGAATACATCTCGGGGATGAAGGAGATCGCCAGGACGATCACCGAGGATGCCGCCTCGGACTTCCTGTTCCTGTTCCCGAACCTCGTCATCGCCAAGTCCGGCGTCGAGGGAATACCCGCCAACCGCGTCTCCGACGCGTTCAAGATCGCCGACCTCAGCTGGGCCTGACCGCACACGTCGATGCTCACCTACGCAATCAACCGTGCAGTCCAGTTCGCACTGTCCCTCCTCGTCGCCTCGGTGGTGGTCTTCGCCCTGATGAGTCTGCTGCCGGGCAATGCGGCACAGGTGGCGCTCGGGACGAACGCCACCCCGGACGCAGTGGCGGCGCTGGAAGCACAGTACGGGCTCGATCGGCCACCGCTCATCCGGTACTTCGACTGGACGGGAGGAATGCTCACCGGAGACTTCGGCACCTCCTACGTCACCGGTGCCGAGATCACCCCCGTCATCGTAGGCAGCGTCCAAGTGACCGCGATCCTCGTCATCGCCGCCATTGTGCTGTCCATCGTCATCGCTGTTCCGTTGGGCACCTTCGCCGCCCTCGAGCAGCGCAACTGGATCGGTGTGACGATCTCAGGCCTCAGCCAGGTCGGCATCGCAATTCCGAACTTCCTGGCCGCGATCATCCTCGTCATCATCTTCTCGCTGACCCTCGGGTGGTTCCCGTCCCAAGGCTGGATGGCTCCGATCGAGGGCCTCGGCGGCTTCCTGCTTCGTCTGGTCCTGCCGGTCGTGTCGCTGACGCTCGTGCAGGCGGCGATCCTCACCCGCTATGTTCGCTCGGCCGTCCTCGACGTGATGCGGGAGGACTATATCCGCACTGCCCGTGCGAAGGGACTGACCCGGACGAAGGCACTGTTCGTCCACGGGCTGCGCAATGCGGCGATCCCCGTCATCACCGTCGCCGGAGTCCAGCTGGCTACCCTGCTGGTCGGAGCCGTGATCATCGAACAGATCTTCGTTCTGCCCGGAATCGGATCCGAGCTCGTCCGCGCCGTGGCCAACCGCGACCTTGTGGCGGTCCAGGGTATCGTCATGGTCCTCGTCCTGCTCGTGCTCATCATCAACCTCATCGTCGACATCCTCGTGCCCATCGTCGATCCCCGGATCAGGAACGCCGCATGAACCCGACCCCGAGCGGTGCCCAGAGTCCCCGCGACCATGTCGATCCCGTCGATCCCAACGCGACCGCCGCGACCGCCTCGGCGAACGGCGGCTCGGCCCGGTCCCGCAAGGGCGGGCGGCGGATGAACGCATCGATGGTCATCGGTGCGGGCCTTGTCGTGCTCATCGTCGCACTCGCCCTCGTCTCCTTCGTGTGGACTCCGTACGATGCGAACGCGATCGACCCCGCCGCCCGGCTGCAGAACGGCAGCCCCGCCCATCCGCTCGGCACCGACACCTTCGGCCGGGACACGCTGACCTGGGTGATGGTCGGGGCACGGATTACGCTGCTCGTCGGCGTCGTCGCCGTCGGCATCGCCCTGCTCATCGGCACCCCGATCGGAATCATCTCCGCCCTCTTCGCGAAGCAGCCGTGGGGGATGTGGATCGACGCGGTGATCATGCGCGCCAACGACATCCTGCTGGCCTTCCCGGCCCTGCTGCTGGCGATCATCTTCGCCGCCGTCTACTCGCCGGGGACGGGCCCGGCGATGGTCGCCGTCGGCATCGCCGCGATCCCCGGGTTCGCTCGAGTCGCGAGGTCCGGGACGCTGCAGGTCCTGGGCACCGAATACGTGCGGGCCGCACGAGCGTCGAACCGTCGGATCCCGGCCATCGCCGTCGTCCATGTGCTGCCGAACATCGCCGGAATGGTCATCGTTCAAGCATCCGTGGCGTTCGCGATCTCGGTCCTCGCCGAGGCGGGGCTGTCCTTCCTCGGACTCGGCACCCAGGCTCCGACGCCGTCGTGGGGCCGGATGCTGCAGGAGTCCCAGCAGTACCTGTCCACTCACCCCGAACTCGCGTTGTGGCCGGGCGTGTTCATTGCGCTCGCCGTGCTCGGATTCAACCTCTTGGGCGATGGTCTGCGTGACCGGTTCGATCCGAAGATGGAGGCTCGAGGTGCCTGAGAACCTGCTCGAGGTCCGCGACCTCACCATCACCCCCGCCGGAACACAAACACCGGTGCTCCACGATGTCAGCCTCAGCCTGGCGCCGGGCGAGCGGGTCGGACTCATCGGCGAATCCGGGTCGGGGAAATCGCTGACCGCCCAATCCGTGATGGGTCTGCTGCCAGAAGAGCTGCACGCCCGCGGCCAGGTGCACCTGCAGGGGCACTCCGGGAACCTGCTCGAGGCGAACGAGAAGACCCTGGCCGGGCTGCGCTCGGACATCGTGTCCATGGTGTTCCAGGAACCCATGAGCGCCCTCAATCCGCTCATGCGCATCGGCGATCAGATCGCCGAAGTGCTGCGCATCCACGGCAAGGTGCCCCGAGCGCAGATCCCGGCACGTGTGCGCGAACTGCTCTACGACGTCCACATGCCCGACCCGGACAGTGCCCGGTTCGCCTACCCGCACCAGATGTCGGGCGGGCAGCGGCAACGCGTCATGCTCGCGATCGCCCTGGCCAATTCGCCGAGGCTGCTCATCTGCGACGAACCCACCACCGCCCTCGACGTCACGGTGCAGAAGAGGATGCTCGACCTCATCGCCGAAAGGGTCTCGGCCGTCGAGGCGGGGCTGCTGTTCATCACCCACGACCTCGCCGTCGTCGCCGGAATCTGCGATCGGGTCATCGTTATGTACCGCGGCCGCATCGTCGAGACCGGCAGCGTCGACCAGATCTTCACCGCACCCCAGCACGAATACACGCGCGGGCTCCTGGCGTCCTCCGACCTTGATGCCACCGACGACCGCGGTCGGCTCTTCACGCTCAAAACCGCGCTCACCTACTCGGGTCCGCGGCTTGATGCGGCAGAGTCGTCGGCAGAGCTGGTGGAGCCGGGGGATTCCGTGGACGGGACCGCCTCGGTGCGGGACGACGACCGGACCGCCTCGGTGCGGGACGACAACGGGACCGCCTCGGTGCGGGAATCGGCGCCGCTCATCGACGTCTCGGACGTCACCCGGGTCTTCCGCGGACGCGGACTCTTCGGCCGCAGACGATCGGACGTCACCGCTCTGGACGGGATCGACTTCAGCGTCTCGGCCGGGGCCCGGCTGGGCATCGTGGGCGAGTCGGGGTCGGGGAAGTCGACTCTGCTGAACATCCTCTCCGGTCTCGACCGACCGACCACCGGGCATGTGCGCGTCGGTGACATCCGGGTCGAAGCCGCGAGCTCTCAGGCTCTGCGTCGCCTGCGCGAGAACCTGCAGATCGTGTTCCAGGATCCGTTCGCCTCGCTCGACCCGCGAATGCGCATCGCCGATATCGTCGCTGAACCGCTCATCGCTGCGGGTATCGACAAGGACGAACGGGACGCACGGGTCGAGGAGATGATCACAGCCGTCGACCTCGAAGCGGACTCCCTGCGCCGGTACCCGCACCAGTTCTCGGGCGGGCAGAGGCAGCGCATCTCGATCGCCCGCGCACTGGTGACCAAACCGCAGATCCTCGTCGCAGACGAACCGGTCTCCGCCCTCGACGTCTCGGTGCGTGCGCAGGTGCTCAACCTGCTCACCGACCTAGTCGACGAGTACGCGCTGACCCTCCTCTTCGTCTCCCACGACCTCGGCGTCGTCAAACACCTGTGCTCCGACGTCATCGTCATGAGGGCCGGGCAGATCGTCGAATCGGGGGCCACGGAGGACATCTACGCGAACCCGCAGGAGGAGTACACACGGAGCCTCATCGCCGCCACGCCGAGCTTGGCCGAGGCGCTCGCCGCCGGATAGCGGGTTGGGCGCATGCGAGCAGCGACGAACCATCGAGAGAAAGGGCAGCACATGACCACAACGCTTGCCGACCACAGTGCGGCCGAACTGGCGGCCGGTTTCGCCGGCGGGGACTTCGACCCGCTCGATGTGCACTCCGCGGTCGTCGACCGCATGAACGACTGCGAACCGACCATCAATGCGCTGTTCCACCGCGACGACGACCGCTCCCGAGACGCCGCCGCGGCCAGCGCCGCCCGTTGGCGTGAGGGCCGCCCGCTGAGCGACCTCGACGGGGTTCCCGTGACGATCAAAGAGAACATCGCACGCCGCGGAGTCCCGCTGCCCAGCGGCCATGCGTGGGCGGAGATTCCGGTGGCCGACCACGACGCGCCGATCACCCAGCGCCTCGAAGAAGCCGGCGCCGTCATCCTCGGATCGACCACGATGCCCGACTGGGGAATGCTCTCCTCAGGTGTGTCCTCTCTGCACGGAATCACCCGCTCGCCCCTTGACCCGAACCTGACGACCGGAGGGTCGAGCGCCGGCGCCGGAGCCGCAGCGGCGGCCGGATACGGACCCATCCACATCGGCTCCGACATCGGCGGGTCCATCCGCCTGCCGTGCACCTGGCTCGGTCTGGCCGGACTCAAACCCAGCTTCGGTCGAGTCCCGCTCGACGCCCCCTATCTGGGCAGGTGTGCAGGACCGCTCGCGCGGACGACGGCCGATGTCAAAGCCGCCATGGACATCATCTCCGCCCCTGACGATCGCGACTATTCGCGGCTTCCGCGCTTCGCCTCCGATGACGCGCAATCTCTGCCGGGCAGGGAGTCGACTGCGACGTTCGATCCGCAGGGACTGCGCATCGGTGTCCAGCTCGACGCCGGGTGCGGCGTCGCCGCCGATGCACAGGTGCGTTCTGCCGTCACCGAGGCGGCCGAGAGGTTCTCCGCTGCCGGAGCCGAAATCGTCACGCTCGATCCGTTCATCGACGATGATCTGCTCCATGACATGGACCTGTTCTGGCGGGTGCGATCGTGGGCCGACCTCAAGGCGCTGCCCGTCGACGAACAGGCGCTCATCCTGCCCTATATCCGACAGTGGGCTCAGGACGGGGCCGACACCAGCGGAGTCGAGCTGATGCGCTGCTATCACAGTGTTCAGGAGATCCGGCGTCGGACGATCACCGCCACAGCCGAATTCGACCTGGTGATCTCTCCGACGGCTCCGGATGCGGCATTCCCGGCCGAGCAGCCCATGCCGTACCCGCAGGTGCACGAACCGATGGGCCATATCGGGTTCACCATGCCGTTCAACATGTCCGAACAGCCGGCGGCAACGGTGCTGGCCGGGTTCATGGATGACAGTCGGACCATCGGTGTGCAGATCGCCGGACGGCGGTTCGCCGACGAACTCGTCATGGCCGCCGGCGCCTGGTTCGAGGCCGCGGCCGGACTCGAGCTGCCGACACGGTCGGTGGTGGGCTGAGAGAACGACGACAGCGGGCCTGTGACGACCGGGGAACGGTCGTCACAGGCCCGCTGTGTCTCAGGTGCCGCCTCGGTGACGGTGATGCCTCACCTTGGGGAGGCGCACGGCACCGAGGCGGCGGACTCCGGGATCAGAAGTCGAAGAATTCGACTGAGAGCTTGTCTCCGTCGATCTTCACGCTTCCGGACACCGACAGGGAGTTGCCGTTGGAGAAGTACGAGGATCCGGCCCTCTTGCCGTCGACGGAGAAGTCGAACTTGCCGGGCTCCTCGGTGAAGAACGAGCCGGTGCTCGTGTCTCCGGTGCCGAAGCTCGCCTTGACCTTCGGCATCTCCTTCATATTCCAGTCGGCGGTGTTCTTCTTCGCCAGATCATCGAGCTTCTTGTCCGAACCGCCGACGGGAATCTCGGTCGGGTCGTACTTGATGAAGTCGCACTTCGGCTCGATGCTCTTGTTGTCGAAGCACTTCTTGAGCTCCTTCTCGACCTGTTTCTGAACTTCCTTGTCGAAGGCGCCGGTCGGGGACAGATCGAGGTTGAGGGTGGTGGGTGACACCTGACCCGTATTCGGCTGTCCACCGGGAGCGAAGGCCTTCGGGAAGTTCACCTTGGCCGTATCGGACGCCTCTGAGATCCATTTGCTCTTCGGGATCGTGAAGTCGTAGCTACCGGGGTAGACGGCGAACGAGGTGGTGCCCGACTTCGCTTTGTAGTCCTCGCCGTTGACGGAAAGACCGTCGGCGGCGGGAATATCGAGAGAGATGACGTTGAGGTCGGGGCCCTCCATCGTCCACTTGTCGAAGAACAGGTCCTGCTTGCCGTCCTTCGTCGCGGAGAGCTCGACATTGTAGGGGCTGCCGTCGAGCTCGTAGGAGACGACGACGGTTCCCTTGTCTCCGTCTGTCTTCGACGATTCCACCTTGGCTTTCTCGATCTTCGCCGAGGAGGAATCGGTGAATTCCTTCTGCAGCAGGTCGAGGTTCGTGCCCTCCGGGCGTGCGGAGGGTGCGATCTTCTCTGCGGCCGCGAAGTCACCCTTGTTCAGGGCTTCGACGTAGTCTTCGGCGACCTTGTCGGGTCCGTACTTGTTCTTGTTCACGCTGCCGATGACGAAGAACCCGACGAGGACGAGGATGATGACGAGTGCGACCGCGCCGAGAGTG
This sequence comes from Brevibacterium sp. 'Marine', assembly GCF_012844365.1. NCBI lineage: Bacteria > Bacillati > Actinomycetota > Actinomycetes > Micrococcales > Brevibacteriaceae > Brevibacterium > Brevibacterium sp. 'Marine'. Next base: position 1,376,419 of record NZ_CP051626.1, read on the forward strand.
ATGAAGAGGGGAAGCTTGCCCTTCTTCTTCTCGGGGCGATTCTCGGCCCGCGTGGCAGTGCTCTGCCCGCCGGCGAAGCCCGGGGCCGGAGCCGGCTGCGGTATCCCCTGGGACGGGCCGGACCCTGTCTGTTGGGCGTTCGGACCCGACCCCGTCTGATACTGCCCGGACTGGTTCTGGGCGGAGTTGTACGGACCCGGCTGGTTCTGGGCGCCGGGGTACGGGGGCTGATTCTGCGCTCCCGGATAAGCCGCATTCGAGTACTGGCCGCCCGACTGTTGGCCGCCTGGCTGCTGCCCGTCCTGCGGCCGGGCACCGGGGTAACCGCCGTTCGGCTGCTGCGGGGTCTGGTCCTGGTTGTTCGGGACCTGCCCACTCTGTGCCGGGCCACCGGGAGACGGGGCACCGGGGTAGGGGCCCGCCTGTGGGCCGTGCGGGCCATTCGCTCCGCCCTGCGGACCGGGGCCGAAGGGCTCATCGTTCTGGGCTCCGGGACCCGAGTACTGCGGTGGCTGGCTCTGTTGTGGAGAGGCAGGGGCGACGGTGGGACGTGACGGCGTATCGCCGGTCGGGGATCCCAGTGGAGGTGCCTGGTCATCGGGCACCGAGGCGCCGCTGCCGGACTGAGTCGGACCATCGGACGCCGAGGGGGTGTCGCCGGAGGTCGAATCCGGAAGGTCCTCGTCCGTCGGCGGCTCCGACTCAGGCTTCGGTCCGCCGGTCTCCGGAGGCTCGCTGGGTGGTGGCGGGAAATTGGGGTGATCGTTCCCGTTGCTCATCGTGGGGTCATCCTTTGCGTGTACAAGCCTGTCCTGGCGCAATTGTACTTCCCGGAACAGGGAATCGCGTGGTCAATACCGGGAAGCCGAGACGGGTTAAGCGAAAATGGTCCTGATGCACACTTCTCCACACCCTCAGCCCTACCGTCGGACGATCCTCGCGGTCCTCATGGAAGTCGTGAAGATCGATCTCATCGTCGTGCCCGCAGGATTCGTCATCGCCACCGTCTTCTGGATCATCGGACTCGGCTCGCAGCTGCCCTACTCGGCGATTCCCGAATGGGCGTTCGCACTGTGGGCGACGGTGTCAGGGCTGAGCGTCTCGACCCTCGGATTCGACTTCTCACTCGCACCGAGTCTCGTGACCCTCGGCCTGTGGCTGCTGGTGGCGGCGGGCGCCAAACGAGTCGCCCGCGGCACGGCAGCGGACAGTCCGACCGAGAGCGAGGACGACCCCGGCGGATGGTGGGCACTCATGGGAACGGCTCTGGGCACCTACGTCGTGGCCTACACGGGTCCTCTGCTGGTGCTGGCGATCCTGGTCGGGCAGGCCACGGTGACGCCATTCGGATTCCTCCGGCTCGTCCTCTTCCTCCTCACGGCTGTGGCCTGGGCACTCATTCGGGTCCGCGGAATCGGTGACATTCCCGGACTGTCCATGATCGCCGATGAGACTTGGAACGTCGCCGTCCGACTCGTCCGCCGTCTGCTGTGGGCAACCGTGGCACTCGGCGTGATCGTGCTCCTCGTCGGAATCGCGATCCGCTGGAGCGACGTCGCCGATACTCTGCAGGTCTACAGCTCACCGGTCGCCGCCGGCATCGGCCTCATCGTCGTCCAGGCGCTCTTCGCTCCGAGCATCATCTACTCAGCCGTGTCATGGACCGCCGGGACGGGAGTGGGCATCGGTGGGGCCGGGACGAGCTCGGCATTCACCTCGACCTCTGCTCCGGTGCCCGATGTGCACGTGCTGCAGCTGCTGAGCGGGGACTATCCGGCGTGGACGGCGGCCGCACCGGGACTCCTTGTGCTGCTCGGCCTGCTGTGCGTCATCCTCGGCCGCGACCGAGCCCGCGACATCGCCGAGCAGTCGTGGACCGGACTGGGAATCGCGATCGGGATACTGTTCGTCACCTTCGAGGTCCTCGCCCTGTTCGCCGGCGGAGCCATGGGCCCACTGGGTCTGTCCGGGTTCGGACCCTCGGCACTGACGTCGGCACCGGCGATCACGGGATGGATCGGTGCGGGCATGACCGTCGGACTCCTCTTGATCAGACTCTCCGGTCTGCACGCCGTCGACTCGGATTCCGCCGATGACGACGAGGATGGAGACGACGACGAGGATGCCTTCGACGAGGCAGACAGATCAGAGGCATTCGGCGAGGATGGGCCGGAGCCGGTCGACAGCGTCGTCAGCGACGACGAACCGCGATAGACGGGAATGCCGCCTCGGTGAGGGGTCAAGCGTGAGTCGAGGGCATCCTCGGTGAGGGGAACAGCGCTGAAGGCCAGCACTGAAGGATCGAGTCCGGGCCCCGTGGATCAGTTGGTGCCGGGCAGATCGAGGTCCTGGCCGGTGATCTGCTTGAACCAGTCGCCCAGGCCGGACTGATAGTCGCTCGTGCACGAGATCTGGGCCTGCTGGGTGATCGCATCGCGCAGGCATTCTTCGTACTTCGACTGCACCGGCCAGAGGATGACCGAGGACATCGTGGAGAAGATGAGATAGATGCTGAGCAGACCGCCGAGGATGCCTAAGGACATGTTCCGGCGCTGCTTGGCCCTGACGACGGCGACGATGTACTTCACCGACCACACGACCGCGGCGACGGCGAAGCCGATGGCGGCGAGCTTGAACGGCAGCTGATACGTGAACGTCAGCACCGAGGCGAGGATCAGCAGTATCAGGACCAGTCCATGCCGTGCGGGTGCGGCCTGTGCCTCCTCTTCGGGAGTCGGCGCCTTCTTCTCTTCGGTATTCTGCGGTGACGTCACCGGATCAGTTTCTCACAGTCGACTGACAAATGCCTCGGCAGCCCGTGTCCGCACGGTGACCGCCGGGCATCGTCCACGTATTGCAGACGTTAGACTGTGCGGGTGCGCATCGTTCTTCTGGCATCAGGATCCGGTACCCTCACGCAGTCCGTCATCGACGCATTCGCCGATGGGACCCGCGGAGTCGATATCGTCGCCATCGGAGCCGACTCGACCACCGCCGGGGTCCTGCAGCGGGCAGAACGGCATGCGATTCCCACATTCGTCGTCCGACCCAAGGACTTCGCCGACCGTGACGAATGGAACCGGGCACTGAAGGACACGGTGGCCGAGCTTGCCCCCGACTGGGTGATCTCCGCCGGATTCATGCGCATCCTCGGTCCCGTCTTCGTCGACGCCTTCCCATCCCGGATCATCAACACCCACCCGGCGCTGCTGCCATCGTTCCCGGGCGCTCACGGAGTCCGCGACGCGCTCGCCCACGGGGTGAAGCTGACCGGAGGAACCATCCACCTCGTCGACGCAGGAGTCGACACCGGACCGATCATCACCCAGTACGCGGTGCCCATCGGCGATGACGACACCGAGGAGACCGTGCACGAGAACATCAAAGCCCGTGAACGCGACGAACTCGTGCGCCTGCTCGCACACCTGGCCCATACCGACCTCGTCGTCGACGGTCGACATGTCCGCGGATATGTCGCCTCGGCGATGACCGCCCACTGACCCCGCCGTGAGAAGAACCGACCGGCAACCGAACCTCGAGGAGGATCTGTGACAGGAACCCGCGCGATCAAGAGAGCGCTGATCAGCGTCTACGACAAGACCGGGCTGGAGGAGCTGGCTCGCGGTCTCCACGCAGCCGGAGTCCAGATCGTGTCGACCGGATCCACGGCTGCGAAGATCGCCGAGGCGGGAGCCGCGGTGACGAAGGTCGAAGAGCTCACCGGGTTCCCCGAATGCCTCGAAGGACGAGTCAAGACCCTGCACCCCCGCGTCCACGCCGGCATCCTCGCTGACTCCCGCAAGCCCGAGCATCTCGAGCAGCTGTCCGAGCTCGAGATCGAACCCTTCGACCTCGTCGTCGTCAACCTCTACCCGTTCGCCGACACCGTCGCCAGCGGAGCCGGCTTCGATGACTGCATCGAACAGATCGACATCGGCGGCCCCTCGATGGTGCGTGCGGCAGCGAAGAACCATCCCACGGTCACCGTCGTGACCGATCCGGCCGACTATTCGGCCGTTCTCGACGCTGCTGCCGGTCACGGCTTCGACCTTGAGGCCCGTCGCACCTTCGCCGCCCGCGCCTTCGCCCACACCGCGGCCTACGACGCGGCGGTCGCCTCCTGGTTCGCCGCGCAGCTCGCCACCGATGAGAAGGCCGCATTCGCCGGTCTCACCGGGGAGAAGATCGCCGACCTGCGGTACGGAGAGAACCCGCACCAGGCGGCGGCCGTCTACTCGGATGGAACCGTGGGAATCGCGGGGGCGAGACTGCTCGGCGGCAAGGCGATGTCGTACAACAACTACACGGACACCGATGCCGCAATCCGCGCCGCGTTCGATTTCGACCAGCCGGCCGTGGCCATCATCAAGCACGCGAATCCCTGCGGACTCGCCGTCGGTGAGACCGCAGCCGCGGCGCACAAGGCCGCCCACGAATGCGATCCGCTGTCGGCCTACGGCGGTGTCATCGCCACGAACCGGGAGGTCGACGCCGAACTGGCCGCCTCGATCAAGCCGATCTTCACAGAATGCCTGGCGGCTCCGTCGTTCAGCGCCGAGGCGCTAGAGGTACTTGCGACGAAGAAGAACCTGCGACTGCTCGAACTCGGCGACATCGATGTGCCCACAGCCGAAGTCAAGCCGATCAGCGGTGGATTCCTCGTCCAGGACCGTGACGCTTTCCAAGCCGACGGCGACTCCGTCGAGAACTGGACCCTGGCCGCCGGTCCGGCAGCCTCACCCGAGGTCCTCGCGGACCTCGAATTCGCCTGGAAGGCCGGGCGGGCCGTGAAGTCGAACGCGATCCTGCTCGCCAAGGGCGGTGCCTCGGTGGGTGTGGGAATGGGTCAGGTCAACCGCGTCGATTCGGCCAAACTCGCCGTCGAACGTGCCGGAGCCGAACGCGCCACGGGAGCGGTCGCTGCCTCGGACGCGTTCTTCCCGTTCCCCGACGGTCTGCAGATCCTCATCGATGCAGGAGTCACCGCCGTGGTGCAGCCGGGCGGATCGATCCGCGACGATGAGGTCATCGCGGCTGCGGAGGCGGCCGGAGTCACGATGTACCTGACCGGGAGCCGCCATTTCTTCCACTGAGATGAAACGGCCTCATCCCCGCCATGCACGGCGGGGGAGAGGGCCGATCTCGAAACGATGGATCTATTGGAAACGGCGGTACGCGCATCCCACCAGGCGTGATTGGGTGCTGCTCGGCTGTCTTCTGGGCGTCGCCGCGGCAGCGGCGTGCTCCATCGTCGACTTCCGCCTCGGTGCTGTCGTCCTCGCGGTCGTCCCCGCCGGGCTCGCCGGGTTCCGGGCGATGCCGCCGCCGTGGACCGATGTGTGGACGAACCGGTCGAAGACCGTTGACATCGCCACCTGTCTGCTGTTCGCCGGACTGCTGGTCGTGCTGGCGTTCCTCGTGCCATTGACCCGCTGATGATTCGGTCTCGGCGACATTCTTTATGTGCATTCGCTGAGAACTGCGACGCGCAGGTGTTGCCACGCCGGTAACAATGGCAAGGTGAGTGGCGTCAGAGGTTCGCTCAGAACCTTTTCCGATGAAAGGAGACAGCATGGGACTCGACGATCTTACGAACAAAGCCAAGGACGCCCTGAATAGCGATAAGGGTGAAGAGATCAGCGACCAGGGCCTGGACAAGGCTGCTGACGCCGCCAACAACGCCACCGGCGGAAAATTCGAAGACCAGATCAACCAGGGTCGCGAAGGTGCCGATGGCAAATTGGGCAACGAATGATCTTTGAGCCATAGCCGCGTCCGGCATGGATGAGCGCCGAGGAGAACGTGAGTTCTCCTCGGCGCTCTCTCTATTCGCGGCACGGTGCCGGACCGTGCGTCCACCGAAGCGGTCGGCTCAGCTGAGTTTGTCGATCGGGGCGTAGCGCAGCAGCAGCCGCTTCGATCCGGCCGAGCCGAAGTCGACGACGGCCACGGTCTTGTCTCCGACGCCATTGACCTCGGTGACGGTGCCGAGCCCGAAGGACTCGTGTGAGACTTTCTCACCGACCTCGACGGAGATGACCTCGCGGTTGGGGCGGATCCGGTTGGGGAATCCGGCGACCGGTGTCGATGAACTCGCACTCGAGCGTGAGCGGGAACTGCCGCCGGACGACCGCGACGACCCGAAACCGCCGGAATAGCCGCCGGAGGCGAATCCACTGGAACCGTAACCACCGGAGCCGAAGCCTCCGGACACGAAGCCACCGGAGAAGCTTCCCGTGTTCTCCCAGTTGATGAGGTTCTCCGGGATCTCGGAGAGGAACCGGCTCGGCGGATTGTACTGAGGCTGACCCCACATGCTCCGTGTTTCGGCGCGAGTGACGAGCAGCCGCTGCCGAGCTCGGGTGAGCCCGACATAGGCCAGACGTCGTTCTTCCGACAGCTCCTGCGGATTCTCAAAGGAACGCGAATGCGGGAATCCTCCGTCTTCGAGCCCGGTGAGAAAGACCACCGGGAACTCCAAGCCCTTGGCCGTGTGCAGAGTCATCAGCGTGACCTGGCCGAGTTCGGCATCGGGGATCTGATCCGTATCCGAGGCCAGAGCCACCTGCTCGAGGAACTGATCGATGGCCGCCGCGCCGACGCCTGGGGCGGTGGAGGCGTCAGCGGAACCGGCGTCATCGAGGTCGGGATCGACCGCCTCGGCGGGGGTTTCGGTCTCTGCAGCGGTCGGATCTTCGGCGGTCGCCTCGGCGCCGTTGTCTGTGTCGCTGTCATCCGGGGTGTCCGGTTCGGCGACCGCGGCGGCTTCGCGAGTGGCGACGAAGTCCTCGGCCACGGCGACGAGCTCGGCGAGGTTGTCGACTCGGGATTCGTCCTGCGGGTCGGTGCTCTTCTGCAGGGATTCGAGGTATCCGGACTGTTCGAGGATCGCCTCGATGACGCGGGAGAGCGGGGAGGACTCGGCGGTGGAGCGCAGATCCTGCATGAGGTCGTAGAACTTCTGCACCGACGTCAGGGCGCGCGAACTCAGATGCGGAATCTCGTCGAGGCGGCCCAGGGCGGTATAGAAGCTGATGTTCTCTCGGTCGGCGAAGTCGGCGATGATGCCCTCGGTGCGGTCGCCGATGGAGCGTTTGGGCACATTGAGGATGCGGCGCAGGTTGACGTCGTCATCGGGGTTGGCGACGACGCGCAGATAAGCGAGGGCGTCCTTGATCTCCTTGCGCTCGTAGAAGCGGGTGCCGCCGACGACCTTGTACGGGATTCCGGAGCGGACCAGTGCGTCTTCGATGGCGCGTGACTGTGCGTTGGTGCGATAGAAGACCGCGAAGTCTCCGTAGGTGTACTTCTCTTCATCGATGAGGTCATCGATGCGGTCGACGATGAACCGGGCTTCACCCTGTTCGTTCTCGGCCACCCAGCCGACGATCTGTTCGCCGGAGCCCTCCGAGGTCCACAGCTTCTTCTCCCGACGGTCGTCGTTGTTCGCGATCACGGCGTTGGCGGCGTCGAGGATGTTCTGCGTCGACCGGTAGTTCTGTTCCAAGAGAATGGTGTCCGCGTTCGGGAAGTCCTTCTCGAATTCGACGATATTGCGCACCGTGGCGCCGCGGAAGGCATAGATCGACTGGTCGGCGTCGCCGACGACGGTGAGTTCGGCTCCCGTCGGACCTCCCGCACCGTCACCGGCGAGGGCCTTGATCAGGGCGTACTGTGCCGGGTTCGTGTCCTGGTACTCGTCGACGAGGATGTGGCGGAACCGACGGCGGTAGGAATCGGCCACCTCGGGGAAGGCGCCGAAGAGATGGACGGTCTCTGCGATGAGGTCGTCGAAGTCGAAGGCATTGGCCAGCCGCAGGCGGGAGGTGTAGCGCTTGAAGACGTCGGCGAGCACCTCGTCGGCGGGATTGTTGGGCCGCGGGATGAAGTCATCGGGGGTCTGCAGTTCGTTCTTGAGGTTCGAGATCCGGTGCAGGATCGCCCGCGGAGCGTACTTCTTCGTGTCGAGTCCGAGCTCCTTCAGGATCTGGGCAACGAGCCGCTGCGCATCCTGGGCGTCGTAGATCGTGAAATTCGACTTCATGCCCAGCACCTTCGCCTCGCGGCGGAGGATGCGCACGCACGAGGAGTGGAAGGTCGAGACCCACATGGCGCGGGAAGCGGGCCCGACGATCGAGGACACGCGTTCGGCCATCTCCTTGGCGGCCTTGTTCGTGAACGTGATCGCCAGGACTTCGCCGGGATGGGCTCGACCGGTGGCCAGGGCGTAGGCGATGCGTCGGGTGAGCACGGTCGTCTTGCCCGATCCGGCCCCGGCGACGATGAGCAGCGGGGATCCCGTATGGATCACGGCCTCGCGCTGCCTGGGGTTGAGCCCGGTGAGGAGTTCGGCCGCCCGGGAGTCGGCGCCGGCGGCATGGTTCGTGTGTTCAGCTGCAGCAGTCATGTCGCCCCCAACGATACCGTCAGCCCCGGACACGACCTCCACGCCCCTCAGAACTACCTGACGGCGGCTCAGCAACCTCGCGCGAGGTTGCTGAGCCGCCGTCAGGTAGCAATTGGGGAGGGTCAGTGGATGAAGACGGCCACGATGACGTTGATCACCGCGAAGGCCACCACCAGGTGAGCCATGGTTGCCGACGGGTTCGCCACCTTCACGCCTGCCCCGCTTTCGGCAGGGGCAGAGGCGGCGAAGGCCTTCTGCTTCTTGTTGCCGATGAAGGCGAAGACGGTGACGAGGATCGCCACGACCAGTTTGATGCCGAGCTTCATATGATTGACGTCGTCATCGCCCATCTCGGCCAGGCCCATGAGCAGCAGACCTGTGATCAGCTGCAGATAGGCGCCGTGCAGCATTCCCGGCATCACTCTGGGGGAGCGGACGACGGTGAAATAGCCGCCGACGATGATGGCCATGCCCAGCAGATGCAGGGTCAGCAGAATCTCGCGTAGAATTTCCATACAGTTAATCGTAGTGGCATGATGGTGTCTCGTGAGCGCGGGCCCCTCTACTGGTGCACGCTGTTCCGCCCTGGTGTAATGGCAGCACGCCGGCCTTTGGAGCCGTGCAGTATAGGTTCGAATCCTATGGGCGGAGCTGGCCCAAACCGACATGCGAAGGATTCAACTATGTCGCAGACTCATCCGACCGCCGTCATCGTTCTGGCAGCGGGCCAAGGCACTCGAATGAAGTCGGCTCTTCCCAAGGTGATGCATCCCATCGGCGGACGCTCCCTGCTCCACCACTCCGTCGCCGCAGCGGCGGGAACCTCTCCCGACCATCTCATCGTCGTCGTCCGCCACGAACGCGATCAGCTCGTCGCCCACCTCGACTCCCTTTCCGTCACCTCCCAGCAGAGCCTGCTCATCGCCGACCAGGATGACGTCCCGGGCACCGGACGGGCCACCGAATGCGCACTGACACAGCTGCCCGAGGACCTCAGCGGAACCGTCGTCGTCACCTACGGCGATGTGCCCCTGCTGACCACGGAGACGATCAACGGGCTCGTCGAGATCCATGAATCCGACGCCAACGCCGTGACCGTCCTGTCCGCCGAGGTGGACGACCCGACCGGGTACGGCCGCATCGTCCGCGATGCGAACGGATCCCTGCTGAGCATCGTCGAGCAGAAGGATGCGAGCGAGACCGAACGGGCCATCCGTGAGATCAACTCCGGAATCTACGCCTTCGACGCCTCCGCACTGCGGCAGGGCCTGGCCTCTCTGACCACCGACAACGCGCAGGGTGAGAAATACCTCACCGATGTCATCGGCTTCTCCCGCCAGGCCGGTCTGTCCGTCGCCGCCACCGCCACGGACGACCTGTGGCAGGTCGAGGGAGCGAACGACCGCGTGCAGCTGGCGAACCTCGGCAAAGAGCTCAACCGCCGGCAGTGCGAGAAGTTCATGCGTGCCGGAGTCTCCATCATCGATCCCGACACCACATGGATCGACGTCGATGTCTCCATCGCCGCCGATGCGACGATCCTGCCGGGCACCCAGCTGCTGGGCGCCACCGACATCGGAGCCGGTGCCGTCGTCGGCCCCGACACCACGCTCAAGGACACCGAAGTGGGGGAGAACGCACAGGTCGTGCGCACCCACGGCGAACTCGCCGTCGTCGGCCCGGAAGCCAACGTCGGACCGTTCGCCTACCTGCGCCCGGGCACCAAACTCGGCGAGTCCGGAAAGATCGGCACCTTCGTGGAGACGAAGAACGCCGACATCGGCAAGGGTGCGAAGGTGCCCCATCTCTCCTACGTCGGCGATGCGGAGATCGGAGAGGGCTCGAACATCGGAGCCGCCTCGGTGTTCGTCAACTACGACGGCGTCAACAAGCACCGCACCGTCATCGGCAAGCATGCACGCATGGGCTCGGACAACATGTATGTCGCCCCTGTCACCGTGGGCGACGGCGCCTATTCGGGTGCAAGCACGACGGTGCGCAAGGATGTCCCTGCAGGAGCGCTGGCCATCTCGGTGGCCCCGCAGCGCAACCTGGAGGGCTGGGTCCAGACAAACCGTCCCGGCACGCCTGCAGCGCAGGCGGCCGAAAACGCATCCGAAGGGGAACGGATCAGTGAATGAGATAACGACGGCGGGCGATAAGAAGCTCGTCCTGGTCAGCGGTCGGGCGAATCCCGAACTCGCCGAACAAGTCGCGGAGAATCTGGGGACCGAACTCCTCCCCACCGACATCTACAACTTCGCGAACGGCGAGATCTACGTCCGCTACTCCGAGTCAGTGCGCGGCAGCGACGTCTTCGTCCTGCAGTCCCACTGCGCTCCCATCAACGAATGGCTGATGGAGCAGCTGATCATGGTCGACGCGCTCAAGCGTGCTTCGGCAAAGCGCATCACCGTCATCGCCCCGTTCTTCCCGTACGCCAGGCAGGACAAGAAACACCGCGGACGCGAACCGATCTCCGCCCGCCTCGTCGCCGATCTGTACAAGACCGCCGGCGCCGACCGCATCATCACCGTCGACCTGCACACCGCGCAGATCCAGGGCTACTTCGACGGCCCCGTCGACCACCTCATCGCGATGCCGATCCTCGCCGGCTACGTCAAGGACAAGTACCCGGGCGACCTCGCCGTGGTCTCGCCGGACGCCGGCCGCATCAAGGTCGCCGAGAACTGGTCGAACTCGCTGGGCGGAGTGCCGCTGGCCTTCATCCACAAGACCCGTGACATCACCCGACCGAACGAGACCAAGGCCAACCGCGTCGTCGGTGAGGTCGAGGGGCGCACCTGCGTGCTCGTCGACGACATGATCGACACCGGCGGCACCATCGTCCAGGCCGCCGATGCCTGCATGGCAGCCGGTGCCAAGGGCGTCATCGTCGTGTCCACCCACGCCGTGTTCTCCGGCCCGGCCGTCGAACGCCTGTCGAACTCCGTGGCCGAAGAGGTCATCGTCACGAACACTCTGCCGCTGAGCGAGGACAAGATCTTCGACAAGCTCACCGTGCTCTCGATCGCTCCGCTCATCGCCCGTGCCGTGCACGAGGTCTTCGAAGACGGATCGGTCACGAGCCTCTTCGAGGTCTGATCCCGAAGGCTGAGGCCCCGTGATCCGCGCAATCGCGCCGGATCTGATGCGAATCCCGAGTCGATGCGGCTCGGGGTTCGCATCGTCTGAACTGCCGTGAGGTCCTACACTGGAGGCAAGACTTCGGCGAAGGGATCAGGGACGATGTCCTCACACGATTACAACCGGTACCGCGTGGACGTCCCCGGCGGACAGCTGTCCGTGGGAGTGTGGGAGCCGGTGGCGAGCGGTCCCGGCCGTGTCCCCACCGTATGCGTCATCCACGGCATCACCTCCAACCATCTCTTCTTCGCGGGCCTCGTCTCCGCCCTGCCCGGCGTCCGCATCATCGGCCCCGACCTGCGCGGACGAGCCGACTCCCGTACCCTGCCCGGCCCGTTCGGGATGGCCGCCCATGCGCAGGATGTCATCGCCGCCGTCGATGCCTTCGCTCCGGAGGGCCCGGTCACCCTGGTCGGGCATTCCATGGGCGGGTTCGTCGCGATGACCCTGGCCGGAACGGCGGACGGGCAGAACCTTGAGACCGGCGCCGAGGCGGCCCGCCGATTCCGCGGACCCGTCCTCATCGACGGGGGACTTCCCCTGCCCGTGGGGCAGCCCCATGGTGACGGCCTGGTCGATGATCTCAACGATGAGGACCTCGACACCGACGACCTCATCGCCGCGGTCCTCGGCCCGGCCGCTGAGCGGCTGTCGATGAGCTTCGGCAGTGTGGAGGAGTACTTGGCGTTCTTCGCCGCTCATCCCGCGTTCGTCGACGGCCTCGACACCGTGGCGACCGAGAGCTTCGTCTACGATCTGGCGGCCAAGGACGATCACTCGTTCCAGCCGTCGACCTCGGTGGAGGCGATGCAGGCCGATTCGGCCGATATGTACACCGGCTCCGCCTACCGGGAAGCCCTGGATACGGTCATGGGCAGTGATGACTCCCAGGCCGAGGTGGTCTTCCTCTTCGCCGAACGCGACCTCGTCGCCGCCGAGCCGGGACTGTACCCGCCGGAGACGACCGAGGACTTCGCTCGTCAGTGGCCGCGGATGGACATCGTCGACGTGCAGGGGACGAACCATTACGACATCCTTCTCACCGAATCGGGAATCGACGCGTGTGCTGC